>JAZNGW010000026.1:0-43425 GCA_045576655.1 Bacteroidaceae bacterium
GAGAGCATCAAGGAACTGAAAGAAGGATACTTAAGTCAAGTGATTCACAAGATATCAGAACTAATGATTAAGTACAATGCTATTGTCGTACTCGAAGACCTCAACCAAGGATTCATGCGTGGACGTCAGAAGGTAGAGTCATCCGTATATCAAAAATTCGAGAAAATGCTCATTGACAAACTCAACTACCTTGCCAACAAGAAAAGCCAACCCGAAGAGCCTGGCGGCATACTCAACGCCTATCAGCTGACGAGCAAGTTCGTAAGTTTCCAAAAGATGGGTAAGCAAAGCGGATTCCTTTACTATGTGCCAGCTTGGAATACCAGTAAGATAGACCCCGTCACAGGCTTTGTCAACTTACTCGATACCCGCTATGAGACCCGCGAAAAGGCAAAGGCTTTCTTCAGTAAGTTCGAAGCGATACGCTACAACGATAGCAAGGGATGGTTTGAGTTTGCTGTTGACTATAGCATGTTCACCACCAAGGCTGATGGTACACGTACCCACTGGACTATCTGTACCTATGGCAAACGTATCGAGACCTTCCGTGATGAAACGAAGAATTCCAGTTGGAGCAGTAGGGAGATTGACCTCACTGATGCGTTCAAGAAGTTCTTTGCACAATATGGAATTGATATTCACGACAACTTGAAGGAGACTATTTCGGCTCAAGATTCTGCCGACTTCTTCAAAGGGTTGTTGTACTTGCTCAAGTTGACTCTTCAGATGCGCAATAGTGCTACAGGCACCGATGTAGACTATATACAATCACCCGTTGCCGATGAGCATGGAGTGTTCTACAACAGCACCACATGCAGTGACGCTCTACCAAAGAATGCCGATGCCAACGGAGCCTACAACATCGCCCGGAAAGGCTTATGGGTAGTGAATCAAATCAAGGCGGCCGATGATTTGGAGAATCTCAAACTGGCTATCAGCAACAAGGAATGGTTGCAGTTTGCTCAAAACAAACCCTATTTGAATGACTAAATCTGCGTGGATGACTACATCTCCATATCAACACTGAACGACTTTATCTTTTGTCCGTATTCCATATACCTGCACAACGTGTATATGGATGCGGATGAAGGATTGTATCATGCCACTCCTCAGACAAAGGGGAGGATAGCACATGAGACTGTTGACAAGAAAACGTCAAGCAATAGAAAGGATGTGCTTCTTTCTATGCCAGTCTACTCGGAAAGGTTCAAGTTGATGGGTAAAATTGATGTTTACGATGGAAGGGAGAAGAAACTCATAGAACGAAAATACCAGATTAAGACGATCTATCAAGGCCAAATATATCAGTTGTGGGCGCAGATGTTTTGCCTGAGGGAAATGGGGTATGAAGTTGACAACCTTGCTTTTTATGAAACCTCTACAAACAAAATGATTCCTGTGGCAATGCCAACAGAGAGTGATGAATGCAAGTTTGCCGCATTTGTTTACAAGTTTCGTAATTACAATCCAGAGGATTATATGGCAATAAATCCAAATAAATGCAGGCATTGCATATACTGCAATCTGTGCGATAGAACAAACGTTGATAATGTTTACGCATAAGGACATAGAATACCGAAGCATATTTGTAATTAATTGCGTTAAGGAACGTAGCCTGAGGGTAAGTAATGGTGAATTGCTTTTGGAGGAAACTGAAGAGAAGAAAACTCTAACGAAGTTGCCATTCCAAAAGATTCTTGCACTATTCGTTGTAGGACATATAACCGTTACGACACCCCTGATTGAGAAGTGCAAGAAGTATAGCGTTGCTCTGATTGTTGTAAAACCGTCTTTCCGCCCTGTTTTTTATTGGGCTAATTCGGCAGAAGCCAATTATCTTCTTCGGCAGAAGCAGTATGCGTTGGATAAGAATGATATAACCATTGCTAAGTTGCTGATTGCGAATAAGATTATGAATCAGCGGCAATTGCTTGTTAACACGAGGAGAAGAGACTTGCTTACGGAAGAGGCATTGGCAAACTGTGAGGCCTGCTTAGAGGCTATTCAAGACGTAAGCGAATATTCTTCATTGATGGGGATAGAAGGTGTAGCTTCTAAGGCATTCTTTAAAGCTTATTTTCAGGATATGGAGTGGGTGGCACGTCGTCCAAGAACTAAATGTGATATTGTAAATGTGGCATTGGATATAGGCTATACCATGCTTTTCAATTATATGGAGTGCTTTGTTAGAATGTTTGGTTTTGATCTTTATGTCGGGGTGTTCCACCGCTTGTGGTTTAAGCGTAAATCTCTTATTTGCGATTTAATGGAACCGTTTCGCTGCATTATTGACAGATGTGTCAGGACGGCTTTTAACAGAGGGCAATTCACAGTAAAGGATTTTACCTTGGTAAAAGGTGAATATAAACTTAAGTTGGAGAAAAATGCAGACTATACAAAAGTCTTTTTTGATGCTCTTGTGACCTACAAAATAGATGTTTTTAAATATGTTCAGTCGTATTATCGTGGTTTCATGCAAGGTAAGTCGATAGAACAATATCCTAAATTCGGGGTCTGATGCTGGTGATAAGTTATGATATTGCAGATGATAAACTTCGCACGCGCTTCTCGAAGATGTTGAGGAAAAATGGTGCTGTTCGTCTCCAGTTTTCGGTGTACGAGGTTAATAACACGCAGCGTGTAATAAACAACATTACCGCTCATATTGAGGAAACTTTTGCTCCGTTGTTTTCTGGTGCGGATAGCGTAATAATATTTGACGTCTCAAATATCCATCTTCGCAAGTATGGTCATGCGATTCACCGTGATAAAGATGTTCTCTATTTTTAGTATGCAAACCTAAGTGTGAACATTTTGGAAACTGTGCGTAAGCGGTTGATTCTCTGGCTTGTATACGGATACCGTGCAATGGGCGGGGTAAATGGACGAGAAAATGTCTTGGTATAAATGTTTGTAATTGAAAATTTTGCTATCTTTGTAATATAAATGAGAGTCTAACCGACTTATTAAATTTCTACTGGTGTAGATGACATAATTAATGAACACCTCCTTTCAGTCTAACCGACTTATTAAATTTCTACTGGTGTAGATGTAAGTTGCATTGGTCGGTATCGCAATCGTTGTCTAACCGACTTATTAAATTTCTACTGGTGTAGATTTTCGCCCCCGTGAGCCGAAGCGTTACTAGTCTAACCGACTTATTAAATTTCTACTGGTGTAGATCATGACAATGCTCGTTATTTGATTAATAGTCTAACCGACTTATTAAATTTCTACTGGTGTAGATGAGAGCCATTTTCTACGAGAAACTCCATGTCTAACCGACTTATTAAATTTCTACTGGTGTAGATACTGATGCACAAGTCGAAGAAGTTGCTACGTCTAACCGACTTATTAAATTTCTACTGGTGTAGATAGCAGAATAAGTAGGGATGCGCGCACGAAGTCTAACCGACTTATTAAATTTCTACTGGTGTAGATAAATGTTCTACAAATGATGGTCGTGGTAGTCTAACCGACTTATTAAATTTCTACTGGTGTAGATGTTGTGTTTCAGAATCCTTATAAAGCATTGTCTAACCGACTTATTAAATTTCTACTGGTGTAGATTTCTGCGTTCTTGAGCAGGAGTTAATGAGTCTAACCGACTTATTAAATTTCTACTGGTGTAGATAGGAAAGAACTTCTGGAAACGGAGATAAAGTCTAACCGACTTATTAAATTTCTACTGTTGTAGATCGCAGCTGGTAGTTTTCCTCGCTTGTGCGTCTAACTGACTTATTAAATTTCTACTGTTGTAGATACCTCCGACAAGATTATGGTGGCATCTGTCTAACCGACTCATTAAATTTCTACTGTTGTAGATACAAAGAGACTTTACATCACAGAAGACCGTCTAACCGACTCATTAAATTTGAGGGTAACTAAATATTGTTATTTCGTGGTTTGGTGGGGTGTTTTGGAATTTTTGTGCAGGGGGGTGCATATTGTGGTGTTTTTGTTTGGAGTGGGGTGGTGGGCGTTGTATCTTTGCGGTGCTGTAATTATCCGGAATGTAACGGAACGAGGAATGTGAAGTAGAGGGGTTATTGGAGAGATTTCGTTATTCCGTTGTATCGTTATTCTGTTATTTCGTTGTATCGTTATTCCGTTGTTGGGGTGTCGTTATTGCGGGAGGAAACAAAAAAAGCATCCCGTGTGGGATGCTTCGTTATTCAGAATGTTATGCTTCTGCAATGAGTGTGTTGTAGCGTTTCATCACTCTTTGGTAGTAGCGCTCGGTCTTGGCTTTGCGCTCCATGCATTTGAGGTCGCCTGAATTCCAAAGGCGGATGGCCTTCTCGATGTTGCCTTCAGGATTGTAGCGCTCCTGGTATTCGATGAACATGTTAATGCTCTTGTCGATGCTGTAGCGGTCGTTGTAGTTGTACTTTTCGTAGCCGGCAAGGATGTTGCATTGGCGAACGAGGATTTTGGAAATCTGAAGGTAGCCTACATACTTTCCGCAAGGTGAAACGGCGTTTGCTCTGCCTGTGCTCTCCACGAAGGAGATTGCTTTGATTACCGTTTCCCATTTTGCTTCGAGGTCTGCTGTAGCAGCAGATGCTCCGAGGCTGAATGTGATGAAAAGCGATAATAAAATCTTTCTCATTTGATTCGTTTTCGTGAATACTGGTCGGATGTGTTTGCGTCTCGTATTTGATATATCCGACATTAACGTCTCTCTTGTTTTACTCTTAAAACTGGTGCAAAGTTACGGCTTTTGGATGAATTGGCAAAACTGGTTGAGTCACATTATCAAGAAGTTAGAGTTTTTAAGATTTTTGTGCGCGAACACAGATTCGCGTCAAACTCTTTGTTTATCGGGGTTGTAGAGGGGCGAAAAAGGAAAAATCTGAAGATGTGTTAACATTTCGGATTTATGTTTTTAACATTTGCAAGGTAGGGGTTAGGGACTTTAGGACCTTTCAACTTTCAATCTTCTGCTTTTAAATAATGCAGGACGCAGGAGTTGCGGCGTCGGAGCACCTGACGGCATACTCTGAGCAACTGTTTCTGGCTGACATTTTCGTAGGCTTCCACTTGGTGGTTGATGTCGTCGGCATTACCGAACATTTCGAGGTATGCCATTTCGGCTGCGCAGTGCTGGTAGTCGGTGAGGTCCATGGCTGTGGCAGATACGAACTTGTTCTTGACTTTTTGAATTTCTTGTTCTGGTATTGGTTCGTGGCACAGGCGGTCGAGTTCTTCCCATACGGCTTGTTCGGCTGTGTGAATGTCAACACCTTCGGCAGGCATGCCGGCAATGATGAGTTGGCCGGTGTCGATGCGACCAGAGACGTAGGCATCGAGTGATGTGAAGAGTTGTTTCTCTTCGACGAGGTTGCGGTAGAAGCGGCTGGAACGGCCGTTGGCGAGAATGTCGGAAATCATGTCGCAAGCAGGGAAGTCGGGATGGTTGCGACTGACGATAGGGAAGGTCATATGGAGCAGGGTGGACGGTACGTTGCGGCGAACGGTCTTGCGTCGCTGACGCTTCATTGGCGGCTCCTGTGGTATAGGAGTGTGGTCGATATTGCGCTGTGGTATGGGGCCGAACCATTTTTCGGTGAGGCGGATGGTTTCTTCGAAGCTGATGTTGCCTACAACGGAAAGGATGGCGTTGTTGGGGGCATAGAAGCGGTAGAAGAAGTTTTTCACGTCGTCCATCGTGGCGTTGGCTATGTGGTCGAGGCTAAGTCCGATGGTTGGCCAACGGTAGGGGTGGACCTTATATGCGAGGTCTGCTACGAGGTGCGAGAGGTCGCCATAGGGTTGGTTGAGATTGCGCTGTTTGAATTCTTCTATTACTACCTTGCGCTGTACTTCGAGCGATTTGGGTGTAAAGGCGAGGGAGAGCATGCGGTCGCTTTCGAGCCAGAACGCCGTTTCGATGTTTGATGCAGGCAGGGTGATGTAGTAGTTGGTAATGTCGTTGGTGGTGTAGGCGTTGTTTTCGCCTCCTGCCATTTCGAGTGGCTTGTCGTAGTCGGCTATATTGACCGACCCTCCGAACATGAGGTGCTCGAAGAGGTGGGCGAATCCCGTCTGGTTGGGTGATTCGTTGCGTGCGCCCACTTTGTAGAGTATGTTGACAGTCACCATTTGTGTGTCGGTGGTGTGGCTGTGGAGTAGGGTGAGCCCGTTGGATAGTTTATGTCGGTTTATCTCCATGTATGTGTCTATTCTTCTACAGCGGCCTTGATGATTCGTATTTCGCGTAGTGGTTTGTCTGCTGGACCAGTCTTGACTTTCTCGATGTCCTCAACAATCTTCATGCCTTCGATGACTTCGCCGAAGACGGTGTATTCGCCGTCGAGCCATGGTGATCCGCCGCGAGATTTATATGCGCGTTTCTGCTCGTTTGTGTAGGGCGCTGGCGGATTGTCGGCGACCTCGGCTTGTGCTTCGGTGAGGAGAGAGTCGAGCAAGTCGCTCACTCCGTCGCGGTCGCGCTGACGGCGCATGGCGTCGAGTCGTGAGGCGTATTTCTTAGTGCTCTCGTTGTAGATGTTCTCCACTTTCTTCTGGTAGGCAATGCCTTCAAGTTCGCTCAGTCCGGCGTCGCTGTAGTGCTTGCCTGTTACGATGTAGAACTGGAACTTGTTGGATTCCTTGCGTGGGTTCTCGTCATCGCCGTCGCGAGCTGCACCAATTGTTCCACGCTTATGGAAATGGCGTGGATAGACAATCTCGGCTGGAATGGTTGGGTCTTTTTTTGTCGTGTCGACTACCTCGCCTGGGCGGGTGAACGGGTCGCCGGTCTGGATCATGAAGTTGCGTATGACACGGTGGAAAGTCACTCCGTCGTAGAGTCCGTCGCGTACGTTCTGCAGGAAGTTATCTCGGTGGCCTGGAGTGTCGTCGTATAATTTGATGCGTATTGTTCCGACTGTGGTTTCGAGAACAACGATAGTTTCCTGTTCGCCGCTGGCGCAGCTGATAGCTGTCAGACTGAATGCCATGAGCAGGCAAAATATGATTTTCTTCATTCTTTGTTCAAATAAGATCTTTAGGGTTTAGATAACCTCTAAACTATCAACTATAAACGTTACATCGTTCCCGTTGTCGTTATCGTTCCCGTTGTCGTTATCGTTATTTAATCTCCCATCCAAGGGCGCTGGCGCCGAGCACTGCGGCGTTGGCATTCATGAGCCCAGACACGAGGAACTTGGCTTTGCCTTTGAAAATTGGCAGAACGGAGTTGTCGTAGGCTTCCTTGATTGGGTCCATGATGAGGCTGCCTGCATTGGTGAGTCCGCCGAAGAAGATGAATGCTTCGGGACTGGAGAATGCGGCAAAGTCGGCACAAGCCTCACCGAGCATCTTGCCTGTGAACTTAAAGATGTCTTGCGCTACCTTGTCGCCTTTGTCGGCAGCGATGGCAACGTCGCGCGATGTGATCTGTTCGGCAGGTATGTCGCGAAGCGTACTGGCTTCGTCGGTCTTGGCTAATATTTCGCGTGCTGTACGTGCCACTCCTGTTGCTGAACAGTATGCCTCAAGGCAGCCTTTGCGTCCGCATCCGCATGGGCGCCCTTCCTCGCCTCGCACCATAGTGACATGGCCGAGTTCGCCAGCAAATCCGTCGTGACCATAGACTAACTGCCCGTTGATGACGATGCCGCTACCAACGCCTGTGCCCAGGGTTATGACGATGAAGTTCTTCATGCCTTTGGCCGCTCCGTATATCATTTCGCCGATGGCTGCTGCGTTGGCGTCGTTAGTGAGTGCTACAGGCAGGCCAAGGGCTTTGCTAAACATTTCGCCCAGCGGAATAATGCCTTTCCACGGGAGATTAGGAGCGTGCTCTATTGTGCCGTGGTAGTAGTTGCCGTTAGGTGCGCCGATACCCATGGCCTTGATGCGGTCGATGCCGCCTACCTGGTCAATGATGGGTTGCAGGCAATCGCATCCAGCCTCCACAAATGCTTCGACTGTAGGGTATTCTTGTGTGCGTATTGAGTTTTCTGCAATGACTTCGCCGTTGGCGTTTACTATTCCGAATACGGTGTTCGTACCTCCGAGGTCGACGCCGATAACATATGGTTTGTTTGTGTTCATAAAGGTATTGTATAGATTTAAAGTTTTTACGTTGATATGTGTGCCTCCAAGTGCGATATGTGTTCCTACAAAGTCGCCACCTGTGACGCTTAATTTAGTCTCTTTCATAGGCTATAGTTATGTAACGATACAAAATTACCAAAAAAACGGACAGAATGGTGTTCTTTTGATAGAAAATGCTTAACTTTCGTGTCAGAAAACAAGAGGACCGCATATATGGCCCTGCATTATATAAATGTGACTATGAAGAAACGAATGTTTGCAGTTGTTGCTACACTATTGATGGCAAGTAGTTCGGTGCTTGCACAGAAGACTATAGACATAGACTTATGGGAGGAGGGATTGCCTAACAGCAACGGTATTGACAAGACCCAGCCTTACGACGATGCGAAGCGAAACTTCAAGCCGTCGGTGCGTGTGTTCCTGCCTGAGGCGGACAAGGCCAACGGCATGGCTGTGGTGTGCTGCCCTGGTGGCGGATACTCACATCTTGCAATGGACCATGAGGGATATGACTGGGCGCCGTTCTTCAACGAACAGGGGATTGCCTTGATTGTGCTGAAGTACAGAATGCCTCATGGAGTGACCGAGGTTCCGATAAGTGATGCAAAGGAGGCACTGCGATTGGTGCGTGCCAACGCCAAGGAGTGGGGCATCAGTCCTGACAAAGTGGGCATTATGGGCTCTTCTGCGGGTGGGCATTTAGCGTCGACGGTTGCTACGCATAGCGACAGCACTACTGCACCTGATTTCCAGATTCTGTTTTATCCAGTTGTGACAATGGACTATGCATTTACTCATAAGGGGTCGCGGCATAACTTGCTTGGCAGGGACACTTCAATGAGCATGGTTGACCTATACAGCAATGAGCAGCAGGTGACACGCCTAACTCCTCCTGCCATAATGTTCCTTTCGGATGATGACACTGCTGTGCCTTCACCTAACAGCGTGAACTATTACATGGCACTGAAGCGCGCTGGGGTATCGGCAACGATGCACATTTATCCTTCAGGCGGACATGGTTGGGGAAGTCGCAAGAACTTTAAGTTCCACGACGAGATGATGGCAGACCTGAAGGCTTGGCTCGATGTGATGAAGGATAAATTGGATAGAAAATAACTTAAATTATTGATATTATGGGAGATTTGATGACATGGTTTGAAGGCCTTGAAACGCTTCAGAGGGTGTTTTGGGGATGTGCATTGGCTGGTTCGTTCGTTTTTGTGATTCAGGCAGTGCTGACGTTGTTAGGAATGGACTCGACTGATGTGGATGTGGACATCCCAGATGGTGACACATTAGATTTCGGAGGGTTGTCGATGTTCTCAGTCCGTAACCTCGTGAACTTCTTGGTAGGTTTTGGATGGGGTGGAGTAAGTTTCTATTCTGGTATTTCCAGTCCTTACGTGCTTATTCTTGTGGCAATAGTTACGGGTGTACTGTTTGTCTTGATGTTTTTCTTCATATACAAGCAGACCAGAAAATTGGAGACTAACGGTGCTTTCGATATTAAGAACTGCGAGGATAAGGTTGCAGATGTCTATTTGCGTATTCCTGCAAAGGGAGAAGGTCGCGGAAAGATTCAGGTCAGCGTGAACGGTTCGGTGCACGAACTTGACGCTATGAGCAATGGAGGTCCTATCGCTACAGGGAAGAAGGTGCGCGTTGTGGAGATCTGTGATGGCAGTTCTGTTATTGTCGAGATGATTTAGCTCCTTAGAATCGGAAACGACAATACATACTTATAGAAATAAACTAACTAATTTAATAATTCAAAAAAACTAATCAATTATGGACCCTATGTTTTTGATAATAGCAGCTGTAGTTGTTGCTGTTATCGCATTTGCGGCTCTCATTAACCGCTATCGCCGTTGCCCTTCCGACAAGATTCTTGTGATTTACGGAAGCAAGAGCAACAAAAGTTCTGCAAAGTGTGTGCATGGCGGTGGTGCCTTCGTGTGGCCTATCATCGAAGACTATGCTTACTTGAGCCTAACGCCAATCTCTATCGATGCGAACTTGACAAATGCGCTCAGCCGTCAGAACATCCGTGTCGACGTGCCAAGCCGTTTCACAGTGGGTATTTCAACTGAACCAGAGTCAATGAATGCGGCAGCAGAGCGTCTGCTCGGACTCACTCCTGGTCAGATTCAGGAATTGGCTCGTGATATTCTTTTCGGTCAGTTGCGTCTTGTTATCGCTACCATGAGTATTGAGGAACTCAACAACGACCGTGACAAGTTCCTTGAGAGCATCTCTGCTAACGTCGAAGTGGAATTGAAGAAGATTGGTCTCCGTCTTATCAACGTGAACGTTACCGACATCAAGGACGAGAGCGGATACATCGAGGCTCTCGGACGTGAGGCTGCTGCCAAGGCAATCAACGAGGCCAAGGTGCGTGTTGCTGAGCAGGACAAGATTGGTGAAATCGGTAAGGCTGAGGCTGTTCGTGAAACTCGTGTACGTACGGCAGAAGCTAATGCTCAGGCTGTTAAGGGAGAGAATGAAGCTAAGGTTGCTATTGCTGATTCAGAGGCTTATCGTCGCGAAAAAGAGGCTGAGGCACAGCGTAAGGCAAGTGCTGCCGAGAAAGTTCAGCAGGCTATGGCGCTCCAGGAGGCTTATGCAGCCGAGCGTGATGCCGAGCAGGCACGTGCCGAGCGTGAGCGTTCTACAGAGACTGCCAATATCATCGTTCCTCAGGAAATCGAGAAGCAGCGCCGTATCATCGAGGCTGAGGCTGAGGCTGAGAAGGTGCGCGTAAGTGCAAAGGGTGAGGCTGACGCTATCTACGCCAAGATGGAGGCAGAGGCTAAGGGTCTCTATGAAATTCTGACTAAGCAGGCTGCTGGTTATGACAAGATGGTGCAGGCTGCCGGTGGTGATGCTAATAAGGCTTATATGCTCCTCTTGCTTGAGAAGTTGCCTGAACTCGTTAAGACTCAGGTTGAGGCTGTCAAGGGCATTAATATCGATCACGTTACAGTCTGGGACAATGGTGGCAATGGTGCTGACAGCAAGGGTTCGACTGCGAACTTCGTCAGCGGACTCATGAAGTCTGTTCCGCCGCTCAACGAACTTTTCGACATGGCAGGACTTAATCTTCCAGAGTATCTCGCTAAGAAGAAGGAAACTCCAACTGTCACAGAATGTGAAGTAGTGGAGACCGAGGAATAATGTTCCTTTGAGATAAGAAAAAGCGGATGCATCATCAAGTTGCATCCGCTTTTGTTGTTATTGCTTGGTGTGAGGTTCGGGCTATTAACCGAACTCTCCGTTTATTCTTTTGCGTACTACAGAGAACGCCTTCTGATAGAGTGCGGAGTCTGGCATTGTGCGAAGCATCTCTGCAAAGCGGCTCATAGGGACTGTAAATGCCAGTTCGTCCTTCGGTACAAGAAGTCGTGCAGATGGATCGAACATTCCTAGGAAACAGCGTCTACCGCCTTTGCGGTTCTCCACTGTGGCAAATGAAACTATTACAGCGCAGCCCGATGCGAACTTTGCTACCACTGCATCTTCTGCATTATTGTCATAGTATGCCCATGTGCATAGGCCCGAAAGCATGTCTGGCGTAGCGAAAAAAAGAACTGCCTCTACGTTGTCCCAACTATCTAACTTGTCAATGCGCACAAGATTAAGGTAGGGTTTGTCAGTAATCTCTATGTCGAGTCCTTTGACGTAGTCGACCACCATATCTGGCGTCTGTTTGTAGTGTTCTGTTTCAGACACGAACAAGGGTACACGCTCTGGCATAGGGCGAAAAGCAGTGTATAGTCCTCCGCCCCCGCATTGCACATTTTCGGCTGTCAGTGTCAGCGAACCGCCTTCGCACACTTTACGTATTGCGCCTACCATACAGCGCGGCACACGGCTGTCAGTTGCAACGGCTGTGTTGCCATACCAAAGTGCGATGGGCAATGGCGCAGCTTCGCCAAAGGCTTTGCGGAATTGTTGGATAAATTCTTGCGGTGTCATATATGTAGCTTCTGCATATTAAACTTTATCAATTGCCAGCTTGTCCACTTGGCGGACGAGTTTGGCAGCCATGCTCATGAAGGCGATGCCTGAAGGTGTGCCAGGAGAGAGGACTGCAGGTTCGCCGTTGTCGCCGTTCTCGCAGATGCTCTGCACGAGTGGGATTTGTCCGATGAGCGGCACGCCCAGTTCCCCGGCGAGGTTCTTGCAACCGTCCTTGCCGAAGATGTAGTATTTGTTTTCAGGCAGTTCGGCAGGAGTAAACCAAGCCATATTTTCGACAAGTCCGAGGATTGGCACATTGACCTTGTCGTTGGTATACATGTTGATGCCCTTGCGTGCGTCGGCAAGTGCCACTTGCTGAGGCGTGCTGACGATGACTGCGCCTGTGATGTCGAGTGTCTGGATGAGGGTGAGATGGATGTCGCTTGTGCCAGGAGGGGTGTCGAGGATGAAGTAGTCGAGTTCGCCCCAGTTGGCTTCGCTGATGAGCTGCTTCAGAGCGTTGCAAGCCATACCTCCGCGCCAGAGTGTTGCCTGGTCTGGATTGACAAAGAATCCTATAGAGAGAAGTTTTACTCCATATTTTTCGATTGGTTGGATGAGGTCGCGTCCGTCAACATTCTCCGCATAAGGTCGCGCATCCTCCACCTGAAACATCTTAGGCATTGACGGACCGAAGATGTCGGTGTCGAGCAGACCTACACGGTAGCCCATCTTGGCCAATCCTACGGCGAGGTTTGCTGTTACGGTTGATTTGCCCACACCGCCCTTGCCGCTCGATACGGCGATGATGTGCTTCACGCCTGGGAGCAACTTCTCAGGTTCTGGCGGAAGTTGTGTTTTTGCCTTCTCGTTGATGGTCACTTCCACGTCAGGACTGACATAGGTCTTGATTGCCACTTCGGCGGCTTTCATCACAGACTTGCGGAATGGATCGGTCGGTTTGTCGAAAATTATAGAGAACGACACTTTCATTCCGTCTATACGGAGGTCGTCTTCAATCATTTCTGCCTCGACAAGGTTTTTGCCGTTGCCAGGGTAACGCACAGTGCGCAGTGCGTCTTCTATGAGTTTTGGATAGATAGTCATGGTGGGGCTAGTTATAATATTTGTCTATTTGTTTCATCAATTCAATAGTTTGTATTATTGAATATACCATTCTTTGGTAATGGAGAATGTCTTTGAAATCCAAGTTCCTTCCTTTTCTGTCTTTAAACCATTTTTGCAAAGGTTGGTAACCACCAATGTAAAAATCGTACGCCTCTCTTGGAACATTTGCAAAACACTGTTGCTTATTTATCCACACTTTGCCGATATTTGAGCAAGAGTCAATACATTCATAGTGGTAAAAGTCAATAATTCCATCTCCTTCTCCACAGAACATGACGTCTTGAGTACAATCATCCAAGTGGGTCATTAAATGAAGTTTCATGAGCTTTTGTCCTAACTTTACTAATTCGGCATAAGTGGATTTGTCTGGATATGGAATGTGTGGGAAATTATAATTCAAATAAGGCTTGAATTTTTTTCTGTAATTATTTGAATAAAGAATTGCATAGATGTAACTGATGAATTCTTTCGGGTCAACCTCACCATCAATGTAATCTTTAACTTTCTGCAGAATATCTGGTTTGATATTTACTCTTACATCTAATTTGTCTCCTATCTTTTCTGTGACATATAACGGATAAACATATCCTCCACCACGGTAAAAAACATTTAGGTCAACTATAGAATCTGTTACAAATGCAAGATTCCATGGAATGTCACCGACCACCTGGCCTTGCTGTCCTACGATAAGACCAATATTAGGTGTATCAACAAAATTGTGCATTACCTCATATACAGGACGAGCAATAAAACCTCTGGATTTTTTTGTGAAGTATGTATATCGTCTGTCAAAAGGGCGATATGTTGCTGGTTGTATGTACTGGTCCTTAACGCCAAAAGCTTTAACATGTGCTTGTGCTAATGTTACTTTTTGGTCAATACTTTCTTTCTGAATATTGTACTTGTGCTTTAGATCTTCTTCCGACATTTCATTAAAGTCAAATAAGATATCCTTTATGGCGTGCTTGGAGTCTTGATAAGCAATATTGTCACGCTTAGAGCACATCCCCACTCCGCCAACATCAAAAATCTCAGCAAGATTCATTCCGCTAAAGAACTCGTCTTCCCTGCTATAATCCATAGGGACGAAATAATAGCGTGGAGATTTTGGAGTGAGCTCAACGAATTGCAAATCTGTAATAGTCGAGTTTTTAAGGAAATCCAATTTCTCTCTTTTCTTTCCCCATACATCTCCATAGTAGACTTTCCCTAATTCATCTGCAGATTTCTTACCAGTCTTTATGAATATGTTGATGCAAACACCCTGTTGAATGTTAAATACGTTTTCATCTTTACCACCATCAGGGCATTGCTCTTTCTTCTTGGCATTGCCGTGTAGATTTATAATCCTTATTTCGTCAAAAGCCTTCAGCAGTTCATATCTCATGCCTCTGAATGTAGGGTTGTCCAAATATCCGTGAGGGTTAATGTATGCAACAATGCCAGTGCCGCCACGTTCAATGTAGTTCTGGGCTAAACGGATAAATTTCACATAATCGTCATTAACCCATTTTGTGTCTTCTATATTGTGTGAAAAACCAGGCTCCTTCTTGTATAGTTCCAACTTGTCCATTATCCACTCTCCCTTATTTACGCTCTCCCCATTATAAGGAGGATTACCAATCATAACCATTATAGGTTTGTTACGCTTGATTCTGTCGGCTTTCTTTATTTCTCTTGACAGTTTGTAAGCGAAATTGGTGTTAATCGGACTATCATTAGGAGCTTTGAGG
Source organism: Bacteroidaceae bacterium (assembly GCA_045576655.1). Classification (GTDB taxonomy): domain Bacteria; phylum Bacteroidota; class Bacteroidia; order Bacteroidales; family Bacteroidaceae; genus RGIG8745. Next base: position 14,889 of record JAZNGW010000026.1, read on the forward strand.
GAATCTGCAAGATAAATATTGAGACGTTTATTTCCTGTATGTCTAAAACCAGTTTCAGAAAGCAATAAATCAAGTTTAATATGCGCAATAGAATATGGAGCCATCATAAACTCGAAACCATTAAGGCGTGGGAACAATTCGTCTTCCACGTATTTTTGCCAAAGTGCAGGTTGATTTTTAAAGTTTGCATGAATGGTTTTGACTATTTCTGTTAGGAACGTGCCTGTTCCTGTTGCAGGATCTAAAATTTGTACACGATGGTATTCTTTTGTTTTGCGCCCCAATCCATCGGGTGTATTAGGGTCACTCCGCTTTGTGTCAATAATTTCATGCTTTATTCTACTGTGGTCTGCCAAGCCCATGCTTAGCTCAAAGTCGTGTTTTAAGATTTCATCCACACTGTTCACCATAAAATCAACTACTTGTTCAGGTGTGTAGTAAACGCCGCATATATCTTTCTTTTTGGGATCGTAGGCATGCAGGAAATCCTCGTAAAAACGGATCATAGGGTCGTTTCTGCGCATACTATTATAATAACTTTCAAGTAGCTTTTTCACGTCCGTTACTCGGAATAGTGCTACAAGGTCGTCAATAATCCATGCAAAACTATCATCTACGTATGATGATGCAAGAGATTGGAAAATCTGCTTCAATAGTGGATATGTTTTGGGGATAAAGACTCCGGCAGACAAACGAGAAAATTCTTTATATTCTCCATTATCTTGCAACCTTGCTGCAAAAAGTCCATAAGTGACGGTTTGTGCATAAAGATCCGCAAATACTTTTGTATTAAGGCTGTCAATAAGTACGCTTTTAAATGCTTCATAAAGATCAACCAAATCTTCATATTGCTCAAAGTTTTCATCTTCCTCGTCTTCTTCCTCAAAACGTTTGCGTTGTTTGAATGCATACTCAATAGATTGATAGATAACATGTTCCAAAAGTCTCGCTTTTGCAGCCATGCGCTCAGCCAAAAGTGAAGCAGATCTAACAGGGGATGGTTCTGCTGTTCCTAATGAGTGAATTAAGTGCTCAAAACGTTCTATGTTCTCGTTGACAAGTTCAATGCTTTCATCCTTAATTTCGGCAAGAACTATTATGTCAGATAATTCTCCGTCTTTATATAAATGAAACTTGAGATAGTCTGTGAAAACAATCGTTCCTAACGACCTTTTATAGCGATTAAACTGCTCTTTATTATGCTTTTTCCCATCAAGATCAGAGTCGCCAATAAGTTTTGTTTCAACATAAGATACGGGGAGCCTGTTTGATTTTTCGATGATTTGGAAGTCTGGAGCACCGCATTCTATTCTTGCGCCATCATTAACAACAATAATATTGGGAAGCATTCCTTCTATAAGTTGCTGTAAGGCGGAACGATAACTGTGTTCTTTTGCAAGCCCTGTTTGGTAAAGTTTATTAATGTCAGATATATATTGTTCTATTGTCATAGTATCACTTTTGTATTAAGGTTACTGATGCAGATAACTTACTTCCCTACGGTACGAGTGCTTCTGACTTCGTGTCCGTAGGAACGGTAGTCGTCAACGGGTATCTCGACGTTGGGTTCATTGAGCGTCGTCTCGTGTGGCAGTCGGAATAGGAGGTACTTGATGCTGAGTCCGCGCTCCAGCCACATGCGTTCGTAATAGGTCTGGATGGTACGGAGGCACGTGAGTTCCTCATCAGAGGTCATTCCGATGCTTTCTGCATTGCCCTCAGCGTAGAGGTCGAGGTTGATGTATTCGACTGGAAGGGAATTGTGCTCCACCATATATTTTGTGTAGGTGGCCATGAAGTTGCTGTCGGTTTTTACATGCACAAGTCCGCCGTCAACGAGAAACTTTTGGTAGCGCTCCATGAAAAAGGTTGACGTAAGTCGTTTGGTGGCTTTTTTCATCTGCGGGTCGCTGAATGTCAGCCAAATCTCTGCCACTTCGTTCTGGGCGAAAAGTTCATGGATGCACTCGATGTTGGTGCGCAGAAACGCTACGTTCTTCATTCCCTCGGCTTGTGCCTCGCGTGCTCCGTGCCACATGCGTGAACCTTTGATGTCTACCCCGATGAAATTCTTGTCGGGGTAGCGGAGTGCCAGCCCGACGGTGTATTCGCCTCGCCCGCATCCGAGTTCGAGCACTATGGGGTTGTCATTGCCGAAAAATTCGGAGTGCCATTTGCCTTTAAGTTCGAATCCCTCTTTCTGGAGTTGCCAGAACGGACATTCCACTACGAGCGGATTGGCTGCCATGTCGGCAAATTTGGCAAGTTTTCCCTTTCCCATATATAGTCTTGAATATGTATGTTATAGTTTTTTCAAATCAACGCTTAAGCGTTTGTTTGCGAACGCTGCACCATTTTTTTTCAAACGCTGTAGCGTTGAATAATTAACGAGCGCTCGTTTGCAAATCAATGAGCGCTCAAAAAAATACTAACGAGCGCTCGTTTATTCTTCCAGATCGCATCCGATGAATCCGAGCTCCTCCTTTGCTTTCTCCTTCGATGCGCAGAAGTATGTGCAGAGCGCCTTTGTGCAGAGTTCGTCGGCGGAGTTGTACAGTTCGGCCTCGATGAACGCCACGTTGCGCATCTGTCGTGCGATTCGCGCGCGGAGGGTAATCTTAGTGTCGGTGGTCATGACCGGCTTCAGGTATTGTGTTTCCATTTTTGATGTCACGCCTGTGGTCTGGAGTTTGCGTGTCACTACCCAACCGCAGATTTCGTCGAGCAGAAGAGCCTGCACACCTCCGTGCAGGGTGTTGATCCATCCCTGGAAACGTGCTTCTGGAGTCCAAAAACTCACAATGTCATCGCCGTCTTCGTAGAACTCGAGTCGCAAGCCTGTTTCACTTGTAGGACAGCACGCAAAGCAGAGGTAGCCTTCGTGGTGCATCCACGGATTTTTTATCTTTTTCATTTTCTGTTATTCTTAATTAGTTTGGTTTTGACAACTCAATCAAAAATACTTCGTTATCTGCGCGTGGCTGAAATTGTCCATTTCATTAATCATGTTCACTGCCGACTGAAGGATAGGGTAGGCGCAAATGGCACCAGTTCCTTCGCCGAGTCGCAAACCGAGTGAAAGCAGCGGTTCGGCGTTCATGGCGTTGAGCATGAGCCGGTGGCCCGATTCGTCGCCACAGTGCCCGAAGACTGCATATTGCAGTATGTCGTGGTTGAGGTTGGACGCTGCAAGCATGCATGCTGACATTATGAATCCGTCGACGAGGATTATCATGCGGTGCTCGGCTGCGCGCATCATTCCGCCTATTGCAGCCACCATTTCGAATCCGCCGAAATAGCGCAGGGGCGAAATGTCGGCATGCGAACGTGTGTAGTTGTCGACAGCACGACTGAGTATGTCAAGTTTGCGGTTCTGTCCGGTTGAGTTCAAACCGGAACCCGCTCCTACGCATTTGTCGAGCGGTATGCCGGCAAGCAGGTGCATCCAGATGGAAGAGGGCGATGTGTTGCCTATGCCCATTTCGCCGAAGCAGATGACGTTGCATCCTTCGTCGTGGCAATCGTCTACCATCGCGGCACCGATGCTGATGGCGCGTCCGTATTCCTCTTCGCTCATCGCCGGACCGTAGAGGAAATTCTTTGTGCCGTGGGCTATCTTGCGGTCTATAATATTGGGATGGTCGGCTGGATTGAAATCGTGGTCAACACCTACGTCTACTATGCGAAGCTTGAATCCGTGCTGACGGCAGAACATGTTGACGCCGCCACCGCCACGCCCGAAATTAATCATCTGTTGCCAGGTTACTTCGCGTGGCGACACGCTCACTCCCTCTCGCTCTATGCCGTGGTCTGCCCCGAAGAGTATGTGGCACGGGTGATTGAGGCTTGGAGTGAGACTGTGCTGTATGAGTCCTACTTGAAGGGCAAGCGACTCTAAGCGCCCGAGCGAACCTTTGGGCTTGTTCAGATTGTCAATCTTCTCTTGCAGTATGTCAGCGAAATTCTCCTTCATTCTTAACTCTTTTATTGGGCAGACACATCGGTCTGCCCTTACTAACCTCTTTGTCTCTAAATTCCTTATCCCTTAACTTTCATAGGTATTCCGCACACCATCAACGTCACTTCGTCGGCTTTCTGTGCTACATACTGGTTCATCCAGCCTTGCACATCGGTGAACTTGCGCTGTGTTTCGTTGTCGCTCACTCCGCCCGAACCGATTTCGTTGGTAACAAAAATGAATGTGGCATTCTGGTCGGTGAAGCGGTCGAACTCTTCTTTCAGTTGTGCGAGGGTGCGCTCCACATGCTCCGATGCGGCCTTGGCTGAGTGCATGCACTCGTTCTGGAGGTCGAAGAAGAAGTTTGTGGACCAGAGCGTAATGCAGTCGATGAGCACTACGCGGCCTTCCACGTTGTGGCGGCTGAGGTACTTCTCTTCTTCTATGTTTGTCCACTGCGCGCCTCGGCGTTGTTTGTGGAGTTCCACACGATGGCGGAAATCCTCATCCCATATTCTGGATGTGGCCATGTAGACGGGTGTGTCCGAAAGGGTAAGAGCCAGCCTTTCGGCGTACTCGCTTTTTCCGGAGCGTTGTCCGCCGGTGATCAGAATTATGCGTTTCATTCAGGGTATTTTTGTTGTGCCTGCATATAGTGCAAAGTTACGTATTTTCCTTTTCTTGAACAAAATAATGTGGAAAAGGGGTACACTCTGCTGCCTGATTTTCTTTCTGACACTCCTACCTTGTCAGAGAGAAAATCATGCTAAGGCCGAAGTCGGCGGTGATAGTAGGGTAGGAAGTAGCTGAAACAAGAGGAGTATTCTTCTGCCAGTCAAGGAATCCGCTGATGGTAAGCAGACGGCTAAATGTATAGTCGGCTGCTACGGACAACTTATATGCAGTGCTTCCGCTGGTTGCTGTTGTTATGCAGGTCTGGATGTTGCGGTTAAGTGCGTTCTGCATGCGGTAAGAGAAGTCTACGCGCAAGTTAAGGTCGTGACTTACGGAACGTGAAGAGGCTGAACTTCTGCTGCTGTTCTTGGTGTCCTGGGCATTCTTGCTATTTCTCTTTGAACGGCTGCTCTTAGGCGCTTGCAACTTCTTGACTCCGAAAAGATTGAGGTCTTTAATCTTATATCCGAAACCAATCACGATGTCGTCAGAGTAGTTTTCTGTAAGCGCAAGTGATGTCATGCTCAAGTTGAGTACGCGTGTCTTCTTGAATTCCAGTTTTGTAGTCAGTCCGCTGTTGAATGTCATATCTACTCCAATGAGCGGAGCGAATGATTCGTTTATGGATACGGTGCTGACGTTGTACATGCTGCTTGGGATAGGGTTTCCTGTTGTCACGTCGGCTATGAATCCGTAATCGCCCATAAATGCCATGAAATTAGTGTATGAGTTGTAGGCTCCGACGGCATACACGCTCTTGTAGGCATGGTTAATATTGAAGCTCCTGAAACGCTCGGCGAACCAAGGGAGTTTTACGAGACCGCTATATGTGAGTTTCCAGTTAGGAAGGAGGTGTGCCAGTGATGGGAATAGTGACAGCGGCGACTTGCTTGCATCTTTTCCGCAGTAGGCAGCAAGGAATGCAGGGACGAGCACATCGGCTGAGTACTGGTTGACGCCTCCGTTTGCGGGGTCGTATGGTTTGCCGCTGAGTTCGCCGCTTCCTACAGGATAGGTGGCATTGGCGTAGCGTGCTTCCACTCTCTTCTGTATGACAGGGATGTTTGCAATGAAGTCTTCGAAAGGTTTAGAACGGTAATTGTTGTTAATGTTACCATTGCTTGCGAATGCCGACTTGATAGATATGATTGTCATGTTGAAACTACCGCTCTGTGTCACAGGCATTCCAGAGTACATGAATTGGATACTCTTGGTCTTGTTGACTGTGCGGCTGGCGTTAAGGTCAATCTTGAAGTCGCGGAACGGTTCGAGTAGCATCTTAAGCTGGAGGTCCTCCATAGAACTGCTTGTGGCAGGTGTTGTAATAGCCGAATCGCCTTGCATGAGCCAGCCCCTGTCGGCAGCCTTGTTGATGTAGCTGTCATCAACGGCGCCGAAAGCGAAATCAAGTCCTGGAGAAAGTGCTCCTCCGAGGCGTTTTTGACCGAAGGCATCACCAATCTCTGGTTTGAATCCAGGGAGAGTGAGCGAGTATGTATTGCGATAGGAGATGCTGGCGTTGCGAATCATCATCAGTCCTCGTGCGGCTACTTGCGCAGTCTTGTACCAGCCCTTCTCTTCGAGCTTAGGTTTTGCTACTACGTTGACCTTCAGCGGGATCGTGTCGAGGTTCTTGATTTGTATGGTATTGGCATCGACCTTTTTGTATTTCAGTTTATATGTCTTTCCTTCCTTAGTAGTGGCGCGGACAATGATGCGTTTTGAGTTTTGCGCATGCTTGACTTCAGTGAAAGTTGAGTCATTAAGTGTTATTTCCTTTGTAAATCCTTTGGTCTTTTTTGTTTTGTCGTCAGTCTTGCCGTCCTTGTTTGTGGCTTTGCTGTCGGTCCTGTTGTTGCGTGTGTTAGTATTGGAACTCTTCTTGCTTGTTCCTGAGAAACGCTTGTTGGCTTCGTCGAGGAACTTTATTTTCTTATAGAGGTTTTCGAAGTTGAGTTTGCCGTTGATGTTTATGCTACGCTGAGTGTTGATAGTGTGTCCGAGCGTAGTGCCGTCTTCGAGTTCTGTACCTCGATTCCATCCGTAATTAGAGTTATAGCTACCGTCTGCAGATGTCCAGTCGAGCAGAGGAATCTTATTAAGCGGTATTTGGTATGAGCCATTGAAGGTTGAACTGTACTGCAGTGGACGTCCGAACGAGAGGAGACTCTGCTTTACAGAGTCCTTCCATGCTTCGTACTGATCTGGATAAAGGTCTTTGTTGATGACGGTGTAAGGTTCCTCAATCTCAGCATGGGTTGCAGATGTCCAGCTGAGTTTGAGCGACTTGAATATATCCCAACGTATTGACAACTCGCGGTTCCATAAGAATTGCTCAGAGAAACTTACTGGCAGTTTTGTGCCTGCATCTATGTCGCGCTCCTGAAGTTCGTAGTAGTTGCGGTTGAGGTCGGTGTTGAAGGCAATGCTTTGCGGCAACCAGTTGAGATTTTGGGCTTTGAGCAGGTCGAGCCATTTAGATTTGCCCTTCATATTCTTGAAAGGTTCCCACGGTTTGTACTTAGGCGAATAGTTGTAATCAAGGCTTGCACGCCAACTTTCTTCGTTTTCATACACAGTGGTTTCGCCTGTCTTGTATTGCTGACTATATGAATAACTGAAAGCAAAGTTGGCAGGGTCGTATGGCATAGGTGTGCGGCTGGCGTAGTTTGATTTCCAGTTGCTGAGCGACAGGTTCTTCGACTTGCTCACTCGCTCGGTGATGCTGCTGAGCGAGTCGCGCTCTTGCTGGTTGATGCAAGCGTCAAGTGCGTCCTTAAGGAGGAGGTCGGAATCGAACGGATTGTATTTTGGCGAAATCTTTTGCCAAGAGTATGAGTAGTAGAACGGTAAGTTCATCTTCCACTTCTCAGGGAAGAGTTTGCCTAACTCGAAGTTTGTGGTGATGCTCCATTCGTAAAGGTTGTCGTCGCGTCGTTCGTTGACGCCCTCTTCAAGACCTCCGAATCCGGCGGTTTCTGTGTGTCCAGTAACGTTGACAGAACCGAAATCAGACAATTGTACGTTCAGATTTCCTTGTGCTGCCCATCCGCCTTCGTTGCTATAGTCTTGCATACGCAATTCGTTGACCCATACTTCGACCGAACCTGTGCGGCGTGAATTGTTGCGCACACCGATCATCATGGTCTTGACCTCGCCGAGCGAAGGGTTACCCATGACGCTGACCTTGTTTTGCGGACGGTTAGGGTCGTATGTGTAGTAGAGCTTAGTGAAACTTGCACTTCCGTCGGCACGTGCCTTGTTGCGTTCGCGCTTCACATCGGTAAGTACGCTGAAATCAATGTCAATCATGTTTTCCTCTGGCCATACCTGTTCGCAGGCGGCAGGGGAGTAGATGTCGTAATAGCCCTTAGGGGTGAGTTTGAGCGGTACCTCGTATTCGTAATAGTTGCTCTTGTAGTCGGAACCGAGACGGAGGAACACGCTCATCTGGTTGTCCTCAACCATGCCTTCCTCGCCTTCGAGAGCGTTGGCGTGGACAAACATCTGAAGATGCTTGTAGTTGCGCAAGTCCTTGTTTAGATTCTTGTAAACAGCACGAGCGTCACCAGTTGCAAGGTTTTCAACGGTGATAGACAAAGACTGCTCGTTTGCCTGTGTCAGCTGCGATTGTGCTGGGTCGAGCACTCGGCTTATTCCTGGAGGCAAGACATAGTTGACTGGCGACTTGTCGCTGTTCTCCTCAATATTGACAGAGGCTGTCTTTAGCGAACCGCTCACGCTTGGTTTCTCGCCTGTGAAAAGCGGCTGGTTATAGTTGCGCCATTCGCCGCGGACGAGGTCGAGCGAAGCGAATCGCATCACGATAGGTTTTTCAAATCCAGTGAGGTACATACGCATGAATCGTATGCTGCTGAAGTCGCTGATACTACCTACCTTTTTCTCAAAATCCTCAACAGGGACGCGGAACAAATACCACTTGGCTTCTTCGGTGTTGCCGTTGCGGAGTTTGACTTTTGTATTGCGTTCGTCTACGATATAGTTGCGTCCGACAGCCATGTCGCTCGGACGGATGCTAATGCGGTATTGGTAGAAGTTCTCGTATTCGTTCATCGTGTAGTCCTGGTTGACATCTTCAACGTCAGGAGTCGTCTTGTAGGCTGTACTGTAACTTTCGCCCGATTCGCTTGAGTTAGGCGAGTTACCCTCAGGATTGTTGATGCGCTTGTATCTTTCCAGGATAGGAGTCTGCAAATCGTCAAAGTCTGAACCGCGGAAGTAATGGTAGTCGTCACCGGCAGGGTCGTCGAACAACGAGTCGTAGACCTCTGGGGTTACTTTGCCCTGCATCTTTGTGAGGTAGTCTGCGTAGATTCCAAAAGTGCGCTCTTCCGTGCTTGTAAGTCCGTTGAGACCTATGTCCTGCTTCTGGCGTGCGCCAGACTCTGTGCTGAATGAGTAAACGACGCTCTTTTCAGACGGAACGCGACCCCATGCGGTTTCGGCATAGGTTTGCGCACCGCTTACAGGCATACCGCTTTCGTAGGCTTTCTTTCCGTCTTTAAGCACGTCCTCGCTGACATCGCCAAGGTTGATGTAGAAGTCACCTCCGTAAGTGTTGTCGTCCTTTGTATAGATGAACGGGTCGAGCATCCAGAACTCAATGTACTGGACATTGGAGGTCTCGAAGTCGCTTGCGTCGATTTTTCTCATCATACCTCCCCAGCGCTTTTGCGGATTATTCAGGCGACCTTCTGTATTGACGTCTGTGTCGAGGTTGTAAGGGCCGCGCTCTTCAGGGTAGTATGCGAGGTTAAGGATTGGCAGAGTGGTGCTTTCGCCTGAGTTTGTGTCTCTGTTAGGGTAGACCTCTCGGATGTAGACTTCGCGCACATAGTGGTTTGACAATTGGTTGAGGTCGCTCTTTATGTGGCCTGGAGTGAGCGAAGAACTTCGGCGAGTGAAGAGCGGATCGATGTTGTACCATGCCAGTCGGGCGCGGTTGTAACCGTAGCGAGGGTCGTTAGTCATGTTTCCGAACTCAATATTTGACGGAACGGAACTCAAAACCCATGACGATGGCGCGCTGACATCTATGCCATTCTTAGTGTTCTCGAAATCATCAAGATACGAGGCGTTGCCTTGCACTCCGCTTGCCTCGCCGGCAATGAGCTGCGCAAACTCGGCGTTAAGGGATATGTGCGACGGTTGAGTTAAGTTGAGCAATGGCAACTTGTCAATCATATTTGTGAGCCACTGGCTCTCTTTTTTCCAGTTAATATTAAGGCCCCAAAGTGTGTTGTTCAGCGGTTCGTTGCCCATCTCCACCTTTGAGGTGAGCGGTTTTTCAGTCAGTCGCAAGAATGTACCTCCGATCTGGAAGTCCTTTGAGAAGTCGTAATTCCAGTTCAGTCCGAGCATCGTTTTGCGCATAGTTGAGAACTCCGACTCGCTCTCAAGACTAACGTCTACTTTTGTGCCGGCGTCGATGATGCTTTGGTTGATGATGTTGACGCGTCCCATGGAATAGTCTACGGTGTAGTCTGTGCCTTCGGTAAGGGTTACGCCTCCGGCTGTAACTACGACCGAACCTTGCGGGATGTTCATGCTACCGAGGTCAATCTCGCTGCCTGATGATGCTTTGTACTCTCCTGCAAGCGAGAATTTGTTCTTCTCGGCAATCTGCTTTGCTACGGTCTTAGTCGAGTCGTACAACTCGTCATAGCAATATTTGTCGGCAATGGCGTCGTTTCCGATTTTTTGTCGCAACCAGTCGCCGAAAGGCTCTACAACAGGGAAGATGATACGTCCCGTCTGTGCTGTCACGGTGTAACCTTCTACAAAGTCAAAGCGTCCGTTAGGATTGGTCTTTTGGTTGTCGTCAAGGCGGTCGAGGTTCATCATCTTGAGCAGGGTGGTCTGCTTGAAGATTCCTTCAGGGAGATAGTTTAATTGAACGCCTGTCGTGTCGCTTAAGTACTTGATGTCAAGCTTGAATTTTTCCTTCTGGATAGAGTTTGCTTTTAGCGAATAGACGTTCTTCATCATCAAGTCCCAGTTGCCGATTTTTGGTGAGTTGCTGGTGTTTTTGAGGAGTTTTACGAAGAGCGCCTTGTTGTTATCTTTGAGGTCTGCTGAGAACTCTCCCACCTGGTAGGTTTGTCCGCCGTAGGTGTACTCGAAAGCAATGGCAAGTACTTGGTTGGTCTGGAGTGTGGAACGGAGCGACACGTAACCCAGGTATTTGTTGAGGGTGTATTCGGATGCGGAAAGCAAGCGTGCGTTCTCAATCTTTTCATAGTCGATTCCTCCTTCAAGAAAAGCGTCGAGCACGGTGCTGGTCTGGTCGATGTTGCGGGCGTCGGCAAAACCGTTAACGATGGTGCTGTAGAGGTTGTTGGATGTGTTGCTTGGAACAGAGATGCCTGTGCCGCTCCATGTAGGATTGCTGATTTTACGGTGCTCGGCAAGGTCGACAAATCCCACGATGTCGCGTGTGTTCTCTGTTACGCCGGTAGTATTTGTCACCCAAATTTCAACTCTGTTGATGGTTATTCCAGAAGTGATGTTTGGTAGGGTAGAGCAGGCCTTGTCGTACGTTTCGCGGAAGTATTGCGCAAGGAAGAAGTGACGGTTTTCATCGTAGTCGTAGCCCTGAATGTCGAAAAGCGACAACTGCGAGCCTCCTTGTGAAGACACGCTTTTGGATTGCGACTTTTTCTGTGAAACAACGGCCTGCAAACTCAATTTTCCGAATTGGAGGTCGGTTCGAATACCGAACAGCGATGAAGCGCCGCGTATGAGCGATGAGTTGGTAGGCAAACTGACGTTACCTGCTTCTATGAGTTTGACGATGTGGTCTTCTTCACCTTCGTACTTGAGTTTCAGGTTTTTTGCGTCGTAGTCGAATGTGGCGTCTGTGTTGTAATTGAGGTTGAAATCCATCTGCGTACCGACTTTGGCATTGACGTTAAGGTTGATTTTCTGATCGAACTCAAAGCCTTTGACTGTGCGGTTTCGCTCAGAAAGCGACGGGTTGTCGGTGAATTTGTAGTTATAGCCGAATTTGAGTTCCGCACTACCTTTTGTCTTGATCTGCACGCCTCCAGGACCGAATATCTTTTCAGCGGGACCGAGGTCAAACTTCATGTCGGTGAAGTCAAACTTGTCCTTTCCTTTGCTTGCCATGAGCGAGTCGTTGCGCTCGCGGAAATATGCGTTCATGGATCGCTGTTCGGTCCATTTCAGATATTCCTCAGGTGTCATCAGGTATGGAGCGCTAAGGAAGTTGTCGCCCAGTTTGCTTCCGACCTTGTAGTAACCGCTTTTTTCATCGTATTCGCTTGCTTCCGTTTGCAGATTTTCGGGGTCTTTAAAGTCGAAAGCGTATTTTTGCGGATGCTCGTCGTTTGGATAGTCCGTCTTCCTTACTTTGGGAAGTGAATCTTCTGGGGCGGGTGAGAGCGGTGCTTCTTGAGGTTCTGAGACTTCTGTACTCCCAAAACTGAAACGAGCGCCATTACCTGCACTGGCAATAGCACTTACGCTAATCATAATCAGAAGAATATATAGTATATTTCGGAGAGTGCGTCTCAAAATCTTTCTCTTTTATTGCATGGCTTCGTACGCATACGTACCTGTCGCGCATTTAATATAATGAAACGTGATTTTTGCTATTTTATTGCAATGGCACGGCTTTTTATTTATTTCCGAGTCGCCTCGTTAAAGTTTTAGCCTTATTTTGTTGAGATTTATCTCGATGTCTTCCTCTTCAGCCATGTGATGGAGCACTGCATCGAGTTGCTCGCGCGGTACGTTTCTGATTGAATTTAGTTCCGCGATGTTGTGGTATTCGCCGTCTTTCAGCATCTCTGCTATGAGGTTGCGGATGCGTTCCTCCTTGTGCTCGGCATTGCTTTTGCCTTCTTTTTTGTGGGCGATGCATACGTCGCATTGCTGGCAGAGCGGCGGTGAGTCTTGTCCGAAGTACTCCAGCAGGATTTGGCTGCGGCATTTGTCATTGCTTGTCATGTAGTCAATCATGGTGGCCAGCCGCTTCTGGTAGTTTGCTTTGCGATCTTCGTAGACTGAGCGGGGGATGGCCAGGAGGTGTGACTCAACTCTCGGTGTGAGGAACGTTATGGTCGGAGTGGAGCGCTTTGGTATGTAGCTTACTATCCGCCTGTGGCCCATTTCCTTGAGCATGAGATATATTTTTTCGACGGATAAGCCTGTGGCGCGTGACAGGTATGTTTCCTCGATGAATACGTGGTCGGCGAAGATTCCGGTGTAGGTTCGCAGCAGCGTGCGCATGAGCATGTCTGTGTCATGCCCTCCTTCGTTTAGCTTGTAGAGCTCTTCCTTGCGAACTGTGAACATGAGGCGCGACTTGAAGTCTTGCTGTTCGTGGTATTCGATGTAGCCTGCATTGGTGAGTATGTGCAGCGCGCTGTTGGTGTGCAGCGCGAATTGCCTGAATGACTTGCAGAACGACTCGATGTTGAAGTCGAAAGTGCGTCCCATAGCGTCGCCTTCGGCTATTTGCAGGAAGTAGCAGATGTTGTCGTAGGTCTGAAGGATGTAGTCGCGGTCGGGATAGGTCTGCGCCACGCGTTGCATGAGGGTGGTCTTGTCCGTAGGGGCGTACAGCATTATTGCGTAGGCAGGCTGGCCGTCGCGCCCTGCTCGCCCTGCTTCCTGGTAGTATGATTCGATGGAGTCGGGGGCGGAGTAGTGGATGACAATCCTCACGTCGGGTTTGTCTATGCCCATGCCGAAGGCGTTTGTAGCCACCATTACTCGTGTCTGTCCTTTTGTCCAGCTTTCCTGGCGGAAGTCCTTTTCCGCTTCGCTTAGTCCGGCGTGGAAGTTGTCGGCCGAGATGTCATGCTCGCTCAGATAGCGTGCAAGGTCTGAGGTGAGTTGGCGATTGCGGGTATAGACGATAGCGCTGCCCTGGGGCACGCTTTGCAGTATGTGCACTATCTCGTCGGGCTTGTTGTTGGTGCTTCTTACGATGTACCTGATGTTTTTCCTCTCAAAACTCATGGAAAAGACGTTCTTTTCCTTAAATTCGAGGCGTTTCTGTATGTCGTCAACTACTTCAGGCGTAGCTGTGGCTGTAAGTGCGAGTACTGGTATGTTGTAAGGGAACATGTGGCGCAGCTTTGCCACTTGCATATACGACGGACGGAAGTCGTAGCCCCATTGAGAGATGCAGTGCGCCTCGTCGACTGTGATGAGGCAGATGCGTCGGGCGTGGCGTATTTTAGCTTGGAAGAGTTCGGTAGAGATGCGTTCGGGCGAGATGTAAAGAAATTTATATCCTCCGAGAATGCAGTTGTCAAGCAGGCGCAGCTGTTCGTCGTGTGTCATGCCTGAATGTACTGCTGCAGCCTTGATGCCGCGCATCCGGAGTTGCGAAACTTGGTCCTTCATCAGTGCCACAAGGGGAGTTATGACGATGCATAATCCCTCCATCGCCATTACCGGCACCTGAAAGCATATTGATTTGCCTCCACCCGTGGGCATGAGACCTAAGGTGTCGCGTCCGGCCATGACACTGTCGATGATTTCGCGCTGTATGCCGCGAAAACTGTCGTAGCCCCAATACTGCTTAAGGATTTCTTCGAGTCTCAATAGTGGAAACTGATAGGTGGCTTGAGGAGTGGCGTAAATCCCCTCCCTCTCTTTCCCCTCCCTTAGGGGGAGGGTTAGGGTGGGGCGGCTAATTAGGCTTGATGTCTTCTATCTGGAGCTGTATTTCGCCACGTTTGTGTGTGTTTTCTTCTATGGAGTAGACGATGCCAAATGAACTTTTCGACTTGATGAAGCGCACTTGCGAACTCTGTCCGAAAGCGATGCCGTTCATCACGTTGTTCGACTTGTTGTCGACGAGTTCCAGCTTGATGTGCTCTTGCTCTCGGCCCACGACTTTGCTCGTGCCGTAGTCGTAAACTTGGCGAGTGCAGAAGATAGGTTTTGTGTTTTCCGGACCGTATGGGCGCATACGCTTCAGGTCGTTGTGCAGCTTAGAAGTGATGTCTCGGAAGTTGATTTCGTCGTCAATCTCAAGTATTGGCGCGGTCTGCTCAGGCTCGATGTTCTCGGCCACATACTGTTCAAAGCGGCGTGAGAACTCCTCGAGGTTGTTCACATTGAGCGAGAGTCCGGCGGCATAGGTGTGGCCTCCGAAATTTTCAAGCAGGTCGCGGCAACTGTCGATAGCCTTGTAGACGTCAAACCCGTTTACGCTACGCGCCGAGCCGGTGACCGTGTCGCCGCAGCGGGTCAGCACCACTGCCGGACAGTGGTATATTTCCGTAAGTCTTGATGCTACGATGGCTATTACCCCTTTGTGCCAGTCCTCGTTGTAGATGACAATGGCAGGCTTGTCCTCGTGGTTCGGCATGTTGGCAACAATATTGCTTGCCTCTTCCGTCATTCGCTTGTCGAGCTCTTTGCGCTCTTCGTTATATTGGTTGATGAGCGCCGCTCTCTCCAAGGCCTTGTCGTAGTTGTGCTCTACGAGCAGCGCTACCGACTCTTTGCCGTTCTGCATTCTGCCCGAAGCATTGATGCGAGGCCCTATCTTGAAGATGATGTCGCTCATGGTGACATCCTTGTTGCCAAGTCCGCAAATGTCGATGACGGCTTTCAGGCCGGTGCTTGGGCTGTTGTTGATCTGACGCAATCCGTGGAAAGCGAGAATGCGGTTTTCGCCCATTATAGGGACGATGTCCGAAGCGATACTGACTGCAACCATGTCGAGCAATGGGATGAGATTGCTGAAGTTTATGCCGTTGCTGATGGCAAACGCCTGCATAAACTTGAATCCCACGCCACATCCCGACAAGTCCTTGTAGGGATAGGTGGCATCCTTGCGCTTTGCGTTGAGGATGGCTGCCGCTTCCGGCAACTCATCGTCTGGCACGTGATGGTCGCAGATGATGAAGTCGATGCCCTTTGTCTTGGCATATGCTATTTCCTCAATAGCCTTGATGCCGCAATCGAGCACAATGACAAGTTTTACGCCTGACTCTGCGGCGTAATCCACACCCTGTATCGACACTCCATATCCGTCTTCATAACGGTCTGGGATGTAGTAGTCGATGTTGGAATAGAACTGCTGAAGGAACCTGTAGACCAATGCCACGGATGTGCATCCGTCCACATCGTAGTCGCCGTAAACAAGTATGCGCTCCTTGCGTCCCATAGCCTCGTTGAGCCTGTCGACAGCTTTGTCCATGTCCTTCATGAGGAACGGGTCGTGCAGGTCGTGCAGCTGCGGACGGAAGTATTTCTTTGCGCTTTGCACGTCGAAAATCCCCCTTTTGATCAGCATTCTGGCAATTATCGGACTGATATTGAGTTCGTCCGACAACTTAGCCGCTGCTTCTCGCTGTTCTTCTGTGTGTGGTTCGAATTTCCATTTGTAGTTCATTATATGTTGTTTATTTATATATCGCTGTCGGATGGGACGCAAATGTTTATGCTACAAAGGTTTGTGGCGTTACAAGTCCCTGCTGTGGATACAATAATCCATATTAATGGGTAAAGGTAGCAAAAAACGCCCAATAAATGAAAGAAACAGTGTTAAAAAATCTGACTGAGGCATTTCGGAACTTCAAACTCAGTCTAAGTTTGTACAGACATAGTCTGAGTTTGTACATACTTAGCCTAAGTTTGTACGAACTTAAGCTGAGTTTCAAGTTTTCGGCGAGGGTCTTTAAGGAATTTAGAGTCTTTAAGGTCTTTAAAGTCCTTATTCCTTAATGTCTTTGGAGTCTTAAAGGAATTTTAGATCCGCTGGTTACGAAAAAGCCCGAAACCTTGTGTGGCTTCGGGCGTGGATGTTTGATTTTTGATGTGATTTGCTTTGGCAAAACATTATCTTATGGAAATGCCAAACTACTTGACATGATATTTCTTGCCATTCTTGATATATATTCCCTTAGGCAAGTTGTCTGTGTTCTGCATCTTTACTCCTTGCAAGTTGTATACAGGAGCATTCTTGGATTCATAGCCTTTATCCTCTCTGATATTCTTTATACCAGTGGCGTTCGACTGTATATTCTTAAATTTATTCCAAGGTGAAGTGGAGATGTAAGAGTCTTCGCTTCCTGCAGGAATATGAAGTGTGACATCAATGTACATGTAATCATGGCACAATTCCAGGTCGCACGCTGGGGCTGTAATCGGGAGAGCATAGATGTCTTTCAAAGAAGAGCAGTGATAAAATACCCCATCTCCAATGTTCGTGACTCCGCTTGGGATGGTTATTGAAGTCAAGCTGCTGCAGGTGTTAAAAGCCAATTCTCCGATATTGACTACGCTGTTTGGCATGGTTACCGATGTAAGATTGAAACAATGACCAAAGGCAAGGTCGTCAATATACTTCACCCCATCGGGAATATTAAGGGTATGCATGCTGGAGCATCCCCAAAATGAACCGTACGCAATTCTTATAAGGTTTCCTGGAATGTCTATAGATGTCAAGCTTGAACAGCCCTCGAAAGCGCAAGAATCGATCTTCGTTATGTCATCATGTAAACCTATTGAACTCAATGAAGAACAACCATAAAAAGCCCATCCTCCTATTCTTTTCACCTTTTTAGGTATTTCAATGGATTTGAGACTGGCGTTTCCCCAGAATGTACTTTTCCCTATTTTTATTATGTTTTCAGACAGTTTCACTGAAGCCAAATTGGAACAAGTGGAAAAACAATAGTCCCCGATACTTGTAACGCTGTTAGGAATTTCAATTGATGTAAGACTGGTGTTTCCCCAGAATGCTTCAGCACCAATTTTTTTCAATCCGTCAGATAACTTTACTGAGGTTAAGTTGGTACATCTGCTAAAACAATAGTCCCCGATACTTGTAACGCTGCTAGGAATTTCAATTGATGTAAGACAGGAGTCTCCCCAGAATGCTTCAACACCAATTGTTTTCAATCCGTCAGACAGCTTTACAGAGGTTAAGCTGGTGCATCTGTTAAAACAATAGTCCCCGATACTTGTCACGCTGTTAGGAATTTCTATTGATGTAAGGCTGGTGTTTTCTTTGAATGCTTC
Source organism: Bacteroidaceae bacterium (assembly GCA_045576655.1). Lineage (GTDB taxonomy): Bacteria > Bacteroidota > Bacteroidia > Bacteroidales > Bacteroidaceae > RGIG8745. The sequence goes on from JAZNGW010000026.1 coordinate 32,557, forward strand.
AACACCAATTGTCTTCAATCCATCTGACAACTTTACGGAGGACAAATTGGGACAATTAAAGAAGGTTCCATTCCCAATACTCGTAACGCTGTTAGGGATCTCTATAGAAGTCAAACTAAAACAAGCATAGAAAGCATAAATCCCAATGCTTGTCACGCTGTTAGGGATTGTGACAGAAGTTAGGTTTGGGCAAACAGAAAATGCAAATGTACCAATGCTTGTCACGCTGTTAGGGATTGTGACAGAAGTTAGGTCGTTACAATATGGAAATGCATAAGCCCCAATGCTCATAACGCTGTAGTTGTTACCTTTATAGGTTACGGACTCTGGGAGTGTTACAGAGCCAGAGTATTCATTAAGATATGAATTGTATTTACTCCCTCTAAAAGTGACCTCTACAGTCTTATCTGTTTCAGACGTAATGTTGTAATAAATGCCATCCACTTCGAAGTCGTGGGCCAGGAGGGAAATGTTGCATAATAGCATTGCTGTCAATGCAAAAAGAATTTTGAATGTTTTCATAAGCATTTTGTTTTATATATTAATAATGTAAGGCCTCATTGCAGACATAAAAAAAGAACGTGAAGCCCAGCTAAATGCTCGCTCCACTTCTTGAGGCTCCTGAGAATTGCCGTGTCTGTCGAAACGAGCAACGCCGAAGCCCCACGCATATTATGTATATAATAATCTAATGACAAATGAGAATTTCAAGAGAAACTCAAACATGACATTAGCTGATATACATACAATGGGGCATCTACCGTTGCTTTGTTTTTGACAGACGATTGAAATTTTCTCAGGATTCCAAGAAGTCAAAACCAAAGCGTTGAGTAAACGCCTTTTCAATATGTCTTGACTAACCGTCCAGTGGACAGGTTTGTCGGATGCAAATGTAAGTATTTTGCTTTGTTAAATCAAAAGTTAAGAGTAATTTTTCTTTTTATTAGTTGTTGGTTTTCAGCTAAAAGTACTGATGATGCGGATTGGACTGATTGTAAACAAAGCAATTGATTCTGATTAATGAGAATTAGTGTTTGCACAAAAAAGGTGGACGCTTCGTTGCTATCCACCTCTTGTAGTCTTAATTGCGTTTTTTTTTACGCGAAAATATTAGAGTCCGAGTTTCTTGGCAATCTTCTTAGGCACAGCGTCCTTGTGGATAAGGATGTTCATAGTCTTGTAAGCAACGAAAGCCTTTGAAGCGTACCAGATGCCCTTGTACTTTCCGCTCTCTCCCCATGAGTTCTTAACCATGAAGTACTCCTTGCCAGTCTGGTCCTTAGCGATACCATAGATGAGCATGCCGTGGTCGTCGGTAGTTTCCCAGTTGTCGTAAGCCTTCTGGCGCATTTCCTGAGTAACTTCGATTTCAGGGAGTGGGCGTGAAGTGAGTTCGCGGCGCTTGTCGACTGCTGACATGCCAGTCCAGCGAGCCATGTCGCTTCCTGTGAGGTCGGCACCCTTCTCTGCGTCAGGGCATACAGCGATACCGTCGCGAGTGAAACCAGTTTCGCTTACGTCAGAGCCCCATGCAAATGTGTAGCCGTTCTTAACAGCATAGTCCATTGTTTCCATGAACTCGTCGAGCGGAAGATTGTAGCTGAGTCCCCAGCGCCAGTTGTCCTGCACCTCAATAACGAACTGCTCATAGAATGGATGATGAGTGTAAGAAGTGAGCGAGATGTAGTCGTTCATGTTGAGTCCGAGGCTCTCCATGTATGACTTAGGAGTGTACTCCTTGCCGTTGTGAGTGAACTTCTCAGGTACAACGCCGAGGTATGTGTCGTAGATGGCGTTAAGACCGTTGAACCATACTGGCGAGAGTTGCTTTTGGCTGCCCTTAGCGATAGCGCTTACGTAAGCCTCAGCGATAGCGAACAGCTCGTTGTGGTTAGGGAGCGTGTCGCCGTAGAGAGTGCCTGGCTGTGGCATTGCGTCCTGCGGAATCATACCGTAGTTCTTCATACAATAGACAGCGTCGTAGAAACTTCCGCCCTGGCTGAAAGACACGTCGCCATGCATGCGTACGCTTGCCTTAGCACGGTCTTCATATGTCTTGTGAGCGAGGTACATTTCGCAAAGATCATATTCGCCCTTGCCCATGCGGAGAAGTTCAGCCTCAAAGAAGCTAAGGCTTGAGAATGCCCAACATGTGCCCGAACGGTTCTGGTTCTTGATTGATGTGATAGGGTTCTCCTTTACTGTTGTGAACTGGAATCCCTCTGCTTTTTCCTGCGCAAATGCAGATGTGCTTAATGCCATAAGCATTGCTGCGATAAGAGTCTTCTTCATGTTTTGTGATGTATTGTTTGTTAGGTTTTATTTGTTAAGTTGTTAATTGTCAGTTGGATGAATGCCCTCCCCCGTGATGGCTGTGCTTCCTGCGCACAATCTTGGCTTCGGCAAGGTCGTGCATTATGCCTCGGTCTGCTGAGTGCATCTCTCGAATGCCGTGAGCAAGTTCGTACACTCTCGTTGGTGTAGTGAAATGCTTCAGTGCAATTCGGATGTAGGTCCATTTGTGTGTGGAATTCCAGTAGGTCTTGCTCATATTTGAATCATTCCTATAAGTCGTGGTTATCCAATTTTATGCAAAAGTAGCGTTTTATGTTCTAAGAGTTCTTGGATTGCTGTTTTTTTACATTTTCTTAACACATACGCTACTTCTTCTCCCTGAGTATAGGTAACGACAGGCGGAAGCGGATGGCAAGGTATCTCATTATGAATACGGTGCTGCCTCCAGCAAGCGAACTTGTGATGTCGTTCAGCCCTATATGGGCGCATATGAAATATACAGCGCTTCCCAGCACGCATGCCAGCGCATATATCTCCTTCCTGAATATCAGCGGTACGTGACTGGCTAAGACGTCACGCATCACTCCGCCTGCGGCTCCAGTGATGCATCCCATTATGATTGATGTCCAGAAAGGATAGCCCAAGGCTTCGCACTTGTGTGTGCCTACGATTGTGAACAAGGCCAGTCCGATGGTGTCGAATAGAAGGATTGTCTTGGTCTGACGCATAGTCAGTTTCTCAGGAAGTATCACATATGCAAGTGCCAATGCGCATATTATTAAGTAGATGGGATTGTCGAGCCAAAAGATAGGTACGTCAAGCATGACATCGCGTATTGTTCCGCCTCCTATGGCTGTGGCTACTCCTACCACGTAGGCTCCGAATAGGTCGAAGTTCTTTTGTGCGGCAAGCCTTACTCCGCTCACGGCAAAGGCGAATGTGCCGAGTGATTCCAGTATCAGGTTTAGGCTGATGATTTCTTCCATATCCTTTTTTCATGCAACAGGCAGCGCCTTTTGGTGCTGCCTGTTGTCATTAGTGCGTATAATGTTATTTCACTTTACTTAACGAAGTACTTCTTGCCGTTCATGATGTAGATGCCCTTCTGGAGTCCGTTGAGAGCAGTGCCTACGTTAGCGTTCTTGCGAACCATGCGACCGTCAATAGAGAATACGTTAGCGTAGTTTGCGCTGTTGCCTTCGATCTTCTCGATTGCGTCAGGAAGGTTGCCTGAAGTGTAGACGTTGATGTTCATGATATGAACTCCTGCGCCGAATGACTTGCTGAACAATCCGTCTGTAGTAACCATGTCGCAAGTTGTCTCTGTAGTGTTGACGTAGTTTGAACCGCCCCAGCCAGTAGCCATTGTTACGTATTCGCCATAGTTGAGACCCTCGATGTTTACTGTGCACTTCGCCATCATGTAGAGGCCAAGGTCTGGGTGAGCAGTGTTACAGTAAATCATGATACAGCTGTTGTTCTTAGCATTTGGCGGGCAGTCGATTGAGAGACCGCTGTGGAAGATGCCAACACCGTCTTCTTCGTAACGTACATTCTCAATTGTGTAGTATTCCACAACAGTTTCATTGCCGTCGGCGTCGATTGCGATGCTGTCAGCCCAGACTGTATCCATGAGAACTCCCCATGTAGCACGGTCGTTATTGCCGCCGTCCCACCACCAGCCGAAGTGCTTGTAAACCTCGACAGTTCCTTCTGGAATAGCAAATTCTCCGCTGTTGTATTCTTCTGCAGAGTAGAATGTAGTGTCGCCCTCAGCGTTTACAGAGTATGCGTAGTCAAGGATTTCGCCACGGATCTGCTGGTACTGCTCAAGTGCAAGGTTCTGGAATTCCCAGTCGTTCTTGCCTTCTGTAGCGTTTTCAGTGTTCTTGCGAGCGTATTCTATGCCTTCGTTGTCAATATCCTGGAAGTCAAGTACGCCATCCAAGTAACCGTTGGCTTTAACTGTTACAGTCACGCCTTCTGCTGTTGTGATGATTTCGCCAATTGTAGCTTCCTCATTTACGAAGCCTTCTGCAGTTTCATAAATAATCTGGAATTCTTCACCGCAAAGAGTGTTGTTTGTCCAGCCAATCCTGTAGTTGCGGTTTGTTCCTTCCATACCAACAAGAGTAAGTGTTGGAGCATTGAGAGTGATTGAGTTTACTGCAAACTTAACTTCAACAATCTCAGACATTACTCCTTCTGCTGTTATACTAACTGCTTTTACTGTGACGAAGCCGTCCATGTCTTCATCGTCAGACTCGGTGATATCGAGAGTAGAACCCACTTCAGGGTCGTAAATGTTATCACCCCAACATTCGAATTCTTCGCTATACACAGGCTTGCGCACATAGTTGATAGTAGTGCTCTCAATAATCTTTTCGCCAGTAGTCTCGTCGATAGCAGGTTCGCCTGTAACTTCGTCAATAACGTAGACTGTGTCAATGCTTGCAATCTCCTCAGTATCTTCCATGAACAGCGGGTCTGCACTTTCGAAAGCATAGTAAGTCTCTACGTCGTTGCCGAGTGATGATGTTCCTGGTGTAACAGCGATGTTACGCATAGACTCGTATACACCGGCAAGTTCCAGAATAGGCGATGTGACGTATTCTTCCATATTGGCGTCAACAAGAATTGCGTAAGCTGCGATCCAGTGTGAACGCTCAAACACGAGGTCGATACGTCCGTCAGCAATCATGCGGTAGTAGTCGAGACCGTCGTTAGTTCCGTCAGGAGTGCCGTCGCCGTCAGCGTCAACTGCTTCCTGAATTGCGTGGATTGAGTCAGTGATACATACAGCGAAATCTGTTGCAGATGTTGCGAGATATGTACTTTCGTAAGCTTTGCCAGCGTCGTTTGTGCCTCGCTGGATGGCAACGATCATAGTAGCCTTGAGGTCCGCGATAGAAAAGGCACGACCACCGCTTGCTCCGTTGTAAATACCGCAAGCCTTGCCGTTTTCGTTAGCAATAGTTCTTGCATAGATTTTCCCGTAGTCGGAACTGTAGAGGTTGGTCAATCCTGGTGTTGTGCACTGGTACATAGTCTGACCTTTGTCTGCCCAGTTGTTAGCCTTGAATCCGGCAGCGTCGGTCGACATTGTCCATTCGCCTTCGATAGCTTCGCCGTTGATGGTCCAGTTCACGAAGTCGTAAATCTTTGAAACGTTGTAACCTTCGAGGAATGCAAAAGCTTCCTGAGTTACTTTTACGGTAGTGTTGGCTGCGTTAACGGCAGTTCCGATAAGTGCCACTACCAAAAACATGTAAAGTTTTCTCATAGATGTTTGTGTTTAAAGTTAATATGTATGTATAAAAGAAAAGACTAATTCTGCCTTTAAATGCAAAAATAGTCTTTTTATAATTCATGCAATCATAATTGCGCCATTTTTTTTGAAAATATGTTAAATCGTCTCGCTTTTCTTCATTGAAAGTTGCAGGCGTCCTCGTTCAAGGTCAACGCTGAGCACACGTACTTCTACTTGCTGGTGGAGGCTTACGACTTCGGTAGGGTCCTTCACGAAACGGTCGGCAAGTTCGGAGATGTGTACAAGTCCTTTGGTGTGAATACCTACGTCGACAAAGCATCCGAAGTTGGTGATGTTGGTCACTATTCCAGGAAGCACCATGCCTTCGCGTACGTCGGTGAGTTCCTTTACTTCTGACGAGAACTCGAATGCCTTGAGTTGCTGGCGAGGGTCGCGCCCAGGCTTGTCGAGTTCGTTCATTATGTCTTCGAGGGTAGGGAGTCCTACGGAGTCCGTTATGTAGCGTTTCACGTCGATGTTTTGGCGGAGCGACTTATCGGCCATGAGTTCTGCCACACTGCACTTCTGGTCTTTAGCCATCTGCTCTACTATGTGGTAGCTCTCAGGGTGTACGGCAGAATTGTCGAGCGGTTGCTTGCCTCCGCTGATGCGCAGGAACCCTGCCGATTGCTCATAGGCTTTCGGGCCGAGTTTCGGCACTTTCAGGAGTTCGCGACGCGAAGTGAATGCTCCGTTTTTCGCACGGTAGTCAACGATATTCTGCGCTATGGCAGAGCCAAGCCCGCTGATGTATGTGAGCAGGTGCTTGCTGGCGGTGTTGACGTTTACGCCAACCTTGTTTACGCATGAAATGACTGTCTGGTCGAGCGACTTCTTCAGTTCCGCCTGGTTCACGTCTTTCTGGTATTGACCCACGCCGATTGAGTTGGGGTCGATCTTGACGAGTTCGGCGAGCGGATCCATGAGACGACGGCCTATGGATACGGCTCCTCGCACAGTAACGTCGTAGTCGGGGAACTCCTCGCGTGCTACTTTTGATGCAGAATAAATTGAGGCTCCGTCTTCGCTGACGACGAAGATTTGGGTGCTTTGTGGCAGTCCGAGTCCTCTGACGAATGCTTCTGTCTCACGGCTTGCCGTTCCGTTGCCTATTGAGATGGCCTCAATTTTGTATTGCTTCGCGAGCGTCCAAATCTTGTTGCCTGCCAGTGCGCGTTCTGATTTGGGCGGGTGAGGGTAGATGGTCTCGTTGTGCAGAAGATTGCCTTCGGCGTCGAGGCATACAACTTTGCATCCAGTGCGGAAACCAGGGTCAATGGCAAGCACTCGTTTCTGGCCTAAGGGTGCCGACATGAGCAACTGCTCAAGGTTGCGCACGAAGATGCGTATCGCTTCATGGTCGGCAAGTTCCTTGGATGAGTTGGCAAACTCTGTTTCGATAGTTGGTTTGAGCAGTCGCTTGAACGAGTCGGCAACAGCGTCAGCAACGTATGCAGACGATTGCGAACGTCCTCGAACGAACTGGCGTTCAAGGCGTTCCATGCATAGTTCATCGTTTCCGCTGATACTTACTCTCAACACTCCTTCTGCTTCGCCTCGGCGCATTGCCAGCAAACGATGAGAGGCGCAACGCGACAGACGTTCGGAAAAATCGAAGTAGTCGCGAAACTTCTGTCCTTCCTCCTCTTTGCCCTTTATGAGTTTGGACGAAATGACTGCGTCGTGGCGGAAATTGTTGCGCACGGTGTTGCGTGCTCTCTCGTCTTCGCTCACCATCTCGGCAATGATGTCCATCGCTCCCTTCAGCGCTTCATCCGTGTCTTTCACCCCTTTGTCGGCATTGACAAACAGGCGTGCTTTCTGGTTTACGTCGCCGTTGCCTTGCGTGAGCAGGAACAGCGCCAATGGTTCGAGCCCTTTTTGGCGCGCAACCTCAGCGCGTGTCTTGCGTTTCGGCTTGAAAGGCATGTAGATGTCTTCCAGTTCGGTGGCGTCCCATGAACCCTCGATGCGCTTGCGCAGTTCGTCAGTCAGTTTGCCCTGGTCCTCGATGGTCGAGAGGATGGTCTGCTTGCGCTTTTCAATTTCCGTAAACCTTTCGAGGGCATCGCTTATTGCTGCCACCTGCACTTCGTCGAGCGCTCCGGTCGCTTCCTTGCGGTAGCGGCTTATGAACGGAATAGTGCAACCCTCGCCGAGTAGGGCGAGGGTGCTGTCAACTTGCCTTTCGCTTATGCCAAGCGATTGCGATATGAGTTTGGTGAATGAGTGCATTTATTTCTTCAGTTCAATGACTTTGTTTCCCTCAGCATCGAAAAACTCAGCTTTTCCTTCCTCTACGACAGCCGTCTTAGTCTTGTTGATAGCGTCAACCACGGCATCTTCGATCTTCATGCTTTGTTCCATGCCCATCATACGAGTCAGTCCGAGGTGGTCGAATGTGAGGTTCTGTCCGTCGAAAGTGTAGTCGCCAAAGAAATTGTTCACTGTGGCGCAGCCGTTTACTTTGCCGTCTGCAGTGAAAGTGATGGTAGCAGGATTAGTGCCTTCCTTTGTACTGATGCCCTTAGCCTCGACGATGCTCCATTCGCCCTGGATACTTGCAGGGTCAGCAACAGTCTTGCTTGAATTACAACTTGCCATCATGCCGATAGCCATCATAGATGCGATAATGCCTTTAAATAAATTCTTCATAACTTTTAACTTTTAACTTTTAACTCTTAACTCTTAACTTTTAACTCTTGATGCCAGCGCCTCAGCGCAGCGTTCTCCGTCGATACCAGCCGACACGATGCCGCCAGCGTAGCCCGCACCCTCGCCACAAGGGTAGAGCCCTTCAATGCGAACGTGTTGGAGCGATTCCCTGTCGCGCAGAATACGCACAGGGGCAGACGTGCGTGTCTCAATACCTATCATCGCCGCATTGTTTGTGAGGAATCCGTGACTTGACTTTCCGAAGTTGAGGAAACCTTGTCTCAGGCGCGAAGCGATGAACTGCGGAAGCCAGAAATGCATAGGAGTGGTGATAAGTCCCGCAGCATACGATGTTTCAGGCAGGTCAGACGAGATGCGGCGGTTGACAAAATCGCTCATTCGCTGAGCCGGTGCTGTCTGTCTGCGGTTGCCCTGCAGCCATGCCGTGCGTTCAAGCCACTCCTGCAAATGAATCATTCGTAAAGGTGAACCTGTGTCAAAACGCTCATTTATGCCCCTTTCAGCCAGCCACTCGTTCAGTCCTTTCTTGTCGGCATCGTCAAGCAAAGTGCGGTCGCCAAGATCGTCGGCGTGAAGTTCTACTACCATGCCGCTGTTGCTCCACGGAGAGTTGCGAGTCGACGACGACATGCCGTTCACTACCAACTGCTCTGGGCCGCTTGCAGCAGGCACTACAGTGCCGCCTGGACACATGCAGAAAGAGTATACGCCACGCCCTTCTGCCTGAGTGACAAATGAATACTCCGCTGCAGGCAGCCATTTGCCTCTTCCTTCAGAATTGTGATACTGGATTTTGTCAATAAGTTGTGACGGGTGTTCCAACCGCACACCTATAGCCAGATCCTTTGCCTCAATTTCCACCCCGCTCCTGTGCAGCCAGCGGTACACATCGCGTGCCGAATGGCCAGTGGCAAGGATTACCGGACCGAAAAACTCCTTTCGTTCCGAAGTGTCAAGGCAGGTACACCTTGCTCCCTCAACCTTATTGCCGTTTATGAGCAACTCGTCCATGCGAGTCTGGAAATGCACCTCGCCACCGCAACGTTTGATAGTTTCGCGCATCGCCTCGATGACCTTGGGCAACTTGTCCGTGCCTATATGCGGATGAGCGTCCGAGAGGATTGCCGTTGATGCTCCGTGCTGGCAGAACACGTTCAGAATCTTCTCCACGCTGCCACGTTTCTTGCTTCGGGTATATAGTTTTCCGTCGGAGAACGCGCCGGCTCCACCTTCTCCGAAACTGTAATTTGATTCAGGGTCAACCATGTGCTCGCGCGAAATTTTGGCAATGTCAGCCCTGCGGCTGTGCACATCCTTGCCTCGTTCCACAACTACAGGCCGCACCCCCAGTTCGATGAGGCGCAGAGCAGCGAAAAGTCCGCCAGGACCAGCACCCACGACAACCGCCTGCGGACAATCCTCCACATTGCGGTAGTCCGTTCTCACGAATGCGTCGTCTTCGGGATTCTCATTGACATACACCCTCACCTTGAGGTTGACAAACACCTGGCGCTGCCGAGCGTCGATGCTTCTTTTCAGCACCCTCACATGAGTGATGTCGCGATGCTTCACCCCCTTATCCTTAGCGACAAAGTCCCTTATCGCCTGTTCGCTTGCCGCCTGTTCTGGCAGAACCCTAATCTGAAATTCCTGAATCATAGTGCAAAGATACGATTAATTTGTGATTTACGCTTTTTCAAGCAAATCTCTTGCAGAAGAAATCCCATACAGTATACCCTTATATTATATATAATAATGTGTAGCCAGTGTAAAGTCGTATACAACACTCCGAACGTAACCAAACCGCGCTCCTGTGGCCTCCACGCAGCTCCATTCCTGCAGAGCGGGGCGATGGTGAGAATCTCTGACTCTTCTTACTATGTTGAAAATCAGCACTATCGCACTGAAAAATCCTCTTCACCTCGGTGCAAAACTCCCGACACTTCGCTAAAAAGTATAAATAAAACTTATATTTGTACAAATAATGATTTTATTTATATAAATATTAGTTTTATTCTTACAAATATAAGTTTTATTTATACTTTTCTCCGAGGAGCTACAGATTACGAACCGCAGAGAAGGCAGTTTTTATCTTCGGCGACGTAAGATATCGTCAAAGCAACCACCATATAAAATGACATAAACGCCTTTTTGTTTTCTTGTGTTTTGTCCGTTATTTCCTTTAAATACGCTCGTTTATACCTAATTTTCCATATTTTTCACATTTTCTCAAAAAATAATCGCGGAAGTTCTTGCTGTTTCGGAAAAAGGTTGTACCTTTGCACTCGCTTTCGGAACGGAAGGCGTTATAACTCGTTCTTTGACAGACTGTGGACAACAAAAAGACAAGGCAGCCGCGCCGCTATTTTTTTATAGCGTCGCAGGCAGATACAAGCAACGTCAACCTTTATATATAGGTAGGAAAAAGATACAATGACAGCGGATATTAAGAAGCCTGGCCTGGAATCGACGGAATCACTTCCCTTTATTGGGATAAAGAATATTTTTTTACAGTGAAGAGTTTGATCCTGGCTCAGGATGAACGCTAGCTACAGGCTTAACACATGCAAGTCGAGGGGCAGCATGAA
>JAZNGW010000027.1:0-75675 GCA_045576655.1 Bacteroidaceae bacterium
CAGAGACCTTATAATTAGATACCAAGAACTGAATGAAGAAAAAGGAAAACCACTTATTCCGTCGCTATTTGATTTTTGACAAAATGTCACATTAAAAAGGATGTTCTTATTGTTAACAGATTCTTTGGGACAGTAGTGCAATACATTGCGTCCCTACTTAACTTCTTAACTCCTGACTCCTTAACTTCTAAAAAAGGCACCCTCGAAAGGATGCCCTATGGGAATTTCTTGTTTCGTGTTGGTTGTTTTGAGGGTAATAGTGAATAGGTCTTACCTTATGAAATTTGTCTTTATCGGCGATTCCTTTTCTGGAGGTGTGATGCCTGACTGTCTGCCTTGCTCGATGCAACGGAGCAACCATGCCATGTTGCGACCGAGGGTACGCATGGTTTGTAGTCCTTCGCCGTCTTGCAACGCTTCTTCAGGGGTGTTGCCGTGAATTTGGTTCCAATATTGTGAACCGACAACGAGCATCTGGCTGATTGTGAAGTATTTGTTTAGTTGGTCGAAGGCTGCGCTTGCTCCTCCGCGTCGGCAACTAACTACAGCCGCCGCTGGCTTAAGGGCGTAGATGGATGATTTGCCGTAGAATGCGCGGTCGAGAAACGATGTGAGCGCGCCTGATGCTGCTGCGTAGTGAACAGGGGAACCGAACACGTATGCGTCGGCTTCGCGTGCTTTTTCAATAAAAGGATTGACTGTGTCGTCAATGCAGCATTTCCCTGTGGCGATGCATTGTCCGCAAGCAATACAGCCGGAGATAGGGCGGTTGCCGATCCAGTAGATTTCAGTTTCTATGCCAGCTTCTTTAAGTGTCTTTGCTACTTCTTGTAGCGCTATGTGTGTGCATCCCTCCTTGTGAGGGCTTCCGTTGACTAATAGGACTTTCATGTTTTTTATGTTTAGGAGTTAAGAAGTTAAAGGAATTTAAGGAAGTAAGAGTCGGGGGATTTACTTATCAATTTTGATGATTGCTCCTGTTGAGGCGTTGAAGGTTACTTTCGTTGTCGCTCCCTTATTGAATAGTGTGCTGCTAAGTACGTCGACGGTTCCGAATTGTGCGATAGGGAATTCCGTGTCGAAGTAGGTGCGAAGCGGAGTGAATATTCTGATGTTTGCAAGGCTTGGCAAATTGTAAACAACTCCTGTGATTTTGCGCTTGGCGCTTTCCTCGGCTGTGGGGAGTGATACGCTGTGCTTGTCCTTGACGCTGATGTAGTAGGGGTTGCCTCCGAGGTCGTCGGCAGTGGTGAATCCGTACTTTTCAGAGTGGCGGAAAATGATGTCTTTGTCTGTGTCGCCTTTAGGGATGTATGTAAATGTTTTGACGGTTGATTTGCTCTCCTCGTAACCGACGAAGAGTTGTAAGAGCGCTTCTTCCTGGCGATTGAGCTCATCGAGTACTATTTTGAGCGAGGCGCCGTCTTTTGGCATTGTGTCGACTTGCCCCTTCATGATTGCGCTGCGACTTTCGCGTATGTCGTAGATTTCTGCAGCTGTGAGTTCTGCCATTTTTGCTATGGAGTTGGCCGAGAGAATTTCGTGTGTCAGGAAATCTTTCGGTTTGATATTGTTGCGCTTTTCAGCTGGCACGTTGATGACGTCTTCTTCGTTTTCGGCTTCGGTGTTGATTGCAAGGAGCACGCCGTTGTCATCGAGGCGGACAAATGGAGCTATGGTCTTGTCCTTGAGCTTGATAGTGAAGTGTTTTGTGGTGTCGGGCGTGCCGATGGCCTGTATGTTCATTTCGGTAATTATGTGCTTGGTTTCTGAGTTTTGACGCACTCCGGTGATGTGAAGATAGCGCTCGGCGTAGCGGCAAAATTCGCCAGGGGTGTAGGTGGTTGCTGTTGAAACGACCTTTACCATAATTTCTGTTTGCGGGAGAAAATAGCTGACTCCTTCTGCTACGATTCCGGTGTTATATGTGCTAACTTGTGTTTGTGCGAGTGCAGGGAGTGCGAGTGCGGAAAACAGGATTCCGAACACTGTTGCTGTTGTCTTTTTCTTTATCATGGTTTTGCTAATTTGATTTTCTTGAATGCAGAATGCAGGTGACTGATGATGTCGCTGGCAATAAGGCTTTCCTCGCATAGGGCCTCGGCGGCAATGTCGCCTGCCAATCCATGCAGGTAGGCGCCTGTCAAGGATGCTGCTTCAGAGGTGTAGCCTTGGGCGAGAAGTGAGAGGATTATGCCTGTAAGCACGTCGCCGCTTCCGGCAGTGGCCATGCCTGGGTTGCCTGTAGGGTTGATATGGCAATGCCCTTCGGGGGTGACGATTATGGAGAAAGCTCCTTTGATTAGGATATATATGTGTTGGCGCATGGCTAACTCGCGCGTTTTTTGAAGTTCCTCATAGCTGTTGCGAGTCGCTCCGATGAGTCCAGCAAGTTCCTTTTTGTGAGGGGTGAGTATGCTGTTCTGAGGCAGTTGCTGAATCCATCCGATGTGTCTTGAAAGGATATTGATTGCATCTGCGTCAATTATTATAGGCGAGGTAGTTAGCCTGATTTGTTCTATAAATGCTTGAGCGGTACGTTCGTCAGTCCCGATGCCAGGACCAATGCCCATTGCGTCGAATGGTGTGGCGTCAAAAGGATTGGAGAAATGCTCCGTTTTATTCTCTGTGTGAAGTACGGTTTCGGGCAATGCTGCCAAAATTGGCTGTGCGTTGATTTCGGGAGTGTGCAGTGTCAGTTTTCCCACTCCTGCACGTAAGCATGCTTTAGCGGCGAGTATGGCTGCACCTGCCATGTTCTTCTGTCCTGCAATAAGTAAGGCATGTCCCATTGTGCCCTTGTGGGCGAATTTGGGACGAGTCTTTAGCATGGTGCTGATGAGACCTTCTTCCGTTAGGTTGTAGCAAGTGTGGAATTCTTCGCTTTCAGGAGTCTTTATGCCAATGTCAAGTACGTCCCATTCTCCAGTATGGCAGGCGTTCTCGGCAAAGAAGAATGCCAGTTTTGGGTACTGGAACGTGAATGTGTAGTCGGCCTTGATGACATGACTCATGACGTTGTATGTGTTGTCTTCGCACATAAGTCCAGACGGAACATCGATGGACACTACCGTGGACGGTTGAGAATTGATGTATTTTACTACGGATGCGAATCCGCCAGTGAGCGGACGACTGATTCCTGTGCCGAAAAGACCGTCAATCACAACATCTTCTGCTGTGAGAGGAGGAGGGTTAAATGAAGTGGTTATTTCCGTGATTTCAGCAATGTTTTGGTTGCGCAACCTTTCGAGGTTTGCAGAGCAGTCAAGTGAAAGTTTTCCGTTTGTGTTGAATAGGAAAACGTCCACCTTGTATCCCATGTTGCATAAAAGTCTTGCCACGGCAAGTGCGTCGCCTCCGTTGTTGCCAGAACCTGCAAAAACTTTTACAGGCGTGTTGTTTTTCCACATAGAAGTGAACTTGTGCGTGAAAGCGGCAGATGCCCTCTCCATCAAATCGATAGAACTAATAGGTTCCTCCTCAATGGCATGGGAGTCGGCTTTTTTTATCTGTGCTGCTGAAAGAATCTTCATGGATGCAAATTTAGGAAAATGTGTGTATTATTCAATCTTGAATCCTTATAAAGTGAATTTTATTGTGCTAATTTGGCATTTTGTTGTAATGTGGTAACGCGTGAACCGAAGATTTTGTGTAAGTTTGTAGTCAATTAAAGATTAAAATTACAGAATATGAAGAATATAATTATTTTTGGTGCTCCAGGTTCAGGAAAGGGCACATATAGTGATGAGATTGTTGCAAAATATGGAATGGGGCACATTTCTACAGGTGATGTCCTTAGAGGTGAAATCAAGAATGGCACAGAGCTTGGTAATATTGCCAAAGGCTATATTGACAATGGACAACTCATCCCAGATGAATTGATGATAGACATTCTTGCCAAGACATACGACTCTTTGACAGCAGGCAAGGGAGTTATTTTTGATGGATTCCCTCGCACTATCGCTCAGGCTGAGGCATTGAAGAAGATGCTTGCAGAGCGTAATCATGATATGGGTATGATGGTGGAACTTGTTGTTGATGAAGAGACACTTATGGCTCGTCTGCTTAACCGTGCTGTTGAGCAGGGACGCGCAGATGATAACGAGGAAACTATCAAAAAGCGTTTTGAGGTTTATCACAACCAGACAGCTCCGCTTGCAGAGTGGTTCGAAAAGGAAGGTTTGCGTCACACGTTCACTTGGAAAGGTTCAAAAGAGCAGATGCTTGCTGACATCTTCGAGGCGATAGATGCAGAGAACAAATAGTACATTCATCTTTATACAAATGGAATATTTAGGAGTTCAGATGTTGCGAAAGTTACTTCTGGACTCTTAGTGCTGATAAAAAGACTTGCAACTGATAAATCATAACGCATGGCGAACTCAAACTTTATAGACTATGTGAAGATATATTGCCGTTCAGGACGTGGTGGACGTGGGTCTACGCATATGCACAGGGCGAAATATTTGCCTAAGGGAGGACCTGATGGCGGTAATGGAGGACGTGGAGGTCATGTCATACTACGCGGCAATCGTAACTATTGGACTTTGTTGCATTTGAAGTATGACCGTCATGTTCAGGCTGAGCATGGAGGCAACGGGTCAAAATGTAAAAGTTCGGGTAAACAGGGCGAGGATAAGTATATAGATGTACCATGTGGTACTGTTGTATATAATGCAGAAACAGGTGATTACATTTGTGATGTCACAGATCATGGACAAGAAATCATATTGTTGAGAGGCGGACGTGGAGGTTTGGGTAATTTTAATTTCTGCACCCCAACAAATCAGGCGCCGCGTTATGCGCAACCTGGTGAGCCAATGCAGGAATTGACAGTTATCCTTGAACTTAAGCTTCTTGCAGATGTCGGTCTTGTAGGTTTTCCCAACGCAGGAAAGTCGACATTAGTATCGGCGCTCTCATCAGCCAAACCTAAGATTGCTAATTATCCGTTCACAACCCTTGAGCCTAGTTTAGGAATTGTTTCCTACCGTGACGGCAAGTCGTTTGTCATGGCCGATATACCAGGTATCATAGAAGGTGCGAGTCAGGGTAAAGGACTTGGACTTCGCTTCCTTCGTCATATAGAGCGAAATTCGTTGCTTTTGTTTATGGTGCCAGGCGACACTGATGATATTAAGCGAGAATATGAGATTTTGCTCAATGAACTTGCCACTTTCAATCCGGAACTTTTGGATAAGGGACGTGTGCTTGCCATTACAAAGTCGGATATGCTCGATGATGAACTGGTTGAAATGCTAAGCGAAACTCTTCCTAAGGATGTGCCAACCGTTTTCATATCTTCAATCACTGGCAAGGGATTAATGGAACTGAAGGATTTGCTATGGCGTGAGATGAATAGCGAAAGCAACAAGATTGCGGCCATCACGACAAGCGAGTCTATCGTGCATCATCCAAAAGACTATATCCGCTTGCGTGCAGAACTTGAAGAAGAGGGTGAGGATGAAGAGATTGTTTATATTGACGACGATGAGTTTGAGGATGTGGAGGAATACGATATAGAGGATTTCGAAGACTTGGAGGATTTTGAGTACGAAGAGGGCGATGACAATGACAAGGAGCGTTGATGACAATCAGCTTTTGTGCTATGATGTTTCGCCAGGCGTAGTGGCATTCAGTACTAAGCGCGGTAATCTTGTCACAGTAGATTCTCCTTATTCAGGATTTAACGCAAATCCTTTTTGCGGTGATGATTTCACCAAAGTTGCTGATGCTCAGAATCATCTGGCGTCAATGATTGGTACCGGTTGTGATAAACTTATAATTCCGCACCAGGTGCATGGTAAGGAAGTTCTTGCTATAGATGAAAAGTTCTTGTCGCTTGACTTAATGAGCAGAAAAGCTCGTCTTGACGGTATCGACGCTTTGGTTACGAAGCTTAAGGGTGTGTGCGTCTGTGTCTCTACGGCAGATTGCGTGCCGGTGCTGATTTTAGACAGACGGAGAGGCGTGGTAGCAGCTGTTCATGCAGGGTGGCGAGGTACGGTAAAGAACATTGTCGGCGAAACCATCAGAACGATGATTGCAACTTATGGGACTCGTCCAGAAGATTGTGCTGCAGTGATTGGCCCTTCCATTTCGCTCGACAGTTTTGAGGTGGGCGATGAGGTGTATGATGAATTTGCCAATGCTGGTTTCGATATGGAGCGAATTGCGAGACGTTACCCTTGTGCCACCAATAATACGCAGGCTAAGTGGCACATAAATCTATGGGAAGCTAATCGTATGCAACTGCTTGAATCGGGCGTTAACAACAGCAATTTGATGCTGGCAAATATATGTACATTTATTAATTATGACAAATTCTTTTCTGCACGTCGCTTGACGATAAAGTCGGGGCGCATGGTGTCGGGAATAATGAGGATAAAGGAAAACGAATAAAATCAGATATTTATGCTAACACTTAAACTTATTACGGAAGAGACTGAGCGAGTTATTCGCGGTCTTGAAAAGAAGCACTTCCAGGGTGCTAGGGAGGCTGTAGAGAAAGCCATCGAAATAGACAAGAAGCGTCGTGAAACACAGACAAAACTTGATGCTAATCTGGCTGAAAGCAAGAAGTTTGCTGCGCAGATCGGCTCGTTGATGAAGCAAGGACTCAAGTCTGAGGCTGAAGCCGCAAAGGCCGAAGTAGCTAAACTCAAGGAATTGTCAAATGCTCTTTCTGCTGAACTGAAGGATGCTGAACAGGCTTTGACTCTTCATCTTTGCACCATCCCTAATATTCCGAACGATGATGTGCCTGAGGGTGCAGGCGCTGAGGATAATGTTGTGGTGAAAGAGGGTGGAGTGATTCCTGAACTTGGTGATGAACCGCTTCCTCACTGGGAACTTGCTAAGAAATACAATCTCATCGATTTCGACCTCGGAGTGAAAGTTACGGGTGCCGGTTTCCCTTTCTATATAGGTAAGATGGCTCGCCTTCAGCGTGCTCTGGAGGCTTTCTTCCTCGACGAGGCGCGCAAGAGCGGATATCTTGAGGTGCAGCCTCCGCTTGTAGTTAACCAGGCTTCAGGTTATGGCACTGGTCAGCTTCCTGACAAAGAAGGTCAGATGTATCATTGCCAGCTTGACGATTTATATCTCATCCCTACAGCAGAAGTTCCAGTGACAAATATCTTCCGCGATGTCATTATTGACGAGAAGGAACTTCCTGTTAAGCGTTGCGCTTACTCTGCATGTTTCCGTCGTGAGGCAGGAAGCTACGGAAAGGATGTTCGCGGACTCAACCGTCTGCATCAGTTTGACAAGGTTGAAATCGTGCGTATTGATACACCAGAGCACTCTTACGAATCACTTAAGGAAATGGTTGACCATGTAGAGGGTCTCCTCGTTAAACTCGGACTTCCTTATCGTATTCTCAAACTCTGCGGTGGTGACATGTCGTTCACAAGTGCTATCTGCTACGACTTCGAGGTGTGGTCTGCCGCCCAAAAGCGTTGGCTTGAGGTAAGTTCAACTTCAAACTTCGAGAGCTATCAGGCAAACCGCTTGAAGTGCCGCTATCGTCGTGCTGCTGACAAGAAAACTGAACTATGCCACACTCTCAACGGTTCGGCGCTCGCTCTTCCACGCATTGTTGCTGCAATAATGGAAAACAACCAGACTCCTGATGGCATCCGCGTGCCTGAGGTTCTCGTTCCTTATTGCGGATTTGAATATCTTGATGACAAATTCTAACATCAATACATGAACTAAGCAAAAAGGCTGAATCTCAGGATTCAGCCTTTTGTTATTTTTAGTCTTTTGTTGCTTGAGGTGTCCAGTTCTTGAAGAATCGTAAAACCTTGTCCTTGTCGTATCCTTTACCTTCTTCAAGGAAACTGGAATCTTGGATGTGTATCACATTTCCGTTTTCATCGAGTATGACCATAACTGGAAAGCCGAAGCGCCCGGCATTGTTGAGGCGTTTCATAAGTTTGGAGGCCTCTTCCTGTTTCTCTGCTCCTAAAGATTTGCGTGGGTTGTAGTTGACATGGATATACTCGAAGTTCTCGTTTATGAGAGCATTTATTGTGCTGTCGTTTGTGATGAAGTCAGCGAAACGCAAACACCACGGACACCAGTTGCCACCAACTTGGCAGACCACGTACTTGCCTTTATCTTTGGCTTTCGCTATGGCACGGTCGATCTGCTCCAGAGGATTTATTTCTTCGTTGTATATTTTCTTTAGTTCTGTTTGTGCATTTGCGGTAGCGGCGAATGTTAATGCCGCCAATGCTATTATTAGCGTTTTACTCTTCATGATGCTATTTGTTTTTTCGTTGATTTCTTATTTGTTGGTATGCCAGCCGCTCCGCTCCGTCGAGCAGATAGATGATTCCGCAATATTTGAATCCGTACTTGTTTAGAGCGTTGCGCATTATCAAGTTTTGTCGATGGGTGTCGATGCGGATGTTGTCTGTCTTTCCGAAGCAGTAGTCAAGAATGCGCTTGAACACACCATGCACGCCGTGTACGCTTGCCATGCGGTGGATGACATGGTAGGGCAGGGTGCTGTCCGTCCATTCCCCCTCGTAGATGTTATGATATGTAGGATCGGGCCCTTTGATGAAAGCGAATGTGGCTATGATTTCTCCGTTTTCCTCCTCTACCACATAACTGTTGCCAGTCCTTATGTCGTTTTCCACAAGCTGCTGCTTCGGATTGCCGTCGGTCCATTGCTCCGTATTGCCATTTTCCCGCATCTTCTGCCTGCCGCAATCCAGAATTTGCATTATGGCTGTTATGTCCACCATGCTCGCAGGGCGTATTCTCCATTTCTTGTCTGTCATATCATTAGCAAAGTTAAGAATTTGTAGCATATAATACTTTGTTTGTCAGACGCTTTTTCCTCAAATATACTTGTAAAGGAGAACTTTTTGCGTATCTTTGCCTATACTAACAAAGAAATAGTAGAGAATGATAATTATTTAAATACCAAAATTTATGAAAACTTTAAGATTAATTGGTTGCGGACTTTTTGCAGTCCTTTTGTGTTTTGCAATGGCTTCTTGTAGTGGTGGTGATGGAGGAAATTCTAAAAAAGAAAACCGCACCTTCAATGTTGGTGGCGTAGAGTTTACAATGGTCTACGTTGAGGGCGGCACGTTTATGATGGGAAGTGATGATGAGGAAGCGTGGGATTCTGAAAAGCCTGTACATAAGGTTACCTTGAGCGATTACTATATTGGGCAGACCGAAGTGACTCAAGCCCTTTGGAAGGCTGTCATGGGCAGTAATCCATCTGGATTTATAGGCGACAATCTGCCGGTGGAAATGGTTAGTTGGGATGACTGTCAGGACTTTATAGGCAAGCTCAATCAGATTACAGGCGAGAACTTCAGCCTGCCTACCGAGGCGCAGTGGGAGTTTGCGGCGCGCGGTGGCAACTATTCCAAGGGGTATAAATACAGCGGAAGCAACGCTCTTTATGCTGTGGCATGGTATGAGGATAATTCAGGTGAAAAGACTCGTTTTGTGGGGACAAGACTGGCGAATGAACTCGACATCTACGACATGAGCGGAAATGTGAGTGAATGGTGCAACGACTGGTATGGTCCGTATTCTTCTGATGCTGTGACAGACCCTGCAGGTCCTTCTTCGGGCTCCGGGCGTGTGGTTCGTGGGAGTAACTGGACCGACTTCGCTCGCTGCTGTCGCTGCGCGGCTCGCCACAGCGGCAGCACGCCTACGAACTCGTACATCAACTACGGTTTGCGCTTAGCTATGAAGTAACTTCCTCTTAAAAAAAACGATAGAATCAAAAGGAGTGTCATCCTGAACGGTAGTGAAGGATCTCAATACAGGTGAATGTTTTGAGATTCTTCGCTTCGCTCAGAATGACAACGATGGAAAAGTCCAGAATGATTACGATGAAAAGTTCAGAATGATCTAATGATAGAAGTTTTGCAATGTAAATCGTCTTGTTTTTTGTGGTATAAATGAAGAGAAACAAACAGGTGGCGGAAAAGTTCAACGAGGGTGGTGGATGTCCGTCGGACAGATGAAGGCTTCGGAGCGCTTAGATTTTCCCTCTTCGCTAAAGATAACAAAATAACTAAGAGTTTTGTTCTTCGCGCTTCGGCGAGCGTGCGCTCGTGACGAAGCGTGAAAGTGTTTGTGACGAAGCGCGAAAGTTGCACTTCTTCGGCGCGAATATCAGAGTACTGGGCTTTTTTTACGAAAACGGTCCGAAATGGTGTTTTTTGCGCCAAAGGTTAAATAATCTTAAACTTGTATTTTGACGCAATAGAATAGGGGCAGGCCGTGCAGGTCTGCCCCTAAAACATCGGCAAGGCTACTTTGCGTTAGCATCGCCGCTCTGTATGATGATGGTCGGCACAGGGCCGCCGTTATTGCCGATTGGCTTTCTGTGTCGTACGCCTTATCTTTTGAGCACTTTCTTTTTACCCTTGACTACGATGCCGCGGTAATCGGATGAAACGGGGCGTCCGTTGAGGTCGTAGAGTTGTTCGTCCTTATCCTCTTCGGCAGTGATGCCCTCGATGGCGGTGTATTCTTCCTTGTTGAGGATACGTATCTTTCCGTCGGTGAGGAGGGTGCTTGTGTCCCACACCTGTGTAGGTGATGGCTGCTCTGGAAGGATGGTTGTAAATCCCGACCCTGTGACGGTGCCTATCTTGCTGAACACGGTGAGTTCCGTTCCGTCAGGTATGCCGGCAGCCTTGTCCATGTTCATTACGAGAGTTGCTCCGCTGATGATGGAGTTGCCTGTTATGGCTGCTCTGTTGCAGATGGCTCTTGTTCCGTTGTATGATACAGGCACTTCGAGCTGGCCTCCGTTGTTGATTGTGAGTCCGGAGTTGAGCTTCATGGTGTAGACGGTAGAGATAAGTGTGTCGCCTATGTGGAGCGTCGCTCCGTTCTGTACGGTTACGCGCGAGCCTATAGTTCCTCGCCCCATGAGAGTGGCTCCGTCCTTGACGGTGTATACGCCTCCGCCGTTGTGGGTGCCGTTGACGATGAGTCGTCCGCCCTCGACGATGGTTGTGCCGGTGTAGATGTTGGTGCCTGTCAATCGCCAGTCGCCGCTACCTTCCTTGACGATATTGGTTGTGCCTTTGTACTTGTCGGCGGTGTTGCTTGCGCAGTCGTTGATGACTCCGAGGAAGTTTTCGTTGGTGTTGGCTCCGCCTATGCGCCATGTCATCTTGTGGCCGGCTGTCTGTTTGCTTGAGCCTCCGAGTGTGGTAGTTGATGTTCCCTTCAGTCCGCCGATGTGAATGTCTCCGTTGGTAGGCCAGTAGATCATCATGATAGTTCCCTTGAGTTCGACCACTCCGTTAGGTATGCCCTTGCTGGTGTCGATGACGAGTTGGTTTGACGAACCGACACCGTTGCCTATCAGGCGTCCGTAGAAGTTTGTCATGTCGCCTTGGATGTATTCTCTCACCCATGATATGCGGAAGTCAATGGTGCCTGTGCCGTAGAACGGGCTCTTGATGTAGCAGTTACGATATGGCTCGAAGATGGATTTTGTTCCTTCTTTCGCCTCGATAGGGAAGGTGTAGGTGGTGTAGTTGTCGTTTGCGTCTTTGGTCGAGAATTTTCCTCCGGCAAGAACGAGTTTGCTACTATTGCCGAGAGTGAGATTCTTGTCTTCGATGCTGCTTAGATATGGAAGATGCAGAGTGCCACCACTAACTATTGTTGCTCCGTCATATCCGAAGAAGTTTGGTGATGATGGCGAGATTGTTCCTTTTCCGCCAAAGGTTACGGAACCCATACCATTGATGCTTCCGTTCATAGTTACGGTTGCGCTACTGCTTGCCACGTCAAACTCTGTGTCGGAATAGAGGTTGGCGCTTCGGTTGGTTGATGTGGTGCCTCCTGTGTAGTTCCATGCGCCTCCGTTCCAAATCCAGTTTTGTCCGAATTCGGATGATGCGCCGATTGCGCTTGCCACTTCGCCGTTCTTGAGCGAGTTGAACGAGAGCGTGCCGTTGTGGAGCACTGTTGCACCCGTGTAAGTGTTGGTGGTGTTGAGCGTGAGCGTACCTGTGCCTGCCTTGTTCATTGATGTTTCGCCGCTGATGGCTCCAGTACCTTTGATGCTGATGCCGGCTGGAGTGTTTATCACTATTGATGCAGGCGTGACGGTTTCGTTAAGGGTGACGCTGGCGTCTTCTTCTGGATTGAAAAGCACTTTGCTGTTGTCGGTAAACAGATTCCCGTTCCAGTTGGCGTCGGTGTAGTTCCATGCTCCTTCAGCGAGTCCCCAACTGAGGTCGGCCTTGTAGTTGTCAACATCTACCATTTCCACCTGCTTTGGTTGTGTCTTTACGGTAAGTTCACTTGTGTAGTCGGAGTACAAGTTGTCACCCTTGTATGCACGAAGTCTAACTTTGTAGCTGCTTCCCTCAGCAAGTTCGGCCATTGTGTACTTCTCGGTGTCGGCAGGTATGCGTGCATATTCGTTCCATGTCCCATCGGTCTGCACTTCAAGAATGAACCCTTCTTCCGAATCGGTGAAGTCAAACCATTCGAGAGTAATGCTCTTGTCGGTAGAAGATTGGTAGGCGAAGAGCACTGGTGTGCGTAGGAATGGGGCGCGGTTCTCTATTGTCAGGCTGTTGATGTAATTTTCGATGTTGGCATAGCCGTTTGATGCTATAGTCATGGCATCGTTGGCATTAGGATTCAATCCGTTGGCCGTTTCCCACTCGTCGGGCATACCATCCTTGTCGGTGTCGGCAGGCTTGGCAAATGTCTTCAATCCCCAATTAGTAGGTGTGCCGAATGGAAGTTGTGCTTCTGAAGAAATGATACCGCCTTCCGTTCCGAATGAGCGTACCTGATGAACCATGTAGTAGTCGGCGAGGTCGCGATAAGGCAATGATGCTCCTACTTCAGGAAGGAGCGAATCGACAAGCTGAGTGGCCTTCCATGCTGGGAGTTCCGGATAGTCGTATGGCTTGGTCATGAATGTCGGGCCACCGGAATACTCGCTTTTAGGAATCTCATACGGGTCGAACTTGCCGTTGGCATTGCGGTCTTGCCAGTTGTCCTCTGCATAGATGTGATATTTGTCGTTAGCTCCGGTCATGGCATTGCCACCTCCGGCAGGTCCGTTGATGAAGAGATTGTTGGTGGCATTGACGTATGACGAGCCTTCAGAGTCGCCACCCATGAGATAGCATCCGCTTCGCCAGTTGTATACGAGGCAATTGACATATTGGTTGATGCCCTTTATCTTGTTGTTGCGAGTGTCGTTGTCGCAATAGAAGTTGCGGTACAAGGTGATTCGGTCTGCCTGAATAAGACCTCCGGCAGAGTGGGTGAGCAGACCCTGCCCGATGATGCAGTAGGAGATAGTTATGTCGGCAGGAGCCGTGCCTTTGTTGTCCCAACTGATGGAGAAAGTTTCATCGAGCCCCCATGACACGGAACAATGGTCGAAAATCATGTTTGTTCCGTTGGCAATGCCCAGTGCGTCCTTGCCTGATGTGCCGCCCTTACCCATGCGGAATTTCATATATCGCACGATGCAGTTGTTGGCACCAGAAAACGAGACGGCGTCACCATATACAACGATTCCCTCTCCTGGTGCGGTCTGGCCAGCAATGTATAGATTCTTTGAGAACACAAGGCGAGATTGAAGCTGGATGACACCGGCTACGTCGAATACAACAATTCGGTTGGGCTGGCTCACGGCATCGCGTAGCGACCCTGCGCCGCTATCGTTGAGATTCGTCACATGATATACGCTACCTGTGCGTCCTCCTGTTGCGAATCGCCCCCATCCTTGTGCCTCAGGGAAAGCGAGCTGTTGTGCTTGTGCTTGTTGGGTGAGGGTAATGGCGCTCACGCAAAGACAAGCGATGAACTTAAGGGATGATTTGTTTTTCATGTTATTGTTTATGGTTATGGTTAGCAAATTATCGCAGATGCAAATATATGTATTTAAACCGAAACATGTGTGCAACCATCTGTAATTTCCCGTGTTTAATTCTTTTTATCACGAGCAATGTTGCCCACTCCAATATTTTTGCATATTTTTGAGAGGTAAAACATCATATATCTATGGCTAAAAGACCCGTTTCCGCATTCTTTGTGCTTTTGTTATCGTCACTTTGTGTCTGTGCGCAAGAAGCAGCCGACTCTATCAGTGCCACATCTGTGGCAACAACCTATCCAGTTCTTTATGAGTCTGCAATTGAGTATGCCGACAGACTCGCTCTGCTTGACTACGAATCCGTGTTGGAGGAAATAGCAGAAAAGAGAGCGAAAGCAAAGCGTCGCCGTAAAAAGATGCCGGAGCTTGACCCTGTTGAAACCGAGTGCAAACGCTGTTTGCAGATGCTTAAGGCGTCAGACCAAGTGCTGATATTAGACTCGGTTGTTGTTGATAAGAACGATTTGCTTTCTGCCTACGGATTTGGCGGGGAGGTCGGAACAATCAAAATGTCAGAAGACTGCCAGACCACGGAGTTCGTGACCGAACGCGGAAATATGTCGTACAGACCTATGGTTGCGAAGGGTGACAGTACGGAGCGTTTGCGCCTTGTGTCGTCGTATATTGAAAACGGGCGATATGTCGAAACCCGCCAGCTGCAGGGGTTTGATATGGATGGCGATGTCAACTATCCGTTTATGATGTCCGACGGTGTGACTTTCTATTTCGCGTCGAGGGCTAAAGACGGACTTGGCAATTATGATCTTTATGCCACACGCTATGATTCGGAGGGCAATGTTTTCTACCGTCCGGAAAATATGGGATTCCCTTTCAACTCCTACGCAAATGACTATATGCTTGTCATTGACGAGGCTTTGGGGATAGGCTGGTTCGCATCCGACCGCTACCAGCCTGACGGCAAGGTGTGCGTCTATACTTTCGTGCCTAATGAATCTCGCAATCCGGTCGACTATGAGAATACGGACAAGACACTTGTGCGTCAGAAGGCCATGCTCAGACCTATTACCGTGACTTGGACGCCTGAAAATGAGCAGACACGCATAAAGGCGCGCCAGCGTATGTCATTGATGCAGGCCAATAATCCAACAAATGAAAAAGGGCGCAAGGAATTCACCCTGGTCATTAACGACTACTATACGTACACTCGATTTTCCGACTTCAAGAGTCAGAAAGCCGCATCCATCTGCCGCGAGTGGCTGAAGGCACAGTCAAAACTTCAGGCTGCGCAGACTGAGCTCGACAAGAAACGTACCGACTTCCATAACGCCTCACGGCAGCAACGCCAGAGCATGCGCCAATCGATATTGACGCTCGAACAAGAATATGAACGGCTTGTTATAGAAGTCAGAGACATGGAAAAGAAAGTGCGCAATATGGAGATTGAGTACAGAATGTAACAGGATAGGGAAGGGGTATTGCGCAAATAAAATTGTCAAAAACAGTAAAATCATCAGATATGAAAGTGTTCCCACCATCAGAACTGATCATCAATGCAGATGGTAGCATATTCCATCTGCACATCACTCCAGAGCAATTGGCAAATAAGGTTATTCTTTGTGGCGACCCTGGAAGAGTCGACACCGTAGCGGCACATTTTGACTCGAAAGAATGTGATGTGTCAAGCCGTGAGTTTCACACCATCACCGGCACTTACAAGGGCAAACGCATAACGGTGCTTTCCACCGGTATAGGATGTGACAATTGCGACATCGTGATGAACGAACTCGATGCGCTCAAGAACATTGACTTCGCCACGCGAACAGAAAAGCCCCAACTCACAAGCCTCGAAATTGTGCGCATCGGAACTTGTGGCGGTTTGCAGCCCTACACTCCTACGGGCACTTTCATCTGTTCCGAGAAATCCATCGGTTTCGACGGACTGCTCAATTTCTATGCAGGGCGCAACCGGGTGTGCGATCTTGAGTTTGAAGAAGCATTCAAGAGCCACATGAATTGGAATCCGCAACTTGGAGCGCCTTATGTTATCGACAACAATGCCGAACTCCTCAACCGCATCCTTCAGCCCGAACTCGGCATGGTCAAGGGAGTGACAATCGCTTGCGGCGGATTTTTCGGACCTCAAGGCAGAGAACTCCGGGTGCCGCTTGCCGATCCAAAGCAGAACGAAAAGATTGAATGTTTTGAATATCAAGGCCACCGCATCACAAACTTCGAGATGGAGTCCTCAGCCATAGCAGGACTCAGCGCCCTGATGGGCCATCGCGCCCTCACCGTCTGCATGGTCATAGCCAACCGAGTGGCAAAGGAAGCAAACACTGGCTACAAGAACCAGATTGACGACTTGATAAGAATTGTTCTTGACAGGATTTGATGCTCACGAGAGTTTACCTCGCATTGTAAGCATCGCGCATGATTCGGACAATCTCTGCGCCGCCCACGCCAATGCATTCACCTGTGGATGCCTGCAAACTGCTTCTTCCTCGCTCGAAACTTATCACTTCCTCGGAGAAAAGTAGAAAACGACAAACGACAAAAACGACAAAACGACAAAGGGAGTAAGTTTTTAAGTTTTTAAGTTTGCGAGTTTAACTTTAAACTTTAAACTCTTAACTCTTTTGTCACTGCAAATATAATGTCAAAATTTAACATCTACAAATAAAAATATTAACATTTTCAAATAATTTTCTCAAGTTTCGTACAGAGCGTGTTCAAGTCTCGTACTGGGCGTTCTTTTGACGAAACTTTACGAACACGTCGTTGTCGTTTTGTCGTTTCTGTCGTTTGTCGTTTTGCGGTCGTCCCGATTTTTTACATTACTTTATACCTGCGCGCGATATATATATATATATATATATTATAATAATAACATTAGTTATAGTGCCGAGAGGGGGTTAAAACGACAAACGACAAAACGACAGAAAGAGTTAAAAGTTAAGAGTTAAAAATCACAGACTTACTCACTTTGTCGTTTTTGTCGTTTTCTACTTTTTTCAGCAGTTAAGATATGTCTTCAGCGGGGATTTGATTGTTTTTGGCCGTGGCGACGATGATTTTATACTTCGGTAGAGAAATTCAATGTGCTTGAATAAAAACACTTGAAAATTTGTTTTGTGAATGAATAGACGTTACTTTTGTGATATTAAAATGATATCATAATCATCAGATGTGTTAACAAGTAAATTTTATTATTATGGAAGGAAAAGAATTTGATTTTAAGGGTGGCTCGGCAAATGGCTTTTTAATGCTGTTGCTTTGCTTGATTGCATTTGCTGTTACAATCTATTTGTTTGTGAAAGGCATGAATGATGATGAGGGCTTTATGGTCGGAATGGCTGGGGTTCTGCTTGTTGTATCTCTCTTTATCTCTAAGGGCTACACGATGCAGGAACCGAACGAGGCTCGTGCGCTGATGTTTTTTGGCAAATATGTGGGGACTTTTCGTAAGACTGGTTTCTATTGGATTAATCCGCTGATGTCAGCGAAGAAGGTGTCGCTTCGTGCGCGCAACCTCAATCCGGAACCTATCAAGGTGAATGACAAGGCTGGTAATCCGGTTCTTATAGGTATGGTGCTGGTTTGGCGGCTTAAAGATACTTATAAGGCGTTGTTTGATATTGATTCTGAAACAGCCGTTGCGCAGTTGGGCGGAATGGCTGGAGCGAGAATGAATATGTTTGAGAAGTTTGTTGCTGTTCAGAGTGATGCCGCATTGCGTCAGGTTGCCGGCATGTACGCATATGATGAAAATGGTGCGGATGCGGGTGAAGTGACTTTGCGTGGCGGTGGAGATATAGTCAATGATTTATTGACTGAGAAATTGAATGAACGTCTTTCGATGGCAGGATTGGAGGTTGTTGAGGCGAGAATTAATTATCTGGCTTATGCGCCTGAAATTGCGGCGGTCATGTTGCGCCGCCAGCAGGCTGCGGCTATAATCTCTGCGAGGGAAAAGATTGTAGAGGGCGCTGTGTCGATGGTCAAGCTTGCTCTTGACAGACTGAGCGAAGATAATATTGTAGAGCTTGATGAAGAAAAGAAGGCTGCAATGGTGAGCAATCTGCTCGTGGTTCTTTGTAGTGAAGAAAATGCACAACCTGTGATTAATTCAGGAACTCTGAATCATTGATTTGAACAGTGTGTTGCATGGCGGAAGCGAATAATAAGAACGTTAAAAAGAGCAGTGCCAAGAGTTTTGTCCTGAGGATTGATGGCGAGACGATGTCTGCAATAGAGGCATGGGCGGCTGATGAGTTCCGGAGTACAAATGGGCAATTGCAATGGATTATTAATGAGGCCCTGCGCAAAAGCGGGCGTCTGAAGAAAAAGTGACTACAGCCAATATGATGAGGGCGGCTATCGAGGTAGCCGCCCTTGTTGTATCTCATCAGATGGAAGTGGTTGTATTCAGTAGGTGCAAGAGCTCTTCCCACGAATCGGCAAGTTCCTGCATGGAACGGAAGAGGAGGTTTGCTCCTTGGTCGAGAAGGGCGGAGTCGGGTAGGGGACCAGTGTTGACTGCTATGGTGAAGCATCCAGCTGCTACTCCTGCCTGTACGCCAAGCGGGGCGTTCTCGATGATGATAGTGTTGGATTGGGTGATTGGTGCGATGGTTTCGCAGGTTGCGCGAAAATATGCGTTTGCCTTTTCTATCCCCATGAGATAGGGCTCAGGGTTGGGTTTGCCGTATTTCACGTCGAAGGCGGTGACCATGAGGTCGGCATGGAATATGTCGGGGAAGTTATGTTGAAGGCGCTCAAGGAGCGATTTCTGTCCGGAACCGGTCACGACCATAGGCGTTATGCCGGATTGCTTGACTTTGCATAGCAGTTCGTATGCTCCGGGCATGCGTCCAGCTTCGGGCAGGGTGTTGAAGATGCTGCTTTTGTAGGCATAGATTTCTTTTATCTCTTCTTCGGTGGCTTCGTGCCCTCTGTCGCGCTTCGACACTATGTTGATGGTTCCTGCTCCGGTGCGTCCTTCGTGCATGTATGCTTCTTCGTAAGGGAGGAGCATGCCGAAGTGCTTCATTGTTTCATGCCAGCTGTAGGCGTGGTTTTTCATTGAGTCGAATAGCACTCCGTCCATGTCGAACATGGCGGTGCGGAGGACAATCTTGTTGTAGCCCTTAGCGTTGAGATATTTGTTTATTGCGTCTTTAATCGTTTGTATTTCCATGTGGTTTGATGGTTGGTTTTGTTTAGAATACATAGCCCAGACTTATGAGTAGGTTAGGCCTGGAACTTACGTTGGAGCCGCTTATGGTGAGGCCTAACGGACCGATAAAACTGTCGTAGGAATAGTTTATGCCATAGCCTATCATTGGTCTTGTGTCGATGAACTTTTTAAATCCGTCGCAATAATTGCCGGCGTTGAACGTGCCTGTCAGGTAGTGGTTTTTGCCCATTCGGTATCGTGCCTGTATGCGAGCAACGGCAACGGCGCGGTCGCTCCATTCGATGTAGCTGAGACCGTAGAACGGTGTCTGTAAGGACAGATAGTGGCTTTCCCATTCGCCTCCGATAATGTTGCTTATGCCGTATGTGTGTGAGCGTTTGCTTAGGGTGCGTAGGTATAATGCCGGAATCAGGCATAGTCTCCTGGATAGAGGAGTATAGAATGTTCCGGAGAAGCTTGCGGCATAGATGGTGTTTTTGTTGTTGATGGCTATTTCGTGGCCTTTGAAAATGTTTCCTTCAGCCTTTATTTTTATGCCGCTTGTGGCAAACCGCTTCTTGTTGGTTGTGTTAACTCCTAAGCTGATGTAAAAGTTCCAGAAGTTTTTCGAACCTTCCATGTTGTCGGTGAATCGGTCTGACGTGTGTTCTCTGTCAATGAGCGTGCTCTTGTAATTGTAATTGTTGAAACATACTCCTCCGTCGATTTTTGCCCATCGCCAGCTTGTGCTTATGCCTGCTGATACGATATTGTCGGAAAAGGTTGTGTTAGCAAACGAGTCGCCTTCTTTGTTGAAACGTATGTCATTGTAGCCGACTTCGTAGTTGAGATCGAAGTACATGCCTTTCTTGACCATAGTGGAAAAGTTGGTGCAGAATTTGTATCTCTTACCCAGCCTTATTGATACTCCTATTTGGGATGGCTTGTCGAAAAGGTTGTATGTCTTGTGCGCTTGCATAATGAGGCTGGCCATTTCTTCCTGGTTGAAGTTGGCGCTGAATCCGATAGCGTCGTCGGGAAACGCCTGGAACTCATATCCGTTGTCGGCGTGAGTGGAGTCTGCCTTCTCGTAATGCTTGCCTCTGCTTGCAAGAAATTGCTTGTTCCCTCCGAGTTGGTCTGCAAGAACTTTTAGTTTGTCAAAGTTGGCGCGAGCTGCTTCTTCGCCTCGAGTGATAAGTGTGTCAATGGCTTCATTGGTGAAGCTTGCGATGTTGAACCCCTTGCAGTTTGCTTTGATGTAGAGGTCGGTGTCTTTGATGTTGCTTTTACGTTTTTTGGTCTCGTAAATGCTGGCAATCTGGTTGACGATGTCCATCATGTTCTTAATGCGGTCAGCGTTGTAAAGTCCTTCGCCAACGTCAACACCGATAACGATGTCGGCTCCCATCTGGCGTGCCACGTCTACAGGGTAGTTGTTGAGGATACCGCCGTCAATAAGCAGCATGGAGTCCTTGCGTATGGGGCGGAATGCTCCTGGTATGGACATGCTGGCGCGCATAGCGCTGTCGAGCCGTCCGCTATGAAATACCACTTCCTTGCCAGAGGCGGCATCTACGGCCACGCAGGCGAACCGTACGGGGAGTTTGTTGAAGTCGATTTCTCCTTCGTATTCAGGGGCAATGAGTCTTTGGAACATCTTTACGATGTTACGTCCTTCTATGATGCCGGCTTTTGAACCTGTATTCTGAAGCGAATCTTTTTCGCTCTTCTTTTCGAGTGGGATATTGAGGATGAAGTTGTCGTTCCTCTCTCTGGCGAGGAATGATTGCTCCTGCTCGTTCTTTCTGTCGGTGAGGAGTGTGGACCAGTCTTGGACTCTCAGAATGCTGTCGAGGCATTCCGGAGTATGGCCTACGGAGTAGAGGCCGCCGATGATGGCTCCCATGCTGGTTCCGACTATCATGTCAATGGGTACGCCTGCTTCTTCGATAACTTTGAGCGCACCCACATGAGCAGCTCCTTTTGCTCCGCCTCCGCTTAGAACTACTGCTATCTTAGGACGTCCGTCCTTCTTTATGTCGGGGAGGTCGGGGGTGTTTGCCTTGATTGGGCATTGTGCCAGAAATAATAAGGCG
Organism: Bacteroidaceae bacterium; assembly: GCA_045576655.1. GTDB lineage: Bacteria > Bacteroidota > Bacteroidia > Bacteroidales > Bacteroidaceae > RGIG8745. The sequence goes on from JAZNGW010000027.1 coordinate 21,155, forward strand.
GTAAATAGGTTTAGTACTTTCTTCATTAGGTTTAGGTCTTAGGTTTGTCTCCCTCAATTATGGCTTTCGGGGGATATTGTGTAGATTGGCGCTTAGTTTAAAGGCACGGAATTGCTCCGTGCCTTTATGCGCTATGAAGTTTACTTGAGTCTTTCTTGGATAACCTTGCTTTCAGCTTCGTAACCTGGTTTGTTGAGGAGCGCGAACATGTTCTTCTTATATGCTTCAACGCCTGGTTGGTTGAATGGGTTCACTCCGAGGATGAGTCCGCTGATTCCGCAGCCCTTCTCGAAGAAGTAGATGAGCTGGCCGAGGTAGTACTCATTGAGTTTAGGGATGCTGATGCGCATGTTTGGAACTCCGCCGTCGACGTGTGCGAGTTGAGTGCCAAGCTCTGCCATTTTGTTTACCTCGTCGATACGCTTGCCTGCAAGGAAGTTGAGTCCGTCAAGATTCTCTTCGTCTGCTGGCACTTGGAGTGTTGTGTTAGGCTCGTCAACAGAGATGACGGTTTCAAAGATTGTGCGCTCGCCTTCCTGGATCCACTGACCCATAGAGTGGAGGTCGGTTGTAAAGTCAACTGAAGCGGTGAAGATACCTTTGCCGTCCTTGCCCTCGCTTTCTCCGTAGAGCTGCTTCCACCATTCGTTCATGTAGTGGAGTTTTGGCTGATAGTTTACAAGAATTTCAATCTTCTTGCCTTGAGCGTAGAGTGCGTTGCGGCAAGCAGCGTAAACTGCTGATGGGTTCTCTTCAAATGGAACGTCGAGTGCTGTCTGCGCTTCCATGTCCTGTGCGCCCTTTACAAGCTGTGCAATGTCGAATCCAGCACATGCTATAGGGAGGAGACCTACTGGTGTGAGCACGGAGAAGCGTCCGCCCACGTTGTCAGGGATGATGAACGCCTTGTAACCTTCCTTGTCTGCGGTAGTGCGTGCGGCACCCTTCTTTGCGTCAGTGATGGCTACGATAACTTTCTTTGCAAGTTCTTTGCCCATCTGGTCTTCACAAAGTTTCTTCATGAGACGGAATGTGATAGCAGTCTCTGTTGTTGTTCCTGATTTTGAAATGTTGATTACACCGAATTTCTTGCCCTTTAGGTAACCGATGAGTTCAGTGAGGTAGTCCTCGCCGATGTTATTTCCAGCGAAAAGAATACGTGGGTTATCGCTTGGCATGAGCCAGCTGAATGAGTTGCTGAGTGCTTCAATTACGGTGCGTGCTCCGAGATAGCTTCCGCCGATGCCGGCAACGACGATTGCTTCGCAGTTTTCACGAAGAACCTTTGCCGTTTCGTTGATTTCAGCAATGAATTCAGGAGTTATTGATGAAGGCAGATGCATCCAGCCAAGGAAGTCGTTTCCTGGGCATGTGCCATTTTCGAGTGCCTCTTGTGCGGCTTTTACCTGTGGCTCGTAAGCCTTGATAGCGTCGTCCGCAAGAAATTGTGCGGCCTTGCTGATGTTGAGTTTCATCTTTTCCATCTTAAAAAATTATGTATGCTTTTTTGTTTTTGTTATTCTTTTAGTCTTTTATCTGAACGATTCGCTCAGTATCTTGATTTCGATTGATGGCGAAATGCGCTCATACAGGATGTTGTAGACTGCATCCAGGATTGGCATATTGACGTGCAGGTGCTTGTTTATGTCCTTCATGCACTTTGTACCGTAATAGCCTTCGGCAATCATTTCCATTTCGAGCTGGGCAGTCTTGACGGAGTAGCCCTGTCCGATCATCGTACCGAACACTCTGTTGCGCGAGAAGTTGGAATACATCGTTACGAGCAAGTCGCCGAGGTATGCCGTACTGGTAATTTTTCTTTCGCAAGGTTCGATGGTCTGCAAGAAACGCTCCGTTTCCTGTATGGCATTGGAGACGAGTACGGATTGGAAGTTGTCGCCGTATTTCAGTCCGTGGCAAATGCCGGCTGCTATGGCGTAGACATTCTTAAGCACTGAGCTGTATTCGATACCTTCGATGTCGAAGCTTGTAGAGGTCTTGACTGTGCGCGATGTGAGTACGTCGGCAATGAGCTTGGCGTTCTCTTCGCTACGGCATCCTACGGTGAGGTAGCAGAGGCGGTCGAGCGCCACTTCCTCAGCGTGCGACGGACCTCCGATTGTTGCTATCTGGTCCTCGGGGATGTTGAAGGTCTTTTCGAAATACTTCGAAACGGTGAGGTTGATTTCCGGTACTATACCTTTGATGGCAGTAACGACAAGTTTGTCTTTCAGACTGGTTTTCAACTTCTTCAAATGACTCTTCAAGTAAGGTGAAGGGGTCACGAAGATAAGAGTGTCCGATTGCTTGACAATTTGGTTTATGTCTGAAGAGAAGTTTATCCTGCTGACGTCAAAGTATTGGCTTGTAAGGTAGGCAGGGTTATGTCCGAGGCGTTTGAACTCTTCGATTCGGTCGTCGCGGCGCATATACCAGTTGATTTTCTCTTCATGGTTGAGCACAATTTTTGCGATGGCGGTTGCCCAGCTTCCGCCACCCATAATTGCTACTCTTCCACAACTTTTAAACTGCATGAGCTTTCTGAATTAGGAATTAGAAATTAGGAATTAGGATCTATCGCCTCCTTAATTCTTAACTCTTATTATATCTTTGCGAGAATGGCGTTGAGTTCGTCAACCGATGGCTTCTGAATCTCAAGTTTGTACTTCTTGATTATTTCGCCTATCTGTTGCTGAATCTTTTGTGCGTTGCCGCCTTCAAGATCGCTTACGAGGTTGTAGCCTGCTTTTTGGAGTACAGGGACTATGTCTTCGCTAAATCCGAGTTCCACGTATTTGGCAGCAGGGTCTTTCGGAGTTTTCTTTTCAGGTTTCATCTGAGGGAAGAAGAGTACTTCCTGGATTGTTGTCTGTCCAGTCATGAGCATGACGAGACGGTCGATGCCGATACCGATGCCCGATGTTGGAGGCATTCCGTACTGGAGTGCTCGCAGGAAGTCCTGGTCGATGATCATCGCTTCGTCGTCGCCCTTGTCGGCGAGACGCATCTGCTCCTTGAAGCGTTCTTCCTGATCGAGCGGGTCGTTGAGCTCAGAGTAGGCGTTGGCAAGTTCTTTGCCGTTGACCATGAGTTCGAAACGCTCTGTGAGTCCTGGCTTTGAACGGTGCATCTTTGTGAGCGGTGACATTTCTACAGGGTAGTCTGTGATGAACGTAGGCTGTATGAAGTCGCCTTCGCAGAACTCACCGAAGATTTCGTCGATGAGCTTGCCTTTGCCCATGGTGTCGTCAATCTCCATGTTGAGTTTCTTGCAGACTTCGCGTATTTCGTCTTCGCTCATGCCGTTGAGGTCGTAGCCAGTCTTCTCTTTGATTGCGTCGAGAATTGGCAAACGGCGGAACGGTGCCTTGAATGAAATAGTCTTTCCGTCAATTACAGTTTCAGTCGAACCGTTCACTTCCATGCAGATTGTTTCGAGGAGTTTCTCTGTGAACGACATCATCCAGTTGTAGTCCTTGTACTGAACGTAGAGCTCCATGCAGGTAAACTCTGGATTGTGAGTGCGGTCCATACCTTCGTTGCGGAAGTTCTTGCCGATTTCGTAAACACCTTCGAATCCGCCCACGATAAGTCGTTTCAGATAGAGCTCTGTTGCGATGCGCATGTACATCTGCTGGTCGAGAGCGTTGAAGTGTGTGATGAACGGACGGGCTGTAGCGCCTCCGGCAATAGATTGGAGGGTAGGGGTTTCTACCTCTGTATATCCTGCTTCGTCAAGAACGCGGCGCATTGTGCTGATGCACTTTGAGCGCTTGAGGAAAGTCTCCTTGATGCCGTCGTTTACTACGAGGTCTACGTATCTGCGGCGGTATCTGAGTTCTGGGTCCTCAAATGCGTCGTATGCTACTCCGTCCTTATATTTCACTATTGGCAGAGGTTTGATGCTCTTGGCCAATACTGTTATTTCTTTTGCGTGTACGCTGATTTCACCTGTCTGAGTGCGGAACACTACGCCCTTCACTCCGATGAAGTCGCCCAAGTCGAGCAGTTTCTTAAACACGGTGTTGTACATCTCCTTATTCTCCTCGGGGCAGATGTCGTCGCGAGTGATATACACCTGCACACGGCCCTTTGAATCCTGGAGTTCCACGAATGAAGCTTTGCCCATAACTCGGCGGCTCATCATGCGTCCTGCTATGCACACCTCTCTCGGTTCGTCCTCGTCCTTGAAGTCGGCGATAATGTCAGTTGAAAATGCGTTTGTCGGATATTCTGCAGCAGGATAAGGATCGATGCCCATATCCTTGAGCGCTTGCAAGTTTAAGCGGCGGTTAATCTCCTGTTCGCTAAGTTCTAATACGTTCATTGTTTCTTGTATTGATTTTGATGCTTGGCATCAAGATTAATGTTCTTTTCTATTGCTAATTATATAATGTGTATGTTCACACTTCATGTGCAAAGTTAGCAATTTAGTGCGATATAACGGCCATAATAATAAAAAAGTCCGCAGATTAGTTGATAATGCTGCGGAAAAGACTTCAAACTTAGTCTAAGTCTGTATAAACTCAGTCTAAGTTTGTACGGTTTTAGGTTAAGTTTGTACGAACTTAGGCTAAGTTTGTGAAAATAGTGCGCTTGCGTGCCTTTTTGTACGTGGCTGCAGCTTGTATTGCGCCTATTTCAATTCCTTAACGAGATAGATGATTGCCGGGAGGTGGTCGCTATATCCGTTGAGCCATACACCGCTGGCATGGGTGCGTTTAGGGTTGCCCTTGAAGCGTCCTTCTTGCTGTATGAGGTAGTCGCGCAGGAAAACTTCGTTCTTGTAATACTTCAGTGTAGAACGGTCTTTGCCAAGCATATTCCCTGTAAATATGATTTGGTCGAAGAGATTCCATTTGCCGTCGTAGAGCAGCGTGCCTTGACCTGTCTTATATAGCATGTCCCACCACGGGTTATAAAGGTCATGGTTGCCGCAGTCCTTGATTTTATGCTTTGCTCCGAGAGCATCGCTGACGCTTTTGTCTTTAGGGTCGTCGTTGAGGTCGCCCATGATGATGACTTTAGCGTCGGGATCAGCAGCAAGTATGGAGTCCTTGATGGCGCGTACTTGTGTGCCTCCCAGTTCGCGATAGAAACTTACAGCAGCGCGCGAAGGCCAATGGTTGACAATGACGTGGAGGTTTTCGCCAGCCATTTTACCGCTTGCGAGGAGGAAACCGCGTGTGGCGTATGTGGTGTCGTTGTCGGGGTAGATATATGGCACAAGGCGGCTGCTTTCAAGTTGGAAAAATCGCGGGTTGTAGAAGAACGCGCAGTCCACTCCGCGGCGGTCGGGACCTTCGTGATGAATGATCTGGTAACCGCGATTCTTGAGTGCTGGTTGCTTAAGGAGGTCTTCAAGCACTCGGCGGTTTTCAATTTCGGACACACCGATTATGGCAGCGCCTTTGGGCAGGCGGTCAGTGCATAGCTCGGCGAGTACCTTTGACATGTTGGTAAGTTTGTTCTCGTACTTCATCTTTCCCCATTTGTTCGTTCCGTCTGGCAGGAACTCATAATCGTTCTTCCCGTTGTCATGGATCGTGTCGAAAAGGTTTTCGAGGTTATAGAACGCGATTCCGTACATACCGATGCGTACAGGGTTGCTCGATGTGAGTACAGTGATGAGGATGAATGATAGAATGAAAGATAGAATAGATTTTTTCATCTGTGTATGTTTATTAGATAGTGTTGTCTTGAACAAATTAACGCTTGAAAGGTGTTATTGTTTCTGTCGGCAAATATCACAAAAAAAAATGAATGGAAGACTTTTGGACGGAAAAAAAATATGAAAAGGTGAGTGTAAATAGTGGTTTGAACAAGTTCTTTTGTTATATTTGTGGTTTGAAATGCTTAAAGTGCGAAACACCAAAAAAACTAACTTATATGATTAAAGGAGTAAATTTATTGGCAGTTGCCGTGTGTATGGCCTCTACGGTTTGTGCGCAGGAGCAGCTTGCCGACACTCTGAAAACTCAGGATGACAATTCTGACTTCACGTTCACAGAGAGCCAGCTCGATGAGGACATGGATGCGGCTCAGACGGTGTCGTCGGTAGTTTCCTCGAAGAGTGACCCTTATTTGGCAGAGGTGGGCTATTTGTTCAGTCCGATGCGTTTCAGGGTTCGTGCGTATGACAATATGTACAACCAGACGTACATGAACGGCCTTATGTTGAATGACCTGGAAACTGGACGTTTCAGTTACGGACTCATTGGAGGTATGAATGATGCGGTACGCAATAAAGAAGGCGTGTCCGGATTTGAGTACAACAATTTCGGCTTGACAGGAGTTGGAGGCGGAACAAGCATCAATACTCGTGCCAGCCAGTTTGCGCAGGGCTCTAAACTTGCCCTCTCTGGATGTAACCGCAACTACACCTTGCGCGGAATGTTTACCCATGCAACAGGACTTATGGACAACGGTTGGGCATTAGCAGGAAGCATAGGCTATCGTTGGGCAAAGGAAGGCGTAATAGAGGGTACATTCTACAATTCGTTTAGCTATTTCCTTTCGGCGGAAAAAAGATTTGGTGATAATCACAGCCTGTCGCTTGTGACGTTCGGTTCGTCGACGGAACGAGCTCAGCAGGGAGCTTCGACCGAAGAAGCATATTGGTTGGCAAACTCCCATTACTACAATCCGAACTGGGGATACCAGAATGGAAAGAAACGTAATGCAAGAGTGGTGGAGAGCTTTGAACCGACTTCAATCTTGACTTGGGATTGGGACATAAAGGACGGCATGAAACTCACGACGGCGGCTGGATTCAAATACAGTATGTACAGCACTTCCGCACTCGGTTGGAATGGCGATGCCTATGATCCTCGTCCGGACTACTACAAGAATATGCCTTCGAGCATTTTTGACGTGTACGACCCAGAGAAGAACAATCCGGAGTATCTGGCTCAAAATCCGTTCTTGCTTGAAGAGTATGAGGAACTTAAGAACTACTGGTTGGAGAGCAAGGCTAATCGCCAGATAAACTGGGATCGCATGTACTATGTGAATCGTCAGAATGAGGCCGAAGGCGGCGAAGCGCTTTACTATCAGGAGCGCAGACATAACGATCAGATGGTTTTTGCTCTCAACTCGACACTGAACCATATCATCAATAAGCAGCATAAGTATGTTGTTGGACTCCAACTGAATACAACTAAGGGTATGCACTACAAGACAATGGACGACCTGCTTGGAGGAACCCGATATGTTGATGTTGACAAGTTTGCTGCAAACGACTACGGCCCTAACAGCCCTGAGGCTCAGAACGACTTGAACAATCCAAACCGCAGGATTGGGGTGGGCGACAAGTTCGGCTATAACTATAATATATATGTGAACAAGGCTCGTCTTTGGACTATGTACCAATATTCACAGCCACAGTTAGACATCAACCTCGGAGCACATGTGGAAGGAACTACTATGGAGCGCGACGGTTTGATGAGAAACGGACGTGCTGCCGAAAATTCTTACGGTAAGAGCGGACAGGCGAAGTTCTTCGGTGGCGGAGTAAAAGGAACTCTCACATGGCGCCCTTTGGCAAACCATCGAATCACCTATTCATGGGGGTATGAGTCGCAGGCTCCTTTGGCACGCAATAGTTTCGTCGCTCCGCGTATACAGAATAATTTTGTGAACAACCTTACAAATGAAGATATTCTCAGCGGCGAACTCTCTTATGCATTCCGATTTGGCAGTTTCTCAGGAAAGGTTAGTGGCTACTACACAAAGTTCTTGAACCAGGTGGAGCAGACAGCCTATTTCAATGACCAGCAAAGCACGTTCACATATCTCACAATGAGCGGAGTAGAGAAGGAACACTACGGTTTGGAAGGAGCATTGATGTATCAGGTAAATTCTAACCTCTCCTTCAATGTGATAGGTTCGATAAGCGAAGCCAAATACACAAATAATCCGTACGCCCAGATCAACTATGAAGGAATGGACGGTAAAGAGATTTACAAGCTTAACCGTTGTGTGAATCCTGTGACAAAGGAGGCTATGCCTTTGCGTGTTATAGCTGACGGTATTCACGTGGGAAGCACACCGCTCACCGCTGTCAGCGTGGGTGCAAACTACAATATCAATAATTGGTTCTTTGAGGCAGCTCTCAACTATTATGACAGAGTTTATGTAGGCTTCTCTCAGTATCGCCGTCTGAATAGCACATATGGCACAGCTGGTAAGTTCTATACTCCGACAAGCGTTGATGCCAATGGTAACAAAGTCTACGAGGTTATGGCTAATGAACTGAAAGAGAACGGTGGAATCTTGTTTGATAACGAAGGTAATGTCGTCAAGGAATACGCAGCAGAACAGGAAAAGTTTGATGGCGGATTCATGCTCGACCTTTCAATCGGAAGATATATCCGATTGGCAAAAGGTAGAAGTCTGTCAATTAACCTTTCGCTTAGCAATGTGCTTAACAACTGCGATATGCGCACAGGCGGATACGAGCAGAACCGTGATGACAACTACTATAAAGAAAGCGGCGGACAATACAGCAAGGGAGAGGCTAAGGCTTACAAGTTCTCTAAGAACTCTAAATACTACTATGCTAACGCGTTCAACTTCTTCCTGAATATTGGATATAAGTTCTAATAAGATTTGTTCGGGTTTGTTCAAACTTCAAATAAAGGAAAACAATGAAAAGTATATTATCAAAAATAATTCTTGCAACCTTCCTTGCCGTATCGTTCGTTTCGTGTATGAATGATTATGACGATCCGTCAACAGAAAGCAATGACGTAACCAGTTCTGTATCAGTGGGCGAGGTGAATGCTACGATAGGAGAGGTTAAAGCGAAGTGGTGCGCAAGCAGTGCAGGCGCAGACTTCTCCCGCAACGCATCAAATTTCTTCTCCAAAGTCAATGAAGATGTTGTAATCGAAGGCGTTGTCGTAGCCAATGACATTAGTGGCAATCTTTATCAGACACTCCTGTTACGTAATATCAATTCAGAAGCAAATACAGACGAGTGCATCCAGCTGGCGGTAAAGAATACCTGTCTTTACCCTTATTTCCCGCTCGGTCAGCGTGTGAAAATCAATCTTAAGGGGCTTTATGCAGGATGCTATAGCAAGGTCCCAAAGATTGGTCAGCCTTATTACACAAGCAACGGAAATCTTGCACTTGGACCAATGCTCTTGAGCATGTGCAAAACTAATGTAGAACTTGTTGGAACTCCTTCCAAGGAGGCTCCGGAACTTATTCCGGTTGACTTGACAGATGCAGCAGGCGAGGCTTGGCTTAGGGCGAGTGCGAATAAGACTTATGCAAACACTCCGATGCTTGCTACCGTTAGGGGAAAGATAAAGGAGGTGCAGGGTGATGCAGCAAATACAGCTGATAAAGGCGAACTTTCAGGCGAGTATGAGCCTCTCCCAAAGATTTTTGCTCCAGAAGTTCTTTATGATGCAGGTTATGCAGTAGACCGTACCATACAGCTGCAGACAAACAATTCATCTGTGGCCATACGCACATCTACACAGAATCCGATTGCGTTTATGGAGATTCCTGCCGACGTGCGTTCCTATACAGGTATGCTTACATACTACGATTCATGGCAGGTGCAACTTCGTAACCTTGATGACATCAGCGAAAACTAACACGATAACAATTAATACATAAAATATCATGAAAAAAGTCTTTTCATTATTTGCAACAGCGGCTTTAGCCTTTGCGTTTACGGCATGTGAGGATATTCCTGCTCCGTATGAGATTTACTATGAGGAGGAAGAAATTCCTGGTGCGGAGGGCGTCATTGTAGATGAGTCATTTGCTACAGACCTCGGTTCGTTCTCTGCCGTTAATACCGTAGGAAACTATTCTTGGTATGTCAACTATAGTTGCGCCCAGGTAACATCGTATACCGACGATGATGGAGATGGTACAAAAGAAAATAATCAGGCAGAGAGCTGGATGGTATCTTCGCCGCTTGATTTGACCGAGGTGGATTCGGCATACGTTAATTTTGACTATATTTTGCGCTATGCTACAAACAGTCAGATGAGCACTCATTATCAGTTGCTTGTGAGCAAGGATTATAATGGTTCAGACGTTACTACTGCAACATGGACAGCTCTTCCTCTAAGCCTTGTTCAGGGATCTGATTGGGACACTTGGTATTCGAGCGGTGATATTCAGATTCCTTCTGAGTTTTGCAATACGCCGAATGTATATGTGGCGCTATTCTATAAGGCCACAACAAAGGCGGCAACTTGGGAAGTTAAGAACTTCAAAGTGCTGAAGGGGGCTGCAAATGCTTCTTCTAGTGATGATAACGGTAGCGATGCGGTTAAGACTCTTCCTTATTCAGAAGAGTTTAGCACATCTTTCGGCTCGTTCAAGAATGTGACAACAAGTGGAGCTGGCGAATGGATTATTGATTATAGCACAGCTAAGGCAACAGGCTATGATAACGCAAGCACGGTCACAACTGCCGGTACTTACTATCTTGTTTCTCCTCAGATTTCACTTTCTGATGTGACAGAAGCATATGTGTCATACGAATATATCCTTCGTTACAATCGTGGTGATGAGAACCAGAAGGTGCTCATTAGTGCAGATTATACAGATAACCCTGCAACAGCTACATGGACAACTCTTGCTCAGAAGCATATAGAAGGTTCTGATTGGGTTACTTTTGAGACGGGCAAGGTGAACATCCCTGCAGAATTTATGGGCAAGACTGTACGTGTTGCGTTCTATTATAACACAAATGCTACAAGCGGCTCTACTTGGGAAGTGAAGAATTTCTCAATTCAGCAAGGCAAGGTAGAAGGCGGACAGACTCCTGGCACTCCTGATGCAGGAGGTACAAAGACACTCCCTTACACAGAATCTTTCACTTCTTCTTTGGGCGCATTCACAAGTGTTACTGCTACAGGCGGTGGCGAGTGGATCAACGACTTCAAGACTGCCAAAGCGTCAAACTATGACAGTGCCACAAAGGAAACAACTCCAGGTACTATCTATCTTGTTTCACCTGCAATCTCGCTTGAAGGTGTTAAGACTGCTTATCTCGCTTACGAGTCAATCGTAAACTATAATAAGGGTGATGCAAACCAGCAGGTGCTGATATCTAAGGACTATGCTGGCGACCCTTCAACTGCCACTTGGACTCTCATCAACCAGACACATTCCGCATTTGTCGACTGGAACACATTCGAGTCTCTCTCATTTGCCGTGCCTGCCGATTTCATCGGTTCAACTGTTTATGTCGCATTCCGCTACAATGCTGAAGCGTCAGGATGCTCTACTTGGGAAGTGCGTAATTTCTCTATGACTGAAACTGCTGACGAAGGCGGTTCTGAGGAAGGTGGCTCAACAACTGAAATAGGTGGTCTTGAAACGTTTGCAAATGGAGACTTCGAAGAATGGGTCGGAAGCAAGCCTACACATTGGACACCGACTACGACAGCAGGTAATGGCACCCTTTCTCAGTCTACAGATGCGCATAGCGGTAATTACTCAGTTAAGGTTACTGGAGCGACAAGTGGCAATAAGAGAATTGGTTATAAGGAAATGATTCTTGAGCCAGGAAAGTATACCATGCAGTTCTATACTAAGGCCGCTACAGCCGCAGGCGGAAGCGTACGTCCTGGATACGTGCCTGTTACTGACGGAAAGGTAGGCACATACATGTATGGTGAATATACAAACGACTTGACTAATACGGAGTGGGTACTTGTTACGCATCAGTTTGAACTTTCTGCAAAAACCACGGTTAACCTTGTGATAATGAATGCAAAGAACCCTGGCAAGGACGTTCTCATAGACGACTTCACTATTACAAAAGAATGATCCTTGATGACGAATAAATTTATACATGTATTAACATTGGCAGCAGTACTTGTTACTGCTGCCTCTTGTTCTAAGGACGATGATGGAGAAGGCGGCGGAATCATACTCGGAGGGGTGACTCTGAGCAACGATTATACCAAGCGCATCGAAGTGCCGGAACTCAAGAACGGCAACATCTTCATTCAGCACAGCACTAAAATAGGCGCCGATTCCGTTATGACTTACTGTCTTGAGTATGACCGCACAAAATGGCACTCCCGTTGGGTTGCATTCCGATTTGACGGTACTACCAGACAGAAACGGGTGAGCCGCAAAGACTATAACATTAAACCGCAGTATCCGGCAGACCCTAAGCTGGCATCTAATTATGCCATTGAGGACGATGCTTCTTTCAATGGTTATAATCACGGACATCTCTGCGCTTCAGCCGACCGCCTGTTCTCGCGCGAGGGTAACGACCAGACATTCTACATGACAAATATGTCACCTCAAAACGGGAACTTCAATAGTAACTATTGGTCCGTGCTTGAAAATCTTGTGCAGGACAGAGGGCGTGATGCTTCATTTGCTGACACACTATATGTGTGTAAAGGCGGAACCATTGAAAACAAGCAATTCCTGACTCGTGTGGCAAGCGGACGTATTGTGGTACCAAAGTATTATTTTATGGCACTGCTGAAGGTTAAGAATGGAGCATATTCTTCTATTGCATTCTGTATGGAGCATAAGGATTACGGGCGAAATTCCCCGTCGCGTTCTGAAATGTCAAAGCATGCGATGTCGGTTGATGAACTTGAGGAATTTACGGGAATCAACTTTTTCCATAATTTGCCAGACAAGGCTGAGATTGCGGTGGAAACAAATTACAGCATTAGTGCATGGGGACTTTAATTGAATAATTATATTGGGCGTTCGTTTATTTGCAGACGGACGCTCGTTTATTTTCGTGCTGAAGTAAAAGATTTTCCTACTTTTAGCGAAAAAAATGCACGCTAAATGTTAAGTTTTCAATAGCGTGCGCTTATTGTCAATCTTTTTTGCTAATTTTGTAACTAACCAATTTATATACTAATTTAAAATTAAACACTTATGAAGAAAACTTTACTCTTTTCTCTCGTTGCGTTGTTTGTGAGCCTGTTTGCTAAAGCGCAGGGTAGCGATGACTTCGCAACAATGTCATCGAACAACACTTATGCAGAGTATACGTCTACTGCAGGATGGGTTGGTACTAATTGTCAGATTATTGCGAATGCAGATTTGATGGGCGATACTAAGGCTGTTGTTATCAATGGTAAGACTACGGCTGTTGGTAGCATTACTTCTCCAACACTTACAGGTGGTTGCGGCGCTCTTACAATTAACTATGCCTATACTTATTCAGAAAGTAATGGCGTTAGTTTCCACGTTGCTGTTATGCAGAATGGCGCAGCTGTAAAGGAATATGACGTTGTTGACGCAACCTTGGCTCAGAGTGTTGCAGCTGTAAACACTACCGATATCAATGTTGAGGGAGATTTCTCAATCGTAATCACAAACAACAGTCCTTCTTCTTCTTCAAAAAATAAGGACCGCTATGCTATTTGGGGTATCTCTTGGACTGCTTACGGCGAAGCTGGTGGTGAGGAACCTGGTACAGACCCTACTCCAGAACCGGAACCAGACCCAGATCCTGTTGTTGACGTAGTTGAGCCAGTGATTTCTCCAAACACTTATTATCACGCAAACACAGTTGACGTTACTATCGCTGCTGAAGAAGGCCTCACAGTTTACTACACAATCGATGGAACAGACCCTACTACAGAGTCAGAAGTTTATTCCGCTTCAATCACAATCAGTGCAACAGACGCTACTGTTAAGGTTACAGTTAAGGCAATTGCAGTTGATGCAGAAGGAAATGTCAGTGATATAGTTTCTGCTACTTACACTGTTAATGTGGTTAAGCCAATGGAGGTTCCAGAGGGATGCGTTGGTTTCGACTTCGTTATGAACCCTTGGGGATATACACTCGGAAGCAGCAATGGCGAAACTGGTGAACTTACTTCTCCGATTGTTCAGGACGGTGTGACATTCTCATTCGAGGGTGGTTCTACTCCTACACGTATGTGGTCATACGACGGTGGCGGTCAGTTGCGTGTTTACAAAGGTGCAGTGCTTACGTTCACTGCTCCTGCAGGAAAAATTATCACTTCGATGGTGTTTGATATCGTGCAGGGTACGTACGAGGCTGGTAATGGCACTTGGGATGCAACAACTGGCACATGGACCGGTTCTGAGGAGTCTGCTGTCGTTAATGTTGCGGCTGACAGCAAGACTGGTCAGATTAGGACAATCCTCGTAACTCTTGCTGACAAACCTGTTGTAGAGGTTGAGGCTCCTGTAATTACTCCTGCTACAGGTACTTACTCTGAGGCTCAGACTGTGACAATCACTGCTGCAGAGGGCAACTCAATTTTCTACACCCTTGACGGAACAGACCCTTCAGACGCTTCTACCGTTTACGAAGGTCCATTCACTGTAAGCGAAACTACAACAATCAAGGCAATTGCAACAAATGATGACGACGTAGCAAGTCCTGTTGCAACATCTGTGATAACAATCTTGCCTACTTATAAGTCAATCGCTGAAATGCTTGCTGTAATCTCTACAGAAAAGGTTGATGTGGTTTACGAATTTGAAAATCTTCTCGTTCAGGGTGTTAATGGCGCAAACGTTTATGTCCATGACGGCGCAAACGCATTCCTTATTTATGGATGGGATTCTCCAGTGAAGAAGGGCGATAAGATCAGCGGTAAGGTTGCTGGTCAGATTTACCTCTACAACAATTTGCCAGAGATTTCTCTTACTGGCGATAAGTGGGCTGGCGTAACTGTTGCTTCTGAGGGCAATGAAGTGGTTCCTGCAGTAAAGACTATTCCGGAACTTACTAAGGATATTGTAAATGAATTCATCCGTCTTGAGGGTGTGTCATTCTCTTTGGCAAGCGGTTCTAACTATACATTTACTGACGGTACTAATAGTATCAACATCTACGAAAAGAACCTTCTCAAAGATGTTACATTCAGCACTGAAGAGAAATATAACATCAATGCTTTCGTAAGCATCTACAAGGAAACTATCCAGCTTAGCATCACTTCAGCAGACGATGTTGAGCTCATCACAGTCCTCAAGGATGCTGAGGCTGCATGGGATGTAGAGGAAGTAGAAATTAATGTTGGTGAGACTTTGAACAATAAGTTTACAACTGTATCTGACGGCGCTGTTACTTACACTTCTTCTCATCCTGCAGTAGTTGCAGTTGCAGAAGACGGCACATTGACTGTTGCTGGTCCAGGACGTGCGGTAATTACTGCTGAGGTTGCAGAAACAGCAACTTATCTTGCAGACAAGGCTGAATTTGTAGTTGTCGTACGCTCTGATGCAGACGGTTCACTTGAGAATCCTTATCTCGTAAGCGACGCAATGGCTATATATGTAAGCGACGCAACAATCGCAGGTATGTGGGTTAAGGGTTATATGATTGGTTATGTTGAGGGCAGTTCTCCAAGCGGCATAACTCTTGCTATGCCTACAGAAGCACAGACAGAGGTAATTATTGCTAATACTGCTGATGAAACAGATGTAAACAACTGCTTCGTGGTTCAGTTGCCAAAGGGACAGATTCGCGACGATGTGGAACTCTTCGCTCATCCAGAACTCTACGGTAAGGAAATTATGTTCAAGGGTGACATTTTGAAGTACTTCGGTATCGCAGGTATGAAGAATACTACTGACTATAGTCTTGACGGTGGTGTGACTATTCCAACTGGCATTAATGGTGTAGAAGTTGAGGATGCTAATGCTCCTAAGGTAATCTATACTATTGCTGGTCAGCGTGTAAACACAATCACTAAGGGTGGCATCTACATCATCAATGGTAAGAAGGTGCTTGTGAAGTAATTGAAGATAATAGATTGAATGAATAATTACGGAGCCGGGTCGCACGTGCGGCTCGGCTCCTATGAATTTTAGAGATCTATGGTTAAGAAACTTTCTCTGTTCGCATTGAATGTTTTACTTTCTATCAGTGCTTTTGCGCAAATTCCTCAAGGGTATTATGATGGGGCTGACGGCAAGAAGAAAGCAGAACTAAAGTCTGCACTTTATGATATAGTTTCACCCCATGTGGTACTCAGTTATAGCGCCTTATGGGATGCCTATGAGATTACGGATGTTGTTCCTGGCACGACAGATCAGGTTTATGATATGTTTTCGCTTGAAACGGCTTACTATTCATCACGAGGCACCGAGATCAATCGTGAGCACGTTGTGCCGAAGAGTTGGTGGGGAGGCGGAAGCAACTACAATTCTTATTCCGACCTTTTCAATGTCATTCCGTCAAATGCGCAGGCCAACTCGGCTAAGAGCAACTATCCATTGGGAGAGATAACAGGAAGCGTCAGTTTCGACAATGGGCGAACCAGAGTGGGGAAGGCCGACCAGAGTGGTGGCGCGCCATATGTTTTTGAACCCGCAGATGAGTTTAAGGGCGATTTTGCCCGCATATACATGTATGTGGCAACTTGCTATCAGAACATTTCATGGGAAGAAAAATATTATGCTTTCAATGCCGGTGTGAATGAATATCCTACATTGAAATCGTGGATTATTCCCATGCTTCTTGAATGGAACCGTCAGGACCCTGTGAGCGACAGAGAGATAGAGCGTCAGAAGGCGGTCTATGGCATTCAGAAAAATCGTAACCCGTTCATTGATTATCCTATCCTTGCTGAATTCATTTGGGGCGATAGCGTCTCTGTGGCGTTCGACCTTGCAACAGCCATTCCTAATGTAGGTCAGCAAGGAGGCGATGAAGGGGGCAGTGGGGGAGATGGCACACCTGATGACGGTGGCGATCCAAATCCTGGTGGCGGTGAAGGTGATGACGATGAGACTACTCCTGACGACACTCCTGCCATTGCGGGCGACATGTTGTTCGTCGAGACGTTCGATGATATTGAGGGTGGTAATGATACCTCTACAGGTGGTTCCAACTCAGCTTGGAGCGGCAATGACAGCATAGCGAGCGTTTCGGCCACTTATTCTGCAGGTGGGGCGGTACGTGTCGGTACAAGCAAGAAGGCTGGTAGCATCACAACCGTGCCTCTCGACTACGATGGTGGTGATATTGTTGTAGAAGTTGACGTTAAGGGATGGACAACCGTCGAGGGTGACCTCCTTGTAACCGCAAGCGGTTGTCCGACTCAGACATTGACTTATAGCGCAAAGATGGCTGATGGCTATGAAACGCTGAAGATTGCCTTTAAGGGTGTGTCGGCATCACCGGAGGTGAAGTTCGAAACTTCGAAGAAGCGCTGCTTCATTTCTGCAATTCGTATATACGAAGAGAAGTCAGCCAATTCGATAGGCAAGATAGAATCGGTATGCTCGGCAGACGATTATTATTACACCCTTTCGGGACAGAGATTGCCAGCGAAACCTCATGCCAAAGGCATATACATACATCAAGGAAAGAAATTCATAGTGCACTAATTCGCGCTTATATGAATGGAAATGACAGGAGGGGAACCGCATGGTTCCCCTCCGTTTTTAATTGATCTGTCTTCAGTTCCTTAGTTCTGGAACACAAGTGTTTCACCTTCGGCATCAACGGTTATAGCATGTTCTCTGTCGACGTTGCCTCCGAGAATCTTCTTGGAGAGTTCGTTGAGCAAGTGGCGCTGGATGGCGCGCTTCACAGGACGTGCTCCAAATTCTGCGTCGAATCCTGCCGATGCGATGAAATCAACGGCCTTGTCGGTTATGTTGAGTTTGATTCCGGCATCGTTCAGCATGCGTTCCACTCCGTTCAGTTGCAGACGCACTATGTCCTTTATCTCATTTTCATTGAGCGGAGTGAACATGATGATTTCGTCGATGCGGTTGAGAAACTCCGGACGTATGGTCTGCTTGAGCATTGTGAGAACCTGGTTTTTCGCTTCTTCTACCACCTCATCGTGGTTGACAAAGTTGATTTTCTCAAACTTCTCCTGAATGAGATGGCTGCCGAGATTTGACGTCATTATGATGATGGTGTTCTTGAAGTTCACAGTGCGGCCTTTGTTGTCCGTCAGATGCCCGTCGTCGAGCACTTGCAATAGGATGTTGAACACGTCAGGATGTGCCTTCTCTATCTCGTCGAACAGTACCACGGAGTATGGTTTGCGCCTTACTGCCTCAGTCAGTTGTCCGCCTTCATCGTAGCCTACATATCCCGGAGGCGCACCTATGAGTCGGCTCACACTGTGCTTCTCCTGATATTCGCTCATGTCGATTCGTGTCATAAGCGTTTCGTCGTCGAAGAGGTAGTCTGCCAAGGCTTTTGCCAGTTCTGTCTTGCCTACACCGGTGCTTCCGAGGAATATGAACGAACCGATAGGGCGACGAGGGTCTTGCAGTCCCGCTCTGCTACGACGCACGGCATCGCTCACCGCCTGTATGGCCTCGTCCTGACCGATAACACGCTTGTGCAGTTCCTCCTCAAGATGCAGGAGCTTTTCCCTCTCGCTTTGAACCATCTTGCTAACAGGGATTCCTGTCCAACGGCTCACCACGTCGGCAATATCGTCGGCCGTAACCTCCTCCTTGACCATAGCGTTAGCGCCTTGAGCGTTGGACAACTGTTCCTGCACGGATTTGATGTCTGCTTCAAGTTCCTGCAACTTGCCATACCTGATTTCTGCCACGCGTCCGTAGTTTCCCTCGCGCTCAGCCTTGTCGGCCTCAAACTTGAGCTGCTCAATCTGCTGCTTGTCTTGCTGAATCCTGTTCACAAGTTCGCGCTCGGCTTGCCATTTTGCATTGTAAGAACTCTCCTCGTCCTTCAGGTCAGCAATTTCCTTGTTGAGCATTTCGAGTTTTTGCTCGTCGCCTTCGCGCTTGATGGCCTCACGCTCAATTTCGAGTTGCTTCAGTCTGCGTGAAATCTCGTCGAGTTCCTCCGGCACGGAGTCGCGCTCCATGCGTAGTTTGGCTGCAGCCTCGTCCATGAGGTCAATGGCTTTGTCTGGTAGGAAACGCTCCGTGATGTAGCGATTGGATAGTTCCACGGCGGCGATTATCGCATCGTCTTTGATGCGCACCTTGTGGTGATTCTCATATCTCTCCTTCAGACCTCGGAGAATGGATATGGTGCTGAGCACGTCGGGTTCGTTGACCATGACCGTCTGGAAGCGGCGTTCCAGAGCCTTGTCCTTCTCGAAATACTTCTGGTATTCGTCGAGCGTGGTTGCTCCGATGCTTCTGAGTTCACCTCGTGCAAGCGCAGGCTTCAGTATGTTTGCCGCATCCATAGCCCCTTCACCCTTGCCGGCACCTACGAGAGTGTGGATTTCATCAATGAAAAGAATGATGTCGCCTTCGCTCTTGGTCACTTCGTTCACAACGCTCTTCAGTCTCTCCTCAAACTCGCCCTTGTACTTCGCCCCGGCAATGAGCGCACCCATGTCGAGCGAGTACAGACGCTTCTCCTTCAGGTTGTCAGGCACGTCGCCTCTGAGTATGCGGTGGGCAAGCCCCTCAACGATAGCGGTCTTTCCCGTGCCTGGCTCGCCGATGAGCACAGGGTTGTTCTTGGTGCGCCTGCTTAGGATTTGGAGCACACGCCTTATCTCCTCATCGCGACCGATAACAGGATCAAGTTTGCCTGTCCTTGCCTGTTCAATGAGGTTTGTCGCATACTTTTCGAGTGCCTGATATGTGTCTTCGCTTGATTGGCTCGTCACCTTCTCACCGTTGCGCAGTTCCTGAATAGCCTTTCTGAGTTCCTTTTCCGTAAATCCCATCTCCTTCATCATCTTCGCCACACTGCTTTCTACGAGCAAGAGGGCAAGCATGATAGGTTCGAGCGACACGTATTCGTCGCCCATCTCTTTCGACAGACTGACGGCCTTCTGCAATACCTCGTTGGTTTCGCGGCTAAGATAAGGCTCTCCGCCGCTCACTTTAGGTTTCGAAGCCGCCTCGCTCATCACCATGTTGCTCATGAGTCGGGCGTTGAGTCCCAATTTCTGGAATATGAAGTTGGTTACATTTTCACCAACCTTCAATACACCCGCCATCAGATGAGCCGGTTCAATCACTTGCTGTCCGTTCTGACTAACGAAATTGACAGCTTCCTGCACAGCCTCCTGTGCCTTGATAGTAAAGTTGTTGAAATTCATAATTAACCGTTTATTTAGTAGTTAAGAAGTTTAGTAGTTAAGAAGTTAAGTGGTAGGGACGCAATGTATTGCGTCCGAGGATTTCTGTTGTAGGGACAGGGCGTGCCCTGTCCGTTGTAGCAAGTGTAGAGCCATCCCTTGCGGTTGCCCTAAGGAGTGTCCCTACAATCTCAAAACCCATTTGATTGCTTGTTGTTGCTCTTCCCATCTTCAAACTCGGTGCCAGGAGCTAACTTCGGACAAAATGGCGCATTACTCTTTGAAATTCACGGCTTTAATGTCAGAGGTGAGCCATATTGTCAAACTTATGCGTTACACCTTCTGTTATTTCTTAATGATATAACTACAAAATGTTTTCTCGTGTTCATTTTTAACTTAATTCGTTTTGTCTGCATTTTGGACGAAAAGTAAGGACAAAATAAAGGCGGACACACAGGTCCGCCATTCATGTTTCCCGCAGATTATCGCAGATTATTGATTTTAAGGCACGGGATACGCTGAGAACACCGAATACCACGGTTTTGTATGGACGCAATGTATTGCAATGTATTGCGTCCGAGGAATTCTGTCGTAGGGGCGAGGTTCGCTCGTCCGAAAAGAAAAGCAGTGTAAGACCCCTCCCTAACCCTCCCCAAAGGGAGGGAACAGTGATCCCTACAAAACCGTGTCGTACCGTGTTCTCAGCGTGTTCTGTGCCAATATTTAACGCATTAAAAACCACAGATCGCACCGATACACACAGATTAAACAATGTGCCCTGTTAAGGAGTTAAGAAGTCAGGAGTTAAGGAGTTAAGTAGGGACGCAATGATTGCGTCCGAAGAGTCCCGGTGTAGGGGCGAGGTCCGCTCGTCCGATGCAAAGCATGTAGAGACGTCACAGTGTGGCGTCTCTTTTTTTGAACGCCGATTTGACGGATTGGGCTGATTAACGCTGATTTTGTATTTTATCCGCGACAATCTGTTCAATCAGTGTCATCCGCGTTCAAAAAGGGTCGAAGACAATTATTGGATAATTAGCGGCAATTAGTGTTTCACGCATTAGCGGCAATCGGTGGGATTTGCGGGAGACAAAATCCGTGTTCAACAAAAAGAGACGCCACGATGTGACGTCTCTACGACAGTTGTTTTCGGGCATCCGCAAGGGATGCCTCTACGGAATCATCGGCCTCCTCCGGCTCCCCCAGTAGGGGAGTGAGGGGGGTAGATGTGTGTTGTTCCCGTTCCCGTTATCGTTCCCGTCAAAGTTCTCCCCCCCCTGGGGGAGTTAGAGGGGGCTGTCAGCGTTTCCTCGGTGGAAATTCATCACTATCGCAGTGGAAACTTAACATCACCTCGGTGGATATTTCGTAGCACTGCGGAGAAAAGTATAAATTAAACTTATATTTGTAAGAATAAAACTAATATTTATATAAATAAAACTATTATTTGTACAAATATTACTTTTATTTATAGTTTTCAACGAGGAAGTTATAAGTTTCGAGCGCGGTGGAAATAAGTTTTCAGCGAGACGAAGGTAAATATTTAACGTGGTAGTGGCAATTCTGCTCCTACATGATGACATTTATTGCCGTTTCTCACAGAGTGAAATTTGCGTATGCCGCATAGAATGTAAAAATAGGGAGTATCAAAATGATAACTTACTATCATTTTGTTCATTCTGACGGCAACGCGAAATAGAAGCGTTGCTTGCTTCGACGGAAGATTTATCTTCCCAAAGAAGCCTCATGGAAGAATTTCATATTTGGTGCTGAGATCCTTCACAAATGTTCAGTATGACATGATAATATGATAGCGCTTCTGCATTTTGATACCCCCTCTCTTTTCTTATGCCATTTTATCGATTGAGCTTGATGACACTGATTTGATCAGTATCTAATCCCGGCATAGAGCGTCCTGCACCTGCATTGATGTATGTAGGGTCACACACGATAAAACGTTTGTTGTCTACTGTTATGTGATCTCCCTTGACTTCTTCTGTGAATCCTACTGCCATAGCAAGATGTCCTGGGTAATAAACTAAAATGGCATCGAGATTTAGTAAATCCCTGACGAGGCGTGATAAGAGTATAGCCCTGTCTTCGCAATCGCAATATGGATAATATAATGTTTCTTCTGCAAAGAACGGTCTGTCGTCTCCCCAAACCTTGTCGTCGTATTCATAGACAAATCCAGTCTGTATCCAGTTGAGCAGTCTGTTAACAGCTTCGAGCTGCGTCTGTCCGGATATTATCTGATTTAACTGTGGATATAATTGCTCTTTCACGTCGTCAGCCAGAGGCGTATTGGCATACATGGCCCAACGGGTCATGAAGTCGTTGTCGATGAATGATGAAGGGTATTCAGAGCAGAGTTTTACAATGTTTTCGTTGACACTAACGTTTATACTTATTTCAGGGTAGGCCGATGAAACCAATGTCCTTTTCGCTGATTCCGAGATGTCTAATACTGGTTGTTTTGGTATAAGCAGTGACAGAGGCTTTTCGTTAGGGTAGGTGCCTGGGCAGAACTCCAACTCGCCAGTGATGTCTTTGCCAAACACATAAAAATTGAACCCGTCAATGACGAAACAGCTCTTTCCGTAGATGCAGTGTTGGCTGCTGAACAGCATGCGTAAATTGCTTCCGTTGCGGGCAAATCGAATTTTGTAGCCAGATTGGCAGTACAGGTAAGCCGTGAGCAATACTGCTTCGTTTGAATTGCCGTAAATTGTTTGTGACAGATTGTGCAGGAAGTTTAGATATGCCCAGTCGTTTAGTTGATGCTCAGCTCTTGCCAAGAGACAGTCGCGTATGGTGTTGTTGTATGATTCTTCTGACATTTTCTCCCATGCGTATGCCACGTCCTCATTGCTATATCCGTTAAGTTTGAATTTCTGATTGTTTGAGAAACGGACATTGAAAGTCGTGCCCCAGCAATCCGTTGAGATGGCATCTTCTGTTACGGGCACAGGAATTTCCTGTATGGGCGCAACCGGTATTGGTTGGCTTTCAATGACAGGTGGTTCTATAACGTTGATTATAGGTGGCAGAGGAGTGTCTATAATCGGTGTGGCGCTAATGGTGTCCTGAGGTGGTACGATAACAGGCGGGACATCCTCTTCTGTTGGTTTTACAACAGGTGGTTCTGGTTTCAGCTTCGCCCAAGATTGACGGATGAAATCTGCATATTTTCGGTTGACCTCATTTCTGAAGTTATCGTATTTGCCTTGCTTCTGCTTCTTGAACTTCTCAAACTTCTCCTGAAACTTGTCAGCTCCGTTTTGTGCTGTAGAGTGGAGCGGTAAGAGGGCTATGCAGAGAGAAACGATTGCTAATTTGTTGCGCATGAGATAATCAGAGAAAATAAAAGTGGAGGACGGTACATTTCTGCAACCATCCTCCACCACCAATTTAATTATGAATAAAAGTTTTTTTTGTTATAGTTTTAGAACTTATAGCCTACAGTAATGTAACCAGCGGCATTCTTGAGTTTGCCTTCATCGCTACCCTTAAACATATTTGTAAGACCAAATTCATATTCGAGACCAAATACATAGCGATGGTGCTCGAAATCAACTCCGAGGTCTAAACCGAAGTCAAAGCGATTAAGACCATATCCATCCGATCCAAATATGTCGAAGTTATCCGATCCCTCCCATTCTCCATAATATTTTTCCTCATATTCTCCGTTGCCAAAAAGGGCATAAGCGAAATATGGACCGGCTTTAATTGTCATGTTCCAACTGTCGTTGAGGTTCAGACGATATGCTGCAAGAACTGGCAGTTGAAGATAATAGATGCTTATTTCTTCTCTCCATCCTCCATAAGAAATTCCGTAAGTGTAGGTATCTTCATAAATCTCTTCCATTTTACCGCCTTTTATGGCTAATTCGAGTGATGGCATGAGTGACCAGTTTGCTGTTAATGGCTTTTCAATTCCAACACCGATTCTACCAACAAGTGAATTGTCCATATCTACGTCGCCTGTACATGCTGAAAGACCTAAACCAGCCTTAACACTCCATGTAATCTGGGCAGAAGCTGCCATTGTTACGAAAACCATCGCAACGATAGAAAATAATCTCTTCATAATTGTTAATGATTAAAAATTAGTAAATAAATTGTTTGTTAAAAACGTAAAGTCTTCCATTTCGCTTTCATGCTTGGCGACACGTTGACGCATGGCGTCTGCAGTTTGTCGTTCTCAAGCATGGAGTTCTTCTTGACATCTTGGGTGATCTTTGTAAACATTTCACCGAATGTCGCATTTCCTTTGGTTTGCTTGAGTTGGTCAAGCAAGAAGTATGTAAACATGCCATGCCGTTTAGCCTGATAGGCGAGTGCGGTCTCGTCGTTTGATGTTGCAGAGAATACAACAAGATTACCTCCGAGAACCTCATTCTTCGGTTTGATTGCCACACCGCGCGCTGCGACCAATGCCTGGGTGCTACCACGTTCAACTCCGCTAAAGCATGCGTCAAGCAATACTGTTACATTTTTTGTTTTCAATTTGCTCAATCGGCTATAGAGTTCACTGAGTTTGAAACATGTTGTAACGTCCTTAGGGAATCCGTCTGTAGGGATGAGGTAGGCAGTCTTGTCCTTTTCGTTTGGAATTCCGTGCCCTGCATAGTAGAATATCATTTTCGAGTTGCCCTCGGAAATGTTTGCCATAGTTTCTATCCAACTTAAAGCGCGTTTGATATCGGTGTATGAAGCGTTGATGAAGGTCTTCACCTGTTTTTCAGGGATGCCGAGTGTTTTTATGCAGTATTCCTTGAAAATCTCACCATCGCGAGTTGCATAGTCTACGACAGGAACGTCTTCGTACTTCTCGTTTGCGATGATTACACAGTAGGTGTTCTCGTTCTTAGTCGATGGATTGACAGGAATGTCCATGTCGACATCGGCTGGTGGCAGTACAGGTTCCGCAGGTTTTGCTGCTATGTCATTTTCTGGTACAGCAACAGTGGGTACGTCATTCTTCTGCTTTTTAGATTTCTTTCCTCCGATTAAAGAGGCGAAAGCCTTGCCTATACTTAAACTCTCGCCACTGCCTGATGCTGCTTCTTTGGCTTTTTTCTCTTCACGTTCTCGTTTCTCCTCTGCTTCTTGCAGACGCTTTTCTTCTTTACGGTTTTCTGCAAGCAAACGTTCTTGCTCTTTCTTAATTTCAGCAAGTTGGCGTTGTTGCTCTTCAAGTGCTTTTTGAAGTTCTGCTTCCTGATTATTATACTGCAGGTTCTGCTGAATGTTGGTCTGAGTGGCTGACGCAATCATTGTTCCGTCGACAGTAGGCCATACTTCCACCCCGTTTCTTAGTGCCTGCTCGTCAATGGATGAGAGCATGTTGAATTTTAGCATTCCGTTATTGCGGAATGCATTTTTTCCGATGTGGCGTATGGTTGAAGGCAATGAAACAGTCTGCAACTTTCGAAATTCGTTGAATGCAAACTTGTCAATGCTTTCAATACCTTCTTCGAGCGTGAGGTGTATTGTCAGATAGTTCACTCCATTGAGGAATGTGCTTACCTCTTTTACGGGGTAGGTCATTCCATTGTATGAAACTTTTCCAGGTATGGTTACTTGCGGTATTTTGACATCAAATGCCGTAATGGTGGCACCTCCGTCCTCCATCTTGCATTTGAACTCAACTCCATTGTAGACGTATTTGAATTTCTGTGCTTGCACTTGTAGCAGTAAGGTGCTTGCAAACAGAAACATTATTAATCTTTTGGTCATCACGATGCTTATTTTTTTATGGTAATACTCTTTCTGATTAATTGCATATCCTTATCTCGTCTGCGGTTTTTAGCTAACCATTCTTGAAATTCCTCTACAGGCAATTCGCGTGGCAATAGTTCCTCTGTTTGGTTATCTAACGCCTTTGTGAATTTATTAGGAGAAAATATTACATACAACTGGTTGCGTTCCATCTCCTGTGAACAAGTCAAGTAATATTCTTCGGTAAATTCGTTCCCGTCGCTGCAGTCAAAAAGAAGATGACGTTGGTTCGCCTTGACAAAATAGTGCGACTCTTCCTGATTAGGATAGGGAAGAAGGCAGAACGCCAGTCCGTCGTTGTCAAGCAGATAAACAGCAATGTTTCCTTTCTCTGGAGTTTGGAATGACAAGAAAATTTGGTCGCCATCAGTAAATTCGCTACTCTCGAATTTGTCTTCCTTTCCATTGCGGAGCAATTTGGCAACGCAGTCAACTCCTGCTGAAATCAATTCGCGAGCTTTGCCTTTAACTGTTACTTTCACAACGAGCATGCCCTGCTCGAATGTGAGGTCGTATTTGGGTTCATCAATTGTTTCTATCCATTCGCCTTTAACCTCACTTAGACCGATAGATTGAAAATCAACTTCGGAAGTGCCATTAGCATTTGCTACTTTTGTATGACTTGTCTGGCTAATAGTTGTTCCAAATTCGTCAGCAATGGCTTGTATCTGCGCTCTTTCTAATGCTATGCGTCGAGCCTGCTCTGGAGAAATGTTTTCTGAGGCATAGTATGTGTATTCTGCCTCAACAGTCTCTGTACGTTGAGCTGTAGCAAATAATCCGATGGAAGTGAATAAGAATATGAATAGGTGTCTGTGCATATCTTACCAACCAATGATGTCGTCAAGTTTGCTTCTGAGTTCTTCGCTCTGCTGCTCCAAATCCTCTTTGATAGCTTTTTTGGCAGCAGCTTTGGCCATTTGACTGTTGTATGCAATGCGGACAAGAACCTCCTTGTTCTTATTCTTTAATGTGCGGTATACCTCTGTAACAGTGATGACTCTGCCAATATTGCCTTGGATGCGTCCCATGCCTTCCTGAATACTCTTTGTTATAGATACAGCTTCGTCAGCCTCTAATTGTTCGTTTGCAACGCTGTTTTCAACAAGAGCGGTGATTTCTGTATTGATCTGTCCGGCCAAATCCTCTTTCGCCAATGCTACTGCCTGCATTTTTGCCGCATCATAGTTTGAGCCGATGCTCATGCGTTCTGCCATCATGTACTTAGGGAACATATCTTCGTCGTATTCCATCTGCATGAGGTAAGAACGATCCAACTGCTTTTCAAGAGGAAGTGCACCTGGTGCGGATTGCCAACCTTCTTTTGCTAGTTTCTTTGCCTCTTTTCTTGCGGATTTAGTTGCTTTTGCGTTTAGCTCATCCTTTGACAGTTTGCGCAATTCTTTGCGTGCCTCAAAAGTCTCTCGATCCTGTGCCATTGTAGCAGTTGCAGTCAACGCAACTAACATTACGGTAAAGATAATCTTCTTCATGATATTAAAGTTTTCAAATTAAAATCTAATAGATGTTAATGCAAAATTATATATTAATATCATAAATGCTTGGTAGAAAATAGTGTATTGTCTGAACTTGCGGAGTTTGTTTTGTGATGTATTAGGGTTTGCCTTGTGAACTGTGATTATAAGTGGTTGTTAAGGTTTTCTTTAATTCAGCGCATTGCCCCTTGGGCAAGATAATAGTATTTTGTCCTAAAGAATGAAATTGTACAGTGTGTTTGGGAATATTTACGGTAGAAATATAGTTGACATTTACGACATAGCTTCTGCCAACTCGGATGAAAGGGGATGATACATTTTCGTAGAGGCTCTCTATTTGTTTTGCGAAATAGGAAAGGCAAGAGGCTTCGCTTTTGACGTGAGAGTCTGCAAAATGGAAGTCGGTATAATTTCCGCTTGCTTTGAGATATACCACTTCGTCTAATTCTATTAGTCTGAGCTCGTCTCGAGTCGTAAGGCAGAGTTTCATTGTCCTGTTGCGTTGTTTAAGGTATAAAACTTCGTTAAATTAGTGAATGCAACAGTTCCAAAGCATCCTTTAACTTATGTAGTACAGAGAGGCGTGGAACTGCAATGCCACGTCCTAATGTGAAGGTGCTAGGAAAACCTTTGTGTACAGATATGGTAATAACAGCCCCACGCCAAACGTGGAGACTATTACATCATTCTCTTGTACACTGTGTTAAGTTTCCTAGGCTTTTCACATACAAGATGAAGACATAACGCCTCTTTTTCTGAAAAAATGTCTTGTTGGGTGGTTTCTACCATACCCATTGCAAATGTAAGAATTATTTTGTTTGCATGCAAAGATTTTTCTCACAGATGGAAAACAGGTGTATGGAACTATTGTTGGTGTGTCGCGTAGAATAAAAAAGGGACTATGTCTGAGTGTGACACAGTCCCGTATGAGATATTTTAGAGGAGTTTTAAGGAGTGGGGGTGTATATGTTTTTGTCCCACTAAATTACTTTTGAAGTGTTTTGGCAGTGATTTGTGCGATGTTGACGATGGTCATCATAGCTTTCTGCATGGACTGGACGGGACAGAACTCGTGCGGTCCGTGGAAGTTCAGCCCTCCGGCAAAGATGTTGGGGCAGGGGAGTCCCATGAAGGAGAGTTGCGCTCCGTCGGTGCCGCCTCGGATGGCCTTTATCTTTGGTGTGGCGCCAGCTTCCTCAACGGCTTTCTTGGCTATGTCTATGATGTACATCATTGGTTCTACCTGTTCGCGCATATTGTAGTACTGATCTTTGAGTTCGAGGTGTGCCACGCCAGAACCGTACTTTTCGTTGATGCTTGCAACAATGTTCTGCACTTTCTTTTTGCGTGCTTCGAAGGTCGCACGGTCGTGGTCGCGGATGATGTAGGAAAGTGTGGCTTGCTCGCAACCTCCGTTGATACCGATGAGGTGGTAGAACCCCTGGTAACCTTCGGTGGTTTCGGGTGTTTCGTCTTGCGGGAGCATCTGTGCGAGTTCGGTGGCGATGCGTCCGGCATTGAGCATCTTGCCTTTGGCATAGCCTGGGTGGACGCTGCAACCGGTGATGGCTATCTTGGCTGATGCGGCGTTGAAGTTTTCGAACTCGATTTCGCCTACTTCGCTTCCGTCCATGGTGTAGGCGAACTGGCATCCGAATTTCTTCACGTCGAACTTGTGTGCGCCGAGTCCGATTTCCTCGTCAGGGTTGAATCCTATGCGGATGGTGCCGTGGGGAATCTCTGGATGTTCCATGAGGTGGACCATTGCTTGTACGATTTCGGCAATGCCGGCTTTGTCGTCGGCTCCGAGGAGTGTGTGGCCGTCGGTGACGATGAGGTCTTCGCCGATGTGCTGGAGCAGTTCGGGGAATTTGGCGGGCGATGTGACTATGCCTTCGGATAGGGTGATGTCTGTGCCGTCATAATTCTCCACAATGCGTGGCTTCACGTCCTTACCTGAGCAGTCGGGACTGGTGTCCATGTGGGCTATGAATCCTATGGTTGGAACTTGTTTGTCTGTGTTTGCAGGTAGTGTGGCATAGAGGTAGCCGTTAGAGTCGAGCTCTACATCGCTGAGGCCTATGCTGATGAGTTCGTCGCGAAGGTACTCCGCAAACACCATCTGTTTTGGTGTGCTTGGTGTTGTATTGGATGATTCGCTTGACTGGGTGTCGAAACTGACGTATTTGAGGAATCTTTGTGTTAACATGCTTAATGTTTAGGGGTTGATGTTTATGGTTTAGGGTGTAGAGACGTCACATTGTGGCGTCTCCTGGAAGTAGTGTCGGGGACTGACCGCCCTTCAGGTTATTCTTCGCCTGCGAACATTGGGTCCCAGCATGGAAGGAGTGTTGGCTTCTGTTGTGAGGCCTTGAGTGCTTTTTCGCTGAGGTATTTCTTCTTGACTACGAGGCGGAAGGTGTATTCGTCGAACCACTCGTCGGTCATGATAAGGTGGCCGTTGAAGCCGGATGTTGCTCCCCAGCTGTTTTCCACTTCCCACTTGACGGGTTTGCCGTTAGCGTCGAGGTCTACGGCCTTGAGGGTCATGGCATGCGACGAACCGCTGTCGAAACTCTGGATGCGCTGTTTCTTGTCCATCTTGAAGTCAACTCCGAGGATTGACGAGTAGTCGTAGTTGTTCATGTCGAGGAGTCCGCGCTTGCTGTCGAGTTCTTTTGCCACGTCGCAAGAGTAGTACATCATGGTTGAGTCCTTTATGCTGGCTATAGCAGCGGCTTTGAGGTCTTCCATTGGAACGTTGAGGTAGAGCCAGTTGTGACCGTCGTATGTGTGGCGGTCGTATTGTATTTCGTATGTTTTCCAATACTCGCGAGTAGGGTCGTTCATGAGCATGACGTAGTCGTTCTGAAGGTCTTCGCCAATCATTTCAGCGTAGAACGACTGCGGTGTGTAGTTCTTCGGTTCGCTCACATACTTTCCATTGGCATCCTTTGGTGCCCAAGCGAATTCTGTTGGTGGCTGGCCGAATCCGAGCACAAGGATGCGGTAAACTTCTGCAAGCATTTCTTTCTTTGCGTTTTGCAATGCCTGTTCGTTGCCTTTCATTGAGCGCAGTTCGAGAGCGTATTCGCGGAGTTTGCGCTTGATGAGCGATGTGAATCGGCTTGTGTTGTTGCTGGCATAAGTTTCAGGCATGATTCCTTGTGGCACTACTCCGTATTTTGCCACGAGGTCGGCTACTCCGGTGAATGTGCCTCCGTCGCTGAGCGGGTTGCGGAACAGCCATTCAACGGTCTTGTCGTCCATCGGACTCTTGCGTGTGTCGATTATGGCCTGGAGGAAGAGGTTGGATTTCTCCAGCTGGTCGTAGAAGAAGAGATATATGTGAGAGAAGTTCATGGAGTTGAGCTGCTTCTCATTGATCATCTTGCTTCGAAGCACGTTCATGCCGGTAAACAACCAGCAACGACCTGAAGACTCCTGGTCTGTTATGCCCTTTGACGGAACGCTATTGCTGAAAAACGTGTTCTTCTCTTGTTGGTTCTCGTGGTTGAGGGCGAGGTTGCGGATGTCTGTTGCTGCCAATGCGTTTTGAATGGCCTTTTCAGCACCTTTGAGCTCTGTATTCTGTCTGAAGTCGTTGAGCATTTGCTCTGTTATCTCTGTTTGTGCGATTATGCCATGTGATGTAGTGAGCATCACGGCAAGGGTAAGAATTGATTTTTTCATGTTTTTTTAGTATTTTGGTTTTTCTTATTTCTGATTTTCCATCCTGTAGCCGCTACTATGATGGTCATTAGCGGGCTAACGTAGTTGAATACACAATATGGCATGTATGCGAGTGTGGATACGCCGAGAATTGTAGATTGTGTCATTCCGCAGGTGTTCCAAGGGATTAGTACGGAAGTTACGGTTACAGCGTCCTCTGTAGTGCGTGACAAGAGGCGTGATTCATAACCTTGCTCTTCGTATATGTCCTTGTACATATTGGCGGTAAGGATTATGGATATGTATTGGTCGCTTGTGGCAAGGTTCATGATTATTCCGGAACCAACCGTAGACCCGACTAATCCTATGCGGTTCTTAATCCAACGGAGAATGACGTTGGTGATGCTCTGAAGCATACCGCTTGCAATCATGACTCCGCCAAAACACATGGCACATATTATAAGCCATATTGTAGGGAGCATACCGCCCATGCCTCCGGTGCTTACAAGGTCGTTTAGTGTACTATTGCCTGTGTCAACAGATGTGCTGCCGAAGAATGTGGTCATAAGGCCTTTGACTATATTTATGGCATTACCGACTTCAGCATCAGCTACTTCGAGCAATACGCCTCTTTGGCAGATTATTGCCATGATACCGGCGGCAAGTGCGGAAACAAAAAGGGTTATGAGCGATGGCACTTTCTTGGCAATTAGGACTGCTGTTATTAGTGGGACAATCAGAACCCATAGTGTAATGTTGAAAGTGCTTGCCAAGCCTTCTGTGTATTGCGCTATGTTTGAATCAGTGTTTCCTCCGTACCAGAAACCAGCAATGAAGAAAACTGTCAGAGTGATGACCATCGTTGGCGTAGTGGTGTAAAGCATGTATCTTATATGCGAGAACAGATCTGTGCCTGTCGATGATGAGGCAAGTACAGTGGTGTCGCTCAAAGGAGAAATCTTATCGCCAAAATAAGCTCCAGAAATGATTGCGCCGGCTGTCCAGTAGTTGGGAACAGCCAAGGCATCACCAATACCGAGAAGCGCCATGCCGATGGTTGCTATCGTTGTCCACGAACTTCCAGTCATAACGGAAACTACGGCGCAGATTATGCATGAACTGGCCAAAAAGAATTCGGGCGACATGATTTGTATTCCGTAGTATATGAGGGTCGGCACAACGCCGCTTATCATCCATGATCCAGAGAGCATGCCTATGATGAGCAATATGATGATTGATACCGAAGCGTTGCCGATAGTGCTCTTTATTGCGTCTTCAAATTTTTTCCATGGGGTTTTGTATATCCACATGGAGAGGCATACGCAAAAGCCTGATGCAACGAGCAGGGATATTTGATTGCCCCCGTTTAGCGAATCGTCGCCATAAAGTACTATGGACAAAGCCACCATAGCCACGAGGGCTATGATGGGGATGAGCGAAACCCATAAATTGGGTTCTTTGTTGTCGTTTTTGTATGTAGTTTCGTTTGCGCTTCTTTCTTCCATGTGTTATTTATTTCATTATGCCACGTGCTGTTAGAGCCTTGGTGTAACGGCGTGCGTTAGCAAGGTGGGCGCTGTATGTCGATGCAAAGTTGTGGGTCCCCGAAAAATCCTCTTTGGCACACATGTATATATAGTCATGCTTTTCGTAGTTGAGTACGGCGTCGATGCCTGCTATTGAAGCTATGCGGATTGGTCCAGGAGGTAATCCGGCATATTTGTATGTATTGTAAGGCGATTCAGTTTCTAAATGATGATTGAGAACCCTGCGTATAGTAAAGTCCCCTGTGGCATATATGACCGTTGGGTCGCTTTGGAGAAGCATCCCTTTCTTTAGGCGGTTCATGTATAATCCTGCCACACGCGGCTTTTCGCCGTTGTTGGCAGTCTCCGAATCGACGATGCTTGCCAGTGTCACCACTTCTTCCTTGCTCAAACCAATAGCGTCAGCATTCTTTTGTCTCTTCTCATTCCAGAACGTTGCGTTCTCTTTTTTAAGTCTTTCGATAAGTTCGTCAAGTGATATGTCCCAATAAACCTCATAAGTGTTAGGGATGAACAACGCAGGGAGTGTTTCTTCGGTATAGCCTAAAGAAGAACGAAAAACGCTGTCTGTGAGAGCCTTTGCCAGACTTGCGGAGTCAAGCATTAAGTTACGTGTCACTCTTCCGCACATGTCCTCGATTGTTCTTACAGATGGAAGGACAATCATTACGGGCTTTTGGTTCCCGTTGCGTAAGTCGCGCATAAAATCCAGCATCCTCATGTCAGGGCTTATTTCGTATCGTCCGGTATGAATCTTTTTGTCCAATCCGAATCGTTTGGCAATTAAGTCAAATCCTTTCATCTCTTTAGGTTTGCCTATGACTGTAGTTTTTGCCCTTAGAGAATCCAGATTGTCATCTGCATCGATATAGATGTATGCTGTTTCTTGGTTAGTGAAGTGTCTGCCCATGACAAGATGTTTGGCGTACAACCCAGCAATGGCAATAATGGCTATTGTTGAAACTGCGATGACAGAGAACCGCAAGTGCTTTTTTTTCATGTGTGAAGATTAAAAAAGGGACGAGCAAACCTCGCCCCTGCAATATATCATTCTTAATATGTTTTTTTAGTACGCCTTAGCGATGAGTACACGGCATTTAGATGGTTTGCCGCTCACCATGTCGACGCCAGGAGTCTGCTCTACGTCGAACGGAACGCAGCGTATTGTTGCTTGCGTTTCTTCCTTGATCTTTGCCTCAGTTTCAGCTGTACCGTCCCAATGGCATAGGAAGAAACCTCCGTCCTTAATTTTCTCCTTAAACTCTTCGTAGTTATCGCACTCAAAGATGTGTGAATTTCTGTAGTCGAGAGCCTTCTTGTAGATGTTGCTCTGGATGTCGTCAAGAAGATTCTTGATGTAAGCCTCAATACCTTCAATGCTTACGGTTTCCTTCTCGAGAGTGTCGCGGCGCATAATTTCTACCGTGCCGTTCTCAAGATCGCGTGCGCCAATAACCACGCGAACTGGAATACCCTTCAATTCGTAGTCTGCAAACTTGAATCCAGGGCGCTTGTTGTCGGCGTTGTCATACTTGACGCTTACGCCCATGTCCTTGAGATTCTTGCAGATTGCATCAGCCTTCTCGTTCAGCTGTGCAAGTTGCTCGTCTGTTTTCCAGATAGGAACGATGACAACCTGAATAGGTGCGAGAGCAGGAGGGAGGACAAGACCGTTGTCGTCAGAGTGAGTCATGATAAGTGCTCCCATGAGACGTGTGCTCACACCCCAGCTTGTAGCCCATGCATATTCAGGCTTGTTCTCTTTGTTGAGGAACTGAACATCGAAAGCCTTTCCGAAATTCTGTCCAAGGAAGTGGCTAGTTCCGCTCTGAAGAGCCTTGCCGTCCTGCATCATAGCCTCGATAGTGTATGTGTCGAGAGCGCCGGCAAAACGTTCTGTCTCACTCTTTACTCCCTGCACAACAGGTACGGCCATGTACTTCTCTGCAAAGTTGGCGTAAATGCCAATCATCTGCTTTGTACGTTCCTCTGCTTCTTCCTTTGTGGCGTGGGCTGTATGTCCTTCCTGCCAGAGGAACTCACTTGTGCGGAGGAACAAGCGTGTACGCATTTCCCAACGCATCACGTTACACCACTGGTTGCAAAGTAAAGGGAGGTCACGGTATGACTTAATCCAGTTCTTATATGTGTTCCAAATGATTGTTTCTGAAGTAGGGCGTATGATAAGTTCTTCCTCAAGCTTTGCAGCAGGGTCAACCACAACACCATCATTTGTTTCGTTCGTCTTCAAACGGTAGTGAGTCACCACGGCACATTCTTTTGCAAATCCTTCTACGTGTTCTGCTTCACGGCTGAGGAACGACTTTGGAATGAGGAGTGGGAAGTAAGCGTTCTGCACACCTGTCTCCTTGAACATGCCGTCAAGTATACTTTGCATCTTTTCCCAAATAGCATATCCGTAAGGTTTGATTACCATACAACCTCTTACGTCAGCCTGTTCAGCCAGGTCGGCCTTCACGACAAGTTCGTTGTACCATTGTGAGTAGCTCACACTGCGCTTTGTCAAGTCTTTAAGTTCTTTTGCCATATATGTTTTTTTTAGTTCTCTGATTATCTGTCTTTAAGTTCTCTTGCGCTTTTCTTAAAGGGAGAGTGCGTTATGCCTCATTCAACTTGCAAAGTTAGTGATATTTTGTCAAATATTCAACTCTGCGTTTTGGACACTATTATTCTACTAATTGTTTTCAAATTCATTCCTTAATTCATTTAACGCTTTACCTCCATAAGAAAAGAACTTAGGGCCTTGATAAGCTCCAGAGGTGTTTTGCATTTCTTCAGGCAGAAATTCGGCTGTGAAAGCGGAGAGAGACCATAGGCGACCTTCGTATTCTATTTTGTCGTCAGAAGCGACTTTAACGGGGATATTCAGAGCGTCAAAAATAATAATGTCACCAACATTAAGTCCTACCATATGGAACTTAAAGGCTGGTTTTGTCTTTTTACGTTTCTTGTCCTCATTGACTGCAAAGATTTTCTTGTCCTCGTCTTTGCTACCGCTAATAACAGGTTTTCCATCCACATATACAGCCAATTCTGCATCTTCGAGCAAGTCGGCGATGTCGCGCATTATGTCAAGTGCTACTGATGGGGCAATGTTGAAGAACTCGCGATTTTGGCGAATGCGGAGATCTGTCAGGCGGTCAA
The DNA here is from genome assembly GCA_045576655.1 of Bacteroidaceae bacterium. Lineage (GTDB taxonomy): Bacteria > Bacteroidota > Bacteroidia > Bacteroidales > Bacteroidaceae > RGIG8745. The sequence goes on from JAZNGW010000027.1 coordinate 56,804, forward strand.
TCTGCTTGTGTATCTGCTTTTCAACCTTATCGTATTTTGCTGTTTTGAGCGTGGCATAAATCTCAAACGGCAGAGGAACTGCAGTGTTGTCAAGTTCTTTACTTCTTACATCTACCGGACGAGAACTTTTACCAATTTTTACCCAATCTTCACGAAAACTTGGATTTGTCAATATGTAAACATACCCTAAATCATTATTGCACATATTTTATCGTGTATAATTTATAAAACCAACATTATCTATATCATTGCATTGCAAATTTACAAAATGCCTGTCCGTCTGTCAATAGAGGAGGGGAGAAAATATGATAATCCTGTAGGAAAATGTCCTATAACCACTCTGACGAATGTTGAATGGGTGGGCTTACTATTGCTTTGTGGAGATTCCTTACGGGGCGTTTTTAAACGGTGTTGAAATTGATAAATACGCAAATATTCGCTTTCTGTTATCTTATGGTCGTGATTTTTTACAAAATGCTCGAAGAAATATGTGTTTTGTAGCATAAGTTGACATTTATTTGAGTTTGTTCTTGATTGTTGTTAAAAATAAATCTTACCTTTAGGAGGTGAAAGTTTGGTATTATTGAGGGAAATAATGTTTAACCATATAATATTTGGCGTATGAAGACGAAGCACATTTTAACAGCACTGCATTTCTGTGTCGGATTGTCCTTTTTTGCCCTTCCGCAACAAAGTGAAGCGCAGTTTTTAAATAAACTCACCAAAGGGTTGGAAAAAGTAAACAAGGGTTTGGATAAATTCAATAAGGGGATGGATAAACTCAATGAGGCGGCAAGAGAGAGGTCCGGAAAGGAAAGCACCACCGAAACAGAACTGCCCAAGGAGACTACACCTACAACAATTGACCACACCCAATTGGAGAAAAAGGAGTCCAATACCGACGATTTGGAATTGGCAAAGTTTTTTAGGGGAAATACCATTCATCTGAAATCCAAATACTGGCAGAGCATGTCGGAGCCTCACGAAGGTATATTTTCTCTGCAAGAAACAAATGGTCTGTCCTTCTATCGTGTGACGGGACAGAAGCTATTTAATGAGGTATGGAAAAACTGCAGTTATAGCTGGTTGAAGGGAAAAGAACCATATTTCAGTTGTGGCGTCTGTCCGATGATGAGTACTACCCCCAACGAAAAAGGGGAGAATGTGATACACCTGCTTTACAGCAATGGCACGTCAAAACCCCTGAAGAGTTCCATCAAACATGTATCGCCTTTCAAAGATGGAATCGCCATAGCAAAAGAGTATTCCATCAAGGAACGGGATTTTTGGAAAGAATATTATATTAACACCAAGGGGGAGCCTCTACAAGGTTATCCCAAAATTTCGGGAGGTGATGACGATGCTATTCGCCCTCTTTGCGACAACAGACGAGCATATCTGTCTGACGAGGACAATCAAAAAGGTTGGGGGTATATCGATGGTAATGGTACGGTAGTTATCCCGCCTGGAAAGTATGATGAAGTGGAGGATTTTAGTGAAGGATACGCCTGGGTGGTGAAAGACAACGAATGGTTGCTGATAAACACCTCAGGTCGCGTGGTTGTTGACTTGGATTTTCAGAAGGGGAAATATACGCCAACGCCTGTAAATGATGCTGTTTTCTACGTTGAGGAAAGAGCGGGCAACTACCAATACTACTCTGTGACTGGGCAAAAGTTGAAAGAAGTGGAATACGCATCTTCATTCTGCGATGGAACCGCCTATGTGTCGTTTTTGGGACAGGATTTGAAAGAGGAGGAGAATGGTGACTTGTCAAATGGATATGTCCAAATAGTGGATCGTGATTTCAAGATTGTGAAGACGATGAAGTATGATGAAATGCAGCCTAGCGATATCCTTAAAATCAAATGGGGCGAAGTGAATACCTCCACCTGTTTTTCTGGAGATAAAGATCACATCATCTCCCCTGGAGGAGTTTTTTCCATCAATTCATATTACTCAACAAAGACCTACAACAGTATTACAGGCTTCGACAATTTCCATCGTGATAAAGCCAATTCATACGCTCGTATAAATCATATATCACTTGACGGCAAGAAGTACAAGGGCGTCATGGACCGTAGTGGAGAAATAGTTCTTATGATTTGTGATGAGGAATAAATGAGGGAAGCATCAAAGGGTATTTTTAACGGACACCAATAATTATATTATAGTCTTAACGTTTTGGTTTGGCGTTTAAGGCAATGGCTACGGTGAGGTAGAAACTCTAAACTTAGGCTAAGTTTATACAGACTTAGGTTAAGTTTGTACGAACTTAGACTGAGTTTATACGGACTTAGACTGTGTTTGAACTTTTGACGTGGGGAATGCGGATAATGAAAAAGGACTATACCCAAAAGTGATATGGGCATAGTCCTTTAGTGTGTTAAGGCTGTTTGTAGTGTTATTCCTTTTCTCTTACAGGGTCGCAAGTGACTTCGATGCCGAGTTTCTTGAAGACTTTGTGGTCTACTTCGCTTAGCATGACGGTTGTGTGCATCTGGCAGCCGCGAAGGTTGGGCAATTGCTCCAGTGCCTTGCGGCAATTCTCGTCATGATTGCTGAGCATGGAGAGCGCTACAAGAACTTCGTCGGTATGCAGGCGTGGGTTGTGGCCGTGCAGATACTCGACTTTGGTCTTCTGTATAGGGGCTATCATTACTTCTGGGATGAGTTTCACTTCATCAGAAATGCCGGCGAGATGCTTGGTGGCATTGAGGATGATGGCGGCGCTCGGTCCGAGCAGGTCGCTTGTGCGTGAAGTTATGATTGTGCCGTCTTCGAGTTCGATTGCAGCAGCTGCTCCTCCTGAATAGTTCTTGCGCTCATGAGCGGCAGTAGTAGTGCGTCTGTTGGCTGTGGTGATGCCGGCGCGTTTCATGATGAGGGCTATCTTCTTGACTTCATGTTCGTTATCGCCCTTTTGTGCGAGGTTGCACAGCGAGTAATAGTAGCGGCGTATGATTTCGTCGAGTGCGGCGTTGCAGCAGACTTCTTCGTCGCTCATGCAGAATCCAATCATGTTGACTCCCATGTCTGTTGGAGACTTGTATGGGCTCTCGCCGTAGATGCCTTCAAATAGTGCGTTGAGGACTGGGAATATCTCAATGTCGCGGTTGTAGTTGGTCGCTATCTTTCCGTAGGTTTCGAGATGGAAAGGGTCGATCATGTTGACGTCGTTGAGGTCGGCTGTAGCCGCCTCGTATGCCATGTTTACAGGGTGCTTGAGTGGGAGATTCCATACGGGGAAGGTCTCGAACTTGGCGTAGCCTGCTTTGATATCGCGCTTGTTCTCATGGTAGAGCTGGCTGAGGCACACGGCCATTTTTCCGCTTCCTGGGCCTGGAGCTGTCACGATGACGAGCGGGCGTGTGGTCTCGACGTAGTCATTTTTGCCAAATCCGTCGTCGGAGTCGATAAGGGCAACGTTGTTAGGGTAGCCCTCGATGGTGTAGTGGTAGTAGACTTTAATTCCAAGGCGTTCGAGACGGTTTCGGTAGGAGTCGGCGCTTGCTTGGCCGTTGTAGTGGGTGATTACTACTCCGCCGGCGTATAGTCCTACGCGTTCGAATTCGGAACGAAGGCGGAGGACGTCCTCGTCGTATGTAATTCCGAGGTCGCTACGCATCTTGTTTTTCTCGATGTCAATGGCGCTGATGACCATGACAATCTCGGCGTAGTCGCTGAGCTGCATTAGCATCTGAAGCTTGCTGTCTGGCTGGAAACCTGGCAGCACGCGGCTTGCATGGTTGTCATCGAAGAGTTTGCCGCCGAACTCAAGGTATAGTTTGTCGCCGAACTGTGCTATGCGTTTCTTGATTTGTTCGGACTGCGTCTTCAGGTATTTGTCGTTATCGAATCCTATTTTCATATAGAGTGCAAAGTTACGTTTTCTTCTTTTGCTTAGTAATGCTTTCCGTTTAAAAAATAATGCGGGAAAGGGTATTCCGTTCCCGCAAAGTTGTGCTGACTATGGTTGTTTTTTAGTCTTCTTTCATGAGGTTGGCGAAGAATTCGTCGAGTTCTTGTCCAAGTCCTTTCAGGAGTTCGTCGTTAACGAAGATGTTGTCGTTGTCGACAATGAATAGTTCGGCAATGGTTTCTCCGTCGTTATCTTCCTGAAGAAATGAGAAGGGCTTATAGATGTTTGTATTTTTGAACTTGCCCTCCTGGTCCATTTCGTTGAGGGTTGCTTGCAAGAGCTTTGTTGTTGCTTCTTCGTTAGCGGAGATGAAGTCGCTGACGATTCCTGATGCAAGTTCCATATTGTCGTCGTCAGATATTTTCACTGTTCCGTCGGCGTTGTCAACGGTGATGTGAAAGTCTGTGACGATTTTAATTTGGAACTCGTCGCCCTGGAATTTCTTGGTGGAGTTCTCGATGATTTTTCTGAGTGCTGTTGCGTTCATTTTGTTCGCCTTTAATTCTAAAAGACAAATGTAATAATTATTTGTTAATAAAACGCAAACGGGAAGCTTTTTTTATTAAAGCCCTTGCTTTTTTGCTTCGTTCCAGAGTGAGTCCATATCTTCGAGGGTCATATCCTTGAGTGAGCGTTCTTGCTTTAGGGTCTGTTGCTCTACATAGTTGAACCTGCGGATGAATTTCTGGTTGGTGCGTTCGAGTGCGTTGTCGGGGTTGATATGGTAGAGGCGTGCGGCGTTGATGAGGCTGAACATTAGGTCGCCAAATTCATCGGTGGCCTTTTCTTGGTCCATCTTGTCGATTTCGGCTTGGTACTCCTCAATCTCTTCTTTTACCTTGTCCCATACGTCTTCTTTCTTTTCCCAATCGAAGCCGACGTTGCGAGCCTTGTCCTGTATGCGGTATGCCTTGATGAGCGAGGGTAGGGATGCGGGTACTCCGCTGAGCAGGGTTTTGTTTCCGTCTTTCTCTTTTAGTTTGAGCTGCTCCCATGACTTTACAACATCGCCAGAGCTTTTGGCAACGCTGTCGCCGTATACGTGGGGGTGGCGGTATATGAGCTTGTCGCAGAGTTTGTTGCACACGTCGGCGATGTCGAATTGCTCTTGCTCACTGCCTATTTTGGCATAGAAGCAAACATGCAGAAGTACGTCGCCGAGTTCCTTGCAGATATTCATCGTGTCGTTGTTGATGAGTGCGTCGCAAAGTTCGTAGGTCTCTTCTATTGTATTGGGACGCAGGCTCTCGTTGGTCTGCTTCCTATCCCATGGGCATTTCTCTCTGAGGGTGTCGAGCACGTCGAGTAGACGTCCGAATGCTTCGAGTTTTTCTTCTCTTGTGTGCATATTCGTTTGCTGTGTTATGGTTGGTTTGTCAAATAAAAAAACAGGCAATTAACTTTTCTGTGATTGTTAATTGTCTGTTCAACAAGTTGTTTTGTAGCGCCTACGGGAATCGAACCCGTGTTCCATGCGTGAGAGGCATGTGTCCTAGCCGCTAGACGAAAGCGCCGTGGTCTGTTCGTTAAGTTGTTTTGTAGCGCCTACGGGAATCGAACCCGTGTTCCATGCGTGAGAGGCATGTGTCCTAGCCGCTAGACGAAAGCGCCGCTTAAAACAAAAAAAACAGAGCGGAAGGAGGGGGATTCGAACCCCCGGTACGGTTACCCGTACGTCAGTTTAGCAAACTGGTGGTTTCAGCCACTCACCCATCCTTCCTGATCTGATTTTCGGAGCATTGTTTCGAAGATTAGGCGCTCGTGAGCGCCCTGCCTTTCTCAAATGCGGTGCAAAGGTATATGTATTTTTTTTCTCTTGCAAACTTTTACGAAAAAAAGTTTTAACTTTGCGGTAAAATGTAATGCTATGCAGAACGACATGTGTGATGTAATCTCTGATACGGTTCGGATGGTAGATGTGCCTTGTGTCGTCGACGAGCGCGGAGCGCTATGTTTTGTGGAAAGTGCTTCGTTTGTATTCGACGTGAAGAGGGTCTTTTGGATTTATGGAGTTAAGGAGGGGCAGACTCGTGGTAGTCATGCTCATATGAGTTGCGCTGAAGTCGTCTTCCCTGTTTCCGGTAGTTTCGATATAGAAGTTGATGATGGTAAAGTCGCAGAAATTATTCACATGGATTGTCCTAATAGGGGCATTCTTATTCCGCCTAAGGTTTGGTGTAATTTGAAAAACTTTTCCAAAGATGCGGTTTGTGTGGTTTTGGCCTCGCAGGAGTATGATGCTAGCGGTTATATTCATGATTATGAAATCTTTAAGCGGAAATTCGGATGATTCTTAAACCCTATAGTGCTTTGTTGAAACAGGAGTGGAATAAGTTTGTGGCGGAGTCGAAAAACGCAACATTCTTGTTCGATCGCGACTTTATGGACTATCATTCGGATAGGTTTGAGGATTGTTCGCTGGTGTTTGAGGATAAGGGGCGGATTTTGGCTTGTTTGCCTGCTAATGTGGACCGTGAAAGGAAGCAGGTTGTTTCTCATGGTGGATTGACATATGGCGGTGTGCTGATGTCGGAAAAGATCACTATGGTTCAAGTTATGGAAATATTCAGTCTTTCTGCAGACTATTTTAAGGAGGAGTATGGAGCTGAGAGATGGCTTTACAAGCCGATTCCTTATATATATTGTTCCTATCCAGCTCAGGAGGATCTATATGCTTTGTTTAGGATGGGCGCGGTGCTTGAGTCGAGGGGTGTATCTTCGGCGATTCAATTGCCTGGGCGGTTGCAAATGTCGACTGGCAGATTGCAGTGCGTGAAAAAAGCACAGAAAGAAGGGCTTGTGATAAGTGAGTCAAGTGAATTTCTTCCGTTTTGGGACCTGTTAAACAACGTGCTCGTCAGTAATCATGGGGTTGCCCCTGTTCATACGTCTTCGGAACTTAATGCCCTGAAGTCTCGTTTTTCTCAAAACATACGTCTCTTTGTTGTGAAAAACAAGAACAATCAAATGGTGGCGGGAAGTCTTGTTTTCGATATGGGCAAGACCGTTCATACTCAATATATGGCTTCGAGCGAGGAAGGTAAGCGCAAAGGGGCTTTGGATTTTCTGATACATCATCTTGTGACAAGTGTTTTTGCCGACCGTGAGTACTTTGATTTCGGAATTTCGACAGAGAATGGAGGCCGATACCTTAATGAAGGTTTGATATTTCAGAAAGAAGGTTTCGGGGGGCGTGCAGTTTGCTATGATTGCTATTCGGTGGATTTGTTGGGCTGTGGCTTTAAAATACAAAAAACGTGAAAAGATGGAGCTGTAGGGTGTCTATCTTGATTCTTTTTGCTATTTTTGCAAAATATAAGGTACAAGGCGTATATGACGCTTTGAAATGAACGTTTAATTTGATACTCGTAATTTTATGAAGAAAGTAATATTAGCCTTGATGGTTTTGGCGTTACCTCTTATGGCCGATGCTCAGAGCAAAGGACTTTTTGCTAAGAAACCAATGAAAATGAACAAGGAAATGTCAGCGTATATGGCTGGCGCAGTTCCTGAAGTAGACGGCAAGGTCGTGTTCTCGCAGAATATAGCTTTTGCAGGCAAAACGAAGGAGCAAGTCTTTGCTAATTTGGCTCAATGGGCAAGTTTGCGCTATATGCCTGAAACTGAGCACGGAATGTGGAATGATAAGGACTATTACAAGAATTTGTTAAATGCGAAAGTGGTTGTCGCTGATGAGCAGAAGGGACTGATTGTTTGCCAGGCTGACGAGGAGCAGGTGTTCTCTAATAGAACATTCTCGAAAGATTTCTGTCGTATGAACTACGAGCTTGAGTTGAAGATAGAAAACAGTCAGGTCGTAGCTACTATCAAGACTATCAGTTATGTCTACAGTTTGGCGGAAACTCCTGAACGTATTGCTGCAGAAGATTGGATTACCGATAAGGAAGCGATAAATAAAAAAGGAAACTTGTTGCGAATGAGCGGGAAGTTTAGAGTAAAGACAATTGATTTGAAAGATCAGCTGTTTGCTGAGATTGCAGAATCGATAGCTCGTTAAAGCGGTAATTGGATGAAGACTGACGATATAGATAAAATCATAGCGGAAGCACTTGAAGAGGAAAGAAAAAAAAGCGGTGGCGGAATCCGAGGTAAAAAAGGTAATTCGGCAAACGTCCTTAAAATTCGCAAAACTCTTAATGTGATCTTTATGCTGGGTGCACTTGCGGCCTTTGCGCTGTACTTTTTGCTTCCAGAGCAGAGAATGCTGTTTATGGGGGTTGGTTTTGGAGCAATGATTTTAAAGATAGTGGAGTTTGGACTAAGATTCTTGTTTTAATATTATAGTCTCAGTTTTGTGTGAAATATCGCTGGCTGAGACTTGTGCTTTTTTAAGATTTCATGATTATAGGGAAGATAAATACTTTAAATCGCTTTGTTGGGCTGTTGCTACTGATGTTTTGTTTATCGGTTTCGACGGCTTATTCTCAGCGAATTATCCGTGAACTCGAGTCGAATGCGGGCGATGATTTTATGCGAGGCATGGAAGGCGATTCCGTTGGTTGGAATCGTGATGACGAAGAGGAGGATGAGGATATTGTGGTGCCTGTAGATGTTCGGGCGTGGACTCTTGATGGTAAGTATGGAAATATAATACCTACCTACGTGGATACGCTTCACCATCAATATCAGAACAACAACTTGTCCGAGGGTATGAATGGCCATTTTAATCATTTGGGCAACTTGGGCTCTCCTCGTATCAATAGGATTTTTATGGAACGTAAGGAAGGGCATCAGTTTATGTTCCTTAATCCGATGGATCAGTTTTTTGTGGAAACGGATCAGTTCAGATTTTATAACACCAAGTCGCCTTTTATGAACATTGCCTATAATACTTGTGGCAACAAAACTACAGGTGATGATCATGTGAAAGTTACTTTTGCTCGTAATATCGGCAAATATTTTAATTTTGGAGCCGTTTTCGATTATATGTATGGACAGGGGTATTACAATAGCCAGTCCACTTCTCATATGAATGCGTCTGCTTTTGCATCATATACGGCCGATCGATATAATCTGCATTTCTATTATCAGCACAACTATATGAAGTTGGCTGAAAATGGAGGTATAGAGGATGAAAAATACATCACTCGCCCGGAAGATCTTTCTCAGAAGTATAATTCGAGCGATATACCTACTTTGCTTACTAGTACTTGGAATAAGCAGGAGCACGATGTGCTTTATCTCAGTCATAAGTACAATATGGGATTTATGCGGGAGCCGTCAGACACAATCGACACATTGGAGGTGTTTGTGCCAGTGGCAAACGTGTTCCATACTTTTAAGTTGGAAAAGTTGGCGCGAGGCTTTATATCGTATGATATGCCAGGTGAATATAATGAATTTAATTATTTGCAAAATTTTGTTCCTGGTGATTCCGTCAATGATAGAACTAAGAACTTCTCTGTGAAAAATCTCTTGGGCTTGTCTTTGTGTGAAGGTTTTAATAAATGGGCGGCTGCAGGCTTGAGCGCATATGTCGGTTATGAGTATCGTAACTTTGAACTGCCTGATACCGTTGGCGCGAGTATGAGACATTTGAATAAGAAGAAGTACTCGGAGCACAATGTGCTTGTTGGTGGTCAGCTTGTGCGTGCTCAGGGTAAAACTCTTCATTATAATGTTGATGCGGAATTTGTAGTGGCCGGAGAAGATGTTGGCGCATTCAGTGTCGTTGGGCGTGGAGAATTGAACTTCCCGTTCTTGAAAGATACAGCCCAGTTGGTTGTTAACGCTTATGTCAAGAATAAGGCTCCAGGTTTCTATTACAGGCATTATCACTCAAAGCACGCTTGGTGGGATAAAGAGTATGACAACGAATTTCGTACTCGCATAGAAGGACAGGTGTCAATACCTCGTACAAGAACAAAGCTTACTGTTGGGGTGGAGAATGTGAAGAATTTCCTCTATTTCCAAAACAATGGTAGCGGATATACTAATTCTGACGGAAAAAATGTTTTTCATCACAATGTGCGTCCTATTCAATGTGATGATAATGTGCAAGTTGTTAGTGCTAATTTGCGACAAGACTTTAAACTTGGAATTCTTCATTTGGATAATGATATAACCTTTCAGACAACTACAAAAGAAGATGTGATTCCAGTGCCGAAATTGTCGCTTTATCACAATTTGTACTTGAAATTTCGTATAGCAAAAGTTTTGGCATGTGAACTCGGTGGCGATCTTAAGTATTTCACGGAATATTATGCGCCAGACTATTCCCCTGTCATAGGTCAGTTCTGCAATCAAAATTCAGATGGAAAAATTAAAATCGGCAACTATCCTTTGCTGAGCGCTTATGTAAATTTTGATTTGAAGCGTACGCGCTTTTATGTTCAGTACTATCATGCTAACCAGAGTGACGGGCGGTATTTCTGGGCTCCAGGCTATCCGATGAATCCTGGAGGCTTGCATTTTGGCTTGAGTTGGAATTTTTACGATTAATTGTGCACACCTCTTGCGGATGTGAGAATTTCGGTGGTGTAAAAAAGTGTAGATTTTCTTGGTTGGTATTGTACTAAAAGTTAAATTTGCTAATTGAAACGATAAACATTCAAATTGATTAATATCCTTAAATATTAACTTTAATTAATTTTATGAGTCAGAAAAGAGTTTACACCTTCGGTAACGGACAGGCCGAAGGAAAGGCAGACATGAGAAATCTGCTTGGTGGTAAAGGTGCTAACTTGGCTGAAATGAACCTTATTGGTGTTCCAGTTCCTCCAGGTTTCACTATCACAACTGATGTTTGTAACGAGTACTACGAAGTAGGAAAGGACAAGGTTGTTGAATTGTTGAAAGAGGACGTATTGAACGCTGTTAAGAACGTGGAGACATTGATGAACTCTAAGTTCGGTGATGTGGAAAACCCATTGTTGGTTTCTGTACGTTCTGGTGCTCGTGCTTCAATGCCTGGTATGATGGACACAATCCTCAACCTTGGTCTTAACGACGAAGTTGTTGAAGGCATGATTCGCAAGACAGGTCGTCCACGTTTCGCATGGGACTCTTACCGTCGTTTTGTTCAGATGTATGGTGACGTAGTTCTTGGAATGAAGCCAGTTAATAAAGAAGATATTGATCCATTCGAAGCAATCATCGAAGAAGTTAAGGAAGCTAAGGGCGTTAAGCTCGACAACGAACTTGAGGTTGAAGACCTTCAGGAACTTGTTAAGAAGTTTAAGGCTGCTGTTAAGGAACAAACAGGTAAGGACTTCCCAACAGACGCTTATGAACAGCTTTGGGGTGCTATCTGTGCTGTGTTCGACAGCTGGATGAACGAGCGTGCTATCCTTTACAGAAAGATGGAAGGAATCCCTGCAGAGTGGGGTACTGCTGTTAACGTTCAGGCAATGGTGTTCGGTAACATGGGTGACACATCTGCTACAGGTGTATGCTTCAGCCGCGACGCTGGTAACGGTGAAAACCTCTTTAACGGTGAGTACCTTATCAACGCACAGGGTGAGGACGTGGTAGCAGGTATCCGTACTCCTCAGCAGATTACAAAGATTGGTTCTCAGCGTTGGGCTGAGCGCGCTGGCATCTCTGAAGAAGAGCGCGCAAGCAAGTATCCTTCAATGGAAGAGGCTATGCCAGAAATCTATAAGGAACTTGACATGCTCCAGAACAAACTTGAAAACCACTATCGCGACATGCAGGATATGGAGTTCACTGTTCAGGAAGGCAAGCTTTGGTTCCTCCAGACTCGTAACGGTAAGCGTACAGGTTCTGCAATGGTTAAGATTGCTATGGACCTCCTTCGCGAAGGACTTATCGACGAGAAGACAGCTCTTCAGCGTTGTGAGCCTAACAAACTCGACGAACTTCTCCACCCTGTATTCGACAAGAAAGCATTGGCTTCTGCTAAGGTGCTTACACGCGGTCTCCCTGCATCACCAGGAGCAGCTTGCGGACAGATTGTATTCTTCGCTGACGATGCTGCTAAGTGGGCAGAGGATGGCAAGAAGGTCGTAATGGTTCGTATTGAGACTTCTCCAGAAGACCTCGCAGGTATGGCTGTTGCAGAAGGTATCCTCACTGCACGTGGTGGTATGACTTCTCACGCAGCAGTAGTTGCTCGTGGTATGGGTAAGTGCTGCGTTTCAGGTGCAGGTGCATTGAACGTTGACTACAAGGCTCGTACAGTTGAAATCGACGGTGTTCTTCTTAAGGAAGGTGATTATATTTCAATCAATGGTACAACAGGTGAAATCTATGCAGGCCAGGTAGAGACTAAGGCAGCTGAGGTTTCAGGTGACTTCGCAGATTTGATGGCTCTTTGCGAGAAGTACACTAAACTCGTTGTTCGCACAAACGCAGACACTCCACACGATGCACAGGTTGCACGCAACTTCGGTGCTGTTGGTATCGGTCTTTGTCGTACAGAGCACATGTTCTTCGAGGCTGAGAAGATCGTTGCAATGCGTGAAATGATTCTTTCTCAGGATGCTGAAGGTCGTAAGAAGGCTCTTGCTAAGTTGTTGCCTTACCAGAAGGCTGACTTCTACGGAATCTTCAAGGCTATGGACGGATGTCCAGTTAACGTGCGTCTCCTTGACCCACCTCTCCATGAGTTCGTTCCACACGATCTTAAAGGACAGGAAGAGATGGCTAAGGCTATGGGTGTAACTGTTCAGTACATCCAGCAGCGCGTTGAAAGTCTTTGCGAGGCTAACCCTATGCTCGGTCACCGTGGTTGTCGTCTTGGAAACACATATCCAGAAATCACAGAAATGCAGACACGCGCAATCCTCGGTGCTTGTGTTCAGTTGAAGAAGGAAGGCCATGATCCACATCCTGAAATCATGGTTCCGCTCACAGGTATCCTCTATGAATTTGAAGCACAGGAGAAGGTAATCCGCGAAACTGCTGCTGCTCTTTTCGCAGAAGAAGGTGAGAGCGTAGAGTTCAAGGTTGGTACAATGATTGAGATTCCACGTGCAGCATTGACTGCTGACCGCATCGCAAGCCGTGCAGAGTACTTCTCATTCGGTACAAACGACTTGACTCAGATGACATTTGGTTACTCACGTGACGACATCGCTTCATTCCTCCCTGTTTACTTGGAGAAGAAGATTCTTAAGGTTGACCCATTCCAGGTACTCGACCAGAACGGTGTAGGTCAGCTCGTTGAGATGGCAGTTAATAAGGGCCGTGGTGTTCGTCCAGAACTCAAGTGCGGTATCTGTGGTGAGCATGGTGGTGAACCTTCATCAGTTAAGTTCTGCCACAAGGTTGGTTTGAACTATGTTTCATGTTCTCCATTCCGTGTGCCTATCGCACGCCTTGCTGCCGCGCAGGCTGCTGTAGAGGAGTAAATATCACTCTGACATAATGTAAAGGGACTTGTCCGTTTGGGCAGGTCCCTTTTTTAGTATCCACAAGAGGACAATTGACGATTTATAGGTAAAAACGCCGCAAAATATCGCATATTTTGCGTTTTTGTTTGGTGATTCAGCATTATTTCAGCATCTTTGTCGCAGAATTTGCGACGTTAGTCGCTGTTTTATGTTGCACAAAGTACGAATACGTTATGTATATACACGAAAGAGACAATTGGACGGACTTCCGCTGGGATGCTTCTGAGGTGTCACTCCTTCAGGAAAAAGTATTCCGTAAGCAGGGTTTGCTTTACGGCAGGCTGAGTTCGTTGGGTTTTGATAGTAAGTTACGTGCTATGGCCGAGAACCTGACTTATGACGTGGTGTATTCTTCGGAGATTGAAGGCATACGGCTGAACATGGATCAGGTACGTTCTTCCATTGCCAGAAAGCTTGGGATAGAGAACGTGGAATATACTGCACCTTCGCACTATGTTGACTCCGTTGTGGGTGTAATGCTTGAAGCAATGCAGCATTATGATTTGCCTCTCAGTAAAGAGAAACTGTGTGCTTGGCAATCCGCTTTCTTTCCTTCGGGTTATAGCGAAGGAAGCCAGATAGAAATAGGACAGTACCGTACAAACGAGGAGCATATTGTTAGTGGAATGTTCGGACGTGAGAAGATCCACTATATCGCTCCATCGCCAGACCGTGTTGAAGAGGAAATGCAAAAGTTCCTCACATGGTTCGACAAGGATGAGCCAGTAAGCAGTGTGATCCGATCTGCCATTGCCCATTTCTGGTTTGTGAGCATTCATCCCTTCGAGGATGGCAATGGTCGGTTGGCTCGTATCCTTTCAGACATGTTGCTTGCTCGAGGAGAGAAGAGCGAATTCCGTTTCTATAATGTCTCATCACAGATTAACAAGGATAAGAACCACTATTACGACATCTTGGAGCGGATGCAGCATGGCGATGGTGATATAACAGAGTGGTTGGTGTGGTACATGCAGAAATTGGTTGATGCACTTGACGAGGCAGACACCATCGTCACCACAATCCTGAATAAGAGCTTCTTCTGGCAGAAGGCATCGTCTGTTCCAATGACAGAGCGCCAGACACAGATGCTCAATCTCTTTCTTGACGGTTATGAGGCAAAGATAACGTCAAAGACGTGGGCAACATTGGCCAAGTGCTCGAAAGACACAGCTATACGTGACATACAGGACTTGGTTGACAAGAACATCCTGAGAGAGGACATTCCTGGAGCCAAGCGTCCAAGTTACTCCATCGTCTATGATGCAGAGGATTTGACACAATTTTTCACAGCGGTAAGCATTACTGAAGAAAATGGCATTCCATATCTCAATGCCTTGTATAAAGGGAAGAAAACAATATGCGAAAGAATTCTTAGGCTTGACGCCGACCGCTACCAGAAAGGCGATTTGCCATTGTCCAATCTGCTCAGTAAATACTGCTCGTATATAGTTGGAAGCAATAAAGAATAGTAAAAGATTATATATAGATATGAAGAAAATCATCCTGGCCCTCATCCTCGCCCTTACTGCACAATTCTCCTTCGCCACCAAGCACGATAGCATTAAGGCGCTGGTAGCCGATTTTGATTCCGTCGTACAGGTGGCCGAAAAGGACTATGCAGCCTTCAAGTTCAAGGTTAGTGGTGCCAACCGCAAAAAATATAAATCGTTTAAGAAGTCTCTCATCAAGGACATCACTAAGCATAGAAGGACTTGGCAGGATGCCGTCTGTGCATACGTGGGATGGTTTGGAGATTACCACTTTGGTGTTTATGGCAATGATGACATCACGTCTAACTACTATAAATATGCAAGGAAACGCATCAACTACCACGAGTTGATGGAAGTTTATGCCCCCATGATGTTTTCGTGTAAGGTTAACAAGGATACGTATCTCATTCGCTTCCCATCGTGCAATGGAACGCAGGAATTGGCAGAGAAGTTCGTACGTGAATATAATGCTTCAGGATGCCCCAATCTAATCATAGACATCCGTGGAAACATGGGTGGACAGGATGAGTGCTTTGAGCCATTACTGAAATTGCTGTATGATTATCCCAACGGAAAGCGAGATGGCTCCGTATTTCGCTATACAAAGGCATCTATTGAACGAGCTGAGTGGACAAAAGAAGACTTGGAAGACTTAGGCTATCCGACAGACATTGAACATGCCCCCGAATATGTTGTCAAAATAGCAGACGGTGCTCCATTGACGTTTGACACCATCTATGAGCACCCTAAGAAAGCGGCACTCATCATCGACAATATGGTTGCCAGTTCTGGCGAACAAGCAGTCTTGAACACCAGATTGGCCAGCCACCGTACTACGATTTATGGACGTGACAACACAATGGGTTGCATTGATACTGGTAATTGCTGCGTTTACGAGTCTGCACGCAGGCCACTAATAATACAATACTCGACAACCTATTCTACGCGCTACGAGAAAGGTACCAATGTTGATCTCACAGGCATCGCTCCCGATGTACGCATCACCCTCCCATATCCAAAGCGTCTCACTGACAATATCGACGAGTGGGTGCTGTGGGTGGCAGAGGACATGAAGAAATAGAGTGTGCAGAATGTGCAGTTCATGCTCATAATGTTTTCCAGATTCACCATAATGTGCTGATAATCAATTCTTATTGGCCTCCGCGCAGGCTGCTGTTGAAGAGTAAATTGACTCTGAAATATAAAATATTAGAGACCTGTCCTAAATTCGGGCAGGTCTCTTTTTTAGTCCTCCAAAGAGGGTTTTTAGCATCAAAAAATACCTTGCCCATCCCAGGCCTTGCCCGACTCGTATTTTTGTTGTTTAGATATTATCTTTTTATGGAATCGCTTTTGGTATACCATGGTAATCCCTGAATTTCCCTAATTTGTTCTTTTGGAAGCACTTTTACAGGTTTAATCTTTGTTATATCCTCCATGTGAATGACGAGAGTTGTGTCCGAAAGTTTTATGTTTGTCTTTTTGTAACCGGTACATTCGGCGCGGAGTATTTTTACTGAGCGAGGTGCCCAGAAAGAAAATCGTCCGGTGGAGTCTGTCGGTGAACCTGTGTTTCCGGATATGCTTACCCATGCATCGACGAGTGGATTTTCGTTTTCGTCAATAACGATGCCCGAAATGTGACGCAAGGTGTCTTTCATCTCAGGGTGCATGTTGACGAATGTGTCGCTGAGCGTGTCGGGTAGGGTGGTCAGTTCCAAAATTGGGCAGTTCTTGTCGTATCCCGAAGAGAATTTCGCGCCAATTGCAGTCCACATTGTTGTGGTCTTAACTATCAATCCTTTCTGATGGAAGTATTGCTTTGGCCTCTTGCTTATCAGTCTGCACAGGGAATCTGGTTGCACCTGTTTGTTGACCACTAATACGAGTGAGTCTTCTATTAGATGCACAGGCTTCATGTATTCCTTCATGTCGTAAAGGCATTTGCGCAATGTGGTGTCTGCCAATAGGGAGTCTTTGAGACTTGTATTTTCAGTGCGGACAGCCTCCGCCAAATCATTCGTGAACTTAGTGAATGGATTTAGTCCTGTGTAGATGTATGTCATTCTGTTTTTTAAATCGCCAAGAGGAAATTCGTATCTCCAGAAGTCGGCAGTGTACGCCTTCATTACAGATGCTTTCCGGGCATTATTTGCGCATGCTACAGCGTCCGTCCACATCGCCCTTAGGTCTTGTGCCTGCTTTGCGGTGATGGCTATTGAAGATGTTTCCACTTTGACGCCTCTTATCTTCTTCGGCTTTTTTCTTTCCACCCATATTGTTTTGTTGTCGCTTGTTTTCTTCTCTTTGGATATGGCTCTTCTCATAGACCACCAAATGTTCTTTCCTGATTTTTTATAGATGAGAGAGTGGGCAACAGAGTCATAATATAATATCCACTCGTTTGAGTTTGATGGATCGCATCCTATCCCGAACGACAAGTTTTTAGGTGCCATGAGCCGTTCCATTTCCTTGTAGTAGAAAGGCATCCATTTGTGTCTCTTCGATGCTCTGAATGTCACAATATGCATTTGCTGGATTAGTTCTTCTCCGTAAATGTGATTCGCAATAAACTTTAGTTCTCCAACAGAGTCAGACCCTAGTAGCTTTACACTTGATAAAAGTCTGTGTTCAGGATTGTCCAAACCTGCGATGCGACTCTCCAAATGAGTAGGTGTTTGGTTGTCAGACGGTTTCTTATTGAACCTTGGGGTATGTCCTAGTCTCCATGTGTTAGAATCAGGAGGTGATGAAAAAGAAGATACAATCTTCAAATTGGCGATGCGCTTCTGAATGCTAGAATCAGGCTGCGTAAGATTTTCGTCTTTGAAATTTGTACCTGCAAGGCGCATTGTGGCACCATTTTCGTCTCCATTGATAGCTGTGAGAGGATTTTCGGATTGCTGTTCTGCCACTAAAGGCTGCTCCTTTTGTTCTGTCACAGAAGATTTTTCCTTTGTCTGCTCTGCCAGCACGGGCATTTCAGTCTTTTCCTCTTTTCCGTTGCTTAGGATGAACAGCAGTGCAAAGGCTGCTGCTATGCTGCCAATCCATGCGGTTGCAGACCATATATTTGGTCTTGCACTTTTGCTGATAACCTCGCGCTCAAAGCGTGCCCATTCTGCGTCAACGTCAGGCATGCTGATTTTCTTGTCAATATCTTCTGTCTTCATCTTACTTCGCTTTTTTTAGGGTTGCTCTGATTTTTGCCAACGACCGTGTAATGTGCTTGTTCACTGCCGAGGAACTGATGCCGAGGGCGGTAGCCGTCTCGGCGTAGGTCATCTCCTCATCATAGTGCAGACTCAGTACGCGCCGGTCTTGCTCCGTTAGGTTGTTATCGATGACTTGCCGGAGCTGCTGCAACAGTTCATCGTGTTCCTCGCTTTTTCTGACGGCTATGTCTTTCTGAAGTTCCTCTTCCATCTGCCTCTGCAACTGTCGGGAGCGTAGCGTGTGCAGGCATTGGTTGCGTGTGGCAGCCAACAAATAGCCGCGAATACTGTCATCAGCCACCTGTGGCTTTCGCCTCCAGATTTGAGCAAACACCTGATGTACAGCATCCTTGGCGTCGTCGGTATTCCCCACCATCGAGAAGGCCATGCGATACATGTGCGGATAGTTATCCTTGAACAGGCGTTCAAATTCTTGTTTGCTGTAGTCCATGAATGTTTCTTTCTTCTTTAATCGCATATAAGACCATCATGTGGCTAAATCAAATACCCCTGATTGCATAATAATTTGTTGTTTGTCAGTAGTTCCTTTGTTGCAATTAGCTGCAACGGGAGTTGCCACAAATATAGTTCATTTTTTCTTTCGATATAATGTTGGGGTGATTTTCATAAGGCCTTCTTTTTCTTCTGTCTGCGAATGCGGTGTTTTATATGCTTTGTATGGGCTGTGCAAAATCGGAGTTTCTTCGGTGAAAACTTCATGACGCCGCAGAGTGTCTTTTTGTAAAATAGGTTGACTCATTAAAATTTTAATTTTATGAGTATACTTCGCAATGGTCTTCTTCCTTCGATATCAGGTAAGACCGAGAAATTCAGGGAACTTTTGGAACTTCATTACATCGATTGTCTT
>JAZNGW010000028.1:0-107266 GCA_045576655.1 Bacteroidaceae bacterium
GTCGGCCAGCTCCTTCTTCAGGCGGGCGATTTCGCTCTGAAGGGATTTGTAGTCATCTGGGGTTATTTCCTTGCCGCGTTTTTTCATAAGATCAGACAATTCTGGAGTTTCGTGCTCAAAGGTACGAATCCATATTTGCAATGTAGCACTAGGAACCCCTATTTTTTTCGAAATCTCAACAAATGGAAGACTATCGATGTAATGAAGTTCCAAAAGTTCCCTGAATTTATCGGTCTTACCTGATATCGAAGGAAGAAGACCATTGCGAAGTATACTCATAAAATTAAAATTTTAATGAGTCAACCTATTTTACAAAAAGACACACCGAAGTGGAGGAAAGTTTCCGGCGAAGTCGAAATAACTTTTCAGCGGATACAGACTAAGAGACAGCCACATACCGGCACACATCCACGAAGATTAAACCATGAGAGAATAAAAATATCAAAAGGACGAGAATAGAAACTTACTAAACTAATAAAAAGACAAAAAAATCATGAGAAAGAACTTTATTATCGCAGCAATTGCAATGATGTTCGTAAGCCTCAGCACTTTTGCACAGGGCAACGCAAACTTTGAAGAAATGTATGCACGTATGGCAAGCCGCCTTGCAAAGAACATGAAACTTGACGACGTGTCAACCGAACAATTTACTGCACTCTATGCAGAGTACATGAAAGCACGCATGGCTGCAGCCGGAGAACAGACGGGCAGAAGAGAAAGAGTCGATCTTGAGAACATCACCGATGAAAAAGCAACAGAATTGATCGAAAAGAACTTCAAGACACAAGAGGCACAACTCGCCGTAGACCGCGAATACTATAACAAATTCATCAGAGTTATCACCCCTGCACAAGCTGCCCAAATATTTGTGCGCCGCAGCGGAGCGATGGGCGGCCAACGTACAGGCGGCTACCGCCGAGGCGGATTCGGAGGTGACAGCAATAACGGATTCGGTGGTCAGGGAAACGACTTCTAAGAATCACGACTCACTAAACGATAAAAGGCAGGTCCCAGTTTCGGACCTGCCTTTTATTATTTGAAAACCAATCGGATTAGATGAATCACCTGCGCTGGCGACGCACCGAAACTCGTGGAGACGAAGAGCCTGAAGACTTTGCTTTTTCTTTCTTCTCAACGGTCTTCTCGTTTGAACGACGTGATGAACGGGACGAAGCTGAACTCTTCGAACGCTTTGACTTAGAGTTTTCAGCAGCCTCAATAGAATCCTTGCGTGCAAGCTCCGCTGAATCCACTGGAGTAGTCCAGATGTTCTTCTCAAAATCTTCCATCTGTTTCTCTATCCTCTTCTGCTCCTTAGCGACAGCGCTGTCAGTAGGACAATAATCCTGGATAGCACGGTTCTGCATGTTCGTTGTCATGTAGATTGTGCCTTTATACTGATTTGTCGAGAAGTAATCATCAATCGACATGCGGGACGCGTTGTTCAAGTTGCTTGTCATAATCATCTGCTTACTGAGGTATGGCGCCAAGTCATCGTACTTAACCCAGAAGAGCGGACGCTTCTGTTCATCCATGCTAAACTCATCAGCAGAGCGATGAAGCACAGGGCAAAGCGCTGTAACGCGGGTATGATAAGTAGCCGTATATTGGTCGTAATACGAACTTTCCTTCACAAAGAAACTCAATACTTCAGACGAAGGGACATCACTATCTGCAACCTTTATGCTATTACCATCTATTTCATAATAGATGTCGTAGCGGTCAAGGAACTCCTTGAACTTACTGCGATTTTCCGTCCTGAAGTCTTCCACACCATCAGTAGTGTACTTGTACACCGGCAGTTTTCCTACATTGAACAAGCGGAACATCAGAGTGAAAAGGTTCTGATCGCCGTTCCTTGGCTCTACTGGATAATACAATGCCGCATTTTCATTCTTCTTCAAATCAAGCGAGCGATAAATATCACGTCGCCAAGCAACATTCTCAGGAACTGCAACTGCTGTAGGAAACATCAAGCTAGCCCTATCAACTGCAGATTCCGCCTTATTTTTAGTTACGTTGTTCCTCTTGATTCTGCTTTTGGCAGGCTGTGCCATAAGCGCACCTGTCAGACATATACCGAAAAGAAATAATAATACTCGTTTCATATATTGAGTTTTTATGTGTGTTACAGTCTTTTTTATCTAATAATTACCGGTATCGCCCCCGAAAGAGTTCTTTCTACGCCGTCAGGACCTACAGCCTTCACGTTAGATATATAAAAACGCTTTCCTCGGCCCAATTCTCGGAACATTTCACGCTGGCGCTCTGTGAAATTTGCAGAACGGGAAACTTCAGGTATCACATTACCCATCCTATCAAAGAACGTAGTTTCGAAGGCCGTAACCTTGAACGCAATATCCAAAAGGCCGTCATCTATAGCTGCACCTATGCCAGGTGTTGCAAGCAACTGCGCCTTTGAGATCGGTTTCTCGCCACGATAGCGCGAAGGATTACCGCTTTCGTCCTTACAGTCAAGATAAGCTGTTGGATCAGGCAATTTGCGGACATGGAAAGTAAACTTACCCATTTCCTGACTCCTGCCTTCATTTTGAGCAGTAACAGTTATGACCACATCCTGTCCCACGTTTGAAGGCACCGCTACGTATTCGCCATCACCTTTCTTCGTAAGCGTTCCGCCTGTCATTGTAGCACTGATTCTATTTGCAGGAACCCCTGGAACACTGACGCTAATAGGATTCTGATAACCCGCATATAGCATATTCATCATAGTAGCCGACACCGTTGCAGATGGTTCCACTACCGTATATGGCTGAGAAAACTCACGACGAATCTCCTCACCGTTACCATTACGCATTACGAGATAGCCCTTCAGAGTAAAATCGCCGGTACGCGTACAAATGGTTTCATACACATTCGAACCAAGCGGTGAGTCTTCAATAAAGATGTCTGGACGCTGTGTCGTGTCAACTGCAGCCATGATAATCTGAGCCGAAAACTTACTTCCACGAACCACCGTCTGCGAATTTGGAATGACGTAAGCATTAATCTGGTTAACCCTAACATCCTTCACGTCAATATTAGAAATAAGTTGGTGAAGAACCTCTCCCTCTGCATAACGCACATCATTCTGTATCTTAGTCAACAGCGTTACAGCAGCAGCAACCGGAGTACTCTCAAACATGTACTCCTGCCAATTCTTGCCAAGAGCCCTTGCCTTGCTTGGCACTTCAGTAGAGAAATTTGAACCTATTATACGCTGTTGCGCCGTATCAGATATCATCGTCAAAATATCTGCACGATACTTGTTTATAGCATCATAAAAATCTTCGCCTTTACCTACACCTGGGGCAAGCATCACATGAGCTGCGGCCTCAAGATTTTCCTTACCCTCCACATTTTTTATATCCGCATCATCTCCATCGGCTTCACGGACTATGTCCCATTTCAGTTGTTCCGCGAAATCATACAACGAGTCGGAAATAGCCTTAACTACCTGAGCCTTGTTATACCACTCTCGAGTCTTTTCAGGATTGAGCTGCATAGCCTCATCTAAGGTGGCATATATGGAGTTATTCTGGGATGTGGAATTTTCCGTCGAGCGCGTCAAACTTTCATCAACCAACACAATACCATTTAGCACATCCGAACTGACATTAAGTGCAAGCATTGCCATCAAGACGATATACATGAGGTTTATCATCTTTTGACGCGGCGAGACTCTTTTTTTCTTTATAGCCATTATATTCTGGATTACTTCATGTTAACTTTAAGGGCTTCAACCATACGGGCATACACAGCATTGAGTTCGTCAAGCTGCTGAGCCAAACGTTTAGTCTGCTCATGAACCTCGTCAATTGTTCCGCTCTGCGCGCTTACGCTACGCAATTGAATCTCATAGAAGCGGTTGATACCTGTAAGAGTGCGGTTCATAGTCTCCATTTCTTCAGAATCGCGAGTAAGGCGGGCAGACTGCTCCGCAACGAGCTTTAAGGTTTCTGTAAGTTCGTTCAACTGTTCAACATAAGCCTTAGTAGCCTCTTGCATCTCTGGAGTCATACCTGCAAATTGCTGAGAAGAGAATACCGGAGAACTTGCAACTTTAGAAGCAAGCTGACCCGCATCAACAGATGCTGTAGCCTCTGACGGCAAAACCTCACCAGAAGGAATTGTACCGCCACCGATTATTATAGGACCATTACCTTGCACAGCAGAACCGCCAATTATGACAGGATTGCTGACCGCAGACGGTGCAACAGATGCCCCCTCATTTTCATCTTCCGGTATGCTATCCTTATCCCAAGGAAGTTCAAAACCTGAAATAAAGAACACGAGCACCTCTGTTCCCATACCGATGAAGAGCATCAAGTTTGCTCCGCTTATGTGAGTCAGTTTAAACAAGGCTCCAAGAATTACAATCGCAGCACCCCAACTATAAGCAAAGTTAAGGAATATCTGTCCTGAGCTACTTGCTATCCACTGTTGTATCGCAGTCAATTTTCTCTTTCCTATTCGTGCCATATTTATTTTTCCTTTCCGTCTTATGTGTATTCAAACAAACTTATTTTCTACTTTTTCCTGACGCACCGACCTTTGTACGAACGCATCTGAAACCGATATAAGAGCGCCCCACGTTCTGATACTCATTAGAGCGCCATGCGGATTTTATGAAGTTTTCTGGATCTTTCCAAGAACCTCCACGCACAGACTTACGCTTCAAAGCATAAGGATCTTCTTTTGCCGCATTATAACTCAGCTGAGGGTTCATATCGCTCATCGACATCACACCAGCCTCAGTAAAGACTGTGCTTGTCCACTCAGCCACATTACCTGCCATATCGTAAAGTCCGTTGGAATTAGGCGAATATATACCTGTCTGCGAAGTTATTAAGTTACCGTCATTGGTATAATTTCCGCGGTCAGGTTTAAAGTTCGCATAGAAGCATCCCTTTTCACTCTTCACGCCTTCCTGCTCCCACGGAAGTTCGTTACCAGCCTTTCCTCTTGCAGCGTACTCCCACTCTGCCTCAGTAGGCAAACGATAGCGCTGAACGTAACGCGCGCTTTCGCCAAGTCCTTTAAGCAGGAAGTCTGTTCTCCAATTGCAGAAAGCCGTAGCCTGTTCCCAGTCAACACCCACTACTGGATATTCATTGTAAACAGGACTATTGAAATAAGTGCGCATGTACACCTCATTCTCCGCATTTTGGAAGTCGTTAACCCAGCAAGTCGTGTCAGGGTAGACGTTTACGATATACGTATTAACGAAGTCCCACATGCTTGAAAGAGGGCGGGTTATAGTTTCGCGACGAATACGTCCGTCGTCATCAATATAAGCAGTGTCCTTTGAAATCATCACAACGGCCTCTTCATCCACAGTAACATCAGTGTTAAGAACTCGCTCTGACGGATTAAGCCTATACTTACGCATGGCAGCCATTGCATAGTCAAAAACCTCATAGCGATAGTTCATCTGACTTGCATCAAGCATCTTTGTCCCATCAAACGGATGAGTGATATAAACGCTTTCAATAGCCCTCTGCTGGTCCTCGTCCGCATTCTTCCAAGGGATTGGCTTTGCCCAATTAAGATGAGGAGTGACAGGGTCACCGTTTTTGTCCTCTTCAATTTTAAATGTTTCATCGCCGCCATAAGCAGGATCGGCAAGACGCTCACGAATGATCGAATCGCGCACCCAATAGACAAACTGGCGATACTTGGAATTGCTAACTTCCTTCTCATCCATCCAGAATGCATCTACGGATATTTCTCTCACAGGCATCTGAGCTCCCCACAAACTGTCGGCTTTCTCCATACCCATCTTTAAAGAACCACGCGCAACCTCAACCATTCCATAAGGTATCGGTTCCGAAAATGAAGTTCCTCCTACACCAGTCACCTCACCCCCGATAGCAGAACTGCTCGTATTACCCATGCCCATGCATGAAACAATTACAGACAGAATGCCACCTACGCATATTGCTGATAAAACCTTTTTCATTGTATATATACTCATTTAGTTTATTTCAAATTAATCTTCTGCCAAATCAACGCCAGGCTTAACTCTTACAAGAATCTGACACTCTTATGCTTGTTGCGCCCCTTCTTAAACAAATCCAAGTCGGTCTGGTAACTTACCACCAACTCGTGAGAACCGTTCTTCCACCCTACACCCGAAGTGTACAACTGATAGGAATATCCTAACGAAATTCCGTGGAAATCACCTCCCACAAGGAAAGAGACCGAGGTGTTGGGGCTATAGCCCACGCCGCCAAACAGTTTTTTCTCCTCATAGTCGTATGTCAACCGGCACTGCACATCTTCCCTCCACGACTGCAGGTCTGTCTGCACCAGAAAAGAAGGCTGTAATGATAGTAACGGATTATTTAGTTTTATATTGCATCCGCCCATCAAATAATACATCGGAGAGATTTCAACCTCGTGCCTTTCACCTATTTCCAACACAGGCGAAGTCAGATGCTGTGCCGACAGACCTCCCCAGTACTTAGGATGATGAAAATAGAGTCCTGCACCCAAATCAAACCCTGTGCCCTTAACTGAAGAAGTCGGAAATGCGGGGTCTGAAGCATCCTCCAGCTCCACATCCGTCGGATCAAGTTCCTCGCTTATGATAGCTCCCTGAAGACCTATAGCCAAACGGCCGCTTTTCCCAACTTTGAAGTTATAGGCATACTGCAAACTAATCTTCTGAGTTTTGAACATACCTATTTGGTCACTCATCAAGCTGACACCTGCACCATGACGAGGGCTAAGGAAATACACTGGCAAATCCGCACCAAAGTACAAGGTTTGAGGAGCGCCGTCATACCCCATAAACTGCATCGAATAAGCACCATTAACATTAAGTTTGCCGTCAACGCCTGACACAGCAGGGTTGTAGAACGACTTCAATCGTGTGTAATCCGTGAATTGCACGTCCCACTGAGCCATTGCCGCAAACGCGACCCCCACCCACACGATTAATAATGTTAAAAACCTTTTCGCCATAAAAATAATAACTCAAATACCCTTGTTTTATTGTACCCACACTATTATTTTTAGCTCTCAGAGCCTCATTTTGTCACCTGTTGCCACGCATTTTCTTGTATAGGAGATATACAACTATCAAAACCGTAGTAACCATTTCCGCCAAAGGTGTAGCCAACCAAATTCCAGGCTCCCCTATCAAAATGGGTAAAAGCAGAAAGCACGGAAGAAGTAAGACCACCCCACGCAACAGCATAACAGCCGTAGCCGGCACAACTCTTTCCACACTCTGATAATACCCCACGACACAGATATTTATGACAAAGAACACAAACCCCGACGCAAAGAGTGGCATACCCCTCACCGCCAGCACTCCTGCTCCGCACGACGCATCAATAAACAGAGCCACAAGCATTTCAGGAAACAGCACAAACACCAGAGTTACCCCCAGACCAAAAAGCACAGACACCTTCATCATTAGACTGCGAGCCTTGCGTACTCGATCATACGCCCCGTTCCCATAGCTATAGCTCACTATTGGTTGAGCCGATTGCACTATTGAGTTTCCCATCATAAAGATAAAAGGCGTGTAGTAGCAGACAATGCCAAACGCCCCTACCCCGTCGTCGCCCAAATACTGCATGAAAACGATATTTCCCACAAGCACCAGCACCGCCAACATTATCTCGCCCAATAAGGAAGAAAATCCTATACGGCACTGATAGGAAACATTTCTCAACGACAGAACGCAACTCCTACGACTCCATTTTGGCATCTTTGGTTTAAGGCGCTTCGCAAAAAACAGCAGATATACCATTGCTATCACTCCTCCCACCACAACACTAATTCCTGTAGCAATCGCCGCACCCTTCACTCCCATGCCGAGAGGGAAGATAAACACCCAGTCAAGCACAGCATTAGTCACCGCATTTGCCACATTACACCACATCGCAACCTTAGGTGCACCGTCCAACCTGATAATAAAAAGCCCGATAGTACTCCACACCTGAAAGAGGAAACAAGGAGTAATATACAGCATATAATCAAGGACCTGCGGCATTAAAGAGTCTGATGCGCCCAGCATCCTCGCCACCTTCTCCGGCATTAACATTATAAGAGAGCAACCAACAACCGTCACCGCCAATGTAAACAGTAAAGCCTGAGCGACATTAAGCCTGGCAGCCTTTTCGTTTCCTTTTGACAGATGCAACGCTGCCACGACGGAACACCCCGAACCGACCATCAGTTCCAAACCTGAAAACAGCATCCACAGAGGCACAACGATATTAACAGCTGCAACACCGTCGCTTCCGGTTCCCTGCCCCACAAAAATACCGTCAATGGCCGTCACTGCACAAATGCTCAACGAACCGAACAACGTTGGGATGAACAGTTTCCGAAACAAATGGTTAACCTTACCACTTGAAAAATCTATCGAGTCACGTTGCATCGTCTACCTTTACCCAAACGCAGAGACGTCACACGAGGTGGCGTCTCTACTATTATATTACAGAGTAATATCAATTATGAATTACGAATTATCAATTACGAATTATGAGTCCATCTACTTCAGCACATTCTTGAGCTGGTCTGTAGCCTTGATAATGAAGTCCTTAGTACCGCTACCGTCGTAGACGTATCTTACCACCATGTCAGCATAGCGGAGGGCTTCCTTTAGTGCTTCAGGGTCTGACGCTGTGGCACGACGTGCACCGCGCATCAATCGGCGGAGTTCGTCAAGGTCTTCAGGCTCAGCAAGGTTGCCCGGACGCATACCGTTGATAACTGCGTTGAGCGCTGATGCAGCAGCGTTAACCTCTGCCTGATTATAGTTCTTATCCTTGTTTTCGCCTACCTTTGCAGCCTGCTCATAACTCTTGAGCATACGAGCATAACCGTGAGGAGCCCAAGGCGAGAACTCTGGAACCTTCACTTCGAGCGCGTTCCACTTGTCCTGTGCCTCTTTGCGTTCCTTGGCGAGGGCAAGAACCTCGTTGAGTTTTGTTTTGTCGACAGACTTAACCTCTACGAGAGCCTTCACCGCCTGGTCGAGAAGATAGTGCTGGTGGTCTACGGCAGTCTGTGACTCGCTTCCGCTTACTGTCACGTTGCAAGCCTTTTCAAGGTTTGCATAGCTGTCCCAAGTGTATGCGTTCTTGTCGAGAGCCTTAGCGCTTGCCACAGCCTCATTGAGAGCCTTAGCGTTGACTTTGCGTGTAACGAGTGCGCCGAACGCCTTGTCGATAGCCGCAACTTGCTCGCTCACTGACTCGCCTGTCACGTTGCCTGTCTCGCAGAACTGTGTAGCAGTTGCAACAGCTGCTTCAAACGCCTTGTATGATGCCTTCTTGTAGTTCTTCTTGTTGTAGAACTTAGCCTCGTCGAGTTTTGCAACGAGCGGTTTGAGAAGTTCAGCACGAGGGTCTGCAAGTTCGTTGATGCGGAAGTAGTGAGTCAGGTTCTTGTCAGAATGGTAGTCAGGGATAAACTTGTGTCCGCCGATCTCCAATGTATAGATGTTTCCTGCATATCCTGTTTCGCTTGTAGCGCCATTCATCTTGATGAGGTCAAGGCTTGGGTCGATACTGAGCTGTGCCTGATCCCAGTTCTCAATTCCTTCAGCAACCATCGCGAGTGGTCCGTACATGAGTGTTCCCACCCATGCTGGTTCTGATGCGCCGCTTTCAGAAGCAACTTCAAGTTTGTCGTGTCCGTAGTTGATATGCTTTGTGAAAGGCATTGTTACCTCCACGACGTCACCTGCAGCCCACTGACGGGCAGGTATCTCAACGTATGAACATGGTTTGTAGGAAGTTGCGACAGACTTTCCGTTGAGTTTCACATCGAATCCCTTTGTTGCCCAATAAGGCACACGGAGTTTCAGTGCGAAGTTGCCTGAACCCTGCGCAATCTTGATTGTTGACTTCTCTGCCGGCCACAAGCATTCCTGCTTGACAGTCACACCCTTTGCCTTCCAGTTTGCAGTAGACGGGATGTAGAGACCTACCCACATCGTGTTGTCGTTGACGAAGTAAGCTGCCTCCTGATACTTCACGTGGTTCTCTGAACCCGTACCACCGCAGCATG
Organism: Bacteroidaceae bacterium; assembly: GCA_045576655.1. Taxonomy (GTDB): domain Bacteria; phylum Bacteroidota; class Bacteroidia; order Bacteroidales; family Bacteroidaceae; genus RGIG8745. The sequence goes on from JAZNGW010000028.1 coordinate 10,036, forward strand.
TTGACTGAGGTGTGTTGTTGCCCCAAGGCTTTGAGGCGTTGAGACCTACTGCATACTGGTATGTTGTAGCATAGTGAGTAGGATGAACCGAACCAACGATCTGGTTGTAGAGAATGCGCTCGTAGTAGTCCATATACTCGGCATTGTCAGGGTCGAAGCAGTTGAGGTCCTTAGTCAACTTAGCGAGGTTGTATGCACAGCAAGTCTCGTTGATAGTTGGGTTAGGTCCGAGGTTTACGACCTGTGTATATGGCTGGCGGAACATCTCTCCGTTGCCCACACCGCCTGGGGCGTATGCGTAGCGTCCCTGAACCATGTTCCAGAAGTTGAGTGCCAGGTTATAGTAGTATGGATTCGCATTTCCGCGATAGCTGCGAAGCGCACTTGTAATCTTAGGAATGTGCTGGTTTGCGTGACGAGTGCGGATGTCGTCGATGTTCTTTGACAATGGGTCGTAGAATGCAGGGCTGTCGAAATAGCTTGCCGCTTCGAGCAGTTTGGCTTTCTCGTCCTTGTCAGTCACCATTTCTGAGAGGCGTGAGAGGGATTCTCCAGTACCGCCGTCCTCACCGGCAATGTACATGTTCCACATTTCGTAGCGGTTGCCTGGCTTAGCGCGGCGCTCCTCAGGAGTACCTTCTGTGTTGACGAATGTGCGGTAGTGCAGACGGTTCCAAATCCAAAGTCCCATATCCTTGGCTATGAGCAGCGCCTTGTCGGCAATCTCCTTGTCATCCACGTTATTGGCAATGTCGATGAGACCTGCCAACTGCTTGTGGATGGAATAGTATGGAGCCCAAACCCACTGCTCGTTGTTGTAGGCACGATACATCTCGATGAGCACAGCATGATGGGCAGGAATGGCATTGATGTAGCCGTAGCCATACTTCGCCCAGTCTTTCTTGTGCTGATCGAAAGCCTCCCAAGTTCCCTTCATCTCACGAAGTTCTGCCTCAGGGGCGAAGTCACGGGCTTCCCAGTAGCGGCCGAGCTTCTTGTTCCAAACGAAAGTCTTCTCCTGGCAAGCACGCAGTTCGTCGACCATGCGCTTGATATTAGCCTTCAAGGCTGCCTTGTCGGCAGGGTCTGTGGCACTTGCAAAAGCGAATGCGAGAGCCGACATGTAGTGGCCCGAACCGTGTCCCTTGAGCTTTGTTGTTGGCGAATCCCAACCGTCAGCCACCTTGTAGCCCTCGGTACTCATGCCGTAAGTGTCGCGGTAGTTATAGAGTTGCTGACTAACGTCCCAACTGAGAATAGTCTTGATGTCGAGATTGCGGTTTGAAGTAAGACGGTTGTCGCCGTCAACGCTCACGTCACCAAGAGGCAGAGTCTCAGCAACTGGCTTGTTTGAAGGAACCTTGTATTCGCCTGCAACAACCTTGACGCTTGCCTCGATAGGGTAACCGTTTGCAGTGGTGTTGTCACCAATGATGTAACCGCCAATCTTATATTCTTTGCCTACGGCATATTGTGCCTGCTCTTTTTCTGTAGCAAGAGCGGCATTGCCCCACTTCACCTGACGGAACTCGGAAGTGCCGTCTGTGTATGTCACCCAAATTTGGTATGGCAACCTTGGCACTGTGCCAACTGGCGATTCCACTTTGACAGTTGCCACTGACGCTATCTTGCGAACATTCTGCTTGACAGCCGTTTCCGCAGTAGCAGTCACTTCTGAATTAAAATTCGCAGCATTTAAAGGCATTGCTGACAGCGCACACAATGCGCCACAAAGAATTAGATTAGTCTTCTTCATATATTAAAAACGGTATAGTTTATCCTCTTTCAACTTACAAATATATAGTTTTTAATATTCTTGCCCAAATTATCAATCTCAAATAATCTGCACAGCAAAAGAGTTTGTAGCAGCTATCACTTATTTCACTCCACCTAAACATTTAACTCTAAACATTAAAAAGGGCGGACACCTAAGTGCCCGCCCTTCCATTTATGTATTTGCTAATGATTACTTAACGTAAACCTTAGAAGTAACAACCTTACCGCCCTTCAAAGTCTGCTTAACGATGTTGATACCCTTAACTGGAGCGTCAAGAGCAGCACCGTTAACACCGAAGTACTTAGTTTCAACTACGTCGTCAGCAGCGATACCGTTGATACCAACCTGCTCGTTTTTAACGATTGTGAATGTAGCTTCTGTAGCCTTGCTCAAGAACATCTTCTCAGAATCCACTGTGAAGTAACCTGCAGGGATCTTAACTGTGTAAGTTCCTGGTTCAGTGATTTCAGCAGAAAGAGTAAGAGTGTTAGGAGCTGCAGCAAGAGCCTCATACCACTCTGTAGTGTAAGATTCAAGACTTTCGTCAACAACCTTTTCAACGTTTGTAACAGTAGCAACAACGTTGCCTTCAGCGTCAAGAACTACAGCGTCTGAAATTGCGCAAGAATAAGTGAAGTCACCAATACCAGCCTCACAAGAAGCAGTAAGAGCAGCTACAGGACCTTCAACCTCACCTGCAGGAGCGATAGTGATATCAGGAACACCAACTGTGCAAGTCCACTCGTAAGAGAAGTAAGAAGTTTCTTCCTCACCCATGTTACCCTGTACACGACGATCTTCTGCATCAACAGCAGCAAATGTCACATTTGTAGAGCCTGGGAACAACTTCATTTCGAATGTCCATGTTGTAGCAAAGCCATTCTCGTCTGCGTCAACAGCTACTGGAGTATATGTGTAAACTGTTGGAGGTGCCATAAATCCACCTTCACGAACTACAGACTGAGCATCCTGAACCTTAACTGGAGCAGAGAATGTGAGAGTAACTACATTATCAGTCTCGCTTTCGATAACTGCATCGTAAGCAGGCTTAATGTCGTTGAGAGTAGCTGTAGAATAAACGTATGCAGCAAGAGCACCAGCGATTTCTACCTCGTCAGTTGCGATAGCAGCTGAGTATGGAGCGTCCCATGGCTCCTGGTTGTAAGCATCTTCGTTTTCGTAAGCGTAGAATGTAAACTTATAGTTGAATCCTTCACGGAACTTAACGTCGAAGTAAGCTTCAGCCTTCCAGCTTGTTTCACCCTTAGCTGGAATTCCGAAAGATGTAACAACATCAACAACCTCAGAAGTAGCAGGGTCGATCTGCTCAACTGTCATAAGCATGAAGCCAACCTTATCGTCCCAGTTTGTTGTAAACTCTACAGATTCGCCTTCAGCGATCTTTTCTGCTGTAGCACCTGCAGGGTTAACCATTGTAACTTCGAATGGAACAACATATTCAGTGATTACCCAGTTTGTAGCAGCCTTGTCACCGTAGCAAGTAGAACCTGCTGTAGCAGCGTCTGTACCGAGGAATCCGTTCTTACCCTTGATAGTGTAAACACCTTCACCTACAGCTGCAATAGTCCATGCTTCCTTGTTGTCAGCGCTTACGTTCAAAGACCACTTGTTGTCACCAGTACCGCTGTAATAAACATACTCACCATTAGCGTTAGCGATGTAGTACTTGCCGTCAGCAGCAGCCTCGAACTTGATAGGAGTCTGCTCTGCTTCAACCTTCACGCCACCATTAAGAGCCAAGAATGTACCAGCAGCCTCGTGCATGATCATGTAAGTCTTCTCTGGATCTGGAGTGTTAATTATAGCAGCAAATGCTGTTGTTGCAGCAGCAAGAGTTTCAACAGCTGCAGCAAGTTCTTCTGCTGTAGCCTCAGCATTGTTTGCAACAGCCTTAGCATCAGCGATAGCAGCAACATAAGTTTCATAAGCAGATGTAGGAATCTGGAAGAGAGCCTCACCTACGTTAGCAAACTTAGCGTTAGCATTAGCCTCAGCAGCGCTGATAGCTGTCTTAAGGTTTGCAACTGGAATGTAAGAATCAGCAACAAACTTCACGCAGTCGAAGAAGAGTGCCTGCTGTGCACCGCTACCAGCGTTTGTAGCGTCATAACCGAGTGAAAGAACACCGTTAGTTTCCTCATCGAGAGTGAATGTTACGATTTCGTAAGTCCAAGCACCCTGAGTGTAATTCTTAGCAGGAGCGAGGTACTCTGTACCATTCTCAGCGATGAAACCGATAAAGCTCTTCTGAGGAGCAGTTGCACCAGCGCTTGCCTTGTAAACAGGAACCATCATGTTGTAAGTACCAGGGAGCAAAGTAACCGCCTGAGTGTACTGAGCTACAGCATCCCATACAGCTACTACACCGAGTGCGTTACCTGTAGCCTCACCCTCAGGGTTAGTTGCTGGAACATAGTTGCCTGCACTACCGAGCCACAAGTTAGAACCGTAAGCGTATACACCTGCAGCGCGAGCGTCACCGTTTGCTACGCCCATATCCCAAGATGTAACAGGCTGCATCTGGCTGTAAGTAGTTCCATTACCAGCTGCGTCCTTTTCATAAGTACAGATATGGTTATCAACAGGAGTTCCTTCTGAGAAGTCGAGGTTAGTACCTGTTGGCACCTCTGTGTACTTCACGTTCTTGAATGAAAGCCAGCTGATATTGTTGTCAGCAGCAACATTGAAGCTGATTGTGAGGTTACCCTCTGCATCAGCAACACCTACAGCAGTGTACTCTGCGAGGAAGAACTGTGAAGTTCCAACCTGCGCACCTTCTGTAACGTCAACAGGTGTTCCTTCAGCACCTACGCTGAGAGTGATACCTGTAGGGTCAGTCTGTCCGTTCTTAGCGCGAACACGCACCCATGCACTTACCTTGTAAGTTCCGTTAGGGAGAAGGTTAGTAACTGTAGCAGTCTTAGTAGTTGCACCGAGTGACTGATCGTCACCTGTCCAATACTCGAAGAAAGGAACAGTGAAGTTAGAACCGTCAGCACCACCTTCAGTTGACCAAGTGTTGATATAGAGGTTTGTATCGAAGTTGTTAGTACCCCATGCAGAAAGGAGGAAGTCATCGTAATTAACTTCTGCATGCCAGCCCTGGATTGCGTAAGGGTTTACAACAGCTGTAAGTTCGTTTACTTCCCACTTAGCAAGGTAATCGTCAGCGATAGCCTTGAATGTATTGTAAGCTTCCTGAGTATAAACGTTAGTAGAAGCCATCAAGTCATAGTAGTTGTCGATAGCAGCCTTAAGGTCAGCATTAGCCTTAGCTGCATTGTTAGCTTCTGTTAAAATTTCGATTGCACCCACATATTCCTCAACACTCTCTCCGATAGTTTCTGTTGCATCGAGTGCATCCTGGAGAGCAGGTTTGTTAGCCTCATTAACCTTTGTCAAAAGGTCTGCAGCTGTAGCACGAAGCTCCTTAACCTGCTTTATATAAGACGCAAAACGAGCCTCATTAATTGTGCAGTTACCGTAATATGTCAAAGAAACATTGTCGATACCAGACCAACCATTAACAGCTTCAGATTGTTCGAAACCAACTTCAATAGTATTTGTTGTAACCTCAACAAGCACCTTATATGCAGTAGGAGCACCAGTTGTAAGATATGTCTTTGCCTCATTAGCATAAACATACTGGTTTGTACCATTTCCATAAGCATCTACGAAAGCACAGATGCTAAGTTCGTAAACACCGTTAGGAATATTCTTGATTTCCTGATAAATCTTTCCAATGTAAGGATTTGGATTCCAGTTTTCAAAGAAGTTACCAGTGAAAGCACCTGTCTGGTTGCTTGCCAAAGCTTGATTCTGAGCACCAGTTGTAGTCTTCCAACCTGATGTATTATTATCGAATGTACCGTTAACTACAAAGTTTGTAGCAATTGGGTTTTCAGCTGTTGCACCTGCTACAGAAGACGCATTTGCAAAAATCTTCTGTTCAACAAGAGCATAAGCATAAATTTCATCCAACTTAGCAGTTGCTGCCTGCAAATCAGCCTTTGTCTGGTTAACAGTTTCAGTTTCAGCCAACACAGCTTCAATCTTAGCCTTAGCCTCTGCACTAACAGTAGACAAATCCAAAGCATCAACCTTAGCGTAAGCAGCGTTATAATCAGCGAGGTAAGCATCAAGAGCAACCTGATAAAGCTTCATCTCACCGAAAATAAACCAAGACTTAATTACTTCATGAGTACATCTATAACCAATTGTAATTGTTGACTCTTCTGACAAAGAAAAATCCAATGTATTCAAGTAGTAGTTGTTAGTATAGAATGCAGTACGAGCCTGGTCAACATTGTCTGCGTATGAGCTCAATCCTTCTATACTTCCCAATGTAGCGACCTTAGTTTCATTCTCACCAGCAAACATATAACCAGTAGAGATTGAAGGGTCTGTGCTAGAACTTTGGCCATAACGATAGAACGCACGACCAGTCAAACGATAGTCACCAGCAGGAAGAGTTACTTCCTGAACATCCTCACCAGATGTTTTCTCTAATGCACCCCAACCAGCATACACCTCAATTACTTGATTCTCATAATTCTTTGTCAAGTAAGTGGACGTAATGTCGGTAAGGCCATCTTGAGCCCATGATGACAAGGCGCAGAAAAACGCCAACAGTCCAAGTAATCCTTTCTTCATAAAGAATGTTTTTAATAAAGTTAATTAATAGGTAAATAAATATTGTAAAAAATATTGTTTTCTGTCTTTTCTCGGAACGGGACAGGTGTCATATTAACACATTTGCACACTCCGAGTGAATGTGCAAATATATACAAAAATATTCAATCAGAAGAAAAAAAACGAAAAATCTTACATTTTTGCATCTTTTGCAAGTTCTAAAGCCGTGCAACGGTTATTTCCCCGCACTGCACCCACATACAAATTCTCATGCGACGATTAATTAACGAGGGCTCGTTGATATTTTTTTGAGCGCTCATTGATTTACAAACGAGGGCTCGTTTGTAAATGTAGGGTCTGTCTCCCGCAAATCACGCCGATTCCCGCAGATGTGGGAAACACTAATTGCCGCTAATTATTCAATAATTGTTTCCAATCCTTTTTGAACGCGGATAACACGGATTGTGCGGATTTGCGCTGACTACGGGTGGAACAACTTGTCGTTATACCATTGCTTGGGGTTATTGCGGATATACTCAACTATCTCGTCATAGGAATGCTGACTGCGGATAATATGCTCATAATAATTGCGTTGCCAGAGACGGATATGAAACGGAGGGAAGGAACCGGCCTTTACACCACGTATATACTCATTGGTCGTCATAGTCTTAAACCATTGAACTATCCTGTGTAGGGGCGGACCGGCGTGTCCGCCCAATGACGATGCTGACGTTTTCGGGCAGACACGCAGGTCTGCCCCTACGGGTGAATAACCATTCGAAACAATCTGGAATATGCAATGGAAATGATTGGGCATAACGACATAATCCAAACAACGAAGGTTCTCGAAACGATGTTCGCACTCCTTATACAATCGCTCTACTATCTGTCCTGCGGGATTCAGACACATTACACCATCTACTACTTGACCAAATCGGGGGATATGGTCATGCGTACATATCGTCACGAAATACAAACCACGCATGGAATAGTCATAATCCTTTAAGCGGATTGAACGACGGTGATGCATATCGGGGTCGAATGGCATACAGAAAATTATATTGGGGTATTATTATTTCGTAGGGGCGAGGTCTGCTCGCCCCCTCTCGAACTATCAAACGTTTTTGGGCGGGCGAACCCTGCCCCTACGGCTCTCACTTCATCTCTGGATAGGAAATGCGGGTGTGGTAGATAATCTTGAGCTTTTCCTTGAAGACAGATTTTGCCACGGTTATCTCGCGGAACGTGATGTCGCAATCAAGGAAATAGCCTTCTGCCATCTGACTGTCGATTATCTTGTCGACAAGGTTGCTGATGCTCTCTTCGGTGTATTCCGTCAGACTGCGCGATGCCGCCTCGACGGCATCCGCCATCATAAGTATAGCCTGCTCCTTCGTGGACGGATTAGGACCAGGATAGGTGAAGATAGATTCATCAACCTGTTCGTCGGGATGTTCGTTCTTATATGTTATATAGAAATATTTAGTCTTGCCAAGCCCATGATGAGTGCGGATGAAGTCCTTGATTAGTTCGGGCAGATGGTGCTTGTCGGCAAGCGCAAGTCCGTTTGTCACATGGGATATGATGACTTCGGCGCTTCTCACCGGAGTGAGGCGCTCGTGAGGATTTGTTCCTGCCTGGTTTTCAGTGAAGAAGACTGGATGATCCTGCTTTCCCACATCGTGATAGAGTGCGGCTGTACGAACAAGCTGGGCGCGCGCACCTATCTTCTTTGCAACGTCTGACGCAAGGTTTGCCACCTGCATAGAATGCTGGAATGTGCCTGGCGCCACTTCGGAAAGTCGCATGAGAAGAGGATTGTTAATATTGGATAGTTCGACAAGGGTGACATCCGACACGAAGCCGAAGACTCTCTCGAAGAACCACAGCAGAGGATAGGTGAAAAGGAGGAGCAAGCCGTTTATTCCGAAATAGGCAAGCATCCAAACGCTTATCTTGCTCATATCGTTCTCTGCAAAGAGTTCGTAAGTGACATAAAGCGCCACGTATGACAGAGTGAGGACGAAAGCTGTGCGGATAATCTGGGAGCGCTGTGAGAGTTCGCGGAGGTTCTGGATGGCTATCATTCCTGTGACAAGTTGCAGAACCATAAAGATATACGGTTCGCGAAGGACAATTGAAATGATAAGCACCATTGCCACATGGAACATGAAGGCGGTGCGCGAATCCATAAGGATGCGAATGACTATCGGCACCATGCAGTATGGCAGCATGAAGACATTAAATGCATTGCGAGCCACCATCACCGACGCTACGATACAGAAGAACACTACGAGAGAGAACAGGAGTACGGTGCTGCGCACGTTCTCTGCATAATCCACACGGAATATTGAGAGATAGCTCATCAGGATGGTGAATATAGCAAGAACGAGTACCAGCTGACCGATAAGGACATAAGGCACATCATTGTCGGTGTTCTGACTCTTCTGCAGTTCGCGTTCATACGACTTCAGAATGTCGTATGACTCAGGTGTGACAATGTCGCCGCGATCTATTATCTTTTGTCCTGCCTGCACCATTCCGCTTGCTCCCGACACGGATGACAGCAGAAGGTCTGTCTCTGCACGCGACTTAACTTCATCGTAAACCACGTTAGGCACGAGCAGTTTTGCTACGCCAAGTTCGCCGATTATAGCGCGCGCCTCAGCAGAGACCTCATTACTTATGATATATTCGTATGCGGTACGGACGGAGAAGAGGTTGGCTACAGATACAGACTTCGCCATATTGCCATAGACAAGGCGCACTGTTTCATAGTCGTTCAGCTTGATACGCTCATACTCCTCTGTCGACACGATGCCTTTGGCATAGACGGAGTCGACCAGCGAGGCGAGTCGCTCCATGTAATATCGCGGCACATTGTAGGCGCTGTCGACATTTACGCTGTTGAGTTTGCCTACAATCTCGGAGCAGACCGCATCGTCGTATGTATAATACGGACGGAAGTTCTGCATCACGCTGTCGCGCTCACGCTCAACCACCGCATCGTCCTTATACACAGGAAATTCCGAGGTTGCTATCAGTTGTCCGTAGTTCCACGGCATCCCCACCTTATAGGAATAGTTGAACACCTTGTCGCGAGGCATGAAATAGACCACTGCCACAGTAGACAGCACTACAAACATTATTTTCACCGCCCAATTATTAAGGCGGTCCTTCTTTTGCTGTTTAGTCAACTTCATATATACAAGGTTATGAGGTGGTTAGGTTGTAAGGTTATGAGGTTATGAGGTGGTGAGACCAGTTCATAATTCATAACTCATAACCCACAATTCATAATTCATTCCTTCATTAAAAACGCCTTAAAGTCGGCAAAGTTCTTGCTCATCGGCACACTTTCCTTCGTACCGTTCATGAAGGCAGCCAGTTTGGCAGGAATCTCTACATCCTTTCCGATGATGCCTTGCACCGTGTCGAGGAACTTGGCAGGATGGGCTGTTTCAAGGAACACTCCTACTTCACCGTCCTGAAGGCCCTCCTTGAGCGCACGATAGCCGCAAGCCCCGTGAGGATCGCAAAGGTAGCCTGTCTCGCCATAGACCTCGCGGATAGTCTCGGCAATTTGCTCGTCTGAGTATGTAGCGCCGCTTATGTCGGCACAGATAGCAGCATGGTCAGCCTTGTATAGGTCGTAGATGCGTGCGAAGTTGCTCGGATCGCCCACGTCCATAGCGTTTGCAATGGTCTGCACCGAGGCACGAGGCTCGTACTTGCCTGTTTGCAAATACTTGAAGAAGATGTCGTTAGCATTGTTGGCAGCGATGAATCGCTTCACCGGAAGCCCCATCTTCTTGCCGAAGAGGCTTGAGCAGATGTTGCCGAAGTTGCCTGAAGGCACACACACAACGAGTTGGTCAGCAAGTCCCTTCTTCTTCATCTGCGCATAGGCGTAGAAGTAGTAGAACGCCTGCGGAAGGAAGCGCGCCACGTTGATGGAGTTGGCCGAAGTGAGTTTCATGTGAGCGTTAAGTTCGTCATCCATGAAAGCCGACTTCACCAGCACCTGGCAGTCGTCGAAAACGCCGTCAATCTCGACAGCCGTGATGTTCTGTCCGAGGGTAGTGAATTGGCACTCCTGGATAGGACTCACCTTGCCTTTAGGATAGAGGACGTAGACATGAATGCCGTCAACGCCGAGGAAGCCGTTTGCCACAGCCGAGCCTGTGTCGCCTGAAGTGGCAACAAGGACGTTAACGTCGCGCTTGTCACCCCCTTCTGCCTCCTGTTCCTTCTTGATGAAGTAGCCAAGGAGACGAGCCATGAAACGTGCGCCCACATCTTTGAACGCCAGTGTCGGTCCGTGGAAGAGTTCGAGACTGTAGATATTGTCCTTCACCTCGACCACAGGGCAGTCGAACGCCAGCGTGTCGTAAACGATCTGCTTGAGCGTCTCAGCCGGCACGTCTTCGCCGAAGAACGCATCTGCCACCCTGTATGCAATTTCCTGGAACGAAAGGTTCTCAATATTGTCGTAGAACTCCTGCGGAAGCGCCTTAATCACCTCCGGCATATAGAGTCCCTTATCTTCTGCAAGTCCCTTAATGACAGCCTTGCTGAGGTCTGCCACAGGGGCTTTTCCGTTTGTGCTGTAATATTTCATTTGTCGTATTGTTTTATTCTGCTATTAAATGTCTTAGGGTCTTTAAGGTCCTTAGGGTCTTTAGAGACCTTAGAGACCTTAACCCACTCTAATGACTCATTAACTCTTTGATAAATCCGTCCTTTTCAAGCAATCCGCAAGCGCCTTCCTTGCACGCCTCCTCGTCGAAAGTCTTAACGCCATCTGGCTCAACGCCAGGTGTGTAAATGAGGAAAGGCACAGGTTCGCTGGTATGAGTGAGGTGAGCCACCGGAGTAGGATGGTCGGGCAGTACTGCTATTGCCACTGGTTCGTCCCAATCTTTCACCGCCTCATATATTGGTCCTACCACACGGCGGTCAAGGTCCTCGATAGTGCGGAGTTTGAGAGCCAGATTACCCTCATGACCTGCTTCGTCGCTCGCCTCAACATGCAGGTAAACGAAGTCGTCGGTCTTCAGCGCCTCAATGGCAGCCTGTGCCTTACCTTCGTAGTTCGTGTCGAAAAGGCCCGTCGCTCCCTCAACCTCTATGCTGCGAAGTCCTGCATAGCGTCCGATACCCTTAATCAGGTCTACGGCTGTAATCACAGCACCTCGCTTAATCTGCGGATAGGTCTCTGTCAGCGGAACCATCTTTGGGCGATAGCCTCCAGCCCAGGGCCAGATGCTATTGGCAGAATCCTTACCTTCTGCAACACGCTGCTTGTTGAGCGGATGCTCCGCAAGGAGGGCTTGTGACCTTAGTATCAAGTCATTAACCAAATCGACCGTTGCCTGTGCCTCCGGAATTTCTGGTGTCACAAGCAATGGACGCCACGGTTTCCCTGGCACATCATGGGGCGGAGTGCAACGCAGATGCTTGTTTCCGCCTTTGATGACAAGCAAGTGACGATATTGTATGCCGGTATAGAAATGCACAGTGTCCGTGCCAAGATGTTCCTCAAGGTATTTAATCAGCACGTCAGCCTCCTCTGTCGTAAGATGTCCTGCTGAATGGTTCTTTATGTTGTCGCCGCTGATACAGATGAGGTTGCAACGGATGGCCATGTCGTCGTCACCGAGTTCGACGCCTATGCTTGCCGCCTCAAGCGGCCCGCGTCCTTCATACACCTCGTTCTGGTCATAGCCCAGTATTGAAGAGTTGGCTACTTCACTACCCGGATGGAATCCGTCAGGAACGGTCGAAAGCATTCCCGTGCGTCCTTTTGCAGCCAGCATATCCATATATGGGGTATGCGCATACTGCAGAAGGGTCTTTCCTCCAAGACTCTCCACAGGCCAGTCGGCCATTCCGTCGCCAAGTATGATTATATGTTTCATTACTAACTAACTTCTATAGAAGTGTTTTCAACTTCCTGTTCCTAAGACGCCACAATGTGACGTCTCTACAGCGCATCATCCCAAAGGGCGGCCAGACCCACCCCTACAAACTTATCTCCTTAACTTCTTAACTCCTTAACTCCTAACTAAATATTCGCAATGCTCATGATGTCGGCAAAAACACCGGCTGCTGTCACGCTTGCACCTGCTCCGTAGCCTTGAATTAGCATTGGATACTCATGATAGCGCTCAGTAGTGAGAAGGATGATGTTGTTACTGCCTTCGAGGTCGTAGAACGGATGACGCTCGCCCACTTCCTGGAGTGACACAGAACCCTTGCCGTTTTCGAGTTTCGCAACGAAGCGCCAGTGCTTCTTCTCAGCCTCAAGCACCTTGCGACGTGCCTCGAAGTCGGCATCGAGCGACGGAAGATTCTTCCAGAAATCCTCGATTGAGCCCTCAAAGAACTCGTTAGGAATGAACAGATGCTTCTCCACATCTTCCTGTTCGAGTCTGTAACCCGCTTCACGAGAGAGAATTACAAGTTTGCGTATCACGTCCTTTCCGCTGAGGTCGATGCGCGGATCTGGTTCTGAATACCCTTCTTCCTTAGCCAAGCGGACAGTCTCGCTGAACGGGATGTCTGCGCTGATAGTGTTGAATATGTAGTTAAGCGTGCCGCTAAGCACTGCCTCGATCTTCAGAATCTTGTCACCGCTGTTGTACAAGTCGTTGATTGTGTTGATAATAGGCAGTCCCGCACCCACATTTGTCTCGAAGAGGAATTTCACGCCGCGCTTGCGTGCCGTAGCCTTCAGGCGTGCATAGTTGTCGTAGCAAGACGATGCGGCAACCTTATTTGCAGCCACGACTGAGATGCTATGTTCGAAGAAGTCGTTGTAAAGGCTTGCCACATCGGCACTCGCAGTGCAGTCGACAAACACGGAATTGAAGATATTCATTCCTATAATCTCATTCTTCAGACGCTCTAAATCGCTTGGCTGACTTGCCAACAGACGCTCCTTGAAATTTGTGAGTTCAAGTCCTTCGCGGTCGAACATGGCATAATGGCCACTGGCAATACCAACTACGTTGAGTTTCAGTCCACGCTCACGCATCAACTTCTCTCTCTGACTCGCAATCTGTTCAATAAGACTGCTTCCGACAGTACCAACGCCACAAATGAAGAGATTCAGAACTTGGTACTCAGAGAGAAAAAAACTGTCGTGGATTACATTGAGAGTCTTGCGCAACGACTTGCTCTCAACGACAAAAGAGATATTAGTTTCCGAAGCACCCTGCGCACATGCAATCACGCTGATACCGTTGCGTCCGAGCGTGCCGAAGAGTTTTCCGGCAATACCAGGCGTATGCTTCATGTTCTCGCCCACCACTGCCACAGTTGCAAGGTTGCTCTCAAGGCTCATCTTATACATCGCGCCCATCTCGATCTCCTTGGCAAACTCTGCATTCAGGACTTCGCAAGCCTGCTCAGCATCCTCATTGCGCACACCGATGGAAGTGCTGTTCTCCGAAGAAGCCTGGCTCACCATGAACACGCTGATGCCGTTGTCGGCAAGCGCACTGAAGATGCGGCGGTTAACACCGATCACACCCACCATCGAAAGACCAGAAACAGTGATAAGGCTTGTATCGTTGATTGACGAAATACCCTTGATAGCACGTCCCTCATCAGTACACTCCTCTTGAATCACAGTGCCCTGAGCGTCAGGACGGAAAGTATTCTTGATGTATATCGGAATATTCTTTATGCAGACTGGATAAATTGTAGGCGGATAAACGACCTTTGCACCGAAGTTGCACAACTCCATAGCCTCCACATAGCTCAGAGTATCAATCGTGTACGCACTGTTGATGACACGCGGGTCGGCAGTCATGAAGCCGTCGACATCAGTCCAGATTTCCAACGCCTTAGCGCCTAGAGCGGCAGCAATGATGCTCGCCGTATAGTCCGAACCGCCACGTCCGAGGTTTGTCACCTCGCCAGTGCTAACATCTGTAGATATGAACCCCGGCACAAGAGCCACTTTCACAGCACCATCAGTCAGTTCTTTGAAAGCCTCCACAACAAGCGTATTTGTAAGATCCGAAACAAGCATATTCTTACACTGCTTCTTCTCAGTCTTGATAAATGTGAGCGAATCATACAGTTTAGCACCGTCAATAAGCGAAGCCACAATATTCGACGAAAGTCTTTCGCCATAACTCACAATAGCGTTCAGAGTCTTCTCCGACAAGTCCTTGATGAGATAAACACCATGATAGATGCTCTTGAGGTCAGACAGGAGTCCGTCGACAGCATAGAGCAAAGCAGCCTTCTGCACTCCGTCCTTAATAACGCCCTCAATGATGGCATGGTGACGCTCCACCATGTCATTATAAGAGTCTATATACTTAGCATCGCCAGCCTTAGCCATGTACGACGTATTGATAAGTTGATCAGTAATGCCACAAAGGGCCGACACAACGACTGCAACAGGCTCATTGCAAGTCTCAACAATATTCTTGACATTAAGAATGCTTTCCACGGAACCGACCGATGTTCCGCCAAATTTCAAAACCTTCATAATATATATAGTAAGTTTTTGAGTTTCTAAGTTTTTGAGTTCTTAAGTTTAGGTTTTTGAGTTCTTAAGTTCTAAGTCTTTGAGTTCTTAAGCCTCCAAGCCCTTAAAATTTGGGGACAATTAGCCCAATTCGGCTAATCGCAATAGAAAAATGAATATACACACCTCCTAACCCCTAAGGGTAGTGCCCTTAGCGGATGTCACCTGTGTGGCATTCCACACCAAAAGACCGTAACAATTTGTAAGTATTATCATAATTCGAAATATCAAAAACAATATATTTCGATGCAAAATTAAAACTTTTTGCAGAAAAACCAAAGTAGCAGACACACAAACATGGGTATCGCCCTACTTTACTCGTCCAAACGTAAGTAAACGCAAACGCGCAAGTAACAAAAAACAAACGCTGCATCGTTGATTAAAAAACGGAGAAGCATTTTACTTCAAACGCTTAAGCGTTGATTTACCAACGAGGGCTCATTAATAAAAAAACGAGGGCTCATTTTTTTATCAACGAGCCCTCGTTAGTATTTTAATTTGCATGCCTTCTGTTTTTCATTCGGCTGATTTGCCCATATCCTGCTCGATAAATTCAAGCAGGCGCTCCACAGCATGCTCCGAAGGAATGTTGCGCTCGATACATTCCTGACGCTTGTAGAGACTCACCTTGCCTACGCCGGCCCCGACATAACCGTAGTCGGCATCGGCCATCTCGCCAGGACCGTTAACGACACAGCCCATGATGCCAATCTTCAACCCCTTGAGATGAGACGTGGCGGCCTTGATACGCTTGATAGTGTCCTCAAGGTCGTAGAGGGTGCGCCCGCAACCTGGGCAAGAGATATATTCGGTCTTCGTAGTGCGCAAGCGCCCTGCCTGAAGTATTCCGAAAGCGGTAGAGTCGACAACATCTGCACTAATCTCCTCGCCACCCATATTATGCAGATAGACACCGTCGACAAAGCCGTCCATGACAAGCGCTCCCATATCTGCTGCGCTCTTGACCTGAAAATCCTCCTTGTCGGTCTCTTTGTAATGCTGGAAGAAAACGACAGGATTTTGCAAACCATGACGCATGAGGTAGTGCACCAGGGCACGATGCTCGCCAAGGCGGTTCTGGTGGTTGCTCTGGCTCACCACGACAATTTCGGGATGGTACTTCAGACACGCCAGTACCTCATCGGTCAGCGTGGCATAGGTTACAAAGAGAAACTTCAGCGGAGCGGCACACATGCTGATGAACGGCAGCATATTTGCCTGTCCTTCGCCGTAGCTGCTGAATGCGGGATATGTGTCTTCTTCCCCACTCCAACCTGTGACATCGACGATGTAAGGAACACCCTCCACACGATGCTGCGGCAGCTTGGCTCCGCAATAGAGATAATCGGGAAAGAGGTCTGTGCCGTCGCCCTTGACTGTGCGCATATCCGCATCAGTGAAGTGGCTTCCGATGACAACGGGCACGTTGTCGCCTCCGATGTTCTTCACAGCCCTTGTATGCCGGCGCTGAAGAGAAAGATAGTCAAAGTCCTCAGCCTCTTGGCAAGGGATATAGAGGTGGTTATTGCGAGCAATGATATAGTCGCGAAGTTTCTTTGCCACAGGAATTTCCGCTTCGGGCGCTTCGCTGAGCGAAACTCGTATGGTATCGCCTATACCGTCGCTAAGCAGCGCACCTATGCCGAGAGCCGACTTGATGCGCCCGTCCTCGCCGTCGCCAGCCTCAGTGACTCCAAGATGAAGAGGGAACGCCATGCCCTCCTTCTCCATGACACTGACAAGCAGACGCACTGTGCGCACCATGACGACGGTGTTGCTGGCCTTGATGGAGATAACCACGTCGGTGAAGTTCTCCCTTACGCAGATGCGCAGAAACTCCATGCACGACTCGACCATGCCTTCCGGCGTATCGCCGTAGCGCGACATGATGCGGTCGGACAGCGATCCGTGGTTCACGCCTATGCGCACGGCGGTATGGTTCTCCTTACATATATTAAGGAAAGGGACGAACTTGTCCTCTATCTTCTTAATTTCCTCGGCATACTCCTCGTCGGTATACTCCAAGTGCTTGAACTTACGCCCCGGATCGACATAGTTGCCTGGGTTGACACGCACTTTCTCAGCGTAGAGAGCAGCCACATCGGCAACCTTAGCGTTGAAATGCACATCGGCAACGAGAGGCACGTCATAGCCTGCATTGCGCAGGTCGGCATTGATATTGCGAAGGTTTTCAGCCTCACGCATTCCCTGAGTAGTAAGGCGCACGTACTCGCCACCGGCATCAACTATGCGCTTTGCCTGAGCCACACTTCCCTCCGTATCCATCGTAGAGGTGTTAGTCATCGACTGCACCCTGATAGGGTTGTCGCCGCCAAGCGGTGTCTGCCCCACATGGACTTCCGTGGTGGCACGCCGCGAATAATTGAATAAATCTTTCATTGGTTGTGGAGATAAGTTGTAGGGGCGGAGTCTGTCCGCCCTGTAGATGTTAAGGAGTTATACTATGGGGGCAGAAGCAGCCCCTACCAGTCAGGAGATAAGGAGAACTTAACTTCTTAACTACTTAAAACTAATTACACTTGAAATTATACTTCACTTCAGCAAGCTCGGCATTAGCCTTCTCAATCTTGCTGCGAAGACCCTCCTTGTAGGCTGCAAACTTCTCTGCAAGCGCCTCATCGGAGAGAGCGAGCATCTGAACCGCAAGGATTGCAGCGTTGAGAGCGCCGTTGATTGCAACAGTGGCTACAGGGATGCCTGGAGGCATCTGCAGAATGGAATAGACAGCATCCATGCCATCGAGCACAGAGCCCTTGACAGGCACGCCAATCACAGGAAGCGTAGTGCTTGCAGCAATAACCCCAGGAAGAGCAGCAGCCATTCCTGCACCTGCAATGATAACCTTCAATCCGCGTTCCTTCGCACCCTTGGCAAACGCCTCTACCGCATCAGGAGTGCGGTGAGCAGAAAGAGCGTTGATTTCAAACGGAATCTCCATCTCATCAAAGAACTTGGCAGCCTTCTCCATCACCGGAAGGTCAGACGTGCTGCCCATGATAATACTTACAATTGGCTTCATCTTTATTATTTTATTTAGTTACTACATATTTGTCAGAATCCTTTCAGAAAGAAGTAAGCAGAACAGGTCAGCCCTAACACATAGCTCCAGAGCACCTGAGACAATGTATGCTGACGCAATATCATCCGCGACGTACCCACTACTCCGCTAAACAAGAACAACAGGCACAGATAGAACAAAGGATTGAAGTTCATGACCATACCACAAATTCCAATCACTGCTGTAACTCCGCCTAAAGCCACCATATGAGTGGAGACCTTCCACCACACATTAATCAAAGCGCAAAGCATAATGGAGACCAGCGCAGACACGACCAGGCCCAACAGATAAGTGGGAGCGTTGAGCATGCTGAGCATTATGATGCAAGCGAGATAACTCAAGATGGCAATAATATAAGGCACGGTTCTGCAACGTCTTTGCGAAGACACCCATCCGCCTTGCTTCATAATGCGGCGAAACAGCACAATACTAAGCTGCGGAAGGATGACCGTGAAGCACATAACCATGAAAAGAAGAATCATATAGCCCCACACGGAAGGGATGAAACCCACATAGAGCAACCGCCTAAAGCTATAGAACAGAATGCAGACGAAGACGGCAAAAGTCATATAGAACGGCGAAAACAACGTCGACAAGAAACGGGCACATCTAAGCAGAGTTCGTTCGTTCATAATTGCTCCCTCCTCATCTTTGCAGTCGGTATGCCCAACTGATTTCTATACTTAGTAACCGTCCTATGCTTAATACTCAGACCTCTTTCTTGAAGACGCTCCACAAGCTGCTCGTCTGAATATGGCGCAGACTTATCCTCCGAAGCAATTATCTCCGCAAGCACCTGTTCCACCTCATGCGCCACAACCGTAACGCCCTCGGCATTGGCACGAGTGCGAAGGAAGAAATGCTCAAGCGAATAAGCGCTTCCGTCAACAAGAGCATACTTGCTCGTCTTCACTCTCGACACCGTAGACTCGTCCAAACCAGTCTTCTTCGCCACATCGCGAAGAACCAAAGGACGGAGCTTTGTATCGTCTTGAGTCAAAAAGAAATCACGCTGCAAATCAATAATGGCTTTCATGGTAAGGTAAAGAGTGCGCCGCCTCTGCTTAACAGACTCGATAAACATCCGAGCCGACTCCACCTTCTGCTTCCTATAAAGGAAAGCTTCACGTTCCCTTTGCGACATCTCGTCAATCCGGGACAGATTGGCGTCGTATTCTTGCAAGAAACCTTTATCCACTTTCAGCGAAGGGACATAACCGTTATTGACAGTCAGAGAGATATTGCCTTCGCTATCGGTTTCTATAATAAAATCGGGGATGACCGTCTGTGAGTGTTCGCTGTGCGACTCGCTCAACGACATACCCGGACGAGGGTTAAGGCTCTTAATCCCTTCGACAGCGGCATTAAGTTCTTCAGGCGTCACATCTAACTTCTGATGCAACATGTCAAGGTTGTTGCTGACAATCGAAATGTTAAAATCGGAAATCAGACGCCGTTCCAGTTCCAGTCGTTTCCTGCGTACCGTCTCGCCTGATGACAACGACTCGAGTTTTCTGCCTATCTGGATGAGCAGGCACTCCCTGAGATTGCGTGCGCCAATGCCTGGAGGATCAAACTTTTGAAGGACCCGTAGCATAGCCTCCACCTCCGTTTCATTAGTGTAGATGCCCATTCTAAACGCAAGTTCATCGACTATGCTATACAGTTCCCTGTCGATAAAGCCATTGTCATTAAGCGAACCTATAAGATAGGAAACAATGCTTTTCTGGTGTTCGTCAAGGTCGTACTCACCTATCTGCGCCGTCAAGTCGTCAATCAGCGACCAGCTGTCACTAACAGCAACCTCCCTCCGCTCGCCATAACCGCCCTTAAATACAGGAAGTTCACCGTCGTCCATACTTTCATACAGCTCGTCCAAACTTGGTTCACCTTGATGAACAACCGCTCCATCATCGTCATTTCCGCCATCACCATAGTCCTCGTCTGAAGTATTGAAATCACTGGCAGCATCACCTGGCACAGATGCTTCCGCAACTTCATCCAAGGCATCGTTGTCATAAAGTTCCTTCTTCACCCTCTCTTCAAGACCAGCAATAGGAAGCTCTACCAAATTGGCAAGCAACAACTGCTGTGGTGTATACTTTTGAATCTGAACACCTTTCTGTTCCTGATACTGGCCCTGCTTACTCGGCATAAAACTTCTTTATAACAAAAAGCGACTAATCACGGTTTCGGCTACCGACAAGAAGCCAAACATAATAGAGCAATGTGGCAAGCGAACTGAGTGTTGCAACAACATAAGTATAGGCTGCAGAGCGGAGAGCATCCGATGCTGCATCATGAGTAACCCTGTCGGTCATGCAGGCGTTGTCAAGCCATGTCATAGCTCTGCGGCTGGCATCAATCTCTACAGGCAAAGTGACGAATGCGAAAACTGTTGTTGTCGCAAAAAGAATCACGCCTATAGTCAGCGTTATCGGATTGCCTGTCCTACTGAGAACAATCATACCAACAAGCAGAAGCCACTGCATCCACTGCGAAGCAAAATTCACTATTGGCACCAATTGCGAACGAAGTTTCAAGGGACCGTATGCAAGAGCGTGCTGTACAGCATGGCCACATTCATGAGCAGCCACAGCCGCAGCCATGACGCTGTTGCTCTCGTAAACGCCCTGGCTCAAATTGACAGTCTTGTCCACTGGATTGTAATGGTCTGTCAGACGCCCTGACGTACTGATTACCTTGACATCTGTTATTCCATTGTCACGAAGCATTTTTTCAGCCACTTCGCGGCCTGTCAGACCTCCGTAAGAACGTATCTTTGAATACTTCTCAAACTTTGAGTTAAGATTATGCTGGACCAACCAGCTCACAACCGCTATGCCTATGAAAATAATCCAATAGACAGCAGTAGGCGAAATACCGCCTTGCATACCCGTCTCCATCATAGTTTTATATCTGTTATGTTTATCTTTCTCTGAATGTTATCACCTCATCGGTGCGAACACAGCGCATCGCCGGCATTTCTCCATCGACCAGCCCGAGTTCATAAATGTCCGTGCCTGTTTCGGAATAGAGACTGTCGGTCTCCACACCGAGCGTGATGTTGTCGTAGGTCGTTATGCGCTTGCCTGGGTAGAGTGTATGGAGTTTGTCCATCGCTCCACGGAGGCATCTCGCCGCCACGTTGTCGTCATCTCCAAGCGTGAACCTTCTGAAGTCGAGCAACCCGTCCATACACTATTCACTTCTTGTTCATACTTTTGAGATTGAGCGACAGCCAAATGATTGCACCGCCGAACAGCACGTCCATAACGTAGAATGTGGAATCGGCATTATCGCCCTTCAGAGCGAAAGTCATCCACATGCTTGCTCCGAAACAAATTATCACGCAGATGAGCGAGATAATCATCATCGTCTTACTCAAGTTGCCCATATCTTAAACTTTGTCAGATAACTACTTGTTCAGTTTCCAGCTGAATCCGTCCTTTGTATCCTTCACCTCAAAGCCGAGAGCCGCAAGGTTGTCGCGGATGAGGTCGCTCGTAGCCCAGTCCTTGTTCGCCTTGGCCTTAACACGTTGTTCGAGAAGCATGTCGACAACCTTGCCGTAAGCCTCTTCGCGTGCTGAATTGTCGGCACCCACTTCGTTCTTGAGTCCGAGCAGATCGAACGCAAACGTATGGAACACCGCCTTGAGCGCTTCAAGCACGTCGGCAGCGATTGTCGCCTTCTTGTCAACGATAGAGTTGATTGTGCGTGTTGCGTCGAAGAGGTGGCTGATGACGATTGGAGTGTTGAAGTCGTCGTTGAGAGCCTCGTAGCACTTGTTGCGCAAGTCATCGACGAATGCCATGTCCACACTGCCCTGTTTCTCTGGCTGTATTGCACCGAGAGCTGTGTATGCGTCTATCAAACGAGCCAGTCCCTTCTCTGCGGCTTGCAGCGCATCGTTGCTGAAGTCGACTGTTGAGCGGTAGTGAGCCTGAAGGATGAAGAAACGTATTGTCATAGGCGAGTATGCGCGTTCCAACTTCTCATGCTCACCGCTGAAGAACTGCGGCAGGGTGATGAAGTTGTTGAGGCTCTTGCCCATCTTCTGGCCGTTGATAGTTATCATGTTGTTGTGAATCCAGTAGCGCACCATTTCGTCGCCTTGGCTCGCTACAGCCTGCGCTATCTCACATTCGTGGTGAGGGAAGATGAGGTCCATTCCTCCGCCGTGAATATCGAAGTGGTTGCCGAGGTACTTGCGTCCCATAGCTGTGCATTCGCAGTGCCATCCAGGGAAGCCCTCGCTCCACGGACTTGGCCAGCGCATAATATGCTCTGGCTGAGCCTTCTTCCAGAGCGCAAAATCGGCTTGGTTGCGCTTCTCGCCCACTCCGGCAAGTTCGCGTGAGTTGTTGATTATATCATCAAGATTTCTGCCCGAAAGGACTCCGTAGCGGTGCTTCTTGTTATAAGCCTCAACGTCAAAATATACTGAGCCGTTGCTTTCGTAAGCAAATCCATTGTCCATGATTTCCTTCACCAACTGCTCCTGCTCAATTATGTGTCCTGTGGCATGAGGCTCGATGCTTGGCGGAAGCACGTTAAGTGCATCCATAGCCTCATGGAAGCGGTTTGTGAAGTACTGCGCCACTTCCATAGGTTCGAGTTCTTCAAGACGTGCCTTCTTGGCAATCTTATCCTCGCCTTCGTCGGCATCGTGCTCCAGGTGACCTACGTCTGTAATGTTTCTTACATAACGCACCTTATAGTCCAGGTGCTTAAGATAGCGGAATACGATGTCGAAGGTAATTGCCGGACGTGCGTGTCCGAGATGCGCATCGCCATATACTGTGGGTCCGCAAACATACATGCCCACGTGTGGAGCATGCAGCGGGCGAAACTCTTCTTTTCTTCTTGTAAGGGTGTTGTATACAAACAGTTTCTGTTCCATAATCGAGATTATTGGACTAATTAGTCTCATTGGACCAATTAGGCTAATTAGAATTAATATCTTTCTGCAAAGTTACTATTTTTAGTGCTATTCTAAAATTGTTTTCGTCATTATTAATCAATACGCCACAATTTCGCCCCCGTCGCTTGAGGCATACCGTCTCAGAAGATTACTTATGAATTCCGCACAGCGCATCACATTGTCCCTATCGCCGTCATAACCGTTAACCAGGGCCAGTAAATGGGTTGTGGACATGCTCATCTTCGTGCGTTCGTTGTCGCTTGTCGGCGTACCTATACCGCCCACACTGTCACGATAAACCGGCATACCTGCAATATTGAGGATGCCACGCCCTATACCCTCATAGGGTTCGCCTTCACGCCCAACGCCAAGCACAAGGGTGTCGCCTTCTATCTTGTCGTAGTCAAACCCTCCGATGCTATATCCGTAAGCGATGGAAGCAAGATTTATCAAGTCGACGGCAGTATCAACCTGATAAAGGTCCTTGCCCTGCAGCGTGCGCCTCACAAGCGCCTCGCCCGACGGGCGATACCGGCTAGGGTCCTTCCCGCAGCGGCGATAAGCCTGGCGAGTAGCCTCAATCGATGAAATCTGCTTGATTGAGTCGATTGTATACTTGGCACGATATTCTTCGATAAATCCGGTTATCTCCCGCCATAGGCCCTCGGAATACTCCGAGTTCTTAAACTCCGCATACACAGCGGCACCTACAAACTGCGGGCAAGCCTCGCGTATCTCGTCCGATACAATTATAGTCTTTTTTTCCATACTATTTCCATTAAAACGCCACTCCATTTTTTTATCAACGAGCCCTCGTTTGTTTATCAATGAGCCCTCGTTAAAATTCAAACGAGCGCTCGTTGACTAGTTTATTATTCTGAAGCAGCCCTTTCACGATGCGAATATAACGCTTTTTTCCGTAGCAGGCATTTTATCTGGAGGATTAAAAACGCACTTACCTCTTGGGCGCTCCGACAAATCTTCTTAACTTTGCATTTGTTTTCATCTCGCCGCATTATGCTGAAAAGTTTTGCTGACAGAATTTTAACCACTGTCTTCGTTATCGCAGCCATTTTGACGCTCCACACATTGTTTGGAGCCGCCACACTGTCTGCAGCCTGTCCACAAGGTGAAAACATCAATGAGCCCAACCATCACATAACCGCACAATTGGCTGAAAACAATGATTGTGCCGACGATTTCAATGTCATATCGGATGAGTGCTCTTTGCCACACACAGCGTTTGCGCGCTCATCGAGCGTCAGGACTATTGGCTCGCCCAGCATAGCGAAGCAAGTCCAGATGTATTTGAACGTAATATCACAGATTATCAACCGCCTATGTTCCTCGGTTGACGACAAGCATTTTTGTTATAGCAACAACTTTTCACACTCCTGCGAATACTACATTTTCGCACTCAGGAGAATCCTAATTTAGCAGTTGGTTTAGATTTACATTTTTATTTTGATTGAGCAAACGCTTGTTTGCCCAATCCGCATTTCTATTAACTATTAATTTAGACCAACTAAAAAATCATGGAAACAAACATATCTAAAATCTTGGAAAAGCGTAGCGACGTATGCTACACAACAAACACATCATCTATCGTAAAAGGAAGTCTCCTAATCCTGGCAGGAATCGTTGCATTCATGCTCCCTCAGTTCTTGAATTTCAGTATGGAGCGCATGAGCATGACTTTAATTGTTGCAGGAGGAACAATGTTCTTCATCGGATTGTTTATAGTATTGTCAAGAGGAAAGAAACTTGTCTACAAACCTACAGGCAGTAACATCAAGCAGCATTTCCTGTTCTTTGACAGCAAAGACAAGAAGCGCCTCACCGAAATCATCAACGACGAATGCTTCTTCACCGAGGCAAAAGGCATGAGCACTTTAGAAGACGGGAAGATACGTCTGGACATCCTTCTATCTGACGACCACAATTTTGCCAGCGCACAAATTCACGAATACATCGGTTTCAACTATGAACCTGTATCAGAAATCGCATACTTCTGCGACGAAAGCGCACAAGCAGTGGCTGACTTCATAAGCAAGAAGACCCCTCAAAAATAAAATGGCACCATGACTTCTTTCATTATTACAGTATTCATTATCGGCTACATGTGCATAGCACTGGAAAGCGTGATCAAGGTCAACAAAGCGGCAGTGGCACTCTGCATGAGCGTGGTGTGCTGGTCGGCCATACCTTCTTCCGCCCTGCCCTCTTTTCCTGAACACGTAGCCGAGGCTTGCGAAACCATGCTTTTCCTCATGGGAGCAATGACGATTGTGGAGATAGTCGACACAAACGGCGGATTCAACTTCGTAACGCGCCGCCTGCGCACCAACAACCCTAAGGCGCTGCTGTGGAAGACCGTACTGCTCACTTTCTTCCTCTCAGCCCTGCTCGACAACATGACCACTTGCATCGTCATGATTATGGTGCTGAAGAAGCTCATCGCCGACCGTCAGACACGTCTGCTCTATGCGGGGATGACAATCCTCGCCGCCAATGCAGGAGGTGCGTTCTCGCCCATCGGCGACGTCACTACCATCATGCTCTGGATCAAAGGATGCGTTTCGACCACAGGTATCATCACCGGTCTGCTGATCCCGTCAATCGTGTCGGTTGCCGTCCCTGCGCTAATCATGACACCTATGATGAAAGGCGAACTGCACACCGTAGCGTCAACCCGTTCCGTCATAAAGGAAGAGAATAAGCCAGGATTCTCACGCTTGGGACGCAAGATCATCTTCGCCATCGGAGTGGGCGGACTCGTGCTCGTGCCTGTATTCCGCAACATCACCAACCTGCCCCCATTCGTTGGAGTAATGGGAGTACTTGCTATTTTGTGGATCGTGACAGAAATATTCATCCGCCGCAACCACCGTCTGATGAAGGCGGCAAGTGAGGAGGTACGCGTGTCAAGCATCATCCGCAGGATAGACATGTCGACCCTGCTCTTCTTCCTCGGCATCCTGCTCACCGTGAGCGCCCTGCAGGAAACAGGCACGCTCAACCTCTTCGGCACATGGCTCAACGACGAGTTTGGCAACGTCTACATAGTCGACTCCCTCATCGGTATCATGTCGTCAATCGTCGACAACGTGCCACTTGTTGCCAGCGCCATGGGTATGTATGACATTCAGCCGGAAGGAACTATCGGAGCTATGCAGGCCTACTGCCAAGACGGAGTCTTTTGGGAGCTCCTGGCCTACTGCGCCGGCATCGGAGGCAGTATCCTCATCATCGGTTCGGCAGCGGGAGTGGTTGTCATGGGACTTGAGAACATCAGTTTCGGATGGTACCTCAAGCGGTTCAGCTGGTTGGCTCTCATAGGTTACTTCGCCGGAATCTTCGCTTATTGGTTGCAAAACCTCATCTTCTGACAAAAGACCTCGCTACATCCGCTTGCATTTATCAGCAAAAATCGATAGATTTGCATCTGTTATGCAAGAGAAAATCAGAGGTATAGTATTACGCACAGTGAAATATGGCGACAACGGACTGATTGTCGACATGTTCACCGAGCAATACGGACGCCGTTCTTTCGCCACGAAAGTGACGAAGGGACGGCGGACTGCGTCTAACGCCTCCTTGTGGAACCCGCTGGCTATGATGGAATTTGATGCCGACATCCGCCCTAACGGCAAACTGCCTGCACCCAAAGACGTCCGCCTTTACCACAACAACCTGCACACACTGCTCAGTCCTGTTAAGTCGACACTGACGCTCTTTCTCGCCGAATTTCTAACCCACGCACTAAAGAGCGAAACGGAGAACGACGCGCTATATTCATACTTGGAGGTTTCGTTGCAATGGCTCAACAACGCTGAAAAGGACTACACCAATTTCCATTTGGTGTTTCTGATGCGACTGACCCGCTTCCTTGGCATATACCCCAACCTCGACAGCGCATCGCCGCTCGACTTCTTCGACATGGAATCGGGATGTTACTGCAAGGCAAGACCCTACCACCCCAACTATCTCAACAGCGCCGACGCCATACGCATACCCATGCTGTTCCGCATGAACTACGACACGATGCACCTGTTCCGCATGTCGCGCACTGAGCGGTGGAGCATACTGACGACCCTCAACACCTACTACCGTCTGCACATACCCGGATTTCCCGAGCTGAAGTCGCTGGACGTACTGCACGAGGTGTTTAGCAACTGACTACAAGATAACAAATATACCGAATATTATGAAAGCAATAAAACTCGCGCTCATAGCCGCTACGCTCACAGCAGGAAGTATGTCGGCACAGACCTACAACTTCATTTTCGACAAGAAGGCTAAGACTGACATTAGCAAGAAAACAGACGGAAGTACCGTCGTAATCACACCGGCAGACGTATATCAACCTGAGAAAGACTACGGATTTGACTTTATGCCCTCAACTGCCGAAGCAGGCAAACCGTTCTTCTTCTCCGTTGATGTGCCCGACGGGAACTACAAAGTCACCGTTGCGCTCGGTTCAAAGAAGGCCAAGGGAAACACCACTGTGCGTGCGGAATCTCGCCGACTGTTCCTCGAGAACATACCGACAAAGCGAGGCGAGTTCAAAACATACTCCTTCGTAGTGAACAAGCGCGACACAAAGATTGGCGACAAGGATCGAGTAAAGATTAAGAAGCGAGAGGAGAAAAAACTCAACTGGGACGACAAACTGACCATCGAGATAAACGGCGACGCTCCCGCTTGTGCTGCTATCCGCATCGAACCGGCACCGCAGGATGTCCCTACCATTTGGCTATGCGGAAATTCCACCGTTGTGGACCAGGACTATGAGCCGTGGGCAAGTTGGGGACAGATGATTCCTCGTTGGTTTGACGACCGTGTGTGCTTCGCCAACTATGCCGAGAGCGGCGAGACTGCATCAACATTCATCGGCGCCAACCGCCTGAAGAAGATTCTTTCGCTGATGAAAGCCGGCGACTACATCTTTATCGAGTTCGGCCACAATGACCAGAAACAGAAGTTTGCCGGAGCGGGGGCATACTACAACTTCGCAACCTGTCTGAAGACCTTTGTCGACGAAGCACGCAAGCGCGGTGCCACTCCTGTGTTTGTCACGCCTACACAGCGTCGCTCATTCGACGAAAACGGCAAAATCAAGGAGACCCACGCCGATTATCCCGACGCAATGCGATGGGTGGCAAAGCGCGAAGGGGTGCAACTCATCGAACTCCACGACATGACTCGCACTTTCTATGAGACACTCGGTGTGGAGCAGTCGAAGCGTGCCTTCGTACACTACCCTGCCGGCAGTTTCCCAGGCCAGGGAGGTCCGCTTGCCGACAACACCCACTTCAACCCTTACGGCGCTTACGAAATTTCCAAAATGATAGTGGAAGGCATGAAGTCGCTCAATCTGCCTCTCGTAGAATGTCTGCGTCCCGACTACAAGGCATACGACCCTGCACAGCCTGACGCTTTTGACTCATTCCACTGGAACGACTCGCCGTTCATAGAAGTGCAAAAGCCCGACGGAAACTAAAAACCACAGAATCAGAAAATTCTGAATACTCTGAATATCCCGACTACTCTGATTACTCCGACTACTCTGATTACTCCGATATTCCTATTATTCCGACTATTAACCCTTCCACAATGAAGAAAGCATCTATCGCCATATTATCATTGCTGCTCACAAGCATAGGAGCAACAGCACAATCGTGGATCGAGACACGTCCCGAAGCAAAACCATACACACGGTGGTGGTGGCTCGGCAGCGCCGTCGACACGGCCAACCTCAGTTACAACTTACAAGAATACGCCCGTGCCGGAATTGGCGGAGTGGAAATCACGCCCATCTACGGCGTGCAGGGCAACGATGCCAACGACATCCCCTATCTCTCGCCCAAATGGATGGAAGCGCTTGAGCACGTAGTCACCAAAGGCAGAGACGCAGGCATCGAAACGAACATGTCAACAGGCACAGGATGGCCTTTCGGCGGTCCGCTCGTATCAATCGACGATGCCGCAGCCAAAGCAATATTCCAGCAGTACGACGTAGAGGTAACCAAGAAAGGGCAGACTCTCAACGTGGCTTGCACTGATGCCAAGCAGAAGAAGTTTGCACGCCTTGAGAAGGTAATGGCATACAAGGCTGTCAAAGAGGGAAAGGCTATCAACCGTGTAGTGGTCGACCTCACGCCAGACACCGACAAAGCGACTGGCGATGTCAGTCTTGGGAAGCTCAGCAAAGATAACTGGCACATCGTGGCGCTCTACATAGGCCGCACGCTGCAAAAGGTGAAGCGCGCCGCTCCAGGGGGCGAAGGATATGTCATAGACCACTTCAACCGAGGCGCCGTGGAGCGCTATCTCCACAGGTTTGACACGGCTTTCGTAAACCAATACACGGAGGAATATCCGCACACGTTCTTCAACGACTCCTACGAGGTGTACGGCGCTGACTGGACTCCGCTCCTGCTCGACGAGTTCGCCAAGCGCCGCGGCTACCGTATTGAAGACCACTTCCCTGAGTTCCTGCTCGACAATGACAAACGCACCGACGCAAGCCGTCGCATAATTAGCGACTATCGTGAAACTTTAGGCGAACTACTACTCGAGAACTTCACTTCGCAATGGACCGAATGGGCTCACCGACAAGGGTCGATCACCCGCAACCAGGCTCACGGAAGTCCGGCAAACCTCATCGACATCTATGCCGAAGTCGACATACCTGAATGTGAGGGATTCGGACTCAGCGACTTCAACATCAAGGGGCTGCGTCGTGATCCAGGATTTACGAAGAAGAACGACTCCGACATCTCCATGCTCAAGTACGCATCGTCGGGAGCACACATCTCAGGCAAGCAGTTCACCTCGTCCGAGACATTCACCTGGCTCACCGAGCACTTCCGCACTTCGCTCTCGCAGTGCAAACCCGACCTCGACCTCCTGTTCGTTTCGGGAGTCAACCACGTGTTCTTCCACGGCTCATGCTATTCGCCACGCGAAGCCGAATGGCCAGGATGGCGTTTCTACGCATCGGTCGACATGACCCCAGCCAACAGCCAATGGCGCGACATGCCGGCATTCACAAAGTACATCGAGCGCTGCCAGTCGTTCCTCCAATGGGGCGAGCCCGACAACGACCTGCTCGTCTACCTCCCCTACTACGATATGATCTACGAGCAGCCCGACCGCCTCGCACTCTTCGACATCCACTCCATGGAACGCCGCGCTCCGAAATTCATCCACACCATCCAAAACATCATCAACAACAGTTATGACGTCGACTACATATCCGACAAGTACCTTGAGCGGACAACAATAAAGGATGGCACCCTCACCACCACAGGCAAGAACAAGTACGCCGGCATCATTGTTCCTGGCGTGCGCTTCATGCCGCTCAGCACTCTTGAGAAGCTGGCAGAACTCGCCGACAAGGGAGCAACCATTGTCTTTACCGAGGCACTGCCTCAGTCCGTGCCAGGCTACCTCAACGAAGCCGAACAGGAGCAGTTTGAGAAAATAATCGCAAGCATCAAGGACAAGAAGGGCATCTTCGTGGCAGAAAACACAGAAACAGGACTCACGCACTTCAACGCCCGTCCTGAGCCTATGCGCAAAGTTCACGGCCTAAGCTGCATACGCCGCTCCAACCCTGACGGACATCATTACTTCATATCCAACCTCCAAGGCAAAGACGTCGACGCATGGGTAGAGCTCGGCACTGCGGCTACAAAAGCAGCCTTCTACAACCCGATGAACGGAGCAATAACCGAAGCCTCAATTCGCCGAAACGGTGCCAAGACCGAAGTGCTAATGCAACTCGCCTCTGGCGAATCAGTCATCCTGCGCACATTCACAGAGTCGATGCCTGCCGACCTCGCCGACCTGCAACCACACAAGTATCTCGCAGCGCAACCGTCGGCAACCATCAACCTCGACAAGGGCTGGAACCTCTACTTCAAGGACAGCGCACCAGTCAACATCGACGAAGAATTCAATCTCGGCGCACCTCGTCCGTGGACAGCGCTCGGCAACAAGACGCTCAACACAACGATGGGCACAGGAGCATTCTACACCATCTTCAACCTTAAATACGACGCCGACGCCACATATATCCTCGACCTCGGCGACGTGCGCGAATCGGCAGCCGTACGCGTCAACGGCAAGGAATGCGGCACACTCTTCGCCCTGCCTTACCGCATAGACATTTCCGACTACGTGCACCAGGGTGAGAACACGCTCGAAGTCGACGTGACCAACCTGCCAGCCAACCGCATCGCCGAACTCGACCGCCAAGGTATAGCATGGCGCAAGTTCAAAGAAATCAATGTGGTCGACCTCAACTACAAGAAGACCACATACGCCCAGTGGCAGACCGTACCATCAGGACTCAACTCCGACGTGAACATCCTTATATACAAAAAATGACCCCTTTTTACAAGTTGACACCCGCAGTGCCTCCCCAGTACGGACAAAGACAGAAAACAATGACAAAATGCAAGAAAAATCCTTAATAAAACCCATTTTTAGCATGTGTGTGCGACAACACATGTTATCAAACACACAAAACCATTACCACAAGTAAGAGGAAAGTTGTAACTTTGCGACATCCTAAAAACAATCTTTTTACCTTAAAAAATTAATACTTATTGAGAACGAAAGGAGGCATTCGCGAGAATCCCTCCTTTTTTTGTGCCTAACCCTCGAAGGGGCGGTACTGCCCGCCCCACTAACGGAAGCGGGAAGGATAACGGGAAACGTTTAGCGGACAGCTCCAAGACAAGCGCAAATAAAAACAGCCAGCACCGTCGCTCCCCCGCCGCAGAGAGGTACAAACTACAAACTCAGACTAAGTATGTACAAACTCAGACTAAAAACATATAAACTCAGCCTAAGTTTATACAAACTCAGACTGAGTTTCAAATCCTGAGCGAGACAACGCAACATTCAAGCCCTATATTCAAATGAAATTGAGCGCAGAAACAAGAAGGGCTGCACGCGCCAGTAATTGAGCGCGGTGCAGCCCCTGCTTATGGTAAGCGGTCACACTCTGTGACTTTTAGTTCTCTACGACCCAACCGAGGTCTTCGTAGCGCTTCAGTTCAATCTTCTGGTCGTATCTCGAACCTTCGCGTGGAGCGCCAAGTGCATGGCCGAATGGAGTTTTGCCTGTGAACTCAATGATAACCTTGCATTCGCCCTTGCCTACCTTCCAGTACTCTTCTGGGCAGAACACTTCCTTAGCCTTCACGATTTCGAGTTCGCCAGTAACGACAGTGACAGTCTCGAAATTGACTTTTGCCTGTGCCTTTTCGTATGCGCTCGGAGTCTCCGAAGCTGAAGCCGGTTTGTCGTTGTCGGCTGAGTAGTTTGAATCATCGCCATAAACTGGTTCGTCAGCAGGTTCATCGGCAGCGTCATCCGCCTTTTTAGGTTCTGGTTGCAATGTCGTAACCTTCAGTTCTGGATAATCGGTCATGTATTCAGGCAGTTTCTCGTCTTCAAGCATTTCGTCAAGTTTCAAGTCCTTGGCGATGTCGGCCCGCCCATGCTTCACTTCGTCGGTGAAAAGATACTTACGCCCCTTGTCCGTCAACTCGACTTTGGCATAATAATGGTCTACATATTCATAATAATAGCCGCGCCAGCTGTATCTCTGCTTGGCTTCGACAGCCTTCTCGGCTGCAAAGGTGATCATTCCTGCCGCCTGCAGTTGCTGATACTTTGCGTAGTCATCGTACGTCACTTCGAAATAGCCAGTAGTAAGCTCGGCTGTCTGCTTAGGGTTGCCCTCCCAGTAGAGGTCCTTCTTCACAGCGTCTTCAGCCAGACCAGCCGTAAGGATTGTGTCGTCGCCACAAGATGTGACCGCTGTCAGTCCGGCAACAGCCACTAAACCAAAAATAATCTTCCTCATAGTGCGTTTTTTTTGTTTTAAGGTTAGTAAACATGGCAAATGTATGAAATATATTCCGTTTCGCATGCACTTTTGCAGGAAAAGTTAGAGTCAGGCAAAACAAAAGGGCGCTTTCGCGCCCTTTCCCCCAATATGAAAATTTGTTTTATCGCACAACAACCTTAACCACGCTGTTAGCAGAGCGAACCATATATATGCCTGGCTGCTGCACTGCTGCGGATGAAAGTTTAGTGCCTCCGAGTGTGAATACTTCGAAATCGTCAGTGCCATGCACGATGATGCGTCGGTCGACAACTGACACGCTCATGCCCGCGCCTTCGCCTTGTGACGCAACTCCGTCAATGCCGACAGCATCGGTGGAAATTCCGCCCTTGCTGAGCGCCACCCATCCGAACAAGTCGGCTGTGCTGCTGTTGTTCTTTATGCCAGTCTTGCTGGAGTCGACCAGTTTGCGCACTTTCATGTATTCAACATAAGTCTTGTCGTCAATCGTCTCATTATATACACTAGATTGACGAAGCACTGCGCCACCTGTGTAATTGAACGTTCTCATAGAAGCAAAGACAAGAGGATCTTCAAGGAGCAGCGTGTCATTGCGAGTCACATTGCCCTCTTCATCGTAATCACAATCCGTAAAGTACAAGTTACGGGCTCCGATGCCGTACACTTTCTCGTCGCTCAGTCCTGCAGTAAGAAGCAGACCTTCCTCCTCGTCGATGCACTCGGAGCCTGGTGTGAACGCTGCATAGAAGAGAGGCTGCGCTGTGGTCACCTGCACTCCTGCTGCTTCCTCATGGAAGGTGATGACCTTGAATCCTTCATTTGTGACATCCCACACTCTGACGAAATAAGGTTCGGCTGTGATTGTAGGGTTCAGTTCAGCCAATACGACAGGTGTGATGCCCTTAGGGAACGGTTTTGCAAACTTCACTTCAAGGGTGTCGCCCATTACGGCTGTAGTGGCCACCTCGATGTCCATGTCGCCAAACGTGTGGTTGCCCAGAGGCAGAGACATAAACGGCACATTTTCAACCTTAGTGAAAGAAACAGGGTCGTCCTGATGCTGAAGAGCGAAATACTTGTATGTGAACTTATCCTTTTCGACATCTGTCACGAGGCTTGTAGGAACTGCGTCAGCGTTCTTGCTTGTCACGAGACCTGTAAACACGGCAGGCGCCACCTCATAAGGATAATTGAATTCAACAGTCACAGGGTCTGTATCCAAGATAGCAAGCGAGCCGTACTTGACGAAGTCGTTGCCCGTTGCGCTTGGTATGGAAATCATCACCTCGTTAGTTGTTCGAACCTTTCTGTCGGAGTCGTACTCCCTGATTCGGTAATACACAGCGCCCGATTTGCCAAGCAATGTGTCGTTTACCGTAAGCGTAGTGTTCTCCACGTCATACAGCGTCCTTACAGCGACATACAGATTGCTCTCCTCCTCAATCTTGCGCTCAAGAACTACAGAGTCAGCAAGTTCGCCGTTAGGATGGTTCCACTTAAGCGTCGCCACCTTCTTTGAAGCGGCAAAATCAACGGTCAGGTTTGAAGGTGATTTATACACCACGCGTGGCACGTACTGATAGTTTTCGTTGTATCCGAGTCCGGAGTTCATCTCTGCATAGAACTCGCCAAGGATGGAAAGTCCTGTGCCATACTTATATATCTTAGAGCAGTCGGCCTCGCTGTTCCAATAGGCGTAACGCTCCACGTAAGGCCATCTGTTGAGGTTCTCAAGGATTGGACGCATGCCCTCATAGTTCGCCTGCTGTGCGGCTTCTGAGAACGAGCGGTCGCCTGCGAAGATTCCGTTGTTGTTCCATGAAGCACCCCACACAAACTCAGATATCCAGATTGGGCGCTTGTAGTCGTTGTACCAGTTCTGGAGGCCTGGGAACGAACCTGCAGGCCAGTAGCAGTGCATGTCGAGGATGTCGCAACGCCATCCGCGCGCGTCAATCTCGTTCATGAACTCGCGCAACCAGTTCAGGCTTCCGTCGTGCGACGAAGGCGAGCAGAGTCGCATACCTGTAGCCATTGCATCCTCCCAGTACGCCAACACCTCAGCCACTGTGCCAGGCTGGTCGTCGGCCGAGTTGCCTGGTTCGTTATCGGTCTTCATGTGAGGAGAATATGTCACACGTCCGCAGTCAGCCACAGCCGGCCATGATTTGTGAATCTTGTGAGGCACTGTCTCGGTGTCCACGCCGCGATCCTGACCAGGTCCCCAGTCGTAGCACCATGCGGAATTCAGCACCTGGTTGCCCTCGGCGCCTGTGTCGCTGGCAAGTCCCTTCTTCTGCGCGTTGTTCCACTTGAACACACGGTAGGAAGTGATGTGCTTGTCGAGCACGGCAGGGAGAGTGGCAAACTCAAGGTCTTCATGGTCGGCAATGAAGCATCGGCTATAACCGCGTCCACGCGCACCGATAGAGAATGTGACCATATATCCTCGCTTGAGTTTAAAACTTCGTATTGCATTGTTGAGTTTCGCATCTGTAAGAGTGTTCATGTAGCCGCCGCTATTCTCAAGTCCGAAGTCATTAACTGCCGTACCCTCGAAGTTCTGCTCCGAGTAGACTGTAAGCGGCTTGAAGTCCTTGCCGTATGGATAAATGATAGTACCGGTGTTGTACATTCTCACCTGGCAGTTGACGTTATTCTGGGCAGCCTCGCCATTGATGTAGATGTTCTGCATGTGGCGCGCCAAGACGAGCGACGGTTTTGTCTTGTCGATTATCACAACGGCGTCAGGGTTGACGATATTGACGCTTCCCGCTGTTGCAAACGGTGTGATGCCCGCAATGTGGAAGTCTACAGCCTCTGTGACGTTGATTGCCGATGTCACCTGGTAGGCAGTGTTAGGGTTGTTCTTTGCGTCCTTGAGGAATGCTGCCACGTTCTCCAGATCGGCATACGATGTTTCGCCGTCCTCATAGAGACCCTTAGCCATGTTTATCGCGCTCAGCAGCACCTCGTTCTGGCTGCTTGCGTATTCCTGTTCTGCCGCCTCGATTGCTGCAAGCAGGTTAGCATAAGCCGCACTTGACTCCTCAGCCTCATCCGTAGCCTTGCGCAAAGGAGTTGACACATTTACGTATCCGTCATATCCTTCTTTGAGTATTTCTGCCTCAGCCGCAGCCAACGCCTCGCCGAGCACCTCAGCCGCAGCAGTGTGCATCTTCTTTCCGGAAAGCGCCTTGGCATTATCAATGTACTTCTGAAGTTCAGCCTTGAAGTCCGCTTCATTTCCTACATAGTAGAGGCGGAAGTTGTCAACCGAAATCCAGTTACCGCTGGCGTTCTCCGCCATGAATCCTATCTCCGCCTCGCTTTCGATATTGACGAATGTGAGCACATACTCGCCAGTCTTGCCTACCGACTCCTTGGTTCCGTTGGCAAAGATCCACGCACCTGTCTGCGTCACCGACGAGTTCTGCTGAATGTTCTGCGCACCAGCCTTCAACTGATACACGCCCACTTCAAGACCTACAACATTCTGCAAGGCATAGCCGTTTCCGACACGGTTGCCCTGGCTGACCCACTTCTCCATGTAGACAGAGCCCTTCTTCTGGGTAAATGACGTGTTAGTCTGGGTAACCAGTCCGCTCACGGTCCATCCCGTAGTCTGACTCTCGAAACTTGGGTTTGCTATGAGCGAAGTCTTATCTATAGGATTATCAATCGAAGCATTGCCGTTGCGATAGTTTGTCACAGCCGAGACAAGCGAGTTGATGGCATCATTGACTTCCTTGCCAGTAGCGTCGGCGTTGCCATACACGGCGTTAGCCGCATCGATGGCAGACTTCAAGTCAGCAGCACCCTTGCCGCTGCCGTCGCCATAGAGCGCTGTCGCGTCACTGATGGCAGACTTCAAACTGGCTGTAAGTTCCGACTTCTCCACTCCCTTAAAGATGAGTTCAAAACCCTGGAAGTTTGCCCACTGGTTGCTTGATGTCACCGCATACTTGATATTCATTTCGCCCGTCGCGCTCACTGCTATGTTCTTTGCCCACGCCATAGCGTCGCCATGAGCCAAAGCCTGTCCGCACGACTGCATTCCGTTAGGCTGAATCTTACCGTTCGAGCTCGACCAGTTATTGCCCGAAGTGTTTGTCACACCATAGTCAAGAGTTCCCATCAGCGGAGTCTTGCCCGTGTAAGTTCCCTTGCCAGTCTTCACCGTAAGAGTCGGAGCCGAACCCGAACCGTCCTCGCGATACAACGAATGGAAACCCACGTCATACGTGCCAAGAGGCACTATAGCATCCTGCACAAGCGTGAATGCAGAATGATAAATCTCCATTTCGCCCCATCCCGTAGCAGGCGAAGCACTTCCCCAGCCCTTAGCGCTCATTCCGCTGATAAAGTCGGCATTCTCGAGCAGGAACGACACGTTCAGTTCGCCGCTTATGTCGACAAACACCTTGCCGAACAACTTGCGCGAAGCCTCAGTGATACTCTCCACCGTGGCACGCCCGCTATTGTAAGCCGCCAAAGCCTCATCGAGAGCATCCTTATGCACCTCGGCCTTTCCAGCATCAGCAAGCGACTTGTATATGCCATACAGCCCCCTCTTCGCCTTGTACAGAGCATAGGCGCCATTAGTCAGGTT
This sequence comes from Bacteroidaceae bacterium, assembly GCA_045576655.1. Lineage (GTDB taxonomy): Bacteria > Bacteroidota > Bacteroidia > Bacteroidales > Bacteroidaceae > RGIG8745. The sequence continues at coordinate 47,521 of JAZNGW010000028.1, forward strand.
GCCCTCCTTGATGAACGCCCACTTTGTCTTGCCGGCACCATCCGTCAAAGTCAGATGACCGCCGTAAGTCCACGATACATCGAGAGCCTTGCCAAACTGGTCATTAGTCAGCGTGTAGACATTCTTGTCGCCAGTCTCCGCATAAGTGAAATAAGGGTTCGTATTCTTGTTCATCACCACATCGTAGGCAGCGTCGCTTGCACAAGAAAAATAGTAACTGCCGCCCTTCTCCTTATTCCTCATACGGATTTTGCCGTCAGCCACAAACACGTAGCTCTGCTGAGGAGTCGAAGCCTTCACATCGCCGTTCGACAGACGAGTGGCGCAAACCTGCGTATTGCTCGTCATACCATACATGGCAAAAGCGTCAGCCTCCACATTATATACATACACTATGTCCGACGAGCGCAAGCCGTCCAGACTTTCACCAGGCACCTGAGGCGCCGTCCATGTCTGAGCACCAGCCATAAGGAACGTCCCCGCCAAAAGGCACAAAATCAAAGTAAATCTTTTCATACAATATTATAATGGTTAAAACGTTTCCGCACATTTCTTCCATTATAAGACTGCATACCCGTCACAAAGTTTAAACAAGCCCCTAAAATATATAGGAGTTAAGAAGGTAAGGAGGTTAGAAAGTAAGGAACTCAAGAACTCAAAAACTCAATCAACCACAGATTTCTCAGATTACAAGGATTTTAATCTGTGTCGATTTGTGTAATCTGTAGTAGTTAGGAAGCAAGGAGGTTAGTGACGTAGGGTGCACCCCTTGCGGGTGCCCTCATAAGGAGTTAAATCACAGAAGTTATAATCGGAAGTTAAAGGGAACGAGGTAACGTTTATCGTTGAAGGTTTATAGTTTATCGTAGGGGCTGGGGTTGCCCGCCCTAAGTATTTAGAGCCGCAGATTCCGCAGATTCACATTTGATGATGATAACGGGAACGCTGATGCCGTTGCTCTTTGTTCATAAATGGTAGAACTCACTTCAGTTCCAGCGGTTGGTGGACGTGTGCTTTCTGGAGGAATGGCAGACCGTTGGCGTATATGTAATTGTTGCCAATCACTGTAATGTTGTTGATGTATTGGTTAATGGATGCCGTTCCGTTTCCGCCAATGTGATGGTACGGGTTCTTGGCATACTGCTTGCTGCCGAATATCTGGTTGCGGTATTTCAGCAGTTTGGAGTACTCCATGCGCTCGATGTCGACGCTTGGGGTGTAGGTGATTGGTGTTGCTTCGCGGCGCAGTTCGGCAAGGACGAAGCGGTGGGCGTCGCCTTCTGCCTTCACGATGATGCCAGGCAGTCCGCGCAAACGCCAGGGACCTGCAGACGATGGGATTTCTTCCGTGTACCATGCATCCCAACGTATTCCCCTGAAGGTCATCTCCGCGCGGTGGCACAGATAACCGCTAATGGTCAGCGTGTCGTCCGTAAGATTCCATTCCATTTGCGGTATTGGCTCGTGGCCTTCAAATGTGTGTGGAAATATGATTTCTTTCACCAGTGTCTCGCCCTCCGGATAGTTTATCCATACGGTTGGCATGTGTACGAGCGCCTCCTTGTGCTCCATTGCCATGGATTTTTTCCAGTCGTCGTCCTCGATGTCTTTGCCCTTTTCCTTTATGTATTGCATCAGGGGCTGAGACTTTGTTACGATTTGCCCCACTTGTACGACCAGCTGTATGGAGTCGCACACTGCCTCACCCTCATCATCGAGCGTGTTTACGGTATAGTCGTAGATTACGGCGAACTGCGCCGTATCTATACTGTCTTTTGTCTGTGCCTGCACTCCGATAGTCAGTGCGAAGGCGATGAATGATAGAATCTTTTTCATTTTCGTTATTAGGGTTTGTTAACGAGCCCTCGTTTGTAAATAAATGAGCCCTCGTTTGCAAATAAATGAGCCCTCGTTCGTAAATAAACGCTACACCGTTTGCAAATAAATGCAGAAGCGTTGATATAAAAATGCTTCTCCGTTCTTATTCAATTTCGAGCGGTTGGTATACGTGACCCTCGGAGAGAACAATAACTCCTGCTACACTAATGATTTGCTGGTCGGAGAGGTTGCTGAGGTGATGTTCCCGGTAACCGAACGCTTCCATTGCACTTGGAGCGTAATATGTGGGATTCTGCACATAGCGCGGATTGCCGAGCACCTTCTTCTTGTGCTTCAGAAATTTCTTGGCGGTCATCTTCTGGTAGTCAATTCGTTGTCTTGCCATGCTCATTTTCCCTGAATTCATTTGAGGTACGAACCAATTGAGATACTCTGTAAATATCAGTGGTTGCTCTTCGTTGAGAAGTCCGCAAAGAGCGAATGAGTGTATTCCCTCCTCATCTTCCACCTTGGTTATCATACCTGGCAGCCCACCCAATTTCCAAGGGCCTATGCTTGCCGGAATCTCTTCCGTGTAGAATGCTTTCCATGTTTTGCCACGGAATTTTGTCTCTGCCGCATGACACAGGTATCCGAATATGGAGTCCTCCTGTTCACTGAGATTCCACTTTTGCTTTTGCAGAGGTTCGTCCGTCTGGTAGAGGGAGGGGTAAAGTTCTTCCTGCACAGTGATACGTCCTTCAGGATAGTTCAGAAAGACATCGCCCATGTGCATCTGCGCGGCTTTTTGGGTGTAGTAGCTGTCGGTCTTTTTCTTTGTCTGCTTGTTGTAAGAGTTGTAAGGGAAACTCTTGGTCACTCCGTTGGCTGTCTGCACAGCAATAAGGAGCGAGTCGGTGATAAGCTCGCCGGCAGCATTCGTTGTCTTGCAACAGTACTGGTATATGGCAGTAAACTTCGACACTCCGATAGTGTCGTTTTGCGCCTGCGCCGTCATTGCCAGCAACAGAGCGAGAGCGAAGATAGTCTTTTTCATATCAATGCGTTTAATTACAAAGGTTATTATAAAGAGAATGTCAATCGTAGCATGGCGGTGCGTCCGCACAGGCCATAGTCGTAGCTGTAGGTGTTGATGCCGTCGAAGACGGTGTAGGAGTACGAACGTTGGTTGAGCAGGTTGTTGAGTTCGAGTCTCAGCACGGCACGCTTGAACTTATATTGTGCCGAGGCATTGAAGAGCGACATGTGCTTGTAGCGGTTAGGAGCAATCTGTCGACGCACATAGTCGTAGTTGGCAGAGAGGTCGAGCTGCGGCACGGGGAATATGTGCAGTCCGCCGTTGTGGCTGAGCGATGTCGTAGTGTTGCGTGTCATGCCATACGACGAACGCGTCCATCCGTAGTTGATATTGTAGTTGAGTTCAAGCCAATGGATTGGAGAGACAGCGACATTTCCTCGCAGAGTATAGCTCTCGTTGTCTGTAGCAATGACATTGTCGCCTACTGCCTGTTCGCTGTCGCCAAAGGAGTAACTGCCGTGAACGCCGAATTTGGCGAAAATAGCAGGAATGTTCTTCGTCGTTGAGATGCTGAACGAAGTAGTGCGCGTATAGGTGTCGCGGAAGAGCGACTGCGTACTGACGTCAGTTCCGCTGACTGTCTGCGAATAGAGGGTATTGCGCTTTCCCTCGTTGTGGGAAGCATTAACATCGAAAGTGAAGTAGCTGAGCGGTATCTGCAATTTCCAGCCAGCCGAAGTGCTCCAGTTGCGTGACTCGCCAATCACCCCCGACGCAGTTCGCGTGGTGCGGTAGTCAATCTGCATTGGTTCCGTCAGCAGGTCGAGCATGTCGCCAGTGCCGTAGTTGAGACTTGTCGATGCGGTCAGTTTGCTGTTGGCTGAGAACGTGTAACTGAGATTGAGATTAGGGTTAAGGTAGAATTTCGTCAGTTGCGTGTCGCCATAATTCATCATGCGCAGCGTTAAAGGTACGCCAAGTGAGGAATAGAATCGGCGGTCACTGCTTCGCCATTCGAAGCCGGGCTGGAACGATGGTATGACGGTCCATCCGCTCAGGCGATTGACATCGTTTTCAGGTGTGCGCACCGTCTCGACAAAATCGTAATTGGCCTGCAGATTCACTGGCAAATTCAAGGTAATTTTCTCGCTCAGACGTATGTCGAACGAAGTGCTGTGGCGAGTATCTAACGTTGTTGACTGGGCGGTCTGTCCGTAGGCCGCGCCTTTGTTGCCGAACGACAAGTGCAGAGTCGGCGTGCGCAAGAACTTAATATTGGAATAAAGCGAGTAGCGATGGTCGTTGATCATACGCGACAAGTTGAACGAGTTGTCAGCCTCGATCGAGGTTGTTCGGCGCTGTTGCGAAGCACGCTCGCTGTTGTAGACCATATTTCCCTCGTTGCGCTCAAAGAGCGCCTTCAGCGTGAAGGTTTCGCTTGTATAGCGCCACCGCTCGTTTTCCCTGTAGTCAAGAGAGATTTTAGGCAAATGTTGTATGCCCAGAGGCGAGGTCTTCTCGCTCACGGTGATGTATTCGCCTCCTTCGCCCAGGTAAGTTGTTGCTGAAGCGATATCATGGGTTGCACGGCGATAGGTATAGTCGGCATTGACACGCACCGTAGTGCTGCTGTCCAACTTCAGAATGCCGTTGAGCGACGTCATAGCGTTGCGTCGGTAGTCCGACTCACCCTGCGGCGGGTGTCCTCCGTCGAATCCGCCAAACAACGAAGTGGCTTTAGTGGAGAGTCCGCCTCCGCCGTAGTGATAGACCAAGTCGCCTGTTCCGTAATTCTTGTGATTGCCAATCTTAGCGGAGCAGATGGTCTGGAAATTATCCGTAAACATCATGCCTGTCAGTCCCAACAGTCCTAACCATTCGTCTCTGCCGTCCTGCATATACCCGAGTCCTGCCTCTTCCTGTCCGAAAGGTTTGAATTTTGCTTTCTTTGCCAGTTTTATGTTCAGCGCGACAGCATCGCTTGGTTTGTCTTGGTCAATCTTACGCGCATGGTAGTTGCGCACGACCTCGACCTTAGTCACCATGTCGGCACCCATGTTGCGAGTGGCAAGGTTGTACTTGCCGCCGAGCATGTCGAGGCCTTCAATATTGAACGCTGAAATACCCTTGCCCATGTAGGAGATGGCTCCGTTCTTCGAAACTTCCAGTCCAGGCAAACGCTTGAGTCCGTCCTCCAATGTGACATCTCCCTTGCCCAAAAACGAAGCCAAATTGTAACTCAGCGTGTCGCCGTTCACCCAGAGAGGTGTAGCACGCACCTTCACCTCTTTCAGTGTTATATTCTTTGGAGTTAGCACCATGTCAACCTTGTTCTCCTTTTCTTTCAGAGAAAGCGCCTCCACCTCCTTTTCGTAGCCGATATGGTTGAAATGGAGCGTGGTTTCGCCTGTCGGAGTGCTCTGCAGTTCCATGATGTACACGCCCTGTGAATTGCTACTGGTGAATGCCAATGTCTTATTGCCACCCATCAGCTTGACGATAACATCTCCCACAGGTTTGTTCTGCAGGTCTATCACCCGTCCAGTCACCTTGACTTGAGCACAAGCAGTCGTCGCTAATGCCGCAAACAATAGTATGTAAATAAATCGCTTCATGGATATTAATAATTCTAATTCGAGGGATTGACACACATGGGCTTTTCCGAAATGGCAGGCGCAAAGTAAAACCAAATCTTTAGAATACTAAAATATTAGTAAAGGAAATAGCGCTCCTAACCAAAACATTTAACTTCCATTTTTAGTAATAGAATCGGAGTTATTAGTAGTTAACAAATGGGGCGCAAAAGCTCTTTACTGCTGTGCCGATTTTTCACAACGCTGAAGCGCTGATAAATAAAACGGTGCAGCATTTTTGTTAACGCTGCACCATTTTCATTCTGTTGTTTTCCCCTACTCTTTCACTTTCTGCGATAGGAGCGGAAGCCGTAGAGTGTGACGAAGAGGAAGCACACGAGCGGCAGGACGAACGAGACGTTGACGGCTGGATGGCCGCAAATAACGCCCATGTCGATGAGCAGTCCCTGGAGGGGAGGCATGACGGCTCCGCCTACGATGGCCATGACGAGGAAGGCTGCGCCGAGCGATGTGTCCCGAGTCTCAACCTTCTCAAGGGCTATGCCGTAGATTGTCGGGAACATGAGCGACATGAACGTGGAGATGCCTACAAGGCAATAGAGTCCGGCTATGCCGACGATGCTTATTGCGCCAAGGGTGCATGCCATTGCTCCTATGCCGAAGAGGGCAAGGAGCAAGCGGGCGTTGACGTAGCGCATGAGGAAGGTGCTGACGAAGCGACTGCACAAGAACATGCTCATGGCAAGGATGTTGTAGTTCTGGGCTGTGGCTTTGTTGATGCCAAGGTTGTCGGCATACTGGATGATGAAGGTCCACACCATGATCTGGGCTGCTACGTAGAACACCTGGGCAAGAACGCCTTCGCGGTAGACTACGTCGCTCCACAGGCGGCGGAGTGTGTTCATTGCCGAATCTTGCTTTACGTCGGCTGATGTCTGCGGCATCTTCTTCAGGGCTATGACGATGAAGACGACGAGCACCACGAGTCCGAGCATGACGTAGGGGTCGCGGATGACGGCAAGGTCGTGAAGACGGATGTCGGCTTTTGTCGCCTCGTCGAAAGTATGGAAAATGGTTTCGCCTGCTTCATTGCGCTTGTCGGAAATCAGGTTTGGCAGGACGATGAGGGAGGCTACCGCCATGCCTGAGAGCGAGCCCATAGGGTTGAACGCTTGTGCCAGGTTGAGACGGCGGGTGGAGGACTCTTTCGCGCCCAGCGTGAGGATGAAGGGATTGGCGGTTGTCTCGAGGAACGCCAAACCGAATGTAAGGATGTAGAGCGACATGCAGAAGAACACGAAGCTTTGCATCGAGGCTGCTGGGATGAAGAGGAATGCTCCCACGGCATAGAGTCCGAGGCCGAGCAGGATGCCGCTCTTATAGCTGTACTTGCGTATGAAGAGGGCTGCTGGGATAGCCATTGTGGCATATCCGCCGTAGAAGGCGAACTGCACCCATGAGGCTTGGAAGGCGGTGAGTTCCATAACTGTCTGGAACGCCGCAACCATTGGGTTGGTTATGTCGTTGGCAAATCCCCACAGGGCAAAAAGGGATGTGATGAGGATAAACGTAACGAGATACTTTTTCTCTACTAATTTTGTTTGCATAGTTGTTTTATTATTAGGAGTTAAAAGGGGATGTTAAATCACGGGAGTTAAATCACAGAAGTTAAATCACGGAAGTTAAAATCGGGGAATATGCCAAAGGACGTGCCGCCTCGCATCATTCGTCCCCAACGTAACTTCTCTAACGTAACTTCTCAAAATTTAACTTCTCAGTGAAACATCCCGTGCCCATCTTATCTCACAAGAACTTTCTTCTTATTGACGATGTAGATGCCTCGTGGAAGACCCTCGAGAGAGTCGCCTACCTTCTGCCCCTGGAGGTTGTAAACCACAACAGGGACGTTGTCGGTTTCAGTCTCAACCGCATCGATATCAGTGATGTGGTCCTTGGTCATATCTCCATAGTAGTAGAGGTGGAAGTTGTCGAAGATTGTCCAATAGCCGTCACTGCTTGATGAGCAACGCAGACCAATCTTGAGACTATTCTTGCCCTCTGCCAACTCGGTCATGATTTCATTCTCATAGAGTCCCTTAGCGAAGTACTTGCTTGCTGCTTCCATGTTGTCAGGGATGTAGCGAACAGGGCTTCCCACTGATGCCTCTGAACCGCCGAGTTTTGAAGTGCGTGCTTCGGTGCCGATATGAGCCACCTTAACCGATTCGGTGTTAGCGTAGAGGTATGTAGTCACCTTGTTAGTGCCGTTGACATAGTCAGAGTAAGCCGTAGCATACGCTCCTGGACGCTGGAACGCCTGAACTGTTGTCTTGTAAGTTCCTGCAGGGAGTCCGGTAATTGTCTGGTTGAAGTCGAACGTAGCTTGATAGAACTCAAGGCATGAGAAGTTAAATGTCGGAGCCACTGACCATCCTGTGTTGTCGCTGATTGAAGCATTCGTCACAAGGAAAGTAACGTCAAACGGTTCGTCAACGCTTGCAGGAGTAGCATTTGCAAGGAAGTCCATTCCTGCCTGGCTTGTGCTCTCAATTGTAGCGCGGAGCAGATCGAGACCGGAATTTGCATCATCGGCAACGGTCTGAGCGTAAGACAGAGCTGCGTCGATAGCAACGTCTGCACCTTCAGCATCTTCAGTGTGAGGAGTTGACTTCACCTTATTGAGGTTGGTAATAAGGGTCTTCAGTTCGTTGAGAGCTGAGAGACGTGCCGCTTCATCAAACTTGAGGGTCTCCTCAGCCGTGAGAATCACCCAGTGCTGCGATGCCGCGTCGGCTGAAAGGTCGAAGCCAGTTGCGCCCACATTGCCTGAAGCAGTAGCCACCATAGCACGTGGATTATTGTTTGTCACGTTCATAATCCAGTAGCCACGGACGTTAGTTGCCGACGTACCGCTACCTACCTTTATGTCTTTTCTGCCCTTCATGACGTGGAATTTCTCCGTAGCCGCAGGAGTAGTCTTCGTTGCAACCTTGAAGGTAGAGTTGCTGTAAGTGATGTACTGACCAGTGCCTACATTGCGGAACATGTAGTATTGCTTCACTGGGTCGAAGCTGAGGTACCATGCGAAGTTGTCGTCGTTAGCAACGTCAACCGATGTCGCTTCCTTCCACTTGAGCGAAGTGCCGCTCACCGTCAGATAGGAAGTAGTGAGTCCGAACGACGCACTTTCGTTCTTGATGTAGTACTTAACCTCATCGTCATGCTCAAACGTATATGCTGGCAGAGCAAAGCATCCGCTTGTAGGGGCTACTCCATCTTCATGCAATCCCTGAATGATGAGCGCCTGAGCCATGTAGAGAGCGTCAGAACCGTTGTCTTCGTGAGCACCATTGATTCCATAAGGCCACATGTGCTGACTATCACCAGCCATTTTTGCCGTCGTGTTGTTATCCCAGAACTGGAGAACGCTGTTTGCGCGAGGACCTGTCCACGAACCGTCTACGAGCATTGTCCACCATCCGTTCTGAGTACCGACACCCACACCGTGGGCTGCCTCGTGGAGGATTGTACCTGTGCGCTGATATGAAACGTTAGGACCTACTCGCATCCATCCGCCGTAAGAGCAGTCGGCCGTAGGAGTGCCCGAACCGTAGTTGCCTGAAAGGTGGAATCCCTGCGTGCTCACAAGCTTGCCCCAAATGTCCTCGATGCCGTGGCGCATAGCTTCGCTAATACGTGCATTCTCCTCTGCGCTACCACCATTGTTCCAAGACCAGCTGATATTAGCCTTAGGGAGAGTGATAATCTTTATCTCATCGCCGTATGCCACCTGATAGCCCTCAGTCACGACATAAGGGCGAGCGTAATAGACGGTTGAAGGCTTCATGTTCTCCATTATATAGATGCGTCCGCTATTGTCGATGTATCGTGTAGAACGCTGGTCGAGCACAGTAGGGTTCTTCTCAGTAGAGAAGCAGAATCCTGCCTCACGAAGTTTAGCTCCGTTGATATTGTATGTGAATCGGCCGAACGCCATCACCGAACCGCGTGCATAGCGCTTGTCAGTCTTAGTTATTATCGGCATTGCCCCTGTAGGCGACTGAAGCATGAATGCAAATGCCGCCTCGTCGAGAAGCACGATGTGGTTAGCAAGGTCAGCATACGAAGTCGCTCCGTCGGCATAAGCAGCCTTTGCCGCATTGATTGCCGCGAGATATTCCTCTGCCCCCTCGCCAGCTCCGTCGCCATACTGAGTTTCAGCCTTTTCGATAGCGGCAAGCAGTTCAGCATAAGCGGCGATAGAGCGGTTTGCCTCGTCCGTAGCCTCGCGAAGCGGAGTTGAAACCTTGACATAGCCCTCGGTTGCAGACTTGCCAAGTTCAGCAAGCACATCAGCCATCTTAGCGTCGAGAGCGTCCTTAGCGGCAGAGTGCATCTTCTTGTCTGCGATAGCAGCCGCCGCGTCATAGTAGCCCTGAAGAGCAACCTTGTAGTCGGCATCAGTACCTCCGATGTAGTAGAGTCGGAAGTTGTCGGCAGCGAGCCAGTTGCCCGTAGCGCCCTGAGCCATGAATCCTATTGTAGCGCTGCTTTCGATGTTTGTGAATACCAATGAATATTCAGCAGTCTTGTCAACAGCCGCCTTTGTGTTATTAGCAAAAATCCACGCTCCGCTCTGCGATGCGTTAGGAGTGTCCTCCTGTATGTTCTGCGCACCGGCAACAAGTTTGTAAATACCGAGGTCGAGCCCCTCGATCTTTTGCACAACAGAAGCATCACCCACCTGTCCGCCTCTGCCAGTCCACTTCTCCACGTAAGTCGTCCCCTTCTTCTGCTTGAAAGACGAGTTTGTCTGAGTAGCCATGTGCTGAGCGGTCCATCCTTCAAACTGCTTCTCGAAACTTGGGTTGACAATAAGCGAAGTCATGTCGATAGGGTCCTCCTCCGAAGCATTGCCATAGCGGTAGTTCTTCATGGCAAGCACGAGAGCGTCAATCTGCCTCTTCACGTCAGTGTTTGTAGCGCTCGCATCTGCACATACAGCCTGAGCCGCATCGATAGCCGCCTTCAGAGCCGCTGCCCCATTGCCTGTACCATCGCCATAGAGCGCAGCAGCCTCACTGATTGTTGCCTCAAGGTTCCCGACAAGCTCCTCCTTGCTCAGTCCCTTATAGATGAGTCGGAAGCCCTGCCAGTTCACCCACTGGTTGCTCGATGTCACCGCATATTTGATATTGACAGCGCCCTCAGCGTCGACAACGATATCCTTAGCCCAAGCCATAGCGTCGCCATGAGCCAAAGCCTGGCCGCACGACTGCATGCCGTTAGGCTGGATCTTGCCGTTGACGCTTGTCCAGTTGTTGTCCGTAGCATTTGTCACAGCATAATCGATTGTTCCCATCAGAGGAGTCTTTCCTGTGTAAGCGCCCTTGCCAGTTGTTACAGTAAGAGTTGGCGCCACACCCGAACCGTCCTCACGATAGAGCGAATGAAAACCGAGATCGTATGTTCCTAGCGGAAGCACATTGTCCTGTTCGAGAGTGAATGCCGAGTGGTAAATCTCAAACTCCTCCCAACCGAAAGCAGGGCTGCCGCTGTACCACTTGTCAGCACTTGCATTGCCCACCATGTCCGCATTGTCAAGCATGAACGACACGTCGATAAGTTCAGTCAAGTCAACGCATACCGCCTTGAAGAGCTCGCGCGAAGCCCTCTCTATGCTCTCCACCGTAGCATTAGAAGCACTATAAGCCTCAAGGGCAGTTGCAATGGGCGCCTGATAAGCCCCTTCCTTGCCAGCATCCGCCACAGCCTTGTACACGTTGTACATAGCCTTCTTTGCCTTATACAGAGCGTAAGCACCATTAGTGATGTTAGACTCCTTGACAAATGCCCACTTCGTCATGCCCGCACCACCAGTAAGAGTCAAGTGACCGCCGTAAGTCCACGACACGTCCAGCAACTTTCCAAACTTGTCATTGCTGAGCGTATACACACGGCTGCCTTCAGCAGTCTCCGAGTAAGTAAAATACTGGTTTGTCGACTTATTTATAACTACATCATAAGCCGCCTCGCTTGGACAGGAAATGTAGTACGACCCGCCCTTCTCCTTGTTTCTCATCCTCACCTTACCGTCCGAAGCAATAACAGTGCTTTGATTAGGGATTGAGGCGGTATAGTCGCCGTTAGTCAGTCGAGCGGCACAAGCCTGCGTGTTGCTCGTCATGCCATACATCACGAAAGCGTCAGCCTCCACATTATAAATATACACTACGTCGGTCGACTTCAATCCGTCGAGACTTTCCCCAGGCACCTGCGGAGCCGTCCATGTCTGCGCCACAGCCGCCAACGATGTACCTAAACATAGGCATAAGAAAGAAAGAAATCGGTTCTTCATAATATTAAATTGATTAATAAATAATTATCAACAATATCTTTAATCTACAAAAGTAGAAAAAATCCCACACCCTGCAAAATTACCTTCTGCAAGATTCCACAGGGGGAAACGACCCGCTCCGCACTGCTAAATTCACAACCCCTCGGAGAAAAGTATAAATAAAAGTAATATTTGTACAAATAATAGTTTTATTTATATAAATATTAGTTTTATTCTTACAAATATAAGTTTTATTTATACTTTTCAGCGAAGGGTCAGAAAGTTTGCACCGAGGTGAAAACAGTTTTTCATCCCAATTGGATTGATTTTTCAAGTCGTTGAATCTGATAAAAAAAAGGAGAACGCATCATTAGAGACGCATCCTCCTTGTTGTTTTCAAAGCGATAAAGAGCTGGCTACTGCACAAGCACCTTCTTCTTGTTTACGATGTAGACGCCTCGTGGAAGCCCCTCGAGCGTGTTGCCCACTTTCTGTCCGTGGAGGTTGTACACCTCGACCGGTTTGTCAGAGTCTTCGCCAACCGTTTCATCCGCCTCGACCTTGTCGATTGCCGTCACTGTCTCCGGCGAGATTGTTCCGTAGTAGTAGAGGCGGAAGTTGTCGAACACGCTCCAGTAGTTTGTACCTGCAGAAGGGCACTTGATTCCTATCTTGAGCGACGCGCCTTCGTCGTCCAGACGTGTGGCCACTTCGTTCTCGTAGGTTGAGAGCTTGAGATATGCCTCAGCCGACGCCATAGTGTTAGGTATGTAGCGTGTAGATGTGCCCACCTCGACATCATCGGCGTGGAGACGGGTGCGCCTTGCGCCTGCGGCGATGTTCTTAACCTTCACGGTGCTGGCTCCGGCATAGAGAACGGTGTTGACATTGTCTGTGCCGCCTGTGTAGGAGTCGTAGACTGCATCGTATGCTCCCGGACGCTGGAAGGCCTTGGCGCGGAGCTGGTATGTTCCGGCTGGAAGACCGGTGATTGTCTGGTTGAAGTCGAACGACGACTGGAAGTACTCAAGGCATGAATTGCCGAATGTCGGTTTGGTTGACCACCCGCTGTTGTCGTCGATGGCGGCGTTCTTGACAAGGAATGTGATATTGAACGGACGGTACATGCTGGTTGGTGTGGCCTTGCCGAGGAAGTTCATTCCGGCTGTGCGAACCTGCTCTATCAGGGCTGTCACTTCGTTGGCAGTGGCTGCATCTGCGGCAAGGGATTCGACCGTAGCGATATCGTCGTCGAGAGCTGCGTCTGCTCCTGGCACGTCCTCTGTGTGGGAAGTGAGTTTGAGTCGGCGCACATTGCTGATCATCTCGTCGAGTTCGGCAAGTGCCTTGTCCTTGAGTCCTGTCTCAAACTGCTCTATCTCGTCGGCCTGAAGGAATATCCATCGCTGTGCTGTGGCTGAGTTGTAGAGGTCGAGCGTGTTGGCTGCCACTCCTCCGTTGGCTGTAGCGGTAAATGTGGCAGGATTTGACTTGGCTTCCGGGTGGATAATCCAATATCCGCGAGTCTTGAAACTGCCGAGTGCGACGTCCTGACGTCCCTTCATGAGGTGGAAGTCTTCGTTGGCGGCAGGTGTTGACTTGACGGCTGTCCTGATGCCGTTGGCCCCGTTGGCGGTGAAGGTGAGGTAGCGTCCTGTGGCAGCGTTGCGGAACTGGTAGTACTGGTTGTCTGGAGTGAAGGAGACGTACCATGCGGCACTGTCGTTGAGAGTGACGTCGCTTCCTGCCATGTCCATCCACTTGACGATGCCGTTCTTCTGTTCCACGAGATAGGAAGTGGCAAGTCCGCGGTCGGCAGATTCGCTCTTGATGTAGTACTTGGCATTGTCGTCCTGCTCGAAGACGTATGCCGGCAAGCAGAATGCTCCGGAATAGAAGTTGACAGGAATGAGTCCGTCTTCGCAGAATCCCTGGTTGATGAGGGAGTTGCCGATGTAGAAAACCTCTGTGTCGTTCCAGTTCTGAGGACCTGCCCAAGCACCTGGTTCGAGGTGTGCACCGTTGTGAGGGTATTTGTTGTGGAAGATGTTGTCCTGCGAGTAAGTCTCGCCCTTGTTTATAACGCCCCAGTGACCGCCGTCGTAAGCGCCGGTGATGACGAGGTTATCGTTGTTTTCCCAGAAACGCACTGCCTCGTTGGCACGGTCGCCCGCCCAGTAGCCGTTCACGGTTTCACGAAGCGGAGAAACTACCCATCCGCCCCAAATCTCGAGCGTACCGCCACCGATGCCGTGGTTCATCTCGTGCATGCAGGTTCCTGCACGCTGTCCCATGTTCGTACCGATACGCATTCCGCCGCCATATCCGCAGTCGGCGGTAGGGGTGCCAGGCGAGAATGTGCACGACACGTTGAATCCGCGTATGCTGGTGTAGTTTGACCAGTAAGTAGTGGCAACCGTAAGTGCCGTGTTGATACGGTCGTTGTGTGCGGCGTCGCCACCGTTGTTGTACCAGTATGTCACTCGTCCCTGCGGCAGAGTGGACATCTTGATGACATCGCCATAGCCCACAGCATAGCCCTTGGTGATAGCATAGGCACGCATGTAGTAGACTGTGGCCGGTTGCATGTCCATCCAGTACATGCGTCCGTTGTTTTCCAGATATTTTGTTGTGCGGTTGTCGAGCACGGTAGGGTCAGGTTCTGTGCTCCAGCAGAATCCCTGTTCAAGGATTTCGGAAGAAGTGACACCGCTCACCGTCATACGTCCGAATGCGGCGATGGCACCACGCACATAGCGCTTGTCAGTCACCACCGTAGGAACGGCGCCTGTAGGGTTGGTGAGGTTGTACTCAAACTCTGCCTTCTCAAGTTTCACGATCTCGGCAGCCATCTCTTCGAAAGTGGCGTCGAGGTTGTCGTTGACAGCCTTAGCCCCGTTGATTACGGCGAGGAACTTCTCCGCACCCTTCATCACACCGTCGCCATAAGCCACCTCAGCCTTGGCGATTGCGGCAGTGAGGTCGGCGTAAGCCTTTATCGAAGCCTTTGCCTGCTCCACAGCCTCGCGAAGCGGAGTGGACACAGCAGTGTAGCCATCGGCATTGTCCTTCTGGAGTTCAGCCTCAGCGGCTGCAATGCACGCCTTGAGGTTGTCGAGCACAGCATTGTGCATCTTCTCCCCTATGTATGGTTTGGCAGTCTCGATATAGCCCTCAAGTTCCTTCTTGAAGTCAGCAAACTCGCCACCGGCATAGTAGAGGCGGAAGTTGTCGACCGAAATCCAGTTGCCCGTAGCGCCTTCGGCAAGGAATCCTACCGTAGCCTCATTCTCGATGTTGACGAACGTCACAGAATACTCATCCTTGCCCACAACCTCAGTCTTGGAGTTGTTGGCAACGACCCACGCACCAGTCTGAGCAGCGGAAGAACCCTCCTGAATGTTTTGGGCGGCAGCCTTGAGCACATAGACACCGAGTCCGAGACCATTCACCTTCTGCATCACGCTGCCATCGCCTACCTTACCGCCAGCACTGGTCCACTTCTCTACGTATGTGTTGCCATGTTTCAGAGAGAAGGCAGTGTTAGACTGGGCAGCCATGCCCGTCTGCGTCCATCCCTCAAAACTGTTCTCAAAACTGTTGTTCACAATCAGGTGGCTCATATCCACCGGATTGTCCACCGAAGCCGATGTCCAGCGGTACTTCTCGATAGCAGAGAGCAGGTCGCTGTTAGCCATGATGACATCCGACTGACTTGCCGACTCATCGGCATACACAGCCTTAGCCGCATCGAGAGCAACCTTAAGGTCGGCAGCACCCTTGCCGCTACCGTCGCCATAGAGAGCCTCAGCCTCGTCGATGGCATTCTTCAGTCCGTCCTTCACCGAAGCATCGCCAATGCCCTTGTAGACTATCACGAAGCGCTGCCAGTTCAACCACTGCTCAGTGCTTGTCATCTTAGCGCTCACCGTAAGTTTTCCGTCCGAACCGACCTTCACATCGTCAGTCCACACAAGACTTCCGTCATGAGCCAGCGCCTGGCCGCACGACTGCATGCCGTTAGGAAGGAACTTTCCGTTAGAGGCAATCCAGTTGTTGCCCTGGTCATTGCCCACAGCATACTCCAACGCACCTATAGCCACAGCACTCGCGCTTGCCGAAGTCTCACCCGAAGCAGTAACCTTCGGAGCAGTGCCACTGCCGTCCTCACGATAGAGAGCCTGCCAGCCCACAGAGTAAGAACCCTGAGGCACAGTCTGAGTCTGGCTCAAAGTGAAAGCAGAATGATACACCTCAAACTCGCCCCATCCGAAAGTGGCGTTGCTCGTAGCCCAGTTAGCCAAGTCGCCCTTGCCCACCATGTCGGCATCGTCGAAAAGGAACGACACGTCGACAGGCTCAGCCACATCGGCATACACTGCCCAGAAGAGCGTGCGTGCAGCATCGATCACCTGCGAGGCCGTAGCGTCAGCATTGTCATAGACCGCCTTGGCGTCAGCAATGTACTTGGCATACACATCAGCCTTTCCGGCATCAGCCACTGCTTTGTACACGCCATACATCTGGCGCTTCACCTTATATGCCATGTAGCGGCCGTTGGTCACGTTCTCCTCCTTGATGAAAGCCCACTTCGTATGGCCATCACCCCCAACGAGAGTCACATGCCCGCCGAAGTCCCAGGTCACGTCAAGGTCCTTCCCCCACTTGGTATTGTTGAGAGTATAGACATTGCTCCCCTCTGCCGTCTCCGTGTAAGCAAAATACGGGTTAGCATTCTGGTCGCAATACACATCGTCGGCATTCAGACTTGGGCATGAAAGAAAGAGCGTGTTATACGTCTTCATTCTAACTCTCACGTTTCCGCCCGAAACAAAAGCATAGCAGCGCTGAGGGTCTGACGCCGTAGCGTCGCCGTTGGTTAGTCGGGTAGCACAAGCGTTTGTGCCCCATGTCATACCGTTGATAAGGAAGGCGTCAGCCTCCACATTATAGAAATACACCACGTCCGACGATTTCAGTCCGTCGAGGCTCTCGGCAGGAACCTGAGGTTCCGTCCATGCCTGAGCCACGGCCGTCATAACCAAAGTGCCCCATAGAGCCATGGCAAAATAGATACGTTTCATCATTTTTACTTTAAGGTGTTTATAATACAACTAGTTAACAAACAACAAAAATAGGGAGTTTTTAGCAAAAAGGCAAACATTTATTCCCCAAAGCCCCATCAGCCTTTTCGTCTCTCCCCCAACCCTCCTCAAAACTCTAAACTTAGACTGAGTTTACACAAACTTAGGCTAAAAACAAGCAGACTCAGACTAAGTCCGTATAAACTTAGTCTGAGTCTGGAGTTTTCATGGAGGTATGCATGTGTGCTTTATGGGGTGATGACGAAGACGAAGCCGCCGCGTGGCTGGCACTTCACTTCGCTTGGCAATGATGTGACCGTCTGTATGTCCCATTTGTCGCCGTCGAGGAAGAGCTGCGCTTTGCTGTACTGCCCTATTATCTGGGTGAGGGGGACAGGGATGGTCTTTGTCTCGTCCGTGCCGTTGATGCCTGCCACGTACCATGTATTGCCTGAGCGGCGCGCCATGACGGCGCTTTCGCCTGGATAGCCGGACACGAAGCGTGTTTCGTCCCACACGGATGGCAAGTTGCCCAGAAAATCCTTCACCTCCTTAGGCTGCGCAAGGAAACTCTCCGGACGGTCGGCAAGATGCTGGAGTCCGGATTCGTAGAGGACGGTGAGCGCCAGTTCGTGAGCATGAGTGGTGATGTGCGGATGCTGCGAGTCGGAAAAGGCGCACGGAGTGTAGTCCATCGGACCTATGACATTGCGAGTGAATGGCAGTGTGGCGTTGTGGCAAGCGGCCTTATTAGTAAAAGTAGGCACGTTGTTGTACCACTCGGCTCCGTAGACTGCTTCAGTAGTCAGCATGTGAGGATAGGTGCGCTGCCAACCTCGCGGAGTGGTGGCACCGTGGAAGTTGATAAGAAGATGATGACGGGCGGCGCATTCCATCAGTTCGTGATAATACTCTATCTCACGCTGGGCATCGCCACCGAAGAAGTCGACCTTGACGCCTGCTACTCCTATCGACTGACACCATGCGAATTCGCGTTCGCGGTCCTCGGGCTTGTTCAGTCGGAACTTAGGTCCTGGAGCGCCATTGACCCAGCCAGTAGAGGAGTTGTACCATATCATCGGCTTCACGCCTTTCGACTTGGCGTAGCCGACAGCATCCTCAATGGTCTTGCCGTCCTTCATCTCGTCCCATTCGGCATCGATAAGGACATAAGGGAGACGGAGCTCGGCTGCCATATCGACATACTTACGGATGATATTGTAGTCGTTGCTGCCGTGGTTGTGCGCCCAATAAATCCAAGAAACCACTCCTGGCTCAATCCATTCGGTATCGGTGAGGCGGCAGGGGGCTGAGAGGTCGTTGACGAGTGTCGACTCGACGAGGTCGGCAAGTTCGCCGACGATGGCCACACGCCAAGGGGTATGCCAGTTGTCAATCGGCTTGACTTCATTAGGAGCCGGCACAACTCTGTATGTCTCCACATCGGTGTCGTTGCGCAGACTTGAAGCGCTCTGGTTGCGTTCGAGTCCTGCCTCCGAAATCAATGCGAACACTCCCTTCTGAGGTTCCAGCAAAGCGGGATAGCACCAATGGCGGTTCTTGCTCTCGCCCGTAGTCGCCTTTGGGAAGAAATCCTCATAGCTCAAGTGCCACGGATGCATCCATCGCGTTGTGCCTTCTGGAATTCTGTAAGAGGTGACTTCCTGCGGAATGCTACCTCCGTTCAGTCCTTTAAGTTCGTATCTGAAAGCCACTCCGTCGTTATAGAGTCGCCAAACAAGAGCGGTTTTCTCGTCGAGAGCCACCCTGTATTCGTTAGCCTCGTTTGTGCAATGGAGGCGCTTGCCCGAAAGCATAGTGTAGTCTTCGTTGATATGGCGCGAGAAGGCGATGGTTTTCTTTGCGTCCGCTTTCACTCCCTCAAAGCCTTCGGCCTTGATGTTCAGCACGGGATTGCCCTGGTAGTTCACAACATAAGCCTCGCCATTGCGGACAAGGGAGAGGTTACCATTGGGCGACACCACCTTTTGCGATGAGCAAGACAGCAAAGCCATCAGTGCGCAGAGGCAAAAAAGCATGTAGTTGGTTCTTTTCATTAGTCGTTTATCGTTTTTAGGATTTATTCTACATTTTCACATTAACGCGCTCGCCGCTATAGTCGATAGTCTTCACGCTGCTTTCTTGTCACCTTAACCTCTTGGGGTTCGTAGATGCACACGCCTGTTCCGTTGCCCTTAGGGTCTGTTGCACCTTGCGGAGTCCATTGCACTCTAACTATCGACGGAGTAACAAAGGTTAGCCTGGGATGCTCGCTCGCCCTGCCACAAACCGACATGGCAAGAACGAGCGCCACGAATGTAATCCTCTTTATCTGATTAAAGCAGAGCATTATTTTATCAGAATAACTTTTCCATTTATGATGTTAAATCCCTTTTCTTTCCTGTTCAATTTGCGACCCTGCAAATCATAGATAGCATTGTCACTCTCGGTGCTCTGTTCCTTGATAGTAACATTGTCTATACCAACTTCTTCATCGCAAGGACCAACGTAATGAAGGCGAATGTTATCGTACTTGAAATTGTTGCTCTTGTAGTTCTGCAAGCGTACGCCAATAGTGAGATTGCCATCCTCAGCCATAACTAAGTCAAGGGATGTGTCGGCATTGCCTTGGTGCTTCAAGTCGACGCTTTGGTTGTTTGCGAAAAGGTATGCGCCTTCTGCAGGGCATAGACTGTAAAGGGTCAGACGATACTTACCCTTTGGCAAGCCTTTCACGGTCTGACTGATTGATCGGTTGCTCAAGTTGCCGCTGCTCTGCCAGTTGTTCATATAGGCGTAGTACTCACATCCTGGGAGATAACCTTGATGCTCAACCATACCTTCACCTTCGACAATCCATCCTATAGGGTGGCGACTTTCGTCGTAACGGCCGAAACTTGGGTTAGTGATGAGCGGAGTTATGTCGAGCGGATTCTCCTCGGTTGCCTGCGCCCAGTTGCTGAACTGCTGGAGATATTTGACGCGCGGAATGGCATAAATGTCGAAATAGGACACATTGGCATCGCGCTTATCGGCAGCAAACTCTGCTCCGTCCTCGAACGCTCCGTGTACCCAAGGGCCGAGGTAAGCGCCTGTAGTTTTATTCTTCAGCGCCCAACCCTTTTCACTGTAAAGTTCAGGGTAGATCATGGCGATGCTGCGATTGCCGTCCATGCCGTATGAATCGCCCTGCTTATGCACGTCAGAATAGGTTTGCCACAAAGCATGGTTCCATCCCTCCGTACGGAAATGACGGTTGAGGTCGGCGAGCGGAGTGATGATTATTTTCAAGTCGTCGGTAGCATCAAAAGCGTCGAAGGCGAAAACGCCTGAGATATTTGTGTTAGGGTCGACGCCGCTGGCGTAATACATAGCATAGGTGTTGCCCCAGTTCTTGTCACCAACGGTATTGAGCGCAGCAACGGTCATTCCTGATTCGGCATCGAGGATGGCGAAGTAACTATTGGCGCAGTCTATTCCGCTGAAAGTATCGACTAATGTCCATCCTGCTTCGAGCAATTTCTCACCTACAGTTTTCTCCTCCTCTTCTTCCTCTTCCGTCAGTTCTTCTGTGATAACGAATGTCTGCTCGGCAGCGAAAGCCGAACCAGCATAGCCTGCATCGACAGCCTGCACGCTCCATGCGTAGTTGCCTCGAGGCAAGCGGCGGAGTGTCCACCCGAGATTGAGCCATGCGTTACCCATAGAGGTGACGCGTCGCGCACCTGTTGCGATATCCGAATTAGGGAACATAAGGTACTGCCCAGTGTCAAGATTGCGCAGATAGTAATTGTAGGAAAGGCTCTTGACTGGTGTTTCCGCATCGGAACCGCTGTTCCACTTCAGCACCACACTGTTGCCAACAACCTCGGCAGAGAGATCTGTAGGAGGAAGCGGAGCGGTATTCGTGCGCTCAGTCTTATTCTTGCAGAGTACAGCCAATCGGCGGTCAACATTGTAGCCGTGGAATCCCATGGCTCCGTTAGCGTTACCGCAGATAAGGATGTCGTTGCGTCCCTCACCAGTGAAGTCGGCCAGTTCGAGCGACGACTCACTGACGCCTGGCAAATCGACATCACTCTTTGTGAAGCGACCTGTTCCGTCGTTAAGGAACACGTCCACTTGTGCTATGTTGCCTTGCGACATGTTCCAACCAGCTATAATCAGATCGGAATGTCCGTCGTTATTCCAATCGCAGAAGCGTATAGGATGCGACACATTGTCTTGCATATATTCGCTAAACTCCTGAGCCAGAGAGAAAGTACCGTCTCCTTTGTTCAGGTAAAGCGACACAGTCTTACCGCCCTCGGCAGCTGTAGTCGACCAAATTTCGCCGACAAGTTCACCGCCTATAGCCACATCAAGCCATCCGTCGCCGTTGACATCGGCATAGGCCATGCCGCCTCGAGTACCCTTTTCCTTAAAGCCCGCGCTCTTCTCTGTGAACACACCAGTTCCGTCGTTATAGTGGACACGGGTATATACGCCACCACTCTTGTCTGAGAGCAGACAGAGATCCACGCTCTGGCTGTTGTCAAAGTCGGCATACATGATAGTAGGTTCATTGAATCCACCAGGCAAAGTAAGTTTGGATTTCTTGTCATAGCCATCGCGTGCAGTTTTCTGAGTATAGAACGTATTGCGCGAACCATTGCCTATGAAGAAATAGTCAGGAAGCGCATCGTTGTTGATGTCGGCAATACCACATGCTGGAGCTACGGACGATCCGTCCGACAAGTCCTCTGCCACAAGTTTGCCGCTTCCGTCGTTCATGAGCACTGCATTGTAAGCGTCCCAGAAGTCAAAACCCGACTGAACGAGGTCGATGTGTCCGTCGCCATTTAGATCACCAGCAGCAAGATTGCACAATGTGGCGTTAGTAATGGTCTGTGTAGCCACAAAACCATAGTTGCCTGTATTGATGCGCACACCACCCACTCGTGTCTGATTGCCCTCACCACCGCTGTATACAATATCGCGGAGGTTATCGTTGTTGAGGTCGACAGCCACAGCATCACCAAGTTTAAATCCGTCGTTCTGCGAAATGTAGTCTATCTGGTCGCGATCAGCATTAACCTTGTCGCCAATGGAGTCGACAGGCGCATAAGTCGGCACCGTAACCTTATTGACTATTTCCTTATACGCTTCTTCCAAACCAGCTTGCTCTCTAATAGCGTCACTTACGTTCGCGCCATTGTTTCCCCAATTATTGTGACCGCCGTTCTTGTTCTTCGAAATATTGCCCAGACACCAGTTGTCAGCCACAGTGTAATAGTCCGTACCCTCATCGGTATAGATGTCAAACTGAGCAGTCTTCATGTCCCACATCAAAGGGCAGTGCTCAGGATCACCAGGTTTCTCAATGTAGTTGCCGATAATTGAGGAATTAGGTTGAGGAGAAAGTGTATAAATGGCTCCGCAGTCACGAAGCTGAACCGAGAATCCATTTATATGATTGTACTTGATGTGGTTGTCGTGCATGATGTTATGGGTGCTTATCCATCCCCATCCCATACTTATCGCAGTATAAGGAGTGCCGACTATCTCATTATGAAGGATGTTGACATTTGACGCAAAGCCTATTCCTACACCTATACAGCCCCAGTCCTCGTTAGCGACATTAGTTATATAGTTGTTGGTCACGTAGATGCTGTCGCAGACCACGCGCATATCTTCAGGGTTATATGCCTGATGAACCTCGAAAGTCTCGTCGCCGAAAAATCCACCAGAAACACCTGAGCCGGCAATGTCAGAGAAAACACACCCGTTGACTTTCATGTTGCGAGTTCCACTGACAAAATCGAGAGCTGTAGAACCCATGTGACGGAAATGGCATCCCTCAAACGACACGTTACGGGCATTCTGCACACTGACACCTGCTGCGGGACGACCTACCCACGCCACGTTGTTGGCTGTGGCAGTGTTCTCTGACCAAGCGTCAAAAAGGTACTGGCCTGCTTGCAACTCCACATGGCCGTCAGTAGACGGACGCATCCAAGTAGTATGTTCAAAAGTGATGCCACGGAAGTGGATATTAGAAGCTAAATTATCCAAGCTACCGCTTATGCTTACAAGAGTTTCAAGACGAGGCACTACAGTTTCGATATTCTCAGGGGTCTCACCGCTGCGTGGCCAATAATACATGGTGTTGCCATCTACGTCATTAAACCACTCCTGCGGACGGTTGAGCAGTTCGATAGCATTCGAAAAGAAAAAGCGATGGTTTGCATGACTACCGTAGTCAGCACGCAATATTGGCCAAGGGCGCTTGAACTCAATATCTGCCTCCTTCGACTCGAACGACAACACACTGCTGAAGGCGTTGTTATGCTTGATATTAGTGACACGCATAACGTTCACAACCCAGTCCTGCGGAATATTCAGTTCCAAATGCTTAGCGTTGCTCAGATCCATAAGAGGGCGAGGAACTGTTAGCGTCTTCGCATTCTTGTCGACAGAGATTATCTGCGGCATAGACATATCGTCGAAGGTGCTAGCACGACGCATCTTGACGCCGTTGATCCACAACTGACGGAATTCCACAGGTTTGCCGTCTACAACAGGAGTTGACATCTGCCATATTTGTCCCTGTGCCACCTCTGGCAAACCTGCCACAGCACCCGCCTGTTCCCATCCGTCAGCAAGCACACCACCGCTAATAACGGGCGTTTCACCCTCAGCGGCCATAATGATTGTAGGAGATTCAGGAGTACCACCGTCGGCAGCACTCAGTTCTATAGTACGGTCTATACGATATGTTCCACCGCGCATGACGATTTGCACTTCACCCAACCCGTCTGGGGCATTATTCTTGCGCAACTCACGCACATGCTCCAATGCTTTGCCGAGAGTTGCGTAAGGAGCGTCTTCAGTACCAGCAGCGACATCCGAACCTGTTGGTGCTACCCATACCTGAACTATTGTCTGAGCCATCAAGCCACATGCGATGGTCAAAGAAACAAATAATGAGATATATCTTTTCATAAAGTAACTGACTTTGGGAATCTTTTAGTTTATTTTCTATAGTTAAGGAGTTTCACTTCATCGGCGCGAAACTCCTGAGTAGGGCTGCCTGCGGTCAAGTCTACCTGGAAACCGAGCACTACCTCCTGCTTTTTCTTCACGGTGAAGGTTATGCCGTAGAAACCTCCATTTGCAGTGGCTCTGCCGATAGGGGCAAAGGCCATCGACTCTGCAGGGATGTCAGATGTAGGGCACAAGCTTGCAGATGCAAAGACATAAGCCTGCTCTGGCATTCTTGTTATGGTGTTGAACTTAGCTCCGAAATAGTATGTTCCTGGTTTGAGAGTCACCTTACGGTAGATGCGTGCATTGCTGAGGTCACCCTCGTTGTTACGCTCCCTGTCGTTCCACACGCCAAGCATGAGCGCCTCTTTGCCAGTGAACTTGTCAAGTCCGTTCTTCACTCCGTCAGCCCCGTTAGGTATGCTGAAGTTCTCCACGGTCCAGTGCTGCGGAGAAGCGAATCGTGTAGTCACCGCCTTATCCTTGCGGGTGAACTTGTCGGTCTCGACGAGGAGCGCTCTTGTGCAGTCTTCAGCCGCAGCACTCATCGGCAAACCTGCTCCCACGGTGCCGTTCTCCTTGATGTCCTGATAAGTATCGTGAAGGCTCTTGATGTCGGCATCAGTCTTGCTCTCCTTAACAAGTGCTGCGAATGCGTCGAATTTATCCTTGCTCACCTTACCCGTGTTGTTTCCCACAAGCGGACGCATCTCCTTAATCTTAGCCTCGTAAGCCGCCTTTATGTCCTTCAGATTGACGCTCTCGCCCTCCGTCTTGTCGAAGGTGATGGCAAACACCGCAACAATCTTGTTGACTGGCTCTTCTGGCATAGTTATGTTAAGTCCGTCAACTCCGTTGGCAAAGCTGACGTCACCGTGACCGAGCAGGGTGACGCTCTTCACCTTTCCGCTGTAGTGCTTTGACGCCAAACCGAGAGCCTCGATAGTCACGCTCTTAGCCGACGGATAGCGGAGAGTTGTGGCGAAGACTGTGTCGTTGCGCTGCACGAAGCGTATGTCGTCCGCCGAGTAGTTGTTGCTCTCGTTGAATCCCTGCGCGTTGATAGGGATTACAGCCTCAGCAAGCGGCCCTTCGCCGAAGGTCTTCCACGGACGAGTGCCGTAGATGCTCTGTCCGTTCACATCCATCCATGCCTTTATGTCGTTGAGGATAGCAATCTCCTTGTCGTCGATAGTTCCGTCAGCGCGCACCGGCACACTGAGAAGCATATTGCCGTTCTTGCTGACTACGTCGACGAGCATGCTGATGACCTGCTCCGCACTCTTGTAGCCGTTGCGCTCATACACGCTCCTCTCGTAGTGCCATGAACCCAGACAAGTGCAAGTCTGCCAGTACTTCTCCTGGGCACGATCGGGAGTTCCGCGCTCCACGTCCCAAAGCATGAAGTCCTTGTGACGCTCCTCAAGCACCTTACCCATCACGACCACCTGCTGTTCGCCTCCGTTCTGCTTAGCGCTCGTATTGTAGTAGTGCGAAAGGATGTTCTGACCCACGGCATCGTCGCAACCGTAGAACGGCAGCACCGTATCGTCAAAATATATCATATCGGGACTGAACGTGTTGATGCACTCCAGCACACGGTTCTGGAACTTCATCTTATACTCTTCTGAAGGCAGGCTCGCACCCTTACCCCAGTTCCACTGGCTATGGATGTTGCCCTCACGCTCCCATCCCTCGCTGTGAGGATGGCGCTGAGCGTAGAGCTCCTGCGGGTCCAAGCCCTTCCACCACTTCTCCGTGCCGTCAGGATTGAGTTTATAGCCATCCTCCTTAGTAAGATTACCGTCATACTTCTGCGCACCCTCAAGCCAAGTCCACGCGTGGCTGGCATGCATGCTTATGCCGAGCGGCAGCCCGTACTTCTCGCAAGCCTCAGCCCATCCGCGGACGATGTCCTTCTTCGGACCCACATTCACCGAGTTCCACTCCTGGTAAGGGCTGTCCCACAGGTCGAAGTTGTCATGATGATTGCCGAGAGTGAAGAAATACCTCGCCCCCACACTCTTGTAGAACTTCACAAGTGCGTCCGGATTCCAGTTCTCAGCCTTCCAGTCGCGGCAGAGTTCCTTCAGTCCGTAGTCGCTCTGCGAACCGAAGGTCTTGACATGGTGCTTCCCCTGCCAATGGTTGTCGTAGTACATGTGGCGGGCATACCAGTCGCCTGCCTCAGCCTCGCACTGTGGTCCCCAGTGCGCCCAGATACCGAACTTGGCATCCTTGAACCATTCAGGACACTCCCATTGATTCAGACTCTCCCACTCGGGCTTATACTCCCCCTGAGCCACTTCCACGTTTTGGGCATTCAGCGCCAGCGCGGCAACCAATGCTGCACTGCAAAGCAAAGATTTCTTCATATATAATTATTGTTTTAAAATTGCAAATATAACCCTTTTAGCCTAACCTTCCAATATTGAAAAACGGCACAACTATGGACAATATCGACATTTACGCCCTCGCATCCAAAAGAGCAGTCTCCTCTCTTATCGAACAACAAACTGCGGAAAATCCAAACATAGGCTAAGTTCGTATAAACTCAGACTAAGTTTATACAGATTCAGACTAAGTTTGTGTAAACTCAGTCTAAGTTTAGAGTTTTGAGCGCAGAGCAGGGCGAAAGAAACGTATCTTAAGAACAAGGACGAGGGTTCTCTGTTTATGCAGCAAGGCAGCCCCGAAAGACTGCCCCGCATGAATGTATGCAATATTATGTGTTTCCGTTCATCGTTAAACGTTAAACCTTCATCGTTCAACCTAAAAATCTACCCCCCAACTTTTACTTTTTACTTCTTACTTTTTACTTCTTGTAAATCTTGAAAGTATTTCCTCCCTGACGCATGATGAACATGCCTTGGCGAGGGGCTCCGCTGAGCTGTGCGCCTGTGACAGAGTAGTACTGAGCAGGAGCATTGAAGTCGGGACGAGCATCGCTGTCTTTCTCAACGGACTCGATGCCAGTCTGCTGTGTGTAAGAATAGAACTCAATGCGCTTAACGCGGAACTCCTGTCGTGCTGGTCCGTTGGCGATGTCGGTTTGGAACACTACGACAACTTCCTGCGGCTGGTCAAGGGTGAAGTAGAGTCCGTAAGCGTTGTCGCCGGCAGTTGCTTCGGCAATCTTGCAATGGGCTATTGACTGCTGCTCGATGTCGGTTGTATTGAGCGTAGCGTCAGCCACATATAGATATCCAAGATTCATGTTAAAGATGGTTTCATAGGCAGCACCAAAGAAGTAGCGCCCTGCAGGAAGGCTGATTCGACGATAAAGGCGAGAGTTTGTCAGGTCTGAACCTTCAGGGCAGTTAGCCTTGTCGTCGTAGACTCCGAGGGTGAGGCAGTCGTAGCCGGGCCACTTGTCGAGTCCTCCGCGCGTACCTTCAGAGAACGACTCAACGCCGTAGTTTTCGGTAGTCCAGTAGAGAGGGTATGTGAATCGTGTTGTCACGCTCGCATCAAGACGTGTGAAACCGTTTGCCTCAACGAAATACTCTTCCGTAATGTCGGCTGCGCCAATCTCCTCAGGCATGCTGGTCTTGATTTTGCCCTCGGCAAGGAACTTATTGTATGCGTCGTTGAGTGCAGTGTAAGCAGTGCTGATATCGCTAAGAGGGGCATCTGGACTTACCTTCTTGGCCTCCTCTACTGCTACAGCAAATTCTTCGTACGCTTCAGCTGAATACGAACCTGTGTTGTCGTTAATTTTCACGGTCTTGAGTTTCTCATCAAGGAGGGCGATGAGTTCTTCCAACTTGGTGTAGGTCATCTCGCCGTAGTAGAGGAGCTTCACGCCTTTAGCGCGAAATTCCTTCGTAGAGCTGCCTTTTGCAAGATTGGACTGGAAACCTATAACCACTTCTGCTTCCTCTTCAAGGGTGAAGAACAATCCATGCCATGAGCCGTCGTTGTTGTCTGGCGCCTTGTTGATGTGATAGTAGGCAATTGAGTTTTCCGGAATATCTGCGGTAGGCATTGTCTCTGATGCCACAAAGATGTATGATTCGTCAGCAATTGCGTAAGTCGTGTTGTAGGTTGCGCCGAAGTAGTAGCGTCCTGGCTGCAGAGTCACTCGCTGGTAAATGCGAGCGTTGGCAAGATTACCGTCGGTGTTAGATCCAGCATCGTTCCAAACACCGAGCGAAAGGCAATCGTAGCCTGGATAGCTGTCAATACCGTTACGGTTACCTTGTCCGCCAGCAGGGATGTTGTAGTTCTCTACTGTCCAATATAGCGGAGTGCCGTAGCGTACGCCCAGCGTTCCGTTCGAACTGCGCGAGAAGTTGTCCACCTCGGAGAGCACGTCAATAGTGACGTCTGCTATCTCGCCCTGCATTGGTGCACCTCCAGGGTTTGCGCCGTTCACCTTGAAATCCTCGTATGCAGTGCTCAAAGCATTGTATGCTGCGCTGATTTCCTCATAGGACGCATCTGGACCTGTCTGCATAGCCAAATCTAAGGCTTCCTGAAGTTTCGCAAGGGCTTTCTTCGAATAGAATCCAGTATTGTCAGTAGGTTCAACACCGCCAACTATTGCATCCAGCTCGATAATCAGGTCCTCAAGAGCCATATAGTCCATTGCACCGTAATAGAGGAGTTTGACATCGTCGGCACGGAACTCCTGGGTTGCGCTGCCTTCAAGCAGATTCACCTGGAAACCGAGCACTACCTCCTGTTCCTCCTCCAAAGTGAAATATATGCCATAGAACGAGCCGTTTGTTTTTCCCTTGTTAAGACGTGCATGTGCTATAGACTGCTCCTCCATGTCATAAGAGTCGACCAAGCCGTCCGCTGCAAAGATGTACGCCTGGTCAGAAAGCTGGTAAAGGGCGTTGAAAGTAGCGCCGAAGTAATAACGTCCTGCTTCAAGACGGATCTTACGGTAGATACGTGCATTGCCGAGGTTGCCCTCTTCGTTTGCATCGCGATCGTTCCAAACGCCGAGCATAAGGGCGTCCTTGCCCTCGTACTTATCCAGTCCGGCCTTTACGCCATCGCCTCCGTTAGGTATAAGGAAGTTCTCTACTGTCCAATGCTGCGGAGCAGCGAAACGTGTTGTCACAGCAGGGTCAAGACGGCTGAAGTTGTTTGCCTCGACAAGCGCGTCTTCCGTATAGTCCCAACTGTTACTTTCATTAGGAGCGCCACCCTCGTTAGTTCCGTTGTCACGAAGTTCCTCGTAGGCTGTATAGAGAGTTTTCATAGCGAGCTGCTGAGCAACGTCGTCTGCTCCTACATACTGTTTCTGAGCTTCCACGAGGTCAGCGAAAGCGTTCACCTTTTCGCGGCTGAACTTTCCTGTATTATAGTTTGACTGCTTACGCATCTCGGCAACCTTCTCCTCATATATTTGGATGAGACCTTCGAGAGTGATAGCCTCGGATGAATTTTCATCAAATTCAACTGCAAACACAGCAGCAAACTTGTTCACTGGAGCGTCAGGCATAGTGACTACGAGTCCGTCTATATCCATTTCGAAGTCGACTTCACCGTGGCCGAGGAGTGTGACCTTCTTGACCTTCCCACTATAATACTTTGACGCCAGTCCGAAGGATTCAATTACATATTTCCTGCTTGTAGGATAACGGAGAGTTGTGGCAAATACCGTATCGTTGCGCTCTACGAAACGTACGTCTGCTGCCGAATAGTTGTTGCCCTCATTGAATCCCTGCGAATTGAGAGGATTTGACGCCTCAGCAAGCGGCCCTTCGCCGAAGGTCTTCCACTGACGGGTGCCATAGATACTAATGCTGTTCACGTCCATCCATGCCTTTATGTCGTTGAGAATGGCAATTTCCTTCTCGTCGATAGTTCCGTCGCTCTTTACAGGAACGCTGAGCAAGAGGTTTCCGTTCTTGCTGACGATGTCGACGAGCATGCTGACCACCTGCTGCGCACTCTTGTATTCACTGCGTTCGTAAGTACCCTTGTCGTAGTGCCATGTTCCCAAACAGGTACATGTCTGCCAGTACTTCTCCTGCGGACGATCTGGTATACCGCGCTCCACGTCCCAAAGCATCAAATCCTTGTGCTCTTTTTCCAGAATCTTTCCTGTCACCACAACCTGCTGCTCGCCGCCGTTCTGCTTAGCGCTGGTGTTGTAGTAGTGCGACAGGATGTTCAAACCAACCGACTCGTCGCAACCATAGAACGGCAGCACCGTATCGTCGAAATAAATCATGTCAGGACTGAACGTGTTGATACACTCAATCACGCGGTTCTGGAATTTCATCTTATACTCTGCCGACGGCTGAGAAGCTCCGTTACCCCATGCCCATTGACTATGTATGGTTCCTACGTTCTCATAGCCCGTACTCGGTTCGTGGTCCTGAGCATAAAGCTCCTGCGGGTCATATCCCTCCCACCATTGTCCTGCGCCATCGGCCTTTGTGAGAAGTCCGTCGTAGTGGCGCGACATCTCAAGCCATGTCCATGCATGGCTTGCGTGCATACTCACGCCGAGAGGCAGTCCGTACTTATCGCATGCGTCAGCCCATCCCTTCACAATATCCTTCTTCGGTCCAATGTTCACGGAGTTCCATTCCTGGTAAGGGCTGTTCCACAAGTCAAAGTTGTCGTGATGGTTGCCTAAAGTCATGAAATAGCGCGCTCCCACGCTCTTGTAAAAGGCAATGAGCTCATCGGGATTCCAATTCTCTCCCTTCCAATCGCGGCAGAGTTCCTTCAGTCCGTAGTCGCTCATCCACCCGAAAGTCTGGGCATGATATCTTGACTGCCACTCATTCTCGTAATACATGTGGCGGCCATACCAATCGCCCGACTCAGCATGACACTGAGGTCCCCAGTGCGCCCAAATGCCGAACTTGGCATCCTTAAACCATTCGGGACACTCCCATTGCTTCAGACTTTCCCAATCTGGGCTATACTGTCCTGTCTCAACAGGCTCATTTTGCGCCATGACATTCATAAACGACATGAACGCCAAAACAGAAACTAATAACTTCATACAATAACCATTAAATAGACTTTTATACATATATTTACTTTTATCATTAACAATCACCAGCGTATTGCTTTTGCAAAATTAGGAAGCAGACTGACTAAGGGCATACCACTACAGCGACTTTTTACTGCACTTTATCGACTTTCAGCCGCAAACACATCATTGACCGCGTTCTTCCAGCATATCAGTATGGCTTAAATCACCCAGCTGTTTAACAGCTTACGCTAAGCGCTATATTGAAGAATACAGCCCCAAGATGATTTATTTCGGCATTGTTGTGGATAATATCGACATTCACGACCGCTCTTTTGTGCAAAAAAACTATTTTTGCACTTAATAAGCCCAGTTCACGACAATATGAAACAAAACATCGACGACCTTCATATTTTGACGCTCCACGCAGGATATGCCGAGCACTACGGCGACTGGAACTGGAAAAACGTCAGAAGTCCATTTGCCAGACTATATTACGTGACGGAAGGTACGGCGCAGGTTATTATACACAAAACGGAAACTAACGACTCGGAAACAGTTGTACTGAAGCCTAACCACATGTACCTGATTCCACCATTCACGCTCCACAGCAACGTATGCGACGGAAACTTCAAGCACTACTACATTCACGTGATTGAAAACACATCCGACCGCTTCCACTATCTCTCCGAATTCGTCTTTCCGAGAGAAATACCGTCTGAAGATGTGTCCGACCTCACCCTGTTCCAAACACTGGCAAAAATCAACCGCATACTGACGCTATCGGAAAGCGACCCCGAATCGTACAATAACGACAAGTTGCTCAAGCAAAATGTCGTCCTGGGCAAGCAGCGTCCACTGTGCGACAAAGTAGAATCGAGAGGCATACTTTACATTCTTTTGTCCAGATTCCTCAAGTTAGCCAAGCCTGCGAAGACCGTAAAGGACGAGCGCATCATCCGAGTCATCGAATACATGAACGCCAACATCGCCAGAACTACCAACATCGAGGAGCTGGCACAATGCGCAAACCTGTCGAAAGACCATTTCATACGCAGATTCCGCAAAGAGACAGGCACCACACCGCTGACCTACTTCACTGCACGAAAAATCGAAGTTGCCGAATCCATGCTCATTGCCACAGACTTGCCGATAAAAAGCATTGCCGACAAACTGGGATTTGAAGACACTTCATACTTCTACCGGTTGTTCAAGAAGCACGTAGGCAAATCGCCTAAGAAGTATCGCGAAAGTTCCTACTAAGCTCTGCACAACTTACCGTGGCTAAATCTCATACCAATCACACTAACAATTCAAATAAACACTATGATATACAACGAAATAGGAAAAACAGGAATGAAGGTGTCAAACCTATCGTTCGGAGCGTCCTCATTAGGAGGAGTATTCCATAGCATCAAGGAAAACGATGGCATCGACGCCGTTATTACCGCTGTGGAGAACGGCATCAACTTCATTGACGTGTCGCCCTACTATGGGCATCTCAAGGCGGAGACCGTGCTGGGCAAGGCGCTTAAGCTTATTCCTCGCGACAAATACTACCTATCGACAAAGGTGGGGCGCTACGGCAAGGACGGTGTGAACTACTGGGACTACTCGGCAAAGCGTGCGACCGAAAGCGTATACGAAAGCATGGAGCGCCTCAATGTGGACTACATCGACCTGATTAACGTTCACGACATCGAATTTACCGACCTCCAGAAAGTGGCTGAAGAGACGTTGCCTGCACTTGTCGAACTCAAGAAGAAAGGCATTGTCGGTCATGTAGGCATAACTGACCTTCAGCCCGAAAATCTGAAATGGGTGATTGAGCATTCTGAAGAAGGTACGGTGGAGAGCGTTCTCAACTTCTGCCACTATTGCCTTAACGATGAGCTCCTGGTTGACTTCCTCGACTTCTTTGAAGAGCGTGGCATCGGAGTTATCAACGCCTCGCCACTCTCTATGGGACTCTTGTCCGAACGCGGTGCGCCAGATTGGCACCCTGCTCCTGAAGCGTTGAAAGGGGCTTGCACTCGTGCCGCCCAATACTGCAAGGAGAAGGGCTACCCTATCGAGAAACTTGCCGTGCAGTACTCCACAAACCTCAACCCTCGCATCGCTACGACTCTATTTAGCAGTGCAAATCCTCAAAACGTACTGAAGAACATACAGTTCGTGAACGAGCCTATGGATGAGCAACTCGTGAAAGAGGTTAAGGCTATCATCGGCGACCAGATGGGAGCAAGATGGAAAAACAGTTAATTCACCACCAACCACATCAACTTTCCCCAAATATGATTATAGACGCTCATGCCCACCTGTGGCTCAAACAGGACACCGTGGTGGACGGCATGCCCATCCGCACTCTCGAAAACGGCCGCTCGCTCTTCATGGGCGAGGTGCGCCAGATGGTGCCTCCGTTCATGATTGACGGAGTGAACAGCGCCGAGGTTTTCCTTTCCAACATGGACTACGCCCAAGTGTCGGCGGCTGTCATCACCCAGGAATTCATCGACGGCATTCAGAACGACTATCTCATGGAGGTGCAGGAGAAATACCCCAATCGCTTCCTCGTATGCGGCATGTGCGAATTTCGCCAGCCCAACTTCCTCAACCACGCTAAGCAATTGCTCGACAGCGGACTGCGCGCAATCAAGATTCCGGCGCAACGCCTGCTGCTCAAGGAAGGCAGGGTTAGCCTCGTCAGCGATGAGATGATGCAGATGTTCCACCTCATGGAAGAGCGTGGAGCTATCCTCTCCATCGACCTTGCCGACGGCGATCTGCAAGTGGGCGAAATGGAGGAAATCATCAAGGAATGCCCGCGTCTGAAGATTGCCATAGGCCACTTCGGCATGGTAACTCGCGAGGGTTGGCAGGAGCAAATCAAATTGGCTCGCCACGAGAACGTAATGATTGAGTCGGGCGGAATAACATGGCTCTTCAACGACGAGTTCTACCCGTTCCACGGTGCAGTGCGCGCCATCAAAGAAGCCGCCGACATAGCCGGTATGGACAAACTGATGTGGGGGTCGGACTACCCGCGCACCATAACCGCCATAACCTACCGTATGTCGTACGACTTCGTGAGCAAGAGCAAGGAACTCACTCAGGAGGAAAAGGCCTTGTTCCTCGGCAAGAACGCAGAGCGTTTCTACGGATTCACCGACCTCGTCGAACTGCCTTACATAAAGAACATGTCAGAATAAACGACAAAATCAAGCATCATGAAAGCTATACAGATAAACGAACCTGCCAGCATGCAGGTCATCGAAATGGAGAAACCGCAAGCGCCAGCAGCAGGTGAAGTGCTTCTACGAATGGAATACGTAGGATTCTGCGGTTCCGACCTCAACACCTACCTCGGCAAGAACCCTATGGTGAAGATGCCCGTAATACCAGGCCACGAAGTTGGTGCAGTAATCGAGGCTGTAGGAGCCGACGTGCCCGAGACTCTCAAGCCAGGCATGGTAGTGACCGTAAACCCTTACACAAACTGCGGCAAATGCGCATCTTGCCGCAACGGACGCGTCAACGCTTGCGAGCATAACGAAACCCTCGGAGTGCAGCGCAACGGTTCTATGCGCGAGTTCCTCACTCTCCCGTGGCAGAAAATCATCCCTGCCGACGGACTCGATTCGCGCACTTGCGCCCTCATCGAACCTATGAGCGTAGGCTTCCACGCAGTTGACAGAGGAGAGGTGACCGACATCGACACCGTCCTGGTCATCGGTTGCGGAATGGTAGGACTCGGTGCAGTAGTGCGTGCAGCTCTCCGCGGAGCCACCGTCATCGCTGCCGACATTGACGACGAGAAACTCGCCCTGGCAAAAGAACTCGGCGCTACGCACACCATCAACTCCATGACTGAAGACATCCACGCACGTCTCAGCGAAATAACCTCAGGCTTCGGTCCCGACGTCATTGTCGAAGCTGTAGGCAGCGCAAGAACTTACCAGACCGCCATCGAGGAAGTAGCCTTCACGGGGCGCGTAATCTTCATCGGATATGCCAAAACGGCTGTAGAATTCCAGACCAAACTCTTCGTACAGAAAGAACTCGACATACGCGGTTCACGCAACGCCACTCCGTCCGACTTCCGTGCTGTCATCAATTACCTGAAGAGAGGCTACTGCCCTACCGACCGCCTCATCAGCCGAGTTGCCAATGCAGAAGACGCCCACACAGCCATGAAAGAATGGGCTGACGCACCGGGCAAGGTGTTCCGCATTCTCATCAAGATGTAATGTTCTGCAACCTCTACAGGGCGGGCAGCCCCCGCCCCTACAACTTAACTCCCTAACTCCTTAACTCCTTTACCCCATGTCCTGCTATCCAAGAAAAGAATACGACCAGCCCGTAAAGCGCTATTGCCAAACCCTTGAACTAAAGAACGACAAGGCTCTTATCGAAAAATACATCAAGGCACACGACCAATACCACCATTGGCCTGAGGTCCGCCAAGGCATAAAGGCAGTAGGAATACTCGAAATGGAGATTTACATCTACGAAAACAAACTCTTCATGATTGTCGAGACTCCTGAAGACTTCGAGTGGGACAAGGCGTTTGCCCAACTCGCCACTATGCCGCGCCAAGCTGAATGGGAAGACTTCGTATCCGTGTTCCAGCAGTGTGAAGAGGGTAGCACATCCAACGAGAAGTGGCACCTCATGGACCGCATTTTCCACCTCTACGAATAAGAAAAATCTTCTTATCTGCCTGCAAACTCCGAATTCAGTCTAAGTCCGTATAAACTCAGTCTAAGTTTATACAGATTCAGACTAAGTTTGTGTAAACTCAGTCTAAGTTTAGAGTTTTGACCGACCTATTACCAAGATTTTCTCGGACAAAACACATATTTTATGCTAAAAACTGCTATTTTTGCTACAAACACACTTTAAAACCAACCTTAAACGATGAAAGTGAAGCATTTACTATTAGCAGTACTGTGCCTCATCACAGCAAGTGTCAGCGCACAGGAGAGCAGAACAGAAGAATTGTGGATCAAGAACGGCAGCCGCAACATCTACGGAGTGCTGAACCGTCCGCAGACAAGCGAGAAGAAACAGCCCGTAGCCATCATTGCCCACGGATTTAACGGCACACACCATTTCGGGAAGAACTATTTCAAACTGTTCAACGAACTCGGCTACCAATGCTACACGTTCGACTTCCCTTGCGGATCGGTCAACAGCCGCAGCGACAGCAACACCATGGAGATGTCAATCCTCGACGAGCAGAGCGCTCTCGAAGCCATCATTGACCATTTCAAGAAACAGCCCGATGTTGACCCTTCAGGCATAGTGCTCATCGGCGAGAGCCAAGGCGGACTCGTCTCGGCCCTTACGGCTGCAGGACGCTGCAGGGACGTCAGCAAACTGGTGCTGGTCTACCCTGCCTTGTGCATACCCGACAACTGGAACTCCCGCTATCCGCGGGTGGAGGACATCCCCGACACTACGCGCCTGTGGAACGTGCCTATGGGGCGCCGCTTCTTCACCGAAGTGCGCGAACTGGAGGTGTTCAGTAAAATCAAGAAATTCAAGAATCCCGTCCTTATCGTCCAGGGCGACAAGGACAACATCGTATCGATGGATGACTCCCGCCGTGCCGTCAGCATCTACAAGGATGCCCGCCTGCATGTCATCCCTGGAGCTGGACACGGTTTCCGTCCTGACGAGTTCGGCCAGTCGATAGAGCAAATCCGAAAATTCCTTACAGGGGAATAATCACACGAATTGCGGAGAAATCCGCAATGAAGGTTCTGACGAAGAAAAAAAAGGGTACGTCCCTGACAAGCCGTGGCTTGCTGGGGACGCTTATATATGCCCGAAGGGGAAGGAGGAGGATGGCGAGGCTACCTTCTTCTGCAATGCGGAGCGGTTGTGACGCTTGTTTGCTTCAGCAGGTGGGCGCAAGGACAACAATCTGCCTATTTGCCTGAAAGAAATCGGATTATCTGATTAGGCTGCACATTTTTCATCACTACCGTATGTTTGCTGTCAAGCAAATAAATCACTGGCAGTCCTTTTATTTCGTATAGCTGCTTGTTATAAATTGCCGTCTTTTCATCACAGGCATCTATCCACCCTTTTGGGGCAGTCGATTTTTCCCATCCCTTAGTTTTTCCCTCCACGCAAACCGACAGAACGGCAAGCTTGCCTTTATCAACCATATTCTTTATTACCAGTGAATTGGCAAGTTCCTCCTTCGCATCCACGCAGACGCTACAATCTGGATCGCCAAGCAGGAGCAACACATATTCTCCTCCGCGGACATCCCATAATTTGCCTGCAACTCCGTCGCGGCGCAAATATGCAAAGTTGGCAGCCTTAGTGCCTAAACGGTTTTTCTTCGCCATCTTAAGGTCGAACTTATATTCCTCTTTGTCCAATGCAGGCAGTTCCTTGCACGCTACGATTTTCTCAAGCAGCAGCAAATACAATGCCTCATCATAGACTGGAGAAAGCGGTTCGGAAAGGTACTTCTCTGCCAATGCCATGAAATAGGCCGTCATCTTCTGGTTTGACGCTATACGGGAAACGAAAATCTCAAAGGCCTCCTCACGCTGTGTGACATAAGGCATGATACTTATAAAGTTGGAGAATCCCTGTTCCGATATGTCCTTATTACCAATGAGGTCATTGTTAGAAAAATCATACAAGTCCCAATAATGCTGGGCCAGATAGTTAGCCCTTGCCTCCGGAGTATTGAGGGCCGAAGGAACCTGCGGAAGAGGGAACGAGGCTTTTTGCGCCTGAAGCATAACAGACGCTGACATCACAAGAAGAAGCGTGATTGCGAAACGGGAAAATCTCATATACTAATATTTTGCTTTGCAATATTACAAAAAAAGCGCAACATTCAGTTCCTCTGGCAGAAAAAACATCCGGCCCGCCTCAGAGGCAAAGCCGGACGTTAAAGGTATCATGTACTCACAGGAGTATCAAATCGCCACATTCAGAACCACGTTAGGCGAATTGAAAAGTTCGTCCAGACTACCGATCTTGCAATCGTAGTCGACGTCACCAATGTTAAAGTTAAACTCGATCTCGTCCATAGTCCAATTGAACTCATATTCAGAGCGGAGGTTAAGGCTGTATTTGCCTCCTTCAGCAATTTCTATAGAACCGATGCGCACACCGTCCTTAGTGCGGGCAAATGCTACAAACGCATCCTCTGGCACATCACGAAGCGAGCCTCCATCGTTGTACTGAATCGTGCCTGTGATTTTTTTGTTACGCAATCTGAACACCTTATCGTAGAATATGACCTTCTCTTTATTTGAACTAATCTTAATATCGCCAGCAGTAGTTACCCTATTCGTCTTAAAAGGAAGCGTCTTGCGCTCACCTGCTTGGCTTGAGGCTGAATTGTCCTTTAGCAGCGCCTCACCTGTGCCGAAATTGCGCTCCGCATCACGCGTAGGCTCCACTTTATAGACAAAACGGCCCTTGACAGAAGGATGAGCAAACAGTTTGTCGCCCGTAAGGTTGAAAGCAGCGAGGCGGCTCTCGTCAATAGTGAGCATAGGCGCATCAATATAGATTTCAAACGACTCGCCAAACGGATCCACGCAAGCGCCATCAGAACCCTCAAAGCTTGTGACGTCGAAAGAAATGTCCACATTCTGGTTTGGTAGATAAGTTAGTTCGATGTTACTAACGGTCTCCTCATTCTGCCCCGTTGTATTCTCTCCCAGACCATTCACACGTGCTGCAAAACGGAACGGACGGTAAGTTGCCAGTTCAAAAATCATTGAGCGATAGGAGTTGCCTGTGTAGTTCGCCCCAGAATTAGATGGAAGAATCGAAGGGTTCATTGAAGCATTAGAAGCAATACGCACGACATCATCACTTATCGGGCGATTAGTCTTAAGGTGCAGAGCATAATGGCCTGTATTGGCAGGAGTTGGATTCTTAGGCATAAACATTACCATTCGTCCATTGCTGGAAGTCTTCCAATAGCTTTCATCCACCTCGTAATAGTCGCATTCGTGCGAAAGTCCACCAGGTATAGGTTCATGGTCTTCGTAATGATCCAGTGATTTAGAGAAAAGCAGGAATTCATCATTTACACCTACATTTATCGGAGTTGCGGGATCTGTAGAGTTGTCCATCATCACCATATTAAAATCAACATGAGCATAGCGCTTTTTAGGCACAAGTTTGTAATAAACCACTTCATCATCAGCATAAGTATCTCCGACGGTTCCGCCATAATACTTATTAAGTCCAGAAACGGTTATTGCCTTTTGGTAACCCGAAAACTCAAACTCTTTTTCCAATGTTTCAAAATGGTTTGCCTCAAGCCATACGCTTTCCTTATCACCATCTTCATGAGTCAGGATGTTTTCGAAATAGATTCTATGGACACCTGGACCCTCCACAATATATTCATATTTGTAGTCATGGTTTGCATAATCTGCACCAAACCACTCGTCATCGCCCTTGCGTATTACAGGCAGTTGCATGCCTGAAGCAGAACGCACATCAAGACTATTCACCGTAACCAAGACTGGGAATGGATAAAGTACGTCCGGACACTCCTCCGGTACAGTAAATTTCACTGTAACAAACTGGCCGGTTGCACCACCATAGACTTGAGTACCCACCCATGCAGGAGTAAAGACCTGCGTCTTAATTACATTAACCTCAACGGTCCTCTGAAGACGCCCCTTCTTGATCAGCAGCGTACCTGTCTGGATGTCCTTCGCCATTGGATTCAGCTTAATAGTTACGCATCCCTCTCCAACATTCCCGTTAATTGCGAACTCATGATTTACGAAATTATGCTGCGCCACATCGTTTTCTCCAAGCCATACCACGCTGGCCATATCCGCAGAAGTCAAAGAGCCGTTCTTACGAGTTATTGTATAATATACCTTATAGTCGGAACCGGCTTCATTTGCATCAAGAACAATACCAGTCTCTTTAACCTCCAACTTGTAAGTTGCATCCTCTACCGCCTTAACCCAGCTATCAATGCTGATCCATACGTTGTTGGTAAACGGAGCTTCCATTGCATCCTGGAAAGTATCACTGCCATGAGTGAGTTTACCTGAAATATTGAGGACATATGAATGGTTACGCTTTATCATCAATTGCTCTCCGTCTGCATCAACGATAGCCACACGGAAATACTTTTCCTGAGTCTCACCCTGAGGAACACCGCGTATAATAACACTTACAGGATTATCAACCGTATTTTCATGCTCAAATATATAATCCTCCTCCTTAGTGTTGACATCTTCAATATCACTCATCATAACAGTGTTATTAGGAAGAGTTATGTAAGGATTTGTTCCTGGCCATTCGAAACCTTCCTCATTGGAGTACGGCGCCACAGTTCCAAAGGCGTGGATGTTTGTCGTCACGAAACCTGTAACCTCTATATAAGGTGTGTTCCAGTCTGCAATTGAAACTTTCGCCTGATTACGTACCAGAACAATGCCATTAGGCAAATCGGCCAACTCCTCTTTTAATTTAGCCCCATTATCACTTGCCTCAAAACGCGCCCAATACACCATCATGCCCGAAGCGCCCTCCATGTCGGCAATAACCGAAGCCTCTGACTTGTTGATGAAATCTTTGTTGTCATAAAGAGCTGAGTTCTGGTTAGCCACAAAGTGTACGATTTTCGTTTCTTCCGGCACCACAGCCTCAAATGTACCCGTCGTTGCCGTAGTCTTAGTCAGTGTAGCCTCCACTGTCGTAACAAACAGCCCGTACGGATTGAAGCAGAACAAAGTCATATTGTGGACGTCATAACCGTCGGGGTCAACGCCGCGCACCTTAACCACTTCCATCTCTTGGATGTCAGTTTCGAAACTCAATTTCACAAAACCCTCCGGAGCGTCGCCCTGCTCAGGTGACATGTACAAGTCGTCATCCGCACACGACGCAAGTCCCATAATGCAGCTAAGCATTATCGCCAATATTTTGAAATAATTACTTTTCATAATTTTGCATTTATCTTGTTTTGACTAATACCCATCATTTCACGTAAGCGTCACGTACACAACGAATCGCAGAAGTGTTAGTGTTATCATTATTACCCTGCCTGTTATACGAAGGGCCATTTGCAGACATATAGTAATATCCATTAAGCAGATAATCTATTGCATCAGCGTCAGTATCCGGCCCTCCCTGCAAGTCAATAATTATGTCCAATTCTGCTCGTGTAGGGACTCTCCAATCATCAAGAACGACCTTGTTGCCATTTTCATCCTTGTAAACCTCCACATAATTGAGACAGTGCTCACGGAAAATTTCA
This sequence comes from Bacteroidaceae bacterium, assembly GCA_045576655.1. Taxonomy (GTDB): domain Bacteria; phylum Bacteroidota; class Bacteroidia; order Bacteroidales; family Bacteroidaceae; genus RGIG8745. The sequence continues at coordinate 88,644 of JAZNGW010000028.1, forward strand.
AGACGGTCGGAAACGCCATTGTTATTATCGTCCCTCACATAAGGAGCCCCCCAATTCGGCTTAATAGAGTCTGTCACAGAGGAAAGGTTTCCGTAAGACGAATAGATAGCGCCCAAGCGTGAAGCTATCATGAAAGACGGAGAAACAAGTTCCGCATTGTCATCACCGGCATCAGTATATCCGTCGGCATCAATACGAGGATGTCCCACCTTATATTTCTCAGAAGTAGCGGTAACCCTGATATGATACATACGAGCATTAGTGTTGTCTTCACACTGACCGGCATTTCTTGCAGCGCTTCCATTATTGTCCCATTCATAAAAAGAGGTTGTGGACTTGCCCGTTCTCTCATCATAATAAGACACAAACTTTGAATGCCAGAAGTAGCCATCATTAACACGCCCATAAGCATAGCTATTGTCACTATATGAATACCTGTTATCCCACTCATCACCAGGAAGTCCAACCGCCACGTATCGTCCTGCACCTCTACTCTCATAAGTAGTCACTTGACCTGTCGATGTTTTAAAGTCATCTCTATAAGAATACCATCCCTGCTGATTTGTTACATATATCAGAGGATACTGCTCAACGACAACCGTGTCTTTCAAGCCTTCCTCATTTACAATCGCAAGCTTGAAATAACGGATGGTATTGTTCGTTGGTATAGGACTGCTCACTGTTATATTCCCTGACATTCCGCCCTCTGTAGTACCAAAGATTCCACCTTCGGTATAGTTAGTCCTTTGGCCGAACTTATCAATAAAGTAAGGTTCTATGGCAGTTACAGTTATCTTGGAAGAAGAAGAGAACTGAAGTTCCAAAGAGTCAACCTCTACATTATACATTTTTATGGTATCACGGTTCACAGTCAAATATTTAGGATAATCTTCGCCATTAACATCCACATTCACTACATCCCATTCACGAACAGAGTACTTCAGATCCTGAATTTCCACTGGCACCGATTCTTCCTCAGCTCCAGGAGCATTGATAGTACCTATCACCGTATAATAATGATTACGCTCAAATTTTGAGTCCTTACTCATTGCTATCTGGTAATAACTATTCTCATAGTCTACTCCTTCATAAGTCACAGGAATATTTATCACCAACGACGTGCCTTCCTCGTAAAAGCTCTTGCCTTCCCAGCTATGCGCATATACATAGGCAACAACTTCAACCACATTATCTGACCAGTTGAAATATTCGCCAGTAGTCTTATCTGGAGTACGCAATTCCGTAAAAGGCACAAGCGGCGTCAGTACGTTTGTCACATAAGGCAAATTACGCACATAATATCCCTCATGGCCATTACGATTAAAGGTGACTTTATCTCCTTTAGAGAGACGCATCACGACCTTTGCCGCCGCACGACGCAAATTAACCTTTAACTCAGTATTAACCTTGTCATTACCGTCATAAAGGACAACCGGTTCTACCGATGCAGGTTCGGCGCCTGCTTTTGGAAAAGCAGCACCGTCCATAAGGAAATGTGACGGAACATCATCAATGTTAGCAACGCCAGTTAAGTGCAAACGTTCATCGGCCTGTGTCATCTTCACAAGATCTGTCATCGACGAAAGCCCTGAGAAGTCTGTAGCAGGATGAGTGCTGTTCGCTATGACATATACGAAATACTTGTCATTCTCGACAAATATGTTTTTACGCTTAGCCTTTAGCCTAACAGTCCCTGCAGGAGTGTCCACGCTGATTCTTTCACTATACTTAAACGCACCGTCCTCAGCGAAAATCACCACATCAAGATGTTTTACCGATTCCTCCACAGAGTTATCATTTATAGTAGCACGCGTAACCAATCTGTTAGACGACACATCTATCGTTATACAGTCAGAACCTAACGGAGCGGTTTCAAAATCCAAATCATCGTTGCTGCACGACTGCAGAATCGCAGCGAACAGAGCAAATATTAGGAAATACAATAGACGTTTCATATTGATTATTTTTAATTCTGCTTTATTTCTATTATTTTAGGATCACTGCCACTATTTGGCCATGCTATTTCATCAGTCTTTCCATTGATGAACAAATACATCGACATTCCCGAAGGCATCCAGTTCTGCCTGTATGTAATGCCAAATTTCACGACATCACCTGCATTGGTTGGGTCGAGAGGCACGACTTTTATGTTGTACCATGTATCAGCTGCCACCCATTGATTCGGGTCAGTTATCTCCACACCAGATATGTTGTAAACCTTGATAGAATAATCTGTATCAGCCTTATCCACAACCGGAGTCCAGAGCTGTCCCAGAGGTTCGCTCATTCTAAACCACACGGAGAATGCGCCTGCCATAGGATCCAAATTATTATATGTCATAACAGGTTCTGTCGTAATCAACTCTGTCGGGTTCAAATAATCAGGAACTACAGGATTGTGGTAAGTAGGATATTCAAAAACGCCTCTATCCCAAACGCCGCCGTCTTCCCAATCAAGAACCTCATAGTCTATTTCAATGAATGCGCCTATACCTACAATATTGAAGCGGTAGATATGGTTACGTACTATATTGCCTTCAGAACCTTCGATAGGGTATCCGTCAGCATCATACTTTCCAAACTGTATTGCATCTGCAAACACTAACGGAGAAGACGTTCCGTCGCTAAGTGTAACACTCAACTTTGGTCGGTTTGTAGCCGTATGAAGTACATTAAATTCAGGAATATAGAGCCAATGAGTTTTGCCACTCACAACCTCTGTGAATTCAAGATTACCAGATTTGTGACTATGATATGCATTCAAGCACTCCTCCTGGTCAAGTTCCATAGTGTTCGCCACTTTGTTCCATCCAGACGGCAAGCAATAGCCCATATCATTATAATGGTTAATGCTTACATTCTCAAGCGTAAAACCTTTTGCCAACATCTCGTCGCTCAATACCACTTCTACTTTTGAAACTGCACGTAGCATCATGATGTCGCCCAAATCCTGCAATTCTCCGCCGCCCATAGTCATTTGCTTAATTCCCCACATCGGTACATATCCTTCAGGGTAAACAATGTCATCAAGAGAATAATACAGAGATCCCAAATTCGTCACGGCATCTGCACAATTGGCAAGAACCACAACCTTATAAGCTGTTCCATCTGTCAGGTGCAAATCAGTAACATCTCCAGCAAAGCGGTATTCTGTCGCACTTGTTGGCCAATGCATCAGGTTGCTCACCTTCCCCACAAAATTATTATTGGCAGTAAAGAAAAGCACCTGCAAACCTTCCATAGCTATACGGCTGTCATAAGACGTACCGATATCGGTAACGTAGGAGTCGCTCCATGCCGCTCTTGTCTTGCGCTGAGCGTCATCGATAGTCAACGTAAAGGACACCTTGCGCACTGCGCTTCCGCCAGTGTTGCAAGAGGCATCATCGTTGATCGAGTCGCACGACGTAAAGACCCAAGCCGACAAAACAACTATTATATATGATAATTTCTTTAGCATAGCATTACTTTATTACTTGGTTATTCAAAACTACTCTCCAAGAATTTACGATAATCGTAGAGGATGCCCAATCGCCTGATTCATCAAGGAAGAATGTCATGTTGTACTCATCCTGACGGTCAAGGTATTCCTGGTCATCCATAGCCCTATTGTAATTACCCTTAACAAGCAACGCATAGTCTACAACCGGTACAGAAAGAACCACCTTATTCTCCGCCAGATTCCTTACGACAAGAATCGGACGAGCGTCGGCCATCAAACGACCTGTTGTCATTTCCGCCACTGCCACTCCAACAGAAGATGCGCGAGTCTTGCCATTGTAGACGTCGGCATCGATGTCGGCGCTGCCTGATTCCAGACTCCAAGGTTTATAAACCATGAGTTCGTCTTCCAGTAAAGAATTGTCATAAGCCATAAACCCATTATAGTCCTGTATTTCAAAAGAGAACTGTTCTGGGTCAACATCCTCACCAGAAAGTTGCTGCAAAACAACACGTACCACATTAGTGTTCTTCGTCAAAGATATTGTTTCATAGTGAGTTCCGATGGCATCCGAGAACTTCACCTTAAGTTGCCCGTGATACAACGGAGCAAGATCCTTATCCACAACACCTATGCCATTGGCGCTGATTCTATTCATCCGACAAGTCAAGTCATCCTTCTTAGTAACCCCTATTACAGCTTCCGGAACAGTAAAAGACTCGCCATTCCCCACTCCGCACCAAGCAAGCATCTCATAGTCGCCTGGTTGCAGTTCTACAGGCATTGCGTAATTCTCGTTTGCAAGAGCTTCACCGCTTTCAACACCCTTGAACACCAAAGTTCCAGCCTCATCAAACACATAAAGTGCAACAGAAGTTACTTCATTACTGAATGCATCAGCAAACTTCATGTTCTTGTCGTACTTAAACTTGATTCTGTAGTTCACAGAGCAATCACCTTCATCATCATAGATCACGCTGTCATCGCATGAACAGAATGGAAGGGCCACTAAAGCCGCCAGAACTCCTAACCTGCTTAATAAAAATAATTTGTTCATAGTCGTATGTTTTTATATATTATTCCGTACGTTAATCTGCACAGTCGAAAAATTCCAATTCGGTGGAAACCCGTTGGGTTTCAGATGCGTGTCTCTCTTTGCACCGGCACGCTAAGTGCTTTCATAAACTTGAGTTCTTCAAACCGCGTTTATTGCTAAACTCTCCTTTGCAATTCTTTAAGTTGGGGAGATTGTAGTGTGGGGAGCCCCCACACTACAATCTTTAATTATGTGCAATTACTGCAGTGTCACATTCTGATTTACAAGTTTCCAAGAGAGAACCTTAATCTGAGCAGCGATGAATGCCTCAGAATCTTCTGGCTTAACTGGTTCTTCAACATCATTGTCGCCATCATAGACAGGAGTACCAAGACCTTTGATGTCGTCAACATTAATAGCATAAGTATGGTTACGAACAACACCATTGATATTCTTTGTACCGAGGTGCTCGATGTCTACGATGTAGTATCCCATACCGTCCCATACCTGTGCTTTTTCGAATGTAGCGAGCTTTGACTCGATCACGTCTGTGGTAGTGGCACTGTAAGTAGAGCCTTCCTTAACGAACCATGTGAGAGCCTTGGCTGCGTCAGTGAGTTTGTAAGTCACCTTGTAGCTGTCATCGCCAGAGGTGCCTGCTGCAACGAGGAGGATGTGTTCAGGAGCGATGGATGTGTAAGAACCTGTGCTGCCATAATAATAAGTTGTTGCCAAAGAATTGGCGATGCTGTTCTTCAAACCTTCGATTGTCATCATCTCGCCGAACAACTTAACCACGTCAACCTTGTTGTCGTTCTCGTCAACAAACTTTACTGCAACGAGCGCCTTTGTGTTGTCACCTGTAACATCAGTTGTATTCTCCAGACAATAGTCAGCACTGCCTACTGTATTAGAAAGTGCGTTCCATGAGAAGTTCTTTATCAAAGTCACAGTTGCATCTGTAGCCACTGACTGTGCCCAGTATGAACGGAAGTAAGGTTCGTCGTTCCATGTGAATCCGAGAGTTCCGTTATCCCAAGCTGTATCAATAGTCTTCACCATGTTAGAGTGACTCATAGTAGTGTTGAGGTCCCAACCCTGAACCACCGCATACACGTTGCCACCTGATGCGCCTGGATTTGCAACGCCTGTGTCATATTTCTCGCCGCTCTGAGTCAAAGCCACCTTTGCAGCCACGCGCTCAACATATACTTCAACTGGTTTGCCAAGCGCCACAGCATCTGCTGCAGAAGAAGCGATGTTTGCAGCAGTGATCGGAGTTGCATCAACTACGTTTGAACCGCTTGCATACACAGAGTTGCTCATGATGAAGCCTTTTGTTCCTTGGAGCTTAGCCTCCTCCACGAGTGTGGTCTTAAGACCAGCAAGACCGAGAGACGCTCCGTCATAGTCCCAGTTGAGAACTGCTACGAGATATGCAGGAATCTCGCCTTTGCTGTTCTTGATAGTCAATACAGCATCTGTCAAGGTCTCAACATTAGGATCCTCCGAACCACCGTTGTCTGCAACGTCTCTAACCAGATAGTTCACATTAGGCGCGTCCGCAGGATCCAGAGACTCTGCATTAACGTTAAAAGCCCCACCACTACTGTTGAAGAAGAAGAAGTGTGCAGTTGTCACCTTCTGCTCCTCGGCTGTACCTTCTGCATAACCGCCGTCCGCTGCCTTAGTTCCTGGTTCATAGACAGAGTTTACATGCACATTCAGATAGGATGTTTCAAACTTTCCGCTCTGCGGTGTAGTCAAAGTCTCTTCATTTTCGTCGTTTGTACAACTCACAAACAAACCTGCCACCAAAAGGCCCAATAAAATCTTGTTCGCTTTCATAATTGTAATTTTAAAGAGTTAATCGTATTAGTCTTATCTATTTCATTTCATTCACCTGGTCTATTGCACTCTGAGCCTCAGCCACGCCCAGAGCCTTTGCCTTCTCCAGCAATTCGAGAGCCTTGTCATAGTCCTTCACGAGCGCCGCATACAGTCCGCGAGCATACACCGCCTCAGGCGAGTCACCAACCTTTTTCAGATGAGGTTCAGCACTTACGTAGTCGCCATTCTGCATCTCCGAGATAGCAGCATTCACATTAGCAGTAGGGTCGTTAGGGTACATTCTGACTGCTGTTTCATAAATGTCATTGAGCTTGCGTGAATCGCCTTTGTATTCATTTGCCAAAATATGGAATTCCTCAAGGCTGAGTTTCTGAGGCGACTCCTCAAACACCTTGCTGATTTCACCCACGTCCTTGTAGTTGCGGATAGTATACTCAACCTTGTAGTCTGAATGACGAAGAGCAGGATAGCAATTCACTAACAGATGCATATAATCGCTTGCATAAGAAGTTCTGATAGCATACTCCTTTTTGTCCGGATCAAGATCACCGTCAATAATCTTGATGATTTCATCCTTGTTTGCAAGATCTGAAGCCGCTACATAAGCCCTAAGCCCAGCCCAATCTTCTGGTTCATATGAGGTCTTGATAAAATCAGGAGCGAAGTCATACAATTTCTGCACATGCTTCTTGAGAGCTTCAGTACGTCCCTTAGCAAGTCGCTCGTTGTTCTTGTAAGAACCCTCCGGAGAGGCGAATCCCTTGATTGAAACCGAAGTGAGAGTGATGTCTTCGTCAGCCTTTACAGAATCGATGGTTGCCTGAATCTTAGCAATCTCCGACTTATTATTGCGATAGTTAGGATTTATATTTGTCCGGTTCACCACGAAGTCGATAAAAGCGCTGCCGCTCAGCGAACGAGTCTTAACCATTTCTGTCACAGGGCGGGCGTAGACAAACTTAGGCGAGAAGACCATTTCCTTGAAGTTTGCCATCTGCGAAAACTGCTCGTCCACAATCTTGTTGCAGCAACCGTAATCACTACGGTGAAGCATAAGGTAAGAACCGTTCATCCACTGAGCATAAGGAACCATCACATTATATTCCATATTTTCAGGACGCTCCGAAGCGCGATAACTTTTGCCACTTTCAGCAATGATGCTCTTGTCGTTACGCACATAGTAATAGTAGCGGCGACGGCCATAGATTCCCACTGAAGACAGTTCCAGACTGTCCTTTCCATTCACAATCATAGGAGTGAAGAGTACGGCTCTGTTTGACGGCATGTCAAGTGAAGTGAAATCCATATTCATCTTAACAGCCATATATTCGCCTTGACGCTTCATCTGCAGATTTTCCACCTTTACTCCATCAACGCTTTGTGCTTTAGCACCTGTAGTAGCGATGAGCAAAGTGATTAAAATTGATAATATACGTTTCATCGTTATCTGTTTTTATTAAAATACATAAACTAAATTAATCGCAGCCTTTGTAGGTCCCACATAGTGATGGTCCTTGTCCTCCTCGACCTTTCTGCCACATCCGGCACACTCAAATCTATCATATTTGGTGTAGCTATAACCAAATCCGATTTCAGCCTCAAGGTTCCAGTGCTTGCCAAGAACCCATGTGTAGCCATAGGCCAAACCTGCTCCAGCAAACCATCCCTGGAAGCGGCTGTCGCCCAAGCGGGAGAAGTCAGTGCCGAGGAAAGAGATGCTGTTCTTCAAACCGCCCACATTATACTGTCCGCCGTGAAGATGCATGCCGAGGAAATGGCCTGCAAAGCGGTCGCAAAACCAATATCTCAATTCTGGTTGCACAAACCAATGCTTCCATTTGCGGTCGTGCGACATGTTCCAACCGTTGAAATTTCCCGACAAATCAATTGTCCACTTTGGCGCCAAACCGATCTCTACGCCGGCATTGACATTGGCCGTTGCATCATACACAAGATTCGTTTTGACAGCAACGTCTTGCGCTTTCATCTCCTGGGCAAAAAAGAATCCCAAGGCCAGAAGCAACAAACAGCTTAGTTTTTTACATTCACTCATATTACTTAGTTTTTTAGTTTTGTTATTTCTCGTGTTACCTTTCTCCATATAATAATGCTTCTTCATTTCTTAGAGAGACCACGTCTCACATTGTCTGATGCAAAATTAGTTTCGTTCCAAATAGAAGTATTTTCTCTTAAATGAAAAAATGTTCTGATTCGTTGAAAACGCTTTTCCAATGATTTACAAATTTTTCTTTTCGATAAAAAAACTTTACTTTAGATGTATACACCCATGAGAAAACCCCGATATATACTGGCTTTCCGCCCCATTTACCGATTATTGTACATTGCGACAGTCATTAATTGGGCTGCCAAAAATTTTCCGCTATCACAACCCGATTCCGCATTTTCCGCAAACGCCTGCCATCCGCCTTGGATCAGACACATGTATGTATTTCTGAGAGTTCCGCACAAACACTCCAATTCTGCCATGTCTACCATCTCTTTGCCAACCATCTCCTTGAGAGCATCTGCCTGCTCCTGGAAACGAAGAAAAGCCTCACGATCTAATTGTAAATGATAAGGCGAGAACGCAAACAGATTTGAACAGGTCGCCTCACAGAAGTCCGAAAAATCCCTCGCATCCTTGGCGCATGCAAGTTTGCTCGAAACTGGCATAAGATCTTTTTCCGCAATTTTGTAATTCACATCCATAATCTATGCATGAATTTTTATTAATCTGATATGCAAAGAAAGCGAACAAAGAAAACTATTCGTTATCAATAAATTGATTTTATTTTCCCGTGCTTTTATTTCCATTTCCTCTAAGTGTATATATGTAAGGAATTGCAAAAATCGTGTGGGACAGATCGAAGAAACACAGGCAAATCTGCGCCATTCTCATATGCATACATTATAACCAGAGAGTGGCTATGAGGATACTCCCTATTCCGCTTATTACACTAAAAGCCAGCACTATCGCCCTAAAAGAAATCCGCTTAGCCTCGATGCAAAACCGCCAGCACTGCGCTCCTTACTTCCCGACCCTTCGCTGAAAACTATAAATAAAAGTAATATTTGTACAAATAATAGTTTTATTTATATAAATATTAGTTTTATTCTTACAAATATAAGTTTTATTTATACTTTTCTCCGAGGAGGTATAAAATATTTAGCGGGGTGGAGGTGAGTTTCTACCGAGGTGGCTGTTGTTTTCGGGCGGGCGAATCCCGTCCCTACGTTAACAACGGGAACGATAACGATAACGTTAACAACAATGCACGTGTAGGGGCAGACCAGTGTGTCTGCCCGAATGTAGTTGGAACCACAGATTTCGCAGATTCACGCAGATTATTTTTGAGACGGGAACGGGAATTGCTTTCGGGCGGACACGTAGGTCCGCACCCTACGACAATAACGGGAACGATGCCGGTAACGGGAACAATGGTGACATCGTTGCGGGCGAGCAGACGTCGCTCTTACCTTCAGAACTAAGCAATAGGCCGAAATGGAGAAGCTGCCATATCGAACTCATAATAATATTAAGCACTGACTCCGATTCCATTTCGGCATCCGTAATGTTAAAATATGACAAATTACAGCGAGGTGAAAGGGCAAATCATCTGAATTTGTGAAAAAATATTTAATTTTGGAGTGTTAAAGAGGGGACACCGCATATTACGATGCCCGTATATATAATTTTCTCTCTATATATGGAACAATATCACAAACTATTTTTCGCCGCAACCCTATCCCTCATTGCAGTAAGTCTATTCGCCTGGATTATCAAATGGTTTTATCGTCCGCGGGCTTACAAGGAACATTTCAGTCAGCTTTTCCCAGGACAATTCTACGTGGGACTATTGTTTTTGATGCAGGTTCTGGAATTGCCTTATCTATTGGACATGATAGACGTCAAGTCATTACGTTATGCCAATGCGTTCTCCATACTTCTTGCACCTCCGTTGATGCTGATAATCTGCCGCAAGTTCTTTTTCCCACGCGACAAATTCCGTTTTAAAGGGGTACACATGTTCGTGCCGGCATTCATATTCTTCATCATATTTCTGCTAAGGTCGATAGGCATATTGTCTTTTAATGAAACAGGAAGAAACATCGTGATATATTCAGCAGTGGCAATGTTTGCATGGTTCTTCTTCCATACCATACGGATGGCATTAAGAATCGGCAGGGTAATAAAAAGAATAGAACTATTGGAATATTCCGATGAAAGCGACTACGCAAAAACTTTTGCCAACTATGTGCAATGGATTCCGACATGCCTCTGCGTCATATCGCTTGTAAACTATTTATGCAACAACCAATGGGTCAAATTTTCGTACGACATCATTTGCACCATCGCCACTGTGGGATTTGTAATGCTCACGCTCGACCCTTGGCGCGAAGTTGACTACGTTGAGGAAAAGCAGGTGCTTGATGACATTTCATCGTCTGAATCGTCAAAGCCTAAATGGAGAATGTCTGAATCAAGATACATCGCTCTCAGGGACAACCTGATGACTCTTTTTGACGAGAAGAGAATATACCTCACACCTCATCTTTCGCTCGACATGCTGCTCAAGGAACTGTCAACCAACAGAAACTACCTGTGCGAGACCATAGCGCGTAGCGGGTATAAATCGTTCTACGACATGGTCAACAGCTACAGGGTGAAGTACGCCATAGAGCTCATCAAGAACGAGCCGCAAGCCAAGATGGCCGACATAGCCGACAGGAGCGGTTTCGCATCAGCGGCATCAATGAACAAGGCATTCACCCAGCAGGGTCTGCCTACTCCGTCGAAGCACAGAAGCGAAAATGATTAGAAACCGGAAAGAGACATCATATATATGCATAAACAAAAATAGCAGGAACCCTGACAGATTCCTGCTATTTTTGTTTATTCCCTGGCTTTTGAGTGATGTATCAGAGAATCACATAGCCTCGGCGCTATATTGAGGTACGTATCTCTCTCTCCCACTACGCTTTATTCTACCGCCACAACTTGGTTGCCAACTACATAGATACCTCCAGGAAGGCCCTGGGTGGCAGCATCTGCTTTGACGGAAGAACGGAGCTTAACGCCCTGCAGACTGTAGACATCAACCTTGTCGGTCGGAGAGGTCTCAACTCCGGCAATGCCCACTGCCTCAATATAGTCGTCGACCGACGATTCAAAGCCTATGTGCTTGATTACGGACGTGCCTGTTGTTGATGTCAGACCGAAAATCGTCTGCCCGCTGCAGATGCTGAACTTATCGCCGGTGTTGTTATCGCTGATTCCGCTCTGCGTCATGTCCCAAGCAATGACGGTGTAGCGCCGCGAAACAAATTTGGCGGAATCGCTTGCCAGGGGCTCCTTCACCGTCATGGTCTTGACGATAGCGGGCGGCACGCTCGTTCCGCGATTCACTCCGTTGAGCCACCAGAGATAGGAGGCACCGCTGGTGGTGGAGAGGTTGCGCCCGCGAACCACGAGATATTTCTGCCTGGAGGTGACGGTATAGTCGCACTTGGCATAATCGAGCGAAAGGCACACATTATTGGCGCCGGTGCCCGACTTCACAGTGATGGTGTTAGCATCTGCGTCGTAGGCTATGTTGCTTTGGGCCACACGTCCAGCGTCGCCTGTAATCCAGTCGGAAGCACGAAAGGTATAGGCGTTATCCTTGTAGTCGGAAAGAAGACGGAGGTAGAAAAGTCCCGGACACATAGTTGTGGCCGATGCCACAATCCTGAACGTGACGCTTTCCTTTGGAGTGCCGTCGGCATTGACAAGCAGATGCGACGGTATGAGATATTCCTCGTTGTAGAATCCGTTCTCATCGGCTTTCTTGTGCGAAGCCGGTATGGTAACGTCGGCAATCTTCTCGCCGTCGATATAGATTGTGCCCATGCGCCCCTTGTCGTTGACGATGAATCGGCACATAACCGACACGTTTTCGGTCAGCCCCTTAGGGTTGGCAAGCACATACTGGATAAACTCTCCGGCACGTGCGTCACGATAGGTTTCGCCCAAGAAGCTCCCTGAGGTGGAACCGCCGCTATACTTAGCCATGTGGCCTGCCTCGCTCTGTTGCTCGCCAGTAGCCACGAAGTCGAGCGTGCGTTCAAGTATCGCCTGCTCCTCAGCATCCTTCTTGCCCATATCGCTGTTGGCGTAGTTTTCGGCTGTCTGCTGATACCAGTAGCAAGAGTAGCGGGCATTATGTATGCCGTAGAACGGTTCGAGCATGAGTCGATGCTGAACCCCAAGCTGGGTGTCATCGGCAGAGACAGGAGTGCTGACATCCTTGCGGCAGTCAATGCTGAACTGAAGTTTTGAGAGGTCGACAGGAGTGATGCGGTTGAGCACATCAGCACGCTCGCCTATAAGGAGCGATGCCGAAGAGAGAGGTTTGAGCGACGCCACAACTCCAGGAGCGTGGTCCATGCGTCCCTCGCCGGCATATTCGTTCTGCAGATACTCCTTTGCGAGACCAGTCTGTGCCGCCTCCTCATCCGTTGAAGCAGTGGTCTTTGCAGCCAGCAGAATAGGTCCGTACTTGAAGGCGATGTAGTCGCCGTAGTTAGGACACTCCTCATAACGCACGCTCATAGGCAGGTCGACAGTCACAACATCGCCCTCAGCCCACGTGCGGTCGATGCTGACGTAAGAAGCCTTGCCATGAACTACGCTGACAGTCTGCTCCTGGCCGTTGACGCTGACCTTGTAGCCCTCGCCCGCCCATGCAGGGTGGCGAAGTGCAAGAGTAAACTTGCCGCCCTTTGTCATAGTGAGACGCGTCTGCTGCTCAAACGGGAAGCTTGTTTCCTGGCGCACACCGAAGCTGTCGCTATTGAGGACACTCGCCGTAAAAAGATTCACGTACAGAGTCTTCGCCTCGTCGTGCGTGTAGATGAAATGTCCGTACTTGCTATGGTTCTCCATACCCGTACCGACGCAGCACCACATGCCTTGGTTCACCTGTGAATATACACGGTAGGACTGCGGACGAAGACTCGTGAAGTAGACATAACCGCCTGTCTTAGGGTTCTGGGTGGAAAGGATGTGGTTCCACATAGTCTGCTCGTAGAAGTCAACGTATTTGGCATCGTGAGTGTCGTTGAACATGAGTTCGGAGAGTTTGAGCATATTGTTCGAGTTACAGCTCTCCGGACCGTCAAGGTTTGTCATGTACTGCGAGCAGCGGTCGGCAGCGAGGAAATGCTCCGACACGCTGTTGCCGCCGATGCAGACAGTGCGGTTAGTTGCCACGTCGTCCCAGAAGTTCTCGGCAGCAGTCTCCAGCGTCGCATTGGACTCAAGCTGATTGATGCGTTCAAAACCGATGAACTTAGGCACCTGCGTGTTGGCGTGCTGACCGTTGAGGAACGTGCGGCTGTAGGTCGACAGAGTGCCTTGCATGCCGTTCACCTCATGCGCATGGTTGTACTTCTTAGCCGCCTCGAGATATTTGCTGTCGCCGAAGATATGATAGGCATCGGCAAGGGTTTCGTTCATTCCGCCGTGCTCCCAGCCCAGGACGGTCTGCATGTCGTTGTACGAAAGCCGTGACACAACGTTTACGCTCCAGTCGCTGATTTTGCGGAAGCACTCCTTAGCGTCCTCATTGCCGGCATAGACCCAGGCATCGCGCATACCAGCCAGAATCTTGTGCTGGCAGTAGAACGGCACCCAACCGCCGTAGCGACGGAACTCAGTAAGGTTGTTGGCATAGAGTCCGGTCCATATCTGATTGATTGGCTGTCCGCCGATAAATCCGTAGAGTCCTTGCGTGTTGGCATCGTAAGCCTCCTGGCAGTCCTTCATGATAGCCACGCAGTAGTCAAGACGCTCCTTGAGGCGAGCACGCAAATCCGCATCGCGCACTGCCGCATAGGCCTGGGCAAGGGCTGTGAGATAGTGTCCGCCGACGTGCCCCTCAAGCGACCAGTCGCTGAGTCCCCAGTTGGAGAACGACGGATGTGCCGCAATCCATCCCTGGTACTTAGAACCCGCTTTGTCGAGTCCTGCCTGACGGATGAACGGCGTCATCAGCCGGTCGGCATCATACTTCAGCAGCAACTCTGCATTGATGTGCATAGCCGTCTTGAACGGACTGTCGAGGAGTTCCACTTCCTGCAGGTCGAAGTGCTGCGGATAGAGGTGGCTCTGAGCCTTGAGGTCGGTAGTTGCCGCCAGACACAGAAGGAGTGCTATGGCAGCCGATACCTTGGATGATTTCTTCATAAGCAACAATATCTTATTCTTTAATAAAGCTATGACAAAACCTGCAATCAGGAGAATGAGCGCTACGGTAGCAACAGCCTCTGTCGTGTGCAGACTCTGAGGATCGTAGACCATCTCGATGGTATGCTTGCCGGCAGGCACGTTCATGGCGCGGAGCACATAATCGGCACGCCCTATCTCGGCAGGCTGGCCGTCGATAGTGGCCTTCCAGCCTGGATAATAAATTTCTGAGAACACGACGACTCCGCCATTCTTTGATTCAACATCATACTTCACTGAAGCGGAAGTCAACTCCGTCTGAACCACCTTGTCCGCCTCGTCATACCGGAGAGTTTCGGCACCTCCAATAGCTGCCTTAAACGACTTGTCGACGACGGCTGTGTAGCGAGGCGAGACATCGCCGAGCGCATCAAGTTCCTCATTAGCATTGCTGACATACTTCACGTCCTTGACAAACCATGCGTTGCCGTATGCAGCGGTATTCTCAAACGGAAGTTTCACTCTGCCGTCCTCACCAGCACCGAGAATGAACCAACGAGTATTGAGCATATTAAGCACTGGATAGAGTGCATCGGTATTAACGCCTGAGAGGTCGTAGATAGGAAACTTAGTCATCTCGGACATCATCCTCAGCGTGTCGAGCGGTGCGCTCTGCAAAGCATCGTATATCTTAGGAATCTCCAGACTGATATGCGCCTCGATGAGTTCCTGATAACGGCGCAATTTTGCCGCATGATAACCGCCCACACTGCTATAGAAAGCCGATGTGGTGTTGTCATTGAAGGTGCTGACCGTAAGGTTGAGAACTCGGTAGTCGCGGCCCGTACCGGACTTTTCAAGTATGTACTTGTCGGCTTCGGTCTTTGCTATGCCCTCCACTCCGCGTGGATAGACAAACATGGAGTCGTTGAGGTAACGCTTGTTGACCTGCCACATGTCGACGAGACAGATTACAAGGAGTCCGCCCACCATGATGCCGGTACGCAATGCACCACCCTTGCGGCTGTAGACATACATAAGTACAGCGCCAAGCATAATGATGAACACCGAGCGCCAAGCGTCGGCCGTAAGCATGGCTTCGCGCATAACACTCAGGCTGGCAAGGATACGCTGGCCTGTCTGCTGGTCGAAATAGCCCTGGCTCACATACTGCGCCACCGAATTAGCATCGCGCTCCGACACACATTCGCCAAAGAACAGGCTTGGCATGACGGCAAAGACAAGGCAAAGGCCTGCAGTAACCGCTACGCTTATAGCCAACGGCTTAAAGAGCTTGCGGCCATAGTCGGCTGCAGTAGCGCCATTGTTTGCCCTCAACGCCAAAGTGCGCTCTACGAACTCCTTGAGTCCGAGCATAGCGAGGAGAGGTATGGTAAATTCCGCCACGACGAGAATGGACTCGACAGCACGGAACTTGGCATACATAGGTATGTAGTCGATGAAGAAGTTGGTCAGTGGCATGAAGTGGCGTCCCCAGGCAAGCATCACAGACAATACCGTTGACACGACAAGCACCCACTTGAGCGGATTCTTGTTTGGCACAAGGACGAGACCGAGCACAAAGAGCATGCAGACGAGGGCGCCCACATACACAGGTCCGCTCGTTCCTTCCGGACCGCCCCAGTACTGAGTGAAGGCATTGTACACGCCCATCTGCTGCAGTTGAGGATCAGCCTTCTTCATGGCAGTCTTATCCATTGACAACGGCACTGACGCCCCTCCCTTCGCATTAGGGATGAGCAAGGTCCATGTTTCGCCCACCTCATAACTGTAGTTCGTAATGTAGCTGCGCTCCAATCCCGAATTAGTTTGATCGCCAGGCTTGTGCTGCTTCACCAGTTCGCTCTTTCCGCGCATAGTGTCCTTGCTGTACTCGTAGGTATGGTACAAGTTAGAAGCATTGATACCAACAGCTATGACAGCAGCCACAGCAAGCGCACCCGTAGCCTTGAAGAAATGGGCAAGACGCTTCTTGGCAATCGCATCAATCAAATAGCCCACCACCATGAGCACCTCCGGAATGAGGAAATAGTAGGTCATCTGCACGTGATTGGAAAGAATCTGAAGCGTCGCAAAAAATGCAGCCACCACACCGCCCCAAAGATACTTGCCCCTATAGCACAGCACCACTCCCGCTATCGTAGGCGGGATATAGGCCAAAGTGAAGACCTTCCACAAATGGCCAGCGGCGATGATTATGAAGAAATAGCTCGAAAACGCCCATACGATGGCACCGAGAGCCGCCATCCACTGACGGAAGTCGAAAGCACGCAGCAGTATGTAGAAGCCTAACAGACTGATAAGCACATAGTAGACGTAGTCGGGCAACCACAAATGATAAGCGTCCTCAACAAACTTTATAGGCTTCTGCGAATCATAGCTCGGCGCAATCTGATAGGTAGGCATACCGCCAAAGATGGAGTTCGTCCAGCGCGGAGTCTCGCCATCGTGAGCATCACGATAGGCATCCATCTCCACGCTCAGCCCGTCGGCAGCCGAATGGTCATGCCCGTCAAGACGACGCCCGTCCATCGTGGCATCCATGAAATAAAGGAATGAGATGGCAACAAACAGCACCACACACACCACATCTGGTAAAAAACGTTTAAAGTTCATATGTTGTTATTATTTAATGTAGAATACCTAATCAACTCCTTAATCCTCAACCCACAACGCCCTCACCGCCTGTTCATCCTTGGCCAGCTGCAGACGAAGTTCGTCAACGCTCTCAAAACGGCGCTCATCACGCAGACGCTTCACAAACACCACCCTCACCCGAGCAGAATAAATATCACCGGAAAAGTCCAGCGCATGCACCTCAATGCTACGCCGGTCGCCATTGTTCAGAGTAGGCCGCGTGCCGATGTTCAGCATCCCGCGATATCTCGCCCCACCGTCAAGCACCGTAAGACGCACAGCATACACTCCGCTATGAGGAATCAGCTTGTCCTCCGAATCAACCTCAATGTTTGCAGTAGGGAAACCGAGAGTGCGTCCCACGCGGAACCCGCCGACCACCACTCCGTCAACACCATATTCATAGCCAAGAATACGATTGGCCCCCTCCACATCACCATCAAGAAGCAAGCGCCTCGCCTCCGACGAGCTAAACCTGCATCCTTCACCATCTCCGCACCACTCAACGCCTCGCACCACCTCGATGCCAAGTTCATCGCCCCATCCCACATAATCATCAAACTTCGCATCCCTGTCATGCCCGAACCTGTGGTCATAGCCCATCACTAACACCTCAACACCAAGTTCATCACGAAGAACCCTCAGCATAAACTCGCGAGCCGACATAAGCGACATCTCACGAGTGAAATCAAGCATCACAACACGGCCAATGCCGCACTGGCGGAGCAGTCTCTCCTTCTCGCTTGCAGTCGTGAGCAACGCAGGGCAACACCCATTGCCCACCACCTTAAGCGGATGCTGCGCAAAGGTCACCGCCACAGCCTCAAGTCCACGTTCACGAGCCATGCGCACCACCATCTCCAAGAGATAGCGATGACCGCCATGCACCCCGTCAAACCCGCCGACTGCAGCCACACACCCCCTATGTTGTTCTTGCGACATATTCATCAAAGCAAATCAAACAAGCGGAAAAGCCTGTACTTCACCAATTAAAGTACAAAAATACACATAACTTCCGAATAAACCCCAACCCAACAGCAGATTTTGTAGATGCCGGCGAACAACAACCTTTTTAGGAGAACATGGATTTCACCGTCATCATTCCCGTCCCCATTATAGTCCCCGTTCCAGTTATCGTTATTGCGTAGGGTGCGGACCTACGTGTCCGCCCGAAAATAATTGCTGTTGCCGTTCCTATTATCGTTAACGTTGTTTTCGGGTATCCGAAAACGATAGAACCTCGGTAGAAACTTATCTCCACCCCGCTAAATATTTTCCACCACCTCGAAGTGTCTTTTTGTAAAATAGGTTGACTCATTAAAATTTTAATTTTATGAGTATACTTCGCAATGGTCTTCTTCCTTCGATATCAGGTAAGACCGAGAAATTCAGGGAACTTTTGGAACTTCATTACATCGATTGTCTTCCAT
>JAZNGW010000029.1:0-107268 GCA_045576655.1 Bacteroidaceae bacterium
TTTTCAGCTCTTTGCATAGAGATTCAAGAGGTTCTCCAGACTGTAAACGACTGACAATGTTTAATCGTTCTTCAAAGTTATGATGTCTATACATAAAACACCCCAAAAGTTTTATGTCTAACTTTTGGGGTGCAGTTCAGAGGCCTTCGGGGATTTGTGTTGAATGGAGCAGGATAAAGAGGAGCAGGCTTCTTAACTCCTTAACTCCCTTTAACTCCTTAAAAACTACTTCACGTTGACCTTGAGCGGAGCCTTAACCTTCTGAGCGAAAGCTGAGAGGTATGCTTCCCAGTCTGTAAGTGAGTGGAACGATGTTTCAGGATTGCGGCTCCAAGCGCTGCCGAAATAGTAAGTGTAGGCTGTGCCTGGCTGGTAAGTGCTCACACCGAGGATGTGGCCACATGCGCCTGGAAGGTTCTCGCCCTCCTGATACTTGATTTCGTTCACCTTGTTAGGGTAAACAGCGCCGCAGTAAATCTTGCCAAATTCCTTGTTCAACTTGGCGCGGAATCTCTCCTTGTACTGGTTAGGGTCGCCGAGGTCCTCATATCCCATGTAACCATTCTGAGCGTTGAGAACGTAGGCAGTAGGGTTCTCGTTGTGGATGACGATACCTGTTGCCACAGGCATGGCTGCGTTGAGCCCTTCGTAAGTAACGATGGCCTTGTTCATGTGGCTGCCTGCATCAAGACTGATGATGCGCACTTCAGTCACGTTCTGACCCTCGATGTTTTCCTTAGCGTAGGCAAGGCGAACAGTGAAGCGGAGCGGACCGCGATCGAGTATCTCATAGCTCACGTAGCAATGAGGGTAGGCGATGTCCTTGCCTCCGTTTGTGAGGAGGGCAGCAGTACCGCAGCCGAGTGTTGGACCTACCTTGTAGCAGTCCATACCGTTGCCGTGGTCTACGTGGTATGACACAGCGTAGTAGAGGTCTTCAGCAAGTTCGTTCTTTCCCATCTTGCGGAGTTTTCTGCTTGCCTGTGCTATGTCGGCGTCAAGTTCGAGTGCGAAACGCTCTTCGAGGATGAGCTTAGATGTGCGCTTGTTCCATACGTCGTTGCCCCAAGCGCGCTCACCGCTGCGCTGAAGTGCCGGACCGTAGCAACGGAAGGCGATGAGGTCGTTCTCCCATGCCATGTCGTCTTTGCGCTCAGGGAACTGACGGCCGTGAACCTTAGCTTCGTACTTCTGTGGAGTGCCTGCCTGAGCATAGTAGACAGACTTGCCCTTAGCGCCTACGCCTGCTTGGAAAATGAGTTTGCCGTCGTAAGTTACCTGGCTCGGAATCTCCTTGCCGTCAGCATCGGTTACGATAACCTGTTCAGCTCCGCCGAGTTTCTTTTGTACCTGATCGAACGGGACTTCTACCATTTCACCGGCGCGTGCAGACTTGAGCGAGTTCTTAACGGTGATAGTAACCTTGTCGGCAGCACTTGCCATCATGGCAAGCATCACTGCTGATATGAATAATAATGTCTTCTTCATGGATGTGATACTATTTAAAAGTATTAAAGAAAGAGGAGTGTAGAAGTAGAGGAGTGAAGGAGTGAAGACGATACCAAAGGACATGCCGACCTATATCATCTGCCACTTCTATACTTCTTTACTTCTACACTCCTACACTCCTTTTATTTCTTAAGGCTGCTTGCCGATGTAAGCGAGGATACCTCCGTCGACGTAGAGCACGTGGCCGTTGACAGCGTCGGAAGCCTTAGATGCGAGGAACACAGCAGGTCCGCCGAGTTCTTCAGGATCGAGCCAGCGTCCTGCAGGAGTCTTAGCACAGATGAACGAATCGAACGGATGGCGGCTGCCGTCAGCCTGACGCTCGCGGAGAGGAGCAGTCTGAGGAGTTGCGATGTAGCCAGGGCCGATACCGTTGCACTGGATGTTGTACTCACCGTACTCAGAGCAGATGTTGCGAGTGAGCATCTTAAGACCGCCCTTAGCAGCTGCATAAGCAGACACTGTCTCACGACCGAGCTCAGACATCATAGAGCAGATGTTGATAATCTTGCCTTCGCGGCGCTCCATCATCTCAGGGATAACAGCGCTTGAGCAGATGAACGGACCTACGAGGTCGATGTCGATGACCTGCTGGAACTCTGAGCGCTTCATCTCGTGCATAGGGATGCGCTTGATGATACCGGCGTTGTTCACGAGGATGTCGATCTGACCTACCTCAGCGTGGATCTTCTCAACGAGTTCCTTCACTGCGTCTTCGTTAGTCACGTCGCACACATATCCGTGTACGTTCTCGATTCCTGCCTCCTTGTAGTTAGCAAGACCCTTAGCAAGAGCATCCTCATTGATGTCGTTGAAGATGATGTTCTTGATACCTGCCTCGACGAATGCCTTGGCGATGTTAAATCCGATTCCGTAAGACGCACCTGTGATCCATGCGTTCTTACCAGCTAATGAAAAGAGTGCTTTCATTTTAAGTAATTTTATTTAGGAGTGTAGGAGGGAGGAGTGTAGAAGTGTAGACGATACCTGTATAGCGTCAATGCTCCTTAATCCAGTTCCTTTACTCCATCGTTAATTTATTCCGTTGTTGTTAATAATTCCTTTACTATAAGCTATGATTAATTTGGCAACCTCTATGGACATGTTGCACAAACACTCATAGTCGTTATAACTAATATAACCTAAATCTTTAGATAGCACTATATAGTTTTGACATTCAGCCAAACTACCTTCGGAGATGTTGAGAAAACGGAGTTTGTCGGCTTTGCTTAGTTTCCTGTATCCTTCTGCAATGTTTGCTCCGATTGAAATAGCTGCACGCCTGAATTGAGACGTCAAACCGAACTTCTCATCCTCAGGAAACATCTTGGTAACCTCGTAAACACGGCATGCGAATTGATGCGCTTTTTGCCATGCGATTATGTTTTCAAACGAAAATGCAACCATTGTCGTGAATGTATTGTCTACACTCCTAAGCGAAGCATCACTCCTATCACTCCTACACTCCTAAATGACTTCTGTAACTCCTGAACTCCTAAATCACTTCAGGTCAGTGATGAGCGAGAAGTCCTGGTCACCGTAGTCAAGATTCTCTCCACCCATACCCCAGATGAAAGTGTAGTTGCTTGTAGCGGCTGCAGAGTGGATTGACCATTCAGGAGAGAGGACAGCCTGGTCGCCCTTCATCCAGATGTGGCGAGTTTCCTCAACCTCACCCATGAAGTGACATACAGCCTGGTCAGCAGGAACTTCGAAATAGAAGTAAGCCTCCATGCGGCGGCTGTGAACATGAGCAGGCATAGTGTTCCATACGCTTCCTGGAGCGAGTTCTGTCATACCCATCTGAATCTGGCAAGTAGGGAGCACCTGGTTAACGAGCATCTTATTGATGTTGCGGTCGTTAGAACCTTCGAGCGAACCCATGTGAGCAACAACGGCGTCAGCCTTTGTCACCTTCTTGCAAGGGTAGCTTGTGTGAGCAGTGCATGAGTTGAAGTAGAACTTAGCAGGGTTCTGAGGATCCTTGCTCTCGAACACTACGTCGCGGTCGCCAGAACCGATGTAGAGAGCCTCCTTATAGTCGAGTTCAAAAGTCTCGTCGCCAGCCTTCACGATGCCAGGGCCACCAACGTTGAACATACCGATTTCGCGGCGAGTAGTGAAGAATGGAGCCTTCAGCGGATCGATAGCCTCAAGCTTGAGAGCCTCATTCACTGGCATAGCGCCACCTACCACCATACGGTCGTACATAGAGTAAACCATGTTGACCTCGTCGGCAGCAAATACTTTTTCAATCAAGAAGTCGCGACGGATACGCTTGGTATCATAGTTCTTCGCATCTTCCGGATGTGCGGCATAGCGCACTTCATAATTTGTCTTCATACGCGTTTGAGTTTATTAGTTTGTATATGAAAAGTTTTTAATATTGTCAGGGCGCAATCCCTCCTATGCAAAGTTAGTAAATATCTTTGATTGTTGGTGCCGTAATGCGATAAAATAAAAAAAGCAGTCCCGACGGAACTGCTTTTTTATGGTGTTTTGCCTGTTAGTACTCTTCCTTGTCAAAGAAATCTATCTATATTGATTATCAATATATTATACAACAACCAATGAAATTTACGCAAACAAACCACGCCGTCTGAGGCGATAGGAAGCGATAGGAGGAAATGGTGGACCAACAAAAAATATATTTATACTCTATTTTATTCTTTCAAAAAGCTCTATAAAATCGACTGATAAAAATTGAGGGTAATCTTTACATACAGTATCTAAAACATAATTCTTAAGTTTATTATCTCCTCCATTAGCAATAGAATATAATTTATGCCATTTATTCTTTATTTTATCTTCTAATAAGTGGCCTTGAATAGAAAAATATTCATTTGTTGCTTCAAATTTATATCCTCCTTGAACATTATATTCTAAGATATTGCTAGATGACAACCCTAGCTCCGTTAAAATATAATTTATTAAAATTTGTATACCACTATTCTCTAATTTGGACAAACTTACATAAGTCAAATGTGGGAGACCTATATCTTCTGTTTTAATTATATTTTCTCTTATAAGCAAAAAAGCAACAAAAATAGGATCAAAAATGTAATTATCTATAGCATATCTTTTCCCTTCTCCTAATACTAAAATATAATTTGATGAATGATTTTTATTATCAAAATCCTTTATTCCATAAACTAAATCATTTCCAAATTTTCTAAGAGCATTTACAATATCACTAACCTCATCGCAATTCGTACCCGTACCACTTTTAGGCGGCAAAAATTGTGGACTGGTTTTCATAGGTTTTGAAATAAGATTAAATATTCTATTATAATATTGAACATCATATTTACTTTCTACAAAAATTTGCCGTCTATTTTCTAAAGATAAACGAACATTCTCTAAATCTTGGATTAAAATATTTATAGCCTGCTCTTTTGTAATTTTCTCAGGTCGACCTAAATCTTTATTCATTCTAAATAAACTATCTTCTGGAGCTATAGCAACAGTTGTAGGAGAATGTGTAGAAATAACAACCTTCACACCAGCATATTTCACAATAGATTCAATTACAGAAGCAATAAACACTTTTGAAAATTCAGGATGAAGAGGTGCATCCGGTTCATCAAGTAATAAAACATCCGGTCTTGCCATTTCCTCATTTGAATTATAAATTGACAAAGCAAGTGACATTAGCACCTTTTCTCCAGTAGAAAGGTCATTTACTTGTATCTCGACACCAGTAGTTACATCAGTAAGATTAAGATGAAATGAAGCTTCCTTATGCCCTTTTGGATGATTTACTCTATATGGAAGTTGGGCATTTGTCAGCATCTCATTAATCAAATCCCAAGGCTTTGGTCCGTATTTTGATATAAATTCACTTTCAGACAATACCTTGTTGTGTTCATTTTTCTTTTCATTCAAATATTTTAAATACTCATTATCTTCATATCTAATTTGATATAATTTGAATATTGATGCAAATTGGCTACTAAACATCTCATCTGAGGATATTTCATAATTATCTAAAACGAATTCTTCCGTTAATTCATCCAAATTTCCATCAACACGTTTAAACCAAAATCCTAATATGCTTCTTCTATTTTGATTTGAATTAATATATGCATTGATATTATTAGGCCATGGTGATCGTTTCCAATCTTCTAATTGTTTCTTTACTAGAGACCATGCATTTTTTCGTTCATGAGTCAAATTTAAATAATCACTATCTGTATTAACATTGGGATTCAGGCCATTAAATCCTATATATCTTACTTTTTCAAGGATTTTTTCATTATCGCTAACAGTGCAATAATCTACCTTGCTCATAGCCTCCATTAAATGACTTTTACCACTTCCATTTTTACCTGTTAAAACGACAAAATCTGGTAAATAAAACTCAGGTTGCCGTTTTAATGATTTATAATCATTTTTCAATTCTACTTTCATGATTTATATATTCTTTCTAATTTTATCTCTTAAAAATATTCAATATTTCAATTTAAAACGGCAATTCCTGCCCATATTCCGCACAAGGCTCATAAAGGACTTGAATTTCATTATCTTCAAATAGCTGTGTTTGCTTTTGAAGCTTCTCCAAATACAAAGTACGTTTTGAGTGATCGTTGATTTCTTCTCGGCGAGCCTTACTTAGTTCCAAGAATTCATCATTTTGATCTACGCCAAGAAATCGACGTCCCAATAGACTTGCCGCGATACCAGTTGTACTACTACCAGTAAATGGATCCAAAATCCATGCACCAGGAAGAGTTGAAGCCTGAATGATTCGCGACAGAACGCACAACGGTTTTTGAGTAGGGTGTTTTCCGCAAGACTTTTCCCATCTTGCAATTGCGGGTAATCGCCAAACATCACGCATCTGAGTACCCCCATTAATCTTTTTCATCAAATCATAATTGAAAAAATGAGAAACTTTTGGCTCTTTACGAGCCCAAAGAATATACTCAGCAGAGTATGTAAAATATTTACAAGACAGATTTGGTGGCGGATTTGTTTTCTCCCATGTAATACAGTTCAATATCTTGAAGTCCAATTCTGTCAGGCATCTAGCGACCAAGAAAATATTATGATAAGTCCCGCTTATCCAAATAGTTCCATTACTTTTTAGTTTGTTCCTACAGGCTACAATCCAAGCTTTATCAAATTGATAATCCTCTTCATATCCTTTGGACTTGTCCCAATCGCCTTTATTGACAGAAACCATTTTACCACTCTGAACACTTATGCCTCCATTTGAAAGATGGTAAGGGGGATCTGCGAAAATCATATCAAACTTGAAATCAAACGAATTCAGAAGTTCAATACAATCTCCTTTCAAAAGGGTAAAGTCCCTATTTCCCGATCTATAGTATGGAGTTAACATCAATGGAATGTTGCTGTTGATACAATTTCAAAAATATTTCTATGTTCCTTTAACTTTTCTAAGAGATTCTTGAACATATAAGCATCATGTCTATTAGTCTTTTCTTGAACCATCAATAGTTTTGCAATCAATATCAAGAATTTAACACTATATTCACCTTTTCCTGCTAATTTGTCATATTTCTGAGCTTCATTATTTACTTCTGCCAACAAATTCTCTGGAGACAATAAAAGGTCCTGCTCGTTTTTTGATTTCAAAGGAGCTGTATGGTTCCATTGTTCTAGTAAACTATCTAGCAATAAGTCTGTTTCATGTGGTTCACTATAATGTTTAATCAACATATCTACAGCCCAATGAATATGCTTAGGTGTACGGATCCGACTCCATTTCCCATCTTCTTTCTGACGATACCTTAGCAGAATATCAAATTCAGACAATGTTCCTTTATATATTCCTAAAATATAGGTCCCATTAATTGGAATCTCACATAGAGGTTCCTGACCTTTACATACCATTGAAGTATTTTGATTTGCCATAATTCTTAATCATTTTAGTTTTTTGGAAATAATACCGTTTTCAAGATCCGCTATATTATACAAGTGTTCCAAGATATCAAACGTTTCCTTCAGATTATTCTTTGCACTGCGTCAACCACAACCATCGGTAAACCAAACAAATTTGAAATATCCCAAATCTTTAGTTTCCATAGTGATAGTTTTGTAACTACGTGCCGTTTCATTCAACTTTGAACCACTACTGGTATAAAAGTTAGTTTCTATTCCATAAATAGTATCCTTTCCTTTTACCACAAAATCAAATCTTTTCTCTGCGCCACCATTATTTGAGATCGAAGACAGGTCTATTCCCCATTTGGCCTCTATTTCATGGATATACATTTCCTTGAAATAATCAACACCTTTCACAAGTCCAGCTCTACAAAGAAAGCCCTCTACAAGATTCTCCATAAGATGACCACCTCGATTCTTGCGTCCATTTGAGTCAAGTCCTGTTTCTATACCCGTCACGTAATCTACAAGATTGTTGACAATATGACTCTCCATCAAATCAAAAAGACCAGTCTTTCGCATGAATTTGACATAATCTTCATTCGTGCAATTGGCTTTGTCAAAATGAAAATCAATCTGCCCCTCTTCATCCATAGCCATAATGTCAAGCTCACGCTTGGCCAAAAGAATAGGAATACATCTTAGAGTTTCTGGATATTGTTCCAAAATATTTCTGAATTCATTTTCTATGTTCTTGGAACCTATAAGTGAATTCAAAATATTGAGTGGAATTTTAATAGCTTCCACATTATTGAAAACCTTATCGAAATCAACGTAATATTTATAATCAGCTATAGAAGGTCTAAAACCAGCTAACCATGTATCAAAGTCTCTCATATCAGTAAGCATTGGCAACATTAGAAATCATTATTTCGGAAATCGCTCCACGCCCATTTCCTTTTGAATTTATCATCCTCGCAGCAGAAACTCGTTTAATGGAGAATCTTTTGTAAAGAAAATCAAAAAAATCATCTCCATTATCTACATTTTGAGGGTCTGAATTACTTGCCACAAATAAAGATTTGTGTGTTGTTATCTGCTCGCAAAAATCACGTAAACGTGTCTGTTCTGCGTCATCAAAACCATCTTTCGCATAAGAAGTAAATGCAGAAGTCTCTGTTAAAGGACGATATGGTGGATCAAAATAATACAAGACATTATTATCTGCATATTTACCCGTTTGTGCAAAATCACCACAAAGAATCTCAACTCGTTGTAGAACAACAGAATCTGCTCTCAACGTTTCTTCATCACAAATTTTAGGATTCGTATATCTTCCGTGTGGAACATTAAACTTTCCTTTAGAATTTACACGGTACAATCCATTAAAGCAAGTTCGATTCAGGAAAATAAATAATGCAGCAGTTTCAATATCTGAATTATTTTTTTTATTATAACGTTCACGTTGTGATAAAAAATAATCTTTTCTTGCAATGTCATTCAGTGCAAGGTATTCAGCTTGAATTCGTGTCAACTCAAGAATCAATTTTTCAACATCTGATTTTATTACACGATATGTACAAATTAATTCTTCATTTATATCATTGATTATAGCTTTAGTTATATTCGGATACTCTTGCAGAATCCAAAATAAAACAGCTCCTCCACCAACAAATGGCTCAATATAAGTCACATCATTTATCTGTGATAAATTACGAGGCAAAACCTTCTTTATATCGTCAAGAAGTTGCGTTTTACCTCCCACCCATTTAACAAATGGTTTTGCCGGATATGTATATAGTCTTCTCATATGCTTTAAAATTCAAAATATTACGGCAGATAAATTCTACCGTAATATTTTGCAAAAATAGGAATAACAGCTTATTTTGCCAACAAAATAAAATAATAAGACTAAGATTTTCTTTATCTTACCTTCTATAACTCCTTATTCCATTCTGCCTCTTCACCACCCCTACCGCAAACAACAAACATCTCCTACGATATGTCTCTTCCGCCTCATCTGGCTTACGTCCATCCCAAGGAAGATTGGAAGTAGAACCTCCTCCACCGGAAGAAACAGTAATCGGTGTTCCCCCTAAAAGCGCATCAGCAATGGTAAATATTTGAGAACGGAAAGATGGAACAGACAATTGGTCAAGTATTGTTTCCAAAGTTGATTTCAAATCATCATTACTTTCAGACAACATCTTAATTTCCCTTCTCAATTGATTAAGTTCGCCATAGTCTGCCAATACATTATGTTGTGCAGCCTTTACTTGGAGTTCAGCTTCATTCCTATAAAGAGTTTCTAACTTACGAACTGTAGAAGTAAATTGTTTAGCTATCTCTTGATTCTGAGTTTCAATCCACTTGTCAGTACCAAACAAAGGAACCTTTCCTGAAATTCGGGGTGGTTCAAAATCAATTTTATGGTTACGGAATGGCTGTATTACGGAACCTGCCATCTCAAGATCTTTGGTTAATCTGCCCAAAGCTTGTTCTTTTTCATAAAGCTTACAAACCTTGTCTTCAAGTTTGATTTGATACTCTGAAATCTGTTTCTGTATCCTAGCCTTTTGAAAGTCATATTCCCGAAGAAGCATTTTACCAGAAGCCAAAGACTTGTCAATTTCTTCAAGTTGTGATTGAGAGCTGGATATCTGCGACTCCAACTTTCTCATCATTGTCTGCAATCCCTTAACAGCCTTCTCCGCTTGTTTTGCCTCTTTTGTCAACTTTCGCCCCGTCCCTGATTACCGTTCTGATTCCAGTCCGCAACTTTAACAAAGACATTTGTAGTCTTACGGATTATTTGCCTGTTCCAAGTATATTCCAACTCAATAGGATAGGCTTTCTCTTTATCTATCACCTTCGGAGTGCGAAGATGATATTTACCCAACGGATATAGTCTTTTTGGTCTTCCCATATGCTTTTTCCTCCTATTTTAATATTCCTGAGGAGAAGCGAAGGTAATGTATTTTAGACAAACAAACTCCGGTTTTGAGAGGAAAAACCGTAATTTAGACAAACAAATCACACCTTAAAAGGCCTTAAAACACCAACGCGACAAACAAATTACCTTTGTTTATCGCGTTGATATTCAATTATTTAACCTGCCTGTAGACTATTAATATTCTTCCTCATCCCATAGGAAGTCTTCCTTTGATGGGTAGTCAGGCCAAATTTCTTCGATTGATTCATAAATGTCGCCTTCGTCTTCGATTTCCTGAAGGTTTTCAATAACCTCAAGTGGCGCACCCGAACGTGTAGCGTAGTCGATAAGCTCTTCCTTGGTTGCTGGCCAAGGAGCGTCTTCCAATTTGGAAGCTAATTCTAATGTCCAATACATAGTATATTTAGTGTTTAAAGTTTTGCGTTGAGAGTTTGGTGTTTAAGGGGATAATCCTTCCCATAATCAATTTTGCGCAAAAATAGTGTTTTTATTTCTATTTGCAAGTCCTTTTCCATATTATTTCGTCTTGTCCGGCGTCTACGTTAAGTTTTCGTGCCAAAACGAAAAGGTAGTCGGAGAGTCGGTTGACGTATGCAATAACGTTTTCGTCCATTTCAGTGTTTACGGCAAGGGCCAGGATTCGGCGCTCTGCGCGGCGGCATACTGTGCGGCACACATGGCACTGACTAGCGGCTTGGGTGCCTGCAGGCAGTACGAAGAGGCGCAATGGCGGAAGCGAAGCGTCGGTCTCGTCGATAGCCTTCTCCATTGCTTCAACCATTTCGGTTGTGACTACGCTCTGCTGGCGTAGTTCGGTTTGCGACGTGTCAGTTGCAAGGTATGACCCCACGGTGAAGAGGTTGCATTGCACCTCGGTGAGCCACTCTTTCAGTTGGGAGTCGTCGGTGAGCGACATGAGCAGTCCTATGTGGGAATTGAGTTCGTCAATAGTTCCGTATGCTTCAAGTCGTTCGTGTGTCTTAGGCACCCTGACGCCTCCTACAAGGCTTGTCATGCCTTTGTCGCCTGTCTTTGTGTATATATGGCTTTTCTTCATGATATTAACGATAACGGTAACGATAACGGGGAATCACCCCCTACATAAACTTATAAACTTAAGAACTCATTAACTCAAGCGAACTTAATACCCTTGCCGGTATTTGTCCTCTGTGCCGTCTTCGAGCATTGAGAGGTAGGAGGTGTATCGGCTTTCGCTTATGTCATGGTTTTCCACGGCTTGGCGCACAGCGCATCCTGGTTCGTGGGTGTGGGTGCAGTTGTTGAATCGGCAGTCAGCGGAAATGCGGAATATTTCCTTGAAGTAGTGTCCGACTTCTTCGCGCTCCATGTTGAATGTTCCGAAACCCTTGATGCCTGGCGTGTCGATGATGTATCCGTCGTTTCCGATAGGATACATTTCTGAGAATGTGGTTGTGTGCTTGCCGGTGTTGTAGGCGTCTGAAATCTCAGAGGTCTTGAGGTTGAGGTGGGGGAAGAGTTTATTGATGAGTGTCGATTTGCCCACGCCGCTGTTGCCGGAGAGGAGTGTGACCTTGCCATTCAGTTCTTCTGCAACGTCATTGATTCCCTCGCCTGTCTTGGCAGAGACCTTGAGGCATTTGTAGCCTACGTATTCGTAGAGGTTGACCATTCCGTCGAGGTATTCGCGTTGCTCTTCGTTGAGCACGTCAATCTTGTTGAACACCAGAACTACTGGCACTCTGTAGGCCTCGGCCGATGCGAGGAAGCGGTCTATGAATGTTGTCGATGTCTCAGGTTGCGCCACAGTAACTATGAGGAAGCACTGATCTAAGTTGGCTGCTATTATGTGTGACTGCTTTGACAGGTTTGTCGCCTTGCGTATGATGTAGTTTTTGCGGTCGTCTATAGCCGAGATTAGTGCTGTTCCGTCGGGTTGCGGAATGTACTCCACCTTGTCGCCTATGGCTATGGGATTTGTTGAACGTATACCTTTGAGGCGAAAGTTACCCTTAACTTTCGCCTCAACAGTATTGTCTGTGCCGTCAATCTTGACGGTGTACCAACTTCCGGTATTTCTTATTACGAGTCCGTGCATCAGTTCGTTTTACACTGTCATAATTTCCTTGTTCTTGGCATCGAGCATCTCGTCAAGTTTCTTGATGTACTTGTCGTGAATTTTCTGCACCTTCTCTTCTGCGTCCTTCTCTACGTCTTCTGGCACTCCATTCTTCACGCTCTTCTTTAGACGGTCGATTGCGTCGCGGCGGGCGTTACGCACGCTGATCTTTGCTGTTTCCGCTTCCTTAGAACATTGCTTTGCAAGTTCTTTGCGGCGTTCCTCTGTCAGAGCAGGGATGCCGAGGCGGATGATTTCGCCGTTGTTCTCAGGCATGATTCCTACAGGTGAGTCGATGATTGCCTTCTCGATGATGCGGATCATGCTCTTGTCCCAAGGCTTGATGGCGATAGAGCGGGCATCAGGTGTTGTGAGGCTAGCCACGTTGCTCAGTGGAACCATGCTTCCGTATGAGTCCACACGGATACCGTCGAGGATGTGAACGTTTGCTTTTCCTGCGCGGATTCTGCTGAGTGCCTCTTCGAGGTGGAGGGCTGCAAATTCCATTTTCTCTTCGGCTTCATCGATGTATACTTTTACGTCATCCATAATATTCCTAATAGTTTTATATGTGTTATTACTATATTTTTTGCGAAAATACGATTATTTTCTGACAACCGAAATAGTTTTCCTTACTTTTTGCACTTTATAATTATGTGGGATTCGTCGTAGGCGGTGGTGGCAAAAAGGTAAATGTCGCCGCCTTCGGATATTTTCAGGCGTTTGCGCAAGTCTGCCACTGTGGCGGGGAAGTTTCTCACGGTGAGATTGGCTTTCTTAATTCCGCTGAGGAATTGCTTTAGCTCTTTCTTTGAGAATGTTGACCACGATTCCACTTCGAACTTTCGGCCAGGGAAGTTGCCGATGAGATTGTTGGAGGTGTAGAGGTGGCTGTCGGGATGAAGTTTTTTCACTCCGAACTGTGTCGCTACGGACCTGAATGCGCAGGCCTTCATGATTGACGCATGCGGTTCGTAGAGGTATCTGTCCAGTTGGCTGGCATATTGGATTTGTGCAGTCTCTTCATCGGCAATCATGATGTCGGCCTTCCCGTCTTTGCTGATGTTTACGCAAAAGGTCTGCGCTTTGCTTTCATGTCCCTTGCGCATCACTACGAGCACCTCTTTGCATTCGCCTTCGACGCTTACGATATGTACTTGTGCCACTCCGCTGAGTTCCCTGCCTACGGATGCCAGGTCGAGCATTGGCGAAAGTTTCACTATTACCCAGTCGGCGTGGTCGGTCAGCAGTCCGCTGATAGCGCTTATGTCGGGTGTACAGTCACTTATGGCGACGGTCTTGCCTCCGTGTTCATCGCGGCGTGCGGGGTCGATGAAGATGAGTGATTGGTGAGGCAGGTTGTGCAGGGTCTCCACACTGTCGGCGCAGATGATTTCCGCCTTCTCCACTCCGAGCAGAGGCAAGTTGTTGCGTGCGGCGTCGCAGAGTTGAGGATTGCGCTCCACAAGAGTGAGCCGTGCCTGCATCTTCAGAGCCATCATTGTGGCATCCACTCCGAATCCACCTGTGAGGTCGGCAAGTGTCCGCGTTTCAGAACCTTCGGTCAGTTTCAGTGCCACCTGCGCTTTGTATTCGGCGGTGAGTTGTGACGAGCATTGCTCCATTGAGAGGTGCTCGGGGTAGACAATGCCTTCGGTTGCCGCCCATAAGGGCAACTTCCTTTTTGCCACTTGCCAACCGCTTATCTGCACCACTGCCGCCCTCATGTCTATGTCAGGGTAGCGGTTGGCCTGTAGTGCCAATTGGCGCGGGTCGTCGTTGCGGTGGGTCTTTATAAAGTCGTTCATTTTATCACCTTTCTGCCTTCGGCCTTTACTTGCTTGCGGGTTTTGAGATTGAAGTGCCACCACTCGGTGCTAAGCACTTTATATCCGCTGGCAGCCATTACCTGTCGCAACAGACGTCGGTTGCTCAGCGCCTCCTGGCTGACGACGCCCCTGCTGAGCATTTCTTCTTCCAACTTGGGTTGAGCTTCGCGTCCGAGGTGGTCGATGATTGTGCCCATAGGGATAGTGTCGCCCTTTTCGTTGCAGATGCTCACATCGACGGCAAACCCGTAGTTGTGCAGTCCGCCGCCGTTGGCAGGATTGCTTACATAGATGCGCTTGGAAGTGCCTTTGACTACGTCCCACATTTTCTGCTGTACTGACATGGGGCGTGCAGCGTCATAGACTATCAGGCTCCATTGGGGATGAGTCTTTTTCAGCTCGGCCTGCGCCTTCTTTAGTGCTTCGGCTGCCAACGGGTGCAAATATGCCTTGTTGAGGTCGGTGTAAAGCACTTTGCCTGTGAAGTTGTCGGGACGTGTGTACATCAGGCTGACTTTGATGCTTGGGTCAATGCTGCGTATGTCGACAAACCCTTGCGCTTCGATTCTCTGCTCCGTTGCGCTCTTGGTCTGAGCTGTCATACATAGCGGAAGCGCGACTAAGAAGGTTAGGATTGCTTTTCTCATTATGATAGTTTTTATTATTCAACTCTTAAGCGTTCCTTTAGTATTGCCATGCCTTCGCTCGCCCCCTTTTGGATAACTTCGATACCGAGTCCGTGAGGTACTTTCACAGGTTTAGGGTCGATGAGGAAGATGCGCGCGTCGGAACGTGCATAGTTGACAAGTCCGGCGGCAGGGTAGACATTGAGCGATGTGCCTATGATTACTACGATGTCGGCGGTCATGACTTCCTCAACGGCGAGTTCCATCATCGGCACGCTTTCGCCAAACCATACGATGAAGGGGCGCAGTTGCGAACCGTCCGCAGCCAAGTCGCCGATGCTGATGTCGGGACGGTCGTCGGGGAGTGTGCAGATGCAGCGCGAGTCGTTGGGATTGCGGCTCGACGTGGCTTTGGTCAGTTCGCCGTGCAGGTGTATCACTCTTGTGCTACCAGCCCTTTCATGCAGGTTGTCCACGTTCTGGGTCACTACGGTCACGTCGTAATCCCGCTCCATTTCTGCCACCAGACGATGTCCTTCGTTTGGGTGGCAGTCCTTTAGTTGGCGTCGGCGCTCGTTGTAGAACTGCAGCACGAGTTCCGGGTCGCGGTAATAGCCTTCGATGCTTGCCACGGCCTCAACGGGATACTGCTCCCATAGCCCGCCTGAGTCGCGGAATGTGCTGATGCCGCTTTCCGCTGACATGCCTGCACCTGTGAGAAATACAATTTTACTCATGTGATTGAAGTGTATGGTTTGCTTTTACAGTAAATAATTCTGCTTTATCCTTTTCGGGTCGAATGTGACGATGCCTCGATGGCCCAGGTCGAACGTGACGCTGGCTCGGTCGTCGTCATTGACAATGCTGTTCCATAAGTGCCGGTTGGAACGGTTGATGTGCTCAATCACGAGGACTGTATCGGCATCGGCATGGGTGGCAATCCATTCGTACAGGCTTTCAACTGTAACGGAGTTCTCCCTGTTGTTGGGCAAGGCGATGTGGGTCATTCCTGCCGTCGTACCGTCGGGGATGATGCGTTGCAACTCCTCCACAGCATTGCCCTCCACTGCATTAATCCCCAAACGTTGCAGTGTTTCGGTTCCAGCGGCAGAAGGGAGTATGGCGGTGCAGGCTGCATCGGTGTGCGGGCGCGCCATGTAGCACGCGCTCTGCGGCAGGCCTATTTCTACTATCGACTGCGGGGCGAAGTGATTTGCTATGCGATACAACTGCTCGTCATCCTCAGCGCTGAGGCTCCAAGGCGTGGCAAACGACTTGCGCAATAGACGCAGTTCTTCATAGGCATAATAATGGAGCGGCTCAAACAGCACATCGCGCACTAACATGTATGCCCACGGCGACTGCACGTCGAACCCTCGGCGATGCCAAGCCCTTAGGGGATATGTGAGAATCTCGTATAGCATAATGCAAAATTACTTAAAAAAATGGCACGAAATGCTGATGTAGAAATAATTTATGTATATTTGCATTAATACGTAAACCTTAATGCTTTATGGCTAAACAGGCAGAATATATCGAAAGCATCGAAATAAAGGCTTTGTGGAAAGGCGGCAGGCACATTGAATGGAAGCTGCGCCCTGATGTCAACATTCTTAGCGGAATTAACGGAGTGGGCAAGAGTACCATTATCAATCACTCGGCCAGAGGCTTGAAGATGATTGACAATGGCGAACTTACTCCGGGCGAGGTGGCTGAGGGTGTGACAATAAAGCTTTTCCCTGCCGATGCTACAAGCATCAAATTCGATGTGATACGCAGTTTTGACCGTCCTCTTGTGAACAGTACTTTGCTGGAAAAACTTGCCGACACCAGGGTGCGCACCGAACTCGACTGGCAGATATACAAATTGCAGAAGCGCTATCTGGACTATCAGGTCAACATCGGCAACCGAATCATCGAGCTCCTTACGTCGGGCGATCCTGAAGGGCAGATGAAAGCTGCCGAAGTGTCGGTGCCTAAACAGAAGTTCCAGAACATGATTGACGACCTGTTCAAGGATACCGGCAAGATTATTGACCGCAAGAGCAATGAGATACAGTTCGTGCAGGCAGGGGAAGTGCTTACGCCTTACCAGTTGTCGTCGGGCGAGAAGCAGATGCTTGTGATAATGCTCACCGTGCTGGTGGAGAATGGCGAACCCCATGCTCTTCTTATGGATGAGCCTGAGATAAGCCTGCACATCGAGTGGCAGCAGCGGCTCATCGGACTCATCCGCGAGCTCAACCCTAATGCGCAAATCATTTTGTCGACCCATTCGCCTGCGCTCATCATGGACGGGTGGCTTGACTCCGTAACTGAGGTGAACGATATGACGCTATGAAGAAACTGACCGACAACCTTTCTTCGCGCTACTTCGAGGCTGCCAACCGTTTGCAGCAGAAGTCGAAGAAGCATAAAATCATAGTCTATGTCGAAGGCTATGAGGATGTGGGTTTCTGGCGTGGCGTGTTGTCGGAATATGAGAACGAGGAGCGCACCTTCGAGGTGATGCTGCCGTCGCGCACATCGCTTGCCCGAGGAAAGAAGTCGGCTATGATGAACCGCCTCGGCAACGGACTCGGCACGAGCATGATAGCTTGCGTCGATGCCGACTACGACTATCTGATGCAAGGCGCATCGCCATTCTCAAAGTCGATGCTCAACAGCCGATACGTGATCCACACCGTGGTCTATGCCATTGAGAACTACCAATGCTATGCGCAAGGACTGCACGAGGCGTGTGCGATGTCTACTCTCAACGACCGCAACGTGTTTGACTTTGAGGCTTATCTGCGCACTTATTCCGAAATAATCTACGACTTGTTCGTGTGGTCCGTCTGGGCTCACCGCACAGGCAATGCTGGCGACTTTACGCTTACTTCCTTCAACAACATTACCAGTATAAACAATCTTAACATTTTCCGTCCTGAAGCGGCCCTTGAGGAACTGCGCCATGCTGTAAACCGCAAGATGGCATGGATGCAGCGTCGTTTTCCTCAGGCTAAGGGAGCGCTCAAACCTCTGAAGGAAGAGTTGGTGCGCCTCGGCGTACGTCCCGACAATACCTATCTGTTCATTCGCGGCCATCATCTTCTCGACAATGTGGTCATGGCAGCTCTCGACCCTGTTTGCACCCGTCTGAGACGTGAGCGCGAGAAGGAGATTAAAGCGCTGGCTGAGCATGCGCAGCAGATGGACAATGAACTGTCAAACTATATCCACTCGCAGATTCCTATCGAACAGACCTTGCGCAACAGCATGGCGTATAAATCGTCTGATACATACCAGCTTGTGCGCCAGCAGGTTGAACGCTTTCTGACCTTGCTTCCAAGCAGGGAGGCATAGCAGGGGAAATAGGCAAAATCCCACTTGAATCTTTATCAAAATCACATTCGTTTTCGCTCTGTGCCTCGGTGAAAGTTTCAAACTTAGACTAAGTTTATACAGACTTAGTCTGAAAACGTATAAACATAGACTGAGTTTGTACATACTCAGACTGAGTTTGAAGTTTTTAGTGCGGTGATGATTGTTTCGGACCTGACCTCTGACTATTTTGCTTGGTGTGAGCGATAAAATATGAAATACGGCACTCCCATGTGGCAAGATTGTTATATATTTGTAAGTTAAAACAATAATAAGCAAGATAATGAACGCTACTAAAATCTTAGACAAACTATATTTCTCAAAGCGCAGAAAGGCCATAGCTCGTTATGCAGACCATGCGGAGGAAATTCAGACGGAAGTGATGAACCGCCTCATTTCCGATGCTAAAAACACTGAATGGGGAAAGGAGCACGGATATGCGGACATCAAGACTTATGAAGGATTCGCAAAGAATGTGGGAGTGAACACCTACGAGGAACTGAAGGGCTACATCCAGCGTATGCGTGAGGGCGAGAGCAATGTGCTCTGGCCAGGCAAAGTGAGATGGTTTGCAAAGTCGTCGGGGACGACCAATGACAAGAGCAAGTTCATCCCGGTGAGTGCTGTCGGACTGAAAGACACCCACTACATGGGAGGTAAGGACTGCGTAGCTTCCTATCTCGGCATCAACCCTGACAGCAAGCTCTTCACGGGCAAGAGCCTCATCCTCGGCGGAAGTCACGCACCTAATCTCAACACACCAAACAGTCTCGTAGGCGACCTTAGCGCCATTCTCATCGAGAACGTACCAAAGCCTGTGAACCTCACACGCATACCTAAGAAGAGCGTGGCGCTCATCAGCGACTTCGAGGAGAAGCGCGACAAGATAGCACGCTTCGCCATGACTCAGAACGTGACAAACATCAGCGGTGTGCCGTCATGGATGATGTCGGTGCTCAAGCGAATGATGGAACTCAAGGGAGTAGACACGCTCGACTCTATATGGCCAAATCTGGAAGTGTTCTTCCACGGAGGAGTAGCATTCACCCCTTACCGTGAGCAATACAAGAACTTCATCACCCTGCCAGGCATGCACTACATGGAGACGTACAATGCCAGTGAGGGATTCTTCGGCATACAGACCGACCTCAGCGACCCTGCCATGCAGATAATGATTGACTACGGAGTGTTCTACGAGTTTATGCCTCTCGACCAGATAGATTCGCCTAATCCGACAGTCGTGCCGCTTTGGGGAGTGGAGACAGGCGTGAACTACGCTATGCTCATCAGCACAAGCTGCGGACTGTGGCGCTACATGATTGGCGACACTGTTAAATTCACTCAGAAGAACCCTTACAAATTTGTCATCACCGGACGCACCAAGCACTTCATCAACGCCTTTGGCGAGGAACTCATCGTTGACAACGCCGAGAAAGGACTGGAGCAGGCGTGCAAGGCTACAGGCGCGCAGGTGAAGGACTATACAGCCGCTCCGATATTTATGGACGCCAACGCCAAGTGCCGTCACCAATGGGTGATAGAGTTCGCTAAGCGTCCGGCATCGGTTGAAGAGTTTGCAACTATACTTGACAATTCGCTTCAGACTATCAACTCCGACTATGAGGCCAAGCGCTACAAGGACATCACTCTGCAGCCGCTGGAGATTATCGAGGCTAAGGCGGG
Source organism: Bacteroidaceae bacterium (assembly GCA_045576655.1). GTDB lineage: Bacteria > Bacteroidota > Bacteroidia > Bacteroidales > Bacteroidaceae > RGIG8745. The sequence continues at coordinate 19,912 of JAZNGW010000029.1, forward strand.
ACTCTTCGACCAGTGGCTCAAGGGCAAGGGCAAACTCGGAGGCCAGCACAAGATACCTCGTCTGAGCAACAGCCGCAACTACATCGACGAACTGCTTGAACTGAACAAAACAAACTAAGCCAACAGCGTACTTGACTATATGCGACAATCGAAATACATACTGACACTTCTGCTGCTCGTGCAATGTATCGCCTGTGCCAATATTGGCACACCCGATGGCGGTCCCTATGACGAAACTCCGCCACGAGTGGTAAGAACCTCGCCAAAGTTTGGTGCGACAAAAAACAAGTCGACCAAAATCGTACTGGAATTTGACGAAAACATCAAGGTCAGCGGAGCAAACGAGAAGATTATCGTTTCGCCGCCACAAGTGGAACAGCCTGAAATCGAGGCTATGGGCAAGAGGATAACTGTGAAACTGCTCGACTCAATCAAGCCGAACACAACTTACACCGTAGACTTTGCTGACGCCATTCAGGACAACAACGAAGGCAACCCGATGGGCGACTACGCCTTCACGTTCTCCACAGGCGAGCGCATAGACACGATGCAGATGTCGGGATACGTGCTTGATGCTTCCAATCTGGAACCCATAAAAGGAATATTTGTCGGACTGTACGCAGTGGACAGCACCAATACCCACGTCCCTCAGAAAGGAATGTCGCTCAACCCTGATACACTGCTCCGCCATAAGGTGTTCGAACGAATTTCACGCTCGGACAGTCGAGGACACTTCATTATCAAAGGAATTGAAGAAGGAAAACAGTACAGAGTGTACGCCCTTCAGGACCAGAACCAGAACTACGTCTACGACCAGAAGAGCGAGATGCTGGCATTCACCGACAGGGTGGTGTCGCCTTCATCAATGCCCGACGTAAGGATGGACACAGTGTGGCACGACAGCATCTACTACGACTCAATCGTCAGCGTCAAGTACACCCATTTCTTCCCTGACGACATCGTTCTGCTTGCATTCAGCGATGTGAACAAGGACAGGTATCTGCTTAAGAGCGAGCGCCTGATTCTCAATAAATTCTCCTTCTACTTCTCGGCGCCGCACGATTCGCTGCCAGTGATTGAGGGAATGAACTTCGATGCCAGCGATGCGTTTTTCATAGAAAAGACAGAGAAGAACGACACGGTTCACTATTGGGTGCGCGATTCGCTCGTCTACAACAACGACACACTGAAAATGGCGGTAACTTACTACGCCACAGACACTCTTGGTCTGCTCGTACCGAGAACTGACACACTCCAATTAGCGTCAAGGCTGACAAAAGAGAAGATGCGCAAGAACAGAGAGAAGGCAGAAGAGGAGTGGGCAGAAGACTATCGCAAGCAGTACAAGAAGGACCAGAAGAAACGTGAGAAAGAAGATGATGATGAAGAAGAAAGTGACGGCGATAAAAAGAGCAAGCGCAAGAAGAAAGAGAAGATAAAGGACGAAGACATTGTCATACCTCCTATGCCGGAAGAGTTGATGGACATAAACATGTCGAACGTGTCGTCGATGGACCCTAACAAGAATGTCGACCTGACGATGCCGGAGCCTATCGCTGCGGTTGACACGTCGCTGATTCATTTCTCCATAAAGGTGGATTCGATACTCACGCCAGCACCGTTCCTCTTGAGACAGGTGGAAGGCAAGCCTTTGACCTACCGTCTTTATGCAGAGTGGGAGCCTGACACCAAGTACGAACTGGTGATGGACACTGGCGCATTCGTGAATATTTACGGCAAGCGCTCTCCTGAGATTAAACGCGGCGTAGGCATCAAGTCGCTCGATTCGTACAGCGCATTCTTCGTCACTCTTGTAGGCGATTACCCTAATGCGATAGTGCAGTTGATGGACGGTTCTGACAAGGTCGTGAAGGAGATAAAGACCAGCAACGGCAAGGCTGACTTCTACTTCGTAAGGCCAGGTGAGTACTACCTTCGTATGATTGACGATGCCAACGGCAACGGAGTGTGGGACACCGGCAACTACGACGAGCATCTGCAGGCGGAGAGCGTATACTATCATCCTGGTTCGTTCAACTTGAGAGCCCAGTGGGAAGTGGCTCAGGAATGGAATCCTAAGGCGGTGGACGTGTTCAAGCAGAAGCCGGCAAAGATTACCAAGCAGAAGCCGGATAGGGAGCGCAAGCGTGTGAGCAAGAACGCTGAACGCGAGAGGGAAAAACGTAAAAAGTAGTAGGAATGAGGAGCCGTAGTGTGAGGATTTATTGTAGTTGGAAATAATTGTAGCATGAGGATTAATAGTAAATGCAGAACGGTGCTTGTTGCAGTGGTGACGCTCTTTTCGGTGTCGGCACAAGCGCAGTGTGACAGAATCAATACTGCCTTCAAGGCAGGTGAGTCGCTTACCTATGATCTTTACTTCAACTGGAAGTTCATTTGGGTGAAGGCGGGTACGGCTTCGTACAAGATTAGCAATTCTACTTACGAGGGCAAGGAGGCGCTTCGCACCGACCTGCTTTTCCAGAGCAACAAGCGCTGCAGTGCGGTCTTCCCGATGAAGGATACGCTTATCAGCTACATGACTCCGAAACTGACCCCAATGTATTTCCGTAAGGGTGCGCTGGAGGGCAAGCGCTACACGGTTGACGAAGTATGGTATTCCTATTCTGGCGGCAACTGCAATCTGAAGCAGAAGTTTCTCGACAAGCGAGGAAAGATACATGACACGACTCATTCTTCGTCTGAGTGCAACTATGACATGTTGAGCATTCTCAACGTGGCTCGCTCGTTCGATGCGTCGGGCTACAAGAAAGGTCATCGCATCCATTTCCCTATGGCTACGGGCAAGAGGGTGGAGGAGCAGGTGCTCATCTATAGAGGCAAGGAGGAGTTTGAGGCTAACGACGATGTGACGTATCGTTGCCTTGTGTTCACTTTGCTCGACTATGAGGAGAAAAAGAAGGAGAAGGAGCTGCTGAGATTCTATATCACTGACGATGCCAACCACCTTCCTGTGCGCATCGACTTCTTCCTTAAGTTTGGTACGGCGAAGGCGTTCTATGTCAGCGGAAAAGGACTGCGCAATCCGCAAACCTCTGTAATTAAGGATTAACAATCAGAAAGATGAAGATAAGAAATATACTCGTGCCGATTTTGGCACTTGCCTTTTCTGCACTGACGGCTTCGGCGCAGAACAATAATGCGCAGGGCAATAACGCGCAGAACAATCAGGAGGCGATGAAGAAACTTATGGAGTCGCCGCTGCGCAAATTGCAGATTGCGGAGTTTGCCATAACCAACCTCTATGTCGACTCTATTGATGAGAAGAAACTTGTGGAGGATGCCATCCGAGGCATGCTTAAGGAACTTGATCCTCATTCGAGCTATACTCCTGCCAAGGACGTGCAGAAGCTGACTGAACCGCTTCAGGGCAGTTTTGAGGGCATAGGTGTGCAGTACAACATGATAAACGACACGCTGCTCGTGATTCAGCCCGTAACGAACGGTCCTTCGGAGAAGAAGGGCATCATAGCGGGCGACCGCATCGTGTTTGTCAACGACACAACTATTGCTGGCGTGAAGATGTCGCGCGAGGAAATCATGCGTCGCCTGCGCGGTCCGAAAGGCTCTGAGGTGAAACTGGGTATTATGCGTCAGGGAGTGGACGGAGTGCAGAACTTTGTTGTGGTGCGCGACAAGATTCCGGTGTACACGATTGATGCCACATACATGATAAACCCTTCTACGGGCTACATTCGCATCAGCAGTTTCGGCGCTACGACCTACGACGAGTTCATGAAGGCTATGACTGCGCTCCGCAAGGAGGGCATGAAGAATCTTGTGCTCGACCTTCAGGGCAACGGCGGTGGCTATATGCAGGCGTCCATTCAGGTTGTCAACGAGTTTCTGCCTAAGGGGAGCATGATTGTCTACACTGACGGACGCACTTCGGGCCATCACGAATACCGCGCCACGGGAGGGGGGACTTTCCAGGAGGGGCGTCTGGTAATTCTCGTTGACGAATACACGGCATCGGCATCCGAAATCGTTTCGGGTGCAGTACAGGACAACGACCGCGGCATGGTCATAGGTCGCCGAACCTTCGGTAAGGGACTCGTGCAGCGTCCTATCGATTTGCCCGACGGTTCGATGATACGCCTCACGGTGTCGCACTACTTCACTCCTGCAGGGCGTTGCATCCAGAAACCTTATACTAAGGGCGACAAGAAGGCATACGACAAGGATGTGCTCGACCGCTACAACAAGGGCGAACTGACAAGTGCTGACAGCATTCACTTTGCTGACTCGCTCAAGCGCACAACCCTGCGCCTCGGTCGCACCGTTTACGGAGGCGGAGGCATCATGCCTGACATGTTCGTTCCGCTCGACACGATGCAGTACACCAAACTGCACCGCGAACTGTCGGCAAAGAGCTGCATCATCAACACCGCGCTGAAGTATGTCGACGGCAACCGCAAGAAACTGAAGAAGGCGTATAAGACATTCGCTGATTTCCGCGACTCGTTTGAAATCGGCGACGACATAATTGCGATAGTCAAGAAGGAGGCTGAGAAGGCTAAGGTGGAATATGCCGACAGTGCTTTGGTCGAGACGCTCCCGTCCCTAAAAGTGCAGCTCAAGGCTCTTATTGCCCGTGACCTTTGGGACATGAAGGAGTATTTCCAGATATTCAACCCTACTCTCGACATTTACCGCAAGGGAACTGAAGTCATCGAGTCGGAAGAGTACCTGTTCTGACAATCTGAATAATCCGAAAACATTATAAGCCATGATATCATACAACACCGACGGCACTCGTATGCCGAAAATCAGAAAGCGAGACACAAGTGCATGGATAAAGGCAGTGGCGCAGAGCTACGGAAAGAAGATAGGCGACATTGCCTACATCTTCTGCGACGACGAGAAGATTCTTGAAGTCAACCGCCAGTACCTCCAGCACGACTACTACACCGACATCATCACGTTCGACTATACCGAGGGCGACACCATCAGCGGCGACCTCTTCATCAGTCTTGACACAGTGAAGTCAAACTCCGAGGAGCAGGGTACGGCGTATGAGGAAGAACTCCACCGTGTAATAATCCACGGCGTGCTTCACCTTTGCGGCATTAACGACAAAGGTCCGGGCGAGCGCGAGCAGATGGAGGCGGCAGAAAACAAGGCATTGGCGCTTCTTGAAGCATAAGGCAAGCAGGTTTATAAGTACTGAAACCTGGGTCAAAATTATAAACGCAGTCTAAGTATGTACGAACACAGTCTAAGTTTGTACGGATTTAGACTGTGTTTGTATAAACTTAGTCTAAGTTTGTAGATTTGAGTGCGGCGTAAAACGTTGTTTGCCGCCGAAAAGGATAGTAGTGAAATACGTGGTGATGAATATCGGCTTTACTTCTTAATCAAGGCGCGGACGAAGAACCACGCATGCTGAACAAGCGTAGTGAACAGGCCATAGTGCTTGCGCATTATGGCAAAACGCTCCTTGAGCGACGCCTTATGGTTGGCGGTAGTCATTCCTTCCGACAGATAGTCGGCAAGGGTCAAGTGTGAATTGACAAGCGGCATCGACATCGTTGTCGCTTTTTTCATTATCCTTACGCACCAGTCGAAGTCGGCTGAAAAGCGGTAAGTGAGGTCATAGGCAGGCACGATACTTCGTTTTGCGTAGAACGACTGGTGACACACGAGCATGCCGTTCTTGAAGGACTTCCACGTCAGATATTTAGGTGGCGAGAGTCGGCGGTTACGCAGTTTCATGCCGTTGTCGTCGACGATGTCCGTATCGCCATAGATGACTCCGGCGTTAGGATTGTGCTGAGCAATGTGTACGATATACTCCAGCGTCTGCGGATTGTGCAGTTTGTCGCCAGCATTGAGGAAGCAGATATATTCGCCGTTGGCAATGGCAATGGCCTTGTTCATGGCATCATAAAGCCCCTTGTCAGGCTCGCTCACGATGCGGATGTCCCTATCGTCATTGCGCTCCTTATAAGCCTGGGCAATGGCGAGAGTGCCGTCTTTCGACGCGCCGTCCATGATGATATGCTCCACGTTGCCGTGAGTCTGCATTTCCACACTCTTGAGCGTGCGCTCCAGAGTCTGTTCGGCATTGTATGTGACTGTGACAATGGTTATGAGCATATCCTTTTTTATTTATGAGTTATGAATAGGTCCTCACTTCTTAACTCCTTAACTTCTTAACTCCTTAACTTCTTAACTTCTTATTATACACCTCGATATATCTGTGAGCAATAGCGTCTTCGGAATACTCCTCTTCCACCTTGCGGCGCGCCATGTTGCCCAGTTCAGCATTGTTCTCCGTGTCGAGCACCCAACTGATGCCGTTGGCAAAATCCTGCGCGTTGCGGTATTCAGCAACATATCCGTTGTGCAGATGGTCAATCATTTCCGGAATGCCGCCTACGTTGAAGCCTACGCAAGGCACACCGCACGCCATAGCCTCCATGATGGTGTTGGGCAGGTTCTCTTCGAGCGACGGAGTCACGTATGCATCAACAGCATTATAGATGTCAGCAATACGGTTTTCGTCCGACACGTAGTTGAGAGGGTACACATTGAATGGCAGCATCGACGCCAATTGCTGCGACTGGTTGCCGAAGACTACTACGCCCCACTGCTCTTTGAGCGAAGGATCCTTCTCGGCGAGCAGACGGCACGACTCTATCATGTAGTCTATGCCCTTGCGCTTGTCCGTAATCTTTACCGAACCGAAAAGTATGAGTTTGCCCTTTTCTGGAAGACCGAGACGCTTGCGCGCATCCATCTTGTCGAGAGGTCTGAATAGTTTTGTGTTGATTGGGTTAGGGATGTTAGTGACATTCTGTCCTTTGAACAGAGCGCTTCTCTCAGCAAGATTGCGAAGCCACATGCTGCAAGTGACGAACGATATATCGTGTCCCTTATAAATATCTTTCTTCCTTTTGAATATCTTGTAGGAAAGGTCCTTTCTGCTGCCCCCTCTGATGAGATATTGGCAGTGGGTGCACTCCGTCTGATACTTCACGCAAGTGCGTGCATGGTGGCAAATGCCCGTACATGGCCACATGTCATGCATGGTCCATACGACAGGTTTGCCCGACTTCAGGATGCGCTCAATGTCGCCAAGCGAGAGCATTCCCTGGTTTATCCAGTGCAGGTGTATGATGTCCGCCTCCTGAAACTCCGGAATCTTGGTGATGTCTGTGCCAGTGTTGGCTATGTCGACACTGAAAAGGTTCTCTTTGTTGCCGAATCGGTTGGCGGTCCAAATGACAAAGCGTTCCCAAAGGAATCGCCACAGCTGCATCCATTTGAACCCTCTGAGGGGCACGACAGAGAGCTGGTCCGTCTGTTTGTCGCGGACCAGCATCTTTGTCTTTATTCCATTGCTCTTGAGCGCTTCCATAAGGCGGTTGCAGGCTACTGCGGCGCCTCCTATGCGCTCTGATGTATTTACTAAGAGAACTCTCATGTAACGTTGAGGGTTTAACGTTAAGGGGTTAACGTTAAGAGTTTAGCGTTAAGGGGTTAAGGGTTTAACCTTTGGGGTTTGTTTAGAGACGCCACGGTGTGGCGTCTCACAGTTATCGTTCCCGTTAAGAACTATCCTACCTGGCTGCCTGGCTTGACGTTGCGCTCTACGGTTGTGACGCTGATGGTGCCGTCCCAGTCTTCGGCAGAGAGAATCATGCCTTCGCTGACGAGCCCGTTCTTGAACTCGCGTGGTGCGAGGTTGGCGATGAAGCAAACCTGCTTGCCGATGAGTTGCTCCGGTTCGTACCATTGTGCTATGCCGCTTACGATGGTGCGCTTCTCCAGTCCGTCGTCAATGAGGAACTTGAGGAGCTTCTTCATCTTAGGTACTCGCTCGCACTCAAGCACTGTACCCACACGGATGTCGAGCTTGAGGAAGTCGTCGAATGCGATGTTCTCCTTCACTGGAGCGGCCTTTGCCTCGGCAGCCTCGTTGGCTTTGAGTGTAGCCTCGAGCTTGTCCACCTGTGCCTGGATCACGTAGTCCTCGATCTTCTCGAAGAGGAGCGCCGGAGCAGCGAGCTGCTTGCCTGGAGCGAGGAGTTCGGTAGAGCCGAGTTCTTCCCACTTGAATGTGTCCATGTTGATCATCTCGCGCAAGCGCTTGCTTGAGAATGGTAGGAACGGTTCGAACGCTATGGCGAGGTTGGCAGTGAGCTGGAGCGAGATGTAGATGATTGTCTTCACGCGCTCAGGGTCGGTCTTGATAACCTTCCAAGGCTCCTCGTCGGCGATGTACTTGTTGCCGATGCGTGCGAGGTTCATTGCCTCCTTCTGCGCTTCGCGGAACTTGAATGTGTCGAGCAGCGACTCGAGGTTCTGCTTCACGTCCTTGAACTCAGCGAGAGTGGCACGGTCGTTGTCGGTCAGTTCGCCGCACTCAGGCACGATGCCGTCGTAGTATTTCTTTGTGAGCTGGAGGGCACGGTTCACGAAGTTGCCGTATACAGCCACGAGCTCGTTGTTGTTGCGTGCCTGGTAGTCCTTCCAAGTGAAGTCGTTGTCCTTTGTCTCAGGGGCGTTGGCAGTGAGCACGTAGCGGAGCACATCCTGCTTGCCAGGCATGTCAACGAGGTATTCGTTGAGCCATACAGCCCAGTTCTTGCTTGTTGAGATCTTGCGTCCTTCGAGGTTGAGGAACTCGTTTGAAGGCACGTTGTCAGGCAGCACGTAGTCGCCGTGAGCCTTGAGCATGGTAGGGAACACGATGCAGTGGAACACGATGTTGTCCTTGCCGATGAAGTGGATGAGGCGTGTGTCCTCGCTCTTCCACCACTGCTCCCATGTGCCGAGCTGAGGGTTGGCGTCGCAAAGTTCCTTGGTGTTTGAGATGTAGCCGATAGGTGCGTCGAACCACACGTAGAGCACCTTGCCTTCTGCGCCTTCAACCGGTACAGGGATGCCCCATGAGAGGTCGCGAGTCACGGCGCGTGGCTTGAGGCCTGTGTCGAGCCATGACTTGCACTGTCCGTACACATTGCTGCGCCATTCCTTGTGGTCGCCGAGAATCCACTGCTCCAGCCACTGCTGATAGTCGTTGAGCGGCAGGTACCAGTGCTTTGTGGTGCGCTTCACGAGCGGATTGCCTGAGTCGGCGTTGTATGGGTTGATGAGTTCGTCGGGCGAGAGTGTTGCTCCGCACTTCTCGCACTGGTCGCCGTAGGCATCCTCGGCATGGCATCGAGGGCATTCGCCCTTGATATTGCGGTCGGTGAGGAACTGCTGTTCGCCCTCGTCGTAGTACTGCTCGCTCTCCATCTCGACGAACTTGCCGTCTTCGTAGAGTTTCTTGAAGAAGTCGGCTGCCAACTTGTGGTGAGTCTTTGAGGTGGTGCGTGAGTAGACATCGAACGAGATTCCGAACTCCTCGAACGACTTCTTGATGATGCCGTGGTAGCGGTCAACCACGTCCTGCGGGGTGCATCCTTCCTTCTTGGCGCGGATAGTCACGGGAACTCCATGCTCGTCCGATCCGCCGATGAACATCACCTCCTTGCCCTTGAGGCGGAGGTAACGGACATATATGTCAGCAGGCACGTAAACGCCTGCCAGGTGGCCGATATGTACGGGGCCGTTGGCGTAAGGCAGTGCCGAAGTAACCAGTGTGCGTTTGAATTTATTTTCCATTGTATATTGTTGTTTTAATTGTTAGTCATAATTCTTTGCGAAATTACTAAAAAATCCGCAATGTATGGCATTTCGGCGCCAGAATTACCTAACAATCACTTTCTTGACCGTTCCGTCCGACATCTTCATTATGTTTACGCCCTTGGAAACGGTATTGATTTGTGAACCCGAGGCGTTGTATATCGCAACAGGCACAGCCTTCGCGTCTGATGCCACTCCGTCTATTGCGGTCGTTTCAGGGCTGCCCATGTAGTGGAGCTTGAAGCTGTTGATGATGGTCCAGTCGTTGCTTACTGCCTTTGTTTTCTTTATTCCGATAGTCAGTTTGGCGGATTCCGTATTGTCGTAGTCGGCAGTTATGCTGTTGGAGCTCAAAGTGCCGTTGTAGCGATTCAGTTTGTTGAATGCAGCTGCCGCTGACTCCATGTCGTTAGGCACGTTCTTGTTGGTTGCGTATTCATACCAGTCGCCGTCGGACGTGGTCGAACTTGAACTTTTAGAAATCGGTGCTATGGTCGTTGTGCTGTCGTTAATGTAGAGCATCGCATACACGTCTTTGCTCGCACTGTTTTCCTTTGCTCCGTTGCGGTAGAACGCCTGTGTTCTGAGGCGGTACTTGCCGCTTGGCATTCCGTAGAGAGTCTGGTAGAGGTTGAAAGTGCGGTTGAAGAATTCTATGCAGTCGTAGCTGAGAGTGCCTTTGGCGGAACGATGTCTGCCAGTAAGTGCCGCTCGTGTTGCCGCAAAGCAGATAGAGGTCCTTCACCCCCGATTTCTTCAGCCAGCTCAGCTGCAAGTCAAAGCGCTCCTTCTGGCTCGCGTCGAGCGAGGTGTAGGAACCTGTCGTACGCGGGTCGATAGTTACGCGGCCGAGCGACGCGCATTCGCGCATGTGGTTTGTGGCGCGCAGCGGCCACCAGTCCCACAGCCAAGCCGTGTCGATGCCCCAGCGCACCGGCTGCTCCACGCCTTCGCTTCCGATGTTGAAATGCACGTTAGGAGCGAAAGCGCTCGCTTCCATACTGCTGCTCGCTGTCGCCTGAGCCTTGGACGACAAGGCTGCGAAGCATCCCAAAATACTGATGCTAAAAATAGATATTACTCTTCTCATGTGTTTATCAGATTTAATTGTGTAGTCGTTATGCAAAATTACTTATTTATTGCTTGTCAGTCAACGGAATGCCTTTTTTTTCGCTCGCAATCCCGCTATCCTTGCGGCAGTGAGTGTGCGTCGGCCTATAGACGGAGCGTCTGAGGCGAGTCGGGCGCGCTGAGTGATGTGGAGAGGGGAGAGGAAAAATGCTGTCCCCTCGCTGAAAATCTGCCGCCTCTTCGGTGCAAACTTCCCGCCTCCTCGGAGAAAAGTATAAATAAAGCTTATATTTGTAAGAATAAAACTAATATTTATATAAATAAAACTATTATTTGTACAAATATTACTTTTATTTATACTTTTCAGCGGAGGGTTGCGAATTATCGGGCGTGGTGGAGGCAGATTTAGTCTTCGGTGGTGATGACATAGCAACGTGGCAGCGGCCTATTTTAAGGCGAAATGTGTTGGTTTATGTCCGAAAAAGACTAAATTTGCGTAGTTAACAATAATATTTAAAATAATAGGTATGGAAAACAAAGATGTGGTTCAGCCTGTAGCCGAAAATGTTGAGGAGCAGACTCTTCAGCCGGAACCCGTTGCCGGCACGGCGAAGGAGGAGGTTGAGCATCAGACGGAAGAAATGGTTGCTGAGCAAACGGAACAGGTGATAGAACAGGGCTTTCGCCCCAACAAAAAGCAGACGGCAGTGGCAGTGATGTTTGTGGCGGGTGCAGTTCTGGCAGTGTTAAACTGCCTTTTTGGCCTGTTGATTCCTTATGGCGACTTGAGGATACTGCTAAGTTGTTTGCCAAAGATGATTTTTGCAGTGAGCTGGTTGATGCTCGCCTTGCTGGCTGTCAATAAGGCCGTCAGAGTGGCGTCATTCATAGGCGCCGGTGTTTCGCTGTTTGCTTGTCTCTATATGGTGCATGTATTTGCGATGAACGATATTGCACAGTCGGCCATATCATTGGTAAACACGTTGGTTATCTGCTATGCCGTGGGCCTTTTGCAGACCAATGGGGGCATTAAGGGGCATACGAAGACGTGGGTCAATCTGATTGCTCTTGAAGCGATTTTGCCGTTCTCATTGGGCTTGTCGGTATTATTCATCGATTTGCATTATCTTTCAGTTGAGCATATATACTTCGCAAGTCCTTATTACAATTGTTTTTCATTGCTGATATTGATGTTAATGTGCATTTTCTCTTACTGGAAACTTGCCCGCAGCGAGGCGTTCGCGGGCAAATACGACGGTGAGGCAGTGCCAGACTTCACTCCAGTGAACAAGTGGATGGTGATGGCATTAGTGGTGCCGATTGTTATTGTTGTGGCGTTAGTGGTGATTTACAGCAACTATTCTTGGTTCATCTAAAAAAAAGCGGACAATTATGAAATTTACGGATAAACTGACGTTCTTCTATGCGTTAGAGGAAAAGATATGGAAAGACAAGATTGAGGCAAACCAGTTTCTTGGCACACTGAGCATCCTGTTCGTGGCCATACTTGGCGCGGTTGCTGGAGGCGGAAACACGCTCGCCAACTTCTTCGAATGGGACACGGCGCCATCGATGCTCGCCATCGTCGGCACCTGCATCGTAGTTTGGGGCGTGAACATGGGCGAGTCGATAGTGGCAGCGTCGCATTGGGCTGTTGCGCTGCTGCGCTCCCTGTTCTTGCTCGTCATCATGGGGCTTGTGTGGGGCTTGGGCTATGCTGCCTCAGTGGTAGTGATAATTATTGTGACGATACTTCTGGCGCTGATATTGTTTGTGTTCTTCATCAAGATTATTCTGGGCATGATGACTGAAAAGACATACACCGTGACCGATGCTTTCGGCCATGCCGAGCGCGACATGTTTGGCAAAAAGATTACCGTTAAAGGTTCTGATATGGACGATACTCTCCGCGGTTCGGACGGTTCGACTTATCGTCGCAATTCAGACGGTTCGGTGACTAAAGAATGACAATCCTATAATTTATATGGCATTATGAATAAGTGGTTTATGCTCCTGCTATGTGCAGGACTGCTGTGCAGCGCTCCTGCCGATGCTCAGAAGAAGAGAAAGAAGACAAGAAAGGAAGATGTGAAGAAGGAGGCAGTGGCTGCTCCGAAACCAAAACCAAAGCCTGCCGTCGACAGGAAGGGGCTCTTCAATGTGACGAAGGAGAAGACGGAGTGGTTCATGGAAATTCCGGATTCGCTCCTTGGCAGGGACTTCCTCACAACGACACGCTACACCGCAACTCCGTCGAACAGCGGTAAGTTTGGAGGCGAGCAGGTGAACAAGCAGGTTGTCTACTGGCAGATGTCGCCCGACAGCATGCTGTTGCTGCGTGCGCGTCTGTTTGTCAATCTTGCCGATACGGCGCAGATAATCAATCGCGCCATAGAAATCTCAAACGAGCACCCGATAATAGGCTCGTTCAAGGTGGAGAGCAAGGAAAACAAGAACTACAAGATAAAGGTAAACTCATTCTTCAACGAAGACAATGCTGCTCTGGGTATGCCTCAGAGCATCAAGAAAGGATTTGACTTGGGCGGACAGATTGGGGCAATGTCCTACATCGAGGACATCAAGACATTCCCTACGAACACAGAGGTGCGCCTCGTGAAGACGTGGAGTTCGACAAGCACAAGCATGCCAACAGCAAGGGCAACAGGACGTGCCACTTTCGGACTGAACATCTCATTCATCCTTCTGCCAGAGAATCAGATGATGCGCCGCTACTACGACCCTCGAGTGGGCTACTTTGCCGACGGTTTCAATGAGTTCACTGACGACCAGCAGCGTGTGGAGTCAAAGCGTTTCATCGTGCGCTACCGACTGGAACCAAAGCCTGAGGACGTGGAGCGCATGAAGAGGGGCGAACTTGTAGAGCCTGTGAAACCTATCGTCTATTACATCGACCCAGCCACGCCTAAGCAGTGGCGCAAATACCTCATCCAGGGTGTGAACGACTGGCAGGTGGCGTTTGAGAAGGCTGGATTCAAGAATGCCATCATCGGCAAGGAATGGCCGGAGGACGACCCTACAATGAGTCTGGAGGACGCACGCTACTCCGTGATACGCTATCTCGCATCGCCAATCGAAAACGCCTACGGACCAAACGTCCACGACCCTCGCACAGGCGAAATCATAGAGAGCCACATCTGCTGGTATCACAACGTGATGAGTCTGCTCCACGACTGGTACATGGTGCAGGCTTCAAGCATCGACGAGGCAGCACGCAAGATGAACTTCGACGAGGAACTGATGGGCGAACTCATACGTTTCGTTTCCTCTCACGAAGTTGGCCACTCGCTCGGCTTGCGCCACAACTTCGGAGCGAGCAGCACAGTGCCAGTCGACAGTCTCCGCAGCAAGGCATGGGTGGAGAAGTACGGCCACACTCCGAGCATCATGGACTATGCCCGATTCAACTATGTGGCACAGCCGGAGGACGGAATCTCACGACGTGGCATCTTCCCTCGCATCAACGACTACGACATCTGGGCCATTGAGTGGGGCTACAAACCAATGTTCGGTGCAACCGACGAGGACAGTGACCACGAAATGCTCGAAACCCTTGTGAAGGAGCGTCTCACAGGCAACCGACGTCTGTGGTGGGGCGACGGCGAGGCCAAGCGTACCGACCCGCGCTGTCAGACCGAAGACCTTGGCGATGATGCTGTGAAGGCAAGCGAATACGGCATCCGCAACCTGAAACGCCAGGTGGCACAACTCGACAAGTGGACCTACGAGAAGGACGACATAATGAACACCAACGCCGCGCGCATGTTCAATCAGATGCTCAACCAGTTCAACCGCTACAACGGACATGTGGCAGGGTGGATCGGCGGTACGCTCGACGACTTCAAGGCTCCAGGCGAGAAGGGCGACCGTTATGCGCCGACTCCGAAGGCACGCCAGAAAGCTGCGATGGAATACTTCGACCGCAACGTCTTTACCGAACCTACTTGGGTGTCAGAAGTGGATTATGCGCGTCGCATGACATCCGACCCTCAGCAGCTGACAATAAGCATCATGAGCAGAACTGTTAACACAATTATGGGGCGCATGTCTCTTCTGAACGAAGAATATCCTGCTGAGGATTTCCTTGCCGACATGACACGCATGGTGTTTAAGGAACTCGGTACAGGACGCAAAGTGACACGCTTCCGTGGCGCGCTCCACAACGCATATGTCCAGTATCTTATCGGCAGTTTCAAAGCGGCTGACGCTGAGTCTGCAACGCGTCCGCATCTCCTCCAGACGCTCAAGCAGTTGAAAACTCGCACAGCAAGTGCCGGCGGCGACAGTGCCACACGTGCCCACTACGCCAACCTTAACGACCTTATCGCTCGCGCTCTCGAAGTGAAGTGACCATTTCACTGATTGTTCTGAGAACTCCGATCGTTCCGAGGACTCCGAATAGTTAGAAAATCCCACACAATATACAAAAAGGCATCCCCGAATTGCTACAGGGATGCCTTTTGTTATGGATGCATGCGTGACTTACCTTTTAAAACAGGTTGCCCATGCCAGTGTTGCGCGGGTCAGTGAAAGGCGACCGTCCGAGGTGCTGGTAGGCAAGTTCGGTCACTTCGCGTCCGCGAGGAGTGCGCTTGATGAATCCTTCCTTGATGAGGAACGGTTCGTACACCTCCTCCACAGTGCCTGCATCTTCACCGATGGCAGTGGCAATGGTGCTTACTCCCACTGGACCGCCCTTGAACTTGTCAATGATAGTGGTGAGAATCTTGTTGTCTATTTCGTCAAGTCCGAACTTGTCAATATTGAGAGCCTCAAGAGCTATACGTGCTATGCGGAGATTGATGCACCCGTTGCCCTTGACTTGGGCGAAGTCGCGCACACGGCGAAGCAGGGCGTTGGCTATACGTGGAGTGCCTCGGCTTCGGCTGGCAATCTCTCCTGCGGCATCGAAGTCGCATGGGACATTGAGCAGACTAGCCGAGCGAAGGATGATTTTGGTAAGAACGTCGGCATCATAGTACTCTAAGTGAAGGTTGATGCCGAAGCGTGCGCGGAGAGGTGCTGTGAGCAGTCCGCTACGTGTCGTCGCCCCGACGAGCGTGAAGGGGTTGAGGTCGATCTGAATGCTGCGTGCTGACGGACCCTTGTCAATCATGATGTCGATGCGGTAGTCCTCCATCGCCGAGTAGAGGTATTCCTCAACGATAGGCGACAGGCGGTGTATCTCATCAATGAAGAGGACGTCGTTAGGTTCGAGCGAGGTGAGAAGACCGGCGAGGTCGCCTGGCTTGTCGAGCACAGGTCCTGACGTGACCTTGAATCCAACTCCGAGTTCGTTGGCTATGATGTTCGAAAGGGTGGTCTTTCCCAGTCCGGGAGGTCCGTGCAGGAGTGTGTGGTCAAGTGGCTCGCCACGGTACTTTGCCGCTTCGACAAATATGCTGAGGTTTTCCACAACCTTGCTCTGTCCGCTGAAGTCTTCAAAACGGAGAGGGCGGAGAGCGTTCTCGAAGTCCTTCTCCTTTGACTGCTGCTGTTCTCTTATGTCAAAATATTCGCTCATGATTGTTGTTTTATCGGAATGATCGGAGTATTCAGAGTAATCGGAGTACTCTGAATACTCCGAATACTCCGATTTCTCTGATGGCTGTTATTGCCTGACGCTCAATGTTATTTCACTGTCAGAGTTCCGCCTGTACGGTTCTCAGTGCCTTTCACGACGAGGGCAGAAGCGTCGTTGCTGTTCATCGTGATAGTGATGTCGCCGGCGGTCTGTGTGAAGTCGCGGTCGGAGCGTATGCCCGCGCACGCTGTGCCGTCAGAGACGTATGTCTTTCCGCTTACGGTCATGTCGACAGTAGTGCCGTTGAAGTAGAGGTATCCTCCGTTGAGCACCATGTCGGTTGTCTTGGTGCATTTCTTTGCGCGAATGCCCTTTGTTCCGTCGGCTGTGACTTCGGCGTTGATGTATCCGCCGTCAAAGTAAGCGGCATAGTTTGCGCGAATGCCTTCGCTGAGCGGACCTGCCACCTTTATGTTGATTTCGCCGTCGGTCATGCGTATGATGCTGTCGCATTTGAGTCCGGTGCCGTCGGACGCTGTGACGTTGAGATTGAGTGTGCCGCCGTTGATGTACATGCAGCCATAGTCATCGGCGTCGATGCAGTCGCTTCCAGTGTTGTTGACGTTGATTTCGCCTCCGTTGATGATGAAGTGGCTGTTGTCATCGTTCTGTTTGCCTTTTCCGCAGTGGATTCCGTCGCTGACAGCCTTGAGGATGTTGACTGTGCCTGTTGATCTCTTGAACTGCAGGTATTCCTTTGCGCAAATGGCGTGCTTGGTGTTGCCGGTTACGTTGAGTGTGCCCTTGCCTTCGAACTCAGGGTGTCCCTCTGTGTAGAACGCTCCCTTGTGGCTGCCGCTCTTGCCGTCGGCGAGGTTGTTGACTGTCCCTTTCTTGAGAATTACGCCGATGCGCTTGCCGCACTCGATGTCGATGGCTGGACCGTTAGGGTTTGTGAGGTCAAGTCCGGCAAGTTCGACTGTGAGCTTATAGTCGCCGTTGATTATGAGTGAGCCGTTTGTTGATGCTCCTGAAACGGAGTAGAGGTATTCGTTGGCATAGTCTGTAGAAGTGAGTGTGACGTTAGCTCCGTTGATGCTATAGGTCACTCCCTTGACGCTTGGTGCTACATTGACTGTTGCCGAAGTGCCGTTGTAGACGATGTCGATGCGCGGGTACTGCGGTTCGGCAAATGTAATCGAGTCTATGTCGGAGAGTTCGTATGTTTCGTCGTCTGCGATTGTGACTTCCAGCCCATCGGTTGAGAACACTATGTCGTCGGTCGAATTTATAGTGTGTTCTTCATATCTGAACCCTTCGCATACATAGATTTTCTGCTGTGCATTTGCGTAAGCAAAGGTGATCAGTGCTATTATTGGCAATATTATCTTCTTCATTTGATTCTACTTTTTGAGAACTTTGAAATTCTGTCCGTCGACGTTCACTATGTACATGCCTCTGCTAAGGCCTTGAAGGTCGATGGAGGTGTCTGTGAGCCTGACGCTTCTGACAAGTGCGCCATTCACGCTGAATACTCTTACAGGTGTGTTTTGCTTGGCGCTGACGTGGAGGCGTTCGCCGTCCCATGTGCACTGTGCGTTGCTTTCAACATCGTTGATGCCGTTGGCTGACGGTGTGCAGATGTACATGCGCTTGATTGAGGAAATCGGCGTGTAGGTCGATGTCCCGTCCTTCATTGTGAGCACCACGTTGCCGTTCTGGAATGTCATTTTCTGCAGCGATGGTACGCTCCAGTCTGTGGTTTCGCCCGCATTTGGTTCGATGTACAGATGGTTGTCTTCTGCCATTGTTGCAACATTCTGTATAGCGAGCATGATTAGTGATAGCAGTATTTTTTTCATGATTTACAGGAGTCGTTAATGTTAGAACTTTATCTTGTATCCCATTCCGATTATGAGCCCGTCTGGCTCGTCGTCGTCATCTTCTGTCTGGTAACGGAAGAAGCATGTGATCTTGTGCTTCTTGTTGATTGACCATTCCTCGCCGAGTGTGTATTTCCACTTGTTGGCGGTGTAGTTGAGTCCGCAACCGTAGTCGACTGATGCGAAGAGATTGAGCGGGAGGTCTTTCACGTTATACTCGACTGTGAGTTTTGAGCGGAGTATGAAGCGGTCCTTTGGGTCTACTCCCTTTCGGTCGATGCCTGGTGCTGGCAGGTATTTGTCGCCGTCATCGTTCTCGTTCCAGCGGTATTCGTACTGGTTGATGGAGTCTTCGCGGCAGTAGTGGTTGTACTGCACGGTTTCTTTCAGTTGGAAAGACCAGCGCTTGTTTGGTGAGTAGGTAGCCGAGAGTCCTAACGAAGTTCTGTGGCGGTTGCGCCAGTAGCGCTCGTCAACATTGTAGTTGCGATATCGTGTGTCGGGCACTGGCATGCCTTGTGCGTCATATACGGGGTTGCCTTGTTCATCGAACTGTGCGAACGGATATGGGGTCTTTGCGGTCTTTGTTTCTGCCATCTTCTGCTGCCACATGTATTCGAAGCCTCCGCTAACCTTCATGTCGAATGTGGCTGTGTTGAGAAACTTGTAGCCGAGTTCGCCTCCGATGACATAACGTTCTATGCGCTCAGAATGTTCTTGGGTGCGCACGTTGGCCTCGACGCTCAAGTCTAAGTTTGGCAGAATTTCTTTCTCGGCGCCAATGCTGACGTCAACTCCGAAGTCGTCCCTTTCGCTTTGAGCCATTGCTGCTGTAGAGGCAATGAGTGCGATTGCTGCAAGAAAATATTTTTTCATAATAAGGATGGTTGTGCTTTATTTGAATAGTTTATTTGGATTTGCAATATCTTCCTTGATGTCGCGGTCCTTGTTGCTGCGGTAGTAGATTTTAACGAGGGCCATGTCCTTGAGGAAGTCGATGTTGCCGATTTCAGCCTTGATGATGTCAAGTCCGGTACGTGCCTTGAGGTCGGCGATTAGCTCGTGGTGCTTGTCTGGCGTGATGAGCTCTATCTTGTCATACTTGATGTACTTAGACGAGAGGCTCTTTACCCACTGCTTGCGCTCTGCGAAGTAGAGTATGAGCAAGAAGATGAGGTCTGTGAGTATGAGCTCGCCCATTGCTGTGAGTTCTGGCACGAGGAAGTCTGGGTGCTTGCCTGAAATGTCAGCTTCCCAAGCGAGTGCGTTGATTGCTGCCAGTGAGATGACGAAGAAGAGGTATGTCATTTCGCGGATTGGCACTGACTCTGTGCGGTAGCGCATGATGCAGAATATTGCGAAGAGTCCCATTGCTATACCTGTCTTGATCTTTGCGTCGCCCATGAGGTGGATGAGCATGAAGATACAGAAGCCGACGAGGATGAATGTGAAGAAGAAGTCCTGGCGGCGGTTGCGTGGGAAGTAGAACACGCGTGCTATGATGATTGTGAACACGGTGTTGATGATAAGTCTGAAAAGAAGGTCAAGGATGCGGCATGAGTCGCTGGTGATCAATGACGCTAAGTCGTTAAAGAAATCCATGGTATTAGTTTTTGAGTTATTAAATTCTTGATTTTGTTGGACGCTATTTCGTTATAACGTTATTTAGCTATTTGCCGCTTCACGTCGGTCTACGTCGAGCGTTCTGCCGTTTACGCGTTCGATGTAGTGCAGGCGCTGCTTGAAGTTGTTCTGCTTGAGCGACTTGTCGGTGAGGGCCATTCCGATGCAGCATTTGCTGAATCCTGACGGGTGAACGTGTATGTCGCGCAAGATGCTGCACACTGGCGAGAAGATGTTTCCGTCGCGCTTCAGTTCGATGATGACCAGGTTGTCGGTGTCGCGATACTGGCCTGTCTCGAAGTTGGTGAACTGCACGTTGAAGTCGATTGTCAGTCGCTCCGTCTTGTCGTAGTTCACAAGCGTGATTCGCTGGAAGTAGTTTTGTACCACAGGGTGGAGGTCTTTAAACTCCATGCCCTTCGTTTTCTTCCTGAGAAACTCCTCCGCACCCTCAGTTCGTGCGCATCCTTCAAGCGATTCCACCTCCATGCGCTTCTTCTTGGTGCGCTTCTTGTTGTTCTTGCGCTTCACTTCGAGGAATGTGAGGTCGCCGTCGGAGAGGTATGTCCTTACTCGGACTTTCAGTCGGTTGGCATGCTTGTTGTGGTGCTGCATGTACATCTTGTGGTCTTCGGTGTCGAAGTAAGTCGTACGGTAAGGGCAAATGCGCATGTCCTTGATTTGCTGCACATAGTATTTGTCCCTCAGCAATCCGAGCAGTTGCACGAGCTGTTGCTTTGACGCCACGTACTTGGTGTCAAGACGGTTCATGAGCCTTATCGACGACATTTCGTCGAGCGATATGGGCTTCATTTCTTTTAGCAGAGATAGTATTTTCTCATCCATGGCTGTCGTGTGTTGCTCTGTATTAGACACTAATCAGCACAAAGATAGGAAAATATATTTATAAAGTGGTATATATGCGATATTTTTGTGCATGATTTTCTTGTGGAATGGTTATGCAACAAGTTAACGAGGGCTCGTTGATAAAAAAATGAGGGCTCATTAATTTGCAAACGAGGGCTCGTTTGTGTACAAACACTTAAGCGTTGATAAAAAAATGCAGCACCGTTTGTAGATAAATGCTTAAGCGTTGATAAAAAAATGGACGTGTTCCTTTTGGCTGTAGGGACGAGGTCCTTAACAGGACCTTTATGTTTAGAAATCGAATGATAGTTGGCTGTCGCCCAGCAGATTGAACGTCATGCGGTGGTAGGGTGTTGTGCCGTACTGGCGTATTCCCTCGCGGTGCTCCTTGGTAGGGTAGCCGGCGTTGCGGTCCCATCCGTAATGAGGATACTCCTTGTGGAGCTCAGCCATATAGTCGTCGCGATAAGTCTTTGCAAGTATGGATGCCGCTGCTATGGCGAGATATTTGCCGTCGCCCTTGACGATTGTGGTGTGGGGCAGGTCCTGGTATTTATAGAATCGGTTGCCGTCGATGATGAGCGCTTCGGGGCGCACCTTGAGTTGGTCTACGGCACGGTGCATGGCGGTGATGCTGGCACGCAAAATGTTCATTTCGTCAATCTCCTTCGGAGTGACTATGCCCACAGCCCATGCTATGGCGTCGCGCTCAATCTGCTCGCGCAGCAAGTAGCGTTTCTTTGCCGTGAGCTGCTTCGAGTCGTTGAGCAGTTCGTTATGGTAGTCTTTTGGCAGTATGACTGCTGCTGCATATACGCTGCCGGCAAGGCATCCGCGTCCGGCCTCGTCGCATCCGGCTTCGATGAGCGTTTCGTTATAGTAGGGTAGGAGCATGATTAATGTTTATAGACCCCCTCCAGCTCCCCCAGGGGGGAGTGAAAGGAGTGTGTTTAGTTGTGTGTGCTGTTATCGTTGTTTTTGGCCTTTTATAGTCTTCATCACTTTGCGTACGATCTTTCCTAACCAGGTGTAGCGTATGCCCCAGTCGGTGATGGCTTCTGCAAAGAGGGCTTCTATGCGCGGGTCTGCTTGAGGCTTGCTCTTGCCTATGAGCAAGCGGCGCATGAGCGGAGGGCGGTCGAAGTTGTAGTCCTGGAATATCTTGAACGAACGGAAATGAGTACCGTTGCGCAGTCCGATGTTCTGAATGAGGGTGTGGGCTGGTGTGAGGCACAATCCGCCAGCACGGTGTATGGCTATTTCCCAGCAGGCGTCCCACGGGATAGGGTTCTTGTCGAGCGACTTCAGACAAGGGAACACACCTCCGTACTGCAAGGTGTCAATGTCGGCCTGAGTCAGTCCGTCGAGGGCTTCAGATCGGCTCTTGTAGTGGCGGAAATGCTCCTGCCAGCGGTCGCGCCATGTGGCCCATCCCCATCCTGCCATGTGAGGGGTGAAGTATGTTTCGTTGCCAGCGGAGAGAAGTTCGGGATGCTCCCCTATGAGGTCGAGGTTGGTAAATCCGCTGATGTGCATGACCTTTTCTTCGTCGCGATACATCATGAGAGCCTCTCTCATGTAAACGAGGAAATAGGGCGAAGTGCAGATGTCGTCCTCAAGCACGATGACCGTTTCGCTGCGCTCAAGCACGTAGTTTATGCCTTCAATGATGTTGCGCTCCAAATAGAAGTTTTCAGGACGCTCTATGATAGTGAAACTCCTTAGCGAACCATTGCTGTCAATGTTGCTTTTCATCGCGCGGAGCATGGAGCGCACCTCACCGACTGCCTTCCACGACTTTTCGTCCTTGCCTCCGTCGGAGAACACGAATACGTCTGTCTCCCTCGCCAACGTGTTGGCAAGCAGGTACTCGATGGTCTTCCGTGTGTTGTCTGCACGGTTATAGACGAATATGGCTACTGAAAGATTCTGGTTGTTCATGGTGCAATGTCATTTTCTGCCGAAGAGGACTCGTTTAAGCCACGGGCTCATTCGCAACGTGCTCGATATCAGGCAGCAGAATGCAATGACGAGCAGGCCTGCGACGATGGACACGCAGATGTCCATGATGATGTTACCCTTTGAAGCGTTGAGGAACTTGCCAATCTGAGGCAGGTGAGGTATGAAAAGGAAGTGGATGAGATAAATATCAAGGGTGCGCACTCCGATATACTGAAAGAAGCGTCCCAAGCGAGTGTTCTTGGTGAACGAGTCCTTGTAGTAGCGGAAGAACATGAATACTATGATTAGCAGTATGTACATTGACGTGGTGCGCGGCAGATTGGTCCATTGGAACTTCAGCGTGTGCCACTTAAGGAAGTCGGCGCAGGCAAAGAATACGACAACGAGTATAACGGGCAGGAACCATTTCGAGTCGAACAGGCGTTGCCACCCTTGCCAGTAGCGGCGCACGATATTGCCGAACAGGAAGAAATGGAAGTACATCATTGTCATCTTCAGGCTGGAGTAGTCGAAGAATAGGTCTTTGTGGTAGGTAAACCAAGCCGGCATATACAATGTGGCATAGCCAAAGAGGGAAATGAACCACAGAACAGCGATGGGAACCCATGAGTTGCGCTTGTTCCACTTGGATTCGAAGAAAGAGAACGTGTAGTAAAGCACGAACATGTGAAGGAGCGACCATGTGAACCAATAACCACCTTTAGTCGGTGACTTCATGGCACTGATGAAACCGTCGCCAAAATCGGGCTTGAGCATTACCAGCGATATGCACAGGAATACCAGTGTAGGGATAATCTGTATCTTAGCCTTCTTCCATATCATCATGCCCAGGCGGCGCGGAGTCCAGGCAAAGTCGATTTTGTATGCGAGAAATCCGCTGATGAAGAAGAAAAGCGGCATGCGGAACAGGACGAGGAAGGGCAGGGTGGAGGACATCTTGATGTTCTCGTCAAAGCCTTTTGTTACGACATGATAAGCAACAACCATGATCATGGTGAATCCGCGCATGGCATCGATCCACTCCATGCGCTCTTTTGGAGCTGACGCCTTTACGCTCTCGGCACTTGTGCTCTCCGCTACTGTCGTTTCGTGTGTTATGCTATATTCCTCCATTTTATAACGATTTCTTGTTGTGGCTACAGATTACTCAGACGCCAGTATTTGATATAAATCCACGGACGCATCCATCCGTAGTTGCGAAACATGTTACTCTTGATAAAACCAATCCAAAATACTCTGTCGGACTCGTTTAGCGACTTGAAGACCTCCGTGTCGTAGCCGTAAATATGACTGCAGATGTGATAGTCCAAACGCTTGCGCATCTCGCAGTCCAGGCCCATCGTGTCGGCAAACGTCCTGAAACTTTCCAAGATGGCTCTGTAGCAGTCAAAAAGAATGGCGGTGTTGTTTCTGGCCTTCTTGCCGCCCGTGTCTGTGCCTACGTTGTATAGGTAGTATGGCACAGGGTAGTTCCTTATCTTCTTTGCCATAAGCATAGACTTGATAAAAAACTCAAGGTCCTGGCATCGGATGAGACGGGTGTCAAAGCGGAATGGCAAACTGCTTAAGAAGTCGGTGCGTAGCAGGAAATTGAAAGGGGCGGCAATGAGACACCGCTTCCTTTGCATAGTCTTGAAATAGGAAATGCCGTCAGTCGCTTCGTCTACAGGGCAGATGCGAACCTTGCGTTTGTTCTCACCTTTGTGGCAGATGTAGTGCGTAAGATGCAGAATGTCTGCGTCGTCCCTCTCTGCTTCACGGAAAATATCCTTGAGCGAACCATCCACAAGAGCATCGTCGGCATCGACAAACAGTGTGTACTTGCCTTGAGCGTATTTCATTCCGTGGTTTCTGGCCGCCGCCGCACCGCTATTTTCTTGGTGCAGAAGCCGAAAGTTATCTCTCGAGCAAGCGTATCTCTCTATTATCTCCGCTGACTTGTCTGTGCTTCCGTCGTTGACAAAAATTACTTCGAGAGCTACACCGTCCTGCTTGAGGATGGAGCAGATGCAGTTCTCGATGTAAGCTTCGCAGTTGAATACTGGAATAACGATAGATATGTCGAACGATGGATGCATTGTTTGTCGTTAGTTTTGCGTTTTTTGCAGACTTCTTTTTTTACTCTTGTCGCCTGTGCATCAGGTAGGTCAAACTCTCCTTCAAGATATTCGTGCCGAGCATCCATAGCACGCCGATATAAACGGCGGCGGCGATGATGATGCGGAGAATAAGGAGCAGGTAAGCATTGTCAGTCCAAGTTGTTGAATAGTAGGCAATGAGCATAGCGGCTATGGCAACAATAAGAAACGGAACCATATCCTTCAGGGCATGGAATAGTGGCAGACGTATCTCACACCAGAGGAAATAGTGCCAGATGAAAATCCACGAGATGAGTATCACGACGTAGAGCGCTATCATGAGCGGCACCCCCGTCAGTCCAAAGAAGTTGAGTTCGAGGAGATGTACAAGACAGGCGGAGAGGGTCATTGCGCATCCTTGCGAAATGATGTTCCACATGTACACATTGGACTTGCCTCGACTGATTATGAGGTTGAAGTAGAGGGTAGCGATGGGAAGGAAAGCTCCTCCAATGCAGAGGATGCGCATGAGGTTTGCGCTTGGCAACCATTTTTCTGTGATGGTAATAATGATGAACTCAGGAGCGATGAGGGCGAGTCCGAACATGCATGGGAAGGCTACGAACGAGGTGAAGCGCAGCATCTTACGAAAAGAGCGGCGCAGACGTTCCATATCGTCTCCTACCTGTACGAATGTGGGCTGTGCTACTCCTTGTACCATGCCTGTGATGAACTGAGTGCCCATCAGGTTCCACTTATTTGCTTGGTTATAAGTACCTACGATTTCAGCCTTGTAGAAGAGTCCAAGGAGGACGGAGAACACATTGTTGTTGATGCTGTTGAATATGTACGTTATCAGCATCTTGCTGCTGAAACCGAACATTTCGCGCACTGGTTGAAAACTGATTTTGAATGATGGGCGCCAACCTGACAGCCACCAACTGATGGCGGTGTTCGACAGGTTGTAGATTATGGTCTGTGTTGCTATGCCCCAGTATGCCATGCCGTTGAGAGCCATGATGACGCCAGCAGTCCCTGAAATGAAAAGGGAGATGATTGACATTACGGCGAGTTCCTTTTGCTGAAGATTTCTGAAAAGGATAGATCTTGGCACAATGGAAAAACTGGATATGAAGAATGCCAAGAACTGATAGCACGCCAGGGATGTGAGCCGTGGCTCGTTGTAAATCTTGGCTATCAGTGGCGATGCACCGCAAAGGATGATGTAGAGCAAGAGACTGCAGGTTATATTGAACCAGAAGACCGAATTGAAATCGCGGTGCGTGGCATCCTTTTTGTTTGTCAGGGCAGTGACGAAGCCGCTGTCCTGCAAGGCTCCGGCAATGGTGGAGAAAATGAGCAACATTCCCACCAGACCGTAGTCTTCCTGAGTCAGGATGCGGGCAATGACAATGCCAAACACAGCGTTCAGTATCTGCATTGTTCCGTTGTTGAGGGCTCCCCAAAGGAATCCTTTAGCGGTTTTGTCCTTTAATGATTGCTCTGACATCTGTGGCGTGATGTGTGGGAGGTGTTAGGATTGTTTGCCAACTCGCCTCCATTCGGCCTATCCGAATATATGCTTAAAGCACTTTTCTGAAGCGCCAGCGTTGCTCTTGATGTAGTTGCCGGCCTTCTTGCCTGCTTCGGACAGGAATTCGGGGTCGCTGATAAAACGATCCATAAGTGCTGCAAACGATTCTTTACTTGTATATTCAAACGAACCGCCGTGCTTGATCAGCTGTTGCGCTTCGCGGAATTTCTTGTTCTTAGGTCCGAACATTACGGGGATGCCGTATACGGCGGCTTCAGGTACGTTGTGTATGCCTGCTCCGAATCCGCCTCCGACGATGGCGATGTCGCCATAGCGGTAGATTGAAGAGAGTTTTCCGAAGCAGTTGACGATAAGCACCTCTGCCTCTGCAAGTTCTTTCTTGACAGCCTCCAACATAGAAGCATTGTTGCAGGCTGATTTCAGTCGTTCCTCCATGTCCCTGTAGTAGACCACTTTGCGGTCTTTCAGCATTGTGCGCAGTTCGCTGAGGTGCGACTCTCCGATTACATGTGGGGCAATGACAAGTTTCCAGTCCTTGTGTTGCGCAAAATAAGGAATATAGATTGCCTCGTCAGGCTGCCAACTGCTACCAGCAATGAATGTTCGTTTGCCGTCTTTGAAAATTTCCACGAGCGGGAGATCGGCTGCTTGGGCGCGAATTTCAAGAACGCGGTCAAGGCGGGTATCACCAACTACGGTGGTATTTGTTATTCCGTGTTTGGCAAGCAACTGTTTTGACTCTTCGTTCTGCACAAACAGATGATCGAAGCATTTGAGCGCCTTGGTTGAACTGTACCATTGGAAGAAGTGTTGCTGAGGACGGAAAATGCTTGATATGCTATATATCTTTATGCCCTTGCGTTTCATGGCAGTGAGGTAGTTTGTCCAAAACTCGTATTTGATGAACAAGGCTATCTCAGGATGAGCCAGGCGGAGAAAACTTGCCACGTTGCCAGGAGTATCAAACGGCATATAGCAGATCACGTCGGCGCCCTCGTAGTTTTTCCTCACTTCGTAGCCCGACGGCGAGAAGAACGTGAGCAGTATCTTGTATTCGGGGTGAGTCTTGCGCAGGCGTTCCATGAGCGGGCGTCCCTGTTCAAATTCACCGAGCGATGCTGCGTGAAACCACACAACTCTGTCTGTCGGTTTTATCTGCTCCTTCAGAACGGAGAATGTGTGCGGTATGCCGGCCACAATCTTTCGTATCTTTTTATTGAAGATCGATGCGAAAAGTGCGCCTATGGCATAGATGTATAAAGCGACAGTATACACTTCTTTTTTTAATGTTAGTAGTTTTTAAGAATAGGTGTTAGTTATCCTAAGCATTCGCATGCCTTCTTGATGCGGGCAATGGTTTCCTCCTTTCCAAGGAAAGCGGAGAGTTCGTACATGTCTGGTCCTTGACCTGTGCCTACAAGAGCCACGCGCCATGCGTTCCATGGGCGTTTGCCTGTTTCTTCGGTCCAAGGGTCAACTGCCGCTTTCTGCGACTCGACAGAGAAGTCGTCTAACTTTTCGAGTACAGAAACAAGTTCCATCATGTCGGCTGCAGTGTCTTCTTTCCAGTTTTTGCGCACGAACTTGTCTTCTTTGTCGTATGCTTCTGGAGCTACGAAGAAGAATTTGCAAAGCGGCCAAAGGTCGTTCACGAAACTTACGTTGCGCTTCTTCTTGTTGCCGTCGTTATCGGCATATTCCACAACCTTCTGCTTCATCATGCTTACGACTTGTGCTTCACGTTCAGGAGTGGACTCTATGCCTTCGGCACGGAGTATCTTGTCGAACTCACCTGTCCATTCCATGTCGTCCTGCTTGAGCAAGTATTGGTGGTTGAACCAGATGCCCTTGACGTAGTCGAAGCGTGCACCGCTCTTTGAACATTTTGTGAGGTCAAACAGGCTAATTAGCTCTTCCATAGACATAACTTCCTGGTCGTTTCCTGGATTCCATCCGAGCAGAGCGAGGAAGTTCACAACAGCCTCAGGCAGATATCCCTTTTCGCGGTATCCAGAAGACACTTCGCCCGACTTAGGGTCGTGCCATTCGAGCGGGAATACAGGGAATCCGAGTTTGTCACCGTCACGTTTTGACAGTTTGCCGTTGCCAACAGGTTTGAGCAGGAGCGGCAAGTGAGCGAAACGTGGCATTGTGTCGGCCCATCCGAAAGCCTCGTATAGAAGTACGTGGAGCGGAGCTGAAGGCAGCCATTCCTCACCTCGGATAACGTGAGTAACCTCCATCAGGTGGTCGTCAACGATGTTTGCGAGGTGGTATGTAGGAAGTTGGTCGGCGCTTTTGTAAAGCACTTTGTCGTCGAGGATAGAAGAGTTGATGTTTACGTCGCCACGGATGATGTCGTCGACATGGACGTCGCGGCCAGGCTCAATCTTAAAACGAACCACATACTGATGCCCTTCGGCGATGAGGGTGTCCACCTCCTCCTTTGCGAGGGTAAGCGAATTGCGCATCATGCCGCGAGTCTTGGCGTCATACTGGAAATTCTCTATTTCAGCACGTTTGGCGTCGAGTTCCTCAGGCGTGTCAAAAGCAATATAGGCCTTATTGTCGTCAAGGAGCTGCTGCACATATTTCTTATAAATGTCTCTGCGTTCTGACTGACGGTAAGGTCCGTGGTTTCCTCCGAAACTTACACCTTCGTCAAAGTTGATACCGAGCCATTTGAATGATTCGATTATATATTCCTCTGCTCCTGGGACAAAGCGAGTTGAGTCTGTATCTTCAATGCGGAAAATGAAGTCGCCGCCGTTCTGCTTGGCGAACAAATAGTTGTATAATGCTGTTCGTACGCCACCGATGTGGAGTGGTCCTGTCGGACTTGGTGCAAAACGTACTCTAACTTTTCTATCAGCCATTTATATTTATTGTAAGTGTTATTAAATGTAAATCTGTTGCAAAAATATAAAAAAAAAGCGCTGTGACAAAACGACCAAGCTCGAATACACTGTTTTAAAGTGTAAAATGCGGGTGGCAGAATGTTCTTTTTGTCGCCAAAATGGGTGTTAATACGAAACTTGGCATTTAATGCCCCTCGCCCTCACTTTTTCGGCTATGCAGTCCAGTTCCTCCTTTGTGGCTTTGCTAAGGTTCTGTGCGGGCGTGTCGCGGTCGATTGTGTAGATCATCACTTCCTTAGGGCCTATTTCCGCTATTGCGTCAAGCCACGGAGCAACATAGTCGTCAGCAACGTTCGACACGTCTTCGCCCTCCCATGTGCCGTGCAGGAACATCGTCTGTATGATACACTGTTTGCCAAAACGCTTCATGCTTTCGACTATACCAGGAAGGTTGAAATTGCCCGCAGGGCGGTCAACCCTATTGATAAACAGTTCCGATACGGTGTCAAGTTTCAGGATGTTGTTGTCCACCTTCATCAGTGCGTCAAAAACTTTCTCGTTCTGTATCATGCTCGAATTGCTCAACACGCTCACTTTTGCCTCAGGGAAGAATCTGTTGCGCAGAGCAATTGTGTCGTCGATAATTTCCGCAAACTGGGGATGAAGCGTCGGTTCGCCATTGCCAGCAAAAGTGAACACGTCGGGGCGTATGCCTTCTGCTTCCATTTCTGCCAATTTTTTGCTGAGAGCCTCCGTTACCTCCTGTCTTGTAGGCAGAGGACTGAGCGTGCGTCGCTCCTTGTTGAATCCACATTCACAATAGATGCAGTCGAACGAGCATCGCTTGCCGTCACCTGGAAGCAGATTGATTCCGAGTGACACTCCTAAGCGGCGGCTGTGAACTGGACCGAATATCGGTGATTGATGAAGTGAAGTCATATATTTAGTTTTGTGATTAATGGAACTTGGTATATTTAGCTAAGTCTTAAGATGGGAAACGATTACCGCCTTTGCAAAGATAAACAAAAAAAGACAGCTGTTCTCACGAATCGCTGTCTCACTTTAGTAAACTTATTATTAACCTAAACCTTAAGTTATGAAAAAGTATTTTTTTCAAGGGCAAATTTGCAACTTATTTATTTATCTCGCAAATATTACCGATGTTTTTTAAAACATTTTTTCACAAACGGAGCCGTTGTGGGATTTTTGCTTATGAAACAAGACTTTTCAGTGTATCCTATTGGAATCCTAAATTGTTATTTGCTTTCGTAGTATTTTTTCAGAACGTAGAAAGCCTGTTTCTTCATGCCTTTCTCGGAGATGAGTCCCTTGCGGTTCCATCCGTCCTGCACCTGGTGGAGTTGGCGCAGAGGCGACATGAAGTCGCACAAGATCCACGGGGTCATTCCTGAGAGTCCGTCAATTTTGTCAAACATGGCAATACATTCCTCGTATAGATATGCTTGGAACTCTTCGCTCCATACGGTCTCTTTGTCGCCGTGCAGTCCCTGCAGTGCGCCGCCTCCGAACTCGCTCACGATTACAGGCTTTTCCAATCCCATCTTGAAGGTTTTGTCCCTGCATTCTGCAGGCGAACCGCCGTACCATCCAAGGTATTCGTTGAGGCTGATGATGTCGAGTTTCTGCATAAGCGGGTCGTTGTATGTGTAGACAGCGTCAGGATGTCCGTCCCTTTCCTGGTCTTTCTTGCATGCTGCCGAGAGCAGGCGTGTGGAGTCGAGGCTTCTTACATAATCAGCCAGTTCGCTAAGGAACTTGTTGCGGTCAGGCACCACAGCAGTTTCATTGGCTATGGACCAGATGATGCTGCTGGCGCGGTTGTAGTCGCGGTCAATGAGTTCCTTGTATTGTTGTTTTGCTTTTTCCAGCACTTTAGGGCTATGCCATTGTATACCCCAGTAGAGCGGGAGTTCCTCCCAGAGCAGGATTCCCTCCTTGTCGGCAAGGCGCACAAGATTTTCCTGGTGCGGATAGTGTGCCAGACGCAGGAAGTTGCATCCAAGTTCCTTTGCCCATCCTATCACGAGCCGTGCATCCTCGATTGAATTGGCGCGAGTGCGTCGCAGAGGATTCTCGTCGTGCAGACAGATTCCTTTGAGAAACACAGGCTCGCCGTTGAGAAGTATCTGCTTGCCTTTGGTCTCTATGGTGCGGAATCCGATTAGGTCGCTGATGGTATCGCTTCCTGCAATGATGCGCACGTCGTATAGTTTTGGATTCTCTGGCGACCACAGTTGCAGGCGTTTGGCATCGAGGGTGAAGTCCGTCTTCCCGTCGGTTTCCACGTTTACGCTCTTGTCAATTTTGAGTTCAGGAATCTGTACGCGAGCGGTCTGAGGTATCTCCTTTCCAGAGAGGAGCAGTGTGCCGCTGATTTTGCGCACCTTGCTGTTGAGTGTCGACTTGTCGAGTGCTATGTAGTAGTTGCTCACGAAAGTCTTTGGCGTTTCGACGAGCAGCACATCGCGAGTTATGCCTCCGTGGTTGAACCAGTCAGCCACCTCGGCAGGGATGCGGTCGGCACGTCGTCCGCCGTCCACACCGATGATGAGGAAGTTGCCCTCCTTCTTCATCAGGTCGGTCACCTCGTAGCAGAATGGTGTGAATCCGCCTTCGTGGCGTCCGAGACGCTTGCCGTTGAACGTCACCGTGGAGAGATAGTTGGCGGCACCGACATATACGAAGTAGCGCTTGCTGTCATCAAGGTCGGGCTTGTCGAACAAGCGGCGGTACCAGATATTGCTTTCGTAATACATCAATTCCAGTTTCTGCGTGTTCCAGCTGCCAGGCACCCACAGTGTCTGTGCCGGATTGAAACTGTATTCCACACGGTCGCTTTTGTCGCGCGGCACCTCGTTGCGGTATATCTGCTTGTTGCCCATCGCTTCGGTGCGGAACGGGTCGAGCACGTATTCCCATTTGCCGTTCAGACAGACGTTCGTGCGGTTCAAGGCGTTACCTATGAAAATGTTTCTGTCCTGTGCGTCGATACTGCTATTTGCCAGAAGTGCAAGCATAGCGGAAATGATGATATTCTTGATTCTCATATCGTTTGGGTTTGTGTTGTTCATTATGTATCCTACGCAAATATAGTAATATTTATTAATAATGAAGAAAGGTGGAGTGCCAATGGCATCCACCTTTCTCACCTTAAATACATTAATACTCTTGATCCTTCCCCTCTTATTTTATCACAAACTTGCGTCCGTTCTGGATGTATATGCCCTTAGGCAGAGCTGTGGTCTGCATCTTGCGTCCTGTGAGGTCGTAGATGCTGTCATCGCCGGTCTTGCTGTCGGCGTTGATTTCTTCGATTCCTGTCGAAACGCTTCCTGTGCAGGTCAGCGTGAAGTTATCGAACACGAGCCATGTGGTGTCGTTTGTAGGTTCCTTGATACCGAAGGTGAGGTCCTCTCCCTCTGCCACGTATATCTCGACGCTCAGGAGACCATAGGTCGGGTTGTTCATCTTGTCGCGCTCTGCGTCGAAGTTGGAATTTGCACAACTCTGCTCGACCACGTCAGTCACAGTCGTCTCGCCTGAAGTGGCATAGAGGTAGCCTGTGTTCACTCCTTCGCCGTTTGCCATCTGGGTTGTGACTGTGTAGTAGCCACTTGGCACTTTCAGTGTCTGCTGCATGCTGAAGTTTGTGCTGTGCCATGTCTCAGCAGCTCCGTTGAAGCGCTGGTTGCCGAATGTGCCTGTCACGTTCCACAAAGCCCATGAGTTGCCGATGAATGCTGGGTTTTGCACTAAAGGAGTGGCGTTTATTGGGTTGTCCAAAGTCGCTCCGGCGAGGAGGTCGCTGTGGAACCGGCTCTTCTTTATTGCGAATATCTGGAATTGGCCTATGTCGGTGCCTGTCTTGTTGCATGCCATCTCTTCGCCATCGACGAATCCGTTTTCAGGATACCACAATCCGAGCCAGTTGCCTGGATATGTGCCGTTCTCCACTGTCCATGTGCTGCCTGTTGTTGAGAACAAGAATCGTGCCCAACTGATAGGGTAAGGTTGGTCATGAGTGCGGATGTTCCATGCTGCATTCATCTCGGTCTGGAGCAGAAGTCCGTCGTAATCGATGTTGCGCAGGCAGTAGCCGCCATCGAATGCTTCAAGTGTGAATACCTTTGACATGTCGGTCAGCGGGTTGACGGACGCTTGGTAGAACAGAGCCTTGTTGCCGTTTTCCACACCGTCGCCAAGACTCATCATGAGGTCTGCCTCGTCGCAGCATATCACGAAATAGCTGTCTGACAGCGCATTTGCCAGTTGCTCCTCTGTCACGATATGCGTATAGCCGTTCTCCTCTGTAAGGATTTCTGTGAAGTAGCTGTGGCTTGCCTCCTTGAGCGTTATGGTGTAGGTGTATGTCTCGCCCTGGTATGTGGCGGTGTATGCACCTGCTTCCTTGATGTTTTCAACGTATAGTTCCGTGCCTTTTGTTCCGTCCTGCCATACAATATCCTCTGGATTCATCATTTCAGGGATGGTGAGAGTGAAAGTTACGTCTGAGCCTGGGAACACCTCGGCTGTGTTGCTGTTGAACAGTCCGCCGTCGACGGTGATGCTCTGTAGAGCTGGCACTACGTTGAGGTGGAATTTGCTTTCGCTCACGGCTCCGCTTTGGCTGGCAAACTGACAGGTGTATGTTCTGCTTGTCGTGATGTTAGGGATTACGACGATTGTTCCCTTCACTCCGTTGTCCCAAAGGTAGTCGTCGGTCCAACCTGTTACGGCTTCGGAGTAGAGGATTACGCTCTTGCCTGAAAGCACGGACTTCTCGGTGATGCGTTCGATGACGCCGTCCACTGTTATCTCGTTTGTCATTGGGTCGGCGTCGGCATCGCCTGCCACTGCTATGGCAAACGACTGCTGGCTCTGCTTGCCGTTGGCGGCAGTGTATGTCACACGGTAGATGTAGCTCTTGTCGGCTTTCACTGTGATTTGGCGTGTTGTCTCGCCTGTTTCCCACTGCCAGTTGCCTGTGTCTTCCGTTCCTTCAGGAAGTTGTGGGATAAGTGTGATGTCGGCGCCGTCGGCAGGGATGGCAAACGACTTGCCGCGTTCGTGTCTGTACTTCAGTCCGCCGAGGTTGGTCTGTTCCTTGTAGGTGACACCATTATAGATGATGTCGCCTGAGAGAGGGGTGATGGCATCTGCCTTGTCGATTAATGGGCGATAGTTTGTGAGTGACGAGAAACCCAGGTGGTCGTAACCTCCGGAATTTGCATTGTAGTTGCCACCGCCACCGTCAGGACAGAGCAGTTCGGCTGCCTTGTCGGCATACTGGAGTTTCACACCGCGAAGTCCTTCGTAATATCCGCGTATGCGGTCCCAGTTAGGTCGGCGTTCGCCCTTACCGCCTTCGTTCGGACCGAACATCTGCCAGCTCGCACCACGAGGACCGGCGCAGTCTGCATATTCGTATGGATACCATGGGAGATTGGAGCCTGATATGCCAGCATAGTTGAGTGCGCAGACATATTCACAACCGGCAGCAATGCGGTCGTCCATATATGCGTAGAGGTCGTCGCCCTGGTTGAAGCCAATTTGGCACACGTCGAGTGCGCAGCAGAGAGCCATGACCGTATGTCCCTGGTCGCGTCCAGACTCCTGCATCTGTCCGAGGAATCCGAACGGTCCGCGCTCGTCGGGCATTGTTATAGGTACAAGGTTGCCGATAAACTCGTTGCAACCGTCGTTATAGATCATAGGAGTAGTGGTGCGGTCTTCTACAAATGTGCCCTGGTGGTCATACTTGTAGAACGACACGCCCTGGTTGTACATGTGAACGTCGTCGCAGAGGATACCGATTGACATGACGCAAAGCACGTTGCAGAGTCCCCAGTTTGACCAGTAGTGACCTGGGCGTTCACCACGGTCAGGGTGGCGGAAGTTGCTCCATGTGTCGTGGCGGCGGCGCAGGAAGTCAATGGCAGGGTTATACCATACCTTTATCATCCATTTCTTGAATCGCTCGAAGTCTTCAGGTGCCCATCCGTCGTAGTCGCGCATAAGCTCAGCGGCATTGGCAAACCCGTAGCCGTAGAGTCCGGCAGCGAGCGAAATGTTAGTATTGCCCGTAACGGCTTTTGTCACGTCGCACCACTGCATGAGGATGCCTACAGCCTTGTCAGCATGAGCGCGGTCGCCGCTGATTTTCCAGCGAAGCGCGTTCTGGAATGCCATTGCAGCACCGCGTGCCGCATTCATATAGTTGTCGCCCGAAAGTCCACGCTGTACATACTCTGTAGGCCATGTAGCCACGTTGGATTGAGAATATTGGTTGGCACAGAGGATGTCCCATGCACGTACCATATAGTCGTCCTTGTCCTCGAAGATGAGTTTCTTGGCACGGTCGATATCGGCCTGTGTCACGAGGGCGCCAGGATGAACAAATCCCTTGTTGCCAGGTTTGTAGTCGAACTTTGTCTTAGGAGTGAATCCGGCAGTTGTCTTCAGGTGGGCGAGTGCCGATTTCAGGTTGTCCTCATACTTGTCGATGAGGGTCTGCGAGCCGCGACCGCTTTCTACTGCCAAGCGTGCAGTAGTCAGAGCGTCCTCCAACTCAGCAATGGCGTTAGGCGCATAGCCCGAAGCCGAACCGATAAAAGCCTGGCAGCTCTCGATCGTAGCCTTGAGCGAAGTGAAATCGCCTGTAGTGCCATAGTTCTGCTCGTATTCCAATTGTGTAGCCACATCAGCGAGGGCTGCCACTGTTTCGTCGCTTACCGCAGCGTCATAGATGCGGAAGTCCGTAATCTTGGTGTCCTTCAGGTACACGTCGCCAGAGAAAGCCGGTTTGCCCAGCCAGAGAGCCGCAGGAGTAGAGGTGAAGATGTCGTTCAATATAGGCATTGAAGCGTTGCTCTTCATGCGTTTGCCGTTGAGGAACACCTCGCCGTTCGTACCTTTCTGCCTGTACAGCATGTGCATCCATCGTCCTCTGTCCGATGTCCCGCCTATCTCGATTCCAGCCTCGCTGTCCCATCCGTTAGGTGCTATTGCCAGACGTTGTGCGTTTATGCGATAGGAGATGTACGGTCCGGCTGTGGCAGAGTTCACCTCAAGATTTGAGAATGTCCACAAGTGGTTTCCCGCAGCGCTGATGTCAGTGCCGTCCTCCACCTTGTAGCATATAGACACGGTGAAGTCCTCTAGTGCGGCAACAATCTTGCCCACGTTACTGTACATTTCGAAATATCCGTCCTCCTTGCCCAAGTCCAGATATTTCCATTTGCCGAGTGAGTCAACCTTTGCCGAGTTGAACATACGTCCAGGCGCTCCAGTAACAACATCCCTAATAATGGAATTCTTGATGTTGGTGAAATCAAATCTCACCTTCAAGTTCTCCTCCTCTTGTCCGATTGCGAAAACTGCAACCATGAGGAAACATAAAACAGATGCTAGTCTTTTCATTTGCTATTGTAGTATATATAGTTTAAATAGTTTAAAATGTTTCAATATCCAGTCGGTGCAACCCCTTCTTGTATTCTTAACTCCTTAACTCCTCAATAAATATACAAATCTGTACCTGCTTTGACCGCAAATTTACATATGCGCCAATATATTGATGTGCACTATAATCTTAAAATGACCGGAATAATAGTCTAAACGTTCATTTGTACGATTTTAGCACTCCTATTATACTATTGTTGCACCTTTGCTCCTTATTGCAATCCCGTTGCCGTTGGTATGGTGCATCGTCGTAGACTTCGGCGAGGAGGTTGTTCTAAAAATGCAGGTAACAGGAATGTGGGCAAATCTCTTTTGTGAGTCGTCATGGTTAAGTAGCAAGGGCAATGCTTTTGCTTGTAGCATTTTTTTCCTATTTTTGTGGAGAATTGTGTACAGCATTGGTTGGAAGCCTAAGGCTGTGGACGTTATTAGTGTGAATCAAAACGATTATTAAATATGAAAAAGACCTTGTTTGTTCAGATTGTGTCGGTTTTGTTGTGCGTCGTGTCATTGCAGGCGCAGACAAGTTTTGATCAGCCAACTCAGGTGTTTCTCATGCACAGCAGTGGCAATCACTTGGAGAAGGACGGAAATGGCAGGGGTGTGCTCAAGGCTCCTAACACTTCTGGGGCACAGATGATGACTTTCATTCCTGACGGAAGTGGCTACTATAGCATCATGGCCGGCGAGGGACTGGGGTATCTCTCTCTTGACGGCAGTTGGAACACTTTGTTTATCGACGAAGCAAACAGTGACAATGCCAAATATTCAATAGAGTCGGTATCGCAGTATCTGGTGAAACTCCGTTGCAAGGCAAACGGCAAGTACCTCGGCACAAACGGTACGGCGGTTGGAGAGTGGGCTTATTCCGACAAGAGCGGTGAGGAGTCGAACCATCATTGGTTCTTCAGCGACAAGGTTAATGCCGTGCTTCCTGTCGATACGACAACCTATCTGATTAATCCGCATATAGTGCGTCAGCACTTTGACGGTTGGGGTGTGTCGCTTTGCTGGTGGGCACGCATGTGTGGCGAGTGGGATGATGAGAAGATTGACGAAATTGTCACTTGGCTGGTCAGCCCTACGGGGTTGAACAACAGAATATTCCGCTATAACATCGGCGGAGGTGATGACCCGCTCAATCAGAACTGCACGGAGCATCACATGGGCGAAGGCAAGGGACTGCGTGCCGAGATGGAAGGATTCAAGGACTTCAGTGGTGATGAATATCATTGGGAGCGTGATGCCGGCCAACGGAAAATCATGCTCAAGATTAAGGAAAAGCGTCCGGATGCCGTGTTTGAGGCTTTTAGCAATTCAGCCCCTTACTACATGACCTACAGCGGTTGCGTGAGCGGCAACACCAATGCTGGAAGGGATAATCTGCGTCCGGAATACTACGAGGAGTTTGCGCATTACCTTGTGGACGTATGCAAGCATTACAAGGACGAATATGGCATTGAGTTCAAGACTCTCGAACCTTTCAATGAGCCTGTCACAAACTATTGGGGAGCCAACGGCAGTCAGGAGGGGTGCCATTTTGATGCGACCTCGCAGGTCAACTTCCTCAAGGTGCTTGAGCCGATTCTCAAGGAGTCAGGGCTTTCAACCGTAATATCCGCATCTGACGAGACAAGCGTTAGCCAGTCTGTCAGCACCTTCAAGACTTATATGTCGAGCGGAGTGCTCCCTCTTGTGGGGCAGTGGAACACCCATACTTATGGCGGAAACAACGCTGATCGTGCACGCATAAGCCATCTGGCCTATCAGGCAAATAAGCCTTTGTGGATGAGTGAAGTGGGTGAAGGAGGAAGCGGTATAGGCGGCAATCTCAACCTGGCCCAGAAACTTATTGATGATATGCGCTACATCCAACCTCGGGCATGGATTGACTGGCAGTATGTGGAGGAGAACAACGACCAGTGGTGTACAGTTAGAGGCAGTTTCAGCAATCAGACATACTCGAAGGTTAAGAACTACTACGTGCGCCAGCAGTGTACACGCTTCATCAAGGAGGGCTACGACATTGTCACTTCGCTCAATGGCAGCACTCTCGCTGCGGTGAATCCTACGCGCGACACCCTTGTTGTGGTGGTGCTTAATGAGGGTGCTAAAGCTGTGCATAACATAGATTTGTCCTTCTTTGAGGATGTGAAGTACAAGTACAAGGCAAGGGCATATCGCACTTCTGCAACAGAGAACGTTGCTGCAATCACCGATTTCAGACTGAAGGATAACATCATTACTATTGCTCTGCCGTCGCAGAGCATAACTACATTTGTCATTGCCGTGAAGGCGAAGGGTAGTAGCGTGAATATTGGCCAGGAAGGACGTGAGTTTCTCATAATTCCGCGCCACGAAAACGGGCGTGCTGTGTCGGCAAGCGAAACAGGCAAGGTGACCATTCAGGACATCAATGTGGCAGACTCTGCTCAGCGGTGGACCTTCACGCGACAGGGCGAGGCGTATATCCTGACCAATGCCAACGGGCTCACTCTTACATCGAAGCGAACCAGCGGAAGCACGTCGCTCACTGCCCAGAAAGGCGATGCTGCCGAGCAGACGTTCCTGGTGGAAAGCGTCGATCCGGTATATTTCAAGATACTCTCCACCTATGAACCCGCCTTCGGTCTGGACCTCGTTAATGAGAAGACTTCGGCAGGGACAAGCGTGGCGATGTGGGAATACGACGACACATCAACACCTACGCATCGCCAGTGGATGCTGTTCCCATTGCCTTCCGCCCTCGACGATGAGGCAAACGCCATTGAGGAGCATATCGCGCCAGCAGACGGAGCGAACGCATCCAAGGCTTCTGTTCATGACGGCATCTACGACCTTTCCGGAAGATGCATCAGGAGCGACGTTCGTAGCAAGGAGGCGTTCGACAATCTCCGCCCAGGCATATATATCCTGCGCCAAAACGGAGTGGGCAAGAAATTTATCAGTTACTAATTGACTTTAATCATACAGCAAAACAATAACGACATGAAGGATTTTAAGTATTACACCCCTACCGAGGTGATTTTCGGTGAGAACTCAGAAGAGAAGACAGGACGTCTGGTGAAGAAATACGGCGGCAAGAAGGTGCTTGTGCATTATGGCGGCCAGAGCGCGATAAAGTCGGGATTGCTCGACAAGGTGTGCGGCTTGCTCGCTCAGGAGGGCATTGAATATTTCATGCTCGGAGGCGTCGTGCCAAATCCTCGCCTGTCGAAAGTTCATGAAGGTATCGAACTCTGTCGCAAGGAGGGCATTGACTTCATCCTTGCTGTTGGCGGCGGCAGCGTGATCGACTCAGCCAAGGCCATAGCATGCGGAGTGCCTTACGAAGGCGACGTGTGGGACTTCTATCTTGGCAAACTCCATGCCAAGGAGTGTCTGCCAGTGGCAACGGTGCTGACCATCCCTGCCGCAGGCAGCGAGATGAGCGAGTCGAGCGTTATTACCAATGAAGACGGCGATGTCAAATTGGGCTATTCCAACGACATCACCCGTCCTAAGTTTGCCATCATGAACCCTGTGCGCACATTCACTCTTCCACCTTACCAGACAGCTGCCGGAGTGACCGATATGATTATGCACACTATGGAGCGCTATTTCACTCACGACGATGATATGACACTGACCACCGAGGTGGCAGAGGCTGTGATGCGCACCCTCATGGACAGCGTGTTTGCCGTGCTCAAGAATCCTGAAGACTACCGCAACCGCGCGCAGATAATGTGGGGAGGCAGCATTGCCCACAACGGACTGACAGGATGCGGAGTGAGCGACGACTGGGCTACACATCAGTTGGAACACGAACTCAGCGGTATGTTCGACGTTACCCACGGAGCAGGTCTCGCAGCCGTATGGCCTAGTTGGGCTCGCTACGTCTACAAGGAGAACGTGAGCCGTTTCGTGCGCTTCGCCGTCAATGTCATGGGTGTGACAAACGACTTTACCGACCCAGAAGGCACTGCTCTCAAAGGTATTGAGGCAATGGAACGTTTCTACCGCGCCATCGGAATGCCTGTTAACATCCACGAACTCATAGGCCGCGACATCACCGACGACGAAATCAAGGAGATGGCACGCAAGTGCAGCCGCGACTACAAAGCCACACAAGGTTGCTTCAAGGTGCTCGACCATGCCGATATGGAGGCAATCTACAAGATGGCGAGATAAGACAAGCAAATCCTGAAAATACTTGACAATGAAACTCAAGAGCATCATTGCAGCCCTCCTGCTCCTGTTCATGACGACGGGAGCGTCGGCGCAAGGCATCACTTTCCTTCCCGAAGGAGCAACCTTCAGCCAGGCGGTAGAGTTTGCGCAGCGCGACGGACGCATGATTTTCCTCTACTGCTACACCTCATGGTGCGGACCATGCAAGATGATGGCGCGCGACATCTTTCCGCAGAAGGAAGTGGGCGACTTCATGAATCCGCAGTTCGTCTGCATCAAGATTGACATGGAGAAGGGCGAAGGTCCGGAACTCATGAAGCGTTTAGACATCACAGCCTTCCCTACATTCATCATCTTCAGCAGCGACGGCAAGGAAATAGGCCGCTGGATGGGCGGAAGCGACGCTGCCACCTTCATCCAAAAAGTTAGGGCAAACAGTGCCGGAAGTTCTTCAGCCAGCATGGACGAACGCTTTGCCAATGGCGAGCGCGACCCCGAATTCCTCAGCGGCTATCTGCAGACCCTCGGAGCGAAATTCAAGCGAGTGCAGGCCAATGAAGTGGCAGAAGCACTGCTCAACGGCAAGGCAGAGACTTTCGCTTCCGACGAGTATCTGCGCAAGGTGTTCATGTCATACCTCCGCAACCCGTTCCATCCCGCATTCATCTATACCGCCAAGAATCCCGAACCGCTAAGCGAAGTTCTCGGCAAGGAAATGGTTGCCAATAAACTGCAGAGCGTATGGACCAGCTACCCCCGCACTCTCATCGTTGAGAGAGGCGACACCGTTGTCATGGATGAAGGGAAATGGCAGTCACTGCTGAGCCTCATGGACGAATGCGATGTTGCCGATCGTGAAAGGATACGTCTGACAACCTTGTTGACATATGCGGAAAAGCGTGCGGACTGGGCTGCATATGTAGGTTATCTCAAAGAATATTATGCCAACAAGAACCTTGACATCAACGATCTCGAATTGTGCAAGCTCTGCAAGCCAGTTGCGGAAACATGCACAGACAGCTCTATACGCAGCGAACTGAAGCCGATACTCCAGGACCGTCTTGACAAATTGCGTTCGGGCGAGCGCGA
The DNA here is from genome assembly GCA_045576655.1 of Bacteroidaceae bacterium. Classification (GTDB taxonomy): domain Bacteria; phylum Bacteroidota; class Bacteroidia; order Bacteroidales; family Bacteroidaceae; genus RGIG8745. Next base: position 61,749 of record JAZNGW010000029.1, read on the forward strand.
ACCCCTCCGTAAGATAGGCAACATGACCCTTTCGGGCAGCATGGATAAAGCTATGGAAATGCTGATAGAGAAGTTGTAGTACATAGCCTTATAAAGGAGAATAAATCCCTCGTTTGGACAGTCGTTCCAAGCGGGGGATTGTTATGACATTTGGACGCTGAAAATACATGAGTCGGGTATAAAATCACAGTCCGACTCATCCCGACAGAGTGGGGCAGCGATTATTCTCTGTTTTATTATTGCGCTATAAATCAGCACTATCGCGCTGAAAACCCTGCTTCACCTCGGTGCAAAACCGTCGATACCCCGCTCCTTATTTCCCGCCCCCTCGCTGAAAACTATAAATAAAAGTAATATTTGTACAAATAATAGTTTTATTTATATAAATATTAGTTTTATTCTTACAAATATAAGTTTTATTTATACTTTTCTCCGAGGGATTGCAAAATATCTACCGAGGCGGCGCAAAATATCCGCCGAGGTGGAGGTAAGTTTCTACCGCAGTGGTGTCGTTTTCGGGCGGGGTCCGACCGCCCGAAAGCGCAAGCAGTGTAGGGGCTCCGTAGGGTGCGGACCTATGTGTCCGCCCGAAAAGGCTGTGTCAATTGTTAGGCACGGAAGTCGCAGACATACACTGATACCATTCTGACGCAATACATTGCGCCCCTGCGACACCGTGTTGTTCCGTGATTCCAGTGTGCTCCGTGCCTTAAAATCGGCAATCTGCGTAATCTGCGGGAGCAAAAATACCGTGTTCTAACAAAAAGAGGGTGTATCAAAATGCAGAAATGCTATCAAATAGTCATGTTATCCTGAACGTTAGTGAAGGATCTCAGCATCCAAATACGAGATTCTTCCTCCCTTAAGGTCGTCAGAATGACAAAATGATAGTAAGTTTTCATTTTGATACACCCTCTACAACATACGTTATTAGTTGGTTTTGTCCTTGTTTCAGTTTTTATGACTTCACGCTGGCTGTCCTTTTGCTTTAACCCCTAAATCCTGTTCCCTAATCTCTGAACATTAAAGTTTGAATTTATCGGCTACTGGAGAGTTTTTATCAATATCCGGGGTTCTGAGTCATTGACATGTTGTAGTTCATCTCGTTAGATGGGATAGGCCAAAGACTTTGATATGCGGATATTCCATATGCCTGTTCGGCAAATCCGTTGCGCTTCATGAAGGCAAAGTTGCTGGTGCCAAATAGAAGTAATTGTCTGCGTACATCTTTTATGCCCTCTAAACCAGAGGTTTCAACAGAGATTTCTTTTGTGTTGCTTATCTCATTTATTATTCTATCAGCTTCTTCTGCATTTTCTGTGTGATAGAGGCATTCGGCATGAGATAGCATCACATCGGTATATGTCATCAACGGTATGATTGGTGCGGACTGTACAGTTATGCTTCCGCGTGTGCCATGTTCGCATTGGAATGCAAATATAATTTCTTCTCCACCTCTGGCTTCGTTGATGCGATTAATACAATCTGGTTCACTGTAGTTCGAATTGTCCAAGGTGTAGTGTCCTGCATCAATAACTTGCTGTAACAGAATGTCTGCATCTTCATAGTTGCCTTCGTACATCAGAATGTCTGCAAGCAGAATGCGGACTACGTCCTTTGACATGAAGAAATAGTCCATGCTATTGCCGCTCAACGTATTTAGATGCTTCTCTTCTAAGACCTCCATTGATTTGTTGAGCCAGTCTTTTAGGTATGCGAATATTTCTTCTGGTTCAGTTCGTGGGAGTTGTGTCGTGCCGTTGTCATATTGATTATGTTTCCAAACGAAAGGTACTCCTCCCCAAGCTATCACCATATTGTAATAGTTAATAGCCAAAAGTACATTTAAACGTTCCTGCCAAACTCCGAGAGCGGATGCATCTGCTGACTTAATGGAGAGATTGCGGTTGATAGCAGTGTAGAAGTTGCTCCAACAGTCATTGATGTTGCTTGAAGAAGGATAGATGTATTGAGAGACGATATTAGGTATCTCTGGGTTGAAATGGTAAAGTTGTTCGATGGCGTTGTAGTCGGAGAATGCCTCTGCCATATAAACCATTATGGCATTAATTGCTGCTTTTCCGGATTCGCCAGGCATGATATTTGTGTTTGTGGTTATTGTGCCTTCTGTGTTTTCTGTGCCCTTCTGACTAACGTGTATTGATGCAACTACGTTGCCTATGTAGTCGTATAGGTCGATATTGGTAGCGTATGTTGTAGTTGCTTCTGTTGCAGCCACCTTGATTTTCAGTTTGTCGCCATTTAATTCTTTATCCAGGGTTATGTGTCCTCTTGTATTCCCGCCTTCATAGCCTTCTTCATATAGTCCGTTCCAAAAGCTTTCTTCCGTAACGGTGTTGTCTGGTTCGACATTAAGATTGCCGTCATTTAATTGACGCTCAAGAAAGACTGGTATAGGCGATGAAATGGTGATTTCATATTCGCAACCTTCAGCAGGTGCTTCTATGCTGTCAGAAGAAAGTCGGACACGTTCGCCTTCTTTTAAAATCTCGTTGCCTGCCACACCGTCGTCATTCCAGTCAATAAAACCGATGAGCGGTTTTACCTCGACTGCTACTCCCAGTTCTTCATATCGCTCTCGCACGTTTTCCTCAATCTCTGTTATATTGCTTGCCAACATCCCCTTATCTTTACTTATTGTAGCTATTGTTGACTCTGAGAAATTGCCGTTTACGCTGAACTCCATACAAAGTCTGTGAAGATATTCTGTAAGTTCAGCTTCTTCTCTGTCAGCTAATATGAGAGAGGAAATAGCAATCAGTGCAGCAGCGGCATCGGTGCCGTCTGCGATGGAGATGTTGGTTGCGTCATTCTTCTTTGAATATTCTTCTAAACCGAAAGCAGCGAACAGTTCCTTTTGTGCTTGGTTGTTGGCATCTGAGAAACTGTAGCCTTTTTGCAGAATAAGGTTTAGCACACGCTGATATTTGATGTGTGTGAGTATGTTTACATTTATAGATGTAACGTCGGACAAATCAACTATAGCTCGCAGATTGAGCGTGCCAGAGGATAGTTCTCCCTTGACTTCGTTGAAGAAATATCCGTTAGCAGATAAGTCTGCGAATTGTGACACCAATTGTTTAGCTCCAAATGAGAAATTTCCTGCATGGTCATAGATGGTAGTTGAAAACATTGTGCCTAAGGTAGACATATCGCCATCAAGCGGCTGCATTGTGATAGTAGTTCCGCTAACAAAGGGGCCTTTCTCCACTTTTCCGCAAACATTGTATACGTCAGGTTTTAAATCTTCGTAACCATCTCCATTCTCATTGCCGCAAGAAGACAACATGAAACAGCATACCAGTAGTGAACATGCATTTATTAATATTTTCTCATTCATAGTTGTGGATTTTAATTAATGAAAATATTAGCCTTTGAACGGCTTATCTTCCTCCTGCAGGGAGGTTCTTGAGCCAGTAGTCGGTCATGGACTTGCGCAGGTGGAAGGTTGTTCCTGGACGCTCGTTGATGCTGTGCGAGCGCATAGGGTAGGAGATCTGCGAGAACACCTTGCCGTGGCGGACAAGTTCGTTGACGAGCATTTCGCAACTCTGGTAGTGGACATTGTCGTCGCCTGTGCCGTGGATGAGCAGGAGGTTACCCTTGAGACCTTCGGCGTAGGTTATTGGCGAGCCTTTGCGGTAGCCCTCGGAGTTGTTCTGAGGCGTGTCCATGTAGCGTTCCTGATAGATGGTGTCGTAGAGGCGCTGGTCTGCCACGAAGGCTACGGCTATGCCTGTGTGGAACACGTCGGGATAGCGGAACATGCAGTTGAGTGTCTGGCTGCCGCCGCCGCTCCAACCTGTCACGCCGATGCGGCTGAGGTCGAGGAATGAGTATTGGCGGGCGAGGTCCTGCACTCCGCGCGCCTGGTCTTCGCAGGCGAATGTGCCCACTTCGCCGTAGATGCACTTGCGCCATTCGCGGCCGCGAGGGCAGTTGGCTCCGCGGTTGTCAATGCTGATGACGATGTAGCCCTGGTTGGCGAGGTACTGGTGCCAGAGGCTGCCGCCTCCCCATACGTCCTGCACGGTGGAGTTGGCTGGTTCGCCGTAGATGTCGAGGATGACAGGGTATTTCTTTGTGGAGTCGAAGTCGACAGGTTTGATCATCCAGCCGTCGAGCAGCCAGTTGCCTGAGCGTACCTGGAAGAACTCTTTGCCGTTGAGGCCGAGAGTGCGGTATTGTTCCTTTGCCTTAGCGTTGTCGGTGATGAGGCGCACGGGTTTGTGTGAAGGCAGTGACACCATGCTGATTACTGGCGGTGTCTCTGTGTTGCTGAATGTGTGGACTGCCCATTTGCCCGAAGGGGATATGTTGTAGGCGTGCTGTCCGCTCTGGTCGGCAGGACTGAGACGCTTTGATTCGCCCTTGCCAAAGAGGCGTGCCTGATAGAGGTAGCGCTGTGTGGCGTTGTATGGCGATGCTATGAAGTAGACGAGTCCGCGCTCTGTGTCGATGCCCACTTCATTGATGAAGTCGAAGTTGCCCTTTGTCACTGGCAATATCTGTTTTCCGTCGCGGCTGATGCGGTAGAGGTGGCGCCATCCGTCGCGTTCGCTCACCCATGTGAAGAACTTGCCTCCCTTGAGCCAGTGGATGTTGTCGTTGGTGTCGAGCCATGCGGCATCGGTGTCGGTGAAGATGTTGACAGGCTCAGTCTGTCCTATCTTGACAGTCCACACGCGATTGGTGTTCTGCTGGCGGTTCATCTGCTGGATGAAGAGTTCGTTGCTCTCAGGGATGAAGTCCATGCGCGGGATGTAGTTGTTGCGCGGATCGCCAGGGATGTTTATCCATGTAGTGGGTCCGCCGTCGGCGCTGACATATCCCACCTTGACGGCTGAGTTTGTTGTTCCTGCCTTAGGGTAAGGGAATCGCTGTATGGTAGGGTAGAGCGAATCGACGTTGTTGATGATGTCGAACCATCCTGTGCCCTCGGTGTCGCTCTGCCAGTAGGCGATGTGCTTGCCGTCGGGACTCCATCGGAATCCGTCGCGGCAGTTGAACTCTTCTTCATATACCCAGTCGAACGTGCCGTTGACGATGAGGTCGCTGCCGTCACTGGTGAGTTGCACCACCTTGCCGTCGGCGATGGTCTCGACATATATGTTGTTCTGGCTGACGTATGCCACGCGAGTGCCGTCGGGCGAGAACTTGGCGAACATCATTGTTGCTTCAGGGCACTGGCGGCCGAGCTGGCGCAGAGTGCCGTCGGCGGTGTTCAGCACCCAGTAGTCGCCACGGGTGTCGTAGCGCCACACGCGGCGTGTGTTGGTGTAGATGAGCACCTTGCTGTTGTCGGCCGAGAAAGTGAAACTGCGTACAGGTATCTGCTTGCCTGTGGCAGGATTTATCAATTTGTCAGCGCTGATGATTACTTCGCGCTGGTTGTCTTTGGCTGTGTATGCCACTATTTCGTTCTTTCCTTCAGCGTTGCGCTCTGTCTTCGAGTAGCGGTCGCCGTCAATCCAGTTGACATTGCTGCCTCCTTCCGTGCGGATGAGTCCGCCATAGACGGCTTCGTGCAGGGTTGGGATGTGAGGTTTCTGGGCTTGCGCCATGACTGCTGCCACGATTATGAGGCTGGCTGCCAACGTTGATTTGAGTGTGTTTGTCATTACTGGTATTTATTCTGGTTGTTTGTTTCCGTTAAATATCTCTTCGGGATGTGGTACTGTTGAATTATGTATCTCCGACTCTGACACGTACTTTGGCGAAGGGCCGTATTTGTTGGTCTTTTCGCTGCTGTCTTGGCAGAGGAAGATGAGCAGGATGATGCGGTAGATAAACAGCAGGATGAATATCACAAGGTAGCGTCCGATGAAGAGCAAGAGGCTCTTTAGGAACACTCCTTCGTCGCCGCTTTCGCTCGCGCTTACTACTGTGAAGATAAGGGTGGCGAGGTAGTCGATGACGAATATGGTGCCCAGCACTGCCGAGGCTACGAAATGGAGCAGCAACCACCATCCGCTTCTGCCCGTGTCGTGCAGACGGCGCACTGTAAGAGGTATGGTTGCGAGGTGGGCAATCCAGCCTAACGGCATGACAAAGACGTCGATGACGTAGACGAGTAGCATCGTCCACCAGTACTCGGAACGGCGTGAGCGTCCCTTAAATTCAAAGGCGCGGTTGAATGCCTGTTTGACGGCATCGCCTAAGTCTAATTGAGGTTTCTCTATTAACATATTGGGGATGTTTATAGGTGAATGTTTATTGTTGACGGAGGTGCCCCCCACATAAACCCTAAACAATCAACGTTACATTACTTGCACAGTGCGCAACCTGTACACTTGTTCAGTTCGCCTCGGAAGCGTTTTTCCACGAGGTAGTGCAGGCGATCGCGGAGCGGCTCGAGTGTGATTTGGTCGATGACCTGTCCCACGAAGGCGAACATGAGGAGCATGCGTGCCTCTTCGAGCGGTATGCCTCGCTGCTGCATGTAGAAGAGTGCGTTGGTGTCGAGCACTCCCACTGTCGAGCCGTGGGCGCACTTCACGTCGTCGGCGTAAATCTCAAGCATAGGCTGGGTGTACATCCTTGCGTCGGTTGAGGCGCAGAGGTTGGCGTTTGTCTCGGTGGAGAGGGTCTTCTGTGCGTCCTTCTCCACGAGGATGCGTCCGGCAAAGGCTCCGACGGCTTGTTCGTCGATGACGTACTTGTAGAGCTGGTTGCTCACGCAGTTTGGTACACGATGGTCTATGAGGGTGTTATTGTCGACGTGCTGGCTCTTGTCAGCCACTACTGCACCGTTGAGTGTGAGTTCCGCACCTTCACCGCAGAGCATCACCTCGGTGGTGTTTCGTGTGGTTCCGTTGAACAGAGTGATGTTGTTGTGGCTCACGTGGCAATCGCGTCCTGCCTTGATGTAGAGGTTGCTGAAGCGTCTGCACTTTGTGTGCGTCTCTTCGAGTTCGTACATGTCCAGGCGTGAGTTGTCGGCGCAGACTACCTCTGCCACTTGGGTGGTGAGGAAGCGCACGGAATCCATGGCGTGGTCGCAGAAGAGCAATGTGACGTCGGCGCTCTCTTCAAGGATGACGAGCAGGCGGCGGTTGACCATCATGTCCACTCCCGAACGCAGGAGGTTGACTATCTGTATAGGTTTGTCAATGCGGGTGTTCTTCGGCACATATACCACTACGCCTTCCTGTACAAGGACTGTGTTGAGGGCTGTGACGGCGTCGTCAGCCGGATTGGCCAATGATGCATAGTGCTGTTTGGCGAGTTCGGGGTGCTTGGACGCAAAATCCTTGAATGAGAAGACATAGGGTGATGTGTTTTCTCGTTGCATCAGTTCGTCGTTCTCAACAAAGAAAAGTTGCGTGCTGAGGTTGGGCACGTCGCACTTGAACGCGTCCTGCGGATTAATTGGTATGGGCAGACGCGAAAGGTTCAGTCCGTAGTCATGGCTGAAGACTTTCTGCACGTCGGTATATTTGTATCGCTCAACCTTTCGGGTTGGCAGTCCCAGGCGCTTGAAGTTCTCAAACGCCATGTCGCGCACTGCATTCATGGGCTCGCAACTGTGGCTCATGATAAGGTCGCGGCATTGGGTATAGAGTTCTGAATACTGCATAATCAGATGGAGTTCTTAATCCAGTCGAATCCTTTGTTCTCTATCTCTAAGGCCAGTTCCGGTCCGCCAGTCTTGACGATGCGTCCGTCGATGAGTACGTGAACCACGTCGGGGCGGATATAGTCGAGCAGGCGCTGGTAGTGCGTGATGACCATAGCGCTTGTTTCTGCCGAGCGGAGCTTGTTGAATCCTTCGGCAACGATGCGAAGAGCGTCGACATCGAGTCCGGAGTCGGTCTCGTCGAGGATGCAGAACTTAGGTTCGAGCATAGCCATCTGGAAAATCTCGTTGCGCTTCTTCTCGCCGCCGCTGAATCCTTCGTTTACGGAGCGGTTTACGAGTTTGTTGTCAATCTCGACGAGCTTGCGTTTCTCGCGCATCTGCTTAAGGAAGTCGGTCGACTTGATAGGTTCCTCATCCTTTGCCTTCTGGCGTGCGTTGACAGCAGCGCGCATGAAGTTGACCATTGACACTCCAGGTATCTCTACCGGGTGCTGGAACGAGAGGAAGATGCCTGCGTGGGCGCGTTCCTCTGGTTTCATGTCGAGCAGGTTCTGTCCGTTGAAAGTGATGGTGCCCTCAGTCACTTCGTAGGCAGGGTGGCCCACGATGACATTGCTGAGCGTACTTTTGCCGGCGCCGTTGGTGCCCATGAGAGCATGGATCTCGCCGTCGTTGATGGTGAGGTCTACGCCCTTTAATATTTCTTTGCCATTGATACTGGCATGGAGATTCTTTATTTCTAACATATAGAGTGGTTGTTATATTTGTTCTGAGTGTGAAAAGATTATCCCACGGTGCCCTCGAGCGATACCGCCAGTAGTTTCTGTGCTTCGACGGCAAACTCCATCGGGAGCTTGTTTATGACGTCCTTAGCGTAACCGTTGACGATGAGACCCACGGCGTCCTCGGTCGATATGCCTCGCTGGTTGCAGTAGAAGAGCTGGTCTTCTGAAATTTTGGAGGTTGTGGCCTCATGCTCCACGGTGGCGGTGTTGTTGTGCACATCCATGTAAGGGAACGTGTGCGCTCCGCATTCGCTTCCGAGCAGGAGCGAATCGCACGAACTGTAGTTGCGTGCTCCGTCGGCGTTCTTGCCTATCTTGACGAGTCCGCGGTAGGAGTTCTGGCTCTTTCCTGCGGATATGCCTTTGGAGATGATGGTGCTGCGGGTGTTCTTGCCTATGTGAATCATCTTTGTACCCGTGTCGGCCTGCTGGAAGTTGTTCGTTACGGCCACGCTGTAAAATTCAGCCTGCGAGTTGTCGCCCGTGAGTATGCAGCTCGGGTACTTCCATGTGATGGCAGAACCCGTCTCGACCTGTGTCCAGGAGAGTTTGCTGTTCGCTCCGCGCAGATGTCCGCGCTTGGTCACGAGGTTGAGCACACCGCCCTTGCCCTCAGAGTCGCCCGGATACCAGTTCTGCACAGTGCTGTACTTTACCTCGGCATTGTCCATGACGACAATCTCGACGATGGCGGCATGGAGTTGGTTCTCGTCACGCATCGGAGCGGTGCAACCTTCGAGGTAGGATACATACGACCCTTCATCGCAGACTATGAGCGTGCGTTCGAACTGGCCGGTATTGATGGCGTTGATGCGGAAGTAAGTGGACAGTTCCATAGGGCAGCGCGTGTTCTTCGGTATGTACACGAACGAACCGTCGCTGAACACCGCCGAGTTGAGTGCGGCAAAGTAGTTGTCGCGGTATGGCACCACGCTTCCCAGGTATTGGCGCACCAGTTCTGGGTGTTCCTTCACAGCCTCGCTTATTGAGCAGAATATGATGTTCTTCTCGGCAAGTTTCTCCTTGAAAGTGGTCTTGACCGACACGGAGTCCATGACGGCGTCGACAGCCATGCCGCTCAGGGCAAGCCGTTCTTCAAGCGGAATGCCGAGCTTGTCGAATGTCTTCATCAGTTCGGGATCAATCTCCTTATTCTCCGATCCGTCCTTCTTCTTCGTAGGGTCGGCATAGTAGGAAATGGACTGATAGTCAATCTCCGGCATCTGCAGGTGTCCCCACTTAGGTTCTTTCTGGGTGAGCCAGTAGCGATAAGCCTCAAGACGGAACTCGAGCAGCCACTCCGGCTCTTCCTTCTTGGCGGAGATGAGGTGGATGACATCCTCATTCAGTCCTTTCTCAATTATTTCAGTATGTATGTCAGTGGTGAATCCGTACTTGTACTTCTCCTCAGCCACTTTTCTTACATATTCGTTTGATTCAGCCATTTTGTGTTAAGTTGTTTATCTTTTATGTATGAACCGCCGCCATGCGGTCTTGCGTTTTCGAGCCCTCGTTCATTTATCAACGAGCCCTCATTTATTTATCAACGAGCCCTCGTTAATTTGCAAACGGGCGCTCGTTAACTTGTTGGCGGTTAAACGTTCGTCTATTTAAACGGAAAATCCTTCGGAAGTTTGTCTGCCAGTCCCTTGTGTGGCTTGTATCCGCTTTTAGTTTCAGTATTGTCTGTCACGATGAGGATTTCGGGCAGGATGGGGTGGGAGGCGTGCTTCACATGGTAGTAAAGCTCGCTTCGCGTTTCGAGTTTTTCGAGTTTGGTGCCTCCGGAACTGACGACTAAGTCCATAATGTTGAATGCCACGCTCATGATTAACCCGTAGCTCAGCGCACCGATGGCCATGCCTACGAGACGGTTTATCCATCCGAGTTTGATGGCGGAGAAGAGCTTGGTGAGCAGTGTGGCCAGCCATCCAAGGGCGAGGGGCACGATAATGACAATGAGGATGAAGGCAATGATTTGTCCGTACTGGACCTCAGTGCCGAGGCTTACTGCCAGTTGTTCGCCGTACTTGTCGTAGAGCAGGATGGCCAGCACAACGCCGGCGATGACACCGATGATGCTGGCTATTTGCTTGAATGCGCCTTGGACAATTCCGACTATTGCTCCTGTGGCAAACACTATGTATATTAGTATGTCCATTTTGTAACGTTTAACGTTTAGGGTTTAGGGGGCTCCGATTCTTCTTTGTGAAGGAGTGGGTGTTTGCCCCCTTCTCTTATAAAGTTATAGTTTAACACTAATGGATGACTGGAGCATTCATCAGTATTAAACTATAACGATCTCTTTATTGTTTGACGGGAGTGAGATTTTTCACTGCTTCCGTGCGGTCCTTAGAGTTTCTGTTTAACCTCAATTTCTGTGAATGCCTCAAGGATGTCACCTTCGCGGATGTCGTTGTAGTTGACGATTGAGATACCGCAGTCGAAGTTTGTGGAAACTTCCTTGACGTCGTCCTTAAAGCGCTTGAGGGCGTTGATGGCTCCGGTGTGTACAACGATACCGTCGCGGATGACACGCACCTTGTCGGAGCGGTGTATTTTACCGTCGAGGACGAATGCACCGGCAACTGTACCGACCTTGGTGATCTTGTAAACCTGGCGAACCTCGACTGTAGCAGTGTTCTGCTCCTTGATTTCAGGTGCAAGCATTCCTTCCATCGCACTCTTGACCTCTTCGATGGTGTCGTAGATGATAGAGTAGAGACGGATGTCCACTCCTTCCTGTTCTGCCAACTTGCGTGCAGCTGCAGAAGGACGTACCTGGAAACCGATGATGATGGCGTCGGATGCTGCTGCGAGCGAAACGTCGCTCTCGGAGATCTGACCCACGGCCTTGTGGATGACATTGACCTGAATCTTCTCGGTTGAGAGCTTGATGAGCGAGTCGCTGAGGGCTTCGATAGAACCGTCCACGTCGCCCTTGACGATGATATTGAGTTCCTGGAAACTTCCGAGTGCGATGCGTCGGCCCACTTCGTCGAGGGTGAGCATCTTCTGTGTGCGGAGTCCCTGCTCGCGGCGGAGCTGTTCGCGCTTGTTGGTGATTTCGCGTGCCTCCTGCTCAGTCTCCATCACGTGGAATGTGTCGCCGGCTGTAGGTGCTCCGTTAAGACCGAGAATCAATGCCGGCTCGGCAGGGAGAGCCTGTTGGATACGTTGTCCGCGCTCGTTGAACATCGCCTTTATGCGTCCGTAGTGAGTTCCTGCGAGTACTACGTCGCCCTGCTTGAGCGTTCCGTTCTGAACGAGGATTGTAGCCACGAAACCGCGTCCCTTGTCGAGCGACGACTCGATTACGGAACCTGTAGCCTTTCGGTTAGGGTTAGCCTTGAGGTCAAGGAGTTCAGCCTCGAGGAGCACCTTCTCCATGAGTTCGTCAACGCCGATACCCTGCTTAGCCGAGATGTCCTGGCTCTGGTACTTGCCGCCCCAGTCCTCAACGAGGTAGTTCATGGCAGCGAGTTGCTCCTTGATTCTTTCAGGGTTGGCAGTAGGCTTGTCACACTTGTTTATAGCAAACACCATAGGCACGTTGGCTGCAACGGCGTGGTTAATTGCCTCCTTTGTCTGAGGCATGATGTCGTCGTCGGCAGCGATGATGATGATGGCGATGTCGGTAATCTTGGCACCACGGGCACGCATCGCAGTGAAGGCTTCGTGACCAGGGGTGTCAAGGAATGTAATGTGCTTGCCATTAGCCATTTTCACGTTGTAAGCACCGATGTGCTGTGTGATACCTCCAGCCTCTCCGGCAATCACGTTAGTCTTGCGTATGTGGTCGAGGAGCGATGTCTTACCGTGGTCAACGTGACCCATCACAGTGATGATAGGTGCGCGCTCTTCAAGATCCTCCTCAGCATCCTCCTCTTCAATGATAGCGTTTGAAACTTCTTCACTTACGTAGCTTGTGGTGAATCCGAACTCTTCGGCTACGATATTTATTGTCTCGGCGTCAAGACGCTGGTTGATAGATACCATCATGCCGATTGACATACATGTTCCGATTACCTGTGTCACAGATACGTCCATCATGCTTGCCAATTCGTTTGCAGTAACGAACTCGGTGATTTTGAGTACTTTGCTTTCTGCATTTTCCTCGTTCTCCAGTTCCTGCATACGGTTGTGGATGGCGTCGCGCTTGTCCTTGCGGTACTTCACGCCCTTCTTGGTCTGCTTGGATGTGAGGCGAGCCAATGTTTCCTTTACCTGCTTTGCTACTTCCTCGTCGCTGAGTTCCTGCTTAGGCTGAGGTGTGAACTTCTTGTTTTTCTTGCCGCCTTCAAAACCTTGTCCCTTAGGCTGGTTCTTGCCGTTCTTCTGTTGGCCGTTCTTACCGCCGCCTTGCTGGTTTGGCTTCTGCTGAACCTGGTTGGCTGCGGAATTGATGTCAACGCGTTCCTTGCCTATGCGCTGGCGCTTCTTCTTCTTTACGTCGCCTTGGCCTGTAGCAGTACCATTGGCAGAAACTGCCTTGTTTTTCATTTCCTGGCGCTGGCGGTCTTTCTCTTCTCTCTCTTTCTTGCGCTCAGCCTTGCTCTTCTTGTCAGGGCGAGTCTTTGAGTTGAGGCTTGAGAGGTCGATGAAACCAACTTGCTTGAACTGTACGCCTGCATCAGGGGTTGATGCACGGAACACTTCTTCTGTGTTCTTTGGCTCAGCCTTTTGCTCTTGAACTGTTGCTGCGGCTACTGGCTGTTCTTCGATTATAACCTTCTCAACCTTCTTCTTTGTTTCTTTTGCCACGATGGTTTCTGCAACAGGTTCCGTTTTTTTAGCAACAGGCTCGGCTTTTGGCTCTTCTTGTTTTGGTGCAGGCTTTTCCTCTTTCTTAGGTGCGTTGTCGGCAATCGTGCCTACAACCTTGAACTGCACTTTGTTTTCTGCCTTTACGCGGAATATCTCTTGTTTCTTCTGCTCCTGCTCCTTACGTTCTTGTTCCTTGCGCTCCTCTTTCTCCTTGCGTTCTTTCTCTTTGCGCTTCTGGATGTCGAGCTTTGTTTCGGCATGGATGTCCTTGTCCTTGCCGAAAGCAGTTTTTAATTCTTCGTATTGTTCGTCTGTGATTTTTGCATTAGGGCTGGCATCCTCAAGTGCCATTCCCTTTTTTTGCAGGAATTCAGCCACAGTGTTGATTCCTACGTTGAGTTCTTTTAATGCTTTGTTCAGTCTTACTGCCATATGTGGAGTTTTGAGGTCTTTTTAGTTTGTTTCTTTAAATCTAAGCTTATTCGTTTGGTTTAGTCCTCAAATTCGGCTTTGAGAATACGGAGAACCTCGTCGACGGTGTCTTCTTCAAGGTCAGCCTTTTCGATAAGCATGTCGCGTGGTGCGTCGATAACGCTCTTGGCAGTTTCGAGACCGAGTGATTTGATTGCCTCGATTACCCAGTCTTCGATTTCGTCTTTGAACTCGTCGAGGTAGATGTCTTCTGTGTCTTCCTCGTCGTTATCGAGTTCGCGGAATACGTCGATTGTGTACTCTGTAAGCATACTTGCAAGCTTGATGTTGTGGCCGTTCTTACCTATGGCAAGTGATACCTGGTCTGGCTGCAAGTAAACTTCTGCTTTGCGCTCTTCTTCGTTAAGGACGATTGAAGATACGCGTGCAGGGCTGAGTGCGCGCTGGATGAAAAGTTTGATATTGCTTGTGTAGTTGATTACGTCGATGTTCTCGTTGCGGAGTTCGCGAACTATGCCGTGTATGCGGCTTCCCTTCACGCCGACGCAAGCGCCTACAGGGTCGATGCGCTCGTTGTAGCTCTCCACGGCGATCTTTGCTCTCTCGCCTGGAATGCGGGCAATCTTGCGGATAGTGATGAGCCCGTCGTTGATTTCAGGCACTTCTGCCTCCAAAAGGCGCTGGAGGAAGTCTGGCGATGTACGGCTAAGAATGATCTTAGGGTTGTTGTTGAGGTTGTCAACGCGCAACACGATTGCACGTGCGGCTTCGCCCTTGCGGTAGAAGTCTGAAGGGATCTGCTCTGTCTTAGGGAGAAGGAGTTCGTTGCCTTCATCATCGAGGAGGAGCATTTCGCGTTTCCAAACTTGGTAAACCTCTGCGCTAACGATAGTTCCGATTTTGTCAACATACTTGTTGTAAAGGTTGTCGTGCTCCAACTCCAGGATCTTTGATGCCATTGTCTGGCGAAGGTTGAGGATGGCGCGGCGGCCGAAGTCTGCGAAGTTAACCTTTTCGCTCACGTCCTCGCCGATTTCGTAGTCGTCGTCAATCTTCTGTGCTTCGGAAAGGCTGATTTCTGCGTTAGGGTTAGTGACTTCATTGTCAGCTACAACGAGACGGTTGCGGTAGATTTCAAAGTCGCCCTTGTCTGGGTTTACGATGACGTCGAAGTTCTCGTCCGAACCGAATGTCTTTTGCAATACACTGCGGAAAGAATCCTCAAGCACGCTCACGAGAGTTGTGCGGTCGATATTCTTGGTCTCCTTAAAATCCTGAAATGTGTCAATCAGGTTTACCTGTTCTAATTTTTTCTTAGCCATTTCTTATATTTCGTTTTGTTATATTTCATTATTTGAAGTCGATGATGGCTTTTACCCATTTAACTTCGTCGTATTTGAAAGGCATCTCCACCTCTACGGTCTGAGGGCGCTTTTTGCCTTCAACCTTCTGCTTCTGAAGAACGCCTACTGTGAAGCCTTCTTCTTCGGCTTTCAATAGTGTGCCTTCCATTTTCTTTCCGTCGGAGGTGAGCAGCTCCACGTCGTAGCCGATGCTGTTGACGTACTGCTGCAGAACCTTGAACGGTTGGCCTATTCCTGCCGAACCTACTTCAAGTTCGTAGTCCTCAACTTCGCGGTCAAGGTTTGATTCGATAAATTTGCTCAACTCGCAACAGTCCTCAATCCATACTCCGTCTTTATGGTCTATTTCCACGACGATCTTGTTCTGGGGGTCAACTGTGGCGTCTACAAGAAAATACTCTTTTCCTTCGAGCCATTCAGCTACGAGTTCTTTTACTTTGTCTTTCTGAATCATATATGTTTTTTTAACTTGTGTAGTCGATAGCGTGTCAGAACGAAAAGGAGGGAACTTTTCAGTCCCCTCCATTCTTTCGTTGTGCAAATATACGATTTATCGTTGTTGTGGCAAATATTTTTGTGTAAATACTTGTAAAATATTACAGTTTTATGGGATAGTGCGGTTGTTTACTGTCATTTGCCTTATTGAAATGCGTGTTTTATATGCCGCAGTGCTCCTTGATGAGATTAACGTAGTGCAGTATCTGTTCTCTGCGTTCGATGATGTCGATGTCGATTGTGTGCTTTGCCTTTGAGTAGAAAGGCTCGCGTGCGGCCAGCGACTCTCGGATGAATGCGTTGAGCTCTTCCGGGCTTTTTCCTTGTATGAGCGGGCGGATGGTTTTGCCCATTTTCAGGTGCGCCTGCAGGACGTGGGGCTCTGCTTTAAGGTATATGGTGCTTCCTTGCTGGTTCATGTAGTCCATGTTGTCGAAGAAGCACGGTGTGCCTCCGCCGCAGGATATGACCACGTCTTCAAACTCGGCAACTTCGTGGAGCATTCTTCTTTCGATGTCTCTGAAGGCTTCTTCGCCTTTTTCGGCAAATATCTGAGGCACCTTTTTGTGGAAACGGTCTTCGATGTATGAGTCGAGGTCGAAGAATTGCATACCTGTTTCGCGGGCAAGGACTTTGCCCAGGGTGGTTTTGCCTGCTCCCATATATCCTATGAGAATTATCCTGGTCATGCTTTGCTCTTCTTTTTCTTTGGTTTGGACTCCTGCGCATTGATTATGTCCATACACTGCTCGATGGTGAGCGCCTTAGGGTCGGCTACGGTCTTAGGGAGCCGGTAGTTTGCGCCTTTGTAGCAGATGTATGCTCCGTAGCGTCCGTTGAGCACCTCAAGTTCCGGTTCTTCGTCGAATGTCTTGATGTGTTTCTGCTGCTCTGCGTTGTTTTTCTCCTGAATGAGGGCTACGGCCTGTTGCATGTCGATGCTGAACGGGTCGATGCTCTTTGGTATGGATACGTACTTGCCGTTGTGCAGAACGTAAGGGCCGAATCGGCCTGTGCCTACGGTGATGGTTGTGCCTTCGTACTCTCCGAGGACGAATGGGAGTTTGAACAGGGCAAGGGCTTCTTCGAGGGTGATGGACGTGATGCTTTGTCCTTTTTTGAGTTGTGCGAATTTTGGTTTTTCGCTTTCGTTAGGGGTTCCAATCTGCACCATTGGTCCGAAACGGCCGATTTTGACCGATACGGTGCGTCCTGTAGCGGGGTCGATGCCGAGTTTGCGTTCTCCCACCTTGCTTTCCGTTCTGTCGTTGAGGGTCTTCTCGATCATCGGTTCGAATTTCCCGTAGAAGTCTTTGAGCACTCCCTGCCATTGCTTGTCGCCTTCGGCTATTTCGTCGAACTCTTTCTCCACTTTGGCTGTGAAGTTGTAGTCGAGAATTTCAGGGAAGTACTGGCAGAGGAAGTCGGTCACGACTACGCCGATGTCGGTAGGCAGAAGTTTGCCTTTCTCGTTGCCTGCCATTTCCTTTTTCTCCTTGGCGGTGATTTTTCCTGTCTTTGCCGATAGGGCGAGGGTGCTGTATTTGCGTTCAACGCCGGCTTTGTCGCCTCGTTCCACGTATTCGCGCTGCTGTATGGTCGAGATTGTCGGTGCGTAGGTTGAAGGGCGGCCTATGCCTAACTCTTCGAGCTTGCGCACGAGCGATGCTTCGTTGTATCTTGCCGGTTGCTGTGTGTAGCGTTCCGTTGCGGTGATTTCCGTGTAGCTGAGCTGCTGGCCTACGCTTACAGGCGGTATGAGCGTGTCGTCAACCTCCTGTTCTGCCGGCTCGTCATCGAACGATTCGCGGTAAACCTTGAGGAATCCGTCGAACACGACGATTTCGCCGCTTGCCACAAATTCGTGTTCTTGTCCGCTGATGTTGATGCGTATGATGGTCTTCTCGGTTTCGGCGTCGGCCATCTGTGATGCTATGGTGCGTTTCCAGATGAGTTCGTACAGGCGTTTCTCCTGTGGTGTGCCGTCAATCTCATGCTCGCTGATGTAGGTAGGTCGGATGGCTTCGTGGGCTTCCTGCGCGCCTTTTGACTTTGTGCTGAACTGGCGTGTCTTGGCGTAGCGCTCTCCGAGGTGCTTGATGATTTCCTCGCGACTGGTGTTGAGGCAGAGCGACGAGAGGTTTACCGAGTCGGTACGCATGTATGTGATGCGTCCTGATTCGTAGAGGCGCTGGGCCACCATCATGGTCTGCGCCACTGTGAAACCGAGTTTTCTTGCGGCCTCCTGCTGCAGTGTTGATGTGGTGAATGGTGCTGCCGGCGACTTCTTCATCGGTTTCTTCGTGATTTCGCTGATGCTGAAAGTCTGTCCCTTGCAGTTCTCCAGGAAGTCCTGAGCCTCCTCCTTGGTCTTGAACCTTGTGTTGAGGTCGGCCTTGATGGTGGCAGGAGTTCCGTCAGCTGCAGGAATGCTGAACACTGCACACACTCTGTAGCTGGATTCGGCGCTGAACTTTTCGATTTCGCGCTCGCGCTCCACGATGAGCCTTACTGCCACTGACTGCACGCGTCCTGCAGAAAGCGATGGTTTCAGTTTCTTCCAAAGCACGGGCGAGAGCTTGAATCCTACGATGCGGTCGAGCACACGGCGTGCCTGCTGTGCGTTGACGAGGTTGAGGTCGATTGTGCGCGGTTGCTTGATGGCCTCCAGTATGGCGCTCTTGGTGATTTCGTGAAACACGATTCGCTTCGCCACATTTATGTCAAGCCCGAGCACCTGTGCCAGGTGCCAGGAGATGGCTTCTCCCTCGCGGTCCTCATCGGATGCCAACCATACGGTTTCAGCCGACTTAGCCGCTGCCTTGAGCGATTTCACGAGTTCCTTCTTGTCTTCAGGAATCTCGTATTTCGGTTCGAAGTCGTTGAGGTCGATGCCGAAAGCCTTCTTGTTGAGGTCGCGGATGTGACCGTAGCTTGACATCACTTTATATTCTTTGCCGAGAAACTTCTCCAGTGTTTTTGCCTTTGCAGGCGACTCTACTATAACTAAATTTTTCTGCATGATTATGTGTGTGCGGCAGGCTGCAGATTGCGGCTATAGCAACCCTGCATGCCGGCTTTTTGTTCCAATTCGGGCGCAAAAGTAGAAAAAAAGCAGATAGATACACATATAATAAGGTGAGAATCTATGTTTTTTTCTGTTTTTTTAGGTTTAGTAACATCTTGCTTCGGCTTTTTGCCTTCTGCTCGTGAAGGTTTTTACATACTCGTGATTGAAAGCCTGATTGATGTTCACCTTGAGCAGAGGTTTTACGTCGCGTTCAGATAGTTGTCCCGCCATTTGCTCCGCTTCTGCCTCGCTCCCTACAAATTTTTTGCGCAGGCAGAAGTCTGTGCGTATTTTTACCAGCCCGAACAGATCGATAGAGTTTCCGCTGAGCAGTTCCTCCATGATTTCGCTCTTGATTTTAGCCGTCAAGTCGTCAATGTCCTTGCGTCTGTAACCGTGTTTGTACATGAGACGTGCCGTGAGAGCATCGCTCGAAAGCATGTTGCTCTTGGCAACTGCCGCAACCGCCCATTTCTTGCTGAAGTTCAGTTGCTTCTTGATAAAATTAACTACTTGCATCTTCATAATAACAGTGTTTTTTTGATTAAAAATGTTGTTTTCGATGCAAAAGTAGAACGGAGGAGTGACAAACTGCGTCACATTTGCGAGAATTTTCGTTACACCTCAGAAGGAGAAGTCTCGGAGGTCCGCTGAGAACTTCAAACTTAGGTTAAGTCCGTATAAACTCAGTCTAAGTTTGTACAAACTCAGCCTAAGTATGTATAAACTTAGTCTAAGTTCGAAGATTTCAGCGCCCCTGTAATCGTTATCAACATGGCTCAGACGCTGTTGTTTGTAGGGTGCAGACCTATGTGTTGTCCGAAAGCGCACAATCCCTTTCCATCATCGTCTCCGTTCCCGTTATAGTTCCCGTTCCCGTTATAGTTATAGTACATGCGTGTGCGGAAAAAAGCAACAAGGGCAACCACCTTGCGGATGATTGCCCTTGTTGCGCTTCAGGATGGGCTTGAACCAACGACCCCATGATTAACAGTCATGTGCTCTAACCAACTGAGCTACTGAAGCAGGTGAGGTTACTGTGCGTAACCTTATTTCGAGTGCAAAGGTATGTATTTGGTTTGATATCTCCAAATGCAAAGCTGAAAAAACTCTTCTCTTTAGAACGGAATGTTCACACCGAGGTTGAAAGTACCCTTGCTCGTAAGCGGGATAAACTCCTTAGTCACCTTGCCGAGAGTGTGGTCCATTGCAGCAAAGAGGCTGAAGCCCTTAGGGTGTATGCTCATGATCCATCCGAAAGCGGCTCCGTAAGTGCCGGCAGCCACGTTGACTCCCGCTGAGAAGAACTTTACAGGTGCCACATTTGCCGACAAGCGGAACTCCGTCCAAGTGTTCTCGCCCTGGAAGCGTGTAGTGTTCATGAGTCCGAACGTCAGCTTGTCGTATGCAGGCAGGGTGTATTCAGCTCCGAGGTTGATAGTTGCGCCGAGCATCTTTGTGCGTCCGCCCTTGTCACCTTCGTTGTCAAGTTCGTAGAGCGACATGAGTTCGTCGCCGAGATTGTCTATCTGGTCTTCAAAGTCGGGGTCTGCATTTTCGTCAAAGTCAAACTTGTACTTGTCGGTTGTGACGTTTTTGTCGCCATTGGTTGTGGCCACCATGTTGTTGCTCCAAGAGATGAAACCGAAGTCGAGCAACGCTGCACTGAAACGCCATGTGTCGTTGAGTTTGTACTCTGCTCCGAGGTCTACGGCCATACCGAATCCGTTCAGTCCGAATCCGTCAACGTCCATTCCGTTAACGTATGGTTTTCCAGAGAAATCACTTGTTTCTGTTTCGTATTCCAATCCCTTCACGCTTGCCTGGATCTCTGCATTGACAGTTGCGTCCCAATGGTCTTTGCCGAGACGAAGTTTTGCTTTGTTAAACTCTGCGTCGATGTTTGCGAGTCCGAACAAGAACTTGAGGTTGGCACCCACGCGGAGTTTGTCGTTTATCTGGCGTGAATGTCCGAGTGCGAGTTCTGCGTATGCATTGGTGTGCAGGCCAAAGTCGCTTATGTCGTAGGTCTTATTGGTGATGCCTTCCTTAGCGAACTGGAACAGCGCTTTTGGCATCATGCCGTAGAGGCTGCCTCGCATGCTCACTCCGATAGTGTTGTATCCGCCAAAGCCCTTGAATCCAACGGAGAGAATCTGGATTCGTGTGTCGAAGTTGAGTTCGTTCTCATCTTCTATATTGCCCATGAACTCGCTGGCCGAAACGTCAGGGTGCAGGAATGTTGTGGTCTTGCCGTCGATGTTATAGATGAAGTCCTGGAGGTTCATGTTTCCCACGATACCCATGTTCATGTTGCCGATAGCAGGGATTGAGATGTAGTTCTTCTCGTTGCCAAAGGCTGGGTTGAGCTGGTGGCGGTAGGTGTAGCCTTCAGTGAAATATCCCGAATTGGTGTACTGGGCGTAGGCTCCGGTTGCTGAGAGCATCAGCGCGGCCAAGATATATTTAGTCTTTTTCATGATTCTTCTGTATTATATTATAATGTGTCCTTGAGATTCTGATATTAGAGCTCGTCAATGTACTCTCCTGAAACAGTCACCTTGAAATTGTCCATTGTGATATTGTCGGCTGGCGACATTGCCTCGCCGTTGCCTGAGAGTGTGGCGTTGATTATTACGCCGTCAAGATCCCTGATCTTTCCTTTCAGGCTGATTTTGATTGGCTGCGGCTCTGATGATGCGGCAATAGTGACAGGTTCGCATTCCACATCGCTGATTTCCTCGCCTTTAACGTTGATTGGCTTGATGGTGAGGGTGATGTTTGCAGGCACTTCGGATGTTATGTCAGCGCTTACTGCGGCCTTCCTGATCTCGAGTTTCTCGAGTGTTTCGTCAAACCATCCGTCGAGTGTCTCACTGTATATCACCTTTGATGTCTCGTCAAGAGCAAGCGGAGCGAAGAACATGAACGATCCCTCCACTGGGGCAAGGTTCTGTCCGAGAGCCAGGTTTTCCACCTCCTGTACAGGAAGTCTTGGGTTGAGCACGTCAACGTAGATCTTGTCAGGCACTCCGTTGCCGCTGAGGATGTCGCCCAGTCCTTCGAACTTAACGATTTCGGCGTCAGCATATTCTTCAAGCAGTTCGTCGGCTGCCTTCTCTGTGTCGGCTGCCAGGCAGAACACGTTCCTTGCTCCGTCAATATTGATGTTGTCGGACCAAGCGCCGTTGCCCTCCACGCCATTTTTTGTTGCTTTCAGACTGAGTGATGCCTGTGCCCAGATGCCGTACTGGCTGTTCAGCGGGTTGTTGATGCTGAGATACACCTGTGGGTTGGCAAGTTTGATGTCGGTGCCGTCCTGCGAGAGGATGTCAGGCAAGTCGTTGATGGCCACAGGATCGATCTTGAGGTTGTCGAGATCGTATTGGACTTCGCCTGTAAAGCTTGTCACGTTGACTCCGTATATTTTAGGCGTGCACACATATGAGAGTGTCTTTGGAATGTCCTGCAGTCCAGCTCCTGTATTGATGTCTTCGGCGTAGATTGCGATTTCTCCTGAGAGCACCTTCACTGTTCCGCTGTAGGTGAATTTGCCGTTCTTGAATGTCACTTCGCTTCCGGCGTCTTCAAAGTCAATGGCATCCATGTCGGCATAGATGTGCATGTCGAAGTCGGTCACGCCAAGTGTTTCCTTTGACAAGTCGAGCACGCCGGTCTTCGGATTGTACTTGTCTGTGACGTCCTTCTCTGTATGGTTCACATCCAGGGTGAACTTACCCTTCATACCCATAGGGAGGAGCAGCTTGAAGTTGTCGAAGTACACCTTGCTCACGTATCTCTTGATTTTAGGGTCGCCCACGTTGATGTGCATCTCGTAGTCGTGGCTGGCTGTGCCCTCAACCGAAAGGCTCTTTATGCTCACGATGGCAGGGTCGGCATCACCGCTTTCGGAGAAAGAGGTCTCGCTGTCGGTCTTGACAGGGAACACGCACACGGGTTTTGCGCTTCTTGCGCTGGCTTCGTTAGCGTAGCTGCTTGGAATCTGAATGTCGAGAGTGTTCTCAATCGGAGCAATGTATTGTGGTGTTACCTTGAGTACAGGAATCTTCACGTTGTCCGATTTGAACGTGTTGTTTTCCTTGAATGCGTAGATTTCCTTTCCGTTGACAACCTGCTTCTGTATGCGGCTGTCGTCTTCAATGTCCAAAAGCTTGTCAAGGGTGATCGACTCCACGTTGAGCGGGATGGTGAGCTCGTTCAGGTTGAGGCCGACAGTGGTGTCGATGTCTGCAAGCTCGTAGTTGTCGTCAACGCATGATGTGCTGACTGTCGCAGCTGCAGCAAATAGCAGCGAATAAAAATGTTTGTAGTTAACCATAAATATAATTGTTGTTTTAGTAATTGTATTTTTTTACAGAGCTGTTCCCTATACTGACACGGGCAACGAAATTTGAGGACCAGTCTGTATTCTTTGAGTTATACACCAGTTAGATGATGCAAATATAGCATAAAAAATATAAAAAAAAGGAGAAAATGGCAAAATAACGATGTAACGCTTAACGTTGAGAGTTGAGGATTTTGCGGGAGAGGGTCTCGTGGGTGCAGATCAGCATTTTGCTCTTAGAACAGGATGCAAATGAAAAGCATGTTTTATATACAAGAATGCCGGAAATGCGCCTTTTGGCACAATCCCGACATTCCTTTATGAATTTATATGATCTATTTCTCAGGAATTACTTAATCCCAAAGATTACCCCATTCGTTATGGCGGTCGTTTGTAAGGACTTCGCTGTCATCAGCTTCAGCATCATTACCTTCGTCATCTTTTACTACAGGTATGAAACTTGTTTGATTCATCAAAACAGGAGCGAGAAACAGATTCTCCATCTCAGGTTTGATATATTTCTTTTTGTTCATATTCATATCTTCTGTTTTGTATTCATTAGTAGTAGGGGCGGGCGTTCCCACCCCTACGATAAACTATTAACAATAAACTATAAACGTTACTTAACAAACACCTTCTTCACTTTGCCGTTGCTCATCTTCACAATATTGAGGCCCTTCTGCAAACTGTTGACCTTAGCACCATTGATTGTGTAGATTGCTTCAATCTCAATGTCAGCGGCATCAACGCCATTGATACCTGTAACATCGTCGTCGTCGAAGAAGAAGAACGCCTTGATTTCACTTGCTGGAGCTGTGAGGTAGCAACGGTATGCTTTGACAGTTGGTTTTACTGATTCGCCTACGACATAGAATCCTACCTTGTCGTCGTGCTTCTGTAATACGTACTCGCCTCCTGTGGTTGCATAGTCAACGTATGTGCCCACGAACAAACCTTTCTCATCCTCATAACTATCCTTATCTGCAAGTCCATAACCTGAGAAGGTGTATTCGCCTGTGCCCTTGATAAGGTATGGCGTGTTGGCTTTGATGCCTCCCTCTGAAACTTGTACGAGTTCAACTGACTCACCATCAAGAGCTACGCTCGTATATGCTTTCACTCCTTCTGGAATTTCAGCGTTGAACGGCAATATCAATGTTGCCCAGCCAGCAGATGAGACGTTAAGGGTCACGCTATGCTCTGTTGCAAGTTCGAAAGCAAACTCCTCGTTTGATATACCTGTGTCAGTATAGATTGATCCACCATCTTGACAGTCAAGATAATTATTGTCTACAGTGTTGAAGATCTTGAGGATGCCATTCTTGCCTGTAGGCACAATCTTGAAGTCGCCTTTCTTCTCTGCATCTGTAGTTGCTTGAATCTGCTGGTTCTTCCAACCTGCAGCACTTTCATTGAGCGAACCGTAAGTCAAGTAAACAGTTCCCTCTGGTCTTTCAATGCTGATATTGTAGAGGTTTCCTTCCACCTGTGTGAAGATAAATGCTTGGTTCAAGTGAGGCTGAACTGCATTATTCGCATTGATACCATAACCTGTACGGTTGTTATCTCCAGTATTGCCTAATGTCATAAGCCAAGCATTACCATTCTTACCATGTCCCTCGGTTGCCACCTTGATGTAGAATCTCTGGCCCTCCTCTGGTGCGTTCAGAACTACGTCGTTGATAGCAGTGTTGAGCGATTCTATCACTGCGGTCACGCCCTCACCGTCAACTTCCGCAGCATCGTATGCATTTTGTGCAGTAGTCTTGATCGCATTGAAATCGTCCTTTGCGCTTTCAGGCTTCTGGAAAGGCTCGCTACCCCAGTCGTTGCCACCAAGATAAGGTGTAGCCTCATCAATAGCAGTCTTCAATGCAGTATACTCACCAACCGAAACAGTTGCGGCATCAAGAGCAGCGACAAGGTTTTCAGTTGCAGTAGCAAAACCTTCATAACTATTAGTTACGTCCTTAGCTACGGCAGCAGCCTGAGCCATATCGACAGCAGTAGTCCAGCGGCTCTTGCACATGTGGTCAAGTGCACCATTCTCTGCATCGTTGTAGTCAGTCTCGAAACGTTCGAGTGCAGCTACGAGCGGAGCTTTGGCTGTGTTATAATTAGCAATCCAAGTATTTGCATTAGCCACGGCAGCATTGAGAGCGTCGATCTTAGCCAACAGCTCAGCACCTGTTGTTACTGGCAAAGCAAGAGCATCCTTCAATGCATCGTTCTCTGCTGTACCCATAGGTTTGGAGTCAACAAGCGCTTCTGCAGCAGCTGTAGGAGCATCCAAACCGCCCTTGTTAGCCTCCAAATAAGTCTCTTCTGTCATCTGGAGGGTGTAGTCACCAAATGACACCCAGTTGTAGATTTTATTTGTTTCTGCGTGTACTGCAACCTTCACGGTAGTCTCTTCGTTAAGAACAAATCTTACATAGCGCCACTGCCAACCATAGCCCTTTCCGTCCTTAGCAAATCCAGCAGGGTCGTCGGCATCGAAGCTGGTAGCGCCAGCCTTGTTGATACCCAATGCCTCATTTGATGAAGGGAAGTCGTTCACTGTACCCAGTTCGGTCTCGCCCATTGTTACTACAAGTTCCAATGTGGCATCTACACTCTTACGGCCAGCTACCTTAAACACATACTCACCAGCGGGAAGTGTAACCTCTTGGTCAAAGTCTATAGTCCATGAGTTTGCAGGATATCCCTGTTTGGGATCACCCCAACCATCAAACTGATTCTTGTATGTATATTCTTTATCGTCACTCCAATGCTCACCTTTGACATCTGCTGCAGAAGTGTTGGTTCCCGTTGAGTTCCAAGTGCTGCTAAGTGATACTGCGTAATTGAAGTTTTCAGTTACATACTTGTAAGTAGCCACCTCAAGGTTCTGGAATACAGGTTCCGCTTTATCAAGAGTGCCATTGTCATACTGTGTCTGCACATCTGCAGCAATAGACTCACCTATTTTATTAGCCTTAACAATGTAGGTTGCTATCTTCTCATATTCTGCAATAGAGGCATTAGCGTCAGAAACAGCAGTGCTGAGCGCATCAATCATAGGTTGCAACTCAAGACGAGTAGTTTTTGTCGCATCAGCACTTGCGATTGCCTCATTAAGTGCAGAGGCTATTTCTGCATTCATCGGTTTGCCTACAAGAGCCTCTGCCTCTGCCTTCAATGTAGTAACACCGGTTTGCGCTGTTGCCACGTCAAATCCATAGTAGTAGAGGTGGAAGTCATCCGCTCCAGCCCATTGTGAACTTGCCGTGTTGCATCCAAATCCCACTTTGGCAGTACCTGCCACAGCCGTCTTTTCTGTAGTGTACCAATTCCAACCATTTCCAAGGACATTACCCGTGTTTCCTAACTTTTCAATTTCCACCTTAGTGTCGTTCAAGTAAATATAAGCAGAAGTACAAGATGTAGAAGCACGACCTGCAGCCTTCAATGTATAAAGTCCGCTTGGTAACCCTGTAAGCTCCTGATAAATATTCTGTCCTGCACCATTCCAACTATCCCAATATGTATTGTCTGGAGCACCTGTGTATTGCTCTCCTGAATTGGTGCGTGCCCCCGTCCAACCATTTCCATTAGCGACAGCAGGGTTAGTCATTAGGAATGTATAATCGAAATAAGTGTCGTTTGTAGGGTCGGCCTTAACGACATATGTCTGACGGGCAACTTCCAATTCCGAGATAACATTATTGATTGCATTGGTTGTTGCGGCTGACTCTATCGATGTTTTGGCATACGCTATAGCGGTTGAGAAAGTGTTCTTAGCGTCAACTACAAATTCCTCCGAATTGGCTAAAATGCTTTCGCAAATAGTGAACAATGTAATTGCTTTCGCATAAGGAACTACAGTTGCCTTTGCAACATCAATTGCTGTAGCAAGATTAGTTGAGGCAGTTTGTATAGCATTCTTGTTTTGTTCTACTGACTGAGCTGCTGTAATGGCTGTTGTAAGGTTTTCTATTGCTTTAGGAGCAGCTTCATTTGCAGATACAATATTTTGTGCTTCGGATATCATCTGTGTCAACTGCTCATTCGCTGCTGTAAGATCATAGCCTAAATACTCCAATTTAACATTGTCGATACCTATCCATTTAGAACCGTTGCCACTTTGAACTTCAAGTCCTATTTCCAAAGATCCATTACCTGCTACTGTAGTTTCTACACTATAATTTAGTGGAGTTTCACTTGTGACATCCACACTGTTACCTCCTGCATAAACTTTTAAGTTGGGAGTCCCCTGAGTTCCGTATGCAGAAATCGTGACACGATAGATACCATCAATCAACCCACTCAAGGTCTGATATATCTTACCTGATGCTATAGAAGACCCATTCCAGTTCTCAAAGAATCCTCCTGAGATGGCACCAGCCTGATTAACGGCTCTTGTTCGGTTCTGAGCACCTGTTGTTGAAGTCCAACCGTTGGTATTAGCGTCAAAATAAGGGTTGGTGACAAACTTAGCAGTTACATCCAAAGGATTAGTTCTAGACGCATTGTCATAGTTTGTTTGATCTTCTAAGTCCCACTTGTAAAGTTTTACATTATCAAGACACAAGTCTGCACGTTTGGATGTGCCATTCAACACGAAAGTTAATGCAATGGTTACATCGCCAGCTTCTTCTACATCAAACCAAGTACCAATTTTTTTCCAATCAATATTTGTAAAATAACTACCTCCTGGCGCATTGACAGAACCCCCAGTAGACAGTGTGGCTAATGACGTTCCACCCTTCGTTATAGCTAATCCAACTTTTGAATCTCTAAATTTGCCATCATCATGTGATTCTGCCTGTTTGTAGTCAACTGATAAATAATAACGTCCCACGGGAAGGTTCACAGATTGTGTAATTGATGAAGTCTTGTCTTCCCATCCTTGGCGAATAAAATAATAATAGTCCCCATCACTTGCATTTGTTGTTCCAAAAGCCGTATTTGGAGCAGTTTTTGTCACTTGGATATTCTTGTTGCTATTACTGATAGTTGCCCCAGTCCATCCATAAATAACCTCTCCATTAGCTAACTCCTTTGTATCCACAGAATACTTTATTCCTTCTTCTGAATACTCGAACGAAGGATTCGTAAGATATGTGCTGGTCACATCTGTTTGTGCCTTGAGTGTTGTCACTCCGAGCACCGCAAAAAGTATTGCGCAAAGTTTATTTAGTTTTTTCATAATTCGTCAGATTAAAAGTTTACACGTTGTACTTCCACTACGCCTACACCTTCTTTGCAGAGAACAGCATAAGCGTTGCCAGGTTGAGCGACAGAATAGTCCTTGATGCCCTGATATGTCTGCTCGTCGTACTTATGTACATGACCAGAGAAGTGTACTGGATTCTTTGTCTTATTGATGATGGTTGCAAGTGCTTCTCGTTTCTTTTCTGCCAAGGCTATACCTTCTGCTGTGTCATATGTCACATTGGTGCCATTGTTGTAATATGCAGAACTGCCAGCATCAGTAGGCATAATGCACTTACCCACATCATTTTGGTCGAGCCACCAGCGTGAGTTCTTTGTGTCAGCCTCTGAAACGAATGGATAGTGCTGCATCCAAACAGACGCTTCGTTTTTATGCTCTTCTACATAAGAGTCCAACGCTTCGATGACTCCATCAGGTGCGTAATAAGTGGCGCTGCCAAACAACGATGGCTGATCGTATGGCTTATGGAACCAATAGGTGTGTCCTACATAGAAACGCACCCCTTTGAACTTGAATGCAAACTGTTCAATCTGTACGTCGCAATCCAGATTAGCATCTTCAAAGATGTAGACTTCTGATATTCCATTATTCTGTGCTTGTGATAGATGTTCCTCTACGATAGCTATAGACTTGTCATTATATTCAGAACCTCCTGTAGTTCCATAAGTAAGTCCAGCGCTACCATCCTCGCCTGTCCAATAATCCGGAGCAAGGTCATGATTTCCCAACAAGGTTATGAAAGGAATGCCAGCAGTGTTGAATGCCGCTGTCGCATCTTTGTAGTATTGACCAGGCGAAGAAGCATCCTCTTCCTTGTCCTCGTCCATATCTCCAAGACAGAACGCAATGTCGGCTGTAGGGACGTAACCCTTAGGCGCTTTGGCAAATTCAACGACCCTACCGCCCTCTTTGCCCATGTTAACGATATTAGCCACTTGGGAACTTAGGGTGTTCTTGATGGCATCTGTGTCAACATGCGGGTCACTAAAGAATACCGCTGTGAAATACTCGCCTGCGATGAAGCGGAAGGAGTACGCCTTGCCGTCATAGACGAATGTTTCAATCTCGTTTTCAGTAATGAAGGTTGTTGTTGGGTTTGGGGCAACTAATGCGGCATCTACTGCTTCATTATTAACCTCAACACCTGTGATTGCGCTGTTCAGGTCTGTGCCTACAGGCAACTGCACCAGATAAGAGCCGTCCGACATTTCGCTATAGGTAGGTTCTGCCCCTCCTGCGAAAGTGAACGTCATCTGTGCAAAACTGCTCACGGCAAACATTGCCATAATCAGCAGTCCTAAGATTCTGTTTGTCTTCATTGTTAGTAATTTAATTGGTTAATTATTCTAATGTATATCATTTGTGCTACATTTGTCGTTAATGTTCATGATTAGTGACATGAGAGTCATGCGCACTGTCGGCTGACCATTTGTTAAAATGGTTCACCTAATTGGGCAAAATTACATTAATATTATAAAGGAAACGGTGTTGGGTGTCTTTTTTTATCTGTATTTAACATATATTAACCCAAGCGATTCTCTATGTCCATTCTGACGACCTTCGGGAAGAGCTGTTTCTGTTGTCTCCTTTCACCTTTTCAATATTCATTGTTGGTTTGCTACATTGAATATGTTTTTAATCATGAACATTAAGAATTATATGGTGGGGTAAGTGGATGCAGCTGGCGGGGAGAAATCTACGAACTTAGCCTGAGTTTGTGTAAACTTAGTCTAAGTTTGTATGTTTTTAGTCTAAGTTTGTATATACTTAGTCTGAGTTTGTAACTTCGCCCATGCACATGCCGTTTTTGCTCCCGCGATCTCGCTGATTGCCGCAGAGACGAGAAACACTAATTGTTTCTAAATGTCTCTTCTTGAACGCTGATGACGCTGATTTAACGGATTAGAGTATTCTTAAAGAACTACAGATTTCATGGATTTTAATCTGTGAAGATTTGCGTGATTTGTGGTTTGTCCTCGATTTGGTCCTTTTCGGGCAGACACTCCGGTCTGCCCCTACTGGGCCGTTGACCGCTAAACCCTCAACTCTCAACGTTGCTTCGTTCCCGTTATCGTTAAAGTCCTTAACGCTAAATGTTTTTGCTCCCGCGATCTCGCTGATTGCCGCAGAGACGAGAAACACTAATTGTTTCTAAATGTCTCTTCTTGAACGCTGATGACGCTGATTTAACGGATTAGAGTATTCTTAAAGAACCACAGATTTCACGGATTTTAATCTGTGAAGATTTGCGTGATTTGTGGTTTGTCCTCGATTTGGCCCTTTTCGGGCAGACACGCCGGTCTGCCCCTACTGGGCCGTTGACCGCTAAACCCTCAACCCTCAACGTTGCTTCGTTCCCGTTATCATTAAAGCCCCTTAACGCTAAATGTTATTTTCCCCACTTCTCCAGCAGTCTCTTCTTCTCTGTACTTGTGATTGGTATTGTCGTGCCGTGGCGTGGAGTGAAGATTGTGGTGTTGTTGGCGCTGCAGTTGAACGTAAAATTCTCCAGGTCGGTGCTGGTGCAGTAGTCGTAGCGTCCGTTGTTGTAGCAGTCGTACATGAGTATCCATGTGTCGGAGTCGATGAGCTGAAACGCGCACGAGCCTTCCACTGCGTCGCCAGTTTGCTGAAGGTACTTGCCTCCTGCAGTCCACGGACCATGAAGGGTCGGTGAAGTGGCCTTCTGAATGCCGTTGCCGTCGCCTTCTGTCTTGAAGAACATGTGGTATTTGCCGTCGTGCCACACGATGTCGGCATCGATGGTGTTGGCCCCGTGGTCGTAGAGCAGCTGCGGCTCGGTCAGAGCGGTGAAGTCGGCATTGGCATAAGAGTAGTATATCTTATAATGTATGTCTTTCTCGCCTATTGTGTAGTAGACCATGTATTTGCCGGCACTGGCGTCGTAGATGGTCTGCGGTGCCCACACCTGGGTGAGGGTGTTGCGGTCGAAGCGGTCGGGCCACTCGGTCGGGAAGTCTATAGCAGAGTGCGACCAGTTGATGAGGTCGCGAGAACGGAGAAGCACCAGCCCGTCGTTTGATGCCCATCCTTCGCTTGACTTCATGTCGGTTACGACCATGTAGAAAAAGCCGTCCTCGCCACGGAGGATATGTGGGTCGCGCACTGCCTTCTTGAGGGCTATGTCGGACGAATTGATGATGGGGTCGCCTCCGTTGAGGGGTGTATAGGCGAATCCGTCCTCGCTCAGCGCGAAGCATATCTGCTCCTGCTGCTGGGCGTTGCCATTGAAATAGGCGAAGAGATAGGACGTGAAGTTCGTGTCATAAGAAGTGAAACGGAAAGAGTACGCCTTGCCCTCATAGACGAAGGTCTCTATCTCATAGTCCGTAATGTAGGTCGTTGCGGGGTTGGGAGTGATGTCCGCAAGGTTGACTGGCAGGCCGCCTACTGTGACTGTCGTCCCGTAGTCGCCGAGCCTACGAGGGTCTTTGTCGCCAGGCAAGTTTATCACGGTCGTGCCGTCGGCAAGTACTGTGTCGCTCGTTTCGAAATCAAACGAGAACTTCATCTGCGCTTGTGCCACAATGGCCACCAGCGCGACGTAAAAGAATGATGTGACTCTTTCAATATTCATTGTTGTTTCTTTTGAACCTCCCTTGTTTTGGTGGTTTGTGAATGCATATATTTGTGCAAATATACTCTTTTAATGTTTGAAACGGGTGATTTTGGGCGAAAATGTCTCATGGGAGCATTATAAAGAGGCTGTGGAGGCTTGTACATTGTGTCTGAAAGAGCGCATGTAAATGTAACCAATAAATTTTGTGCCAATAAACGAAATCAGCGGGAAACGCAGTAACGGTAAACGATAAAATATGTTCGGAAAAATAGTTGTAGCGCTTTTTTTCTTCTCGCTTTTTCCAGAAAATAGTTTGTGTGTTTCTTTCAAAAAAGTTACATTTGCAAAGCAAGTGGTGTGCCCGTGCGTCTTATCGTGAGTGATACGAGCGGTGTGGGGATGCTTACTTAGTGTAATGATAAACCAAAATAACTTTATTAAATATTTAAAATTCAACGTTTTATGTGGTTATGTAACTCGTCAATCGGAAGAAAGGTAGTTATGTCTGTTACAGGTATAGCTCTTGTACTCTTTCTTGCGTTCCACGGATCGATGAATGTTGTGGCTCTCATTTCGGAGAAAGGCTACAATGCGATTTGTGGATTTTTGGGTGCAAACTGGTATGCGGTAGCTGCTACTGCCGCTCTTGGAGCACTCACAGTGATTCACATTGTGTATGCGTTCTGGCTTACACTCCAGAACCGCAAGGCACGCGGTAACAACCGTTATGAGGTGACTGATAAGCCTAAGAAAGTGGAATGGGCTTCTCAGAACATGCTCGTGTTGGGTATCATCGTAGTTCTCGGTATGGGTCTGCACCTTTACAATTTCTGGGCAAAGATGATGCTTGTGGAACTTTTGCCTTGCGCTGGCGATCATCACTTGGCAACTGATGGTGTCTATTGGATCAGACACACATTCGAGAATCCTGTTTACGTGGTTCTCTACATCGTGTGGCTCGTGGCACTTTGGTTCCACCTCACTCACGGTTTCTGGAGCGCACTTCAGAGTCTTGGCCTAAGCGGACACATCTGGTTCAATCGCTGGAGAGTGATAGGTAACATCTTCGTTACAGTAATTGTGCTTATGTTCCTTGCCGTAGTGCTCGGATTCGCTTGCGGATTGGCGTAATTTGAGTTCGTGAGTTCTTGAGTTTGTGAGTTATCACTCTAAAAAGATAACAGACAACCTCGTTCCACAACTTAAAAACTTAAAAACTTAAAACTTAAAACTCAAATAGATATGTCTATAATAGATTCAAAAATACCTGAGGGACCAGTAGCGGAGAAATGGACCAACTATAAGGCTCATCAGCGCTTGGTTAACCCAAAGAACAAGCTCAA
Source organism: Bacteroidaceae bacterium (assembly GCA_045576655.1). Classification (GTDB taxonomy): domain Bacteria; phylum Bacteroidota; class Bacteroidia; order Bacteroidales; family Bacteroidaceae; genus RGIG8745. The sequence goes on from JAZNGW010000029.1 coordinate 94,751, forward strand.
GCTTGATGTTATCGTTGTAGGTACAGGTCTTGCTGGTGCTTCAGCAGCAGCATCTCTCGGTGAGATGGGCTTCAATGTCTACAACTTCTGTATTCAGGACTCTCCACGCCGTGCGCACTCTATCGCTGCACAGGGCGGTATCAATGCAGCAAAGAACTATCAGAACGACGGCGACTCTGTTTACCGCCTTTTCTACGATACAGTGAAGGGTGGTGACTACCGTGCTCGCGAGGCAAACGTATATCGTCTTGCTGAGGTGAGCAACGCTATCATCGACCAGTGTGTGGCACAGGGCGTTCCTTTCGCACGTGAATATGGTGGCACACTCGCTAACCGTTCATTCGGTGGAGCACAGGTTTCTCGTACTTTCTACGCTAAAGGACAGACAGGACAGCAGCTCCTCCTCGGTGCATACTCAGCACTTTCAGCACAGGTTAACGCTGGCAAGGTGAAGCTTTTCTGCCGTTACGAGATGCTCGACGTTGTGATTATCGACGGTCGTGCTCGCGGTATCATTGCCAAGAACCTCGTGACAGGTAAGTTGGAGCGCTTCTCTGCAAACGCCGTAGTTATCGCAACTGGTGGTTACGGAAACGCTTACTTCCTCTCTACTAACGCTATGGGATGTAACGTGACAGCAGCAATGTCTTGCTACCGTAAGGGCGCTTACTTCGCAAACCCTTGCTACGTGCAGATTCACCCAACATGTATCCCTGTACACGGTGACAAGCAGTCAAAGCTTACCCTCATGTCAGAGTCGCTCCGTAACGACGGACGTATCTGGGTTCCTAAGAAACTCGAAGACGCTAAGGCTCTTCAGGCAGGAACAAAGCAGGGTTATGAAATCCCTGAGGAGGACCGCGACTACTACTTGGAGCGTCGCTATCCAGCATTCGGTAACCTCGTTCCACGTGACGTTGCCAGCCGTGCTGCTAAGGAGCGTTGCGACAAGGGCTTCGGTGTGAACAACACAGGTCTTGCCGTGTTCCTCGACTTCTCTGAGTCAATCAACCGCCTCGGCATCGACGTTATCATGCAGCGCTATGGTAACCTCTTCGAGATGTACGAAGAAATCACAGACGTGTTCCCAGGCAAGCTTGCTAAGGAAATCAACGGCGAGAAATACTATCACCCAATGATGATCTTCCCTGCTATCCACTACACAATGGGTGGTATCTGGGTAGACTACGAACTCCAGACTTCAATCCCTGGACTCTTCGCTATCGGTGAATGTAACTTCTCTGACCACGGTGCAAACCGCCTCGGTGCTTCAGCCCTCATGCAGGGATTGGCTGACGGTTACTTCGTTCTCCCTTACACAATCCAGAACTACCTCGCTGACCAGGCTATCTGGCCACGCATCTCTACCGACCACGAAGAGTTCGCCAAGGTTGAGAAGGCTACAGAGGAGCGCATCCAGAAACTCCTCAACATCAAGGGTAAGCGTAGTGTTGACTCAATCCACAAGGAGCTCGGTCACATCTGCTGGGAGTACATCGGAATGGGCCGTACTAAGGAAGGTCTTGAGACTGGTATCAAGAAGATCGACGAGCTCCGCAAGGAATTCGAGACAAACCTCTTCGTTCCAGGTGAGCGCGACGGTTTGAACATCGAGCTCGACAAGGCTATCCACCTCGACGACTTCATTACAATGGGCAAGCTCATCGCTTACGACGCACTCAGCCGTAACGAAAGCTGTGGCGGTCACTTCCGCGAGGAGTACCAGACAGAAGAAGGCGAGGCTTTGCGCGACGATAAGAATTTCTTCTATGTGGGTTGCTGGAAATACAAGGGCAACGATACAGTAGCTCCTGAACTTATCAAGGAACCACTCGAATACGAAGCAATTAAGGTACAAACACGTAATTACAAGAATTAGTTCTTTAGTTCGTAAGTTGATTAGTTTTTAAGTTCCGTGACATTGTATGGGAACATTTAAGGACCTCAAAGCATGGCAGCGTTCAATGGATTTGGCAGTGGCCATTTATGAAGTGACAGCTTCATTCCCGAACGAAGAGAGGTTCGCTTTGGTTGACCAAATGCGTAGGTCCGCAATATCTGTTATATCTAATATAGCTGAAGGATACGGCAGAGGTACAGATAAGGACTTGACACATTTTCTATATATGGCAAGAGGATCTGCTAATGAACTTAGCGCTCAAATAGAGTTGGCCAAAAGGTTGCGTTACGTCTCTGATGACGTATTTGCGAAGTTGGATGCTCAGTGTATAGAGGTCAGCAAGATGTTGTCTTCTTTAATATATAGAAGGGAAAATGCCTTAGATTCTTTTAAATAATGAAAGCGGAACTTGCTTTAGAACTCAAAACTTAAGAACTTAAAAACTTAAAAACTTAATCATATGGCAAAGAATATAACATTTACAATACAGTATTGGAAGCAGAATGGCCCTAAGGATAAGGGACATTTCGATTCTCGCGTGATGAAGGACATTCCGGATGACACTTCATTCCTTGAGATGCTTGATATCCTTAACGAGGAACTCGTTGAGGAGGGTAAGGAACCTTTCGTGTTTGACCACGACTGCCGCGAAGGAATCTGCGGTATGTGCTCACTCTACGTAAACGGTACTCCACACGGAAAGACTGAGCGCGGTGCTACTACTTGCCAGCTCTATATGCGTAAGTTCAAGGACGGCGATACTATCACAGTTGAACCTTGGCGTTCAGCAGGATTCCCTGTAATCAAGGACTGTATGGTTGACCGTACAGCATTCGACAAAATCATCCAGGCAGGCGGTTACACAACAGTGCGTACTGGTGCTCCTCAGGATGCAAACGCAATCCTCATCCCTAAGCAGGACGCTGACGAGGCTATGGACTGCGCAAGCTGTATCGGTTGCGGTGCATGTGTCGCTGCATGTAAGAACGGTTCTGCTATGCTCTTCGTGAGCTCAAAGGTGAGCCAGTTGGCACTCCTCCCACAGGGACGCCCAGAGGCTGCTAAGCGCGCTAAGGCAATGGTTGCCAAGATGGACGAACTCGGATTCGGTAACTGCACAAACACTCGTGCTTGCGAGGCTGTATGTCCTAAGTGTGAAACTATCGCTAACATCGCTCGTCTCAACCGCGAGTTCATCAAGGCTAAGCTTGCTGACTAAAAACATAAGGGCGGACACCAGATCCGCCCCTACAACTCGCAAACTCAAAAGCTAACAAACTTAAAAACTTATAAACTCAAAAACTAACAAGCTCAATATGGCATTCTTAACAGACGAAAAACTCGTTATCGTAGGCGCTGGTGGTGCTATCGGTTCAACAATGGTGCAGACTGCTTTGACAATGAAGCTCACACCTAACGTATGTCTCTACGACGTATATGCTCCTGGTATGGAGGGTGTAATGGAAGAAATGTTCCACTGTGGATATGACGGTGTGAACCTTACTGCTACAACTGATGTAGCTGAGGCTTTCAAAGACGCTAAGTATATCATCTCATCAGGTGGTGCTCCACGTAAGGCTGGTATGACTCGCGAGGACCTTCTCGCTGGCAACTGCAAGATCGCTGAGGAACTCGGTAAGAACATCAAGACTTACTGTCCTGACGTTAAGCACGTTGTTGTAATATTCAACCCTGCTGACCTCACAGGTCTCGTGACTCTTCTTTACTCAGGCTTGAAACCAGGCCAGGTGACTACTCTTGCAGCTCTTGACTCTACACGTCTTCAGAGCGCTCTTGCTAAGAAGTTCGGCGTTAAGCAGTACGAAGTTACAGGATGCGCTACATACGGTGGTCACGGCGAGCAGATGGCAGTGTTCGGCAGCGCAGTTAAGGTTGCAGGCAAACCGCTCAACGACCTTATCGGAACAGACGCTTGCACAGAAGAAGAGTGGGAACAGCTTAAGGTTGACGTTACTAAGGGCGGTGCTAAGATCATCGAGCTTCGCGGACGCAGTTCTTGGCAGAGCCCAGCATACTGCTCTGTAGAAATGGTACGTGCAGTCATGGGTGGCGAAGCATTCCGTTGGCCAGCAGGTACATACGTTTCAAACGAGAAGTACAGCCACATCATGATGGCTATGGACACTACTCTCGACACTAACGGATGCACTTACAAGATGCCTACAGGAACTCCTGAGGAACTTGCTAAGCTTGACGCAAGCTACGAGCACCTCTGCAAGATGCGTGACGAACTCGTTACTCTTAACATCATCCCTGAGATCTCCAAGTGGAGCGAAATCAATCCAAATCTCTAAATCTTTTTTAGAGCAGGTATATATGACAATGGGCTGCGCCGTCGGGTGCAGCCCATTGTTGTTTTATAAGGATTTGCTTCGCATGAATCTTTTCCGATCGCGGTGCTAATTTTAACGAGTATAAGGCGCTTAAATATGTAAAAAAGACTATATTTGCCTTTGATGAAGTGTTGTTTGACGGGGATGAATGTGTTAACCGAATAAATAGAACTATGAAACGTAAATTTACAACATTAGTGGCAGGCATTATGCTGTTTGCCGTTTCGGGCACTTTGTTTGCCCAGAGAGCAGGAGGAGGTAGGTCGGTTGATCCTACTGGTTACAAGGATACTTATAAAGACTATTTCACTGTAGGAGTGGCTGTTAACATGAGAAACGTCACAGATTCGGCGCAGATGGCTCTGATCAGAAGGAACTTCAACAGTGTTACTGCCGAGAATGCCATGAAACCTGGCTCGTTGCAGCCTCGTGAGGGCGTGTTCAACTGGGGACAGGCTGACAGAATAGCTAATTTCTGCCGTGAAAACGGCATAAAAATGCGTGGGCATTGCCTTTGCTGGCATAACCAGTTTGCCGACTGGATGTTTGTCGACAAGAAAGGTAAGGACGTAAGCAAGGAGGTGTTCTATGAACGTCTGCGCACTCATATCCATGCCGTTGTCAACCGCTATAAGGATGTCGTTTATGCGTGGGACGTTGTCAACGAGGCGATGATTGACGGTGATGGGCGTCGCCAGCGCGGCATGAAGGAAGATCCGAGTCCTTACCGCCAGTCAAGGCATTTCAAGCTTTGCGGCGATGAGTTCATTGCCAAGGCTTTCGAGTTTGCTCGCGAAGCCGATCCTGACGCGCTGCTTTTCTACAATGACTACAGTGCAACGCATCCTGCCAAGCGCGACCGTATATATAATATGGTGAAGAAGATGAAGGATGCGGGTGTGCCTATTGATGGCATCGGCATGCAGGGCCATTACAACATCTACGGGCCTGGTATTGATGAGGTCGAGGCTGCTATAGAGAAGTATGCCACAATAGTGGACCATATTCATTTCACCGAACTTGACATTCGCGCCAACAACGAGCAGGGCGGCCAGTTGCAGTTCAGCCGTGGCGAGGAGAGAACTCTCCCTAACCACCTGCAGGTTTTACAGGAAGACCAGTATGCCCGACTTTTCAAGCTCTTCCGCAAGCATAAGGACGTCATTAGCAATGTCACTTTCTGGAACTTGTCGGACCGCGACTCATGGCTGGGCGCAAACAATTACCCACTTCCTTTCGACAGAAACTACAGGCCTAAGAGGGTGTACAACATCATCAAGAACTTCAACCCTGCCCTTGACAACGCAGAGATTAAGGAAGATTTCAAACCGTCTACCTACAATCAGCCAGGCCAGCAATATCCGATGGTCAACTCACAGGGCTATGCTCGTTTCCGCGTCAATGCGCCTGAGGCTAAATCGGTAATCGTCAGTCTGGGACTTGGTGGTAGAGGCGGCACTGTGCTTCGCAAAAATCATGAAGGAGTGTGGGAAGGCACTACCGACGGACCTATGGACGAGGGTTTCCACTATTACCACTTGACTATTGACGGAGGTACGTTCAACGATCCCGGAGCAAAGAACTACTATGGTTCCACACGTTGGGAAAGCGGCATTGAGGTGCCTGCCCACGACCAGGACTTCTATGCACTGAAAAATGTGCCTCATGGTAACGTGCAGCAAGTTCTGTTCCACTCGCCAAGCACAAACACTGAGCGCCGTGCGTTTGTCTACACCCCTCCTACTTATGGAAAAGACAAGAAGAAATACCCTGTGTTGTACCTGCAGCACGGATGGGGCGAGGACGAAACCGCATGGTCTAATCAGGGACACGCCAACCTCATCATGGACAACCTCATCGCCGAGGGCAAAATCGAGCCGTTCATCATAGTTATGACTTACGGAATGACCAATGAGACTCGATTTGGTCGATTCAACACCTTCACTGCCGAAGACTTCGAGAAAGTGCTTGTCGACGAACTTGTTCCTTATATCGATAGCAATTTCAGAACTAAGGCTGAGAAGAAGTACAGAGCTATGGCTGGCTTGTCTATGGGCGGGTTTGAGACTCGACTGATAAGTCTGCGCCGTCCTGAGGTATTCGGACATTACGGACTGATGAGCGGCGGCACCTATTCGCCGTCCGACATAAAGGACAAGAACCAGGTGGACCTCATATTTATGAGTTGTGGCAGCAAGGAAAACCCTGACGGCGTCAAGTCGGCTGGCGAGGCGCTCAAGGCAGCAGGCTTTAATGCCGTTTCGTACGTGTCGGAAGGCACTGCACACGAATTCCTCACTTGGCGCCGCAGCCTCTATCAGATGGCGCAACTGCTTTTTAAGAAGTAAAAAACCTCTTTGTGCATAGAGCCTAATGAAGAAAGGACTGCATCCTGTGGGGTGCAGCCCTTTCTTCATATCTGCAAGTCGGTGTTCGCTGCAGTGATTTTTTAAAACTTAGTCTGAGTTTGTACGTACTTAGACTAAGTTTGACGTTTTCAGTGCGGCTTCGACCATTTTTTGCTGGTGGTCAGTGATGTTTTGTTTAGTATCTGAACGAACTTCCTCCGAGAAATTCGCGTAAGAGCGATGTCGGTGGCAATTCCTCGTCCGAAATCGGGCGGAAATATTGTATCATGCTTTTCAGGTTTGATGCCACGGCATATTCAGGCTTGCATTCAGGTATGTTTTCGAGTATCGGCAAGATGCGGTCGCGGAGCACGCCCAACTCATAGAGCAGCGCGCTGTTAAACATCACATCGGCATTCTCCTGGAATGGGAATATCCACTTGTCCTCGCCTCTGCGCACGCTTGGCCATCGTGCAATAGTGTCCTCCGGCGACATGCCCCTGTATTTGAAGTCTCGCACTATGCGGCGGATGAGACGGTTGTCCGTAGTGGGGATGTAGTTGTGATTGTCAAGTTTTATCGTAGTCAGTGCCGAAACGTAGATTTTGAATTTGTGCATGTCGTCGATGCCGTCTGTCAGGAGCGGGTTGAGAGCGTGTATGCCTTCGAGAATGAGCACAGTGTTAGAATCCATCTTCATCCTTTTGCCGCTCATCACGCTTTTGCCAGTCGGGAAGTCATAACGGGGCAATTCGACCTCTTCACCATTAAGCAATTGGGAAAGTTGAAGATTGAATAATGGCAGATTGAGCGAGTAGAGCGATTCGTAGTCATAATCACCGTTTTCGTCCAAAGGTGTCTTGTCGCGATCAACGAAATAGTCGTCTAACGACACTGCCACAGGTTTTAGTCCGCATGTCAGCAACTGTAACGACAGGCGTTTGCTGAATGTGGTCTTGCCGCTCGATGACGGTCCTGAGATTAGGACGATTTTTACATCAGGCTTTTCTGCTATTTGGTCAGCTATACGACAAATCTTCTTTTCCTGCATTGCTTCCGCCACTTTCACGATGTCTCCTGCAAATCCTTTTGCCGTAACCTCGTTGAGGTCGCCAACGGTTGAGACTCCAAAGAAATTCTCAAGTTTGCGGTTTTCGCTGAAGGCGTGCAGCATTTTCTCCTGCTTGATGACATCCCCAAGTTTAACTCCGTCCTCACGAGGAACACGCAGCAACATGCCGTCGTAGTACTTTACCAAGTCGAACAATTCCAGGTAGTCAGTGCTTGGAACCAGTGGCCCATAGAAATAATTGACGCTTTCTCCCAAACTATAGTAATAGGTGTATAGATTTCCACGTCCTTCAATCAGTTTTGCCTTTTTGTCCATGCCGCGCTCACGGAATAGTTTGACCGCCTCTTCCGTAGTGCTCTCCTTGCGGACAAATTTTATGCCGCTGTCGATAATCTCGCGCATACGGCGCTTAAGCGCTTGCACATCTTCGAGAGTCAGCTCGCGCCCCAGGTCGAGGGTGTGGTAATAACCTTTTGAAGCAGGGGCTTCAAATCGCAATGTAGTTCCAGGGAATAATTCTTCCACAGCCTTCCATAGCACAAAACAAAGTGAACGAGTATAGACTTTTCGTCCCTGCGACGAAGTTATGTCGAGAAATTCGATTTGTTTTGAACCGAACAGTCTGAACTTAAGACCTTCGACCCTGTTGTTCACCAAAGCGCATAGAGGTCTGTGTGGCATCTCTGGCTTTATTTTGTTATAGACATCTAAAATAGTCGTCCCAAACTCAAACTTTTGTGATTTTTTATTATTTTTGCAATAAATTTGTAACAAATGTTTCATAACGGTTGCTCTGATTTGATTGGCTAAATATAGTTTTTTTTTATTAAATCAAGCGTGACCTGCCTAATTAAACGACAAATGGAATATACATTTTATGATTTTTTAAAACTGATGGGCTCCCTTGCCCTCTTCCTCTATGGTATGAAAATCATGAGTGAGGGACTTCAGAAGTTTGCCGGTGACAAGTTGCGCCGCGTTCTGACAGCGATGACCACCAACCGTGTGACAGGAGTTTTGACTGGTGTGCTTATTACAGCCCTGATTCAGTCATCTTCGGCTACGACAGTGATGGTGGTTAGTTTCGTTAATGCAGGTCTGCTCACTCTTGCCCAGTCCATAGGAGTCATAATGGGTGCCAATATTGGTACGACCGTGACAGCATGGATTATCTCCGCGCTTGGTTTCAAGGTCGACATAGCAGCGTTCGCGTTGCCGTTGCTTACAGTGGGAGTGGTAATGCTCTTCATGCAGAAGAGTAAGCACAAGTCTGTGGGCGAGTTTATCATGGGATTCTGTTTCTTGTTTATGGGTCTTTCTTATCTGAAAGCTAACGCTCCTGACCTACAGGCAAACCCTGAAATGCTTGCTTTTGTTCAAGACTATGCCAATATGGGCTTTGCCTCAATCTTACTGTTCGTGCTTATAGGAACGGTGCTCACTATGATTGTGCAGGCTTCAGCCGCCACTATGGCCATCACGCTCATTATGTGTGCCAACGGATGGATAAGTTTCGAACTCGGTGCCGCCCTTGTGCTTGGTGAGAACATAGGAACAACAATCACAGCCAACCTCGCTGCCATTACAGGTAACACCCAGTCACGCCGTGCGGCTCTCGCCCACCTCGTGTTCAATGTCTTTGGTGTCATTTGGGTGCTCTGTCTATTCGTGCCGTTTACCAGTATGGTGACATGGGTTGTTGAAAATTGGATAGGTGTTTCTGATAACGGCGACGGTTCTTTTGTTTCATTCCAATTGTCGGCGTTCCATACATGCTTCAATGTTTGTAACGTGCTGCTCCTCATCTGGTTCGTCAAACTCATAGAGAAGACGGTGTGCAAGATTCTTCCAATGAAGGAGGCCGACGAGGATACACGTCTCAGATATATCACTGGAGGACTTTTGTCTACAGCCGAGCTCTCGGTGCTTGAGGCACAGAAGGAAATTGCGCTCTATGCTCAGCGCACACGCAAAATGTTCGGATTTGTGCAGGAATTGCTTCATACCAAGAAGGGCGACGAGTTCAACAAACTCTTCAGCCGTATTGAGAAATATGAGAACATTAGCGATAACATGGAGATTGAGATTGCAAATTATCTCAATAAGGTGTCTGAAGGGCGCTTGAGCTCTGAGAGTAAGACTCGAATCCAGAGCATGCTTCGCGAAGTTACAGAAATCGAGAGCATAGGAGACAGCTGCTACAATTTGGCACGTACGCTCAATCGCAAGCGCCAGAATTCTCAAGAGGACTTCACCGAAAAGCAGTATGAGCACATACGCAACATGATGGACCTTGTTGACGGTGCGCTTGAGGAGATGGACAAGATCGTAGAACATCGCCCTAATCACCATGTTGATGTCAACAAGTCGTATAACATCGAGAACGAAATCAACAACTATCGCAATCAGTTGAAGAGCCAAAACATCAACGACGTGAACAACCAGATTTACGGCTATCAGCTTGGAGTCTACTACATGGACATCATCGCCGAGTGTGAGAAGTTGGGCGACTACGTTATCAACGTCGTTGACGCAACTAAGTAGAATAGACTTTGCATATTCGGTAAAAAGTGCTAATTTTGCACCCCTAACCACAATAGCTGCCTTCATAGTTCAATGGATAGAACAAATCTCTCCTAAAGATTAGATCCGAGTTCGATTCTCGGTGAAGGTACGCGATGATGCATATTTTGAGGAGGACGCCTATTGGAAGTCCTCCTATATTATTACTATAGAACTTCGTGGGCAGACCTGTCGGCCGGTTCGCAGTCTAACAACTAAAATTAATATGAAAAGAAAAAACAAGTGGATCTTCCGATTTGTCATGGCGATTATTGCCGTGTTCTCATTTATGGGCGCTAATGCTCAGTCTGTAAATCTTGGAGAACTTGAATTAGGAAAAGAGTACGAACTTACAGCCTACAAACCATGCGAGGCAACTTTCACAGCACCACAGACTGGGACTTTGGTGGCAAGTTGTACCCGCTCATACTGGCCTGAGCCGTATCTCGATGCGGAGCATACAAAGCCTGTAGGGTATAAGCATAGCTACGTTAGCACAGGTTCCATTTGGGAGTTCCAGGTTGAAGCGGGTGTGACATATTATTTCTATAGCGGCTTTCTTTTCGATGATGGAACATTCTCAATTGACTATGCTGCAACAGAGCTGTTGCGTAAATCAGTAAATCCTGCGGAAGGAAGCACTTTGAATGTAAGCGGCGCAGGGCAAGTTAACTTGGAGTACAACATGACAGTGTCAGTTTCTGACATAGCCCTTACTATTGACGGAGAAGACTACGGCAAGGGGGTGCCCTACGTGAGCGGACGCAATGTGGCAATATCGTTTAAAGGAGAAACTGAAGAGGAACTTGATATCTTAGGACTTCTGAAAAATGGAACACTGAAAGGGGGCGAAACAGTTGAATTTGCATTTACAGTAACGTCAATAAACAACCCTTCTTTGACACTTAATGAAAAACTTACGTATATCTGTCCGGAAATGCTTGTGCAGATGGTTTCTTCGCAGCAGATTCCAGAGTTCCTGTCATACTGGTTCCCTGGCGACGAAAGCGGAATTATGAAACTGGTCTTTGACGGTCAGCTGGCACAGCCTGCAGAAAATGAAGAAGGACCGTTCGTCACATTGCAATACGGTAATCCAGAGTCAGGTGTTGATGGCGACAGTTATGCCACAAGACTGGACGCTCAAGTCGACGGCAACACCGTCATTGTTGACTTCACAGGCAAACGACTTCGCCCAGCCGATATGCTCACGTCGGGCAATATCTATAATACCATGCTGGTTAAGATTTCAAATGTGAAAGATTACGAGGGTCGTTATGTCTACACAGGATTCAGCGGCTCCCTCGGTTCTTTCTCATACGAATTCCCTTATAGAATTGTCGAAACCGAAGCAGTCTATGAATTTACACCGGCATCAGAAACTGAACTCAAAGTGTCAGAAGTGGAACTCTGGATACAAGACTATTCTTCTATCCGCTTCGATGGTGTCGCATATACATATACAGATGCGGAAGGTAATGAGGTTACAGAGGTCAAATCGCTCAGTGAACTTAATCCAGAAGTAGATTCTTATGGCGACGCTATCATAATGATACCTGTGCGCGAAGAGATCCGTACAAAGGAAAACCTTAAGATATCCCTCGCCAATCTTCTGTTTGTCGATGGAGTGGAGCGCGAGATTTCAGCAGTCTACAACCCGACAGATGAGTATCTCAGCATTAGCGGGGCAACGACTGATGCGGTATCGGAAACTGCACGCTTTGGCGTAGAAGGTTCCAAGCTCGCTTCGCCTCGCAAGGGCGTTAACATTATACGCCTCTCCGATGGTACAGTCAAGAAGGTGCTGGTGAAGTGACAAAAGTCCCTCTCGACATCCCTAAAAAGGGGTGCAGAGAAAACGTAAATAATATCCCGTAGGGGCAGACCGCATCGTGTCTGCCCCTTTTTGTTTAATGGGGACGGAGCTTGCCCTGAAGTATGAACCACTCTGCTACTCTGTGATTTTATGTCGACTTACGCAAAAATAGTTTGCTATTCTGTCCTATATTCCCTCAAAACCTGCGCTTTTGCTCAACTTTTCCCATATTTTTCACATTTTCTCAAAAAATAATCGCTGAAGTTCTTGCTGTTTCGGAAAAAGGTTGTACCTTTGCACTCGCTTTCGGAAACGAAGGCGCCAGAACTCGTTCTTTGACAGACTGTGGACAACAAAAAGACAAGGCAGCCGCGCCGCTATTTTTATAGCGTCGCAGGCAGATACAAGCAACGTCAACCTTTATATATAGGTAGGAAAAAGATACAATGACAGCGGATAATAAGAA
>JAZNGW010000030.1:0-44537 GCA_045576655.1 Bacteroidaceae bacterium
GTAGAAATTACTAAGTTCTTATAAACTCTATATTTATATAAGATAATACAAAGGTATATATATTATTCTTATTTTCAAATATTTCCTTTTCAAATATATTTAATCTACTCGACATTAATTTTACCCCGTTACTTAAAAGAAAACAGCATTTATATATTATAACAATCAGATTATAAAAAAGATAAAACTGACAAAAAATTTTGTATAGACTAAGGTTTGCATATCATAAATAGACGACATCAACGTCTCTATGTATTGCATTGCCATATTTCTTCAGTTTCACCTCTGAAACATCGAATATTATTACACTATCAGTTCCATTAAATTTAGTTGCAAATTGATCTATCTTTATCATCAAATTATCTAACACACGATTAGTATTGTTTACTCTATATACCGAATACTGTAAACGAATTGCTCCGTTTTTGGTTATCGTCCGAAGTAAACTGGCAATGAAAGTAAATAGTCTTTTCGGTTACTTGCAGTTTTGTTTTCTATTGTTTCATGAGCTATTTTCCCTCTTGTTTGCGGTTTGGCATGATACAATCCTTCATCCGTATCCATATACACATTATGTAGATATATGGAATACGGACAAAAGATATAATCATTCAAGGTCGATATGGAAATGTAGTCATCCACCAGAACTAATCATTTAGATACGGCTTTGTCTGAACAAACTGCAACCACTCTTTATTGCTTATCGCTAATTTCAGGTTTTTCAAGTCATCAGACTTTTTAATCCGTTTCACAATCCACAGCCCCTTGCGAGCAATATTGTAAGCACCGTTTGCATCGGCATTTTTCGGTAAAGATTCATCGCAGTTTTCACTGTTGTAGAACACTCCATTTGTATCTGCTACCGGAGACTGCAAGTAATCCACATTTGTACCTGTTACACTATTTCGCATCTGAAGCGTCAGTTTCAGCATCGAAAGCAATCCTTTGAAAAACTCCGCAGAGTCTTGGTTTACAATACATTCCTTAAGATTTGAATTAATATCTATACCATACTTAGCGAAAAACTCCTTAATTTTATTCGTCAGATCGACTTCTTTGCTAACCCCATTTGAATTTTGCTTCTCGTCTCGGAAAGTTTCTATGCGTTTTCCGTAGGTACAAAGAATCCATTTTGTACGAGTACCATCAGCCTTTGTTGTAAACTTACTATAGTCAAAAGCAAACTCAAACCACTCTTTCTCACCATTATAACGTATCGAATCGAACTTACCAAAGAATGCTCTCGCCTTTTCGCGCGTTTCATAACGAGTGTCAAACAGATTTACAAAACCTGTCACAGGGTCTATCTTGCTAGTGTTCCATGCTGGAGTATAGAACAAGAATCCACTCTGCTTACCCATCTTTTGGAAACTCACGAACCTGTTTGTCAGTTGATAGGCATTTAGAACTCCTCCCTCTTCTTCCGGTTTCTTTTTCTTATCTGCCAAATAGTTGAGTTTGTCAATCAACATCTTCTCAAACTTCTGATACACAGACGCCTCGACTTTTTGACGTCCACGCATAAATCCCATATTCAAATCTTCAAGCACCACAATAGCATTGTATTTCAACATAAGCTCTGATATTTTATGAACCACTTGGCTCAAATATCCCTCCTTGAGTTCCTTAATGCTTTCTATCGTTTGCCAACTTTGACGTGCCTTCATTCTCTCTTCTTCACGCTTAGACAAAAGAGCATGATAGTCCGTGCAATGGCTTTTCCCATTGTAGTGGTTAACTATTTCATTAAGGGAGAATTGCTCTTTTATACGTCCTTTCAAATCTATCACAGTAATGTAGAGCAGATGACGTTCTCCACGGTCTATACCTATGATGTGCAAATCCTCACTTTTCTGTATATACTCGTTCACAGCCTGATTAACATTGTCATTTCCTGTACTCTTGAAGTTCATCGTAATAGGCACATGGAATTGAAATTTATCAACCGTATAACGTTTATCCTTTATCAAATCATAATTAAAGACACTTTGTTTCTTCTCGCTCAGAGGATTCTTGTTTCCTATCGGTTGATTTGCAGGATGTGTAGGTCGTTCATAAACTATACTTGACTTGCGGAAGAACACCTCTGCCTGCCCATTAAGTTTATACACTACATCTGCCAAGTTTTTCTCATCAAACAACATCTTCCAATATAGGGTGTGAAGATTCGGAGTTCCTTTACTGTAAGGCGAGAAATCCTTGTTGTAAATCTGAAACAGATAGATTTTCCCTTCTTCAACAAGCGAGTCGACATAATCAACCGACACATTGCGGAAGGAGATCTTATACCCCTGTTGCTCTACTTCACGATAAAACCCACTCAAATCCTCATAGGAGCTGGTATCGGAAAACTTAAATCCAAATTTACTCCAATCTTCATGCTTGCCTATGGACGTTTTAAAGAAGTCTATCAAAGCGTGGCAATCTGCAAGATTGAACGTAGCACCTTTCTTGTGAGTTTCGTTATTGTAGTTTTCCAGTAACTGTTCACTTGGAGCAAACTCATGGATTCTTGACTTTGAGAAGAATACTTTTGGAAGCATTTTATTTGCTCCCGGAAGAAGTTTATATTCCATCTTCTCATAGCACTCACCCTTTGATGTAATATTTTTCACATCAAAAACCTTGTTGTTCTTCTTGTTCATAATTGCCAAATAATACAACCCATCTTTGCGAAGAATAACAGTAGTATTAGCCTGTTCCTTATTCAAATCCCACCCATCCATCAAAGTGGAATTTTCAAAGTTCAGTTTGATTTTCTCTGTTGAATAAGGTTTGCGAGTCATGTAGTTGCGCACCATATTATACAGAGGAGTTATCTTATCCAGTTCATCCCACAACGCTACAAATTCTCCATAGAATTTTTCATCTTTCTCGGCTTCAGAACCATCACCAAGTAAAGGTTTCACAAAATGCTGAAGAGACTTTATTGCATCCAGCAGATTCTTTATCTTCTCTACATTCACCTTATCCTGTGCCAAATTTCGGCCTTGATAAGGGGTGTTCAACAAATCCTTCACCTCTGTGTAAGCATTCTCTATCTGTACAAATAAATTTTCCTTTTGAAGATTCGGGGTGTCTACAGCTCCTAATGATGCAAAATAGCCTTGTATTGTGTTCTGTACCTCTGAATTCAACTTATGCACACTGTCATTAATCAAAGCAACAGCAATACTACCTTGCGACTTTAACACCTTATGCAGACGTTCTTCATAATCTTCATCGGTTTCTTTTTTGGATTTCTTCTGCACCTCGCCTTTTAGATCCTCTATCAGAGCCTTTTGGATTATGCTCCAAGAACCATAAACCTTTTGGGATATGTCTGTCAACTGTAAATCATTACGGATATAGATCTTGTTTAGTTCAAAACCTTCCAATCCAAGCAAGAGTTCTTTTAAAGAATGCTCACCCTCTCGTTTTCGATTAAACACTTGTTCATCCAGTTCTTGATAAGACTTCTGTATTGTTTCCAACAATTTCTCGTCGCTAGGAAATTGCTCTGGTAACCAAGAAATTGCGTTCCGGTCACTCAGAATCTGCTTATACAGAGGTTTTAGTTTAGGTAGACGTGCGGACTTATCTTTTTGCTGTTGATTATAAAGGTTGATGTATTCATTTAATCCTTTAATCTTCACGCCATCCTCAAAAGTCTTTCCGCCAATAATAGCATTATATACATCTATCTGCGACTGAGTCAACACCACGTTATAATAAGCAAGATTGAACATCTCGGCTATCTCCGTCACATTCAAATACTCTTCAAAATTTGCATATAGTTCCGCAAAAGAATCAGCAACAGGCGATGCTGCCACCTTATCGAACACCATGATATTGTCAATAAACTTAGGCAAGTTCTCATGTATCAAACGATAAGCTATAGCCGTTGATTGAGCTTCTGCTGAATACATATTTTTTCTGTTCTCATGGAATCCTGTGAAATATGTAGTAAAACCTTTGAATTCCTCTAACAATTGTCTTTCTTCCGCCTTATCAACAAAATCTATCAAATCTTTCTCAATCAGCTCTTTCTTGTCAATTCGCTTAAACCTCTCGTCCTTTGACAGTCTATCTGCGATTTGTTTACGTAATCTGTCTTGGTTCTCTTCAAAGAGCTTCTTCTGCGTTTCATCTTTAGACCTACACATATAATAAGAATAGAATTCCTCAAGAGAATTATTCTTACCCTCATTATAATACTGCAATTCAAAATCATCAAGAGAACTCTCTATGAACGCCTTATGGTATTCATCTATGATTTTCTTTACTTCCACATAACTATCTGCACGATGTTGATCCTGCTCAAGCAGTCCGCCACGTGTAATGTGCTCCAATGTTTTACCTATAGGTTTCATTTCAAACCTCAAGGTCTTTGAAAGGGGGTATACCCTTGTGAATCGTTTAAATTTTTCCATAATAAATAAATTAAAATTAACAATAAAAACGTACCGCATCCGCGCTACATATACCTACAATAGTAGGAATTCCTTTACATCATCAACGATGTCACTGTAAATATAGTATTATTTTTTAATATGTAGTATATATGTATTAAAAAAACTTATTGTAAAAACAACAAGTATCTGAACACTGACGAAGAAGTTTTATACATACAGACCAAAGCAGCAGCACTCAAATCATTGAGTCACAACGACTGAATTACTATCACCGCACTAAAAACTTGCTATCCACGCGCTGAAAAATTGTCTTTTCCTCGGTGGAAAATTGAAAAGCCTTCGCTGAAAAGTATAAATAAAAGTAATATTTGTACAAATAATAGTTTTATTTATATAAATATTAGTTTTATTCTTACAAATATAAGTTTTATTTATAGTTTTTAGCGAGGACTCATGATTTTTGGAGTGCGGTGAAGGGGATTTTCCTGCGAGGGGATGACAATTTTCCAGCTAAGTGCAGGAGGTATCGGGATTATCGGAGAAATCGGATTATTCGGAGTGGTCGGAAAATTCAGAATAATCAGAAGACTCGGAAAAATCGGAAGACTCAGAGGGCTCGGATTATTCGGAAGATTCTGACTATTCGGATTATTCGGAATGTTCGGAGGATTCAGGATACTCAAACTTCCTGAACCCTCCAGAGGGGATGACTACTTGCTTTCCTGATTGTTTTGGTTGTTTCGGTAGTTTATTCTTGCCTGAAACATCCGTTCTTTGATGCCGCCTTCGGTGACGAAGCGGTCTTGCATGGTGGTGAGGAGTTTGTGGAGCATGTAGTTGGCTTGATGGATAAGGGTGATGCAGAGGTTGGCAACCTCCTCATCGTTCATGCGTTGCACCATTGTGGCGTAGTTGGCCCTGAGTTGTTCGCTGCGGGCATACTGGCGCATCTTGGCATAGCGCGGATGAAGGTTGCCCCATTGCTCGAGGTTGCGGGTGCGAAGGTAGTCTTCGTAGTCTACGAGGAGTTCTTCGAGGCTGGCTTTTGCCACGTTGGTGAGTTTTATTTCTGTTTCGCTCGATGTGGCTGACGCCTGATTGCCTTCGGCGATGTTCTGCTTGCCGCTTCGTGCTGCCTGTATCATCTGGTCAACGGTACGGTCGCCTCGCTGTAGGTAGTTGTGGGCAAAGTAGTAGGTGATGTCGTAGATGATCTCTGTGACTGCATAGACGCGCAAGTTGCGGTAATGGCCGTGATTGGGCAGGAAGGTTTGGGGAGGGGTCTTAGGAGGGGACGGAGAATTCGGACTGTTCGGAAGGCTCTGAAATTTCGGATTATTCGGAGAGCTCTGAGAATTCGGAAGATTCTGAGATTTCTGATTATTCTGACTGTTCGGATTCATAGTATCATCTTTTAATGATGCAAAAATAACAAAAAAAGGAATACAGACTTGCTATACTAACCAAAAGGCCTGTCCGAGGAGTTAAGGAGATAAGCAGTAAGTAGTTGAGGAGAAAGGAGTCTAATTTCCTCCCCTTTGGGGAGGTTAGGAGGGGCTAACTCCTTAACTTCTAACTCCTTAACTCCACATAAAAAGGGGCGCCACAATGTGACGTCCCTTCAAGTTATCGTTAACGTTTCCGTTATTATTGATTACTCAGAATAGTCGAGCTTGCTCATGCGTACGTATGTAGCGTAGCGGTGCTGAGCTGCCTTCTTGGCTGCATCGAAGAGTTCCTGTGCCTCTGCTGGCTTAACCTTCTTGAGTGAGAGGTAGCGTACTTCGCCGTCGAGGAATTCCTGGAACTTATCCCACTGTGGCTCCTTAGAGTCGAGCTGGAATGGGTTCTGTCCCTGTTCAGCAAGACGTGGGTCGAAGCGCCACAAGTGCCAGTAACCGCACTCTACAGCCTTAGCCTCTTCTGCCTGGCTCTTGCCCATGCCGCCCTTTGCCTTAAGACCGTGGTTGATACATGGTGCGTAAGCGATTACGAGTGATGGTCCTGGATATGCCTCTGCTTCGCGGATTGCCTTCAAGCACTGTGCGTTGTCAGCGCCCATAGCGATCTGTGCAACGTAAACGTAGCCGTAAGTTGCCTGCATGAGTCCGAGGTCTTTCTTTGTGATGCGCTTACCGCCTGCAGCGAACTGTGCGATCGCTCCGATTGGTGTTGCCTTAGATGACTGGCCACCTGTGTTAGAGTAAACCTCTGTGTCGATAACGAAGATGTTTACGTCTTCACCTGATGCGAGCACGTGGTCGAGACCGCCGTAACCGATGTCGTAAGATGCACCGTCACCACCGACGATCCACTGGCTGCGCTTAACGAGGAAGTGGCTGAGTTCAGAGAGTTGCTTGCAGATTGCACATCCTGCCTGCTTGCCTGCCTCGATCTGTGGTGCGAGCTTAGCTGCTGCTGCCTTAGATGCGTCAGCGTTGTCCTTGCCTGCGATCCACTCTTCTGCTGCTGCCTTGAACTCTGCTGGAGTTGTGTCCTGAGCGCATGCCTCGTTGAGGAGTGCCACGATGCGAGCACGCATCTTCTTGTTGGCGATAGTCATACCGAGTCCGTATTCGCAGAAGTCCTCGAAGAGTGAGTTAGACCATGCTGGACCCTGTCCCTTCTCGTTCTTTGTGTATGGAGTTGATGGGATTGAACCTGAGTAGATAGATGAACATCCTGTTGCGTTAGCTACCATCTGACGGTCGCCGAAGAGCTGAGAGATGAGCTTAACGTAAGGTGTCTCACCGCAACCAGAGCATGCTCCTGAGAACTCGAAGAGTGGTGTTGCGAACTGTGAAGCGCGTGGATTAGCCTTGATGTCGATGAGGTCTTGCTTGCTCTTCACGTTGTTTACGCAGTATTCCCAATTCTTAGCCTCGCCGCGCTCGCCTTCGAGAGCAACCATCTTGAGTGCCTTGTTGCCCTTCTTGCCTGGACATACGTCAACGCAGTTGCCGCAACCGAGACAGTCGAGCACGCTAACCTGCATGCGGAACTTCATGCCCTTGTACTGTGCTGGAGCAATCATGTCGAGCTTGACAGCATCGAGACCTGCAGCCTCAGCCTCGTCCATAACGAACGGACGGATAGCAGCGTGAGGACAAACGAATGCACACTTGTTACACTGGATACAGTTTTCAGCATCCCATGCTGGAACGAATGCGCTCACACCGCGCTTCTCGTATGCTGCTGTGCCCTGTTCCCATGCACCGTCCTCATATCCCTTGTAAGCAGATACAGGGAGGAGGTCGCCGTTCTGTGCGTTGATAGGACGCACGAGGTTGTTGATGAAGTCAGGATCGTTGTTAGCAGCAACAGCCTCATCCTCAAGCTTAGCCCATGCTGGGTCAACAGCGAGAGTCTGGTATTCACCACCGCGGTCAACAGCAGCGTAGTTCATGTTGACAACGTCTTCACCCTTCTTGCCGTAAGACTTAACGATAGCCTTCTTCATCTGCTCGATAGCGAGATCAACAGGGATAACCTCTGTAATGCGGAAGAATGCAGACTGGAGAATTGTGTTAGTACGGTTGCCGAGTCCGATTTCCTGTGCAATCTTAGTTGCGTTGATATAGTAAACAGTGATGTTCTTCTGTGCGAAGTAACGCTTCACGTTGTTTGGAAGGTTCTTAGCGAGGTCCTCTGCATCCCAAACTGTGTTGAGGAGGAATGTACCGTTTTCGCGGAGACCACGAGTAACGTCGTACATACGGAGGTAAGCCTGAACGTGGCAAGCCACGAAGTTAGGAGTCTTGATCTGGTATGTAGAACGGATTGGGTTGTCACCGAAACGGAGGTGTGAACATGTGAAACCACCTGACTTCTTTGAGTCGTAAGAGAAGTAAGCCTGGCAGTACTTGTCAGTGTTCTCACCGATGATCTTCACTGAGTTCTTGTTAGCACCTACAGTACCGTCAGCACCGAGTCCGAAGAACTTAGCCTCGTAGATGCCCTCACCACCGAGCGCCATCTCCTCCTTCATAGGGAGTGAGCGGAATGTAACGTCGTCGACGATACCGAGTGTGAAGTGATCCTTTGGCTCAGGAAGTTCGAGGTTCTCATAAACGCTGAGAATCATAGTAGGAGTAACGTCGGCAGAACCGAGTCCGTAGCGTCCGCCTACGATGAGCGGAGCGTCAGCCTTGCCGTAGAATGCGTCCTTAACATCGAGGTGGAGAGGTTCGCCGTTAGCGCCTGGCTCCTTTGTGCGGTCGAGCACAGCGATGCGCTTACAAGTCTTAGGAACTGCAGCGAGGAGGTGCTCAACAGAGAACGGACGATAGAGGTGAACAGACACCATACCGTACTTCTTGCCATTAGCGTTAGCGTAGTCGATAGCCTCGCGAGCGGCCTCTGTGGCAGAACCCATGAGGATGATAACCTTGTCAGCATCTTCTGCTCCGTAGTAGCTGAAGAGCTTGTATTCACGACCTGTGATCTTAGAGATTTCCTTCATGTACTCCTCTACCACTGCAGGCACTGCATCGTAGTAAGGGTTGCATGATTCGCGGTGAGCGAAGAAAGTCTCTGGGTTCTCAGCCATACCCTTAGCCATAGGCTTCTCTGGAGTGAGAGCGCGGCTGCGGAATTCAGCAACAGCATCCATGTCAACGAGTGGACGGATGTCTTCCTGATCCATAACCTCGATCTTGTGGTACTCGTGAGAAGTGCGGAATCCGTCGAAGAAGTTGATGAACGGAACGCGGCACTTGAGAGCAGAGAGATGAGCTACAGCAGAGAGGTCCATAACTTCCTGTACAGAGCCTTCAGCCAACATAGCGAAACCTGTCTGGCGGCATGCCATAACGTCGCCGTGGTCACCGAAGATACAGAGAGAGTGGCTTGCTACAGTACGTGCTGAAACGTGGAACACGCTTGGGAGCAACTCACCCGCAATCTTGTACATATTAGGAATCATAAGGAGAAGTCCCTGTGATGCCGTAAATGTTGTTGTGAGGGCGCCAGCCTGGAGTGAACCGTGTACTGCACCGGCAGCACCAGCCTCAGACTGCATTTCCTGTACCAATACTGTGTCGCCAAAAAGGTTCTTGCGACCTGCTACAGCCCACTCGTCAACGTGCTCCGCCATTGGAGACGATGGAGTGATTGGGTAGATGGCAGCTACTTCTGAGAACATGTAAGCTACATGTGCAGCAGCCTGGTTACCATCACAAGTGATAAATTTCTTTTCTTTACTCATAGTTTTATACTATTAAATATGTTGTTAGTTTTTCTTTTCACTTAAAAGTTAAAGGTCTTCAGAGACTTCATTTCCTCAACTCCGAGACGCCATGATATGACGTCTCTACAAAACTCCCCAACTTTTAACTTATAACTTTTAACTTACCCCTAATACATCATTCCTAAGAGCCAGAGCGGTATCTGATTGCCCTTGCCGACCTCTGCATGGTTGACAGCAAAGAGCGCTTTCGACTTGCTCTTGAGCTGCGTCATATGCTCCGTGATGCGGAACTCCATAATTCCGTCGATAAGGAACGAGCCTATGCTACCCACCTTGTTGACTTTGTGGTCCTTCCACATCGCATTGCAGAAGAATGTCTCCAGCACGTCATGCTCATCGAAACGGCGAGGGTAAAAACTGTACATAAGATTAGAATTATGAAGCAGCACTCTTGCCGGTTTCTTCGGGAATTCATCGCCCTTAGCATATATCATATTGACGAGGCGCGCCTCCATCAAATATTTTATGTAGTGCATCACAGTGGCTCTCGACATCCCCAGCATCTGTGCCAGCTGACTCACGTTAGGCACGCTGCTTCCGCCTGCTGTAAGCAGATAGAAGAGTTGCTTAATCTTAGGCAGATACTTCAGTTCGATCTGCTTGACGAGAAGTATATCCACTTCTATCATCATGTTCATCGTCTTGAGTAACTGCTCTGAATAGTTTGTCTTATTCAAGAAGAACGGATAGAATCCGTGATGGAGGTACTCCATGAAATAGTCGCGCGGATTGATCTGCTTGACAATCTCTTTTGCAATATCCTCGTGGTTATGAATTATTTCCTCAAGCGTATAGCTACGCAAGTTCATTCCTGTCTTGAGATTCAGGAACTCGCGAAATGAGAATCCGCGCAGGTTGTACGACCTTACAATGCCGTTGAGCTCAGGGTTCTCCTCCTTCAGCCTCATCACTGACGAACCAGTAAAGATGATGCGGAGTCCCGGATATTTATCGTAGCACTCACGCAACTGCTTACTCCAGTCGGGCAACTTAAACACTTGGTCAATCAACAGCACCTTGCCGCCGCTGTGGTAGAACTCGCCTGCAAACTCGACTATACCTACATTCTGAACGTAGAAATTGTTTGTATTGATATACAAGCACGAGTGATCGCCTGACTGGAAATGCTCCTTGGCATACTGTAACAGAAAAGTCGTCTTTCCTACGCCTCGAGCACCCTTGATACCAATCAATCGAGAAGACCAGTCTATCTCGTCCATCAAATCACGCCTTACAGTGTCCTGTAAGTGCTCGACCAGATATGCATGCGTACGGTAAAACGACTCCATAAATCACAACAGTTAAGCGACTTCAACCCACCTTTTGGTAGGCAAAAGTCTATTACGGAGTACAAAGTTACCCTTTTTACATTAAAATGCAAACTCGACTTTGCAAAAAAGAACTCGCAGAACGTTTTTTTTATAAAAACGCTCTAAAAGCGAACTCCTTGAAAAAGTTTTCCTAACTTTGCGTTTTAAAGAAATGCCTAACCATCATAATATCATGGATTTTAAGAGAAATATCATCGTCACTGGAGGTGCCGGATTCATCGGCAGCCACGTGGTACGCTTGTTTGTTAACAAATACCCTGATTACCGCATCATCAACCTCGACAAACTGACCTATGCGGGCAACCTTGCCAATCTAAAGGACATAGAGGACAAGCCTAACTACATGTTTGTCAAGGCAGACATCTGCGACTTCGACCTTATGCTCTCGCTCATGAAGGAGCACAACGTCGACGGAATCATCCACCTCGCAGCGGAGAGCCATGTTGACCGTAGCATCAAGGACCCTTTCACATTCGCTCGCACCAACGTGATGGGAACTCTCTCACTTCTGCAGGCCGCAAAACTCTACTGGGAGTCATTACCTGAAAAGTATGAGGGCAAGCGTTTCTACCACATATCAACCGACGAGGTCTACGGCGCATTGGAGATGACTCACCCGGAGGGCATCAAACCTCCGTTCACAACAAAAGCCTCTTCTTCGGAGCACCACGAGGCTTACGGCGAAGACTTCTTTTACGAGACAACGAAGTACAACCCTCATTCGCCATATTCAGCATCAAAGGCCAGCTCGGATCACTTTGTCCGCGCCTACCACGATACTTACGGAATGCCGACTATCGTGACTAACTGTTCGAACAACTACGGTCCTTACCAGTTCCCAGAGAAACTCATTCCGCTCTTCATCAACAACATACGCAACCGCAAACCGTTGCCAGTCTACGGCAAAGGCGAGAACGTGCGCGACTGGCTCTTCGTTGAAGACCACGCCCGTGCAATCGACGTTATATTCCATGAGGGCAAGACTGCCGAGACTTACAATATAGGCGGCTTTAACGAGTGGAAGAACATCGATATCATCAAGGTTGTGATCAACACAGTTGACCGCATGCTCGGCCGCAAGGAGGGCGAGGACATGGACCTCATCACTTACGTCACAGACCGCTTAGGACACGACGCACGCTATGCTATCGACTCCACTAAGCTCCAGAAGGAACTCGGATGGGAACCAAGCCTGCAGTTTGAGGAGGGCATCGAGAAAACCGTACAATGGTACCTCGACAACCAGGACTGGATGGAGAACGTCACTTCGGGCGACTACCAGAAGTATTACGAAACAATGTACAACGTATAAGCTATGACACGCACAGTCTCAACGCTACTATTCCTGCTCACGATGCTGATTCCGTTGGCATCGTGCAGTTCAGACATTACCGCCGACTTCAACGAAGACGAAGAGGGACAGACATCTAAGACCATCAAGTTCAGCATCTTACCTTACGAGACTGGCAAGTTCCGTTCGGCAGCAGCCGACGCTTTCAGCCAGTTAAGTTTCGTGCTTTTCCCTGCCGACGGTGAGGCATCGCCAATAGAAGTTGTCCAGTCGGAAAACGACAAAGACTTTGGCACCGTCAGCTCAGAAATTCCGTTCGGCAACTACGAATTGGTAATCGTCGGACATAACTGCGAAGACGCAGCAAAGGTCACTTCGCCCGACTCCATAGCCTTTCCGCAAGATAAGATAACCGACACCTTCAGCCACTACCAAACACTGGAAGTGACGAAGAGCACAAAAAGCATGCAGAGTATCGAACTCAAGCGTTGCGTAGCAAAACTCGAAGTCGTTGCCACAGACGCCATACCTGAATGGATGGCACAGATGCACGTTGTGGCAGAAGGCGGTGGAGTCGTGCTCAACGCAAAGACAGGACTGGCTGCTAAGGATGCCATACAAGACAAGCGCTCAGACATCCCTGCATCATTCACAGGCAAGACCGGCAAGTACTTCTCGACCTACGCATTCCTTCCAAACGAGCAGACGAATATGACATTCACGCTCAACGCCATAGACTCGGAAGGCAACGTGCGGCTCACTCATGAGTTTGCCAACGCACCTATGACAGTCAATCAGATAACACGCTACACCGGAGAACTTTTCAGCACATCAGTTCAAGCAAGCGGGAGCATTACTGCCGACACGGAATGGGATGCAACGAACGAATACACATTTTAGTTATCACTGAACATGACAACAGAACTCAAGAGACCGCGAGTGGAAGTGGCAGATGCACTGCGTGGATTTGCCGTAGCGGCAATCATACTGCTCCACTCCATTGAACATTTTAATTTCTATTCATTCCCACCAACCGATGGGCAGCCTGCTTGGCTCAATTTCACTGACCGCGCCATATGGGACGGAATGTTCTTCATGTTCGGCGGAAAGGCATACGCCATCTTTGCCCTGCTGTTCGGATTCAGCTTCTACATAATGTACAGCAATCAGGAGCGCCGAGGCAATGACTTCCGTGGCAGGTTCTGCTGGCGCTTAATCCTGTTGTTCCTCTTCGGCAATCTCAACGCCATCTTCTTCACTGGCGAGGTTCTGGTGCTCTACTCCCTTGTGGGCTTTGTTCTTCCGCTGGTATGCCGTCTGTCCAACCGCGTTGTGCTGTGGATTGCTGCCCTGTGCATGATCCAGCCGGTAGAGATATTCAAACTCGCCACAGCAATGCTCAATCCCGATGCGCCCGCACCAGCTCCAATCGACGGTCCATTCTGGGCTGCCATATATCCGGCGCTGCGTGAAGGAACGTTCTGGGAGACCGTAAAGGTGAACCTGTGGGAAGGTCAGTTGGCAAGCCTCGGATGGGCATGGGAGAACGCACGTATGTTCCAGACTGCTTCGCTCTTCATGATAGGCATGGTGGCAGGCAGGAACGGCTGGTTTGCCGATACGGCCAAGAACCGCCGCCTATGGGGATGCGTGCTTGCATGTGCTCTTGTGGCATTCTTCCCGCTCTACGGACTTTCAAACATGCTGCCTCGCTTCATCGAGACTGCAAGCATAGAGAAACCGCTTCTGCTCATCATCACTTCGCTCCATAAGTTTGCATTCATGCTCGTGCTTGTCACAGGAGTGCTCTTCGCATTCTACTCTTCATGGATGGAGCGTCCTCTGCGCGGTCTGATGTCGTACGGACGCATGAGCCTGACGAACTATATCATGCAGAGCGTCATCGGTTCGATGCTGTTCTACAACTGGGGATTTGCCCTCCACGACGACCTTGGCATCACAGCCAGCATCTGCGTAGGTGCAGGTATTCTCGCCATCCAAATCCTGTTCTGCAACTGGTGGATGCGCCACCACACTCACGGTCCGCTCGAATGGCTGTGGCGCAAACTGACGTGGATATAGTTGATAGGTTAAGAGTTAAGAGTTATAAGTTAAGGGAAAATCATAACATATTAGGATTGACTGGTAAGAGTCTTTTCATGTAACTTTGCTGCATGAAAAGACTTTTACTGTATATAGCCACTGCATTGGCCGCTGCGCCATGCTTGGCAGAGACTTCTGAGAGTGATTCGCTGCGCGCTTACACAATAGGTGAAGTAGTTATCGCTTCTGACCCAAAGACAACTGGCGCACTGAGCGAGCAACCATTCAGTTACAGCGAACTCAAAGCCGACGACATCGAACAGCTCGGCATCCGCACAGTGAAGGACGCTGCCTTGTTCGTTCCTAACCTGTTTATGCCCGACTACGGGTCAAAACTCACAAGCGCCATATATATAAGAGGTATAGGTTCGAGAATCAACACTCCTGCCGTTGGCCTCTACGTGGACGATGCCGCCTACACCGACAAGTCAGCTTTCGACTTCGACTTCCTCGGAGTGGAACGTATCGAGGTGCTTCGCGGACCGCAGTCGACGCTCTACGGACGCAATGCAATGGGCGGACTCATCAAGATGTACACCCGCAATCCACAACTGGGCGGAACGGAAATCAAGATAGGCGGTTCGACTCGCGACTACGGACGCTACTTGCAGTTCCTCACATCCCACAGTGTGACGCCTAAGACAAGCTACAGCCTTGGCGGATTCTACAAGGCCAATGAGGGGTACAACCGCAACGCTTATCTCGACCGACGTTCAAACGGCGGAGAGAGCGGTGGCGGAAAGTTCCGCTGGCTCTACGACTCAAACGAAGGCTGCAAGGTGCGCAACAGCGGACTGCTCGTCGACTTCCAGACGAGCCTCGAATACAGCAATGAGGACGGATATGATTATTATGAGGAGATGAGGAGTAAGGAGATTATCAGTGGCGAACTTGGCAACTACCGCCGCACCCTGCTCAACACCTCCCTGAAGATTGAGGCTCCGACTGAAGACGTGATCTTCACGTCCGTGACCAACTACCAGCACATCAACGACCGCATGTTCATGGATCAGGACTTCTCGCCTGCCTCCATCTTCACGCTCGAACAGCGCCAGCGTAGCCACAGCATAGCCGAGGAGTTTGTGATGAAGAGCAACGGCAAGAAGAAGGTGGACTGGACTGCAGGTGCATACTTCATGTACCAGTCGCTCAACACTAACGCACCTGTTGTATTCGGTACCGACGGCATACAGTCGCTCATCCAGTCAGGCATCGACCGCGGTTTTGCCGCTGCCAACGCCGCCATGAACCCTATGGGCATGAATCTGGCAATGAACGTGACAGACGAGCGGATGACCGTGGGCGGCGACTTCGACACTCCTGTGCTCAACACTGCCACATTCGGACAAATCAAGGTGAACGACCTCTTCATCGAGGGGCTTGACCTCACAGCCGGACTCCGCCTCGACTACGAGCACACTAAGATGAAGTACAACTCAGGCGCCACATCCAACTTCAACTTCCTCATGACCCGCAACGTGCAGGGCCGTCCTATACCGCTCTACAACTACGACCTCACTACCGACTCACGCTACACGGGAACCATCAAGAAGGACTACACTCAGCTGCTCCCGAAGGTGGCGCTGACCTACAACATAGACCACCATAACATGGTCTATGCATCTGTGTCAAAGGGATTCCGCTCAGGAGGCTACAACATACAGATGTTCAGCGACCTCATTCAGACAAGTCTGCAGAACGACATGATGCGCACACTGGCAGAGAAGATGCCGATGGTGAGCAACTTCATGCCTCTGAAGGATAATCCGTCAGCCGACTCGACCACAGTGTTCAAACCAGAAATCAGCTGGAACTACGAAGTGGGCACACACCTCACATTCCTCAACGGCCACCTCACGACAGATGCCGCAGTGTTCTTTGTCGACACACGCGACCAGCAGATTGCGCGCTATGCAGCCAGCGGACTCGGCCGCCAGATGGTAAATGCCGGACACAGCCAAAGCTACGGAGCAGAAGTCTCCGTCACAGCATTTATGCACCTGTTCAACAATCCGCTTACCGTAAACGCTTCATACGGCTATACCCACGCCACTTTCAAGAACTACGACGGCGGTCAGAGCAAGGGCGAGTCATACGTCTACGACGACAACTATGTTCCGTTTGCGCCTCTGCACAACTTCGCCATCGCAGCCGACTACACTATTAACTTTAACGATAACCTTAACGGGAACGACAACGGGGACAGTTTCCGCATGCGTAGCATCTCCTTCGGAGCGAACTTCACTGGTACAGGGCGTGTCTACTGGACTGAAAAGAACGACGTAAGCCAACCGTTCTACACACTGCTCGGCGCTCATATAACTGCCGACTTCGGCATGATTCGCCTCAACGTATGGGGCAAGAACCTCACCCAGACCGACTACGTTCCGTTCTACTTCGAGAGCATGGGCAAGGGCTTCGCACAGACTTGCCGCCCTATGCAGATGGGTGTAGACCTCAACGTAAGATTCTGATGTGCACAAAAAAACATGAAAGACATTCAAACAGACCTCATCGCTTACGTCGAATCGGACATCATACCCCGCTACGACACATTTGACAAAGCACACGACCGCCAGCACGTGCTGACGGTAATCAGCGAGAGTATGGAACTGGCAAAAAACATCGATGGCATAGACCTCAGCATGGTCTATGCCATTGCTGCATATCACGACACGGGATTGTGTCGCGACCGAAAGACTCACCACATCGTTTCGGGCGAGATCATACAGGCCGACACCACCCTGCGCCACTGGTTCAGCGAAGAGGAAATCATCACGATGAAAGAGGCAGTTGAGGACCATCGCGCTTCGACCGACCACGAACCGCGCAGCATCTACGGACGCATCGTGGCAGAGGCCGACCGCATAATCGACACGGACACCACTCTGCGCCGCACCGTGCAATACGGCCTAAAGCACTATCCCGAACTTGGCAAGGAGCAACAATACGAGCGTTTCGTGGCACACCTGAACGAAAAGTACGCCCCTGGCGGTTACATGAAACTCTGGTTTCCGGAATCAAAAAACGCCTTGCAACTGCGCCAGTTGCAAAGCGTGATATGCAATAAAGAACTATTACGTTCCCTCTTCGAAAACATCTATCAGGAAGAGGCATAGCCTTTCATCCGATCTCCCCCTTCCATACCCACCGTCACCTCGGCGAAAGTTATAAACTTAGACTAAGTATGTACAAACTCAGGTTAAGTTTATACGGATTCAGACTAAGTTTGTATAAACTCAGACTAAGTTTGCAATTTGGAATGCAGAAAAATAGGTTTGAAAGCGGGGCGTGACGTTAATACCACTTCACGCTGCTTGAGTAACTGCTGCGCTTGTCATACTTGAGCGCATCAGTGAGAGTGCTTGCGTTAGCACGCAATGAAATGTTGTAGGAAGTGAAGACACCGAACACCAATCCACAACTGATATTGAAGCAGTGGAGGTCGCGGTCAATATTAACCGTCGTCATTGAAATGCCCTTATTCGTAAAGTCGTAACCAGAAGAGAAATTGACGTTCCAGTTGCGAGTGAGCTTCATGTTACCGGAGAAGTTAAGGCTGTGGACGAACTTATACGGATAGCGCATCGACTTGATTTTGATTGGCGCACTGCGGTCCTCAGTCATTGTCACACCATACGAAACGGAGAACGACCACGGCAGACTGAACTTCATATAGCCGTCAGCATCGAGTCCGTCATCACCTGTCTCTGATTTGCCCTCTCCACTGTCGGCAACATCATCGCCACCCTCTTCATCTTCATAACCGTCGCTCTCGGTATCAGAATCCTCTTCTTCGTCGTCCTTGCCGAGGAGTTTGCGAATGCTTCCAGTGATTTTCTTCCAGCTCTGATTGTTGAACGTGTAGGACAAGTTCTTACTCAAGCCCTGGAAGCGTCCGAAACGGCCGTATGACCATTCTGTCCTGTCGCCGATAACTACATTACCGTTCTCGTCGAACTCATAGGCGTAGGTATGGAACACGGCATTCATGTTGAATGTAGTGTTGCCCCACTTCAAACGCAAACGTGTGGAGAGGTTGCTCCACGGCTGGCGCTTGGCTGCCATATTGTAGGATATGCTCGCACCGAGTTCGTCAATGATGCTGACCTTCTTGGTCGAGTCGTTGTCGGTCTTGACTTTCATCTCGATATTGTTGGACATATCGAAACTTACCGAACCGGTCTTCCCTCGCGACGGCACTCCATAGAGCGAACCCGAATAAGGCGAATATTCCACCAGGGAGACATTGCCGTTAGCGTCAGTACGTGTGTACGTCTGCCAATATCCGTAGCGGTCAGCGCCGAAATCCGGTGCGTAACTGAAGCTCACGGTCGGGCTGAAGACGTGGCGCACCATCTCAATCTTGTCGCCAAAGACAGCCTTCGACGGTTTGTAGAAACCGTAGAGTTTTGTGCTGGCCGACAAACTGAGGTTATAGTTGTACACACGGTTGAATCCGTAAATGGTGTCGCGCACCACCGTGCCAGTCAAATCGTCCCAGCTCTGGTTGACCTTGTTGGTGTACCAGCGCTCAGTGTAGTTGAACGACGGAGTGATGTTGATATAGTTGAACAGGCTGAACGATGCACTGATTGGGATAGAGTGCTTCATACCGTTGCGCCAGTCCTTTATAAGGCTTGACTTCATCAGCTTGTCCTCCTTGGTGCTAATACTGTTGCTGATAGCACCGGTATAAGTGAGGGCAATCTTCTCATACCAACGGTCCTTGCCAGCCTTCTTCTTGCGCTTGAACGGATAGAATCGGCTCAAACTGATGTTGAGATTCGGTAGGGTAAGCGCAATGGTCGAGTCGCGCATGTTCTGGGAAATATTGAAACTGCTGGAGATAGACAAACCTATCTTCGGGAACGTATGAGAGTAGCTGATACTTGATGTACGAGTGCTCTGAGAGTAAGATGTCGGATTGTAAAGACTCGAAAGGTTGTTCTTCTCATAACTCTGCGTAGCGAAGTTCACGCTTGCCGAGAACGAACTGTTAGGGTTTGCCTTAGCGTCCTGGCGATGCGACCACTGAATCTTGAAGTTCTTCATCACGCTATAGTCCGGCATGTTCTTCTCACCCTCCTTCGTCACCTGATAGTTGAAGTAGAAGTTACCCGAATACTTGTAGCGCTTCTTGTATGTGGTCTGTGCCGATAGTCCCCACGACCCCTTCGTGAATATTTCGCCCGTGAGCTTAAGGTCGACATTGTCGTTTATAGCGAAATAGTAACCTCCGTCGCGCAGATAGAATCCGCGTGTGGCTTCATCGCCATAACTCGGCATGATGATACCTGAAGAGTATGTGCTGGTGAACGGGAAGTAGGCAAACGGAATAGCCAGCGGCAGCGGCACGTCTTCGACAACCAGCCATGCCGGACCAGAGAAGACGCTCTTGCCGGTGTGAACCTTGGCACGGCTCAGAGCGATATAGAAGTGCGGATGCTTTGCGTCGCAGGTCGTGTAGCGTCCGTGGCGCAAGAAGAGTTCGTCGCCATCGCCCTTCTTTGATTCCTCGCTTCGGAGGAATCCTTCCGACTGCTCTGTGTAGACATTTGTGATGAAACCTTTCTTCGTATCGAAGTTGTAGCTCATTTCCTCCGACTCGTATTCGTCGCTGCCCTGCTTGAACACAGGTTTGCCTTGAAGCACGCCCAGACTGTCGGCCACTCCGTTTGCATGGACTATGCTGCTGTCCATGCTCATAGTGATCTCTTCGGCGGTAATCTCCATATTGTCATACTTCACCTGGCCGTCGCCATAGAGATAGGCGTGGGAATTACCCATGAAGAACACGACGGAGTCTTTTGCTTCGTACGAAACAGGAGCGTCTATGGCACTCTTCTTTTTCTTGTTGATTGAGTCTTGCACTTGAGCAATGGAGTCATTCCACTGAACAGCCTTTGTGCTGCCGCCTCGGTCTGTGTCGAACTTGTTGCGTATGGAATCAAGATTGCTCAGATAGAGCGAATCGGACAATGTGGCATCCGCAGAATCGGGCGCCACGCTATCGCGCAATGTGCGATGCTGACGGGCTATGCTGTCGAGCATCAGCTGCAGACTGTCTGAATCGTCCTTCACTTCAGAGTTTCTGAGTACATCGACAGAACGCCCCGTGTTTTGCGCAATGGTCATAACGGCGCAAAACATAAAGAGAAGGATATATGCTATATGGTATTTCAAATTGCGATGTCTCTAATAAAAACTCTCTTTCAACCTGCAAAGTTAAGCATAATAACCCAAAAAGCCGTTAGCAAGGAGGTTTTTGTGCCTCTTTTTAACCCATTTTTTGGTTTGCAAGCACCTTACAGAAAGATTTCACACCATTTTCTGAACCTTTCAGCGCTTTCATCACCGAACTTTGCCACACTGTTATAGGCTTGCTCCACGGTTTTCTCGGTGGTCAAGCGAGTTTTAGAAAAGAATTTGTCAGCAAAGCACACAAGCTGCTCTTCAATCGACACTGGCATCAGTTCACGGCGAGGCACCGGCAAGCCTTGTTCCTCTATCTGACGGAGCGACAGTCCAGCCCCTGTATGGCGCTCACACACCAGTGCATGGCGCGGGAAACCTTCGTTGCGCACAAGGTCTGCACCGAGAGTACCATGACAAATATAGGGAGCATCGCCAAAGCACTGAATGCCAGGAGCATTGCACAAGAACACCCCTATATCATGGATCATCGCGGCCTCCTCGACAAACTGAAGGTCGACATTAAGTTCAGGGTGGGCATGGGCTATGGCAAGAGCCTTGTCAGCCACACTGCGGCTATGCGTCAAAAATATGTGGCGAAGTTCGTTATTCTCAGGGTAATACTTGTCAATGACAGCCATGTAATTCATATCTTTCCTATTCTTTTTGCTCTATTATAATTGTCAAATGCACACTAATTCGTTTCTTCTTCGTATCTTTGCAAGCAAAATTAAGAAAGATATGTCAGATTTCAAAGGAATGGAGAGCGTGATGAGCGTTCTCAACTATCAGTTTTTAGGAGTTACACTCAAAGACCCCATCATTTTCTGCATAAAAGCAGCAGCCATCTACCTATTCATCCGCCTTGTGCTGTGGTTCATCCGCAAGACTTTCATCAGGAGCCAGAGACGTACTGGAGGCCGCAAGATGGAAGAGACTAACGCCAAGTTTCTCATGCGCATCGCCACAACGGCAGTCTACATCATAGGAGCAGCGTCAATCCTCTCGCTCATCCCCGCCCTCAAGCAGATAGGCACATCCATCCTTGCCAGCGCAGGAATCCTCGCCATGGCCATCGGTCTGGCATCGCAGGAAGCGCTCTCTAACTTCGTGGGCGGAATATTCATCGTCATTGGCAAACCGTTCAAAATCGGTGACTTCATCGAGATTGACTCAGTTGTGACTGGTACGGTAACGGAGATAACCTTGCGCCACACCGTAATCCGCAACGCTGAGAACCGAATGATTATCGTGCCAAACAGCACAATCAACAGCAGCACAATCATCAACAGCAACATCGGCGAAACTGCCACTTGTGCATTCATCGAGGTAGGCGTGGCATACTCAGAAAACCTCGACCGATGCATCCAAGTGATGCGCGAGGTCATCGAACTCCATCCGCTCCTCATAGACCGCCGCACGGACAAGGAAAAAGAAGAGGGTACAGACAAAGTGAAAATCAGAGTCAATGCGCTCGGCGACTCAGCCATTACGCTCCGCGCCTTTGCATGGGGTAAGAATGCAGGCGATGCCGCTACGATAAAGTTCGACTCGTACAAGGCCATCAAAGACCGCTTCGACAAGGAGAACATCGAAATACCTTACCCTTACTTCAACCAGATTGTAAAGACCGCAAAATAGTCCGGAACGACAAACACTTCACTCCGTACAAGTCAACGAGCGCTCATTTGTCATAAAACGAGCGCTCGTTAATAATTTTTTGAGCGCTCGTTGACATAAGGACACGTCGCACCACTCCACTCCCCAAAAAAGTTTTTTATCATTGTTTCCGCATCTTTTTCTTCGGTTTTCAGATTAAAAAGCATATCTTTGAACTATCGAATCAAAGCGGGGAAGGACTATTAACCATTTCAATACATCAGGTGCAATGAAAAAGACAATTTGGACAATGGCAGCCATGCTGCTTTTATCAGCTACCAGTATTACGGCACAGAACAATGGACGCAGGAACATTTTTAGAAAGAATGTGCCAGTCGACTCAATCCGCCTCAGCGACCCATGTGTACTGGCCGACGAAAAGACTAAGACTTACTACATGACCGGAACGGGAGGCATGATGTGGGACAGCAAAGACCTTAAATACTGGAACGGCCCCTACAAGGTGACAGAAACCGACCCTAACTCATGGATGGGACCAAACCCTATGATATGGGCTGCAGAACTGCACCAATACAAGGGCAAATACTACTATTTCGCAACATTCACGAACCGCGCAGTAAAAATTGACACTGTGCACAACAACGTGATTGAGCGCCGCGCAAGTCATGTGCTCGTAAGCGACAAGCCGAACGGACCATACCGCCCAATGCAAGACGAGACATACCTGCCCGACTCAATTCCGACACTCGACGGAACGTTCTGGGTCGACACTGACGGCAAACCATACATGGTGTTCTGTTACGAATGGTTGCAGAACAACGACGGCACCATGGAAATGATTCCACTGAAAGACGACCTGAGCGGCTCACTGCCTTATGCAAACTCAACAGAAAAATCGGGCGGTAAACTAATGTTCCGTGCAAGCGATTCTCCATGGAGTCGCGAAAAGAACGACAAGGGCGAAGTGGGGCCAAACAGAGTGACCGACGGGCCATACCTTTTCCGCACCGGCACAGGCAGGCTCGGCATGATATGGACCAGTTGGATACACAAAGACTATACGCAGGGGGTGGCATACTCCAAAAGCGGCACACTCGAAGGTCCGTGGGTGCAGGAGAAGAAACCAATCACACCGCCCAACTTCGGCCACGGAATGCTGTTCCGCACCTTTGACGGAAAAACGCTCATGTCAGTCCACAGCCACAAAGACGTCAACGGCATGTACATACGCCACCCGCGCTTCTTCGAAGTTGACCTCAGCGGCGACAAACTCAAGATTGTAAAAGAATACAAACCATAAAAACACTCATTTATTATGTCAGTTTTCAGAGTAATACTATCAATTCTCTTTCCCCCTCTCGCAGTATATGACAGAGGATGCGGATCTATACTTATCGTTCTACTCCTCACATGCATCGGCTGGGTACCAGGAGTAATTGCTGCACTCGTTATTCTCAACAAAAACAAGTAAAATGCAGCAAAGAATCCTCGAAAGATTTGAAGAAAAATTGCAGGGTGAACTTCTACGTCTGTGCACATCGTACGGCATGCAGGAAGGCACCCTGCTTGCCACAGACGACATCAATGACCTGTGGCACACCACCCTTGCGCCAGAGTACGTAGCCGACGCCGTCACACAGATACAGGACTACCCCACCGTCTCAGTGGCATGGGCAGCCTACCTCGGCATGGCCATAGCCCACGGATGGGACAAGGACTGGAACAAGTGCAAGAAAGCGGAATACAAATCCTACTACGGCAACGACGGATTCGACGACATGGACGAACACATCATCCGCGACATAATCGGCCTTCCGCTCGACAGCCAACCAGCCAAAGACATCGAGACGATGATACGCCGCATGGCACAATCGGCCGTCAACCTCATCCGTCACGAACAGATAGAGCCACAGAGCCCTATGGCATTCCACATCTTCGCACGTGCCGTAAAGGTCATGTTCCGCATGGGAGCAGCCCTCCAGCTCAAACGCCTCGGCTACAAATTCGAGAAGATGACCCTATAAATCACCCGTGCTCAGAGGCACCGCCATAAATGTGTTCGGAGGCACCACCATTGTTGTGTTCAGAGGCACCGCCTCTGAATTAAATCATGCCCAGAGGCACCGCCATAATAGTCCGTGTTCAGAGGCACCGTCTCTGAATTAACCCACACTCAGAGGCACCGCCATAAATGCGTTCGGAGGCACCGCCTCCGAATTAAAATGCACACAAGAAAAATGGAACCAACATTCAAACTAACGCAGACCACCGACAAAGTCGCTGCATACAAGGAATTCCTTGAAGGCTTCCGCCCCTTCATCGAAGGAGAAATAGACCCCATAAGCGTCTACGCCAACACATCCGCCGCCCTCAAGGAAGCATTCAACTTCTTCTGGGTAGGATTCTACATCGTCAAAGAAGGCGAACTCCGGTTAGGTCCCTTCCAAGGCAACGTAGCATGCATGCATATCAAGCACGGCCGCGGAGTCTGCGGCACAGCATGGGCTGAAGCCCGCACCCAGGTCGTACCCGATGTAGAGCAATTTCCAGGCCACATAGCCTGCAGTTCACTCTCCCGCTCCGAAATCGTCGTGCCGCTGTTCCGCAACGGCGAAGTCATCGCTGTGCTCGACATCGACAGCGAAGAACTCAACACCTTCGACGATATTGACAAGCAATACTTAGAGGAAATGTGCGAGGTGATAGCAAAGAACATCGCAGACTAAAAAACTCAATTCCACAAGACGCGACATGATGAAAGAAGTCAATCCCAAAGACACCAGCAGGGCATACGCATTCGAAATGTGGATGAATGCTCCCATGCCTATGGTGACACTCTTCAAGACCCTCAACGTGTCGCGCCTTGTGAAAATCAGCCGAAAGACCGGTTTGAAATTCAACATGCTGATGTGCTACTGCATCGGCAAGGCTGCTTCCAGAGTGAAAGAGTTCTACCTCTTGCCCGTAGGCGGCAAACTCATGCAATACGACAGCATAGCCGTAAACACCATCGTAGCCAACAGCGAAGGCGAAGTAAGTTCGTGCGACATCCCCTTCACCGCCAACCTCAACCAATTCAATCAGTCCTATCTCCAACTCACACAGCAAGTGGCACAAAGTTGCACTAACCACGACCTGCCCGACAGCATGGTCATAGGCACGTCCGCACTTGCACGATACGAGATTGACGGCGCTGTAGGAATGTATAGCGGCATCTTCAACAACCCCTTCATCATCTGGGGGAAATACAAGCGCAACTGGTTCAAAACCACGCTCCTCCTGTCATTCCAATTCCACCACACACAGATGGACGGAGCCCACGCCGCCCATTTCCTCGACTCTCTGCAAAAGGAAATAGACGGACTGAAGGCATAACCCCCTTCGCAACCACCACCAAATCAGTCACTGCCACGGTAAAAACTCTAAACTCAGTCTAAGTTTACACAAACTCAGACTAAATCCGTACAAACTCAGACTGAGTTTATATAGACTTAGGCTAAACTTATACATTCCACTGCGCTTTTTTTCTTATCTTTGCCATGAATAAAAAGCTTAAGCGCAAACAACCATGACAAATACACACGACACCATCTGCGCCATCTCCACAGCGCAAGGCGGAGCAATCGGAATGATCAGAGTGTCAGGACCTGACGCAATCACAGCAACCGACAAAATATTCAAGCCAGTCAGAAACATCAAA
This sequence comes from Bacteroidaceae bacterium, assembly GCA_045576655.1. Taxonomy (GTDB): domain Bacteria; phylum Bacteroidota; class Bacteroidia; order Bacteroidales; family Bacteroidaceae; genus RGIG8745. Next base: position 25,883 of record JAZNGW010000030.1, read on the forward strand.
CTGGCCGATGCCAAACCCTACACCCTGCTCTACGGCAATGTCATAGACGAAGACGGCAGCATCATCGACGAAGTAATGGTGTCCACATTCCGCGCCCCACACTCCTACACAGGCGAAAACTCCACCGAGATCACGTGCCACGGATCAGTCTACATCCTGCAGCGCGTAATCGAACTGCTCGCCAAAGAAGGATGCCGCATCGCCAGGCCAGGAGAATACACACAACGCGCCTTCCTCAACGGCAAGATGGACCTCAGCCAAGCAGAAGCAGTGGCAGACCTCATCGCCTCATCCAACGCCGCCAACCACCGCCTGGCAATGAACCAGATGCGAGGCGGATTCAGCAAGGAACTTCGCCGACTGCGCGACCAGCTCCTTGAAATGACATCACTGCTTGAACTCGAACTCGACTTCAGCGAAGAAGACGTCGAATTTGCCGACCGCACAAAACTCCTGGAACTATCGGAAGAAATAGAGCACGTAATCAGCCGTCTCACCGACTCCTTCCGACTCGGCAACGCCCTCAAGAACGGCATCCCTGTAGCCATCATCGGAGAAACCAACGTAGGTAAAAGCACACTCCTCAACCAACTCCTTCATGAAGACAAAGCCATAGTCAGCGACATACACGGCACCACCCGCGACTCCATCGAAGACACCATAACCATACAAGGCACAACCTTCCGATTCATCGATACAGCAGGCATTCGCACCACCGACGACATCGTCGAAAATATCGGCATAGAACGCACCTTCAGCAAGATACGCGAAGCAGAAATCATCCTCTGGATCATTGACGCAAGCCAGTTAGTCAACGACAACGGCGATGCGGCAATTCAGATTGACGAGGTGAAAAATCGCATCCTCCCGCTCTGCGAAGACAAGTCACTCATCTGCATACTCAACAAATGCGACCTCGTCCATGACGACGAACTCCACACCATATACAGACAGATTTATTCCGATTCAGGCATCAACGAAAACGAGACCATCCGCATCAGCGCCAAGAACGGCGACAACATCACCGCCCTTGAGAACATGCTCCTCGACGCCTCACGCCTCACCGAAGTCAGCGACACCGACATCATCGTCACCAACCTTCGCCACGCCGAAGTCCTCCGCCACGCCCTCGACGCCATCCGCAGCGTCCAGACCGCCCTCACCACAGGCCTCTCCGGCGACCTCATCAGCGAAGACCTCCGCCTCTGCCTTCATCACCTCGCCGAAATCGTCGGCGAAGTCTCCACCGACGAAGTCCTCGGCACCATCTTCTCACGCTTCTGCATCGGAAAGTAAAAGGACTTTATCATTAGCTATCATAAACTATCAAGAGGCTGTCTAACAAGTTTAGTCGCCTCTTTTCTTTTTATATCGCATAATATTTTATAACTTTGTTGTATGATAGTAAATAATAATGAAATGGATAAGCCCAAAAATCGCATAAAAGAAGTGCTCGAAGAGCGCGGCATCAAACAAACTTGGCTTGCTGAACGACTTGGCAAGAGTTTCTGCATGGTTAACTCCTACGTTTGTAATCGACGTCAACCGAGCCTCGAAGTGCTATTTGAGATAGCTAAAATATTGAATGTTGATACCAGAGATCTGCTATCGTCTAACAAGTAAAAGCATCAATTATGAAAAATCTAAAGAAAAAAATAGGAATCGATATTTTTTCTGGTGCTGGAGGGCTTAGTCTTGGAGCAGAGATGGCTGGTATATCTGTACGATATGCCATTGAAATAGATTCTGATGCAGCTAAAACATACAAGAAAAATCATTCTGATGCAAAAGTAATTTGCGAAGATATAAGGAAGATTAATCCAATTGACTTAAAAGATGGAGATAGTCCTATTTTTATAATTATGGGAGGCCCTCCATGTCAAGGATTTTCAATGTCCAATACCATTTCAAGAAACATGGAAAATCCTAAAAATTTCTTATTTAAAGAGTTTGTCAGATTCGTTAAGGAATTAAAACCTATTTGGTTTGTTCTGGAAAATGTCAAAGGTATTACAAGTATCAATCAAGGTGATACTCAGCATCTTATTGAAGATTGCTTTAGGGAACTTGGATACAAAGTAAAATCAAAAGTATTATGTGCATCAGATTATGGTGTTCCTCAGAATCGACATCGTTTTTTTATGGTTGGAAATCGCTTAAATATAGATTTTGACTTTCCTAAAGAAGCGGAGATTAAAGTATCTGTTAATGATGCAATATCCGATTTACCATCGTTAACAAACGGTGAAATGCTAGAAAATGCTCCTTATACCAGGCCTATTTCTGAAACGAGTGAGTATATAAAACTCATGAGAGGGGAATCTGTTTTTGCAACACAGAATTATGTTTCAAGAAATAATGATTTAGTAATAGAAAGATACAAGCATATTAAACAGGGAGAAAATTGGAGAGCCATCCCTGAGCATTTGATGCAAAATTATGCAGACAAAGGAAGATGTCATAGCGGCATCTATAAACGATTAATCGCAGATGCTCCATCGGTTGTTATTTCGAATTATCGCAAAAGTATGCTAATACATCCTTTTGAACACCGAGGCATTTCAGTTCGAGAAGCAGCCCGACTACAGAGTTTTCCAGATAATTTTATTTTTGAAGGATGTTTGTCGCATATTCAACAACAAATTGGAAATGCCGTTCCTCCTCTATTGTCCAAAGCTGTTATGCAACAAATTCTAACTTACGAAACTTAAGGCATGAGCACATATAAGCAAAGTATTCCACAAGCAGATACCCTTATGGGTTCTATGCGTTCAATGGGTTACTCCTTTGAAGCCGCTATTGCTGATGTCATTGATAACAGCATTAGTGCAAATTGCAACGTTGTCAAACTATTTTTCCCATCAGAGCCAACAGACGAACTTGTAGTAGGAATTTTAGATGATGGAGAAGGAATGCCAGCTGATGTTCTTTTTGAGGCGATGCGATATGGAAGTACTGACTCTGAACTTGAGAGGCGAGCAAACGATTTAGGTAGATTTGGGTTGGGTATGAAATCAGCCTCTCTATCTCAGTGCAGAATTCTAACAGTTGTAAGTTTGTACGCAGATAAACTTAGTAGCTACTCATGGGATTTTAATTGCATACAAAAGAGAAAAGAGTGGATTGTAAAGGAACTTTCACAAACAGAAATAAAATCACTCCCATATATAGATTCTCTTCTTGAATTATCACATGGCACATTAGTATTATGGCAAGACTTTGATGTTTTGGAGAAATCAAGCGGTGGCCTTGTTTATGATGCTCTCGTGGATTTAAAAGATATTGTTGCTAACAACTTAGCTCTTATTTTTCATAATTTTTTATCTGCAAAAGGAAAAGAGAATATTAAGATGTATGTGAATAAAGGAAAGATAAAACCTATGGATCCTTTTCTTGAATCACATCCTAAGACAACAACAAAGAAAGAACGTTCAATTGCCATCAGAGATAGCAAAGGTAAAGAGCGTCAAATTTGGGTTAAACCATATATTCTGCCGTTCGCAACAGATTTAAACGAAGAACACCGAAAAATGATCGGTGGAATAGAGACATTAAGAATCAAGCAGGGTTTCTATGTATACCGAAACAAGCGACTGATAATATGGGGAACCTGGTTTGGAATGAAGCCTCGTGGTGAGCTTACTAAAAATGCACGAGTCAGAGTTGATATTCCAAATTCCCTTGACGACATCTGGAGTATTGACATTAAGAAACAAACTGCATCTATTCCTAAGCAAATCCAACGTCAGTTAAGACAGACTGTAGTAGATGCAATGGATATTTCTGTTAAAAAGCAAACTCACCGTGGTCGAAAGGAAAATGTTGACGATATTGATTATATATGGGATAGAATGGAAGGTCGTGGCAAAACTTTCTATTACCAAATTAATCGTGAGAATAAAGTCTTTCAAATGGTTCGAGAACGAATGTCGGAAGAGGATTACACTCTTCTTGAAATACTTCTAAAAGAAATAGAACAAAATGTTCCAACCCAACAAATTTACATTGATAAATCTAACGATGCTATAAGCCATGAAGAACCAGATAATCGTATAGATGAGGTTTATCAACTTGGAGTTTACATGGTAAATATCGCTAAATCATTTGGAAAAAGGACAATATCAGAGATCGTGTCTGACCTGATGAAGACAGAGCCTTTCTGCAAATATGAAGTCATAGAAAAGAAACTCTTAGAGAACTATAAGGATGAAATTGAATAGTGAAGAATATAATAACATGTTGCTCATGATTTCCGCTCATTTGGAACTTATGAAGAAAAATTCTGGCTTTGTCCCAACATTGGACAACATTAAGCCGGCAATTGAACGCACTATAGCTTTCTCTGGTATAGAGTGTGATGAAGAAGACAAAGATAAGTTACTGGAAGAAATAGAGTACAGAGAAAAAATTACACACATATTGGGTGACATTATATACGATGACTATGAATTGAGAAAATGGTACTTCAATGAGGCTATTGAAGATAATTATTTCTGGGAAAGATATTACCGATACTTAAAAGAACTCGGTTCCATAGACGACAAAAGTATCAACCTTTTGCATGAGAAAACATTGCCTGACATTATGAACTGTCTTTATAATCCTAAAGAAGAATTTGATGGCAAACGTTTAAAGAGAGGTTTGATAATTGGTGATGTACAGTCAGGAAAAACAGCAACTTACTCTGGCTTAATTTGCAAAGCTGCTGATGCTGGATATAAAGTTGTCATCCTTTTGGCCGGCATAACAGAAAGTCTTCGTCAACAAACGCAAGAACGTATTGATGAAGGAATTGTCGGTTATACTATTCGCAAAGTTGACAAACAAATTTGTGAAGGAAGAGTTGGTGTCGGCAAAGATAATAAACAACGCAGAGCAAGTTCGTTTACGACATGCGTCAAGGACTTTGTCAAAGGTAGTAATTTGATTTCAACAACACTATCAGAACATAACTCTCTTGTGTTATTTGTTGTTAAGAAGAATGTTTCTGTGCTAACCAAATTGCATGATTGGTTGAAAAACCAAAACATGAATATTCGCACAAACAGCATAAACCATCCGATGCTTCTCATCGACGATGAAGCAGATAATGCATCAATAAACACAAAGAAGGACAATACTGATCCGACAAAGACAAATGCAATTATTCGTAAGATTTGCAATCTTTTCCAGACTGCAAACTATATTGGTTTTACTGCAACCCCATTCGCAAACGTCTTTATAGATCCAGACTCTGTGGACAGTATGAAAAATGCAGATTTGTTCCCAGAACATTTCATTTATACATTACCGACACCTTCTTCATACATCGGAGCAGATAAGATTTTTTATAAAGACAAGGAGTACTATCGTAACCTGAGATATATTACAGATATTGAAGAACCTGACTATACGTCTGATGAGTACAGAGAGGATAATAAAGAGAATATTGATAAACTTAATGCGGGGACATTCTACTATCGTCATAGAAAAGAATGGAATGGTATCTTGCCAGATTCACTGAAAGAATCCATTTATTGCTATTACCTTGCAAATGTAGTCCGAGATTTAAGAGGACACGTAGCCAAGCCAAGAAGTATGTTAATCAATATGTCTCGCTTCGTTAAGGTGCAAAGTGTGATAAAGGAATATGTAGATGAAATTCAGGACAACTTTATCCGAACAATAAAATACAATTTTGACGAAGATGGCTCCAAGAATGTTCATTTATCACTATTTCAAGAGCTAAAACAACTTTGGGACAAGCACTTTAACAACGTAACTGATATTAATTTCGCAGATATAGTAAAGAAAAATAATCTATTAGGTGCTGTATACGACATTGAAAGAGATATTCCAAAGATGAATATTATTGTTGTCAATGGTAATAGTGCTAGTAAGCTGGATTATAAATCGAACCCCTCATTGAGAGTAATAGCTATCGGGGGACTTGCCCTTTCGCGAGGTCTGACATTAGAAGGCTTACTTGTCAGCTATTTCTATCGCAATACTGCAACTTTTGATGTTTTGATGCAGATGGGTCGCTGGTTTGGATATAGACCACATTATGATGATTTATTCCAAATATGGACAAGCCAAGCAAGTGTTACTTGGTATAGAGAGATTGCAACAGCAGCAGCCGAACTAAAGGCTGATATAAAGAAAATGTTTGAGCAACATCTTACTCCTAAAGACTTCGGAATCAAGGTCCGTGACTATTGCGATGAGTTGCAAATTACAGCAAACAATAAGATGCGAACAGCATACGAACTTCTAATGATGGAATCTTATTATGGCAATATTTGCGATACACCTTATCTTAGCGTAAAAGCAGAACATAATAAGGATAATTGGGAACAGGTAAAATCTTTAGCTGAGCGCTTATTTGAAGAAGGATATAAATTCGACTTTGCAAACATCGACAAATACAAAGACAAGGATGTTCATTCGGACATTGACAAGTCTAGATATTTCGCCGATGTACCAAAAGAAAAAGTTATTGATTTTTTATCCAGTATAAAATGCTCATTGGTCAATATGAAATTTAATAGGCAAAACCTAATAGATTTCATTAATGACGAAGAAACAGAAGGTGTAGACAAATGGGATATTGTATTTGAAGGTGGTGATGGGCAAAGTTTCTATGACATACCAGGACTAGAAATGATTCGTTGTCCGAAACGTCAAGTTGAAGAACACGACCATGTCATTCAGATTTCGAGTCGTCGTAGGATTTTGGGCTTGCGAGAAGGTAAATTTTGTTTAACTCAAAAAGAGATTGAACTGGCTGAAAAGCGATGCAGAGAAGTCTGGGAGAAAGAAGGTTCAAATGTAGAAGGTCGCAACATTCCACTTAAGGCTTATTTTGAATATCTTCCATACAGAAAGCCTGTATTAATAATAATGCTCATAGAACCTATTGAGCCTGAAAATAAAGAAGCAAACAAGAAAGCCATTGAATACATAGAGAATCTTAATGGAAATAAGATGATTGCGTTCGCTATTGGATTCCCTGGACTAAAAGATACTGGTAAAACAAAGAAATATAAAGTTAACAAAACATATTATCAGCTCAATATGCTAGATGAGCCAGATGAAATTGTAGACGATGAAGAATAAACTGTCAGCAACTTTCTCACAAGGTTTTCAAAGCGGAGCATTTATCCGTGTTGGTGAAAATCGTGACCTCAGCCTTTTTGTAGGAAAGGATGAAAAGGGTAACTATGCCTTTGATTTTAGAGGCTCGTATGTTCCTGTTAGAATTGCCCAATCAGATGTAATCACTGTGCAACAAGGCAAAAGCGGCGAGAACTACATCCTTCGTTTCTCGCTATGTAATAATGAATTGCTAGAGTATTTTAGTACATTCTGCCAGGACTTACTTGATTCCACAGAATCTATCAAGAATGACGAAGATGCCTACAAAACTCTTTGCTCAAGATACTTCTCGTGGAAGAAATTGTTCCGCCCGAATAAAGGAGGAATGAATGATAATGAGGTTATGGGCTTGATTGGTGAGCTCCTCTTTCTGCAGGATTATATGATTCCACACTATGGTGTTGAAATGTCATTAGATAGCTGGATGGGACCTGAAAAAACTCATAAGGATTATTCCACTAAGAATGTTTGGTACGAAATTAAAGCTATAAGTGCCGGTAAGGATTCTGTTAAGATCTCATCACTGGAACAATTAGATGGCGATGATGAGGGATTTCTCGCTGTTTATTGCTTAGAAAAAATGAGTCCTACGTTCAGCGGAATTAAATTGAACGCATTGGTTCAAAATCTGATGACTAAGATGGGAACAGCTCAAAATAGAGAAATATTTATGTCAAAATTAAGTTTATATGACTATGATTTCTCCCCTGAGTATGACAACTACGTGTTTACAAATGTTGGATTCTCTATGTATAATATCGGAGATGATTTCCCTCGTCTTTGCCGAAAAAACACTCCTAACGCAATCAATAAAATCCAATACGAGATCTTCCTTTCAGAATTAGAAGAATATAAACTCTAAATCCTTTGTAATATGGAAATCGAAGAATACAGAGCTCAATTTATTGATCAACTTAGGTTTGATGCAGATCATGAAGGTACTGAACCTGAGACCCAGTTTATTCTAAAGACTTTAGAAGAACTTGAAACAATAGGAGAATTAAACGACCCAATGCCAATGTCTATTGAGATACGTGGTAGACGTGGTCGTATAATGGCATTTGATGCATATGCATACGATGAAGCAGACAGTGCGCTTATACTAATTGCTAGCGATTTTACAAATGAACGCGACACGGCAAACACACTGACTAACACTCGTATTACGGATTTGTATACTCGAATGCGAAATTTCCTAGATGAAGCTATCAACGGAAAAATGAGTGATTATTGCGACGACTCTGATCCTGCTATAATTTTAGCAAAGGAATTCCGTAAAAAAGTTGGTAAGGGAATGTTAGACACTGAAATTCTTAGATTTAAGTTTTATATACTTTCTAATTCAGTCCTTAGTAAGCAAGTTAAAAATGTTGCACAAGAAGATTTTCTTGAGCGACCTGTTGAGCTAAATATCTGGACGCTAGAGCGAATGTTTCAAACATTCACCTCTGATGCAAGTGAGATTGTAGAATTTGACACAAAGGATTTTGATTGTGAAGGAATTCAATATCTGAAAGCAGATTTGGGTGACAATAGTGATTATGATGCATATCTTGGAATTGTTCCTGGAAAATTTCTTGCTGATTTATATCTAAAATATGGAAGCAAATTGTTACAAGGCAATGTGCGTGCATTCCTTAGTGTTCGCGGAAAAGTAAATAAGGGAATTAGAAGTACAATCATCAATAATCCCGAAAACTTTTTTACCTACAATAATGGTATCGCTATTGTAGCACGTTCTATAGGTTTTTCGACAGATAAAACAAAAATAACTCATTTCAAGGATTTGCAAATTATAAATGGAGGACAGACCACAGCTTCTTTGGCTAATGCGATTATCCGCAAGGAAGATAAAAAAGGAATGGGTAATCTGTTTGTTCCGATGAAGTTAACTGTACTGAATGTAGATAATGACATGTCTGAAGAAGATATTGAAAGATACAATGACATAACAAAAACCATTTCAAAATGTGCCAACTGCCAGAATCCTGTATCAGATGCAGATTTCTTTTCTAATCATCCGTTCCATGTGATGATGGAAAAATTATCACAAAAAGTTCTTGCCCCACCAGTTGCAGGGAAACCATACCAAACTCGTTGGTTCTATGAACGATCTCGTGGTAAGTGGGAGCAGGAACAAATGAAATTGACACAAGCACAACGCAAGACCTTCTGTGAGAAAAGTCCAAAGAATCAGGTTATTAAGAAGGAGAAGCTGGCAAAATGTTTAAATACGATCAGGATGAATCCTCATCAAGTATGTCAGAGTTCTGCTATCAACTTCAATCGCTTTGCAGATTATGTTGAAGAACTATACGATAAATCTAAAGATAGCATAAACGAGGAATTCTTTAAGAAAGGTATCTGTTCGGTTATTATGTTCGATGAACTTGATGTGATGATCAATAAGTCGGATTGGTATCCGAAAGGTGGCGATAAAGCTCAGATTGTACCATATACAATTGCAAAATTAATGTCACTCTTACCCAAAGATACAGACCTTGACTGGAAGACGATTTGGAATAAGCAGACAATGTATCCTGATTTAGCAAAGGAATTGATACGTTTGGCTTTAGTAACGCAACGCTATTTAACGGAACAAGCTGGTGGTGGTCTTGTCAGAACCATTTCCAGAACGCATTCCGTTTGGGATACTTATAAAAAAGTGCCATTTGAACTATCTAGTGCTTTTACTTCAACACTTATTTCCAAAGAAGAGACTAAAGCAACAGAAGCTGCAGCAAAACGAGCACACAAATTTAATTTAAATATTGAAGCTAGCGTTGAGATTTTCAATTTGGGAGCCGATTATTGGATGAAGGTTTATAATGAACTTTCGAAAGAAAATATTCTGCCTTATGGTGACTTAGATTTTATCAAGTCGATCGCCACTAGGTTTATCTCAAAAATGGTTCTTCCTTCGGCTGCACAATGCAAACGTCTTTTGAAAATTGTTCACAATGCAGAAGATAAAGGATATATAATGCCATAATAACTATTTATATGCCAGCATTAAGATATTATTATTCAGATACCATTTCAAGATTCTTAACAAAGAATACTGAGGAAATTATTGGCAAACTCACGCTTGCTAGTCAGCATGATATAAATGATGACACTTCAAACTCATGGGTTGAAGAAATTGAAACTTTAAAAGGCGTTTTGACTCCTTATAAAGAAAGAGGAAGTATGTATTTCGAGTATAATATCCCTCGTATGGGAAGACGTGCTGATGTGATACTTGTCATAGATGAACTTATCTTCATTCTTGAATTCAAAACAGCTGGCAGCAAATTTACTCATGATGCAATTACGCAAGTATGGGACTATGCTCTTGACCTGAAAAATTTTCAAGAAGGAAGTTTGAATCGTGTTATTGTTCCAATTTTGGTTGCTCCATCTGAAAAAGATAGGAATTGTAGCTTTGCTCTTAATCATTTTGAGGATAATGTTTATGAACCACTACGGACAAATGCAAATAGACTAAGTGAAGCATTTTCTATTTCGTTAACTCAAATACCTCATGAGGTTATTGACCACTCTGATGATAGGGACGAACAATGGGCTAAAAGTGGATATGAACCAACTCCAACAATAATTGAAGCTGCTATCGCTCTTTATGAGGAAAACACAGTAGAAGATATAACCAAACATGGTGGTGATATTGACAAAGCGTCTACTGAGTTATCTAGAATAATTGACTTCTGTAGAGATAATAATAAGAAGGCTATTTGTTTTATAACAGGTGTTCCTGGAGCTGGAAAAACACTTATTGGATTAAATACGGCTATTGATCAATTTAATCGGGGTGAAAAAGCTGTTTATCTGTCGGGCAACTTCCCACTTGTAGAAGTTTTGCAAGAGGCTTTAACACGAGATTATGTAAGACGAGAAAAAATTAAGGCTAAAGAAGAAGACAGAAAAGCTTGCACTAAAGAGGAGGCCAAGAGTAAAGTAAAAGCCTTCATCCAAATGATACACCACTATCGCGACCTTTACCTTGAAGGCACAGAGGTGGTTGGCAATGAAATTAGACCTATTGAAGGTTATTTTCAGAGTCATACTGATAAAGCATACATACCTACTGAACATGTTGCAATCTTTGATGAAGCTCAAAGAGCATGGACAGGTGACGAGTTAAAACGTTTCATGAGGGAGAAGAAAGGTATTCGAGATTTCCCTTACAGCGAACCAGAGTATCTAATTTCATGCATGAATAGACAACTTGATTGGGGTGTCGTTGTTTGTTTAGTGGGTAACGGGCAAGCTATCAATAAAGGTGAAGCTGGATTAACAGAATGGATTGAGTCTATAAGCAGAAGTTACAAAGATTGGGATGTTTACATGTCCGAATATCTTCTTCAGTCTGGAGACGTAAACCAAACAGAACTTGCATTAATTAAACAACAACTCAAGCCAAGAGAAGATCTTCACTTGAAGATGTCTATGCGTTCTTTCCGTTCTGAGAAAGTTAGTATCTTCGTAAATCAACTCCTTGCTTTGCAAAAGGAAGAAGCAACTGAGACATTGAAAGAGCTTGAAAACTATCCTATTGTTCTCACTCGCTCATTGGATAAAGCAAAACAATGGTTACGTGAGCATGCTAGAGGCAGTGAACGTTTTGGATTATTGGCTAGCAGCAAAGCCGAACGTTTGAAAGCTATCAGTATTAATGTTCGTTACCAGCCTGATTTCGTTCACTGGTTTCTTGAAGATGACACAGACATACGTTCATCAAATGCACTCGAAGATACCTTAACAGAATTCAAGGTTCAAGGACTGGAAATTGATTGGGCTTGCGTGGCATGGGATGCAGACCTTCGTCTTAATAAAGAACAAACAGCATGGCAGCACCACCAATTGCGTTCAGGAACAAAATGGCAAAATATAAACAAACCGATTAACCAACAATACCAAATCAATGCATATAGAGTGCTATTAACTAGAGCCCGTCAAGGCATGGTGATAGTTGTTCCAAATGGTGATAATGGAGTACCGCCAGATGAAACTAGAAAACCAGAATGGTACGATGGTATTTATAACTATTTAAAAGATATTGGGATAAAGGAAATATAATGAGAGTTATAGAAGTAGTTGCAGCTATCCTGCAACGTGATGGAGCATATTTTGCCACGCAGCGCGGATACGGCGAATTTGAGGGTATGTGGGAGTTTCCAGGTGGTAAGATTGAGCCTGGCGAGAGCCGTGAAGTTGCCCTTAAACGAGAGATTCAAGAAGAATTAGGAGTTGATATAGCTATCGAAAATCTACTTTGCACAACAGAGTATGATTATCCCTCATTTCACTTGACGATGCATTGCTATTTATGCAGTATTGCATCGGGTGAGATCGAGTTGAGAGAACATAAATCAGCTCGTTGGTTAAGGCCAGAAGAACTTGGTAGTGTAGAGTGGCTACCTGCCGATAAAGATGTTATTGATAAACTCATAACCAAGTAAATTATAAGATTGTATGAGCAAAATATCCATTCGGTTCTATCCATAACTATAGAATAGAAACTATTGGTATTTAAATATAATAATTCGTAACGAATTAAATTACAAGATGATTGAAGAAAACAACATATCACCCTTACAATCTGAATTTGAGCAGATAAAGAAATTGGCAGAGGATGGACAAGAGTATTGGACATCAAGAGAATTATGCAATGCTCTTGGGTATAGTACTTATCAGAAGTTCACCCGTATTCTTAACAAGGCCATCGCAGTTGCCAATGGCAAAGGTATGAAAACGGCAGACCATTTTAACCAAACGGTTGAAATGGTTAAGTTGGGTTCTGGTACATTCCGCGAGGTTGAGAATATGCACTTATCACGTATGGCGTGTTTGATAATTGCAGAGAATGCTGATGGGAAAAAGCCTCAAGTGCAAATTGCAAGAGAGTATTTCAAACAGGAAATATCATCTGCAGAACTTGCTGTTAATACGCTATCATCCAATATCTTATTATACAAAACAAGACAAGGGGAAGCTCGTATAGAAGTTATTTTCAACAACGAGACTTTCTGGATGTCTCAAAAGCGAATGGCTGAATTGTATGGTGTGGATGTTAGGACTGTGAATTATCATATCGCACAAATCTTTGAGTCTGGTGAACTGCAAGAATCAGCAACTATCCGAAAAATTGGGATAGTTCAAATGGAGGGAGATAGAGAGGTTAATCGTCCCCAAATGCTATACAATCTTGATGCAATCATCGCTGTTGGTTATCGTGTAAATAGTTATCAAGCTACTCAGTTCAGAATATGGGCAACCTCGGTACTGAAAGAAATGATAATTAAAGGCTTTGTTCTTGATGATGAACGTCTAAAGCAGGGCAAGCATTTCGGCAAAGATTATTTCGATGATTTGCTTGACCGTATTCGTGAGATACGCCTCTCGGAGCGTCGTTACTACCAGAAAATTACTGATATCTATAGCGAATGTAGTGCCGACTATGATAAGGACAGCGAAACAACCAAGTTGTTCTTCAAGACGGTGCAGAATATGATGCACTATGCTGTAACTAATCAGACAGCAGCGGAAATCATCTATGACCGTGCCGATTCAGAGCGTCCTCATATGGGGCTTACTACATGGAAGAATGCTCCTGATGGGCGAGTTATTAAGTCCGATGTTACAGTGGCTAAAAACTATCTGAGCGAAAAGGAAGTTGATGCATTGAATAGATTGAGTAATGCCTTCATAGACATTGCTGAACAACGAGCCGAAGATCATGTGTTGATGACAATGGCTGATTGGAAAGATCTCCTCGGTAGATATATGGAACTAAACAATAGAGCATTGCTTCCCGATGCCGGGCGTATCACACACGAACAAGCAGAGGAAAAGGCTTTGACGGAATATGAGAAGTTTAGAGTCATACAAGATAGAGAAATTATGAGTGACTTCGACCGCCAACTGAAATCGCTATTTGATGGGCACATTCCAGATAGAAAATAAGGCATAATAAATCTTCCATTTGTCCAATCCTTGCCTCTGCTTGCAATGATCTGGGATTGGCACTCCCAATGCTTGCGAAAGCAACTTGGGGTATTAGGCTACCCCATAGGGATTATATTGGACAACGGGCAAGCCCTTATAGATGATGATTTATCCAATTATACAAAATTATGGATAGTCCCTGAAAAATCCACCTACCTCATGGAACGGTTCCTAATTTCCAATGTGATATCCATATAACTCCGCTTGCCTTCGATGTAGTCAGTATATAGCGTTTCCGCATCCCTACCTTTTAGGATACGGCACTTGCCACAAGCCTCACAATCGTGCAGGCATTTCCAGGCTTCGAGGACATAAGCCAGCCTTTCTTCTTTGGTTGAATTGTTTATCTTGGGAGGTTGCATCTTTATTGAATTATAATACCATAGTTTATCCTATCATTAAACTACGATGTTTCTCCAATAATTTCTTACTTGGCAAATACAAAGATGGTAATATTAACTGTTTTCCCTCGTAATTTCCAAAATAAGTTTTAGCTACTTCATTAGTATAATACTCCTTGATCTCTTTGCTAACAATCATTCGATAGTCGTTATCAAATGAAATTAGATGTTTATCAAAAGCAGCATCATAAGTCGCACTTAAGCACAGACCATTTTCTGGATTCATTCTGTTTGTTTTATCCGATGCCCACGCTACGATATGGCTTGCACGAAGAGTTTGAGGTATATTTAGACCTATTACACAACATTTGCCTCCGAAATTATGTAAAACCATTTTACGAAAATAGTTTTGTCCTAATCTTATTCTTGCTGTAACAGTTGCTTCATTGCCTTCTTTATCAATTTTAAACAGTGTAATCAAATCTTTTGAAATACACTTTGCATTAGTTCTTTCTTTTAGAATTTTCGAAGCTTCTTTTTCCTTCAAATCATAGGAATAATAATTGAGTAATTGTTTGAGGGCAGCAGAACAAAATCCTTTGCCAGGATAGCTATTCTGTCCACTACTTATATTACGAAAAATAGAATCCTCGCCCTTCTTAAAGAGAGATTGTTGTGCCCGAACAAATACTTCAATCCGCTTTAATAATTCTATATCATTTATGCAAGTGATGGATTCTCCTTGTAAATCAAAAACATCATCATACAAGAACATTTCATCTATAATATGGATTGCTGTTATATAACTCTTTGCTGTACCATTTTTGTATCCATAGACAGCGAATATATAATCATTAAAACCTTGCTGTGTCATATTTACATCATTTTATGTAGCTACTTCAAATTATCGCCACCTTTATCACTCTATCCAATTTATTCTCAAAGATGCGGTAGGCTTCCTCAATCTCACTCAACGGAAAACGATGCGTAATAAGCGGAGTGGTGTCAATCTTTCCTGCTTCTATAAGGTGAAGGACTTCCTCGCAATCGCATCCATCTACACCACCAGTCTTGAAGGTGAGGTTCTTGCCATACATGTCGGGAAGAGAAAGAACTTGAGGCTGGTCGTAAAGGGCAACCACAGTTACAATCGCATTCGGACGGGCACACTCCCACACCAAACGGAAGGTGTCATCAGCACCGGCAACTTCAAGCACTCTATCAGCACCTCCATGGTCGCTATTCTTCAAGGCAAAGTCTTTACATTCGTCGGGGTTGGTGAGCAACACATCGGGATAATGTTCTTGCACGAAGCGACGTCTTTCTTCTGACTTTTCGCACACAATGATGCGTTTTGGTTGTTTCAACATCACACAAAGCAAGGTGCATATGCCAGTGGGCCCCGCTCCTATTATCAGCACAGTATTGTCTTCGGTTATCTCGGAAATACGTGCTGCCCAAAAGCCTGTGGCTAGAACATCACCCACCAACAATGCTTGCTCATCAGTTACACTATCGGGAATACGGTTTAGTCCTTGATTAGCCAATGGCACGCGCACATATTCCGTCTGTCCGCCATCGATGCGACACCCGAGTGCCCATCCGCCATTCGGGTCGGTGCAATTGTTCACATAGCCATTCTTGCAGAAGAAACACTCTCCGCAGAAGGTCTCCACATTAACGGTTACTCTATCTCCTGGCTTTACATTGGTAACATCGGTACCAACCTTTTCAACCACTCCTACCATTTCGTGTCCAACGGTAATGCCTGGTATCGCACGAGGCATGCTCCCATGCTTGATATGCAAGTCACTTGAACAGATACTGCTCATCGTCACACGAACGATAGCATCAGTTGTCTCAATGAGTGCTGGCTTCGGCTTCTCCACCAAAGCGAACTTTCCTTTTTCTATGTATGTGTATGCTAGCATAATTATCTTTTATATCATCAACATAATCCCTCCTTCTGCCTTGACAAACATATCGGGATAGCGACAAATTACCGCATAAACCTGATTGGATGTAACTGGTTGTCCATCCTTGCGAATATGTAACCGTTGGCGGTTAATCATTTCCGCAATCTGCTCCGTCCGCATCCCCCTGTTTTGGGTAGCGAGGCAGTAAAGTATGGCTTCTTCAATTTTCATCTGTTTTTTCATCATATCTCGCCAAATCTCACTTTTTTTAGGCGATTTGGCGGATTATAATCATAAATCCATCCTATTTTCTTGAAATTTTATGTCTTATACGTTGCGCTTTCTTCTCATTTCTTCGCACAAGATAAGGTGATGGGGGTAACTCTGGCAGTAAATCATCTAAATAGTTGATTTGTTCAATCACTTTCAGCAAAAGAATGAATGTTGACAATGAAAGATTACTAGCTGTACCATTCTCGAACTTGTGTATAGTAGTAAGGCCAACACCAGATAGTTCCGATACTTCTTTTTGAGTCAGATCGCATCGCATTCTATATTCCTTGAAGCGTTCACCTAACATACGTACTAGTTCGGGAGTAGAGTATTCATAAAAATCTTTCATAAGCAGTCGTATCTATCATTATACTAATAGTTATCTGCATAATAAAGGGTTTATCTGTATTATACTGATATTTATAACACAAAACTACTCATTTCTTTCTTTTGGAGGAATATTTCAGTAAAAAAATATGTTTTAAAAGTCTATTTTAGACTCTTTAGACATGTCTTTCACATAATCCGCCACTAAATATCAGAGTAATTTTATACTCTCCAAAATGATTGTATTTAGAAGCATTACGACCAAAATAAGCTCATAATGATTGACAATCATTATGAGATAGCCATCAAAAGAAATAGAATTTTGCGGTGAATGACGCAATAAAGAAGTGCATTATATTGCACAAACGCTTGAATACTCAAAAGAAAATATATACTTTTGCATCAAATGTGTAATATATTGCACCATGAAGTACGGAGAATTAATAAAGGAACGAAGGACTGTATTGGGATTGACCCAACAGGATTTATCAGACTATACGGAGCTTAGCTTGCGTATAATTAAAAGTGTAGAATCAGAGAAAGGAAACCCATCTTTGAAGACTTTGGAAAAGATTGCTGGGGTTCTTGGCTTAGAGTTAATCATGAGAGTAAAAATCATTAATGAATAATGAGACGAGCATTAGTTTTAGCAAATAAGATAGTTGCGGGCACACTAACCGAAACAGATGACATGCGTTATATTTTCAAATATGACGATGAGTATCTTATCAATCCAGAGATGCGTGCAATATCGTTGGCTTTCCCTAAACGCAAGGAGGTGTATGTTTCTGATGAACTATTCCCATTCTTCTACAACATGCTCTCTGAAGGTGCTAACAACGCAACTCAGTGCATGACATTGAGAATAGATGAAAAAGATTCATTCGGTTTATTATTAGCAACGGCAAAGCACGATACAATAGGTGCGATAACAATAGAGAAATTATGAGAACGATAGACGTTTGTCCTGGCACACTTACACCAGGATTCGATACATATAGTCCTTCGTGCCTGCGAAAAGTTTTCGGCGGCAAGAAGGTTAGCCACATCATGGAACTAACGATAAACGATGACACCGGACGTGAGATTGTAGCATCAATAAACAAAATTTCTATCTCTGGAGTACAGGAGAAGATATCAGCCATAATCAAAAAGGGAAAGATTATAATCACCCCTGAAGGAGAATCTGGGCGATATATTATAAAACCCGTTCCTGAATATAAAAACCTTCGTTTCAGGAATAATATTCCGGCAAATGAGCATCTGACCATGCAGATTGCAAGCCAGGTGTATAAAATCAATACAGCCGCGAACGCACTCGCTTTTTTTGCAGATGACAATCCCTTTTACATAACTAAGAGGTTTGACTATAGGGCTGATGGTTCTAAGATTAGGCAAGATGATTTTGCTTCTATAGCAGGCAAAACCGAGCGAAATAGCGGTAGTGACTTCAAATATTCAGGTAGCTATGAGGACATAGCGAAGCTCTTGAAACAAAATGTTTCTGCATGGCAAGTTGAGATGGCTAAGTATTTCATGCTTGTTGTCTTCAATTATCTATTCAGTAATGGCGATGCACACCTGAAAAACTTCTCACTACAAGAGACCGATGGTGGAGACTACGTATTGACTCCTGCATACGATTTGATGAACACC
>JAZNGW010000031.1:0-17467 GCA_045576655.1 Bacteroidaceae bacterium
TCTCTACGTCATGCGTTTTCGGGTACCCGCGAGGGGTACCCCTACGGCAATGGGACGATGACGATAATTCGTGTGTAGGGGCATCCCTTGCGGGTGCCCTGTTCAGGAGTTCAGGAGTCATGAGTTAAGAAGTTAAGTAGGAACGCAATGTATTGCGCCCTTTTCGAACGCCGATTTAACGGATTGGGCTGATTAACGCTGATTTTGTATTTTATCCGCGACAATCTGTTCGATCAGTTTCATCCGCGTTCAAGAACACAAAACCGTGTCGTTCCGTGTTCTCAGCATGTTCCGTGCCTTAAAATCAATAATCGGCGGCAATCTGCGGGATCTGCGGGAGGCAAAATCCGTGTTCTCCATAATAAATCACCCTTAATTCGCACTCAGAATAGTGTGATACCTTGCTGATAACTTCATACTTAGACTAAGTTTATACAAACTTAGACTGAAAACGTACAAACTTAGACTGAGTTTGTACGAACTTAAGCTGAGTTTGGAATTCAGACGCAGGTATTGAATCTTCTGCAATACGCTGCAGAAGTGTTACTACTCCCCACCCTCTTCTTCTGAATCGGAGGTTTGGTTACGGGAGAGGATACCTACGATATGAGTATAGTAGTCCTGAGGTTCGATGCCTGGGAAGTTTTGCCCCATGATGTCGCGGAGTATCTCAGGGCATACTTCGACGGACTTGCGCAGACTGGCGAGAAACTTGACCGTGTCGCTCATCTGAAAATATGTATAGGTGAGATAAGCATAGGCATAAGGGGGCGGATTGTCTTCGGCAAGCACTCGCAAGAAGAATTTGCTTGCCGCTTCAGGTTCGCCGGCATTGAGATAGCGCAATCCTGTGAGCAGCAGGGCTTGGTGGTGGTCGTAGTGATGTGTCACCGAATCAGTAAAGGTCTGGAAGGCTTCGTCATGCTTGCCCATTGCAAGCAGAGCTGCACCTCTGGTCTGCATGAAATCGAAGTTATGCGGACTTACCGTCAATGCTTTATCTGCCAGTTGAAGTGCCTTGTCGTAAGTACCCAGTAATAGATGGCATTCGGCCATTTCGTAGCAGTTGTTTGCGTAATAGTCGGGCTGGTCAGCCGACACAACTCCTTCGTTCCATGCCTCGGCTGTGATGAGATAAGGTTTAGCCTCATCATAGCGCTCAAGACGGACAAGGCAGGATGCTATGAAGAGGTCGGGCGAATCTGCCCCGCACAATTTATACTTTTGGAACGTGGCAAGGGCGGCTTCGAAGTTTGCCTGGGCATAGAAGGCATGTGCTTTGGTGAAGAGTGAGAAACAGTCGTCGGGATTGACTGCCAGGGCGTATTCGGCTGAATCGACCGCTTCAGAATACTTGCCGTTGGTATACTGTGCGGCGGCAAGCACCGCCCATCCTCCTTCAAGGTAAGGATCGGTGTCGAGCATCAAGGTGTAGAGTTTCTCGCAGAGAACGGGGAGGTTTTCGATACGGCACACTTCAGCCACGCTAAGGTCTATTTCGCTATTGCCCAAAGGTCCTTCTGCAGAAAAGACTGTGATATACTCATCTATCCACTGTATAAGCATTTGGCGACGCAAGTCTTCATCGTGAACAAACTCGCGCACGGAGGTGAGGATGTGCAGGTAGTTATCGCGCCGGATCTCGCCCGCATCCTTTAAGGAACTATCGTTGCGCAGTTCTTCCTCTTCGCGCTTAATCCATTGGCGGAAAAGGCGGCCAGCCTCGATATAGTTTGCATAATGGGCAAGTTGGAGCTGTGCCGACACGTAGTAATAGTCGTTGTTGAGTGTTGGGTTATCAAGAGTGCGCATAATGTCTTCCGCCAATTTATAATTATACTTGCACACATGAATACCTGCAAGCATAAGTTTAAGGCGGTCACTATCGGGGTGCTGTCTTAATCCTTCGGCAAGCACCTCTAAGGCTTCGTCCATGCTGACAAAATCGACATAGTAGTCGGTTAGGTCGACAAAGTCGTCAACATCAAAATACCTTGAAACGGAGAGTTTCAAGGTATCTTGGTATTCGGCAAGCAGACGCTTGAACTCGGATGAATCAAAATAGTCGTTGCGCATCGTTCAATATATGGCGTTCTGTTTATTTCTTAGCCTTTGCCCAGTTGTCGCGCAAACCGACTGTGCGGTTGAACACGAGGTGGTCTGGGGTGCTGTCCTTGTCGAGGGTGAAATATCCCAAACGCTGGAACTGGAGATAATCGAGAGGTTTGAACTCCTGGAGATACTTCTCGACGTAGCAATTCTGGCGTACCTCGAGCGAACCAGGGTTAAGGAGTTCACGGAAGTCGCGCTCGTCGGCTGACGGATTCTCAACCATAAACAGGCGGTCGTAGAGGCGCACTTCGGCAGGAACGCAGTGATTACGGCTCAACCAGTGGAGAGTAGCCTTAACCTTGCGGTTTGCGTCAGGCATTCCGCTCTTGGTATTAGCGTCGTATTCGCAGAAAATCTCTTCCACTTCACCTGCTTCATTCTTCTTGATTCCTGTACACTTAACGATATATGCATTCTTGAGGCGCACCTCGCGTCCTACGCTAAGGCGGAAGAAGTTCTTAGGAGCATCTTCCATGAAATCCTCGCGCTCAATCCAAAGTTCACGGCTGAACTCAATCTGATGAGTCTTGCTCTGTGGATCTTCTGGATTGTCGATAGCATCCATAACCTCAACCTGTCCTTCTGGATAGTTTGTTATGGTGAGTTTCACTGGGTTGATTACTGCGCTCACACGTGTGGCACGTGCATTAAGGTCTTCACGTACAGCTGCTTCAAGGAGCGCAAAGTCATTGAGAGCGTTAAACTTAGTGTAACCTATCATATCAATGAACTTACGGATTGACTCAGGGCTGTATCCTCTGCGACGGAATCCGCAAATAGTAGGCATTCGTGGATCGTCCCATCCGTTGACGAGTCCTTCCTTAACGAGAGCGAGGAGCTTGCGCTTGCTCATGACTGTGTATGTGAGGTTAAGGCGGTTAAACTCGATCTGACGTGGACGATGGTCTCCAAGATCCTTGCCCTCCTTCAACTCGTCGATGAAGAGATTGTAGAGCGGGCGATGCACCTCAAACTCAAGCGTACAGATGGAGTGAGTGACTCCCTCGAAGTAGTCGCTCTGTCCGTGCGCAAAGTCATACATCGGATATGCGTTCCACTTTGTGCCGGTGCGATGGTGTGGAGTCTTAATTATGCGATAGATAATAGGGTCGCGGAAGTGCATGTTCGAGTTAGCCATGTCAATCTTGGCACGGAGAACCATGGAACCCTCAGGAAGTTCACCACTATTCATCTTTTCAAAGAGAGCGAGGCTCTCCTCTACAGGACGGTCGCGATAAGGGCTGTTTGTTCCAGGCTGCGTAGGCGTACCTTTCTGCTCCTCTATCTGCTCGCGAGTCTGCTCGTCGACATAAGCCTTGCCCTCTTTGATGAGGCGAACGGCAAACTGCCACAACTGGTCGAAATAGTCGGATGCATAATACACGTTGCCCCACTGGAAACCGAGCCACTTGATGTCTTCCATGATAGAGTCAACATACTCGGTATCTTCCTTTGACGGATTTGTATCATCGAAACGGAGATTGCACACCCCGCCGTGACGCGCAGCAATACCGAAGTCGATACAGATAGCCTTGGCATGACCAATGTGAAGATAGCCGTTTGGTTCAGGCGGGAATCGAGTCTGCACTCTACCGTCGTTCTTACCCTCGGCCAAATCCTTATTTACGGCCTCTTCTACGAAATTCAAATACTCGTATTTTCCTTCTTCAGGCTTTTCCATAATGTAACTATATGTTTTGTTTGTTTTTATCTGCTAATTCTAACTTGCAAAATTAGTTTTTTTTCATGAGTTCCCAACAGATTG
Organism: Bacteroidaceae bacterium; assembly: GCA_045576655.1. Lineage (GTDB taxonomy): Bacteria > Bacteroidota > Bacteroidia > Bacteroidales > Bacteroidaceae > RGIG8745. Next base: position 3,878 of record JAZNGW010000031.1, read on the forward strand.
CAGCCACAAAATACGCTCTATTAGCGCCCAAAAAACAACAGAAGAGCCCTCAAAACTAATTTCGAGGGCTCTTTTTATTGTTTTCGTACAATTTTAGTCTTCATAATAGTCAATATTCTCCTTTGTGAGAAGTTCGATTGACACATAATGGTCGCGAGTCAACTTAGAACGAAGTACGCAGGCGTTAAATAGGCTGCGGAAGCTGTTCAGCCCTTGCTTATGAGGGTGCTGCGCAATGAGGAAGTCTACAAATCCGTCCTTCACGCAACGCACATTGGCCTCGAGCATATCGTAACCAAGCAGTGTGACGTGGGGATGCCCAGGCATTTCCGCACGCAAGAAATCGCCAATAAGATGGATGGATGAATTAAAAGACACTCCAAGACGCACATCCTGATTCTCAGCAAAGGCCTTGCGCATGATTTCACGCATGCCCTGCTTGTCGTAAGCATAAAGGTTGACATCCACAATCTCGCACTTTGGGCAGTTGTCCGCCAAATACTGGCGAAAACCTCTTTCACGGTTCAACTGCTGACGGCTCGCCACCCTGCCCTCTCCAAGAATCTTGAAGATGAATATGCGCTGAGGCACACCGCCCGAAGCAAGCATCATAATGCGTGCAGAAAATTCGCCGCTACGCTTAGAGTCTTGGCCATAAAAAGTGACAGGGTTAAACTCAGGCCAGTTTGAGTCGATCAGCGAATATGGAATGGACTCCGCCTCGAGCGCACCTACAAACTCTGTCATAATGCGCTGTTGGAAGATCGGAGCTATAATTACGGCAAAAGGATTCGTTGCGAGCAGAGCACGATATTCCTCTACAAAGGATTCGTCATTAAACGGGTCGTAGTGGAATATCTTAAAAGCGATCTTGAAATCGGAAAAGCGAGTAACTCCATCACGCAAACCTTTCTCAACACGAGCCCAATAGCTGTCGGCCTCATGCATAGGCAATATGGCAGCAAAGTAATATGTTTTGTTGCTTGCCAAAGCACTTGCATAATGGTTAGGCACATAGTTGATTTCTTCAAGCACTTTCTGCACCTTCTCATAACTGAGTTTTGACACGTTTGTACGCCCGTGGATAACGCGGTCGACCGTACCAACCGACACACCTGCACGTTCAGCAATATCCTTAATTCTGATTTTACTCTGAACTTCCATCAAACAAAAACTTTACCTTGAATTTATCCTTTTACCTTAATGCTAATCTCTGCAAAGTTAAGATTTTTTCACCAATACCGGATAAAAATAAAACATCAAAATGCACACACTGCTTCTTTTCGTCATTTGCTCAAGGCTTTTTATCGATTTTACAAACAAAAAATCCTATATTTGCAGAGATATACATGCACTGTGCATAACGAAATTACTAATAAACAAAATAGAAATGGCTAAAATCGTAACAATGGGCGAGATTATGCTCCGCCTTTCACCTGAAGGAAATTATCGTTTTGTTCAAACAGACAAGTTTAACATCATTCCTGGCGGCGGCGAGGCAAACGTTGCCATCAGTTGTGCAAACTACGGACACGACTGCTTGTTTGTGAGCAAGCTTCCTAAACATGAAATCGGACAAATTGCTGTCAACGCAATGCGCAAGTACGGAGTAAATACAGACCACATAGCACGTGGCGGAGAGCGCATCGGACTCTACTATGCTGAAACAGGTGCGTCAATGCGTGCTTCAAAGGTTATCTACGACCGCGCTAACTCAGCCATCGCCGAGGCAAAACCTGAAGACTTCGATTTCGATAAGATTTTCGAAGGAGCCGACTGGTTCCACTGGTCTGGCATTACACCTGCCATAAGCGACGCGAGCGCAGAATGCCTCCGTCAGGCTTGTATCGCAGCTAAGAAGCATGGAGTGACTATAAGTGTTGACCTCAACTTCAGAAAGAAACTTTGGACTAGCGAAAAGGCCATATCAGTAATGCGTCCACTCATGCAATATGTTGACGTTTGCATAGGCAATGAAGAGGATGCCGAACTCTGCCTCGGATTCAAACCAGACGCAGATGTTGAAGGTGGTGTAACCGATGCTGCAGGCTATGAAGGCATCTTTAAGGCCATGAAGGAAGAGTTCGGATTCAAATACGTTGTTTCCACTCTCCGCGAAAGCTTCAGCGCTACTCATAACGGATGGAAGGCTCTTATCTACGACGGCAAAGAGTTCTACCAGTCAAAGCGTTACGACATCAACCCTATCATTGACCGTGTAGGTGGTGGCGACTCTTTCTCTGGCGGTCTTATCCATGGACTCCTCACAAAACCTACTCAAGGCGAAGCTCTTGAGTTTGCCGTTGCTGCATCAGCACTCAAGCACACTATACCTGGCGACTTCAACCTTGTATCTGTCGAGGAAGTTGAGGCTCTTGCTGGAGGTAATGCTAACGGACGAGTACAGAGATAAAACGAAATAGAGAAACACAAACTTTTAAATCAAAAGAACATTGGCTAAATTCGATAAACTTGCCGTAATGGCAAAAATAGGTGAAACAGGCATGGTTCCTGTATTCTACCACAAAGATGCAGAAGTAGCAAAGAAAGTCATCAAGGCATGCTATGACGGAGGCGTGCGCGCATTTGAGTTCACCAATCGTGGCGACTTCGCTCATGAAGTCTTCGCAGAGTGCGTAAAGTTCGCTGCAAAGGAATGTCCGGAACTCGCTCTCGGAGTTGGTTCCATCGTTGACGCACCTACTGCAGCGCTTTATCTACAATTAGGAGCATGCTTCATCGTAGGTCCGCTCTTCAACCCTGACATCGCACCAGTATGCAACCGCCGTCTCGTACCTTACTGCCCAGGATGCGGCACCGTAAGCGAAGTGGGCAAGGCGCAGGAACTGGGATGCGACCTCACCAAGGTCTTCCCTGGAGATGTATACGGACCAAACTTCATCAAGGGTCTCAAGGCACCAATGCCGTGGGCCAAGATTATGGTCACAGGCGGAGTAGCCCCTACCGAAGAGAGCATCACCTCATGGTTCAAGGCAGGAGTTTACTGCGTTGGCATGGGTAGCAAACTCTTCCCTAACGACAAGGTCGCTGCTGAAGACTGGGCATACGTAACAAATATGTGCCGCACTTGCCTCGATTATATCAAAAAGGCTAGAGGATAAGGGGACAATCTTTTCACATACTACAAACGGGGGAATCCTTAAGGACTTCCCCCGTTTTCTATTTGTGAAACTTTTCGCTATATTTGTGTCCGAAGACAACCTTTAACACACTTATCTAATATGAAGAAACATATACTAACATTCATTTACGCCCTTTCATCAGCATTTTTGGCAAATGCGCAAAACCCTTATCTGCCACTATGGGAGCACTTGCCTGACGGAGAACCTCGTGTATTTGAAGACCCCGACAACCCAGGCAAGCAAAGAGCCTACATCATCGGTTCACACGACATCACCTATTCTGGCTACTGCGGGAACGACATCCGCATGTGGTCGGCACCGGTAGAAGACCTCAGCAAATGGAGAGACGAAGGACCGATCTTCACTCACTTCGTCGACGGACAATGGGACACGATGTTCGCTCCCGATCTCGTTGAGGTGAAGGATAGAAAAACAGGAAAGAAGACCTATTACCTCTATCCTCATTCGCGCGGATGGCGACGAGTGGCAATGGTTTGCAAAAGCGACCGTCCCGACGGTCCTTTCACACCAGTCAATCTCACCGAAGACGGCAGACAATGCTTGCCAGGTTCAATGATTGACTTCGACCCTTCGGTCTTCATCGAATATGTAACCGACAAGAAAGACCCCGACTACGACAAGGGGTTCCGTGCATATGTATTTTACGGCTTCCAGCGCTCTACCGCGTTCGAACTCGACCAGAACAATATGTATGCCCTTCGCCCAGGCACTAAAGTACACGACTATTTCATCCCAGCAAGCAGCAGGTACGGAGAAGTACGCGACCCTAAAGGCACGGAATATCCCGCTCTCTACAAGGGGCAGGACCCTGGTGACTTTAATTTCTTTGAAGCATCATCCATACGTCAAGTCGGCAACAAATACGTGATGGTATTCTCTGGTTACTCTGGTCCTGACTACGGACTTGGCTCTACTAATTCCGCCCTGCGCTATGCATTCGGCGATTCGCCACTCGGTCCTTGGCGTTCAGGAGGCGTACTTGTAGACTCACGCGGAGTTGTACCTAACGCCGACGGCACCCGCCTCATGACTACCAATGCCGCACATAACACACATGGCTCGATTGAACAGATCAACGGTCAGTGGTACGTATTCTACCATCGTCCGCCACGCGGCTTCGGCAATGCACGCCAAGCAATGGTCGCTCCTGTAAAAATCACCTGGGACAAGAAGAAAGTAGCAGATGGGGGCACAGTAAAAATTACAGCCTACGACCCTTACTCAAAAAATAATGAATGGACAGCGGCGGCATCGGACGGAACCGAATACACAGGAGCGGAAGTCACCTCTGAGGGTTTCCAGATTTTCGGACTTCCACCTTACCGTTACTACTCTGCAGGCATAGCGTGCTACATGAGCGGATATAATTGGATGCAAGACAACCACGACATTTGGAACAACAGCATGGACCTCGCAGGCATTACCAACGGCGGAATTATCGGTTTCAAGTATTTCGGTATAGAAGGACTCAAGAAAGACACTAAAGGCGTCAAAGCATTCAACGGAATAAGTAAAGGCGACAGCGCCACTCTCAATCTCCGACTCACTCCTGGAGGCAATGGCGGATTCAAAATAAAAGTAATGCTCGACGGCCCATACGCCAACGACACATGGAACGGCAAGGAGATTGGCACAATCAGTATAAACGCTGATGCGCCGCGTCGCCCTACGAACTTCTCCGTTGCAGTACCATCAATTGAAGGACTAAAGGGGAAGCACGCTATCTACCTCATAGCAGAAGGACCGGAAGTACAGCAGCCGCAGAACAACCGTCGTCAGTTCGGCCATCCACAGCAACCTCAACGCCCTGTCGGACTCTTTGACCTCCACGGCATAGGATTTGCCAAGAGCAACATCCCGTTCGAAGCGCCTATAGTACCAACTGTCAACATAACAGTCGACGGCAAAACGCTAAATCTGCCATCAACGCCTATTCGATGCACTAATGCCAATGGACTGACCGACGCCACACGCTATCAAATATATGCTCCGCTAACGGACAAATCTGTCATTAAGGTCACCCCTTCCCACCCTTACGTACAATTTGAGGTGAGTCCTATAGTAGAAGATCGCGCAACAGTCAAATGTACTTACAACGGACTGACCAAGACATATTTAATCAACTAAAGCCCCCGTACAGACATAGAAAAAGTAGATATTCTCTTTTCTATCCCCACTATTGGTCTCTGATAATATTCTTATGTATTATGAGGGGGATAGTACAAAAAAGGACGGACAATTGTCCGTCCTTTTAACTCTAAGTGATATCCTGTTAAAGAGCACCAGCAATCAAGATAAGTACGAGCAATCCAAGGATAGCGTAAAGCTCAGGGAACACAGCAAGCGTCATTGTTGTACCGAATGCGTTGTGACCTGCACCGATTGCTGAAATACCGTTAGCACAAACTTTTGCCTGACGGATTGCTGAGATAAGTGCAACAAGTCCGAGTGCAAGACCTGCACCGAATACTGCACATGCAGTGAACATGTCAATTGATGCATTTACATGAGGATTGAGCATAAAGAATCCTACGAATCCGTAAAGTCCCTGTGAAGATGGGAGAGCTGCGAGGGCAATGTACGAACCACCTGCACTTGGGTTCTTCTTGTATGCGCCAATAGCAGCGTTACCACAAATTGTTACTCCGTAAGAGGAGCCGATTCCTGAGAGTGCCACAGCGAGTGCCAATCCCAAATAGCCTAATAGAATTTCCATAATTGTTTTTTTAAATTATTATTTTTTAGTTATTAATATATTTCCTTTTCTGCGTTATGCACGCTCAGGCAGCGTTTAGTCGCGCTTGTATTGTCTTATCTTGAATGGTGAATACTCCTTGCCTCCTCCATCGAAACTTGCATTCTTGAAAAACTCAACGAAGGTGAGTCGCATAGGATGAACGAAGGATGAAATCATACAGAGGGCGAAATTGATGCCATGACCTACAAGAAGGACAAGGAGCATCGGCAGCCAACGTATAGCCCATGGCATATCAACAAACAGAGTTGTGGCAAGTTCGTTGAACACACCACCGAGCACACCTCCAGTGAGTCCAAGAGCAAAGAGACGGATATAGCTTAGGAGGTCGCCAAGGAGCCCTGTTGCCATACCATAAGTGTCCCAAACACCGGTTCCGAAGTTCATGAAGATGTTCTTGTCGGGCGAGTTGTAGAAGAATATGCCCAAGACGGATAGTCCGATGATTCCGTAGAGTATGTAATTGATAACTGTTGGTATAACGGCTCCACAGAACGGTAATCCAAAGCAGATAACCGTTGTGAACAGACCTAACACCCATGACACCTTACCAACAGCAAATCTCCAGCCGTTGAGCTTGGCTGCTTTGGCTCCAGCAAGCAACATTCCGAGTAGAACCTGTATGAAACCGATGATGACAGAAATGACCATCATTGGTGAGTAGCCAAAGAGTTTGAAGTTTGCTTCATTGACGAAGTAAGGACGTACTGGAGCAAGGAATGCCCACTCTGCCTTTGTAAGGTCGATACCGAGGAACGAGCCTGTCAGTCCACCACACACCACAGTCATTCCACCTAACAGCATACCGAGATTTGCATATCCCTTGAGTTCCTCGCTGAGTTTTGACTTGAGGAATAAACTTGCAAGCAGGATGAGCAATCCATAACCAGCGTCGCACATGCAGAGTCCGAAGAAGAGCATGAAGAACGGCGCAAAATAAGGAGTCGGATCGAGGTCGCTATAATTCGGAAGTGAATACATACGAAGTATAGGCTCGAAGAGTCTGCTGTAGGAGTCGTTCTTGAGTTGGATAGGCACATTATCGTCGAACTTAGGGTCTTCCATCTCATAGAATATGTGGTTTGTTTCTAGATAACCAGTAACATCGGCACTCTTCTCTTCCAGAGTCCATCCTACCATAAGTTTTACTGCATCTCCTGCTATCGATTCAGAACAGAGGCGCACCTTTGAAAGTGATATGGAATTTTCATTTTCGACCTGGGCGGCAAGAATGGATTCGCGACTCTCGGCGTTGATACGCACAAGATGTTCGTGGATGTTACTGAGTTGTGACTCTACATCTTTCTTCTGCTCTATGTAAGAAGCAAGAGTTCCGGTTGGAAGTTCAAGACATTCCGCTGTGATATCAGGACGTTCGGAAGCAAAAGCCAAGAAATAGGTCTTTCCCTTTTCGGCACTGACAGGTGTCGCAAAGTAATTGTCGACCCAATCTCTTGTGAACGCCTTTGATGGACATACGAAGAAATATACATTACATCCATGCTGAGCAAGACGCTGAATAGGTTCGCGGTCAAAATTGCCCCAAGGTTCGAGTTGGCCAAGAGCCTTCTCAGTATCGTCGAGCTTATGCTTGAGCGAATATTCCTCTGCAAGCAACTTCTCGACTTCTTCTACCAATGCCTTTCCTTGTGATGCATCGACAGGACGGGACACATATTCGTTTTCAGTCTCATATGTATCCTTTGCGTAATCCAATGCCTTTATCACATTCTTGTATCTCTCGGCAGTGTCGAGAGACTGCTGAAGTTCATCGCTTGTTGCACCACTCTGAAGTTCGTCAATGTGGAGTACACCAAGTTCGCGAATGTCTGAAATGAACTGTTCATATTCCTTTCCAGTGACAAGGAATGTGAATTTCTTCATTTTTTGAATCATACCTCAACCTCCTTTCTTTTCTCCTGTAGTGACTTCAGTATCTTCTGGGAAGACTTCGACAGGTTCTCTTCGTCTTCCATGAATCGCTTAATCTTTCGCACGGCTTCTTGATAGCCTGGAATCTGAACTTTCTCGAAGAGGTTGACCTTCTGTGTAGTCTTCCTACGAGCATGGTCGAGCAGAGCAAGCTTAGCCAAGACGAATTCACGCTCAACAGCGGTTTTGGCAAGTCCCTGAAACAGTTTGATACCGTCGAAATACCATTTAGGAGCGCTAAACAATCCGAACGGTTTAACTTCCAGTTCGATGTTTATGAGGATTGGGACCTTAACACCCGCAATTTTCTTATTTCCCAATTGAACATCCTTGAGCGAGACGAGCGATGTGTCAAACTCTCCCCAAAGAGCGTACATGGATTCGTATCCGGCAATCTGACTGTTCAGTCTCTCCTCCAACACCACAGCCTCGTCCTTGCATCTCTTGACCTCTAAACGCAGTGCTGTCTCCTTGCTCTTGATGATAGGCAAGGTGCGTTGGCGCATCTTGAGTTGCTTTTCAATCTGCTGAAGCGATGTCTTATTATATTGAAACTTTATAGCCATTATATTTATTAAGTCGTTGATTTTCGGGTAACAGTTATATTGGCATGGTTTGTAGCCGAATATACAGCAACCTCAAACTTAAAAACTCAAGAACTTGAAACTTACTTCCAATAGATGTCAGTAAATTCTTTCTTGATGTTGACTTCTTCAATCTTGAAATACTTGCGGAACAAGCTCCAAGTTACATCAAGCATCTCGGTTGTATCAAGGTCGACATCGATTGCAAGCAACTTGTCTGCATATTCCTTTGCAAAATCAAGGCAACGATCGTCATATTCTGTCAAATCAAAACCGTTCTCAAGCTTAGTCTTAGCATTTGCAGCATCAGAATAAAGACGGATAGCAGCATTCATAACCTGACTATGGTCTGCACGTGTCTTCTTTCCTGCAACAAGCTGCTTCAGACGTGAAAGTGAACGGAACGGATCGACAATAACCTTACCAATGTCGGAGTCACGACGCAGATAGAGCTGTCCTTCTGTGATGTAACCTGTATTATCCGGAACGGCATGTGTAATGTCACCTCCACTAAGAGTTGTCACCGCAATAATTGTGATAGAACCGCCACCTGCTTCCTCTGGGAACTGTACTGCCTTCTCGTAAATCTTTGCGAGGTCAGAATAAAGAGAACCTGGCATTGAGTCCTTAGAAGGAATCTGGTCCATACGGTTGGATACGATAGAAAGCGAGTCTGCATATGAAGTCATGTCGGTAAGAAGGACGAGCACCTTCTCATGCTTCTCCACAGCGAAGTATTCTGCTGCAGCAAGTGCCATGTCTGGAACAAGCAAACGCTCTACAGCTGGGTCTTCTGTTGTGTTCATGAACGAAATGATGCGGTCTAGTGCACCTGCGTTCGAGAACGTGTTGCGGAAGAAATAATAGTCATCGTTTGTCATACCCATACCGCCAAGGATGATCTTGTCGGCCTTGGCACGAAGCGCCACCATAGCCATAACTTCATTGAACGGCTGGTCAGGGTCGGCGAAGAAAGGTATCTTCTGTCCTGACACGAGTGTATTGTTCAAGTCGATACCAGCGATACCTGTAGCAATAAGTTCGCTTGGTTGCTTACGACGTACAGGGTTAACTGAAGGACCTCCGATTTCCACTTCACGTCCCTCTATTTCCGGACCACCATCGATTGGGTTTCCGTAAGCATTGAAGAAACGTCCTGCAAGCTGGTCGCCAACCTTAAGTGTTGGAGCCTTGCCGAGGAACACCACTTCTGCATTAGTCGGAATGCCTCCTGTACCCTCAAACACCTGCAAAGTCACGTCGTCGCCCATAATTTTAACAACCTGGGCAAGTTTGCCGTTAATGGTTGCAAGTTCATCATAGCCTACACCCTTAGCCTTCAATGAGCATGTAGCTTTGGTGATTTGGCTGACTTTAGTATATATCTTTTGGAATGCTGTTGTTGCCATATTATCTTATCCCTTTCTTTATTTATGGTCAGCAAGCATTGCTTCTACCTGACCCTTAAAGTCGTAGTACTGCTCAGACTTGTAGACAGAATAGTTCATCTGCTTGCAAAGATTAATCATCTTCTTAAAATGATTTGAAACATCAAGGAAATTGTCGAACTTGAAGTCAATCTCACAAATTTCTGTCACAAGGTTCAAAATTTCCTCCTGACGCTCAAGCGAAGTCACTGCGTCGACCTCATCAAACGCATCTTGCTGAAGAATGACATAGTCTATGATTTCAGACTTCCAGAACACTTCATGATAATCAACAGGCACGCCATCATCACCGAGAATGTTAATCTGCTCTGCAATTTCCTTACCACGAAGCATACGTGTCTTCAAGTTAAGCACCTTCGGAATCCACTGGTCGTTGATCTTCTTGCTGATATACTCGGCAAATTCTGGGTATTCAAGATACTTAGAGTATGAATCGATAGGATTGACAGCCGGATAGCGTTTCTTATCGGCACGCTCCTGCTCCAATCCGTAGAAACAACGAGCCACCTTCTTGGTGTTTTCAGTTACAGGTTCCTTCAAGTTACCTCCGGCAGGAGAAACTGTTCCTATGAATGTAACAGAACCAACCTCGCCATTGTTGAGATAAACATAACCTGCACGTCCATAGAAGTTAGAAATCAACGCTCCGAGGTCCATAGGGAATGCGTCTGGTCCAGGAAGTTCCTCCATACGGTTTGACATCTCACGCAATGCCTGTGCCCAACGTGATGTGGAGTCAGCCATCAGCAACACACGAAGACCCATCGAACGGTAATACTCTGCCATAGTCATAGCTGTATAGACTGAAGCCTCACGCGCAGCCACTGGCATGTTTGAAGTATTTGCAATAATGATAGTACGTTCCATCAGCTTGCGGCCTGTGTGTGGGTCGATGAGTTCAGGGAACTCTGTAAAGATCTCCACAACCTCGTTCGCACGCTCACCACATGCTGCGATGATCACGATGTCGGCCTCCGCCTGCTTTGAGATAGCGTGCTGAAGCACTGTCTTACCTGTTCCGAACGGACCTGGGATGAATCCTGTACCTCCTTCTACTATTGGGTTGAAAGTGTCAATTGTGCGCACACCTGTTTCGAGCAACTTAAACGGACGTGGCTTCTGCTTGTAGTTTGTCATGGCAAACTTTACAGGCCAGTGCTGAATCATATCCACATTGATTTCCTCGCCCTCGGCAGTGACAAGCACTGCTACAATATCCTTTACAGTGTACTTGCCTGCCTTTGCTATGCTCTTTACCTTTGCTGTGCCCTTCATCTGGAAAGGCACCATGATTTTGAGTTTCTGAGAATTTTCTATCACTTCACCAAGCCAGTCGGATGATTGCACCTCATCGCCTTCCTTGGCAAGCGGAGTGAAATCCCACAACACATCCTCGTCGAGAGGGTTGGTATACTGTCCTCTCTTCAAGAACACACCTTCCATTTTTTCCAAGTCGTTCTGAAGACCATCATACTTCTTCGACAACATACCTGGAGCAAGCTTGATTTCGAGCATGTGGCCCGTAAATTCTGCTACGGAACCGACCTTAAGTCCACGTGTGCTCTCGAACACCTGAACATAAACGTCAGAACCTACAATCTTGATAACCTCAGCCATCAATCTGTCGCCACCTGTCTCAATGTAACAGATTTCGCCCTGCGACACAGGACCGTCAACGCTGAGTGTAACCATGTTGGCAATAATGCCGCTTACAGTTCCTTTAGTCATATCTATATTTGTTTTTTATTATCGTCTAATTAACGCTTATATTCATCCGGCACCCGCGCCTCTCCTCGCAGATTCTCTATTATCTGACGGAAAGTCTCGCGTCCTGTTTCCACATCAAGTTTGTCCCAACGCTGAAGCATCTCCAACTTGCACATATAAGCAAAGACTGCATCAATGCTGAACACATCAAAGAATGTTATGTCGTCCAACCATCTCCACTTGAACGCATCAATTCGGCGCTCCTTGTCCACAGGGTCGTCACAGTCAACAATCTTCATGAGTTCTGCCACATAGTCATACTCCACTCCCAGATTGAAGTCCTTAGTATTGTTCATGCGTATCATCTCACAGATTTCGTTGTCGCCCAAAATGTAGTCGCCCACATTCCACCCATTCTTACGAGCAATCATGGCAGTAAGGATATTTGTGATGTCGAAGTTCATCTTAAACCACGATGCTATCATCCGGTTCGGACACTTCATTGCATACTCATAATACTCCTTCATTATGGCATCCTTAGGGAAATATCCCGCCTTGCCTTTGTTGTAGGAATATTCACGGGCAAACATCGACAAGAATGCAGGATAACGATGCACATTGAAGTTCATCTCCCTTGCCGAAGTCATCAAATCTTGATATTGGTCTATCGTATAGTTACCGTATGGCTGGATTTCTGCATCAGGATTCTGAAGCAAGTCCACCAAGTTCTGGCAGTCATACTTCAGAAAGAAATAGAACAGAAGTTTCTTGTCCGAATCCGACAAAGCCTCACCACACTCCTCGATGAAGTCATCGATAGTGTAGCTTCCGCCTCTGTCGTCAAGATTCAAATCGGGAACTCCCGCCATCAGGCAATAGTAATTACCCATCCTTTATTCAAGTTAAAAGTTAAGAATTAAATATTTGATCGGTTCAACCCTCCACACTCATCTGCATCTTAACCCTAATTAAAACAGCATGTCCACAAGTTGAGGACGCAAGAACGCCTTGAAGTAGTTCTCAAACTCCTCATTACCGAAGTTAACCTTGTAAGAACCGTCTGCTGGCTGGATTGTGAACAAAGACTTCTGTCCGTTAACCTGCTCAATCTTAAGTCCTCCGTCAAGCAAAGCCTTAGCCTCTTTAGCAAACATAGCCTTAAGTCCTGCAGCATCAGATGTAGAAATAACCAAATCTTCCTGAGCGCCCCACTTCTCAGCCAACTTCAGGACAAACTTGTTCATAAAGTCTTTATCAGCAGTTATACCGTCGACAGTAGACTTGACAACCTGAGCTGAAACGACATTAGCAACCTCTGACTTAAGAGCATTAAGAGCCTGCTGAGTATACATTTTCAACTCCGATTTTGTGTTAGCATCCAATCCTGCTGCATCCTTCTTTGCGGCAGCAACAATCTCTTCTGCCTGCTTCTTAGCGTCTGCCACAATCTGAGCAGCACGTTCGTTTGCTTCAGCCACAATACGCTCAGCCTCTGCATTACCCTTGTCTACGCCTTCGCGCAAGAGTTTGTTGGTCAATTCCTGAATCTTGTTTTCCATATTATATATATTATTGTTTATCATATCAAAAACACGGTCTCAAAAGCCACCTTCTGATACCACACATAAATATCAATTTACGAATTTAGCATTTTTTTTTAACAGACTAAAATTAAAACGCTCAAATAATCAAGAAACGTTCTTTTCGACACCGAAAGAGGAAATATTAAACAATCTAATATAGTTGTATGTTCAAAAACTCCATTTCTTAAGTGATGCCACAAAGTTACTACCGAATCGTTCTTTTTCCAAACCGTTTCAGGAAAAAGTGAAGAGCCCTGCAGGAATTAAAAGGTTGTGAGGTTATAAGGTTATACAAAAAAATGCAGGGCCCGAACCATTGTGGAACGGGCCCTGCACATGAGGACGGCGGCGACCTACTCTCCCGCATTGCGGTGCAGTACCATCGGCGCGGCCGGGCTTAACTTCTCTGTTCGGGAT
>JAZNGW010000032.1:0-393176 GCA_045576655.1 Bacteroidaceae bacterium
AAAGGCTTTGGAAGACTATATCGAATACTACAACAATAAAAGAATAAAATATCGATTAAAAGGAAAGAGCCCGGTAGAATACCGAACCCTTTGCCTATAAAACAATTTATTAACCCGTCCAACTTTTTGGGGTCACTTCAAGTTGCTTTGAGGGATTTTGTTCTTGTTGTAAAGTTGTTTTATTTTACTCTTTCAATATACTTGTCAATATTCTGAGCTATCGGAGAAGTAGAATATTCACTCTTGATTTCATTGTAAAGATTAAGTGCTTTATCCTTCTGTCCGAGATTTTCGTAAACTTCAGCAGCCTGGAGCATGAAAACTGGAGACAAACTGTTTTCTGCCATCTTTGCAGCTTCAAGCAATTTCTCAGCACCCTTTTCTTTTTGGTCTTTCTGGATGTAGCAGTTACCAAGTGCTGCTACAGCAGAAGGGGAGATGCTGTTGTCACCCTTTGGACTGAATGATTCAAGATAGTTGAGAGCCTCATCAAATTTTTCCAGTTTGTAATAGCAAAGTCCAGCGTATAAGTTTGCAAGGTTAGCAGTCTTTGTACCAGAGTAATCAGATATTATTTTGAGGAAACCTTTTGATGATGCGCCATCACCATTGAGTGCAGTCTCAAATTGCTCTTGGTAGAACAGTGACTGACTTTTGCTGATAGCTGTTTGGGCTTCTGCTTCAACCTCATCCATATGGTTTTGATAGATGAACACTCCTGCAACAATTACTATAACTGCCACCAGGCATATGAGGATTGTTTTTAGGTTCTTTTGGATAAATGCTTCCGACTTGCGAAGTTCAGCATCTAAACCTATTGTTTCTTCTTTTATATTTTTCTTAGCCATTGTTGTAAATATATTAGTTGCGATTTATTATTAGTAAATCTTAATGTCAAGCATATGACGATTAATAAAATTTATAGCGGAGGTCCTTAACTTCAGCGTTATTTCTTAAATCGCGTAGGAGTCCGTTAATTGCGATTTGGAAGTATTGGTTAGATAATGACTTTTGCTCATCTGAAGAGTTGAACTCGTCAGAAGTTTTGCCGTTTGACAATACTTTAATCATATATACTCCCATATTACCTTTTATAGGACTAGATACTTCTCCTACTTTAGTGTTTGCAGAGATAGCGCCAATTAATGTTTCGTTTGCTGATGTTGCACTTACAAAAGTAGGTGAAGCAAATGAAACATGTTTAATTGTATCAATTGAAGCGTCAAACTTAGAAGCGAATTGTTCGATAGTGTTTACTCCGTCAAGCTTGCTAATAACAAGGTCAGCCTTTTTGTCAGTCTTAACCTGATTTGTGATGTAGTCTTTAACAGTTTCAAGTTCTGTAAATCCGTTGTCATTAATTTTCGCGAGGTAAGCTACCAAAAGGTGATTGTCTCCTCCTTCTTCCAACTTAGAAATATCACCAACTTCTGCTTCGTCAAAAATCCATCTTAATACACCACTTGTTGAAGGAATATTGTTTACATTATGCGCATCGCTTCTTACATTGTTGATTGTTTGTACGTGATAGTTGCTCTTTGGAGCATTTTCTTCAATCAACTCAATAGTGTTGTTAGCTGCAAGGAATGAACTGAATTTGTTGTACTCTTGTGTTCTTGTCTCATCGCTTACAAGAAGTTCTTTTACAATAGATGCAACATTATATTTTGTTACTGGATTCTTCTTGTCTAGTACTTGAATAATCATTGTAGCACCATTTGATGCATTAAATTCTGTAGTTTCTCCAACATTAGAAGTAAAAATTGTTTTTACAAAATTAACATCGTCAGTTCCGAGCATTGAGTTCTGGTACATATTAGATGTCATCCACAAAGAATCTCCTGTCTGATTGTATTTCTCAGCCAATTCCTTGAAGTTTGTACCTGCATTGAGCGCATTCATGACACTGTCTACTTTTGTTCTAGTGTCCTCTTTGTCTTTGCCTGCAATAGCGATTGAACGATATAATACAGAATCAGCTTCTGTTGCCTTGTCTAACATCTTTATTACATAGAATGTGTTAGTCATTGCGTCATAAGCAGGCTGAGAGGTTTCACCAATAACCAGTGAATCTAACAAGTCTGTAAATATTGCAGGATATGCATTCTTAGTTTTAAGAATGTTTGTGTATATGGTCTTAGAAGAATTGTTGCGAACAATATTTCCAGCTTCAGAATTATTAGTCGCATTTGCCAATAGAGTGCGGACACTGTCCATCTCTGTTTTCAAGTTGATTTCGTCTTGTTCGCTTGGAACTATTGCAACGTCAATAAGTTTAATGTTGCGTGTCTCATTATCTAAAACGAAAAGTTCCTTCTTCTCCTCATATTTTTTTGCCAATTCGTCATCGTTGATTATTATGTCTTTTTCTTCAACAGATGAATAAGGGATAGATGCCACGATGATGTCAGATTCATTAGTTCTTGAATCAAAAGTCATTTGTGCCTCAACTTGGTTGGAAAGGATTGAGTTGTATAACAATCCCTGGTATTTATTTGCAAGTCTTTCCTGCTTGATGTTCTTCTTTACAAATGTGTAGTATTTGTAAATCTTCTCATATTCGTCAGGTAGTTGTTGACCTTGCTTTTTAGCGTCATTATAAATTTGAAGGAAGTTCTGCAACACTGAGTAGTCATAAATTCCTGTTTCAGGATTTGCAAATATTGGCAAGTTAAGTAAAGGTGAATTGCCTGATTTAATTATGTCTAAAACTTCTTCTTCTGTAACAGCAAGACCTAATTTGCTACATTCTTCTTCTACTATTGAAGATTGAACGTAGTTGTTCCAAGCCATGTCTTGGATCTCATTTAATTCATTTTCAGCGAATGTGATGTTTGGATTTGTTAGTTCTGCGTAAATCTTCCAGTCCTCAACCAATTGCTGATAGTCTTGAATCATGATGTTTTCACCATAAACTTCTCCTGCATACTGACTTTTTGCGTTTTGTGCAGGTCCCATAGCTTCAAATGCAATCTGCAAAATGAATAAGAGTAATGCTATACCAAGGATGGTAACAAGCAGTGGCCCTTTGTTTCTGATTTTCTGTAATACTGCCATTTTTTTATTGTTTAATTTATTATAATTGATTCTATTTGTGATATTTGATAAAAATCGCACGAAGATACAAAAAAAAAATCACTTATGATGTATGCTATTGCTTTTATTTACGACAGTAGTATCATTGTACGATTTGTTGTTATGGGAAAATGTCGAATCAGAGGCGTTGTTTGCAGGAGTAGAATCTCCTTTAAAAGGGAAGTTGCCTTTAGATGAATATATTCTATAATCGGTCATTTGTTCATTTGACCTGAAATTATATCCGTCGAGCTTATTCTCTCCATTAATTTGCATGTAGTGGTCAGAATATATTTCGTGTGATACTTGATCCCAATATAAAAGTGTTGTTTTGAATGATTCTCCTTTGAGGTTTTTGACAAAGACTCTTCCCCTTAGTTCCCATAATTTCTTTTTATCAAAATAATATGCGGTGTCGCAAGAAATGAATGTTTCCACCTTGAAATTTTTGTCATATTTTTCGATAAATAATCCTTTTTCAAATGACCAAAAAGACGGTTCTTTTTTATCATAAATGAACCAGTCTTCTGAAATTATTTTGTATTGAATAATTCCTGAATCTGAAATTAGTGTAGATACTCCTATAGATTTTAGAATTGGTAAAGAATCTCTAATGCCAATAGCCGTATATTCTTTTTCGGAGTCACTTTGACATGCTGTATTGATAAATAGCATAAAAGCTGCCGAAACGACAGCTATTATGCTAAATTTATATGTGAATTTATAATTCATTGCATGTACAATTGGAAATTATCTAAGTCTGAGAGTTGTTGTCTCTCCCATAACTGTGATGCTTTGTCCTGCTTGTATACCTTCAAAAAATGCTTCTGATTTCGGATAATAATATGAAGCATAAGATGCAATCTGTCTGTTTGCCTTGCTTGCACAAGCAGGGTCGACTGATTTTGCCTTTATACATTTGTCTGTAGCCAAACAGTAATATTTACTTCTTTCAAACGCATTTCCGTTGGCACTACGTGCGACACATGATGCAATAAGAAGCCAAGCATTGCCATTTGATGGTTGGTATTTCAAAACTTCATTACAGTACTGACGGCATTTTCCGATATTTCCTTTGCGGTAGAGGATAGCTGCGATGATATAAGCGTATTTAGCTTTCTTTGTTACATCCTCCTCAAGTCCGATTGCTTCTTGGAAATATACAAGTGCGTCGTCAGTTTTGCCATCTTTAAGAAGTTTCTGTGCCTTACCGATGGCTGCTTGAGGAGTTTTGTTAAGTTGATATGCATAGTCAGATGCAAGGTAGTAGATACTTGTTGTGTCGCACTCGTATTTGTTGAGGACTTTGAGTACATTGTTGAGGTATTCAAGATTAGTCTTGTTCTCTTCTACTTTTGTTGTATAGATTTTCTCCAAACTCTTGCAGTCTGCAGCTCCTGATTTTACAAGCAAGTTTTCACACATGTTTTGTGTAGGAAGGTAATTGTTGACAATTTTTTGAGCCTTGATTGTGTCATCAGCAAATTCTTTTGCTTGTTCAAGCAACTGCTCGCAGATTTCAGAGCACTGTACATAGTCGTTGATGAAATCTTCTTGCTTTTGGGTATTGTTGATGTCAGTTATGTACCTGTTATATGAACACTGGATGAAAGAGTACAATACGAAAGCTTCCGTGTTAGGTCCCATATCGTTGATACCTGAACGGAACATTTCATAAGCTTTTTCGTTGTCAGGGTTGGGATTGAAGTTTGCGAAGTCGTATGCTTTGCGACAAATGATGTTACCCTTTGTTGAGTATGTCTTTTTTGAAGCAAATGAGTTAAGGTCATCTAGATTTGCCAAACGCTGGTCGTATACTTTCATCAAGAGGTCGAAATACTCTTGCTTTTTTGCCGCGTCAGTTTCTTGCGGTATAAGACTTTCGAGAATCCAAGCTCCATCTGTGTAAATACGTATTTGTGCTAATGGAGCTTTTTCAAATACATATTTCCATGACTCAAGCGCTTCTGCGTAATTTCGAGCTTTATATGCTTCTTGATAGAGGCTCAAGTTGTTCATTACTTCAATGCTGTCTTGTCCGTGTCCAATACGATCATAGAGAGAAGTTCCTGCATATCTCTGTGCGTTGATAGATAAAGTTGCACAGGTAAGAATTAATGAAAAAATAATTTTTCGATTCATAAATATTATTTATTGATTTAGTTTATTAATAGATTTAACTGTTATTGTACTTTCCACTTGTAGAACCACCGTTCGCTAAATGTTAGTCCTAAGCAAAGTTTTAGGTAATTTTCTTTTAAGTTGTTTTGTGTATTACCATTAAGATATGGAATGTTTGCGTGTACCCATTGGAAACTTATGTTTAGTTTTGGCGTGTTATGCCAAAGATGTCTGCTTGTTATTGGCAAGGTTACTCCAGCAGAAAGACCAAATTCATATGGTTTGTCGCTGATAGTGTTAGTCAGATCTGCATTTGCATATGACTTTGAATAGTAACCTCCGAATTTGTATGTTATTCGGTTGAAATAGTTTGAACTAATTTCTGATGGGGTATAACTTGCGCCTAATGCAATTTTTATTCGGTCATTCAAGATATTCTTTTTTGATATGTAATTGTCGTCATTTGTTTGTGTCGGGAATTTAACATTATTCCATTTTTGTATTTCAAAATCAGTACCGACGTTCCATTTTGTTCCATGTGAGTATGTTAGTCCTGCTGAAATTATGTGAGGAAACTGAAAGGCATTGGTAATAGTGTCGCTTTTTTCACCATCTTTTGTGCTACCCGTTGTTCGTGTAACAGCATCGTTAATATCGTGACCTAAGGAATACGCTGCTCCAAATGCTATTTTGTCCTTTTTGTTTAGTTTGAAAGAATATTGCAAACCTAAATCTAGCATATATGAACTAATGTCTGCACTATAAATCCTTTGAGTTGAATATATATTTGCTTCGTTGAATGTTTGATTTATGGAATGTTTATATGAACCGTACAAATAAGATAAGTTAAATCCTATAGATAAAGGTTCAAAAACTTGTATTCCTGCTCCTAAGAAAACTTGATGCAATCCGCCTTCACCAGTAAAAGATTCTGCAGAAGTAAATCTGTCTGAACCTTCTGTTTTTTGAGGCGTAGATGAAAAGTTATAGTTAATATTTGAAAAAGGAAGAATGCCGATGGCTATTCCTAAACCTTTTGTCGCTCTAAAATGGAATGCAAAATAGTCGAAACTTGAATTTTTTGCATTGCTTTGCAGATCGCCCATTTTAAAGTTCGCATTGTAGAGCGAAAGTCCTAAGTCGAATAGTGCTGTTAGTGAGTCTACTGCTGAATATGAAGCTGGATTTGCTACATTTATTGACTGTCCGTCTCTGAATCCCATGGCAACCCCTCCCATTCCTTTGTTAAATCCCATGGAACGATCCGCCATAATACCAAAGCCATATCTAGAATATGGGGAATTTATGCCGTTCTGGGCAAATGATACTAATGGAAGTAACACCATTAATATTGCGAATATGATTTTTTTTGTATATGTCATTTATTGTATTTGCTCTAATAAAACTTCGTTTAATCCGCGTAAGACTAAGATTTTGTCGACAAAAATACGCTTTTTTATTCTCTCGTCAAAATCAAAATCATTTCCGCCAGTTAAAAATACTAAAAGTCCTGGATATTTGTCGGAAAAAAGGTTTATTACCCCCTCTATTTCATATTTTGTTCCGTTTAATACGCCGTTTCTGATTGCAGTTTCCGTGTTGATGCCAATATCTGATTTTTCGCCATCATTTGTAACTAACGGGAGTTTTGAGGTGTATTCGTGAAGTGCTTTAAACCTCATGTTTATGCCTGGTGATATGTTTCCACCAATATATTCCCCATTTGCGGTTATTATATCGTATGTGATTGCTGTTCCGGCATCTATGACTAATATGTTGTTTCCGCGTTTTTGTACGTATGCTCCAATAACAGCGGCAAGTCGGTCCATACCAAGGGTTTCAGGTGTCTGGTAGCTGTTTTTAACAGGTATTTTGGTGAGATGGTTGAATTCTATAATTTTCGTGTGTGGTGCTATGTCATGAATGTTGTTTTTTATAGCTTCAATGTCGTATGAAGTCGAAGAGATTATACAGGCCTGTGGATTGTAGGAGTGTATAAAATGAATGATGTTGTTGATGGCATCTGCATCGCAACGAGTATGTGCAACGAGTTTCTTTTCCTCAAAAACACCTATTTTAATTGTTGTGTTGCCGATGTCAATGGTAAGATTCATTTATTATGAATTGTTTTTATTTGTTTTGTTATTTCTGCGTTTTGATTTGTTGCTCTTTCTGCTATTGTTACAGTGATGGTTTTGTGCGCGTTTTTTGTGCGCGTTTTTGACGTTAAATTCTTTTATGTCCAGTTTTTCACCACAATCTTCGAATAATTCAGGTTTTGGGATTTCTCTTTCAATGAGTTTCTCGATTTTTACCAGATTATTGTAGTCTTTGCTTGAAACAAGAGTTATGGCTTCTCCATCCCTGTTTGCTCTTGCTGTGCGTCCAATGCGGTGGACATAATCTTCGGGGTCTTTCGGGACATCGTAATTTATTACCAGTTGAATGTCGTCAATGTCTATTCCCCTACTAATAATGTCTGTAGCAATTAGGATTTTTTTATGGTTGTTTTTGAATTCGTGCATTATTTTTTCACGTTCAGACTGTAAAAGGTCTGAGTGTATCTCGCCCACATTAAATCCTTTCCGACTATATTCTGCATAAAGTTCTTTAACCTTCTGCTTGGATGAGGCGAATACTATAATTTTATCATGGTTGTTATCTTTCAATATATGTGCCATGACTTTATGCTTCATGTTTTCGTGGCATAAATAGGCCGTCTGCTTTATTTTGTCAGCAGGCTTAGATACTGCAATCTTAATTTCTACAGGATTATTGAGTATGTTATGTGCTAGTTTTTGAATGTTTTCGGGCATTGTTGCTGAGAACATTATGGTTTGCCTTGTCTGTGGAAGCATTTTGACCACTTTCATAATGTCGTCGTAGAATCCCATATCCAGCATTCTATCTGCTTCGTCGAGGACAAAAAATCCTACGTGCGAGAGGTCAATACTTTCTGTTGTGAGATGGCTTATAAGTCGACCAGGAGTGGCAATTATTATATCAGCTCCGAGCTTGAGCCCTTTCTTTTCTTGTTCGAATCTGATGCCGTCATTTCCTCCATATATAGCTACGCTTGACACAGGCATGAAGTAGGCAAAGCCTTCAACTTGCTGATCTATTTGTTGGGCTAATTCACGTGTGGGCGACATTATGATGCAGTTTATGGCATGCTCAGGATATTCTCCGCTATTTAGTTTGTTTAAAATTGGCAGAAGATATGCTGCTGTTTTACCTGTTCCGGTTTGTGCAACTCCAATGAGGTCTCTTCCCTCGAGCAATGGCATAATAGTTTTTTCCTGTATGGGAGTACAGGTTTCGAAGTTCATTGCATCGAGCGCATCAAATATATTGTCGTCTAATGGTAAGTCGTAAAAGTCCATTCGGTTTTTATAGTTTAAACATTATATTACCTAGGAGCCCTCCTGTATACATATATTGCGATGAAAAGGAATACAATGTTTGGTATCCATACAGCCATAACTGGCGGAACATTCGCGTTGATAGCAAATGTTGCAGATATGGTTTGAAACATAATATAAGCAAAGCTCAACGCTAAACCTATTCCTAGTGATATACCCATTCCGTTTTTGCGCTTACGTGCAGAAAGTCCTAATCCGATTGTTGTGAGAATGAAGGCTGCGAACGATGATGCTCCTCGTTTATAATACTCTACTTCAAATTCTTTGATGTTCGCAAATCCTCTTTGTTTCTGTTTGCGAATGTACTCGGCTAATTCAGGGGTGGTGAGTGTTTCTTGTTGGCCTTTTGTAATGAGGAAATCTTGTGGTTCCATTTTTATAATAGAGTCCTGTTTCATGCCTTTTGTGATGATTTCACGTGCGCCGCGCAAGTCTCTAATTTGGAAATCACGTATTACCCAGTGATATGGTTCTTCTGATAAAGTGTCATATTGAATGGAGTAAGCCTGTAATTGAGATACTAGTTTTTTGTCTGTAAATTTATCCAATCTAAATCCATAACCAGTCTTTTCTCTGTCTTCATATCTGCTAATATATGCTACAACTCCAGAGTCCACTTCTAATTGGACATTGCTTGTATATGTCGGTACATTGCGCCTTTTATAGGTGTTTTCAAATTTAACTCGTTTTACGTTGCCTTTAGGGATGATGTAGGCTCCCAATCCATATGTTATGCAGCAAATAATAGCAGCAGAAATCATATATGGGCGCATCAACCGGGCAAAACTTACACCTGTAGACATCATTGCAATTATCTCCGAGTTTTCTGCTAATTTGGTCGTGAAAAAGATAACAGAGATGAATACGAATAACTGACTGAATAGGTTAGAGTAATACGGTATAAAGTTTAGGTAATAATCAAATAATATGGCACTTATAGGCGCATTTCTTGACAAGAATTTGTCAATATTTTCATTGAAGTCAAAGACTACGGCGATAGAGATTATAAGTGCAATGGAAAAGAAGTATGTTCCGAGAAATTTCCCGATGATATACCTGTCGAGACGCGACACGGGATTGTGTGTGGCAAGAAAGTCCAGCATCTTCCCAAGTTTCTTGTTCTTGTTGCTTTCTTTCCCGGTTTTCATCTTTATTCTCTTAATCATGGTTGAGTCTGTGTGGTATTTTGTTAAAGTCTTTGGCCGAGTTTCTCAATCATCTTATACTTCCAATTTGAAAAATCTCCGCCAATGATGTGTTTCCTTGCTTCACCTACAAGATAAAGATAGAATGCCAAATTGTGTATTGAGGCTATTTGCATGGCAAGAAGTTCTTTAGCCTTAAATAGATGGTGGAGGTATGCTTTTGAATATGCTGTGTCTACGTATGAGTCGCCATCGGGATCAATGGGCGAGAAGTCCATTTCCCATTTTTTGTTGCGCATGTTAATCACTCCGTTTTTTGTGAATAACATGGCGTTGCGGCCGTTTCGGGTTGGCATCACGCAGTCGAACATGTCAACACCTCTTTCTATGGCTTCAAGGATGTTCTGTGGTGTACCTACACCCATGAGGTATCGAGGTTTGTCCTTGGGGAGGATGTCATTAACCACTTCAATCATTTCGTACATAACGTCTGTAGGTTCTCCTACAGCCAGACCTCCGATGGCGTTTCCGTCGGCATTTTTGCTTGCTACATTTTCTGCAGCCTGCTTTCTGAGTTCGGGGAATGTACATCCTTGCACAATTGGAAATAGTGATTGCTCGTAACCGTATTTGGGCTCTGTCTCGTTAAATCTCTTTATGCACCTGTCGAGCCATCTCTCTGTAAGTCCGAGTGATTTCTTTGCATATTCGAAGTCGGAATCACCTGGAGGGCATTCGTCGAATGCCATCATTATGTCTGCTCCAATGGTGCGCTCTATGTCCATAACCTTTTCAGGAGTGAAGAGGTGTTTCGATCCGTCTATGTGTGACTGGAAACGTGCGCCTTCCTCTGTGAGTTTTCTTATTCCGGCAAGTGAGAAAACTTGAAATCCTCCGCTGTCTGTAAGCATTGGACGGTCAAATCCGTTGAATTTGTGCAGACCTCCAGCCTTTTCTATTACCTCCAGTCCGGGGCGCAAATAAAGATGGTAGGTGTTGCCTAGTATTATTTGTGCCTTTATGTCGTCTTTCAGTTCGTGCTGGTGCACACCCTTTACGCTGCCAAGTGTACCTACTGGCATAAATATGGGTGTCTGTATTTGTCCGTGAGCGGTTGTTATAAGTCCCGCTCTTGCTTGTGTCTTAGAGTCGGTGTGTTGTAGTTCGAAGGTCATGTCTATTTGTTGTCTTTCTCCTCAATGGTGAAGTCTATCGGTTTTGCAACCTTTTCGTCCATAAGTGCAATTGAGAGCACGTCCATCACGTTATCCACATAATGGAAGTTGACTCCTTCTACATACTTTGCGCTAATTTCCTTTATGTTTTTCTCATTTTCCTTGCAGAGCACAATGTCTTTGATGCCAGCTCGTTTTGCAGCCAATATCTTTTCTTTTATTCCACCTACAGGGAGCACTTTGCCTCTTAAGGTTATCTCGCCTGTCATTGCGATGTTAGGCTTTACTTTTCTTTGCGTCAGTGCTGACACGATTGATGTGCCTATTGTGATGCCTGCTGATGGACCGTCTTTAGGTACGGCGCCTTCTGGCACATGGATATGTATGTTCCAGTTGTCAAATATTCGGCTGTCTATATTCAGACTGTCTGCATGAGCTTTTATGTATTCGAGTGCAAGTACTGCCGATTCTTTCATTACGTCGCCAAGATTACCGGTGAGGGTCAGTTTTCCTGCTTTTCCCTTGCTCAGACTTGTTTCGACGAAGAGTATTTCGCCGCCTACAGATGTCCATGCGAGTCCTGTTACAACTCCTGCATATTCGTTACCTTGATACTTGTCACGTGAAAATTCCTTGACTCCCAGGTATTCTTCGATGTCGTCAGGCTTAACCTCTCGTGTCGGCATATATGAGTTTTTAACATAGAAAAGAGCAATCTTTCGCAAGAGTTTGGTGATTTTCTTGTCAAGTTCTCTCACTCCTGATTCTCTTGTGTAGTTTTCTATGATGTGCTCAATGGTGGTTTTTGCTATCTTGATGTTAGTTTTCTTCAGACCGATGTTTTCCAATGCTTTAGGCACGAGGTGTTTGCGTGCAATCTCTATTTTCTCCTCGGTGAGGTAGCCACTCACTTCTATTAGTTCCATACGGTCAAGAAGTGGGGCAGGGATGTTTGAAATGTTGTTGGCTGTTGCAATGAACATTACTTTCGACAGGTCGTAGTCGATGTCGAGGTAATTGTCGTGGAACGCATTGTTTTGTTCTGGGTCGAGTACTTCCAGTAATGCAGACGATGGGTCGCCATGGGTTGTCATCTGTCCAACTTTGTCTATTTCGTCGAGGATAAACACTGGATTAGAACTTTTTGCTTTGAGGATGCTCTTGATGATGCGTCCTGGCATTGCTCCGATGTAGGTTTTTCTGTGTCCTCTGATTTCCGATTCGTCGTGCAGACCTCCCAGTGACATTCTTACATATTCTCTCTTCATTGCTTTTGCAATGCTCTTGCCTAGCGATGTCTTTCCGACTCCAGGAGGGCCGTAAAGGCATATTATTGGCGTTTTGAAGTCGCCTCTCATTTTAAGTACGGCAAGATGTTCGAGTATACGTTCTTTTACCTTTTCCATGCCGTAGTGGTCTTTGTTGAGCACTTTTTCGGCGTTAACGAGGTTTAGGTTGTCTGTGGTATATTCGCCCCAAGGGAGATTGAGCAGTGTGTCAAGGTAATTGTATTGAACTTGATAGTCTGGACTTTGCGGAGCAAGATGCTTTAGCTTGTCTATCTCTTTCTTAAAAGCCATTCCAACTTCAGGACTCCATCTCTTTTCAAGGCTCCTGCTGTAGAAGTTTTCAATGTCATTATTGCTCGATTCGCCTAACTCTTCCTGTATGTTACGCATTTCCTGTTGCAAGAAGTACTCTCTTTGCTGCTTGTCCAGTTCCTCTCGAGTGCGCATTTGGATATTGGCCTTCAGCGTGGCAAACTGGAATTCTCTGTTGAGTATTGACAGGAGTTTGTATGCTCTGTCTTTCAGATTGTTTAGTTCGAGCAACATGGCGCGTTCCCTGTTGTTTATAGGGATGTTGGCGCATAAGTAGTTGATGAGGAATGTCTTGTTGGTTATATTCTTAATGGCGAATGCAGACTCGATGTTTGGCATGTCGCTTGAACGCATGAACTTGTCTGCCACGTCCTTGCATGCTTCTACGAGTGCGGTGAATTCTCTGTCACTTTTGCTTGGTGTCACCTCTTCTGCCTTCATTACATGCCCTGTGAGATATGCTCCGCTGTCGTCTATATCACAAAGTTCAACTCTGGAATATCCTTGCAGAAGTGCTGTGCGTGAACCGTCAGGCAGCACAAGTATTCGCATAACTTTGGCAAGTACACCAATGGTGTACAAATGCTTCAAGCCTGGTTCTTCGATATTATCGTCTTTTTGACAAAATACACCTATAAACTTCTTTTTTTTGTTTGCTTCGTTGAGCAATTTGAGAGAAGAGGCTCTTCCTATGTTTACTGGAAGCATTGTGCCAGGGAATAGCATCATATTGCGGAGTGGCAGGATAGGGACTTTATCTTCTCCAATCTCTACTTCAAAATATTTTTCATCTACTCCGTCAAAATCAGCAATGAGCGATATGCTTCCTTCGCGCGGAGTTTCTTCTACTATATCATCAAACTTAAAGCCTTTCATAATTGTCTGTTAAATTGCTAGTCCTTTGCTCTTATTTTATGACATTTCGTTTTAAGTTAATGCCATTTATATACTATATGTGTATAAAGCCTTGCAAATTTACGAAAAATAATGCAATCACTTGCAATTTTAGGATGTAACGGCTGTTTTTTTAGTTTTATTATCTTTGTCATGTAATTTAAAACGTATAAAAGTTATTGGTGTGATATTAATTCATAAATTTGCATATACATAATGGGATATAATAAATCTCGTTTGTATTATGTTATTATAAAATGTGGAGCATTTTGTGTGTCCATTTTATGAAATAATATATATGTTAACAATTGATATACTTATTTGTACCATAGATGAGGGAATTCTAGATGTGCCTAAAGTTCTTTTGCCAACATGTGAGGGCGTTAACTATATAGTATCTATGCAGTGTAGCGATGAGAGTTTTAGGAGCGTTATACCAGATATATTGATGCGCGATGATGTAAAACTCTCAATCATAGAAGGGAAGGGACTTTCTGCTAATAGGAATAATGCAATAGCGAATTCAAGTGCTGATATATGTGTGATAGCGGATGATGATGTGAGGTACGATTTGGATACTTTGAATGTTCTGCGTGGCCTTTATTTAAGTCGTCCTGATGCTGATGTCATTATTTTGAAGGCTTCAGATGTAAATGGGATGCCGTTAAAGAATTATCCTAAGGACACTTTTTCCTTTCCTCAAGTGCCAAAAGGGTATTATCCAACATCTTTTGAGATTACTTTTCGCCGAAAGTCTGTTCAGGGCATTTGTTTTGATACTCGTTTTGGACTAGGTTCTGAGTGTACAGCATATGGCGAAGAAGAAGTTTGGGTTAACTCTTTAGTAAGAAAAGGTGTTAAGGTTGTGTACGTGCCACTTACGTTTGTTGATACAACAGAATGTCCTAAAAGTGCTTTGGGATTAGCATTGAGTAAAAAGAAACAGTTTACAAAAGGAGCTGTACTATATTATATATATGGTTGGACATCTGTATTGAGGTGTCTGAAATGTGCTTTTTTACTTTCGGATAATATTGCAACAGCATTTTCTTCTTTTGTGCAGATGATGAAAGGTATATGTTACGTTATTAAAACTGGAGGAAGGAATGTGTGACTAAGATGTTTGTATGAAAGATCTTGTTTCTATAATCGTACCGGTATTTAACAGGGAGAAGACTTTAGAGAGATTGTTTTCTTCTTTCAAACGGTTAGACTATTTTCCGCTTGAAATAATATTTGTTGACAACGGTTCATCTGATTCTTCATGGAGTCTTTGCGAGGATTTCCAAGCGGCAACATCTTCGGTTGATTTTCAAATCAAATTGATTAAGGAGGATGTAAGAGGTGCGTCAAGAGCACGTAATGCAGGACTTGCTATTGCTAATGGCACCTATGTTAGTTTTTTTGATTCGGACGACGAGATGTCACCTGATTTCATTTCATCCATGGTTAATGCTTTGAAGGCTGATGCTTGTGCGGAAGTTGTGATTGCAAAGTCTAGAATGGTCTTTGAGAATGGTATGAGTAAAGTGAGGGCGGGGTGGATTAACGCTACTGTGGCAGATCACATACTAACAAGCATGGTTTCAACTCAGTCATTTGTTTGTCGCCGTGATTTTCTTAATAGAATTGGAGGGTGGAATGATCAACTAGCAGTCTGGGTCGATTATGAATTGGGGGTAAGAATATTGCTTTATGCCAAACGTATAGTTTGGATTGATAGAGTTTTTCATCGCATTCATCAGCATTCAGAAAGTATAACAGGAACTTCCTATTCTGCTCGTTCTATGGCTATATTAAAGGCATTAGGCGTTATCACGGAGATTCTATATATGAATGCTCATGCCAATCATATATCGAATTTGAGGGCGTTGCATCTCAGAGAAAGGATTATATCAGGGCAGTTTATTCGTGAAGGGGATCGTGAAACTTCAAAGAAGGTTGACCAAATGGCGTGTGCAATAGAGGTTGGCAAGTTTACGTCTTTCTGGGGTGGATTCTTGCGTTGGTATGTATCTATAGGTGGCAGAGGCGCTTGGAGAATGGCTGTTAGTATTATATAGAATTCCAATATTTAACGTATTGCCGTGCCACCTTTATGTAGTGGTGGTGACGGTTAATGTATTCGATACTTTGTTCTGACATTTTTTGAAGGTCGTATTCTCCTGTTATGAGTTTTTCCATTTGCAGGAATACGTCATTTTCGTTTGGCTGCACATTCACTATGGGGCGTAGTTCCTTTTCGTTAAGGATGTCATAGTTTTCAGGTTCGCCTCCTCCCACAGTAACCAATCCTTTTGCCATAGCCAGTAATGGGTTCATTGATGGTGTGTAAGAATACAGCTGGTCAAGTATGACGTCGCTGCTGTTCATCAAGTGCTGGTAGGTGTTGTATGGTACAGACTCAACTTTGACAATTTCCATCTTGCCAGGGTATTTTGCTTTTAGTCTTTCAAGTGCATGAAGCATTATGTTTGTACCCTTGTAGATACTTCTGCTTTTCTGTATTCCTATAAAGAATCTTATTCCCTCGTATTCGGGATGTGGTGTCTTGGGGGATATCTTGTCGACGTTTATAGGAAATGGAATGAAGCGTGTTTTGTTGGGGAAATGTGGTCTGTAGCAACAATCGTATTCATACAGTCCTGTAATTATTCCGTCGCAGTCGTTGGCAATGAATTTGTTGAGGCGTCCTTTCTCGCCTTTCAGCCAGTCTGCGATGAACTGTTTGTTGTGTTCTTCGTCTGCTCTGCTCTTGTTTCCTAAATTGAAGTCAGAGTAGCGGAATGTAGTGCAGTCCAGCCCAGTCTTTACCCAATAATAATCCATGCCGAATGCACCCATGAATACTTTCTTATTGTAATTGCGCAGATATTTGTAGAATGGGTAGATTCGTTCGGCTTTGAATTCGAGAAACACGGGATTGATGATTTGCACTACATCATAGCCTTTCATTAGCGGAAGTTTGCCGATGACTTTTATGAGATATCTTAATGCGCCCAACTTGCCTGCAGGACGTGTTAGGTCTATGTCACGCTTGTAGTTTTTCCATCCGTCACCGTCGGATATGACACAAACATCATGTCCGAGGGCTCTGAGTCCCTCGGACAATGTCCAGTGTACGTTGCTGTATTCTCCAAGAAGGAGTATTTTCATGCTATTTCTTTTTTAGTTTCATGGCGAAACCGCCGCCTTGTGCCATTTTGATATTCCAATTGCTCTTTGCGGTGTTTTCAGTGCGGATTATATGGTCGGTCGCATCTTTATCTGCATTGATTCCGTCGAACGAGTATTCTATCTGGTAGTTTGAAATATCCTCGATGAAATCAAGCGATATGCTGATTTCTCTTGAGTTCCAGTTTGTTTGTCCGGCTACGTACCAGTCGTTGTCCAGGCGGCGTGCAATCACGATGTATTCGCCTATTTCCCCGTCGATTACTTTCATTTCATCGAATACTGTTGGGATAGACTCTATGAATTGTGTGCATTCCTTTTCCTTTTCGTAGATTGTTGGGTTGTCGGCCAGCATTGTGAAAGGGGAGTCGTGCAGTATGTACATTGCTATCTGATGGCAACGTGTACCCATTGTGAGCGGGTTGTAATAGATTGGCTGGAAGTCCTTGCGGCTTGCATTTCTAAATCCTCCTGGAGTGAAGTCTGAAAAACCTGCTTGCATTCTGATGAATGGGAATGTGACGTCATAGAGCGGCATGTCTTTTTCGTCGGCCTTGCTCCATTTTGCTTCTTCCATTCCGAAAACACCTTCAAAGTTTATTATGTTTGGATATGTACGGTTAATTCCCGTAGGTGCATAGATGCCGTGCAGGTCAAGTATGAGCTTGTGTTTTGCGCATGCTTCGCTGATGCGGTAAACCATTTCCACCCCAGTCTGGTCGTTGCGGTCGAGGAAGTCGACCTTAAAACCCTTTATGCCCATTTCTGAATATTTTTTGCAGGCTGCTTCAAGGTCTTTGTCGAGCACGTTGAACACGGTCCAGAGAACTATGCCTACGTTCTTGGATTTTCCGTATTCCACAAGTTCTGGGAGGTTTATTTCTGGTATTGTATTGAGCATGTCTCCGCTCTTTGGGTTGTACCATCCTTCGTCGAGTATGATATATTCGAGTCCGTGTTTTGCCGCGAAGTCTATATAATATTTATATGTGGGCATGTTTATGCCTGCTTTGAAATCAACTCCGCTCAGCCCCCAGTCGTTCCACCAGTCCCAAGCTACTTTTCCAGGTTTTATCCAGCTTGTGTCGCCGATGCGGTTAGCTGAAGCAAGGGCGTAGACGAGGTTGTTGACTGGCATTTCCTTGTCGTCATGTGCTATGGCTATAATTCTCCACGGCATTGTGCGTTTCCCATTGATTTTTGCGATATATTCTTCTGTTGAAGTTACATATTCTTGCATGCGCCATTCGTAGAAGTCGGTAGTCTTAGGGTGTTTTGAGAAGTGTGCGTCAAATCCTTTGCCGTTTGACTTTAGAAACATTCCAGGATATGACTCAAGGTCGCTTTCCATTATAGTCACTTTTGCTGTGCCGCAGTCTACTGTCAATGGACTGAAAGCCAGAATGTCGCTTGCCTTGGATAACGGAGTTACATCGTAGGTGGCTTGGAATGCCATTGCTTCTTGCTTTCTTGGGTTTGTGGAGTGTGGAATGTACGCTTTGTGGTCGGCGGTAAAGTTGAATTCTGCCGTTTCGTCAATTATTGTGTAATCGGTTGCCTTTGTTGTGCTGAACTGATAGGCTACTCCTGAGTCGTAGGCGCGCATTTCGAGTGAAATGCCGTTCTTGAATTTTAGTTTGAGCGAATTATATTTGTTTTCGATGCTTTTCTGACGATAGAATGGGGCGTCGATTGTTTCTGAAACTGTTTTGCTTTGCTTTGAGGCAACTTTTGCATTGTTGCCAATTTTTCCTTTTCCTTCGATGTTGAGGGATATTACATTGTCTTTGAGCAACAGGGTTCCGTTGTCTTTAACTGAATACTTCAATTCTTTTCCCACAGTCAGTTCCATCTGCAATGAACCGTTGGGTGAAGTTACATTGTATTTTTTATCGGCAGAAAATGCTTGTAAAAAAGCGCCAAGCATAAGAGCCGTTAATATTATCTTTTTCATTTGACTGTTACTTTATAATTGTAGGTTCTGTTTTTTTTGCTATTCCATGTCATTGGCTTGTATTCGTCTTTAGGACAGCTCATTACTACCATTTTTACCATCTTTGTGTCGGAGCCTGTCTTAATGCTAGCCTTGCCTTTGAACGCTGTTTTCATCGGGCTGTATTTGGCGTCGCCATTGTTGCTTATTGCTACAAGTCCGTATCTGAAACCGTCTTTGTTTTTGTCGCCTAATCCTTCAAACTGCACAGTGATTGTTCCTTTGCTGTCTTCTACAGGTATGTCAATGACGTTAAATCCGTATGTGCCAGGGACGACGTTGCTTTCAGGGCTAATACTTCCGTCGCTGTTGGTCTGTGTCTTTGTTGCCATTTCACCGGCGAATTTGCGGTGCGATTCTTTTACACGGGTGAAGTCGAATGTCTGCAATCTTGCGTAGCAATCGTACATTTCATCGGCCATATCTTTAAGGCTGAGGTTGAATAGGCGCATGTATGTCATTGCAGGGTCTTCACCTCTGCGTCCGTGGCGGAATAAGTCGCCAATTATTGTCTTGCCGTGTTTCATGCTCCAATATTCCAGCACATAAGGTGAATGGTAGATGTTTGAACCATGCAGGAATGGAAGGTGGAACTTTTTATTAAAGTCCTGCCAATGGTAGTTCTCG
This sequence comes from Bacteroidaceae bacterium, assembly GCA_045576655.1. Classification (GTDB taxonomy): domain Bacteria; phylum Bacteroidota; class Bacteroidia; order Bacteroidales; family Bacteroidaceae; genus RGIG8745. The sequence continues at coordinate 19,228 of JAZNGW010000032.1, forward strand.
TCTGTAGTCCATTCGGGGTTTACGTTCCAGAGCATCCACTGTGAAGTCATCTCGAATATTCCGCCACCGCCCCATGCTTCGCCTTGTCCGTCGCAACTTACTTGTGACTGGAAACTATGTCCCAATTCGTGTGCGATACAGTTTAGTTTCTTGTCCTGGACACGGTTGGGCGCTATCCACAATGCGCCGATAACTCCATCGTAATCTCCGCCATATGCTGTGCCTTCGAGTGAGTAGTTTAGCATTACCATCATGCGGTAGCGTTCTGATTTTGAACCTGGAAGTACGAACTTGAGGTCGTTCTTAAAGAAAGAGTAGAATGATTCCAGGCGGTCTAAGAGGTTCTGGAGGTCGACAGTCATGTTGTGTCCTTCCAGTTTAGGGGCTTTGGCAAGGTCTTTGCCGAAGCCTTTTTCCCAAAAGACAACAAAATTCTCGGTTGTTGCCATGCGGTCATAGCTCCACTTTGACTCGGGATTGTTGAAGTCGTTACTCTTTAAATCATTAGGAATGTAGATTTCTTTGCCTTGAGGTGCTTGAGCATAGAGTGCAGACGCTGTAAGTAGCACCGCTGACAGCGAAATTAATGATTTGAAAATGCCATTCATATGATATTGGTATTGATTTGTTTGGTTAATTCAGAATTTAGGTCGTTACAAAAGTAAACAAAATAAATGAACAATAAGCCTTTTTAGTCGCAAAAATATAGGCGCGGCATTTCCACCTCGGTCGTGTTTTGTCTCCGCTGCGGTCGTATTCTGTTTCCACCTCGGTCGTGATTTACTTTCAAAGTTGAGAAGATAAAGTTGTGATTTATATGCTTTTTTTGTATTTTTGCAATTATTTTAATTTCCGGTTTGATATCTGTGAAGTTAAATTGAATGGTTACTTTTGCTACAATGATAAAGAGTCTGATAATAACTGTTTTATTGTGTTTAAGTTTTAAGGTAAGCGCTGTTGCGTTGCCTCATGAAAATACCTATGCCGATAGTGCTTCTTATCGTGTATCCCTGCTTACTTGTTCGCCTGGAGAAGATTTGTATTCAATGTTCGGGCATTCAGGCATAAGACTTCGGAACAATGTTACAGGCGAGGACTTGGTGTTTAATTATGGCATGTTCAACTATGACGCAGATAATTTTATCTTCCGGTTTGTTAGAGGAGAGACCGATTATGAACTTGGTGTTGAATATGCTGAAGACTTCTTCTGGCGATATGGTGTGAGGAAACACGGCGTCGTTGAACAGGAACTAGATCTGACGGATAAGCAAAAACGGAAGTTGGTGCTCTTGTTGTATGATAATTATAGGCCAGAGAACAGGGTGTACAGATATAATTTCCTGTATGACAATTGTACGACTCGGGCCCGCGATGTTATAGAGAAGGCCGTTTCAGAAGATGGCGGGGGTGTGGAATATTTGATCGAATCTGATAGCGTGAGTTTCCGCACAATATTGCACGGCTTTACTGGAGTTTATCCTTGGGTGGAATTTGGCATTGATATGCTTTTAGGTGCTGAGGTTGACAGAATTGCTAACCGCCGTGAAAGCATGTTTATTCCTTCATATTATAAGAAAGATGTCGATGGGGCCACTGTTGTTTATGTGGATGGAACTACTTGCGACAAAAGACTTGTAAAAAATGCGTCGGAAGTGTTGACTGATAAAATTGTTCATGAAGAGACAAGTTTTTTGCTCACTCCGATTTTTGTGTTCTGGTTCATGTTTGCTGCCATTCTGATTATAAGCTTTATAGACATAAGACGTTGTCGTTCCACATGGTGGGTTGATTTGATTCTGCTGACAGTGCAAGGATTAGCAGGAGTGATAATTGCATTTTTGTTCTTCTTCTCAGAGCATCCGGCAGTAGGCACTAACTGGTTGGTTGTGGTCTTCAATCCGCTGCCGTTGTTGTTGATGTTTTGGATTATAAATAGCAGACGAAAATGTCAATCATGTTGGTTGTCAACTGCCTATCTGGCAGTAATGTCACTGTTTGTACTAAGTATTCCGTTCATTCCTCAAGTGCTTAACCCTGCCATGATCCCATTGGTATTAATCTTGCTATTAAGAGCTGTAAGTGGAGAGTTCGTAGTTAGAAGGCGTTTGGGGCATGTGATTTTAACACAGGCTGTAAACAATAAAATTTCATAGACGATGAAAATAAATATATTTACTGCAATGCTGCTATGTTCGGCTTCTGCAAGTGTGATGGGGCAGAATGTTGCTTCTGTGCCTAAACTTGTTGTCGGGATAACAATCGACAGAATGCGCTCGGACTACCTGGAGGCATTTTCTCCATTGTATGGGGAGGGCGGATTCAAGCGATTGATGAATGATGGCATTGTTTACAGTAATGTGGAATATCCCACAAACAATGTTGATAGAGCATCGTCTGTATCCTCTTTGTACACAGGCACTGTGCCGTACAATCACGGTATAGTGGGCGAGATGTGGATGGATAGAAACACTATGCGTCCGGTGTATTGTGTGGATGACATGAGATATGCAGGTGATGGCACAAGCGATAAGTCTTCTCCCAAGAATCTATTGGTTTCGACTATAGGAGACGAACTGAAGGTTGCAACAGAAGGAAAGTCAATGGTCTATTCTATAGCACCATATCGTGAAGTGGCCATCTTTTCGGCAGGTCATGCCGCCGACTGGGCTATGTGGATAGACGATTTTACAGGTAGATGGGTCGGTACGGAGTTCTATTCCCCTAAACCGTCGTGGGTGAAGTATCTCGACACCTATTCAGTGGCAAACAGGATAGGCAGCATTGAGTGGAAACCTTCGAACTATGCGGTTGAGTCATACAATTATTACTTGCTGAGCAATAGAAAATCGTCGTTCAGTCATAAGTTTAAGGGTGATAGGCGTTTCCGCGAGTTTAAGAACAGCGCGTGCGTAAACGAAGATATAACAAAAATGGCGCGTTCATGTATAAATAGATCTAACATGGGTAGCGACGATGTTCCCGACTTGTTGTCTGTTTGTTACTATGCAGGCACATTTGACAATAGGCCAATGATACAAAGTGCAACAGAACTTCAGGATACTTATGTTAGGCTTGACGCTGAAATCGCCAAACTTATTGACTATATAGAAAAACTGGTTGGCCTTGACAATGCTTTGATTTTCGTGACTTCAACTGGATACGACAATGAAGAGACGCAAGACTTGTCTAAATATCGAGTTCCTACAGGTAGTTTTCAAATCAACAGGTGTGCTGCACTTTTGAATATGTATCTTGTGGCTGTATATGGGGCGGGAAAATACGTGGAGTCATACTATGGCAACCAACTGTATTTCAACCATAAATTGCTTGAGGAAAAGCAGCTCAATTTGGCAGAGGTGCAGGAGCGTTGCGAAGATTTCTTGTTTCAGTATAGCGGAATACGTGACGTTTATACTTCCCAAAGGATTATGCAAGGTGCATGGACTCCTGGTATAAGTAAGATTCGCAACGGATATAACCCTAAGCGTTCTGGCGATATTCTGGTAGAAGTAATTCCGGGATGGAATCTTGTGAATGAAGATGTGGCAAGCAGTAAGATGGCGAGGGATTCGCATTTTGAATTTCCGTTGATATTCTTTGGGTGCGGACTTGAAGGAAAGAAAATCTATAATAGGATTTCGGTTGATTGTATTGCTCCAACCGTGTCACACCTCATCAGGATACGAGCTCCAAACGCCTGCGGTTCGGCCCCGTTAGATGATTTAGGCAAATAAAACAGATTTGATTAGTATAAATGCATTAAAATTCATAACTTTGCGGACTTTAAATGGCAGTGGGAAACTTTCTGCATCGTGGAGTGAAAACTATAGATGAATATAAAAAATAGAATAACGATATGGGATTTAATCTTAATAACTTTTTGAGTTCAATTTTTGGAAATAAGGCAACGCGCGACATAAAGGCCATTAAGCCTTTGGTCGATAAGGTGCTTGCTGCTTATCCTGAAATTGAAAAGCTTGATAACGACCAGTTGCGTGCTAAGACGGATGAAATTAAGGCATATATTCAGGAGCAGGTGGTTGAACTGAGAAAGGAAATTGGCGAACTTACAGAAAAGATTGCTCAGACTGAGATAGACCAGCGTCAGCCTATCTTTGACCAAATAGACAAGGTAGAGGAGAAGATTCTAGAGAAGTATGAAGAGGCGTTGAATGAGGTGATGCCTACGGTATTTGCGATAGTTAAGGACACTGCTCGCCGATTCACTCAGAATGAGGAGGTTATAGTCAATGCTACTGACTTTGACCGTGAACTTGCTGCTTCACGTGATTTTGTGCGTATTGAAGGCGACAAGGCTATATGGAGCAATCATTGGAGCGCTGGTGGCAACGATACCGTATGGGACATGATTCACTATGATGTGCAGTTGTTTGGCGGTGTGGTTCTGCATCAAGGTAAGATTGCCGAGATGGCTACAGGTGAGGGTAAGACTCTCGTGGCTACATTGCCTGTGTTCCTCAATGCTTTGACACGTAATGGCGTGCACGTTGTCACAGTGAATGACTATTTGGCTAAGCGTGACTCTGAGTGGATGGGCCCTCTCTATATGTTCCACGGTTTATCTGTGGATTGTATTGACAAGCATAAGCCAAATTCGAATGAGCGTCGTAAGGCTTACCAGGCCGATATCACTTTCGGAACGAATAACGAGTTTGGTTTCGACTATTTGCGTGGCAATATGGCAATGCATCCAAGCGAACTGGTGCAGCGCAAGCACAACTATGCCATTGTGGACGAGGTCGATTCCGTATTGATTGACGATGCACGTACTCCGCTCATCATTTCCGGACCAATTCCGAAGGGTGATGTACAGATGTTTGAGGAGTATTGTCCTATCGTGGAGAAACTTGTTGAAGCGCAGAGAAAACTCGTCGGACAGTACTTGACCGAGGCTAAGAAGTTGATAGATAGCGATGATAAGGATGAGGTCGAGAAAGGATTCTTATCATTGTTCCGTGCATATAAGGGACTTCCTAAGAATAAGCCGCTCATTAAGTTTTTGAGTGAGCAGGGAATCAAGGCCGGCATGCTCAAGGTTGAGGAGTACTATATGGAGAATAACAACCGTCGTATGCCTGAGGCTACGGATCCGTTGTTCTTTGTGATTGACGAGAAGCACAAGGGTGTGGATATGACAGACAAGGGCAACCAGCTTGTGGCGTCAATTGTCAATAATGATGAGTTCTTCGTGCTTCCTGACATTACTTCGCAGTTGTCTGAACTTGAGAATATTGTAATGACCGATGAGGAGCGAGTTCAGAAGAAGGAAGAACTGATGAACGATTATGCCATCAAGAGCGAGCGTGTGCATACAATGCAGCAGTTGCTTAAGGCATATACTCTCTTTGAGAAGGATGACGACTATGTGGTGATGGACGGCGAAGTGAAGATTGTGGATGAGCAGACAGGTCGTATTATGGATGGACGCCGTTGGTCAGACGGACTTCATCAGGCTGTCGAGGCTAAGGAAAGAGTTAAGGTTGAGGCTGCAACTCAGACGTTTGCCACAATTACTCTTCAGAACTATTTCCGTATGTACCACAAACTTGCGGGTATGACAGGTACGGCTATTACTGAGGCCGGTGAGTTCTGGGACATTTACAAGCTCGATGTTGTGGAAATACCTACTAACCGTCCGATTGCTCGTCATGACCTCAACGACAGAGTCTACAAGACTAACCGTGAAAAGTACAAGGCTGTTATTGAGGAGATTGAAAGAATAGTTGAGGCTGGACGTCCTGTGCTTGTGGGTACGACCTCGGTCGAAATTTCTGAGATGCTGAGCAAAATGCTCACTCTTCGCAAGATAGAGCATAATGTGCTTAATGCTAAACTCCATCAGCGTGAGGCCGACATCGTGGCGAAGGCTGGACAGAAGAGTATCGTGACTATTGCCACCAATATGGCTGGTCGTGGTACCGACATCAAGCTGAGCGATGAGGTTAAGGCAGCAGGAGGTCTTGCCATTATCGGTACAGAGCGCCATGAAAGCCGTCGTGTAGACCGCCAGCTTCGCGGACGTGCCGGCCGACAAGGTGACCCAGGTTCGTCCGTGTTCTATGTGTCGCTTGAAGATAAGCTTATGCGCTTGTTTGCAAGTGATAGAATTGCCAAGATTATGGACCGCTTGGGCTTTGAGGACGGCGAAATGATTGAGCATCGGATGATTAACACGAGCATTGAACGTGCGCAGAAGAAAGTGGAGGAGAACAACTTCGGCATCCGTAAGCGTTTGCTTGAGTATGACGACGTGATGAACAAGCAGCGTAAGGTCATCTATGAGCGTCGCCGCCACGCTCTTATGGGGCAGCGTATCGGCATGGATATCGCCAATATGATTTGGGACCGATGTGTGAATATTATCGAGACGTCCGACTATCAGGGAGTTAAGGAATCCTTCATTAAGATTTTCGCCATGGAGACACCTTTCTCAGAGGAAGACTTCACAAGAAAGGGTAGGGAGGAACTTGAAGAAATTGCTTACAATGCAGCTTTGGCTCATTTCAAGAGCAAGACTGAAAGAATGGCTCAGGTGGCATATCCTGTCATCAAGGATGTGTATGAGAACAAGGGAAGTATGTATGAGAACATAATTGTTCCGATTACTGACGGACGACGTGTTTATCAGATTCCTGTACCGCTTAAGGAGGCATACGAAACAGAAGGACGGTCAATAATCGTTGCTTTTGAAAAGGCGATACTCCTGCATACTATTGACAACTCTTGGAAAGAGAACTTGAGGGCGCTCGACGAATTGAAGCATTCGGTTCAGAACGCCAGCTATGAGCAGAAAGACCCGTTGCTAATCTTCAAGTTTGAGTCAGTGAAACTCTTCGACAGTATGGTAGGCGAAATCAACGACGGAACAATCAGCGTTCTTATGCGTTGTCAGATTCCGGTTGCCGACCCTAATGAACTGAAGGAGGCGCCAGCTGAAATGCCAAAGCGTAGGGAACAGCGACTTGTTGAGTCAAAGCAAAGTCTTGACCTTGAAGCCAATAGGGAGCAACGTGCTGCCGGACAGGCGGATACACGTCCGCAAGCTCCTGTCCAGACAATTAAGAACGAAGGTCCTAAGATTGGACGCAACGACCCTTGTCCTTGTGGAAGTGGCAAGAAGTTCAAGAACTGCCACGGCAAGGGTATTGTCTAATTGCTGCGTTACGTCCGACAATCTTTGGAAAATATGCGGCAATAATCGAATGAAATACAGTTGTTAAACGTTCACCGTCTTTGGTCTATAATCCGAAGGCGGTGATTCTTTTTATCTGCAGTTGTGGAGGTCTGTCATGAGCGCGGTGATGTTGTATCTCGAAGGTGGTGATGTTGTATCTCGAAGGCGGTGGTGTTGTATCACGACTGCGGTGGTGCTGTATCTCGAGGGCGGTCGTGTTGCATTGCGACCGCGGTGGAGTTCCAATTTGAGGGCGATGGAGTTCTGTATTTCACAGGGATGGTGATAAAGAATAAGGGCTGTGCCTGAGATGGGCACAACCCTTGTCGTTGTTTTCTTCTTCAAGAGTGAGAGGATATACTTACTCTCCCCTCTGTATGTTAGAAGTTTGTTTTCTGAACTTCAAAGTATGCTTGTGGATGCAAGCATGCTGGGCATGCGTTTGGTGCTTCTTCTGCTTCGATTACGAAACCGCAGTTTCTGCACTGCCAGAATACTTTGCCGTCTTTCTTGAACACAGTGTATTCTTCTACATTCTTGAGCAGTGCGAGGTAGCGCTCTTCGTGTGCCTTCTCTGCGATAGAAATGTTGCGGTACATTGCTGCGATTGCAGGGAATCCTTCTTCGTCGGCGATGTCGGCAAACTTAGGGTAGTCCATTGCCCATTCTTCATGTTCGCCTGCGGCTGCTGCCTTTAGGTTTTCAAGGGTAGTGCCGATGACGCCTGCGGGATATGTTGCGTTGATTACAAGCATTCCGCCTTCGAGGTATTTGAACATGCGCTTTGCGTGCTCTTTTTCCTGTTCAGCAGTTTCGAGGAAGATTGCCGCAATCTGTTCGTAACCTTCTTTTTTGGCTGCACTGGCGAAGAATGTGTATCTCATGCGTGCCTGTGATTCACCAGCAAATGTCATCAACAAGTGCTTCTCTGTCTGTGTTCCTTTAATGCTTTTTGACATAATCGTTGTATTTTTAGAATTTATAATTGTTGTTTTCTGATGCAAAGATATAGACTTACGTTTTATTGTGCAAACAGATTTTGTCTATAATGATATTAACAAAATTAATATGTGCTTGTTTAGGAACAGTACGTTTTAGGCAAAGGGCGACAGTTGTAGCACGATGCCATGATTTCTCCATATGCTCCAGCGCTACGTATGGCTAAGAGGTCGCCACGTAAAGTTTGCGGCAGGTTGATGTCTTTGTCGAAGACGTCACTCGATTCGCATATCGGCCCTACGACATCATACGTTTCTTCACTCTCTGACTTTGATGTGAGGTTCTCTATCTTATGGTGTGCCTGATAGAGGGCGGGACGGATGAGTTCTGTCATTCCGGCGTCGACTATTGCGAATTGTTTAGCCGTAGTTTTCTTGACGTAGAGTACTTTAGTGATTAGGCTTCCGCACTGTCCTGTGATAGAGCGCCCGAGTTCGAAGTGGAGTGATTGTCCCGGACGCAGTTTCAAGTGTTCCTTGTATGTGCCAAAGTAGCTCTTGAAGTCTGGTATGGGATTCTTGTCGGGGTCAGAGTAGTCAATGCCAAGGCCACCTCCTACGTTGATTATTTCGGATGTAATTCCTTCGGCCTCAAGCTGGTCCTGAAGTTCGTTGATTCTGACGCATAATGCCTGAAAGTCGTCCATCTCCGTGATTTGGCTTCCTATGTGGAAGTGTAGTCCCATGTAGTGAATGTTTGTCATTGACTGGCTCAGCCTGATGACCTTTAGCATGTCTTCCATTGCAATTCCGAACTTGTTCTCGGCCAGTCCTGTTGTGATGTTGGCGTGTGTGTGCGCTCCTACGTTAGGGTTAATTCGGAAGCATACGTTTGCGACCTTGTTCTCTTGTCCAGCAATCTCGTTGATTACTTCAAGTTCGGGAATGCTTTCCACATTGAAGCAGAAGATGTCATTGCGCAGTCCCAACTGTATTTCCCAGTCGCTTTTGCCCACTCCGGCATAGACAATTTTGTCGGAAGGGAATCTGGCTTTCAGTGACGCCTCTATTTCACCGCCGCTCACACAGTCTACCCCGATGCCTGCATTCTTAATGATATTCAGTATTTGCGGATTTGCGTTAGCCTTCACGGCGTAGTGTATGTGGTAGTTCTCCTTGTCGCTGGTCTCTTTCAGGACTGCGTCAAGAGTTGCCTGAAGCAGTTCCGTGTCGTAGTAATAGAATGGGGTGGGTTTGTTGCCCAACTGTTCTATTAATCTTTCTTTCATTGTATTTGCCTGATTTATATGTCACACTTATCCGAATAGTTGCTTGCTGAGCGACTGGAGTGCGCGCTTCTTGTCTTCGGAAGATATGAGGAATGAAATGTTGTTGTTGCTTCCTCCATATGAAATCATTCTTACGGGTATGTCTTTCATTGCATCTGTGGCAATTGTTTCAAATCCGACGTTGCGCCAGTTGAGGTCGCCTACCACGCAAACGATGCACATATCTTCGTCAACCTTGACAGTACCGAACTTCTTGAGTTCGTTGAGTATTTGTGTGAGATTTGTCTTGTCGTCAATTGATACGGACACACCTACCTCTGACGTGCATATCATGTCGATACTAGTCTTGTAGGTCTCGAATATTTCAAACACCTTGCGCAAGAAACCGTATGCAAGGAGCATTCGGCTAGAAGTGATGTTTATGGCAATGATATTATCCTTTGCCGCTACAGCCTTGATTTTGTTCTTTTCAGTCTTGTTGCTGATTACTGTGCCTGGAGCGGTTGGGTCAAGCGTGTTGAGCAACTTCACAGGTATGCCCGCGAACTTTGCAGGCTGGATGCATGTAGGGTGCAGGATTTTAGCTCCGAAATAAGCCAATTCGGCAGCTTCCTCAAAATGCAAGTGGCTTACAGGCGATGTGTTTTCAACGAATCGTGGGTCATTGTTGTGCATGCCGTCTATGTCTGTCCAAATCTGTATTTCAGAAGCGCTGACTGCTGCTCCGACGAGCGAAGCTGTATAGTCGCTTCCGCCTCGTTGAAGATTGTCGACTTCGCCATAAGCGTTGCGGCAGATGAATCCCTGAGTGATGTAAATGTCCTTGTTAGGAGTGGCGTCGAGCTGAATCTTGATTTTTTCGCGTATGTACTCGAGGTCGGGTTCGCCGTTCTTGTCGGTGCGCATAAACTCCAGTGCAGGAATGAGCGCCGCGTTATATCCTTGTTCAAGGAGGTAGTTTGTCACCATGTTGGTGCTGAGGATTTCTCCCTGTCCAACTATAATCTTCTCCTCAAACATCGTGAAGATGCCTTTGGTGAATGAACGCAGATAATCAAACTCCTTTTTGATGAATTCCAGTGTTTTCTGCTTGTATTCATCAGTAGAGTAGAGTTCTTCTACATGCTGGCGGTATTTTGCTTCGAGTATATTAATGTTCTCATTCGCCCCTTCCGGATTCTTCTTGTATAAATAGTCGGATATTTCAACGAGCGAATTTGTTGTTCCTGACATTGCTGAAAGGACAACGATTTTCTTGTCGTTGTCTGTGATGAGTTTTACAACTTCTTTCATTCTTTGAGGTGACCCCACTGAGGTACCTCCAAATTTCATTACTTTCATATTATTAAGAGTATTATTTGTTTATCAATCTTGTGTGTTTTCTACCTCTGTCAATTGGTGGTCTTTGCACTGTAGCGTTCTGCCAGGGTAAAGGCGCAGAAGTTCCAGGTTGTGAGTTATAATCAGTACAGTAGTCCCGTTTTTGCAGATTTCCAATAGCTGTTCAGTGATTTGCTTCCCAGTCTCTTCATCGAGGTTTGCAGTAGGTTCATCTGCAAGAATCAGTTTTGGGCTGTTGAGTATGGCACGTGCTATTGCAATGCGTTGCTGTTCGCCTCCCGATAGTTCATAAGGGAACTTGTACCCCTTGGTTTCCATTCCGACAAGTTTGAGCACTTCGTTTATTCGGTCGTCAATGAGGTTCTTTTCTCTCCATCCCGTTGCTTTTAATACAAAACGGAGATTGGCCTCGACGCATCTGTCGGTCAATAGTTGGAAGTCCTGAAATATGATGCCAATCTTTCTTCTCAACTCGGGAATGTGCTTCTGCTTTAATTTCAGCATGTCGTAGTCCATCACGATGGCTTCTCCGTTCTCTATGGGAAGTTCTCCATACAATGTCTTTATGAAAGAACTTTTTCCTGAACCGACTTTACCTGTTATATACACAAATTCACCTTCGCCAATCCTGATGTTTACGTTGCGCAACACCTGTTGTGACATTTGGTTGATATCTACGTCTTTATATTCAATTAACACGGCTGTTTGGTTGTTTTTAGTGTTTCTGCCAATTTGGGTCGTGGCGTTTTTGTAGTTCTGTAGCGAGGTCTTCAATTTTGAGTCCTTTAGAAGTGAGTAGCACCATAAGGTGGTATATCATATCCGATGCTTCATATATGAGTCGCTCATTGTTGCATGCCATGGCTTCGATGACGCTCTCTATGGCTTCTTCGCCCACTTTCTGCGCCATTCTGTTTACTCCTGATTGAAAAAGGCTTGTGGTGTATGACCCTTCGGGCATTTCTTCGTGGCGCTTTTCGATAAACCTTTGCAGCTCGCTCAGGAATGCGATAGGGTTCTCATTGGTCTCTCCCCAACAGGTGTCAGTGCCTGTGTGGCAGACTGGACCTTGCGGGTTTACCTTTATGAGTAATGTGTCGTTGTCGCAGTCGTTCTTAATCGAAACCATATTTAAATAGTTACCGCTTGTCTCGCCTTTTGTCCACAGGGCGTTCTTGGTTCTGCTCCAGAACGTGACTTTCCCTGTTTCTAGCGTTTTTTTGTACGCCTCCTCATTCATGAACCCCAGCATCAGTACTTTGTGGGTCTTGTCATCTTGTATGATGGCAGGGATTAATCCTCCCATCTTGTTGAAATCCAATGTCATATTGTATCGTTTGTTGTGATTTTACATTCTAATGCTTATGCCTTCTTCTTTCAGGTATTTTTTGAGTGAAGGAATTGATATTTCTCCGAAGTGGAACACGCTTGCTGCCAGTGCGGCATCGCTATGTCCGTCGATGAATGTGTCACGGAAATGCTCCATGTTGCCAGCTCCGCCCGATGCGATGACAGGTATGCTTAGTGTGTGGGCCAACTGTCGTAGAGCCTCATTGGCGTAGCCGTTTTTCACACCGTCGTGGTTCATACTTGTGAAGAGAATTTCTCCTGCTCCGCGTTCGTTTGCCTCCTTTGCCCAGTCAAATAGGTTGCGCTCGGTCTCTATTCTGCCTCCGTTTAGGTAGCAGTTCCACCCTTTATTGGTTTGTTTGGCGTCGATGGCAACTACACATACTTGTGAACCGAAATGGCGTGCTATCTCATCGATAAACTCAGGTCTTCTCAATGCAGCTGAGTTGATACTCACTTTGTCAGCCCCTGCGTTGAGTAGTCTGTCCACATCGGCAAGTTCGTTAATGCCACCGCCCACGGTGAATGGTATGTTTATTTCTTGTGCTATGCGTGTTACAAGTTGCGTGAACGTCTTTCTGCCTTCATGGCTTGCTGTGATGTCAAGATACACAAGTTCGTCCGCTCCTTGTTCGCTATATGCTTTTCCCATTTCGACGGGATCGCCTGCTTGCCTGAGATTTACGAAGTTCGTACCTTTTACTGTTTGTCCGTCTTTAATGTCAAGGCAAGGTATTATGCGTTTTGCTAACATAAAAATCTTTCCAAGTCTTTTAGGTTGATACGTCCTTCATATATTGCTTTTCCAAACACTACGGCTGGTATGCCATTGCTGTTCAGGCATTCTATGTCTTGCATGCTGCTCACTCCTCCGCTCGCAATGAGATGGAGTGAAGGGTGCTTCTCCATGATTTCAGAGTAAAGTTCTGTTGCTGGTCCTTGCAGCATACCGTCACGGCTGATGTCGGTGCAGAGCACTTTGCTTATTCCTCTGTGCGAATAGTAGTCGATGAAGTCCATTAGTTTCTGTTCTCCTTCTTCCTTCCACCCGTTTATGCTGATTAGCCCATTCTTTACATCCGCTCCCAGAATGATTCGCTCGCCTCCGTATGTTTCAATCCATGTGCTGAACAATTCGGGGGTTCTCACTGCAATGCTCCCTACGGTTACCATTTGTGCTCCGGCATTGAATGCTTTTCTGACGTCGTCATCAGATTTTATGCCGCCGCCGAAGTCAATGGTCAAGTTGGTGTGAGTGGCAATGCGCTCGATGACTTTCTCGTTCACGATGTGGCTGGAGCATGCTCCGTCCAGGTCGACTGTGTGCAGGCGTTTCACCCCTGCGTCTTCAAACATTTTAGCCACTTCGAGCGGGTCTTCGTTGTATACTTTCTTTTGGTTGTAGTCCCCCTGGGTCAAGCGTACACATTTCCCGTCGATGATATCTATTGCTGGTATTATCTCAATCATCTTCTTCTTTTTTTCAACAAAAGTTTAGTAGGAACATCTCTCAATGAAGTTTCTCAGAATCATTTCTCCTACCTTGCCACTTTTCTCTGGATGGAACTGTGTGGCGTAGTAGTTGTCCTTGTGTAATGCGCTGCTGTATGGCTGTATGTAGTCTGTCATTGCTGCTGTGTGGGGGTTGAGCGGCACGTGGTAACTATGTATGAAATATGCGTATTCGCCATCTCTGATACCGTCAAACATTTCGCTTTTCAGATTGCTTATTGTATTCCATCCCATCTGCGGGATTTTGAATATGTTTTCGTTTGCGCAGAATCTTTTTACCTCGGTGTCGAATATATCCAAACAGTCTACATTGCCTTCTTCGCTATGTCGGCACATAAGTTGCATGCCTATACAGATGCCAAGTACAGGTTGTTTCAAGTCCTTAATGAGCAGATCCAGTTTATGCTCCTTCAGATATGCCATCGTGCTTGCAGCCTCACCCTGTCCTGGGAATATCACTTTGTCGGCCTTTCGGATGGTTTCAGCATCGGAGGTAATAATAGGTTCTATGCCTAATCTTCTCACTGCATTGTCAACAGAGCGGATATTTCCTGCATTATATTTTATTATTGCTACGTTCATTCTGCAAATTTATAACATTTTGTCGTATTTCTTCTCGTTTTACTTGCGATTGTGTAAGATTTTGTGCCTAATTCTGTTTGTTTTGTTACTATGCGGGATTTTATGGCTGCTGAAAAACGCCTGTTGACAAATATCTCTCGCCTGTGTCGGGGAGAATCACGACAATGTTTTTGTCGCGGTTTTCTTCATTTTGGGCCAGTTCAATAGCTGTGTGAAGTGCCGCGCCCGATGATATGCCTACGAATATTCCTTCGTTTCTCAGTATGAGGTTTGTTGCCTTATATGCATCAGAGTCTTCAACAGTTGTGATTATGTCTACAACGTTCGAGTTGAAGTTTTTGGGCACAAAACCAGCTCCGATGCCTTGTATGTTGTGTTTGCCAGGCGTTCCTCCGCTGAGCACGGCGGAGTTTGCTGGTTCTACTGCTACGGTTTGTATTTGAGGGTCATGTTTTTTCAGTCCGAGTGCGGTGCCACTTAATGTTCCGCCTGTGCCTACGCTTGCAACTAATATGTCAATGTTCCCTTCTGTGTCGGTCCATATCTCTTCAGCTGTGGTTGTTGTGTGGATGTCAGGATTGGCTGCGTTCTCAAATTGGCGGAGGATTAGTGAGTTGTCAATGTATTCGGCAAGTTCTTCCGCTTTCATTATTGCTCCTTCCATACCCTTAGTTCCTGGTGTGAGTATTATCTTGGCCCCGTAGGCTGCGAGTAGTTTTTGGCGTTCTTCGCTCATTGTCTCGGGCATTGTCAGGATGAGTTTATACCCTTTGTATGCAGTTACCAATGCTAGTCCTATTCCAGTATTTCCGCTTGTTGGTTCAATGATTGTTCCTCCCTTTGTTATCAGGTTTTTCTTTTCGGCGTCGTTTATCATAGCCAAGGCTATGCGGTCTTTTGCGCTTCCTCCTGGATTGAACGATTCTAACTTAGCTATAATGTTAGCTTTCAGGTTTAGAGCCTGTTTGAGTTTGTCAAGTCTGACCATCGGTGTTTTGCCGATAAGTTGCAGGATTGATGGGTATATCATGTGGGGAGTTTGGAGGTTAGGAGCTTATTAGTTAAGGGGGTTGGGAGTATGGATTGCGTCTTTCAATCTTTGCATTGCTTCCTTAATCGTATGTAGCTGTGTTCCTACATTGAAGCGCATGAATCCTTCTCCTTCCTTGCCGAACATAGCTCCGTCGTTGAGCGCAAGGTGTGCTTTGTCGGTGAACATTGATGTGAGTTCGTCGTGTGTCAGTCCTAATCCTCTGCAGTCGAGCCATAGCAGGTATGACGCTTCGGGGCGTATGGGCTTTATTTGCGGCAGTTGTGTGCGGCAGAAGTCTATTATGTAGTCGATATTTCCCGCAATGTAGTTTGTCATTTCTTGTCTCCATTGCTCTCCGTGCGTGAATGCTGCCATTGTGGCTATCGGGGCAAACATGTTTGGTTCACCAAACTCGTTGGCTTCTAACCATCCGAAGAACTTTTCGCGCAGTTCCTTGTTGGGAACTATTGTATACGAACTTACGATGCCGGCAATGTTGAATGTCTTTGTGGGCGCTCCGAATGTGATGCTGCATGCTGCCGCTTCGGTTGATACAGATGCGAATGGTGTGTGCTTGTGTCCGTATAGTGCCATGTCGCAATGGATTTCATCCGATATTACCGTTATGCCGCGCTTGTAGCAGAAATTTGCCAGTTGTGCCAGTGTGTCCTTGTCCCATGCTATGCCTGCTGGGTTGTGGGGGTTGGCTAGTATGAGCAGTTTGCATTTGTCATCGGCTACTTTTTCCAGGTTTTCAAAATCCATTTCGTACATCTCTCCGGCAGATACAGTGCCGTCTGAAGTGCTGTTCTCTATTCGGCGCAACGGGTTATAGACGACTTGTTTGCCGTTGTTTTCGGGTATGAGCCTGAATGGGTGGTATACTGGCGGCTGAATTATGACTTTTTCGTTGTCTTTGAGGAGGCTGTTGATGACCATCCCGATGCCTTTCACGATGCCGGGGATGTATGTCATCCATTCTTCTTCCACGTCCCACTGGTGGTGCTCCTTTATCCATTTGGTCACTGTGGTCCAATATCCGTCGGGCAGGGTGGTGTAGCCCATTATAGGGTGTTCCAATCTTTTCTTCAGTGCGTTGATGATGAAGTCGGGGGTTTCGAAGTCCATGTCGGCAACCCACATTGGCAGGAGGTCTTCGCGTCCGAAGAATCTTGTTAGTGCGTCGTGCTTAACGGAGTTTGTGCCTTTGCGTTCGGTTATTTTGTCGAAGTTGTATTTTCCCATTGTGTGTTATTAGTTTTTGTTTGTGGGACGTATGGTCAGGTGGAAGCAGGCTTGCTTGATTTCGTGCTTTACATAGCAGCGTCCTTGCATACGCAGGTCTAAGAGCACTTCTGCCAGTATTTTCTTCATTTGGGCGTTGTATCTCACTACGTTTCTGCGGCTTTCCTTGTTGTTGCCCGTTATGGGGTAGAATCGGTTATATGTAATGTCTACCGTCGTGCCGTAGCAGTGGCATGAGTTTGTTGTTGAGTTTACGTTGCCCGACTGGAGTTTCTTTATGTCTTTTGATGTGCGTAGCACTGAAGTTATGATTGGTAAGTGAGGCTGTAATCCTTTGGCAGTGAGCGAATCAATGAAGTTTATGCATATTGTGTTGAGAAGTTCCTGGCACTCGGGTGTGAGGTAGGGTATGGAGTGGGTCAGTGGATCTATGGCGTAGTAGGGCGAGTTAGAGATATTGACCAGTTGGCGGGTTTCTACGTATTTCAAGGCTTCTTCTCTTGTAGCTACTGGTTCTATCCCCATTGTTATGGCTGCTCTGAGCTGTACGGGGTTTATGTCGGGGAAGCAGGCTGAGTAGCTGTTGAGGTAGGTGATGGGCTTGTATATCTCTGGCAAGTAGAGATGGGCGGAGTCGGTGTCGCTCACTCCCAAAGCATTGAGTGCTGTCATTAGCGGGTCTTCGCTCTGTAGTGTTTGGACGTCTTGTTTCTCTGTGGTGTCTGTCCCAGCTGTGCCTTTTTTTTCGGCTGCGGTTCTGTCGGTACTCTCTTTTCTTATGGTGAGTAATTCAGGTTTCTCCTTTGGTTGCGGTATGTGTATGTCGAATGTATGCCTTGCAATTGCCAATAGTGCTACTGCAGTGCAGAATGTGAGTATGAATTTCAGTTTCTTTGTCTTTTTCATTGCGTGTTTGTCGTGTGTGGAGTGGCTTCCGCGGTTAGTTGAAGTCCAGTCTCGGTTTCTTGTTTCTTGCTTCTTCCAGCGTCACGGTCTTTGCGTGGGCTGATTTGCTGATGATTTCTTGTTGTTTCAGTTTTACAGTCCTGACATATTTGTCTTTTGTGGCAGGGTTGAGCAGTTGTTCGGCGGCTATGACGTTTTGCGATGCGTCGCTCATCCATATTACTGGTGCTGAATAGGCTGGTGCTATTTTCAGTGCTGTGTGCAGCTGGCTTGTCGTTGCTCCTCCAATCATGAGGGGTATGTCTGCTTTGTGCTGTTCGAGCAGTCTTGCCACGTTTGCCATTTCTTCGAGCGACGGGGTTATGAGTCCGCTCAGTCCGATGATGTCCGCTTTTTCTTCGAGGGCTCGTCTGACGATGTCTTCGGCTGGCACCATCACTCCCATGTCAATGATTTGGTAGTTGTTGCATGAGAGTATCACGCTTACTATGTTCTTGCCTATGTCGTGCACGTCGCCTTTCACTGTGGCAAGCAGTATTTTGCCTGTGGGCTGGGCGGCGTTCTTGTCTTTGCTTTCTTCCATGTGGGGCTGGAGCCATGCCACTGCCTGCTTCATTGTGCGTGCCGACTTGACTACTTGCGGAAGGAACATCTTGCCTGTACCGAAGAGTGTGCCTACTTGGTTCATTGCTTCCATGAGTGGACCGCTGATGATGCTTGCAGGTGTGGGGTATGTGCTGAGTGCTTCTGCGAGGTCTTCGTCGAGGTGCTCAGCTATGCCCTTTACGAGTGCGTATATGAGGCGTGACTCAACTGTTGTGCCGTTGCGCCAGGTCTGTGTCTGTGCGTTTTGAGAGTTTTCTTGCGATGCGTTTTCTGCTGCCTTTATTTCTTCGGCAATGATTGTGAGTTGCTCCGTTGCATTATCAGTTCGGTTGAGGAGCACGTCTTCGATTGCTGTGAGTGTGGTGGCAGGTATGTCGTCGTAGGTCACTTTTGTTGCAGGGTTGACAATGGCCATGTCCTGTCCTGCCTGTATGGCATGGTATAGGAATGCTGCGTGCATTGCCTCGCGTATGTAGTTGTTGCCTCTGAAGGAGAATGAGAGGTTGCTGATGCCTCCGCTGACGTGTGCATGGGGCAGGTGGGTGCGTATCCATTCCGTTGCCTTGATGAAGTCAAGGGCATAGTTGCGGTGCTCTTCCATGCCTGTTGCCACAGCAAGCACGTTGGGGTCGAAAATGATGTCGGCAGGATTGAATCCTGCTTTCTCTACAAGCAGAGTGTATGAGCGTTGGCATATGCTGACCTTGCGTTCGTAGGTTGTGGCTTGTCCTTCTTCGTCGAATGCCATTACTACTACGGCAGCTCCCAGGCGTTTGATTTGTCGTGCGCGGTCGAGGAAGGTTGCTTCGCCTTCCTTGAGGGATATGGAGTTGACGATGCATTTCCCTTGTGTGCACTTGAGCGATGCCTTGATGGTGTCCCAGTCGGACGAGTCAATCATGAGCGGCACTTTGGCTATGTCGGGGTCGGACATGAGCAGGTTGATGAACTGGCACATTTCCTCTTTTGTGTCGAGCAGTCCGTCATCCATGTTGATGTCGAGAATCTGTGCTCCGTCTTCCACTTGCTTGCGTGCTATGGAGAGTGCTTCGTCGTATTTCTTTTCGTTTATGAGGCGCAGGAATTTGCGTGAGCCTGCCACGTTGCATCGCTCGCCTATGTTGATGAGGTTCTTGTCGGGTGTTACCTCGAGGAGTTCCAGTCCTGAGAGATGCATGTGGGGCGATGGCTGTTGTGGTGTGTGAGGGGTGGCGTAAGTGCCGTCCGTCTTCTGTACCAATGCGCCGTATTCCTTTATGAAGTGTTCGTTTGTGCCGCAGCATCCACCTATGATATTGACAAAACCTCCGTCAACGAGTTCCTTCATCTCGGCTGCCATCTCCTGTGGTGTCTGGTCGTATTGGCCCAGGCTGTTGGGCAGTCCTGCATTTGGGTGCACGCTGATGTAGTAGGGAGCGGTCTTTGCCATGTGCTCGATGAATGGGCGCATCTGCTTTGCACCGAATGAGCAGTTGAGTCCGATGCTGAAAATATTGGCGTGCTGTACTGATGCCATGAATGCGTCGAGAGTTTGTCCCGAAAGGGTTCTGCCTGCCATGCCCGAAATCGTTGCGGAGAGCATCAGCGGCACTTTTCTGCCGCAGTCAAGCATGGCCTGCTCGGCTGCATAGATGGCAGCCTTGGCGTTCAGCGTGTCGAAAATGGTTTCGATGAGTATGGCGTCTACTCCGCCTTTGAGCATTGCTGTGATTTGTTCGGTATAGGCGTCGGCCAGTTGGTCGAAGGTGATGTTGCGCAAAGCGGGGTTGTCCACGTCGGGACTGATGGAGCAGGTCTTGTTCGTAGGTCCTACGGAACCCGCTACAAAGCGTGGTTTGAGGGGATTGAGGGCGGTAAATTCGTCGGCAATTCTTCGTGCTATGCGGCATCCCTCTTCGGTGATTTCGCGTGCAATTTCTCCCACATTGTAGTCGGTCATGGAGATGCGCTGCGAGGAGAACGTGTTCGTCTCAATGATGTCGGCGCCAGCGGCAAGGTATCTCCTGTGTATGTCCTCAATGATGTCGGGGCGCGTGATGTTCAGGATGTCATTGTTGCCCTTCATGATGCCTGGCACTGAGGCAAACCTCTCTCCTCTGAAGTCCTCTTCAGTGAGTCCGTAGCCCTGAATCATAGTGCCCATGGCGCCGTCAAGGATGAGAATCCTTTCTTTTATGGCCTCTTCAATCGTCTTTACCTTCATTGTCTTTTGCAAATCCTAAAAACTCCGTATCTTTTACTTCTTAGTGCTTCATGGCGCGGTCCATTTCCCTGCGGTCCTCCTTCTCTTTCAGCGACTGGCGCTTGTCGTATTCCTTCTTGCCCTTGGCGAGCGCCACCACAAGCTTGGCCAATCCCTTCTCGTTGATGAACAAGCGCACGGGCACTATGGTGAATCCTGGCGACTTGCTGTCGGCCTCAAGGTTGCGCAGTTCCTTTCTGTTGAGCAGCAGCTTGCGCTCTCTGCGCTCCACATGGTTGTTGTACGACCCGTAGCTATACTGCGTGATGTGCATGTTCTTCACCCACAGCTCGCCTCGGTTGAAGTAGCAGTAAGTGTCGACAAGACTGGCCTTTCCGAGTCTGATAGACTTGATTTCCGTGCCAGTGAGAACGATGCCAGCCGTCAGCGTGTCGATAAATTCATAGTCGAACGTGGCGCGCTTGTTCTTTATGTTTATAGCAGGTTGCTTTATTGTTTTCTTGTTAGCCATATGTATATGGAATGTAATTTCAGTATAGGTTTGTGATGCATGGGTCTACGCCTTGATGCCGAACCTCTCTCCGTTCTCCCTTACGTATCGCGCAATGGCAGGCGTAAGTTTCTCCTGGAAGTCGTCAAGGAAGTCGTCGCCAAAGTCGTTTAACTCCTCCAGCTGTTCGTAGAGCGCCATGAACTCCTCTTCCGACAAGTCGGCGCAAATCTCCTCCTTGTGCTTGTGGTATTCGCACCTCACGTCGAACAGCAGTTTTGCGAAGTCCTTGAATCCCCACATCTTTTTCATGACGAGCGGGAACGGGCCCTCAAGCACGTACGGTCCGTATCCGTTGTGTATGAGCTGAATGAAACCGCCCTCCATGACCTCTTCGAGCAGATACCTGTATGCAAGGAGCGAATGCTGGTCAGTATTGAGCATGTGCATATTTTCAGCAGTGAGCGCCCCGCCTATATGCTCGAGATAAGCATTGGTGAGTGCCGTGATGAAGTCAGTATCGTTGTTTTTGTCAATTCCTGCGTATTCCTCTTTCCCAATCTTTACAAAGTCGTTATCCATGTTCATCGTGCATTTGCGTTATAAATTCTACAAAATTACGAAAAAATACCCTTATTCAGAAGTTTTGTGGGAAAAAAGCGTTCATGACCGCCTTCGTGTCATGTCATGAGGGCGGTGGTGTTGCATCACGACTGCGGTGGTGTTGTTTCTCGAGGGCGGTGGAGATGCACCACGACTGCGGTGGATGAAAAGTAAAAAGTAAGAAGTAAATATTTAAAGTAGAGGAGTAAAGTAGTAAGAAGTTGAAGAGAAAGTGCTAATCGAACATGAAATTTGGCTAATCGAAGCGTGAATTTGGGGCGTTGGACTGAAAATTTGGGGCGTTTTTTGATGGCGTTTTTTCGAATATGATAACAGTGTTGTTTGTAATGTGTTGATAATAAATGTATTGTGTAAGTTGTGCGTGGAGTTATATGTTCGAATCGAACATTGTTCTGAGGGAGTTTGTGTTTTTGCTTTCGGGTTGTCGCTGTTTAGTTATTTTTATGTGAATGTTTGTGTGTTCTTCGATTTGTGTAAAGTCCTCAAATTTTAGTGCGAAGTCGCCAAATTTAGTGTTCGATTGCTCAAATTTGGTGTTCGATTTGCTATTATTTTAGGTAAAAATAGTGCTTTTTGAGGTGTCTTTCTTATTATATCATTTATATAATATTAAATATTAGGTAGTTAGCAAAGGGTTCTACCGGATATACTTAAATATGTCTTAGAGAATGTTCGATTATCGATTCGATATGGTTAATTTTTGCTGAGTATTTATATTGGTTGATAAAAAAAGGACTAAGCCCAGGCATAGTCCTTTTGTCGTATGTGTATGTAAGGCTGTCGGTTTGTTACAGGTTCTTGAGTATTTCAGCGATGAGTTTCCAGACGAGCTCTACGCTTGGGATGTGCAGGCGTTCGTCGGGTGAGTGTACTCCTCGCATTGTCGGTCCTACGGAGATAAGTTCGAGGTGCGGGTATTTCTCGGTGAATAGTCCGCACTCGAGTCCTGCATGTATGACTTTTACTTTTGGTTCTTTCGCATAGAGCGCTTTGTATGAGTTGCTTGCAGTCTGGAGCAGGTGTGAGTCGAGGTTTGGCTTCCATCCTGGGTAGCCTCCGTTTGTCGTGACTTTTGCTCCTGCGAGCAGGAATGTGGCTTCGATGGCTTGCTGTTCGCACATGCGTGAACTGAGTGTCATGCTTCGCTGGCTGCTGACGACTGTCAGTGTGCCGTTGTTCATGCGTATGCTTGCTATGTTGCTGCTTGTTTCTGGTATGCCGTCGATGTCCTGGCTCATTTCGTAGACTCCGTTATGCACTGCGTGGAGTGCCATTATGATGCAGTTGGCTTTTGTTTGCTCGATGGCTGGGAGGTCGGTTGTTTCGCTCTGCATGGTGAACTTGAGCGTCTTTTCTGTTGTGTGGAACTCGTCTTCTACTTCGGATGCGAATATGTTGAAGTCGACGCGCAAGTCTTCCTTGTTGGCTGATGGGATGGCGACGAGTGCTGATGCGTAGCGTGGAATGGCATTGTGCAGGTTGCCTCCAGTGAGTTCGATGATTCGGAGGTTGTATTTCTTCATGCTTGCATAGAGGAAGCGTGCGATGAGCTTGTTGGCATTGGCGCGTTTCTTCACGATGTCGTCGCCAGAATGTCCGCCGCACAGTCCGTCGATGTTGATTCTGATGGTGAAGTAGCCTGCTGGCACTTCTTCGGTTGTGTAGTCGAATTGTGCTGTTGTGTTTTGTCCTCCTGCGCATCCTATATAGATTTCGCCTTCGTCTTCGCTATCGAGGTTGATGAGGTATTTGCCCTTCATGAAGTCGGGCTGTATGGCGAAGGCTCCGTCGAGTCCTGTTTCCTCATCGCAAGTAAACAGACACTCTAATGGTCCGTGAACTATGTCCTGGCTGTCGAGCGCTGCAAGTGACAGAGCCATTCCTATTCCGTCGTCGGCTCCGAGGGTGGTGCCTTTGGCTTTCATCCATTCGCCGTCAATGTAGGTCTGTATGGCCTGGTTGTCGAAGTCGAATTCGAGGTCTTTGTCCTTTTCGCAGACCATGTCGGTATGTGATTGCAGGATTACGCCTTGCCTGTCTTCCATGCCTGGCGTTGCGGGTTTGCGTATGATGACGTTTCCTGCTTTGTCGACTTCATGTTCAAGGTTTCTGTTTTCAGCAAACTTTGTGAGGTATGCTATGATTTTAGCCGGTTTGCCTGATGGGCGCGGCACTTGGTTTATTTCGCTGAAGAATTTAAATACTTCAGTAGGTCTTAGTTCTGCCATAAGTTTTGTGTAAGAGTTTTTAAGTTTTTGACTTTTTGTGGTAATAATTCAATCTAATGAACTATATTTGCAAGCAAAATTAAAGAAAATGTTGAAATTATTAGTCTTGACTTTGACAATAATTGGCGTCTCTGTGCTTTTTTTATGTGTCAAGCTATTGTTTAAGAAGAATGGACGTTTCCCCAATACTCATGTTTCTGGCAGCAAGGAAATGAGAAAGCGGGGGATAGGGTGTGTTCAGAGTCAGGACGCTGCTATGCGAAGAAAGAATCCTCATGCCATTAGCGAGCACTCGTGATTTCAGCGCTGATGAGACGAAGAATGTTAAATTAAATATTAAGAATAAAATGAAAATCAAATTTTTGAGTTCAATCTGTTTTTCACTAATTGCATTATTTGTTGCATCAACTACTTCCTGTGGGGGTAATGCTTCAGGTAATGATGGAGTTGTTGCTGATAGTGCTGAAAGCACAAAAAATCTAAAAATTGCGTATGTGCTTATCGATACGTTGACAAGTCAATACGAACTCTACAAGGAGGCAAGTGAGAACTTCCAGAACAAGCGTAACAACGCTGAGGCCAGAATTACTAAGAAGGGACAGAGCTTTGCCATGCAGTTGGAGCAGTTCCAGAATAAGCTGCGCGCTAACCAGCTGACTCAGATGCAGGCAGAGAAAGAGCAGGCACGTTTGCAAAAACTTCAGCAGGATTTGCAGGATTTGGAAACCAGCTTGTCGGCTTCTTTGCAAGAAGAGTATCAGAAGGAGCTTCAGGCTTTGACCGATACTATTCAGACTTTCATGTCAGTATATGCTAAAGAGAAAGGTTTTGATTTCGTATTGTGCAAGAGCAGCGGAATTGACAACGTGCTTTATGCAAACGAAGAGTATGATGTTACGTCTGAAGTCGTTGCCGCATTGAATGAGAGATATTTCACTCAAAAGGCAGCTGAGGCAAAGAACAACACTGGAGATAAGAAGTAATAATGTTTGTTATTGAAGTAATACAAGGCTTTCATCATTGCCATTGCGAATATGTTTCGTAATAGCGCTTGAGGTGTATTGCTTTACAATAACGATGAAAAGATATAGGCTTGCCTCTGGTAAGCCTATTTTGGTTAAATATAATGTGTTAATATGCTACGAATAGCAGTACAATCAAAAGGTCGCCTGTATGAGGACACGATAAATCTTTTTCAGGAGGCAGGCATAAAAATAAGCAGTTCAAAGCGCACCTTGCTGGTGCAGTCGCCAAATTTTCCTATAGAAATACTTTTTTTGCGCGACGACGACATACCGCAGACTGTTGCCAATGGAGTGGCCGATTTGGGTGTAGTAGGTGAGAATGAGTTTCTGGAGCGCGATGAGGATGCTCTGGTCATTAAGCGGCTCGGATTTAGCAAGTGCCGTTTGTCATTGGCTATACCTAAGGCTGAGGCATATAGCGGCATAGAGTGGTTCAACGGAAAGAAAATAGCCACATCATATCCTGGCATACTCTCCAAGTTCATGAAGAGCAAGGGCGTGGATATTGATATGCACGTCATAACAGGTTCGGTTGAGATTGCTCCTGGAATAGGACTTGCTGACGGCATTTGCGATATTGTAAGTTCGGGTTCTACCCTCATAAGCAACAACCTGAAGGAAGTTGAAGTAGTAATCAAGAGCGAGGCGCTCCTTATCGGCAACAAGAATTTGTCGGAGGAGAAACGTGAAATTCTTGATGAATTGATTTTCCGCATTGATGCCGTTAAGGCTGCCGAAGATAAGAAGTACGTGCTGATGAATGTGCCTACGTCAAAGGTGAAGGACATCATCGAGGTGCTTCCCGGAATAAAGAGCCCAACAGTGATGCCGCTGGCAACTGAAGGCTGGAGCAGCATACATACGGTGTTGGATGAGAAATGTTTCTGGCAGATTATCGGTCAGCTGAAATCGTTGGGCGCTGAGGGATTGCTGGTTCTCCCTATTGAGAAAATGATTCCATAAAAGTAGTATCGTATTATAAGCAGAATAGAAGATATGCAGATACTTGAATACCCTAAAAGGAGCGAGTGGGCCGACATTCTGAAACGTCCGAATAAGGATGTGGCAGAACTGGCGTCAATAGTCCGTTCTGTGCTTGAGGATGTCAGAAATAACGGAGACGATGCTGTGAAGGGATATGAACTCAAGTTTGACCACGTCAGCCTTGATGAGTTGTTAGTGACTGATGACGAAATGGAAGAGGCCGTATCGTTGGTTTCGAATGAACTTGTCGATGCTCTGCGCCTTGCGCATTCCAATATAGAACGGTTTCACTCCGCTCAGAAATTTGTGGGTAAGGAAGTCGTCACTCAGCCTGGAGTGAAGTGCTGGCAGAAGTCCGTACCGATTGAGAAGGTAGGGCTTTATGTGCCTGGTGGTACGGCGCCGCTCTTCTCTACTGTGCTGATGCTGGCCACTCCTGCGCGTATTGCCGGATGCAGGGAGATAGTCTTGTGTACGCCTCCCGACAGAGCGGGCAAGGTCAATCCTGCAATCCTTATTGCGGCAAAAATCGCTGGTGTAGACAAGATATTCAAGATTGGCGGTGTGCAAGCCATTGGCGCTATGGCCTACGGTACAGAGAGTGTGCCTAAAGTATACAAGATTTTTGGTCCTGGCAATCAGTTCGTGACTGCCGCCAAGCAGCAAGTTTCTCTTCGTGACGTTGCAATCGACATGCCGGCAGGTCCTTCGGAGGTTATGGTCGTTGTTGACGATACTGCTCATCCGGAGTTTGTTGCTGCGGATCTTCTTTCGCAAGCCGAGCACGGTGCAGACAGCCAGTCGATAATGGTTACAACGAGCAGGGAGATGGCGGACAAGGTGGTTGGTGAACTGGAATTGCAGTTGTCAAAACTACCTCGCAAGGACATTTTGGAAAAGTCATTGGAGCATAGCAAACTGATTGTTGTGAAGGACGAAGATGAGGCGGTCGATATGATAAACGAGTATGCACCAGAGCATCTTATCTTGGCGACAGGTGACTATATGAGCTTGGCTGAACGAGTGGTTAATGCTGGTTCGGTGTTCTTGGGCAACTATTCTTGCGAGAGTGCTGGCGACTATGCATCAGGTACTAACCACACGTTGCCTACCAACGGTTATGCTAAGGCCTACAGCGGAGTGAGTCTTGATAGTTTCATACGTAAGATGACCTTCCAGGAGCTTACAGAAGATGGCATTAGGAACATTGGCCGTGCTGTTGAGGTGATGGCTGAAAACGAGCATCTCCTTGCCCACAAGAATGCTATGACTTTGCGACTTGCTTCTGTCATTGAATAACAAATGTAACATTAAGAGATTTATGAAAGATTTGGAACTGCTTGTCCGTAAAAACATTTGGAAACTGAAGCCCTATAGTTCTGCCCGTGATGAATATAAGGGAATGAAGGCCGAGGTATTTCTCGATGCAAATGAAAATCCATATAACGCTCCAATTAATCGCTATCCTGACCCATTGCAAGAATCATTGAAGGTGCAGATTGCCAAATATAAAGACGTCCGTCCGGAATCAATCTTCTTGGGTAACGGCTCGGACGAAGCGATTGATTTAGTCTTTCGTGTGTTCTGTACTCCAGGGGATGACAATGTTGTTGCCATTGCGCCGACATACGGAATGTATGAGGTCTGTGCAGATGTTAACGACGTGGAGTATCGCAAGGTGCTTCTGGACGAAACATTCCAGATAGATGCGGAAAAGGTTCTTGCTGCTTGTGATGACAACACAAAGGTCGTATTCATCTGTTCGCCTAATAATCCTACGGGCAATAGTCTTTCGCGTGGTGCCATAGAGCGTATTCTGAATGAGTTTGAAGGCATAGTTGTTGTAGACGAGGCATACTCCGATTTCTCCAGGATACGTCCGTTCAGATTGGATCTGCCACAATATCCTAATATTGTTGTGCTGAATACGTTCTCCAAGGCTTGGGGGTGTGCTGCCATCCGATTGGGCATGGCGTTTGCTTCACCTGAAATAGTTGGACTTTTCAATAAAGTCAAGTATCCTTACAATGTCAATCTGCTCACACAGCAAAAGGCTTCGGAGGTGCTTGCAGAGATTTCAAAGATTCAGCAGAGGGTAAATATGATTGTCGAGGCGAGGGGCTACATCATTGATGCCTTTGCGCAGTTGCCGATATGTAATAAGGTTTATCCAACTGACGCTAACTTCTTCCTTGCCAAGATGACCGATGCAGATGGTATTTATAAGTATCTTGTTTCTAATGGCATTATTGTCAGAAACCGCAGCCACGTTGAATTGTGCGGAGATTGTTTGAGAATAACTATAGGCACTAATGAGGAGAACCGCAAACTGCTCAGTGCTTTAAGAAAATACAGACCCTAATCCTTGATTATGAAAAGAGTGTTGTTTATAGACCGTGACGGAACGATACTTCGTGAGCCTGCCGATGAGCAGATAGATTCGTTCGAGAAATTCAGGTTTCTTCCAGGAGTAATCCGTAACATGCATTTTTTGCGCACTCATCTCGACTATGAGTTTGTTATGGTGAGCAATCAGGACGGGTTGGGGACGGATTCATATCCCGAATCGGATTTTTGGCCTACGCATAATTTGATGCTGCAGACATTGGAGGATGAAGGTGTACGGTTTGATGACATATTGATTGACCGCTCTTTCCCTTCCGACAATTTGCCGACAAGAAAACCTGGGACGGCAATGCTGACAAAATATATTTCAGGCGAAGAGTACGACTTGGCAAATTCCTATGTCATTGGTGACCGCATTACAGACGCTTTGTTGGCTAAGAATTTGGGATGCAAGGCTCTTCTTATAGATGAAAGAGGGGAGTTTGCCGATTCCTTGCCAGAGGGCACAGACGTAACTCTCGTGCGTGATTGGGAAAAGATAACCGAAATACTGTTTGCCGGCAAGAGGACTGCTGAAGTCAAGAGGACGACAAAGGAAACGGATATATACGTAAGTTTGTCGCTTGATGGAAACGGTGCGTGCAATATATCTACGGGCTTGGGCTTTTTTGACCATATGCTTGAACAGATTGCCCGTCATGGAGGTATTGACCTTGATGTAAAGGTTAAGGGCGACCTCCACGTGGATGAGCACCATACCATAGAAGATACGGGTATAGCATTGGGCGAATGCCTGTATAGAGCTTTGACCGACAAGCGCGGCCTTGAGCGTTATGGCTATTGTCTGCCGATGGATGATTGTTTGTGTCAGGTGGCGCTTGACCTTGGCGGGCGTCCGTGGCTCGTGTGGGATGTTGATTTCAGACGGGAGCGCATAGGTGATGTCCCTACTGAAATGTTCTTCCATTTCTTCAAGAGCCTTACCGATTCAGCGCGCATGAATTTGAACGTTAAGGCGGAGGGTGAAAATGAGCATCACAAGATAGAAGGTGTTTTCAAGGCTTTTGCACGTGCTTTGAAAATGGCAATAAGGCGCGACATCTACAACTACAATCTGCCATCGAGCAAAGGGGTGCTGTAGGGGGCTTTTCCTGTGTTGGCGCTTATGTAGCTTGTAGCTGCAATACGCACCAATTGTTTTTAGAGTAAGTCCGCTTCAATGACAATCCGTATTCTTCAGCAATAGACAAAATGTCGTTTGCGTCTTCAGTGTAGAAACCGCTAACCAATAGCTCTCCTTTAGGGGCGAGGGCATTGGTGTAATGGCGCATGTCGTTAATTATTATGTTCTTGTGGATGTTGGCGGCAATGAGATTGAACTGCTTTCCGATTTTACTAATCGAATATGCGTCGCCTTGCATTGTTTCGATGTTAGTAATGCCATTTAGACTGATGTTTTCAATTGTGTTGTCAACGCTTTTCTCATCGATGTCGATGGCATAAACATTTTTAGCGCCGCTCAGCGACATTGCTATGGCAAGTATGCCTGTCCCGCATCCCATGTCAAGCGTGTTTTTATCCTTCAGATCATCCTTGTTGAGCAGTATTTCAGTGAGCATACTTGTTGTTTCGTGTGTGCCCGAGCCAAATGCCATGCGCGGATTGATGATGATGTCGTGTTGTACCAGTGGGATGTTCTTGTGGTGAGGTGCGTGTATTGCGCAGAGGTCACCAATGATAATTGGTTCGTAATGTGTTTTTTCCCACTCCTCATTCCAGTTGCGGTCCTCAATCTCTGTTGTTTCAAAAGTGATTTTAATGTCAGGGATGAAGAACTCGCTTATGACGTTTTCTATTTCTTTGTTCGAAATGCTTCCGTTAGGAATATATGCAAGAAGCATTTCGCCCTCAGTGTGGAAAGTGTCAAATCCGATCTCTGCAAGTGATGCGGAAAGCAGGTCATGGTAAATGCTGTCGAATGGTTGGAATGTGAATTTTACTTCTGTGTAGTTCATTTTGAATGTCATTTTGCTATGATGCTTTCCCCTTTGTCGATTGAGGCGGTGTGGAGAGACTCAAATGTGTGTTTTTATTTTGCAAATTTAATCTTTTCCGTTTATTTTGTAGTTTAGATTAAACTGAAAGTTAGATATGAATTTGACAATGTTTGAAAAAATGCAACTTCTACCCTTGTTTCAGGGGCTGTCGTTCAGGGAGTTGTCGGAGATTGTTGAATGGATGAAGATGGACTTTTGCCAGTTCCATCCCAATGATGTCATTGTTTCTCAAGGAGACAGATGCCGCTCATTAATTTTTATTATCAGTGGTGATGTGTGTGCGGAATATGTGGATACGGATAGGAGATTTGCATTGACTGAGGACCTGCCGTCTTCTTTGGTATTGGAACCTTATAGTATCTATGGAATGTATCAAAACTATACGCGCAGTTATTGGATGAGGACAGAGGGAAGCGGTCTTGTAATACCTAAGAATGTTTTTAACGAATTGCTCAGGAGGTATCAGATTATACGCACTAATTATCTTAATCTAATATGTACAAGGTTGCAGAACAACAATATAAAGTTGTGCAACATTAGAACTTTGGGCATAAAGGATAAAATAGTGAAGTTTGTGAGCGATTTGGCATGTAGTAATAAGGGCAATAAATGCCTTAGGATAAAGATGGAAGTGCTTGCAGGTATAATAGATGAGACAAGGCTTAATGTATCGCGCGAGTTGAATAAAATGCAGTTAGAGAAAAAAATCAAAATGAAAAGAGGGATGATAGAGTTTGTGGATTTCCAGGAACTATAGTTTTGTTCCTTCTCTCTATTTATATGCTCTTTTCTAAATGCTCTTCTTAAGCGTGATGGCATTATTTAAATCGTAGGGTTTATACCGAAGTGATATTTTTCGTATATTTGTGTGATTTTTTGACATTCGTAATATAGCAAAAGATGATGAAGTTTATTAGTTTCGGGAGCGGAAGTAGTGGAAATTGCTATTATATAGCGAGCGAAACGACAGCGATATTGATAGATGCTGGTATAAGCATAAGGAAAATAAAAAAATATTTTAAGGACTACGGTATTAAGCCGTCAATGATAAAGGCCATACTGATAACTCATGATCATGCGGATCATATTAAAGCAGCGGGATGCATAAGCAGTGAGTACTTTGTTCCGGTATATGCGACAGAACTTATCCACAAAGGGATGCAGAAAAACTATAATGCTTTTAAGAAAGTGGATATTTCTTTTGCAAAGTACATAGACACAGATGTTGATTTTGAAATTGGCGATTTGAATATTAAGGCATTTAGTTTGCCGCACGATTCAACTGAAAATGTGGGGTATACAATAGAGAATGCGGGAACAGTAATTTCGGTTATGACAGATGTGGGCGCTCCTGTAGAGGCGATGAAAAGCGCTGTTCGACAGAGCGGATATGTTGTCATAGAGGCTAACTATGACGATGTGATGCTGCAAAACGGCAATTACCCAGCGCATTTGAAAGCGAGGATAACAAGCGGGACAGGGCACTTGTCAAATAGGCAAACTGCATCTTTTTTGGCAGAGAACTTCCATGAAGGTTTGAGCAAAATATGGTTGTGCCATCTTAGTGAGGAAAACAATCATCCAGAGCTTGCACGTAAGACAATTGAAGCTCATCTTAATTCCTTTGGATTGATAAATGAAAAAGATTATGAATTGGAAGTGTTGCGTAGAAATACTCCAACAGGTCCATTTGATTTAATCTGATTTATATTAAAAAGTATAAAAGTCTATTTTTTTTGAATAACAAACATTTAATTCAATATTAATGCCTATTTTTGCGTTATGCTATAACGATAAATAGTCCTAATTCATAAATGATGAAAGAAGCATACAGAAAAATAACAATTGACACTCTGACCAAAGGTAATGTTTGGACATTGAACGAGGCGGAAGTAAGTCACATTATTATAGAGGGAAAGAAGTGTGATGATTATGGTGAAAATGAGGCGCATTACATGAATATCATACGTCCGGTTTTTGATATTCAGTTTCTCAATCGTGAAGATGAAAAACGAGTGGCAGAACTTGAGGCTTTGCGTTTTGAAATATTTTCATCTCCAAACGATGGTGCAAATAATGCGATGGCAATTCGTAAGCGCCCGATAAAGAAAATAACTGATCTGACGCTTGAGAACATACATCACCTTGAGGCTTCGGAAGTGCTCGAACTTATTGAAAACAATCTTGGGACAGGATGGAAAGGATTGCCGTTGTCAATACAGGATATAATAGAGTCGGCTTTTTATGTAGATTGCAGTGTGCTTCCTGAATATGCAATGCATCGCAAGGGAGGAATCGTAGACAGAAGAAAGAGCGACGGGTATGATGTGCTGGAACTTGTGAAAGGCACATGGATTGAAGGTATTTTCATAAAGGCAAAACCGCGTGTAGAGAAACCGAGATTTGAGACAAACTCTTCATTAGGCGATGACAATGAAATTGAAATAGACGATGATGCTGATGATGTTGATGAAAGTAACGAGGAAAATGAAAAGGAGGAAGAGAAGGCGCCAAGAAGAAGAAAGTCATCTCGCAGAAAGAGTGTGGATGATAACGATGATAGAGATAATGACGAGGTGAGTTTTGAAAACATTGATGACATTGATGTTATAGACGAATAAATATCACGAACTATAAATAATCTAAGAAATGAAAGAAACCGTTCTTGTAACAGGCGGAACCGGATTTATCGGTTCACACACAACCGTTGAACTGCAGCAGGCAGGTTACAATGTTGTAATAGTAGACAATCTGTCAAATTCAAGTGCAACCGTAGTTGACGGTATTGAGAAAATTACAGGCATACGTCCTGCATTTGAGCAGGTAGATTGCTGCGACTATGAAAACCTTGAAAACGTGTTCAAAAAATATGAGAACATCAAGGGCATCATACATTTTGCAGCAAGCAAGGCTGTAGGTGAATCTGTAGAAAAACCGCTTCTTTACTACCGCAACAACCTCAACTCGCTCATCAACCTTCTTGAACTTATGCCTAAATATGATGTGAAAGGTATCATCTTCTCATCATCATGCACAGTGTACGGACAGCCAGACCCTGAATTCCTCCCTGTAACCGAGCAGGCTCCAATCAAGAAGGCGGAGAGTCCTTATGGAAACACAAAGCAAGTGAATGAAGAGATTATACAGGACTACATCAAGAGCGGTGCTAACATCAAGAGCATTATTCTCCGTTACTTCAACCCAATCGGTAGCCATCCGACATCAATCATCGGTGAAATGCCTAACGGCGTGCCTATGAACCTCATACCATACCTCACACAGGCTGCTATCGGTATTCGTGAATATCTCACAGTGTTTGGTGACGACTACAATACTCCTGACGGAAGCTGCATCCGCGACTACATCTATGTTGTCGACTTGGCTAAAGCACACGTGGCTGCTATGGCACGTATCCTTGACGGAAAGAGCGAAGAGGATGTCGAGGTGTTCAATATCGGTACAGGACACGGTGTTTCAGTGCTTGAACTCATCAACTCATTCGAGAGGGCTACAGGAGTGAAACTTCCTTACAAGGTCGGTCCACGCCGTGGGGGTGACATTGAAGCAATCTGGGGCAATGTTGACAAGGCTAACAATGTGCTCGGATGGAAGGCTGACACTCCACTTGACGACATTCTTCTCTCTGCCTGGAATTGGCAGAAGCGTCTTAGAGAGGAAGGAATACAATAATTTTTGCATTACAAAATAGAACAATTATCTTGCAGACTACGTTTTATCAGTAAAGCATGAATAATGCATTACACTCAAATTTAATCTGTGTATATAAGTAGTTTTGTCGTGTTTTATTTTGTGTTTGTTTTGACTATTCTCTTGCGTGAGCAAGGGAATAGTTTTTTTTAATCGGCATCAATAGTTTTTCGTAGCATCTTCGAGTCTTCCCGCGAGGGCGGTCGCATGGGTTTTCGACCGCGGTGGAGATGTATCACGACTGCGGTGGAGATTCACCACGACCGAGGTGGCAATGCATTGCGAGGGCGGTGGATGAAAATTAAAAGTTAAAAATTAAAAAAGTAAGTAGCAAAAATTGAGTTGTAGGGACGGGGTCGCTCGCCCAATTGTGAGGAGTAAGGTTGTATGGGGGGTGTAAAGCGTGACAGCGTGACACCACGTGTTTGTATTTTTTTTATTTTTCGTGGATGTCCGCCCTGTAGGGGTGTTTAGTGTGTTTTCTGTGGCGAAAATGTCGGTTTGAGGGCGAAAAAGTGTGAAAAGTGGGTGGCTTTTGCTTAAAAATAGGGTATTTTTTATGCTATTTAATTAATATTTAATTATTATATTATATACAATATATTGATTATTAAATAGTTAGCAAATTATTATTCTTCTGCGGGGGTGAAAATAAATTCAAAACAGGTGGTGTCACGCGTGTCACGCTGTCACGCTTTCTTGTGTGGGTGCATGTGTCGACATTTTGTTTGTATTGCAATAGTCGTGTGACAATATAGGGGACACCTAAACATAGATGCCCCCTACCTTTTATACCCTCTTCTTACTTTTTTTGCCAGAGGTTGAACTCGTCGAATGAAACCCATGAATGGTTGTTTGAATAGGTTGTCTGGTATAGACCTACCTTGAGTTTCTTGCCTTTCATCTGTGGCGCATGGATTGGAGCTCCTGGCATGTCGGTCCATGACTTGCCGTCCTTGCTTGTGCGTACGTAGAAAGTATCGCCAATGCGCTCTATTTGCAGATATGGGTCGTAGTTCCATCCGTTTGAGCGTGGGAACTGAGGGCGTCCTGGACCTACATGGGTCAGCATGTTGCCGCAGTTGTAGTTAGGGAATACGCCGAGATGGATGATTTCTTGTCCGCGGCGTGCAGCTTGGTCGAGAACGATGATTCCTCCTTCATTGTATGCCGGTGTGCTGCGGCGTTTTTGCCCGTCAAGATCTGTAACTTTTGCTTGCAGGAGGAAGTCGCCCTCAACTTCTTTGTAGAGTATCGGACCGTTTTCCGACTTGCGTGCTGTGAGGTTTGTGTTTGCCGATGCAAGAGTAATCTTTCCGCCTTCGGCTTTTGCTGAAATCTTGCAATCAGGATTGTCGTTTATGATTATTCCGTCCCATCCGTTTTTGTCGGCCGTGTAATCTGTATTTTTATCTCCACTGTCAGAGAAGTGGTTGAACAGGTCTGCAGAAAGAACTGTTTCGGCAGTAAGCGTGCGTGTGAATGTTCCGCTGTCGTCAGTAATGTTGACAAAGCATTTCTGCTGTTTCTTGCCGTCGGTAGCAATGATGAGCGATGATGTGTTTGAAGGTTCGTTGTATGCACATGCCTCAGCCTTCATGTCAGAAGTTACGCCATATCTGTAACTTAGGAGTCCTGACTCCATCTTATTGCCTTGGCCGTCGGTTACGGTGATGCTGACGAGGTTAGGGGAGAGGGCGCGTGTCTTGATTGCGAGGTCGCCTTCAAACTTCATTTGGTCGTCTGTGTCGGATTTTTCCGCGTATGCTTTTTGCACGTCCTCGGCTGTGAATGCTTTGTCGAAGAACTGGAGCGAGTGGATGTAGCCACTAAATTTGTTGCCGCCGTCCATTGATGCTCCGAGGGTGATGTGGCCTTCAGGGCGTATCATCAGGAACATGTTTTTCTCCAGAATCAGTTTGCCGTTTAGGTAAGCACGCTCATTGTAGCCGTCGAATGTGATGACCCAGTGCTGCCATTCTCCCTCGCCGTTGATACATTCGCGTGGTGCGCCAGAGTTCTCAAATGATGCGTTGTGAGCTATAAGTCCGTTGCTGCGGTCGCGTCCTTGGCGGAATTCGATTGTGGCAAGGTCGTTGCGCCGTTCTGTAAATTCTGCCACTGTTTCAATGTTGCCCACTTGCGGATTGAGTGTCCATGCGGTAATTGTGTATGGCGCATTGTATGTCATGGTCTTAGGCAGGGTGAAGTCGCTCTTGAGTGACTGTTGTCCGTTGAAGTAGAACGCGTATTTTCCCTTCTTGACTTCCACCACCACGTTGCTGTTTCCTTTGAATGTGCCTCCCTGACGGTTCTTGATTTCAGCAATGCTCACAGGCTTGCCTGTTGCGTAGTCGTCTGCATTTATGTCAACGATTTTATTTTCTTGAGCAAGTGTCTTGCTGTGCTCTTCTGTTTCGATGTCTTTGGTGTGTATGCGAGGATAGCCTGCAAGAAGCGCTTTTTCGTCTATTTCCACTTCCGGAAGAAGTTTCATCGGGTCTTTCTTCTTAGTGGCGTTGTAGACCTTCACGTTCCAGATAGCTGGGAAGTGGCCGTTTTTCTGTGTGTCGGTCACGGTGATGCGTATGTAGCGTGCTTTGCATTCTCTCTGGTCAATCATTGGCGACCCTTGATACACGTTGTCTGTCTTGTCAGAATAGAGCGCCCATGTTGTTCCGTCAGTAGAGGTCTCGATTTTGTACTGATAGAAGAATGTGGTGTATTCAAATTGGGTCCATACCTGGTTGAACTTCTTTATCTCTCCGAGGTCAATGGTAATCCATTCATTTCCGTGGCAGTTCTTTGCACGCCAGAGAGTGGCGTTGTTGTCGTCTGTGACATATTCTGGCTTGAACCAATCGTCGTAGTATGATGATGCTGTGACTTTAGCGCCGAAGGCAAGGTTAGGAATGTAATTCTTTTTTGCCTGTTTTACGAATGAATCAGGTATGAGCCCCTTGTGTGTAGGCGTAATCTTTTTGATGTTGCCGTTGTCGTCAAATTCCATTCTGTCAATGGCAATCTGTCGGTGGAAACCGTGAATGGAGTGGGGATTATTGTGCCGGTGATAAACGATGTAATAGTCATCGCCGTCAATGAGAATTGAGTGGTGGCCAGGTCCGTGGATTGTTCCGTCGGCATTTGTTTCAAGTATGCAACCTTTGTATTCGTATGGCCCCATAGGACCAGTCTTGCTTATGGCATATTGCACACGATAGGTGTGGTCATGGCATGAACCAGATGAATATGTGAAGTAATAGATGCCGTCCTTCTTGAATACGAATGGAGCCTCGAAGAAATCCTTTATCTCTGTATTTAGGATAAGTTTCTTGTCAGTAAAGGACTTGCCGTCGGGAGCAAGTTTTGCAACACCGCAACCAAAGTTCTCGTATATTCCCCATGTTCCGAAATAGAGATATTCAGAACCGTCGTCGTCGACGAACAGTTGCGGGTCAAGTGTGATGGCGTTGTGAACAAAGCGGTCTTCCACTAGTACGGCGTCTGGTGCCCCTAAGCGGTTTTTCCAAGGGCCTGTAGGGCTGTCGCTTTCGCCAACGTATATTACGCATGGAGTGCAATAATAGTATCTGTATGAACCGTCAGGCTGCTGTACTACATCTGGCGCCCAAACAACTTCGGTTGTAGGCCAGTTCATAGTGACATTGCGCCAATTGACGAAGTCCTTCGACATCCAGACCTGTGCCGGACCATATCCGTTGCCTGTGCCGTCAGTTGTAGCATAGATGTAGTAGGTGTCGCCGAATTTTTTGATAGTGGGGTCAGCAAAATATCCTGGAAGCAATGGGTTGCCTGCTCCTGGTGTGTTCCACTGTACGGATTCGTTTTGTGCCTTCACAGAACTGCTTGCCAGTAAAATGGTCAATGTGAAAAGACATCTGGAAATTTTTCTAATCATAAGGTATTGAATTTGAGGTTAGATGCTTAATTGTTGTTGTGCCTTAATTCCTCTTTTAGAAATTCTGACGTGAATCCTTTTCCTGCCGAAACGATTTCTTCAGGTGTGCCTTGCGCCACGACTTCGCCACCACCTTTTCCTCCTGACGGTCCCATGTCTATGATGTAGTCGGCTTGTTTGATTACGTCAAGGTTGTGCTCGATAATTATTACAGTATTTCCTTTCTTTACAAGTTTGTTTAGTACGTCCATAAGTATGCGGATGTCTTCGAAGTGAAGTCCGGTTGTAGGTTCGTCAAGAATATATATGGTACGTCCTGTATCACGCTTGCTTAGTTCGGCAGAGAGTTTGATTCTTTGGCTTTCTCCGCCAGACAGAGTTGTTGACGGTTGACCGAGCTTTATATATCCCAATCCGACATCTTGTATCATTTTTATTTTGTTAAGAATATTCGGTTGGTTTTCAAAGAATTCCACAGCTTGATTGATTGTCATATCCAATACGTCGGCAATAGATTTGCCCTTGAATCTGACTTCCAGAGTCTCTCTGTTATAGCGCTTGCCTCGGCATTTCTCACATGGGACGAGTACGTCTGGAAGGAAATTCATGGCGATATTCTTATAACCATTGCCTCCGCAGGCTTCGCAACGTCCGCCAGAGACATTGAATGAAAAGCGACCAGGTTTGTAACCGCGCATTTTTGCCTCAGGCATTTCAACGAACAGCGAACGTATGTCGCTGAAAATTCCAGTATATGTTGCCGGATTTGAGCGTGGAGTGCGTCCAAATGGAGACTGGTCTACATTAACAACCTTGTCAATATGTTCAAGTCCTTCAATCCGCTCGTATTCCAATGGTGCCTTGTTGGAGCGATAGAAGTGTTGGCTGAGTATAGGCTGGAGCGTTTCGTTGATAAGAGTGGATTTTCCGCTGCCGCTTACTCCTGTGACACAAACGAGTGTGCCCAACGGAATGCTGATGTCAACATTTTTTAGGTTGTTGCCTTTGGCTCCATAGATTTTGAGTGTTTCTCCGTTGCCCTTCCGGCGTTCCTGAGGGATTTCAATTTTTCTTATTCCGTTGAGGTAGGATGCTGTGAGCGTGTTGGTCTTTAGCAGGTCATTTGGGGAACCCTGGAATATGACTTCTCCTCCGGCTCTTCCAGCCTTAGGCCCCATGTCAACGATGTAGTCAGAGTTTAGCATCATGTCTTTATCATGCTCAACAACGACGACCGTATTGCCTTCATCTCTCAGGTCTTTCAATGATTCTATCAACTTAACGTTGTCGCGTTGGTGAAGACCAATGCTTGGCTCGTCAAGTATGTAAAGAACATTAACGAGCTTTGAACCTATTTGTGTTGCGAGTCTTATGCGTTGGCTTTCTCCGCCGGACAGACTCATTGACGTTCGGTTTAGTGAAAGATATTCCAGTCCTACATTGAGCAGGAATTGCAGGCGATTTGATATTTCCTTAATGATTTCAGCGGCAATCTTCTGCTGCTTAGAGTCAAGTTTGTCGTTGATTCCGTTAATCCATGTATGCAAGTCGTTCAAGTCCATTACAGACAAGTCGTGTATGTTCATGCCTGCAATCTTAAAACTTAGCGCTTCCCTGTTCAACCGTTTACCTTTGCATTCAGGGCATATAACTTCGGTATCGAATGATTCCGCCCATTTGATAGAAGAACTTGAGGAGTCGGCTTCTGTCAGTTGCCTTATATATTTGGCAAGTCCCTCATAATGAGTGAAGAAATCATTTTCTGTTTTAATGACGGAAGCTTTTATTTTTATCCTTTCTTCGCTACCGTGTATTATTTCTTGAATGACCTCTTCCGGAATTTTGTTTACGGGAGTTTTAAGGTCAAGTTCGTGCTTCTCAAGGAGTGCAGCAAGCTGCCAGAATATCATCGTGTTGCGATATTTTCCTAACGGTGCTAATGCTCCGTCATATATTGACAGATTGTCATTAGGTATTATCTTGTCCTTGTCGATTAAGCACACAGTCCCTAATCCCTTGCAGCATGGGCATGCCCCTTGAGGCGAGTTGAATGAAAAGTTGTTAGGTGCAGGGTCGTTGTAACTAAGTCCTGTGGTAGGACACATTAAGCGCTTTGAGTAATTCCGGACAATGCCAGATTCGTGATCTAATATCATTGTCATACCTCCTCCAGCAGTCATGGCTGTGGCTACGCTTTTTTGCAGCCTTTCAGTGTCCTTTTGATTGACAGCAAGTTTATCTATGACAATTTCAATGTTGTGATTCTTGTAACGGTCTATTTTCTCAGTAGTAGTTACGTCTATGATTTTGCCGTCAACTCGTGCATACAGGTATCCCTTCTTTCTTATTTGTTCGAACAACTCTTTGTAATGTCCTTTTCGTGAACGTACTACAGGAGCGAGTATGTAAATGCGTTTTCCGTTATATTTGTCAGTTATCAAATTTACAATTTGCTCTTCGGTGTACTTCACCATCATTTCGCCAGTCTCGTAGGAATACGCTGTTCCAGCACGTGCGTAAAGCAAACGCAGGAAGTCGTATATTTCGGTAACTGTGCCTACAGTTGAACGAGGGTTCTTATTTGTCGTTTTTTGTTCAATGCTGATTACAGGGCTTAATCCTGTGATTTTGTCAACATTAGGGCGTTCTATTCCGCCTAAGAAGTTTCTAACGTAGGCTGAAAAAGTCTCAATATATCTTCTTTGGCCTTCTGCATATATAGTGTCGAATGCCAACGAGGATTTACCGCTTCCACTAAGTCCTGTTATGACAGTCAGACTGTTTCGAGGTATATTTACATTTATGTTTTTCAGGTTGTGGACTTTGGCTCCTATAACTTCTATATTGTCTTTTCGATTCATCATGCACCTCCTGTTTCATCAGTTTCTTTAAATCCTTTAAGAACGTTTATGGCTTTTTTAATTTCGTATTTTATTCCGTCGGAACCAACGGCATTAATATTGATGAAGTAGACTCCGTCCTTTACATAGTTGCCGCCTTGCCGGCCATCCCAACCGTCGTCAATGTCGTTCATATTTAGCGAACGTATTTTTTGTCCCCAACGATTAAATATTACAGCTTCAAATTCTATGATGGACTTGTAGTTAAACTTGAAAACATCATTAATTCCGTCGCCATTTGGTGAAAATGCGTTTGGGCAACTGAAAGAGGACTCGCTAATAGTGATAGTCATCTGCTCGGATTGGTGCTCAATCGTATCTGTACCATTAATGAATGTTACATATAGTTTTATTCCGTAACTTCCTGATGATGTTAGCGTGTATGAAGTATTGTCTTCATATCTGGTAAGTATTATCTCGGATTCGCCAACAGACGTATCGAAAATTCTCCATTCTGGAATATATGAGTAGCCATCCGGACTTTCTATATTTCCTGTACACGTGATTTCGAGCGGCGCCTGGCAAGTGTTTGATTCGCCTTCGGTCATGCTTATTTCTGCATCTTCGTCAATGGAGAAGAAAGTTATTGTTGGCTTTGCATTTTGTGCAATCGCAGTGATGCCTAATATTAATGAAGCAAAAAATGTATAAATCCTTTTCATTATTTTTTATCTGTATGGGGTAGTTTGTCCTCTTCGCAAAATTAATGAATCATTGTGATATTTTGTTTATGAGTGCTACAGTTTTTATATTTTACTTTATGAATATTTCTTTGGATAGCGGAGTATTATAGACAAAATGACCGCCATACCTATTGCCATAGGGTAGTAGAGGTGAGGTATGATTGTTACAGGTGCAATATTTGCCAATCCTGCCGCAATCAAGATTTGTGCTCCATACGGAAGTAGTCCTTGTGTGAAACAAGAAACAGTGTCTAGAATACTTGCGCTTTTGCGTCGGTCAATGCCAAAGCGTTCTGAAATATCTGCTGCAATAGGACCTGTAGTAATTATTGCTACGGTGTTATTTGCAGTGCAGATGTTAATCAGGCAGGTTAAAGCGGCAATGCAAAATTCCGCATTTCTCTCGCTCTTTATGTTTCTGATGAAACTTGATATGATGAAACTAATGCCTCCATTGTGGCGTACTAATGCGAGCATTCCGGATGCAAGCAATGTCATGATGATAAGTTCAGTCATGTTCACCATTCCGTTTCCCAACGAAATGAACCATGAGCACAAGTCGTAACTGCCGTCAATCACACCGATGCAACCGGTTAGTATTAGGCCGATAGATAATACTACAAGGACGTTGATTCCGCATACAGCAGTTATGATAACGATTATGTACGGGATGATTTTCAGAAGGTTAGTTTCTGGCGTTGCGGTTTGTGCATTTATTTCACGACTCATGAAATAATAGACAAGCAACACCAATATGACCATTGGTGCGATAATGCGTATGTTCACCTTAAACTTGTCGTTCATTTTGCACTTTTGAGTCTGTGTGGCAACAATGGTGGTGTCACTGATAAACGACAAATTGTCGCCAAAGAAAGCGCCTCCGACAACTATTGCCACAATGAATGCAGTTTCAATGTCAGTGCTGTTTGCAATACCCACAGCAACAGGAGTAAGAGCTGCTATTGTGCCCACAGACGTTCCTATTGATAGCGAAATAAAACATGCGGCAAGGAAAATTCCTGGGAGCAGTAAAGATTCAGGCATTATGCTCAACGTCAGGTTTACTGTAGCGTCAATAGCGCCCATGTCCTTTGCTGACTGCGCGAATGCTCCTGCAAGTAGGAAGATCCATACCATCAGCAAGATGTTGGAGTT
This sequence comes from Bacteroidaceae bacterium, assembly GCA_045576655.1. Taxonomy (GTDB): domain Bacteria; phylum Bacteroidota; class Bacteroidia; order Bacteroidales; family Bacteroidaceae; genus RGIG8745. Next base: position 61,547 of record JAZNGW010000032.1, read on the forward strand.
GCCTGCTCCTTTGGAGAAAATTTCAATGCGTTTCGCAATGCTTCCTTTGGTGATTAATATTGCATAAGCCGAGGCAAAAAGAAACGCTACAGTTATCGGAACCTTTGAAAAGTCGCCAATTACTATACCTGTCCCTATATAAAACAGGAGAAATATAATAAGTGGCGATAATGACATTAAATTCTTTCTCATTAAAGAGTTACTCCAGTTTTAAATATGGCTATTTCTTGATAGTCTTTTTTCTCATTCCAAGTGAATTCGTTGCCATTGGCAATATTTATGACCTTTTCTTTGAAAGATTGTGCAACTTCATCCATGCTTTTATCCTCGACTATAGGTCCTGCATTAAAATCAACCCAGTTAGGTTTGTTTTTAGCAAGATTACTATTTGTAGAAATCTTCATTGTAGGAACGAACGTTCCGAATGGAGTTCCACGTCCTGTCGTAAACAGAACGATGTGGCATCCTGATGCAGCCAGTGCTGTTGATGCCACAAGGTCGTTGCCTGGTGCCGAAAGCAGATTGAGACCTTTTACCGATATGCGTTCTCCGTATGGCAATACACCTTTTACTGCGCTCATACCGCATTTTTGAGTGCATCCTAACGCTTTTTCTTCAAGGGTAGATATGCCTCCTGCTTTATTTCCTGGAGAAGGATTTTCGCCTACAGGCTCTCCATGACTAAGGAAATATTCTTTGAAATCGTTAATCAATGAAACAGTTTGGTTGAAAAGTTCCTTATTTGCGCAACGATTCATTAATATTGTTTCCGCTCCGAACATCTCAGGTACTTCTGTAAGCACTGTCGTTCCGCCTTGAGCAACTATGTAGTCAGAAAACACTCCAAGCAAAGGGTTTGCTGTAATACCAGAGAAACCATCTGAACCACCACATTTTAGCCCGACTTTCAGTTCTGACAAAGGGGTAGGGATACGCTTGTCTTTTGATGCGATGTTGTATAGTTCATGCAAAATTTTCATTCCTTCTTCTATCTCATCGCCTTCGACCTTTTGAGTGACCATGAATCTTATGCGTTCGTGGTCGTAGTCTCCTAATAATTCTTCGAATTTGTCGGGTTGGTTGTTTTCACATCCAAGTCCAACAATTAGTACAGCCCCTGCATTAGGGTGAAGAACCATGTCGCGCAAAATTTTACGGGTGTTTTCGTGGTCGTCACTTAATTGGGAACATCCGTAGTTATGGGGGAAAGCTACAATGCGCTCGACGCCGTAATTCTTGCCTGACGTGAAGTTTGTTTCTCTTTTAAGTCTTTCTGCCAATTGGTTTGCTACCCCGTTTACGCATCCTACTGTAGGTATAATCCATATTTCGTTTCTTATACCAATGTCACCATTCTTTCGGTGGTATGCGTTGAATGTGAGTTGTTCGTCTTTGATGGAAAGCGTAGTGTCTACAGGGTTGTATGTGTAGTCAAGCAAACCTTCAAGATTAGTCTTGATGTGTTTGTCATTTACCAGCTCTCCTTTATGGCGAGACATGAGCAGATGCCCTATTGGATATCCGTATTTTATGATGTTTTCACCTTCGTCGCAATCCGCCAGGAGGAATTTGTGTCCGGCTGGAATGTCGTCTGCAAGTGTGATTTCACTATTGTCAATGACAACCTTGTTTCCGCATTTTAAATCTTTGATTGCTACAGCAACATTGTCAGCAGAGTTGATTTTGATGAATTCCATAATTCTATTCTATATTTTTTCGTTTATTCTTTGTTCCGGTATTCTTTAGGAGTTAAACCTGTATGTTGTTTGAAGTACTTGGCAAAGAATGATTGATTTGCGAAATTTAATTTATTGCATATTTCTTTAATCGTGTTGCCATTACTTTTGAGAAGAGCCTTTGCTTCAAGAATGACGTACCCGTCAATCCATTCTGTAGCATATTTGCCGCTCACGTTATGGATAACTGACGATAGATATTTGGGTGAAATACAAAGTTTGTCAGCGTAGAAAGTTACGTTGCGCTCATGCTTGTAGTTTTTTTCCACTTCTTTTATGAACATATGAAAGATTTCGTCCTTTCTTGATGCCACCCTGTTGGACATTTTAGTGCTAATCTCATTTCCTTTAACCTGAAGCATGTTGTATTTCATGAGACTTAAATAGTGCTTCGCAACTTCCTCTTTATATAAGAAATCTTTTTCTGAAAGTTTGCGCTTCATCATTTCATATATACAGATTATCTCTTCAAAATACTTTTCATTAATTTGTGAGAATGGGTCGTTCAACTGTTTTTGAAGAATTTTCATGCTTGTCTTTACATCTCCTTGGTAATCCATGAAGTCTGACATTACAGCCATGCATATTCCTGTGAAGTCAGATGATGTGTGAACTATTTGCAGAAATTGTCCAGACATAACAATGCATGCGCAACCGCGAACAAGACTTTGCTCTACAAGGTTTATTTTAATTTTGGCCATTCCGCCAGTACATATTAAGCTTAAGTTCATAGAACTAATCTGTACAGGATATTTCATCTGTATTGACTTGTACTTGTGTTCATTGCATTCGTCCCTGTCACTTAGAAATATTTTACCTGGTATTAATACTGAATGCTCATTTTCTGATTCGTCAAAATGTGAGAAGTCTAAAATTTTAATGATATTTCCCATAACTTAATAAATTCTTTAGGTCGGTTTGATAATAATGCTTACAAAATTAAGATATATTTGTATAAACAGGAAGTGCATGCGACAAAAAGAGTGTAAAAAAGAGTGTATTTTAGTCATTTTGTCTGTTCTTTTAACTAAAATATTGTTTTGACATGTTCTAGCAGAAGTTAAGGGGTAAATGATTTATTGCGTTTTCAACATTGCATTTTAGGGTTTATGAGCGATTTTTAGTCAAATTTTCATTTTACGGATTCTAATTAGAATAAATGATGAATATTATAATGCTGAAATTGATTATCTTTGTAAAAGAAAAATAAGAACATTATTCATCCTGTAATTGATTTTTTATGAAATTATCAAATTGCGTAGAAAGTTTTGAAGGCTTTATCTGGAAAAGAGAAATTAATGTGCGCGACTTTATTCAGCACAACTACACTCCTTACGAGGGTGATGACTCTTTCCTCGTTGGACCAACTGAGAAAACTCGTAAAATATGGGACAAGCTCAGCGAGATGTTTGTTGTTGAACGAGAGAAAGGTGTTTATGATGCTGAAACTAAGCTTCCGCAGAGTATTGATACATACGGTGCAGGCTATATTGATAAGGATAATGAGGTAATTGTTGGTCTGCAGACTGATGCTCCTCTCAAGAGAGGTATTTTCCCTAAGGGTGGTATTCGTATGGTTGAAAGCGCCCTTAAGGCTTACGGCTATGAATTAGATCCTATGACAAAGGAAATTTACACTCGTTACCGTAAGACGCACAATGCTGGTGTATTTTCTGCTTATACAGAGGACATCCGTGCTGCACGCCATGCTCACGTTATTACTGGTCTTCCTGATGCATATGCACGTGGACGTATTATTGGCGACTATCGCCGTGTTGCTCTCTATGGTGTGAACAACCTCATCGAAGAAAAGAAACGTTTTCTTGACCGTCTTGACATTCAGGAAATGACAGAAGAATGTATTCAGAGACGTGAGGAAATCTCAGAGCAGATTGCTGCATTGAAGGATTTTGTTAAGATGTGTGCTAACTACGGCTTTGATGTGACACGTCCTGCACAGGATGCTCGTGAGGCAGTTCAGTTTGTATACTTTGGCTATCTCGGTGCTGTTAAGGACCAGGACGGTGCAGCTATGTCACTCGGTCGTGTTTCTACATTCCTCGATATCTTCATTGAGAGAGACATTAAGGAAGGTCGTCTTACAGAAGAAGAGGCACAGGAACTTATCGACCAGCTTATCATAAAACTTCGTATTGTGCGTTTCTTGCGTACTCCTGAATATAATGACCTCTTCTCTGGTGATCCTGTATGGGTTACAGAATCTATTGGCGGACAGGGAGTTGATGGACGTTCACTCGTAACGAAGACAAGCTACCGTGTGCTCCACACACTGGAGAACCTCGGACCAGCTCCAGAACCAAACCTTACAGTGCTTTGGTTCCAGAACGCACCTGAAAATTGGAAGCGCTTCTGTGCTAAGATGTCAATCAAAACAAGCGCAATTCAGTATGAGAACGACGACCTCATGCGTCCTGACTATGGCGATGATTATGGTATTGCTTGTTGTGTTAGCCCAATGAAGATTGGTAAACAGATGCAGTTCTTCGGAGCTCGTGCTAACTTGGCAAAGTGCTTGCTTTATGCTATTAACGGAGGTCGTGACGAAATCACAGGCGAGCAGATTTCTCCAGAATTTGCACCAATCACAGGCGAATATCTTGAGTATGACGAACTCATGCGCAAGTTTGAGCAGATGATGCGCTGGTTGGCTAAAGTGTATGTCAACGCATTGAAGATTATCCACTACATGCATGATAAGTACGATTATGAAGCATTCGAGATGGCCCTCCATGACGGTGATGTTCTCCGCACTCGTGCTACAGGTATAGCAGGACTTTCAATTGTTGCCGACTCACTTGCAGCTGTTAAGTATTGCAAGGTTAAGATAGTTCGCGATGCTCGTGGTCTTGCTGTAGGATTTGAACGTGAAGGTGATTATGTTCCATTTGGAAATAATGATACACGTACAGACAAAATTGCTCTTATGATTACAGAGAAGTTCATGGAGTATATGCGTCAGCACGAAACATATCGTCACGCAGTGCCAACTCAGTCGGTTCTTACTATCACGTCAAACGTTGTATATGGTAAGAATACTGGTGCAACTCCTGACGGACGTGAGAAGGGCGTTCCATTCGCACCAGGTGCTAACCCTATGAATGGTCGTGATACAAGGGGAGCTGTAGCGGCTCTTGCTTCTGTTGCTAAACTTCCATTCCAGCATTCAAGTGATGGTATTTCTTACACATTCGCAATTTCTCCAAGCACATTAGGTAAGACTTCTGATGCTCAGATAACTAACCTTGTGAACCTCATGGATGGCTACTTCACTCCAGACGGAGGACATCATCTTAATGTCAATGTATTTGACCGTGAACTTCTTGTCGATGCAATGGAGCATCCAGAGAAGTATCCGCAGCTTACAATCCGTGTTTCTGGTTACGCTGTGAACTTCGTTAAGCTTACACGTGAACAGCAACTTGACGTATTGTCAAGAACAATCAACAAGTCACTTTAATTTATGTATTTATATTAAGGGCTGTGCAATCATAAGGCGCAGCCCTTTTTCTATCTTGCAAAATCAAATGAAAGGAAAAATACATTCGCTTGAGAGTTTTGGAACGGTTGATGGACCAGGCATCCGTTTTGTCATATTTATGCAGGGATGTCCAATGCGATGCCAGTTCTGCCATAATCCGGACACATGGGATGTTAATGCATCTGTTAAGTACGAAATGACTCCTGAAGAATTGCTTGATGAAGTCAAGAAATACAAGAACTTCATCTCTAAAGGCGGAGGTGTTACGTTTACAGGAGGTGAACCTCTTGTGCAGGCAGATTTTGTGGCAGAATTTTTCCGTTTGTGCCGTGGTGCTGGTATACATACAGCCATAGATACTTCGGGAGTTTTGTTCAACGAAAAAACAAAAACGGTTTTGGAACTTGCAGATTTGGTCCTGCTCGACGTAAAAACTGCTGATGACGAATTGCATCAGTCGCTTACAGGATGTACTCGTACTAATAATGCGCGCACACTTGATTATCTGCAGGAGATAGGCAAAGCGACTTGGATTCGCCACGTTGTTGTTCCTGGATTGACAGACAATGACTCCCGACTTGAAAAACTTGCAAACTACGTTGCAAACTATAGCGTAGTGAAGAAGGTCGAGATTCTGCCTTATCATACATTAGGTAACTTTAAATACAAGGAGTTGGGGCTGGATTATCCTCTCGAAGGAGTGTCTGATTTGAACCAAGAGCGCCTTGATAATGCACGAAACATATTCCGTAATGTGCTTAAATGCGAAGTGCAGTAAATCTGTGTAATCCTATGGACAAGAAGATATTACGCAACAAAGTGCGACAGCATAAGTCTTTGTATACATCTATGCAACTTGCACAGATGAGCAAGTCTGTAATTCAGGCGCTAAAGTTGAATACACACTTTCAGACAGCGCATACAATATGCCTTTACAACTCGTTGCAGGATGAGGTTGACACCCACGCATTGCTTGAAGAACTTAAATCGCAAAAGCGAATATTGCTTCCATCAATACAAGATGGTGAAATTGTCCTTCATGAATATACCTCATCCGATATGCTGACAGAAGGATGCTATGGCATACAGGAATCACAGGGACGTGTCTTTACTGATTTTGAAAGTATAGATTTGGTTGTTGTTCCAGGAATGGCATTCGATACGCAAGGCAACAGATTGGGTAGGGGAAAAGGCTACTACGATAAATTCCTGCCACGTGTAAATGCCCATAAAATAGGCCTGTGTTTTGGCTTTCAGTATTTTGAGAATATAGCGCACGACATTCATGACATCAAGATGGATGAAGTAATCTACGCATAGTGAAGTCTCAATAAAGGGGCAAAATATTAAGTCATATAATTTTGCCCCTCCTTTTTATTAAGATTTTGATTGTATTATTTCATTTCCAAGAATCCCATTAAGAATGCGTCCGGGAATACAAACTTCTTTTCGCCGATAGTAAATTTGACGTGAATGAATTTTGCGTTCTTGTCAAGTTTTATCACCTCTCCATCACCAAAATTCTTGTGCTTAACCTTGCTACCGACAGCCAATACTTCTAAATTTACCTTAATCTTAGTTTCTGTTTCTATTGATTGGGTTGACACAACAGTAGGAGTAGGAGAGACTGGTCTGACTGTGAGTACATTTGAAGCCTCTTTTTGATTTTCTCCACGCTTGACTCTCTCACAGTGTTTGTTTTCATCTGATTCATTGTTTGTTGTATATGTGCTATAGTCGACACTCTTCATCGACGTCTGCTGGTTGTAGAACAACTTCTCATACTGCGTTTTCCTTATCGTTGTGTCCCAACCGCCCACTTCGTCGTCGGCATGCTTGTCTATACCCGTGTACGTCAGACTGGCGTCCTCATAGCGCTTGAACTTGAATATCGCATCGTTCATCAGCGGAGCATTGAACACACCCAACGAACAGAGCATATTGAAATCCTCCACGCTCAATCCCGTAACCTTCTTGAACAGTCCAGGCTCCAACTGCGTGATAACATCTTTCAGACACCTCTCGCGATAGTCCGTCAAGTACATGAACACCGGTATGCGTGTGGCAAACTTGATGAGTTTCTCCTGAATCTGCTTGCGCTTGCTCTTCATCAAACGTGTTGAAGATTCGTAGCTATTGCGTTAGTAACGAGACTTCGCCAAAACACGACCGCGGTGGCGTCGCATCACGACCGCAGTGGTGTCACATCACGACCGCGGTGGTGTCACATCACGACCGCGGTGGCGTCATAACACGACCGCGGTGGAGATGAACGAGTGTTAGGGTGGGATATAGAAACAAAATAGGCCGGACTTGATGCCCGACCTATCTATTGGTATTTGTGAGTATGTATTAGCAGAGTTTGCGTGAACCGTCACCGATAACAACGTCGATGATGATAGGTTCTTTGCCATACTTCTCTTTGAACTTAGTCTTAGCTGTTTCGATGAATGGCTTGTAGAGGTCTTCTTCAACGAGGTTGATTGTGCAACCGCCGAAGCCACCACCCATGATACGTGAACCTGTTACACCGCAGTCGCGTGCAATATCGTTCAAGAAGTCGAGTTCTTCGCAGCTTACTTCGTAGTCTTTGCTCAAACCGTGGTGAGTTTCGTACATCTTCTGACCTACAGTTTCGTAGTCACCCTTTTCGAGTGCTTCACATACAGCAAGAACGCGCTCTGTTTCGCCGATGGCGTATGTTGCACGACGGATGTCCTCTTCGCTAACAACGCCCTTAACTTCTTCGAGCATTGTCCAGTCGCAATCACGGAGAGTTTCAACACCTGGGTGGTTCTTTGCGATAGCTGCTACAACATTTTCGCAGCTCTGGCGACGGTCATTATATGGAGAACCTACGAGTTCGTGCTTAACGCATGAGTTGATGAGAACGAGCTTGTATCCCTTTGGATTCCATGGGAAGTACTGGAATTCGCCACTGCGGCAGTCAAGACGCATGAGGTTGCCTGCTTTTCCGTGTACAGATGCAAACTGGTCCATGATTCCGCACTTGCAACCGAGGTAGTTGTGCTCTGTTGCCTGGCCAACCTTAGCAAGTGACATCTTGTCAATCTTGTTGTCACCGAAGAGGTCGTTGATAGCGAATGCGAAGCAGCTTTCAAGTGCTGCAGAAGATGACATACCTGCTCCGAGCGGAACGTCGCCAGCAAATGCTGTATCGAAACCTTCAACTGGAACACCGAGTTTCATCATTTCGCGAGCAACTCCGAATACATAGCGGAAGTGGCTTGCGTTAGGGCCCTTATCGTCGTCAATGCTGAATTCAGCATAGTCCTTGAGGTCGATAGAGTAGGCGCGTATAGTGCGTGTTCCGTTAGGCTTGATTTCAGCAATCATTCCCTGCTGAACTGCTCCTGGGAATACGAATCCTCCGTTGTAGTCTGTATGCTCACCGATAAGGTTGATACGTCCAGGTGAAGCATACACTGAACCCTCTGCGTTGTTGAAGTGCTTCTTGAAGCGGCTTCTTACATCATCAATTGTTAATCTCATAATAAATTAGTTTATAAGGTTTGTAAAAATATTTGGTTTTTTAGGGGAACGGCAGTTGAATACCGTTCCCTTATTGTTTCACTTAATTAAAGTCCAATCTTTGAACCCTTCCAGCAGAACCAGAATACGTATGCGTAGTATACGAACATCATGCAGATTGCAACGCCTACACCGAGTGCAGGGTTGTCAACGACCATACCCATGAGCGGAGTAAGAGTAGCTGCACCTACTACGCCGAGGTTGATGATACCTGAAGCTGCCTTTGTGTGAGGTCCGAGTTCCTGCAAACCGAGGTTGAACACGAGCGGCCACATAACAGAGTGGAACAAACCTGCTGCCAACATTGCGTAAACTGACGCCATGCCTGAAAGAAGGAATGAAATGCCGATACATGCTGCACCGCAGAGCAAGCATACAGAAAGAAGTACGCGTGGCTGGAACTTAGAAACAACTGCTGCTCCGATGAATCGGCCTACCATCATACCGCCCCAGTACATCCAGAGATATTCAGTTGCAGAACCTGGGAGTGTAGTGTCGTTTTCAAAATAAGCGGCAAGCATTGAAGGTACACCAATTTCAAGTCCCATGTACATGAAGATTCCGAGTGCTCCTAACCATACGTGAGGATACTTGAATACGCTGCTCTTGTATGTCTTCTGTACTCCAGATGCTTCAGCAGCCTGTTCACCTTCGTTGATGTTAGGCAATTTGAGGAAGAAGAGGATAACGCAAAGAAGGAGTGTAAACAGACCTAATCCGAGGTAAGGATAAGGGATGTCTGCAGGGACAGCATTCTTTGCTTCTTTTCCGCTAAGGATTACGTTAATGATGAAGATTGGAGCAACTGTTGTAGCAACAGAGTTGAGTGCTTGTGAAAGTGTCATACGGAATGCGCCCTTCTCTGGTGAACCAAGCACCATTACATAAGGGTTTGCTACCAACTGGAGCATTACAATACCGAGAGCAACGACTGTCATACTGCCGAGGAACATCCAGTAGATTGTATCAACGCTTCCATCGAGGTTGCCGTTGATGCAGAGGAAGTTAATAACGAATCCAAGTCCTACTACAGCAAGTCCAAGCACCAAAGTTGCTTTGTAGCCGATTTTGCTCATCATTAATCCGAATGGAATAGATAGAGCGTATGCGCCGTAGAATGCTGTGTTGACTAACTGACTTTGAGTGTTGTCAAGATTGAACGCATTTTTACAGAACTCAATCATTGAGTTGTTCATTGTTGTTACGAATCCGATAAGGAAGCAAACAGCAATGACAACAATAAGCGCGAACGTATAGTTCGGAGTTTGTTTTTGACTCATTGTTTTAAAAGTTTATTGTTTATAATAATTCGAATTTGATTGTCTGAAGATTATTTTTCAACGCCAAACTTGTAAACAGTCTTCTGTGTGTAGATTTCTCCAGGGCATAGAACAACAGAAGGGAAGTGCTGACGGTTTGGTGAGTCTGGGAAGTGCTGAGCTTCGAAGCAGATTGCACTGCGGCGTGGGAATGTTGCTCCGTTCTGACCTGGATAGCCTGTTGCCCAGTTGTCGGTGTAAACTTGCACGCCTGGCTCTGTAGTGTAAACTTCCATTGTGCGTCCCGTGTTAGGGTCTGTAACTTTTGCAGCAAAGCTAAGTTCGCCCACTTCTTTCTTGTTGAGTACCCAGCAATGGTCATAACCAGCACCGTTCTTTGTCTGAACGTGGTCGGCATCAATGTCTCTGCCTACAGGCTTTGGTGAAGTAAAGTCGAATGGAGTTCCTTTGACAGGCGCAACTTCGCCGAGAGGAATAGATGTTTCGTCAATAGGAATATAGAAGTCTGCGTTGATTTCGCAAATAAGATCGTCGATTGTTGGTGTTGGGTTTGCGATTCCCGTGAGAGAGAAGAATCCGTGGTTTGTCATGTTCACGATTGTCTTCTTGTCTGTTGTTCCCTTGTAGTCGATGACAAGCTCGTTTTCATCTGTAAATGTGTAGATTACTGTCATGTCGAGATTGCCTGGGAATCCTTCTTCCATGTCTGCTGAAAGATAGTGGAGTTTGAGTGTCTGGGCGTCTATCTGTTCTGCATCCCATACTCTTGCGTGGAAACCTGTTGGTCCTCCGTGGAGCGCGTTTGGTCCGTTATTGATTGCCAGGTTATATTCAACTCCGTCAAGTGTAAATTTTCCCTTGCAGATTCTGTTGCCATAGCGACCTATAAGTGTGCTGAGGAATGGTTCTGGGCTTGCAACAACATCGTCAATGTTATCATGTCCCTGCACTACGTTTGCAACTTTTCCATCTCTATCTGGAACCATGATTGAGACGAGTGCTCCGCCGTAATTTGTGATTCCTACTTCATAACCTTTTTTGTTTTTCAAAATATAGAGATTGGTCTGCTTTCCGTCAATCTCTTTTTGGAACTTTTCTTCACAAAGTCCCGAAAGATTACTTCCTTGAGTTGTGCTCATAGTTGTATGAATTTATTTAAAGTTAATTCGTAATGCAAATAAAGTCATTTTTTTTTGTTGTTGCTAATATCTAAGGATATATTTTTGTCTGTAATTATAACTTTTTCTACATTTTCGGTAGATTTATTTGCACTTTTAGAGCGAGGCGATTAAATCTGCCACAACAAAACTGCTGCCGCCGATATATATGAAGTCGTTTTGAGATGCGTTTTGTCGGGCTGAAGTGTATGCTTCAAATACGTTTGCGAATGTATTTCCTTTTAGTCCATGCGTTTCGGCTATTGTACTAAGTTGCTGTGAAGGCATTGCGCGTTTCACGCTTGCTTGGCAGAAATAGTATGTGGCGTATTTTGGCATGATGCTTAAAACACCCTCGATGTCTTTGTCGTTCACCATGCCAAATACAATGTGAAGTGTTTCGTATTTTTGTTGTTGTAACTGGTTAACTATATACTTTAACCCATCAATGTTATGTCCTGTGTCACATATTGCTATTGGGCTTTCTTCAATCTTTTCCCAACGTCCTCTTAATCCTGTTAGTTTGCAGACGTGTTTGAAACCTTCTCGGATATTTTCGGGTTGGATAGCAAGACCGATTTCCTCAAGAACGTTGATGGCGGTTAATATTGTTGCTGTGTTTTTTATTTGGTAAAGTCCGCTAAGTTCTCCATGTATTGTGCCGTATGCTTTTGTTTCGTAGTCTATGCCTCCGATATGTGAATGGTTGTATGATTGTATGATGTCGTTTTCCTCAGCCCAATAAATTGCAGAATTTGTGCGTGTCGCCTTTTCTGTAAAGACTATGCGTGTTTCAGGTGTTGTTTCGCCAATAACTATAGGTGTGTTGCTTTTTATTATTCCTGCTTTTTCCTTGGCGATTTTTTCAAGCGTGTTGCCCAGGAATTGTATATGGTCGAATCCTATGTTTGTGATTACGGATAGTATGGGATTAATGATGTTTGTGCAATCAAGTCTGCCTCCCAATCCCACTTCGATGACGGCAATATCAATGTTGTTTTCTGCAAAATACTTGAAGGCAAGCGCTGTGGTCAATTCGAAAAATGACGGATGTAGCGGCTCAAAGAATTTCTTTTCTTTTTCCACGAAATTTACGACGTATTCTTCGGAAATCATTTCGCCATTAATTCTGATGCGCTCTCTGAAGTCAACGAGGTGGGGTGAGGTGAAAAGTCCAACCTTGTAGCCTGCACTTTGTAATATGGCGGCAATGGTGTGCGAACATGAGCCTTTGCCATTTGTTCCGCCTATATGTATGGTTTTGAATTTCTTGTGAGGGTTGTCGAAGTGATTGTCTAAGGCGATGGTGTTGTCTAACCCTTCCTTGTATCCCGATGCGCCTACGTTTTGAAACATAGGAGTGCTGTTGAATAAGTATTCTATGGTGTCTTTATATGTCATGCTGTTTGCTTTTTAAAAAAGCGACTTGTGGCTTTAACCTTCAAGTCGCTTTGATGTTTTTGATTTTAGTTTTCTGACTTTAGTGTGAAAACTATCATTTGGTCTCAATCTCTTCCGTCATGTTTATGTCGTTGTTCTGCTTGTCTTTGAATTGGTATTGCAAGAATGCAAGTTGCTGGCTTGGTATGATTTTGAATCCAAAACCATATTTTAACTGCCATTTTCTGTATATAGATAAAAATCCTTGCATGATGTAAGCAGATACGTAAGGATGAACGTAAAGTTTGAATTTGCTTATTCCAAGATTGTTGACAATGTAGTCAATTTTGTTTTCCAGTGTATCTGTGAACAGGTATGAGGACTTGATGGTGCCTTTACCAAAGCATGTGGGGCAGGTTTCTTCTACATTGACGTCCATAGCAGGGCGTACTCTTTGACGCGTGATTTGCATTAGACCAAACTTGCTCAGTGGCAAGATGTTATGCTTGGCTCTGTCGTTGCGCATCAGTTCTGTCATGTGTTCATAGAGCTTTTGCCTGTGTTCTGATGAATCCATGTCAATGAAGTCGATGACAATTATGCCTCCCATATCGCGAAGTCTGAACTGACGGGCCAATTCTTCTGCGGCTCCCATGTTGACCTCAAAGGCGTTTGCTTCCTGTCCGTCCACTCCTCGGTAACGGTTTCCGCTGTTTACGTCAACAACATGTAGCGCTTCTGTATGTTCAATTATGAGGTAGGCGCCTTTTTTGTATGAGACGGTTTTCCCGAATCCTGATTTAATTTGCTTTGTTACAGAGAAGTTGTCAAAAATAGGGAGGTTGCCTTTATATAACTTTACAATGCTTTCCCTTTCGGGTGCGATGAGTGCAACGTACTTTTTTACTTCCTTGTAGACATTTTCGTCATTGACGTGTATGCTCTCGTATGAAGGGTTAAACAAGTCGCGCAACATCGACACGGTTCTTCCTGTTTCTTCATGGATTAGTTCAGGCATTTTCGTTGCCTGTTGTAATTTTTTTACGCACTCATTCCAACTATCAATCAATATGCTTAGTTCGTTGTCGAGCTCGGCAACTCTTTTGCCTTCGGCTACGGTACGCACAATGACACCAAAGTTGTTTGGCTTAATGCTCTGGATGAGTTGTTTGAGTCGTGTTCTTTCTTCGGATGATTTAATTTTTGAAGAAACGGATACTTTGTCCGCAAATGGAATCAGTACAAGGAATCTCCCTGGAAAAGATATTTCGCCTGTGAGTCTTGGCCCTTTAGTTGAAATTGGTTCTTTGGTTATTTGAACGATTACTTCTTGCCCAACTTCAAGTATGTCTTGTATGCTACCTTCTTTAGGTAGTTCAGGCTGCTTGCTCGCCTTTGTCATCGGGGCGAGTTTTTTTCTGTCGCTAATAACCTGCTTTACATACTTCTCTAATGAGAGGAACTGGTTGCCTAAATCTTGGTAATGTATAAATGCTTCACGTTCGTGTCCGACATCGACAAAACACGCATTAAGTCCGGGCATGATTTTCTTTACTCGTCCGGCGTAAATGTTGCCAACAGAATATTTGCTTTCTTGAGTCTCTTTTTGAAATTCGACTAATTTCTGGTCTTCAAGTAATGCAATTGTAACTTCTTTTGGCTGTGCGTCAATTATCAGTTCACTTATCATTTTGCATAATGTTTTATGTCATTCAGTTCTGCCGTAGATCTCTGTGTGCATAGTGATGTATGCTTAAAAGAAAAAGAACAAACTATAATGCAAACATATGCTAAATGCCTTGCACTAAAAGTTTGTTCTTCATTTCTTCGTCGAGAAAGACGATAGAATGAGAGCTTGTGATTTACTTGCTCTTATGACGGTTCTTTCTCAATCTCTTCTTACGCTTGTGTGTAGAAATCTTGTGTCTCTTCTTTTTCTTACCGTTTGGCATAATCCTTTGTTTTTAAATGTTTATAATAATGTTAGTCTAAAAGTGCTTGTGAGAATGTCTTTGCTGGTTTGAATGCAGGGATATTGTGCTCTGGAATGATGAGCGTTGTATTCTTTGAGATGTTTCTTGCAGTCTTTTGTGCTCTTTTCTTTACGATGAAACTGCCGAAACCGCGAAGATATACATTTTCTTCTTTTGCCAAAGAGTTCTTTACAGCTTCCATGAATGCCTCAACAGTTGTAAGAACGTTTTGCTTGTCAATTCCCGTGTTTTTGGAAATTTCATTTACAATATCTGCTTTTGTCATGAGTCAGTTATGTATTAATTGTTAGTTTGATTATTTCATTTTTTGATTCGAGGTGCAAATATAGCGTTTTCTACTTGTCTGAAAAAATATTTTAAGTGTAAAATGTAGAAAAACAGATATTTTACGTTAAAAAAAAGTTTCTGAACTTTCTCTTTTGGCTATGGCTAATATGCGTGAATCAAGTGCAAAAGTCATCATGAATTGGACAGAAGTAATGTGTGTAATCATTATTCAAGAAATGATTGGTCAAATTGTATTGGAAGCAGTTGTGATGCTGATTCTATTAAAAGTATCTCGGATGTACCGTAAAGTATAATTTTCATAAGTGAGTTCTGTCTCTTTTCAGATTCTAAAAGAACTTGCCGGCAAGCTCCGCATGGTGATATTGGACGGGTTAGAAAATCTCCATGCTCATTGCGGGCTGCAATGCATAGCATCGTAATTGATTTGTCTGGATATTGTGAATTTGCATAAAAAACAGTAGTTCGTTCAGCACAAATGCCTGAGGGGTATGCGCAGTTTTCTTGATTGCTACCACTTACGATTGTTCCGTCGTCAAGTAATGCTGCTGCCCCTACGTGAAATTTGGAGTAGGGAGCATAACTTTGGTATGTTGCATTCTTTGCTTTTTCAATGACTGTCTTTTCTAAAGGCGTTAATTCGTCTTCTGTTTGTATCACTTTGACTTTGATTTCGTGTGTGTATGTTATTGATGCCATAAACGAACGGGTTATATTTATACTTGCAAAGTTAGTGTTAATGTTCGTAAATGCAATAATTTTATTATTTTTGTAAAATCAAAATAGATTTATGTGTTTTAAATGATGAAACGTATTTTATTTTTTTGTTTAATACTTCTGGCTGCACAGACATTTGCTCAAAATAAGCAGAATGCAGATTTTGTTAAATATATCAATGACTATAAGGCTATTGCTATAAAGCAAATGAGGGAATATCGCATACCTGCAAGTATTATTTTAGCGCAAGGACTGCTGGAAAGTGGCGCAGGAAATAGTGAACTTGCGCGACGCTCAAATAATCATTTTGGTATAAAATGCGGTTCTTCCTGGAAGGGAAAGACTGTAAAACATGATGATGACAGAAGAAATGAATGTTTCCGTGTATATAAGTCTGTTGAGGATTCATATAAAGACCATTCTGTATTCCTGCAAAAACCTCGTTATCAATCTCTTTTTAAATTAGACCCTTTGGACTACAAGTCTTGGGCTCGTGGACTTAAGGCTTGTGGGTATGCAACAAGTCCTGTGTATGCCAATAGGCTAATAAATATCATAGAAACATACGAGCTCTATATGCTGGATGAGGATAGACATGGATTGACTCGAAGGCCTAAGTACGAGGATGTTAAATTTTATATACATGTTATTGAATCGAATAATAATACAATGTGTATACGTGCAAAGGAAGGGGATACGTGGAAAAGTTTGTCAAAGGAGTTTTCTTTGTCTCAGCATAAATTGCTTAAATATAATGATGCTATTGAGACTGTAGCAATTCTTTCTGGAGATATTATATATTTAGAGAAAAAGCAAAAAAAAGCATCAAAAGTGTATAAGAAAAACCCTTGGCATAAAGTGAGAACAGGTGAGTCAATGTATTCTATATCACAATTGTATGGGATTAGGCTCAAGAATTTATATAAGCTTAATTTTAGGTCTGTAGATGATGTGGTTCGTGAGGGCGATCTTTTGAAACTAAGGTAAAAATAAACAAACCAATAAATAATATGCAAACAGAGAATAATCATTTGGTCATTATGGCTGGCGGTGTTGGTAGCCGTTTCTGGCCTATGAGCACACAAGAAAAGCCTAAACAATTTATTGATGTTTTAGGATGTGGCAGAACGTTTATACAATTGACATTTGACCGTTTTAAAGGCGTTGTGCCTAAAGAGAATATCTGGGTGGTTACTTCGGCTAATTATTCTGAAATAGTGAAGGAGCAATTGCCTGAAATTCCAGAATCAAATATTCTTTTAGAGCCTTGTCGACGTAACACTGCACCATGTATTGCATATGTTAGCTGGAGAATTAAGAAGGCTAACCCTAAGGCGAATTTGATTATTTCTCCTAGCGATCACATTGTTATGGATACAGATGAATTTAAGCGTGTAATAACTTCTGCGCTTGATTTTACAGCGGAGTCTGATGCAATAGTGACATTGGGAATGAAACCAACTCGTCCTGAAACTGGTTATGGTTATATTCAGGCAGATTTAAGCGCGGTGTCTTTGCGAAATAATAGAATCTATCGAGTTGATTCATTTAGAGAAAAACCTGATTTAAATACAGCGAAGGAATATGTGTCAAAAGGGGAGTATTTCTGGAACTCTGGCATTTTTGTGTGGAATGTAAATACGATAGTTAATGCCCTCAGAATGTATCAGCCTGGTATAGCGAAAATTTTCGAATCGATTTTTCCGGTTCTTGGTACTTCTGAAGAACAGAAAGTCATAAATGAAGAATTCCCTAAATGTGATAACATTTCAATAGACTATGCTGTGATGGAGAAGGCGGAAGAGATTTTTGTCTATCCTGCAAATTTTGGATGGAGTGATGTTGGAACATGGGGGTCGTTACATACAATCGTTGAAAAAGACAATAAAGGAAATGCCTGCGTGGGTAATAACATAAAAGTTTATGAAACTAATAACTGCATCATTCATACAACAGAGGAAAAGAAGGTTGTAGTGCAGGGACTTGATGGATATATTGTAGCAGAGAAAGATAATACATTACTTATTTGCAAACTCTCTGAAGAACAGCGGATAAAAGAGTTTTCCGAATAAGGGAATGATATAAAAAGTGAAGTCCTAAAAGCATTAGCAATTAGGACTTCTTTTTATTGGTATTTGTCTATTCAATTAAATCTTAATCTTGAGAATCTTTCCGCTATATGCTGGTATTTCTACGTAAACAGTGCCGTCTGGAATAAGATTTATTGTACCTTTTTTACCTGTAAGTAAGTCTTTGATTTGTAGCGGGGTGTCTTTTACAGGTATGTCCATGCACTCGAACGCATGTGCAGGTATTTTTATCCATGAACGTGAAGTTTTGTTGTCGAAATTGGCAACAACGAGAATAAGGTCGTGTCCGTCTTTTCGCAAGAATGCATACTGGCGATTTTCGTCCATCATTTGATTACCGTAATTACAATACATGATATCAAAGAAAGAGCCTTCTCTTATCGCTTTTTCCTTATTGCATATTGAAAGGATTTTAGTGTAGAAGGCTTGTAAGTCCTTTTCTTCCTCCGTTAGTTGAGATGCGTCGAACTTACCACCGTTACGCCATCGTCTGATTGTGTCTATACTCCAATAATCAAATATTGTAGTACGTCCATCTTTTCCGCTGAACCCTTCTTCATCCATACCTTTTTCCCCAAGTTCCTGACCAAAATATATCATGACAGGGTTGGTACGCATTAGCGCAGACACTATCAATGCGGCTTTTCCTTTTTCAGCAGAACCTGCAAAGAAATCGGATGCAATACGCTGTTCGTCATGGTTCTCTAGGAAATTGACCATTCTGTCGTTGATGTCGTCTACGCTTTGCCAACATCCGGTTATGCTCATTGCAGAATTTCCGTTTATAACAGAACGTAGTGTGTCGTAAAGTCCTACTTTGTCATACAAATAGTCAAATTTGCCTCTATAAATATAATTGCGGTATTCACGAGGATTGTATATTTCTGCAATGAATATCAGGTCGGGATTTATGCGCTTTACCTGCGGAATAGCCCATCCCCAAAAGTCACATGGAACCATTTCTGCCATGTCGCATCTAAACCCATCAACACCCTTAGACGCCCAAAACTTTAAGATGTTAAGCATCTTATCCCATGTGCTTGGAACTGATGGTGAGAATGCCATTTCATGACTTCCAAGATAGTCTATGCCGTAATTTAGTTTGACAGTCTCGTACCAGTCGCTACGGTTTGGCCATTGAGTGAAACAGTCATTGCCTGTTGCTTTTGCGGGCATTTCAACATATTCTGTTCCATTTTCATCCTTCAGGCTGAATGAAGGAGAAAATTTAGCTCCAGGAATATAGTAGAAGTTGTTGTTGATGTCAAAAGACTGTGTTTTGTCATCATCTTCTCCTAAATCCTTTATGCCTTCAGGTTTAGCGTCTGAATTGTATTGGCGAGCAACATGATTAGGGACAAAATCAATTATAACTTTCAATCCAGCCTTGTGCGTACGATTAACGAGATTTTGGAACTCTTTCATTCTGTCGGGAATGTTTGTTGCCAAATCCGGGTTTATGTCATAATAGTCTTTTATTGCATAGGGACTACCTGCTTTTCCTTTTACTATGGCAGAATGGTCTTTGGGGATACCATATGAGGTGTAATCTGTTTGAGTGGCATGTTCAATTACTCCTGTGTACCAAATATGAGTGGCGCCAAGCTCCTTAATTTTATCGAGTGCCTTAGAAGTAAAATCTGCCATGCGTCCACATCCATTCTGTTGTTTCGTTCCATTGATAACACAATGCGAACTATTTGCTCCAAATAGACGTGTAAACACTTGGTAGACTACTATTTTTTCTTTCATTATATTTTTGATTATAATAGTTATGTGAAATTATAAATTTACACATAACGCATGAGGATTATAATTTAAACAATAGAATGGCACACTTATAGAAGTATGCCATTTCTATCACATAAATTGTGTTTCTATTTATTCAATTCCGTGTGCAACAACGGTCTCGTTACCTTTGGCAATTTTTGCAATTGTTCCTTGAAGTACTTTTCCTGGACCACACTCAGTGAAATCAGTAGCACCATCAGCAATCATGTTTTCTACTTCGTTTGTCCAACGTACAGGAGCAGTAAGCTGTGCTATAAGGTTAGTTTTTATTTCTTCTGGGTTAGTGTGTCCCTTTGCGTCGACGTTCTGGTAAATAGGGCATTTTGGAGTATTGAATGTGGTTGATTCAATTGCAGCCTGAAGTTCTTCTTTTGCAGGCTGCATAAGTGGTGAATGGAATGCACCGCCAACTTTGAGTGGGAGCGCACGTTTCGCGCCAGCCTCCTTGAGTTTCTCGCACGCTGTATTTACTGCGTCGATGTTGCCTGAGATTACGACCTGTCCGGGACAGTTGTAGTTTGCAGCAACAACAATATTGCCATCGGTGCTAACTTCTCCACATATATTCTCAATAGTATCATCTGCTAATCCGATTATTGCAGCCATAGTAGATGGAGATGCTTCGCACGCTTTTTGCATAGCCATAGCACGCTTGTATACAAGTGTTAATCCATCTTCAAAAGATATTGCCCCACATGCAACAAGTGCTGAGAATTCTCCGAGCGAGTGTCCTGCAACCATTTCTGGTTGGAATGCATCGCCCATGCATAGCGCAGAAATTACAGAGTGAAGAAATACAGCAGGCTGTGTAACCTTTGTTTGTTTAAGTTCTTCATCAGTACCTTCAAACATTATGTCAGTGATTCTGAAACCTAGAATTTCGTTGGCTTTCTCGAAAAGTTCTTTTGCTAATTGATTGTTTTCATATAAGTCTTTGCCCATACCTGTAAACTGGGCACCTTGACCAGGAAATACGAATGCTTTCATTTATTTGATATTTTGATATTATATTAACAACAAGTGTAACTTTATTGTTTTGATTTTACTTCACACAAACTTTGTTTGCCAATGATTTGCATTTGTCTCTTAATTGCTCTAGAGAGGAACCAAGTTTGTCGTAGCACACAACAACGCCCATTCTTCTACCTACATGAGCAATAGGTTTTCCAAAAATTCTAATGTATGTATTCTCTGCGTTGCAAACATCTTCGATGCCCTCGTAGTCGGGAGATGCACTTTCTATTTCAGAAAGTATAACTGCGCTTGCGCCATTTCTCTCTTGTGTTATTTCAGGGATTGGTAAGCCTAAGACTGCTCGGCAGTGTAACTCAAATTCTGATAAGTTCTGTGTTCCTGCGAGTGTTACCATGCCAGTATCATGTGGGCGAGGGGAGAGTTCGCTAAAGAATACTCCATCTTTATCACTTAAGAAAAATTCAACTCCCCATATACCTGAGCCAGATAGTGCTTCTGTAATTTTCTTTGCCATATTCTGTGCTTCTGAAATTTGTTCTTCAGAAACATATGCAGGTTGAAAACTTTCTCTATAATCGCCACCTTTTTGAACGTGCCCAATGGGTTTGCAGAAAAGTGTATTACCGTTGTCTTGTGTAACTGTTAGGAGGGTTATTTCGGAGTCAAATTTTATGAATTGCTCAACTATTACTTCTTTGATATCTCCGCGTGCGCCTTCTGCTGCGATTTTCCATGCCTCAGGCAATTCTTCGGGGGTGTTAACCTTGCTTTGTCCATGTCCTGATGAACTCATTAATGGCTTGACAATAAAAGGATAGCCTATTTCCTCTGCTGCAGCACAAAACTCATCAAATGTTTTAGCGTATCTGTAATTAGCCGTTTTGAGTCCAAGCTCCGTGTGTGCCAATTCTCTTATGGCCTTTCTGTTCATAGTGAAATTGACAGCGCGAGCGGAAGGAACAACCTTGATTCCCATCTGTTCGCAATCATATAGTTTCTCAGTTCTGATTGCTTCGATTTCAGGAACGATGATATCGGGATGGTGTTTGTTGACGGCTTTCATAAGTGCATCACCATCTAGCATCGAGAAAACTTCATGCTCGTCTGCAACTTGCATTGCTGGCGCATTAGCGTATGAATCACATGCAATGACGTACTGTCCTTTGCGTTTACAAGCGATAACAAACTCCTTGCCGAGTTCGCCGCTACCTAATAGCATTATTTTTTTCATAGTGCAAATATACAATTAAGTTCTGAAGTTATAATAAGATAGTGATGTTAATTCAATATTTATTAAATAAAAATCCCACACATATCTAAATATGTATGGGAAATATGAATGTAGTGTTTGATGCTTATTTCAATGTACCTGCATTTGCTGCGTTAATCATTTCTGGACTAGCATACATGTATACTTCTACACGGCGGTTTTGAGTGCGTCCTGCTGAAGTTGAATTGTCTGCTATTGGTTCTGTTGATCCCTTGCCTTCTACAGAAGCGATCTGGTTAACAGAAACTCCACATGATTTGAGATATGCTTCAACAGATTGTGCTCTTCTAAGTGAAAGCGGGTTGTTTATAGCATCACTACCAGTATTGTCTGTATGACCAATGATTGCAACATCTGTGTCTGCATAATTATTGAGAACGCCTGCAAAGTCTTTAAGTGATACTTTTGCTGCTGCGTTGAGGTCTGCTTTGTTTGTGGCGAAAAGTATACCTGAATCAAAAGTTACTTTTACGGCCTGCAATCCGTTTGCATCGGTAACTGATTCAACTTGTGCATTAGCGATAGCTTCAGCCTCGGCTTTAGCCTTATCCATTTTTTTACCAATGAGAACTCCGGCAGTTGTACCTACTGCTGTGCCAATTGCAGCTCCAATAGCAGTTCCTTTACCATTGCCTCCAATGAGCCTGCCTGCTAATGCTCCAAGAGCAGCACCACCACCAGCGCCAATAAGTCCTCCTTTTGTCGTATTATTCATGCTACCACAACCTGAGAGTAAAATTAATGCACAAAGCAATGCAATGTTTAGTTTGAAAATTTTCATAATGCTTGTTTTGTTTTAAATGTTAGAAAATGTTGTTGTATTTTTGTTAATGCAAATATCGTGAAAAATGTTTAAACGTAATCAGTCTTATGCAATTTTTTATAGAATTTAATTTTTGCGTTATTATATATTATGACTCCGAATAGTTTGCAATGCAGTTTTCTTATATCATTATTTATGCGTTTAAATGATTAATATTATTCGTCTTCCCCAAAAAAAACAATAAAACTTTTGGTCACTAATTTTAAAAAGTATACCTTTGCAACCGCAATTCAGAGGAATGGCGGTAAGTAATGAACTTCGCATGTTATTTTAACATGATGTTTTTGCGGAAATAGCTCAGTTGGTAGAGCACAACCTTGCCAAGGTTGGGGTCGCGAGTTCGAGTCTCGTTTTCCGCTCAAATATCTTAGTTGATGTGTGATGATGTTTGCCCACGTGGCGGAATGGTAGACGCGCTCGTTTCAGGTGCGAGTGTTGAGAGACGTGCAAGTTCGAGTCTTGTCGTGGGCACTTTTGCGGAAATAGCTCAGTTGGTAGAGCACAACCTTGCCAAGGTTGGGGTCGCGAGTTCGAGTCTCGTTTTCCGCTCAAGTTTGATATTACTGTCTTTGCGGAAATAGCTCAGTTGGTAGAGCACAACCTTGCCAAGGTTGGGGTCGCGAGTTCGAGTCTCGTTTTCCGCTCAAAGGATTGCATTTTGCAATCCTTTTTTCTTTCTAATTACTTTCTTTTTGTAATTTTGCTGTAATTTTAGATTGAATTTAAGTTAAGTATGTGCAATGGATACAATTAAAGAGAGGATAGATTTTTTGCGTACAGAGCTACATCGTCATAATTATCTATATTATGTGCAAAATAATCCCGAGATTTCAGATTATGAATTTGATAATTTGATGCACGAATTGCAGGATTTAGAAATGTTTTATCCTCAATATGCTGATGCTAATTCGCCTACGCAGAGAGTTGGTTCTGATATAAACCAAGAATTTTGTCAGATTTCTCATAAATATCCAATGCTTTCTTTGTCAAATACATATAACGAAGGGGAAGTTCGGGATTTCTACGGGCGTGTTAAAGACGGTTTGGAAGGTGAACCTTTTGAAATTGTTTGCGAACTAAAATATGACGGTTTAAGTATTTCGCTTACATATATTAATGGACAGCTTCATCATGCTGTGACTCGTGGAGATGGTGTAGTGGGTGATGATGTCACTTCTAATGTTCGTACTATTGGTAGCATTCCGCTTGTATTGCCTCCTAATTGTGGATGTCCTAATGAATTTGAAATTCGTGGTGAAGTTCTTATGCCTTGGAGTTCATTTGAGGCATTGAATTTAGAGCGTGAGAGAAGGGGCGAGCCTCTTTTTGCCAATCCAAGAAATGCTGCATCGGGAACTCTTAAATCTCAGAAATCGGAACTTGTGGCGCAACGTAAACTTGACGCATATTTGTATTATATGTTGACAGATGAGTCCGATGTATATGCAGGGCATTATGAATGTCTCAATGAGTGTGAAAAGTGGGGCTTTAAGATTTCTTCAAACATGAAGAAGTGTTCAACAATAGAAGAAGTGATGGGCTTTATCCATTATTGGGATGTTCAACGAAAATTCTTACCAGTGGCAACAGATGGTATAGTCTTAAAAGTTAATTCTTTACGTCAACAAAAGCATTTGGGTTTTACTGCAAAATCTCCGCGTTGGGCTATTGCATATAAATTTAAGGCAGAACGGGTGTGTACTCGTTTAAATGAAGTTACATATCAAGTTGGGCGTACAGGAGCAGTGACTCCTGTTGCAAATATGGAACCTGTTCAACTTGCTGGTACAATAGTTAAAAGAGCTTCACTGCATAATAGTGATATAATTAATCAACTTGATCTTCACATAGGTGATATGGTGTATGTGGAGAAGGGAGGAGAAATAATTCCTAAAGTTGTAGGTGTTGATGTTTCTGCACGTACGTCGTGTATGGTTCCTGTTGTATTTGTGAAAAAATGTCCTGAATGTGGGACTGAGTTGGTGAGATATGAAGGTGAAGCAGCGCATTATTGTCCTAATTCAACAAGTTGCCCCCCACAGATAAAAGGGCGTATAGAGCATTTTATATCTCGTAAGGCTATGAACATAGATAGTCTTGGTCCTGAAACAATTGATGATTATTTTAGGCGCGGACTTATTAGAGATGCAGCAGACTTGTATCGTATTGGCGTACAAGATATTAATGGAGTTAATAACACTAAAATGAAGTCTGCTGTAAAGATTGTTCAAAATATAAAGGCGTCTACATCAGTTCCTTTTGAAAGGGTTGTTTATGCTATAGGAATACGATTTGTAGGTGAAACTACGGCGAAAATTATAGCAAAAAAGTTCAGGAATATAGACTCTTTGGCAAATGCCTCAGTTGATGAATTAAAAGATGTAGAGGGTGTTGGTGATGTAATTGCACAAAGTGTTATCCAGTTTTTCAATGACCCTGTCAATATCGATTTTATAGAGCGTCTTAAAAAATATGGTGTTACAATGTCTATCCCGGACTCATGTGAAAATGAATGTTCGGAAATATTGAGCGGTCAGAAAATTGTTATTAGTGGAGTCTTTTCTCATTATTCACGGGATGAATATAAAGATTTGATCGAGCGTAATGGCGGTAAAAATGTAAGTAGTATATCAAGTAGTACATCTTTTATCCTAGCCGGTGACAATATGGGACCAGCAAAGTTTGAAAAGGCAAAAAAGTTGGGGGTGAAGATTGTGACAGAGGATGAATTTCTGGAAATTATTGACAAATAGTTTTGATATTCAAGTGTAAGCAATATCAATTCAATAATAATTACTAATTTTGCGTAAAAATATATTGGTTAAAGCAAAACGAATAATTTATAATGGCACATAACATCTTTAAAGGTTTGGGAGTGGCACTTGTGACTCCGTTTACATCTACGGGGGAAGTAGACTATGTGGCTTTGCGCCGTCTTCTCGATTACCAAATGTCTAATGGAACTGATTTTTTGTGTATCTTGGCAACAACTGGTGAAACACCATGTTTGTCAACGGATGAGAAAAAAAGAATAAAAGATATTGTTGTAGAAAAAGTTAATGGTAAAATGCCAATCCTTATTGGATGTGGTGGTAATAATACTATGTCAGTAGTAGAGACATTGCAAAATGATGATTTTACAGGCATAGATGGAATTCTTAGCGTTTGTCCATATTATAACAAACCATCTCAAGAGGGACTTTATCAGCATTTCAAGACAATTGCATGTTCGACAGATCTTCCTGTGGTGTTGTATAATGTGCCTGGGCGTGTTGGTGTCAATATGACTGCCCAAACCACATTGCGCCTTGCAAATGATTGCCCAAATATTGTGGGTATAAAGGAGGCAAGTGGCAATTTCTCTCAAATCGATGATATACTCAAGAACAAGCCTGCTCATTTTGATGTTATCTCAGGAGACGATGGAATTACTTTCCCTTTGATAACATTAGGGGCATCAGGTGTTATCAGTGTCATAGGTAATGCCCTGCCAAAAGAGTTTGGTCGCATGGTACGTTTGGCATTAAATGGGGACTATAGAAGTGCTTTAGAAATACACCATAAGTTTACAGAATTGTTTGAACTGCTTTTTGTGGATGGAAACCCTGCAGGCGTGAAAGCAATGCTTCATAGTTTGGGATTGATAGAAAATGAGTTGCGCCTTCCGTTAGTGCCTGCAAGAATCCAGACAATGGGCGAGATAAATTCAATTATACGTGAATTGAATATTAAATGCTGAGAAGTGTTGTGACAATTATAAGTCTGTTCTTTATAAGCCACTGTCTAAATTGACGGTGGCTTTTTTATGCCTTTATTATGCTTGTTTCATTTTTGTTCCATTTATGTGGATGAACAATGGCATCATAGCTTCAAATGTTTTTTCTCCTTGTTACAGAGGACAAATATAATGCGCCGAATGTGATTAGTCCATTTAGCAGCAGAAGTTCATACCCCAATTGATAATAGTAAAATTCACTTGAAACGTAGTTTATCAGATAACAGATGAATGGGGAAGCGATGGCTATAAGCGGCACAATGCTGTCATGGGTGGTGCGTTTAGTGAATAGTCCGAATGCAAATAGACCAAGTATTGGACCGTACGTGTAACTTGCAATAGTGTATATGGTGTCAATTACGCTTCCGCTACTGATGTGTTTGAATGCGATAACCAGACCGGCGAAGACTGTGATAACTATAGCATGAGTTATTTTTCTTATAGATTCAGTCTTCTTAGAAACAGTCTTAGTGACTTTCTCTGATTCAATGTCGAGCATGTCTATACAGATGCTTGTTGTTAGTGCAGTAATGGCTGAGTCTGCACTTGAAAATGCAGGGGCGATGATGCCTATCGTGAACAGTATGAGCGTGATATTTCCCATAAAGCCCTCTGCGATAAATCCTGTCATCAATGAGTCGCCATTGGTAGGCAATGGTATGCCGTTTTGACTGTATAGCATAATCATCAATATGCCGAGCGACAGGAATAGTAAATTTATAGGTATAAACATTACGCCATAGCTGCACATGTCTTTTTGTGCATCACGTAAGTTTTTGCATGTAAGATTCTTTTGCATGAGACCTTGGTCGAGTCCTGTCATGACTATGGTTATGAACATTCCGCTTAAAAACTGTTTGACGAAATGTTGGCGTGAATAAAAGTCGTTAAACTCAAATATTCGGCTGTGACTGTTGTTCCATATTGCAGAGAATGCTTCTGGTATATCCATGTTTAGCATATTAGTGGCATTGAATATGATTATAATCAGTGCACAAAGCAAGCAGAATGTCTGTAGGGTGTCGGTCCATACTAATGAGCGTACGCCGCTTTTATGGGTATATATCCATATAAAAAGTAGCAGCAGAACAACTGTTATTTCGTATGATATCCCATAGATGCTAAATACATATTTGTGAAGTATAAGGCATACGATGTACATGCGTGCTGCTGCTCCCATGAGTTTGGACAGTATAAAGAAGGAAGCTGCTGTCTTATGACTGCGGTTTCCCATCCTGTTTTTTAACCAACTATATATTGATGTAAGCCCAAGTTTATAATATATAGGAAGCAATAGGAATGCAATCACCAGATATCCAAAGAAAAAGCCTATGCACATCTGAAGATATGTCATGTCGTTTTCCAATATCAATCCTGGGACGCTTATGAATGTGGCACCGGAAAGAGAGGCGCCAATCATTCCGAAAGCGACAACAGCCCACGGCGATTTTCTGTTGCCGCGAAAAAAAGCCTCGTTGCTGCTGTTTCCCACTAAGCGCGAAACAATAAGCAACAAGGCAAAGTATACTATGATGGTAATCAGCATGGGATGTTTTTACTGGTGCATGCCGTTGGCCAGCTCTATAAGATATTGACCATACTGATTCTTCTTCATAGGTTCGGCAATGGCTTTCAGTTCTTCTGCTGAAATCCACCCGTTTCTGTATGCAATACCTTCAAGACACGCAATTTTCAGTCCGGTGCGTTTTTCCAGCACTTCAATGAATGTCGATGCTTCTGACATGCTGTCGTGTGTGCCGGTGTCAAGCCATGCGAAACCTCTTCCGAGCAACTGTACCTTCAGGTTCTTCTCGTTGAGGAACTCCTGGTTCACTGTCGTAATTTCCAATTCTCCTCGTGGCGACGGCTTGATGTTCTTGGCAATTTCTACAACCTTGTTGGGATAGAAGTAAAGTCCTACCACCGCATAGTTGCTCTTTGGCTGGACTGGCTTTTCCTCTATGCTCAGACAGTTGCCCTCTTTGTCAAACCCCGCCACGCCGTAGCGTTCAGGGTCGTTCACGTAGTAGCCGAAAACAGTCGCCTTGCCTTCCTCTTCTGCCATGCGTACAGATTCGCGCAGCATTGAGGTGAAGCCTCTGCCGTGGAAGATGTTATCGCCAAGCACGAGACACACGCTGTCATTGCCCACAAACTTCTCGCCGATGATGAATGCCTGTGCCAATCCGTCGGGCGAAGGCTGTTCGGCATACTCGAAGTGCACTCCGTAGTCACTGCCGTCGCCAAGCAGACGCTTGAACCCTGGCAAGTCGTGAGGAGTGGAAATGATGAGTATGTCGCGTATCCCCGCCAGCATAAGCACTGAAATGGGGTAGTAGACCATCGGTTTGTCGAATATCGGTATGAGCTGTTTGCTCACTCCCTTTGTTATGGGGTAGAGACGCGTGCCGCTGCCCCCAGCCAATACTATGCCTTTCATTTTCTGATAGTTTATTTGTAAATGCAAATATACAGAATTTATTTGTAAAAGGGTATAAAGTCTGTTTTTTCTCTCGTTGCTTGTTAGTCTGTTTCCTTTTTTCATTATCTTTGCGTTTGCAAACAAAATAAAACGAGTATAAACCTTTTTAAAAACTCAACTGCTAATGAAACATAGCGTATAGTCAGTTTACGCACATTTAAAATATACATATTGGAAAAGCGTTTTAGCTTTATTCTTCTGCTCAGAAAGTTTGGCGACTAAAAGACAGAAAAGAATAGTAGTTGAAATGCTCTCGCTTTATAGCGTGGGCTTTTAGTTATATTCTTCTGTCGGGTTACGCCAAACACCTCTGAGCAGGAATACACTGAAAAGTTCCGCGCTTTTTTTGTGCGTATTCCTTAGGTGGTTAATGGAACAACGGAGAATCTCGAAAAGCCGTTAAGTGAGTAGGTGAAATATTAATAATGATTTATTTATGAAGATAAAATTAGTATCAATAATATTTATAATATTGTTTTTTGTTCCTTTTTTTGTCAGTGCGCAGAAGAAATCAAAAGAAGGGCTTTTATATTTTGAGTGTGACAATGGTTGGGAATACTCTGATGAAAAAGTTTCTGTAAAATATTATTTAGACAACTATGTGGATTGGGGTTATTTAATTAATACTGCATCAAGATTGTATATTATTATAGAAAATAAATCTTCAGATTTTATATATCTCGATTTGGGTAAATGCTTTATTATTAGAAATGGTAATCCGGAACCATTATGGACTGATACTAAAACATATAATACAAAAGGCAAAAATACAAATGGAAGTGTTAATGTTGGAACAATTGCAAATGTTTTAGGTGTTGGAGGTGTTATTGGGGATCTTGCTAATGGTATTTCTATTGGTGGAGGAAAAAATAATTCTAAAACAGTAGAAACGTCTTCTCCGCGTGTGGAACCATTGCCTCCTATGTCAAAAAAGGAAATACGTATAATGCTGGCTAAAGAAAATTGTTATTCTGATAAAGTATATATAAAGTATGAACAAGCATTTTATATTAGAATGAATTTGCCTAAGGGTGAATCGATAGAGTTTAAAAAGGAAGATTCTCCAGTCATTTTTAGCTCATTAATTAATTATTCATTAACAGAGGCATGTGATTCTTCAAAGAATATTATGAATAATTTTTATGCTAATAAGATAACAGGATTATATCGTAATAAAAAAGATGAAGAATTATTTGGCACTCATAAAAGTCATAAGGAAAAATTTATTCATATTTATTTAAAAAAGAAATAAGCTCCAGCAAGTAACTACCTCTTAATGAAAAAATATAATAATCAAGGACTGTCAAGCGGCGAGTTCCGAATACGAACGGGACGAGGGCAAGGCTGTCCTTAGTTTTTGTGTTATAAATTAAGAGAAACAAACAAGTGGCGGAAAAGTTCAGATAGGGTGGTGGATGTCCGCCGGACAGAAGAAGGCTTCGAAGCGCTTAAATTTTCCCTCTTCGCTAAAGATAACAAAATAACGAAGAGTTTTGTTCTTCGCGCTTCGGCGAGCGTGCGCTCGTGACTAGGCACGAATCGACTGACTCTTCGGCGGAAATGACGCACTTCTTCGGCGCGAATATCAGAGTACTGGGCTTTTTTTGAATTTTTGCCGAAAAACGGTTGTTTGTGAGGCAAATATTAAATTTTCTTAAAAATGAAAACGGGGCAGGAATTTGACCTAAAATGCACTACGGAGGTTGCTGTGGTGTGTCAAACGGATTGATTGTGGCTGACAACTGTGGTTTGTCTATTAACTCTGTTTTTCGTAACTTTGTGTGCGATGGAAAAACAAGTGATAAATCTGTATATAAAGACTTACGGCAAGACTCCTGAGAACGTTTGCCGATTGTCAGGCGCTGGAAGCAACAGGGCATATTTCCGTCTTTTTGCTGATGGTGAAAGTGTTATAGGTTGTGTTGGTACTTCTACCGTGGAAAATGCTACTTTCATCTACATGTCGCGACATTTTGAGGGATGCGGACTGCCTGTTCCTCATGTTATTTCTGTGAGTGACGACGGTGTGTGTTATTTGCAGGAGGATTTGGGTGGTGATTCATTATATGATTTGATTTCAGTGGGACGCAAATCGGGGGGCAAGTATAATGATGACGAAGTGAAACTGCTTGAAAAGACCATTGCGCAGTTGCCTGATATGCAGTTTAAGGGTGCTGAGGGTTTTGACTTCAGTCAGTGTTACCAGTGCAGGGAGATGGATGAAGATTGCGTAAGATTTGACCTTAATTATTTCAAATATTGCTATCTGAAGCTTGTGGGCGCTGATTTTGATGAATATGCGCTTGAAGTTGACTTTAAGCATCTGGCTTCACGCATCACGTCATTCGGCACTGACACGTTTCTTTACCGCGATTTTCAGGCAAGAAACGTGATGGTTAGGGAGGGTAATCCTTTCTTTATAGATTTTCAGGGTGGAAGACGCGGGCCGATATATTATGATGTTGCCTCTTTCCTTTGGCAAGCGTCATCACGATTTGGCAGAGAACTTCGCATGAGGCTTGTTGATGTGTATTTGCAGTCTTTGCAGAAGTATCAGTCGGTTGGTCGTGAGGAGTTTATTAAAAATCTCAAAATGTTTGTGCTTTTCAGAACATTGCAGGTGCTTGGAGCTTATGGCTTCAGGGGCTTATGGGAGAAGAAGCCGTATTTCATAAACAGCATTCCCGATGCGCTGAAGAATCTGAATGAACTGCTTGAAGAAGGCGTATGTGATGACTATCCGGAATTGATGAAGGTGGCTTTGGCATTGTGTAATGATGCCAACACTGCTGAGTGTGTGTCGACCGATAGTCCATTGGTGGTGAAAGTGTTCAGTTTCTCTTACAAGAAGGGGATTCCGCAAGATGAATCGGGCAATGGTGGGGGGTATGTATTCGACTGTCGTGCTCCTAACAATCCCGGACGTTACGAACCTTATAAGAAACTGACGGGACTGGACAAGCCTGTGATAGACTTTATTGAGAATGACGGTGAACTTCCACGACAGTTGCAGAGCATGTACAGTTTGGTAGACTTTCATGTGAAACGTTATGTTGAACGCGGGTTTACCAGTTTGATGGTTTCATGCGGATGTACTGGCGGACAGCATAGAAGTGTTTATAGTGCTCAACACATTGCCGAGTATGTTCATCGCAAATATGGTGTGGAAGTGCAACTGTGTCACAGAGAACAAGGAATAAAGCAGATTTTTCAAAGAAGATGATTGTGTGTGACTGTTTTTAATAACTGGAAGAAGATATGAAGAAATTTAGAAAGATAGTAGCGATAGAACCTATCAGTCTCATTCCGTCAGCTGAAGAAGAGTTGTGGAAATATGCTGATGAGGTAGTGATGTATGATGACATACCAGCTGATGATGATGAGATATTACGCCGCATTGGTGATGCTGACGCTGTTTTGCTGAGTTACACATCTACGCTCAAGGGCGAGGTAATGGCGCAGTGTGAGAAACTGAAATATGTTGGCATGTGTTGTTCGCTATATTCGCCTGAGAGTGCAAATGTAGACATTCGTTTTGCCAATGCGCACGGTATAACAGTTACGGGCATACGTGATTATGGTGATGAAGGTGTTGTGGAGTATGTGATTAGTGAACTTGTAAGATGCTTGCACGGATTTGGACAAGAACCTTGGGATGGAATGCCTCGCGAGATAACAGGCCTTCGTGTTGGAGTTGTCGGTTTGGGCAAGTCGGGGGGGATGATTGCCGACGCTATGCGCTTTCTTGGTGCGGAAATCAGTTATTTTGCACGTTCAGAAAAGACTGAAGCAAATGGAAAGGGCTACAGGTTTATGGAACTTAACGATTTGTTGGAGTGGAGCGAAGTGGTGTTCTGTTGCCTCAATAAGAATACAGTGCTGTTGCATAAAGACGAGTTTGCGGCATTTGGCAATCATAAGATTCTTTTCAATACAGGCCTTTCGCCTGCTTGGGATGAAGAACTTTTTGTGGAATGGCTTTCATCGGGCAACAACTTGTGCTATTGTGATACAGTTGGCGCACTTGGCGGAACGCACCTGTTGGGCAATCCTCATGTGCGCTGCATGAATGTGTCAACAGGACGTACGCGGCAGGCATTTGACAGATTGAGTAAAAAAGTTTTGGATAATATATGCAACCATTAGCAGAAAGGCTGCGCCCGCAGACTCTTGACGAATATATCGGGCAGACTCATCTTGTTGGTGAGGGAGCTGTGATTAGGCGGATGATTGCCAGCAAACGAATTTCGTCGTTCATTCTTTGGGGACCTCCAGGGGTGGGGAAGACTACGCTTGCCAATATTGTGGCTAAAAGTGTGGATGCACCTTTCTTTACTCTGAGTGCCGTTACTTCGGGAGTTAAGGATGTACGCGAAGTAATTGAGCGTGCCAGTGGCAGCCGTTTTTTCGGTGGGCCTACGCCAGTGCTTTTTATTGATGAAATTCACCGTTTTTCCAAGTCACAGCAAGATTCACTCCTTGGAGCGGTGGAGCGAGGGGTGGTCACACTTATAGGCGCAACTACTGAAAACCCTTCGTTTGAAGTGATAAGGCCGCTTTTGAGCAGATGCCAAGTCTATATATTAAAGTCATTGGACAAAAGCGATTTGCTAAATCTTGTAGAGTTGGCTCTTAAGAAGGATGTTGTGCTGAGTCAGCGAAATATCTCTTTCAAAGAGACTGATGCATTGCTCAGATATAGCGGTGGTGATGCGCGTAAGTTGCTTAATATTATTGAGATTGTGGCTGAGTCATTGCCCGAAGGAGTGACGGATATCACTGATGACATGGTGACTGAGTGTATTCAAGAGAATCCTTTGGCATACGACAAAGGCGGTGAGATGCATTATGACATTGTTTCTGCTTTCATCAAGAGCATAAGAGGCAGTGATCCCGATGCCGCACTTTATTGGTTGGCCAGAATGATTGAGGGTGGGGAAGACCCTGTGTTTATTGCTCGGAGATTGATAATATCGGCAAGCGAGGACATCGGTTTGGCAAATCCTAACGCACTGCTTCTTGCTAATGCCGCTTTTGATGCGGTGAGCAAAATAGGAATGCCCGAAGGACGTATTCCTCTTGCGGAGGCGACTGTTTATTTGGCTACATGCGAAAAGAGCAACTCCGCTTATATGGGTATTGCTTCTGCTATCCAATGTGTCCAGTCGTCAGGAAACCTCCATGTACCGCTTCATTTGCGCAATGCGCCAACAAAGTTGATGGAGGAACTTGGATACAAGAAAGGCTATAAGTATTCACATGATTATGAAGGCCATTTTGTTGAGCAGCAGTATGTGCCTGACGAAATAATTGGTTCAACGTTTTGGACTGCACAACCAAACTCTGCTGAACTCCGCATAAAGGAACGTATGGACAGATTGTGGGGAAAAAACAAGGGAGATGCCAATTGATGTGAATAAAAAATGCTTATTAGTAAATATTGAGGGCGGTGGATTTATTTCTTCACCGCCTTCGTGTTTTGTATCGAGGGCGGTCGTTTTGTATCACGACCGCGGTGGAGGTGTATCATGACCGCGGTGGAGATGTATCACGACTGCGGTGGAGATGTGTTACGACTGCGGTGGAGGTGTATCACGACTGTGGTGGAGATGTGTTACGACTGCGGTGGAGGTGTATCACGACTGTGGTGGAGATGTGTTACGACTGCGGTGGAGATGTGTTACGACTGCGGTGGTGTGGGGACTGATGGGAATTACGCTTGTAATGCATAATACTTTTACCTTGTGTGTGCATAATATATTGTATTCCAGATTGTTAGTTGTCGCAGGCGATATCGGTGGGCTTTTTTATATATTTGAGATAAAAAAAAGATGCGCCAAATAGTGTTTGGCACATCCTTTTCTGCTATAATTACTGAATAGTAGACTACTTTTCTTTCTTTGCACATGCTTTTTTAGCGCATGGCTTCTTCTCTGCAGGTTTCTCGGTTGCTTTCTTTGCTTTAGCCGCTTTTTCTATTTCCTTGCGCAATTTTGCGATTTCCTTGTCCTTTGCCTCAATCTCTTCGCCCTGGTTCTTGATGGTTGTAAGCAGAGAGTTGAGTTCTTCGTTATCCATGTCTACAGGGTAGAGTGAATTAACTCGGTTGATGAAGTCGCCAAGAATATTCATGTAGTTTGTAAATGCGTCGTATGGTCCGTCGTAGATTCCGCGGTTCATTGTAACGCTGTTAGCCTTTGTTGTCATGAAGCGGAAGTTGTTTGATGCCTGCAGATAGTCCCAGTCTTGTTTGATGCGACGGTCTGTGCAGATGCGAATACGGTCAGCAACACTGTAGAGTTTGTCAAATGCCTCACGCTGCATAACGTTTCCAAGCCAGCAGCTGGTGTCACGCTCTTCGTCAACCCAAGAAACGTTGTATGGAACTTCGAGTGGACCCACAGATTCTGTTTTTGTGCAGAGTTCTGAAGGTGTAGAGAATGTAATGCCTCTTTCTTTAGCGCATTTAGGAAGTGCCTTGAGGAATTCCAGAATGTTTGAACTAAGCGGTTGGAAGATGCCGAGCGCACAAAGTTCCATGAAAATGTTGATGACTTTTTCTTCTTCAGGAAGGTTGGCAATCCAATCAATATATGTTTCAGCGAAGAGTGGATATTCGCTCCAGCTTGAGTTGTTGAAACGCAGGCTGATGTCATCAGAGAGTTTATAGTCGCGGAGGAGCAGTTTGAGTTTTGGGTTCATCGCACAGTTGTATACAAAGTGCGGTGATTTCCATCCAAGGATATGTTTAGCACCTTCTGTCAACATACCCTTGAATCCCATCGCTGCAACTTGCGCTCCGATTTCGTCGGAATATATGAGTGATGAATTACGGAATACTTTTGGTGTCTGTCCGAAGAGTTCCTTAATCTTATTTTTCATGCGCATGCATTCATCGCGGAAGCTCTCCTCGTTCTTGAGTGATGCCAATCCGTGGCTGTATGGCTCGCAGAGAAATTCTACGCATCCAGTTGAATTAAGTTCTTTCAGGAGATCGATGACTTGCGGAGCATGCATTTCCATTTGTTCAAGCCCCACACCTGAAAGTGATAGCGCAACCTTGAAGTACCCAGGATTTTCCTTTGCCATCTGAATGAGGGCATTAAGCGCAGGGACGTATGAACGTTCTGCTATGTCGTTGATTGAACGTTCGTTCTCGTAGTCGTCATAGTAATAATGGTCGCGACCAATGTCGAAGAAACGGTAGCGTTTGAGATGTATAATTTGGTGTATCTCAAAATACAAACATATTGTTTTCATATTCATTGAGTTTTTAATTTTTGCTTTTTATCGACGGTTAAATTTCTCTATTGTCTGGTCATACAAGCGGCGCATGCGCTGACCAACTTTTTCCCATGTTATTCCGTCCACTTCTTTTATACCTTCTTCCTGAAGATACTTGAAGAGTGAAGGGTTTGTACATATTGAATAGATGGCATCAGCCATTGCGTGAATGTCCCAATAGTCTACTTTTATTACCTTATCGAGAATCTCTCCGCAACCAGACTGTTTGGATATGATTGACGGTGTGCCACATTGCATTGCCTCAAGCGGAGCAATACCGAAAGGTTCACTGACAGATGGCATTACAAAAACGTCGCTGTCTTTATAGCATTCGTAAACCTGTCGTCCCTTTTGGAAACCAGGGAAATGGAACCGGTCGGCAATACCTCGTTCTGCAACCATATCAATCATAGCGTTGAGCATGTCGCCCGAACCAGCCATGCAGAAACGTATGTTGCGTGTACGCTGGAGCACAAGTGAAGCCGCTTCAACAAAATATTCAGGACCTTTCTGCATTGTAATACGTCCGAGGAATGTCACGACTTTCTCGCCGTTATGTTCTTTTCGTGGTATCTCCTGTAGTTCTTGCGAAAGCGGATAAACGGCATTGTGCATGGCAAACACCTTGTTAGGGTCTTGATGGTATTCATTGATAACGGTGCGCCGCGTAAGTTCTGACACGCACATGATGCAGTCAGCATGGTCCATGCCGTTCTTTTCGATAGAATAGACAGTAGGATTAACCTTACCGCGTGAGCGGTCGAAGTCTGTTGCATGAACATGTATGCAAAGCGGTTTTCCGCTGACCATCTTGGAATGTACGCCTGCTGGGTAAGTCAGCCAATCGTGTGCATGAATGATGTCGAACTGCTCGGTACGGGCCACAACACCTGCGATGATAGAGAAATTGTTAATCTCGTCGTGTAGATTGCCTGGATAACCTCCTGCAAACTCCATGCATCCCATGTCGTTCACATTCATGTAAGAGAAATCGGCATAAATATTGTCGCGGAAACGATAGTAGTCTTCAGGCGACATGTAGTTCGGTACTCTTGACTTTACATAGTCGTAATCATGCCCTCTCCAAACGATAGGCACCTGGTTCATGCCAATTATCTTGTTGCGAGGGATGTTCTCCTCTTCTCCGCATGGTTTTGGAAGGCAGAATATAGTCTCCATATCTTCCTGCATGGTCAAACCGCGAGTTATACCATACGAAGCTACAGCAAGACCGCCATATATCTTTGGTGGAAACTCCCAACCGAAATTTAGTACTCTCATATATTCGTCCTCCTATTAATCGTTTTCGTAATTACTCAATAATTTATTAACGCGAAGCACCTCGGCAACGTTCATTGCAAATGACAATGCACCGCGTCCGTGGAATGGAGGGTTGCCGTCGAAGAGTTCAGGCAATGTGCCTATGCAATGGTAATTGAGCTCTTCCTCAAGTCCGACGAAATGGCGGTCAACGAATGACAAACCGCTTCGCTTGTAAATCTTGAGGCATGTTTCGAGATAGAATCCTGATAGCCAAGGCCACACAGACCCTTGATGGTATGCAGAATCTCTCTCCATTTGACCTCCCTGATACATTGGGTTGTAGCCTCCGCTCTTTGGCGAGAGCGAACGTATGCCCTTAGGTGTGCGGAGTTCTTTTGTGCAGATGTCGAATACACGCTTGCGCTCCTGTATGCTTAGTGGTGAATATTCAAGCGATGTGGCAATGAGCATATTAGGACGTACGCTCCACGAAATGTATGAGTCGTCAACATAATCAAGAAGATAACCATGCTGATTAAGGAATGTTTCCTTAAATGATGCTCCTGTGATTTCTGCAAGTTTTGTGTATTCGATGGCCTGGTCTTGATGACCTAAATGTGAAAGCAAGTGAGCATTGAATACAAGCGCATTATACCATAGTGCGTTGAACTCTACAATGTATCCAGAACGCGGAACTACAGGTCTGCCCATGACTTCTGAATTCATCCATGTAATAGCCTTGTCGCGACCGTTTGCATAGAGAAGTCCATTTTCATGAAGGAACAAATTGTTATGCTTGCCTTGTTTGATGAAGTCAACGATGCGGTCAACTAACTTGCCATACTTAGCAGCGGCTTCGTCAAAAGACTTGAGCAATGCGTATTGTTGAATTGCCCATACAGCCCAAAGAAGTACATCAGGCTGTTCCATCTCATACATTTTTACAGATATCGGACGTCCTTCGATAAGGTCGTTGATGGCTTTTTCTGCTGTTTTCATTACCTTGTCGAAATATTCCGATTCATTATTGGCAAGAGTCAATCCTGGAAGAGAAATAAATGTATCGCGAGCGCGACATTTGAACCAAGGATAACCTGCGAGAATATAGTCCTCTCCGTTACTCTCATTGTAGAACTGGTGTGCTGCATTCACCAAACAAGCATAGAAACTGTCGCGTGCAACATGAACGTCATATTCTTCGTCGAAGAGTTTCTTCATGCTGCGTGAAGGCAAGTTCTTGACGCCAGCAGAGAATACAACGCTTTCACCTTTTTTGATGTTGAATTCAAAGTAACCAGGAACATAGAGATCTTCTGTGTATTCATATCCAAGCTCTTGTTCCCTTTGATATTCAATACCCTTGTACCAGTTTGGTTCAAACTTGAATTCATTTTTCTTGTTTAGTTGCATGTATAGTTCTGGATAACCGTCGTACATGCGAGTCTTAATTCCATTATCAACTTCGTCATAGTGACGGTTGACCATTCCGTTCTCATGCGTGCAGCTATTAACACTGCGGAAGGCCAGGAATGGGCGAAGGCGCAACGTTGTTAGCGAGTGTGCTTCAAGTAGCGTGTAGCGGATTAGAATTCTGTTTTCAAAATGCTGAAAAACTTTTTCTTTTTTCAAAACAACACCGCCCACACGGAATATTGTTGTAGGAATCTTGTCCCATTCAAATTCACGGATGTACTTATGTCCGTTGGGACTATAAGTGTCACCTGAATATTTATGCAAACCAAGATTAAATTCCGCTCCATGTTGGATAACGGTTTCATCAAGTGATGAAAGGAGTACATGATTGTCATCATCCAACTCAGGAACTGGTACAACCAATAATCCGTGGTATTTACGCGTATTACAGTCGACTATTGACGAGCATGAATACGCACCCGAACGATTGGTGCGAAGAATCTCTTTTGGCAAAGCTTCCTGCAAATTGGTCATTTGGGTCTTGTCAAAACGTAAATAGCTCATAGATTTATTTTTAAGGTTATTTCTTATATATTAGTGTTTTTTCGATAAACACGTCAAATTTAATAAAAAGTGGTTTATAAACAATGTTTTTTTTTCAAAATAAGCATTTAAATTATTATGAATGTACAAAACATGTCGTATAACATTGTTTTGAATGTATTTTTGCACTAAATTTGCATAAACAAAAATGACAGTTGTATTTTCTCTATAGTCTAATCGTAAATTTTTCAAATGCTTCTGGCATTATGGTGAAAAAAGATTCTTTTAAAGAAAACGAAATAAAACAATATTTAAGCACTCTATTGTCTCTTCTTACAGAAGAAGAGGCGAAAGAACTTTTTTGTAATGTATCAATACAGCGTTACAAGAAAAATGAGATAATATACAAGGAAGGCGATGTGCCAACTGATTTGCTGTGCCTAATAACTGGTAAAGTTAAAGTCTATAAAGAAGGAATAAGCGGACGAACTCAGATTATTCGTGTAATAAAGCCAGTTGAATATTTCGGCTATAGAGCATATTTCGCAAATCAGAATTTTATTACATCTGCTGCTGCTTTTGAAAATACTTTTATATGTAAAATACCATTAGAATTCATTAATAAGTGGCTTCAGAATAATAATATCCTTGCAATGTTTTTCATACGACAACTGTCTGTGGATTTAGGTGTCAGCGATCAGCGAACTGTTAACCTAACTCAAAAGCATATTCGCGGAAGGTTAGCGGAGGCTTTGCTCTTCTTGATTGATTGCTATGGATTGGAGGAAGATGGAGTGACTTTGAGCATATATCTTTCACGTGAGGACCTTGCAAATCTTTCCAATATGACAACGTCAAATGCGATACGAACCCTGTCTGCATTTGCATCTGAAAATATTATTGCAATTGATGGGAAAAAAATTAGAATAACTGAGTTGGATAAACTTAAAAAAATAAGTAAGATAGGCTGATTTATTATAGTTTTATCGCGCCTATCTTACCGTAGTTCCAATATCTTAATTATTTCCGTCCAAATAATGAGAAATGGACGTAACGTTTAGGTTGCAATCTCAAGTCTTTAAGCAGTGCAGAAGCGTTGTAGAGTGTTGAATCGAGATTGTGATATAGACTGTTGTCATTGAGGAGCAGACCTAAATTACTGTTTTCGTTATTTAATTTATTTGTGAAAAGTTGGAGACTTTGCATAGTTGTATTAACGTTACTTTCTAACCCTTTAAAATCTATGTCCTTAAGATTGTTTGTCGCTATTTCCATATTATAGCAAATTGCATCTGTTTTGTTTAGGATAGAAGGTACGTCTTTTGCTAATAGGTTGTTGACCTCGTTAGTTGTAATTCTAAGTTCATTAGTTAATGCTTCGATATTGTGGATGGATGTTTGTATGGATGGGTCTATTAATATCGTATTTATAGATGTTAATATTGAATCCATCTTAGGGAGCAAATTTTGTATTTGAGGTACTATCTCAGATGCAGATGCCATCAAATCAGTTGTTTCCTTTCCAATAATAGTGTCGCCTGGTTCTAATGGGAGATAACTGTTGGCTGGCAGATTGATTTCTAATTTTGTTGATGCCAACATTTCTTTTGTAAGGCAGGCTGTACTTCCTTTGATAATAGTAAATTCTTTATTTACTTCAATGGCTATAAGGATATTTCTTTCCTCTGGATTATAATTAATACTTTTAACAGAACCGATTTTCATTCCGCTTACTAAGACATCGCTTTGCGGAGTCAGTCCGTTTATGTTATTTATCTTGACATAATATGTGTATGTGTCATTGAATAGGTTTATTCCTTTGAGAAAGATGAAGCCTGTGTATATGACAGCAAGTGCTAATATTGCTGTTATTCCAATCTTTACTTCTTTTGTGAAAAATGTCATAAACTTAAATATATATAGGGTTGTTTTAAATTAGAGTTGTGCTTTGTATTTTTTTATTGCATTAAAAATACTTTTTGCCAATAACTTCCGTCCGTTATTAGTCATAAGGAATCTTTCTTCTGAGGGCGTAGATATGTATCCAAGTTCAAGTAGAACGCTTGGCATATATGTAAGTCTTAATACTGCGAAGTTTGCTTGCAAAACACCTGCGTCAGTCCTTTTAGCAGTAGTGACCATTTCGCGTTGTACTATTTGTGCAAAATCAACGCTTTGTTCCATGTGCTGATCCTGCAATAGTTCATACATTATGTCACTTTCGGAGGAATTAGGGTTGCTGTAGCTCCATTTTTCCTCTCCGTTTTCTTCTAGTTGGATTACAGAATTTTCTCGTTTTTCAACTTCTAAATTTGATTCTACAGTATTGAGTGTTAATGTATACGATTGAACGCCTTGGGGTTTTCTTTTTGACCTTCTGTCGATAGCGTTGGTATGTACGGATATAAATAAATTAGCCTTTGCTTTGTTTGCAATTCGTGCTCTTTGTCCTAATTCTACAAATGTATCTGTTTTTCTTGTATATACAACTTTGACATCCTTAAGCTCTTCCGTGATCAGACGACCAATTTCTAATACAACGCTTAGGTTAATGTCTTTTTCACGATTGTTCCTATTTGATCCGATAGCTCCAGGATCTTTTCCTCCGTGTCCAGCATCTAACACAATAACAAAAGTCTCATCATTACCTTCAGCCAATAATGATGTGAATGGTATTTGAATACAAAATAAAAGTATATATATGTATCTATGCATTGAACTAAAATTCTAATTGTGCAAATTTATGAAAAAAATAACAGAGATTTGTGTATTTATTTCCGCTTATTCCTATTGGGACATTCTGTTGGTAAAATAGGCAAGTTTTGTACTTTACTTTTTTTGAGTGGAGGAGCATGATTAATTTAAAAAGTTCTCTATTTTGCAACCATAGTCTTTGTTAATTTTTTTATTTTTTGTAGCTCCTTTTAGTGACAGACTTGATTGTTTTTTTGCAAATACTTCTAAGTTAGCACATTTTATGTCGAATTCACCTTTGCTGTTGTTGTTAGCAAGTATTTCTAAACGATTGGTTTTTGCATTCATTGCAATTGTACTTTCCCCACCAGTATAAACAGAAATGTCTTTTTGTGCTTTGATGGTAATATCAGTTTTAGATGTACCGAATGTAGAGATGTTGGTGGTTTTGCATTCAACATTCTTGAATATGGCTTTTCCGATATCGTTATTTTCAAATTTAAAAATATTGCATTTCAGCGAGTCTATCGTAATGATGCCTGACGCAAAATTACCAACTTGGAATAGTTCCGTTTCAATTATTCCATTTGATTCGAAGTTTCCATTTCCGCAAAGAGCCAAATATTTTAGTTCAGGTGACGTAATTAAAAGACGTATGTTCTGTTTGTTTTTTATTGTACTTAATTCAACAACAGTCTCATTTTTCATGCCAATAGTAAGTATGCCTGAATCAAATGAGGTTTCAAGTAAAGGTATGACTTCTTGGCTTCCAACTGCTTGGATATTATATTCGCCTTGTGAGTATTCAATATCTACATTGCCTATGCTTGTTATTTGGATAAATGGTTCGATGCATGGAATGTTTATAGTAGTATCTTTATTATTTACATGTTTGTCCTGTAATTTGTACAGATTCTCTTTTTTTTCTGTTGTGTTATTACATGCAAAAATTACAATCAGGACAGCGGACAATAAAATATGGTGTCTTTTCATATTTGTAAAAGTATATTTAATAGAAAATAATGGTAGTTGGAGTGTTTTAAGGCGCTCCAACTATAATAATTAACCTTCCATTAGTTTGCGATAACGAATTCGCTTTGGTTCTTCTATTCCTAAGCGTTTTGCTTTATTCTGCTCGTATTCTGTATAACTACCTTCAAAGAAAAAGACTTCTCCGTTACCTTCAAATGCAAGAATATGAGTACAAATACGGTCAAGGAACCAACGGTCGTGACTGATGACGACTGCGCAACCGGCGAATTGTTCTAGTCCTTCTTCTAATGCTCTGAGGGTATTAACGTCTATATCATTAGTTGGTTCGTCAAGGAGAAGAACATTGCCTTCTTGCTTAAGAGCAAGTGCAAGTTGCAGACGGTTACGTTCACCTCCAGAAAGAACATTGCAGAACTTTTCTTGGTCAGCACCATTGAAGTTGAAACGACTTAAGTAAGCACGTACATTAATTTCGCGTCCGCCCATTCGGATCGTTTCATTTCCTTGACTTACTACTTGGTATACTGTTTGGGAAGGGTTTATATCCTTATGTTGTTGGTCTACATAACTTAATTTTACAGTTTCTCCAACTTCAAATATTCCGTTATCCGCACTGTCCAATCCCATTATAAGGCGAAATAAGGTGGTCTTACCTGCTCCGTTTGGACCTATTACACCAACAATGCCGTTTGGCGGGAGAATGAAGTTTAAGTCTTTGAACAGGATTTTTTCGTTAAATGCTTTAGCAACGTGTTGTGCCTCAATTACTTTATTTCCGAGACGAGGACCATTCGGAATGAATATTTCGAGTTTCTCCTCTTTTTCCTTTTGGTCTTCATTTAAGAGCTTATCGTATGAATTAAGACGTGCTTTTCCTTTTGCTTGCCTTGCTTTTGGAGCCATGCGAACCCATTCAAGCTCTCTTTCAAGGGTTTTTCTACGCTTGCTTGCTGTCTTCTCTTCTTGTGCCATTCGTTTAGACTTTTGTTCGAGCCATGAAGAGTAATTACCTTTCCATGGTATGCCTTCTCCGCGATCAAGTTCAAGAATCCATTCTGACACATCATCAAGGAAATATCGGTCGTGCGTTACAGCAATAACGGTGCCTTCATATTGTTGCAGATGTTGTTCAAGCCAGTCAATGCTTTCTGCATCAAGATGGTTGGTCGGTTCATCAAGTAAAAGAACGTCAGGTTTTTGTAAGAGAAGGCGGCATAACGCAACTCGTCTGCGCTCTCCTCCTGAAAGATTTTCAACTTTCCAATCGGCCGGTGGACATTTTAAAGCGTCCATTGCACGTTCAAGTATAGAGTCTATGTTCCATGCATCAGTTGAATCAATTATATCTTGAAGTTCTGCTTGACGGTTCATGAGTTTATCCATTTTGTCAGGATCTTCATAATATTCAGGTAGACCAAACTTGTTGTTGATTTCGTCATATTCAGCGAGAGCGTCATAAATATATTGAACTCCCTCCATTACATTTTCTTTAACGCTTTTCGCCTCATTGAGTTGCGGGTCCTGCGGCAAATAACCAACAGTGTAGCCTGGCGACCATACAACTTCTCCTTGGTATTGTTCGTCAATGCCAGCAATGATTTTCA
This sequence comes from Bacteroidaceae bacterium, assembly GCA_045576655.1. Classification (GTDB taxonomy): domain Bacteria; phylum Bacteroidota; class Bacteroidia; order Bacteroidales; family Bacteroidaceae; genus RGIG8745. The sequence continues at coordinate 106,147 of JAZNGW010000032.1, forward strand.
TCAGAGTTGATTTACCTGCGCCATTTAGTCCGATAATACCGATTTTTGCACCATAGAAGAATGATAGATAAATGTTTTTAAGGACTTGTTTTTGATTTTGCTGGATTGTTTTAGAAACCCCAACCATAGAAAATATTATTTTCTTGTCGTCAACTGTTGCCATAAGTCTATATTTTAGTTATGTTGTGAATTGTTTATTTTATTGATATTGTCAGCAAGTACCATTAGAGCAATGTCATATTTAAGAGGGTCGTCAGAATCCCAACTTTTGAATATGTTTGTGAGTTCTTCGCACGCTTTCCATGTGGGGCGTTTATTTGTTAGGATGGAACGAGTAAGGTTGCATACATGTACGTCCATTATAGCATAAAGATCTCGAGGACTTCTAGTAGCCCATAAGCCGAAATCTGGTGCAACAGCTCGTGTCATCCATCTCATAAACATGCATATTCTTTTGCATGCAGATTTATCCATTGTTCCTATTTTTGCATCAGAGAGCCATGAACAAATAGTGCTAATTGATTCTTTGGTAGTTTTTCCTTCAAAGCATTTTTCCATTGTGTTATAGCCATCCAATCCTTTTTGAATTCGTCGACATACTTTTTTGAAAGTTTCTACATTTAAAGTACGATATACACAATTGTTTTTTGCATTCTTGTATGAATTTTCAAATTTGCCTTCAATTATGAACGCTGCAGGACTCCATTTCATTTCATCACAAAGCATGTATTCGGCTGTTTTTCGAATTGCTTTGCGGTTGCCCCATGAAATCATAGATACGAACAATGCCCCTAGTTCTATATCTAATTGGTTATTTGTGTGCTCCATTAATTTATACACAATACCACATGGGTCTACAGATTTGAATATTTCGGAGTCGAAATTATTTATGTATATGTTGTCAAGTATCTCTTTGGTTATGACTACATCCATTTTTTTCTTATTATAAGTTTTCGCATTCGTTTATCCATTGTGTATTTGAGGCGTCACTAGGCATTAACCATGCACCTCTAGGACTTAATGCGACGCTTCCAACTCCTGGTCCGTCAGGCATACATGAACGTTTGAATTGTTGATTAAAGAAGCGCCTGCAGAAAATAGATAACCATTTCTTTATTGTTTCATCTGAATAACTTGCCACATTACTGTTATCAAATGCAGTTTGTGCTAAATAATATATTTTTGAAGGTTTGAATCCATTTCTGACAAAATGATAAAGGAAGAAGTCATGAAGATCGTATGGGCCAACTAAATCTTCAGTCTTCTGTTTAATATTGCCATTTTCATCAGCAGGAATTAATTCAGGGCTGATAGGGGTGTCAATAATATCTAATAAAGTATTTCTTGACGTCTCATCAATATCTGAATTAGCTACCCATTTGACAATATGTCGAATGAGCGTTTTGGGTACAGATGCGTTAACGCCATAATTTGACATGTGGTCTCCGTTATATGTGGCCCAACCAAGAGCGAGTTCGGACAAATCTCCTGTTCCAATAACCAACCCATTACACTGATTTGCAATATCCATTAGTATTTGGGTGCGTTCGCGTGCCTGACTGTTTTCATAAGTAACATCATGGTTTTCTATATCATGGTTGATGTCTTTGAAGTGTTGGATACATGCATCTTTTATGCTAATTTCTTTAATGGTTATTCCAAGCGAATTCATTAATGAAATGGCATTTGTGTATGTCCTATCTGTAGTTCCAAATCCAGGCATTGTGATCCCGATAATGTCTTTTCTATCACGCTTTAGTTTGTCGAGCGTTTTTGCGCAGACTAGTAAAGCGAGAGTAGAGTCAAGACCTCCTGATATTCCTATTACTAATGTTTTTGCATTTGTATGTATAATTCTTTGCGCTAATCCAGATATTTGTATGTTAAAGACCTCTTCACATCGTATGTTGAGTTCAGGCTCTTCAGGTACAAAAGGAAATGGTGCGAATGTTCTTGTCAATGTGGATATATCTAAATTACCTGTTGGTTGACAATTTATACATGTGGTGTTCTGCAAAAGATCTTCTGTAATACTTTCTGTAAATATATTACATTTCCTTCTTTCTGTTCTAATTAGTTCTACATCTATTTCGGAGATTATTAATTGTTCATTAAAGTTAAATCTTTCTCCTTCTGCAATAATTTTACCGTTTTCACAAATAAATCCGTTGCCTGTAAAAACGTTGTCTTGAGTAGATTCGCCAAATCCACAAGAAGATGTTATATATCCTGATATAATACGTGAAGAATGATATTTTGTTAAATCAAGTATGTATTTGTTGTTTCCGGCTGATTCCTTGTTTGCGGAAAGATTAAAGATTATTTCTGCACCTTTTAAGGCTAAGGTTGTGCTTGGTGGTATTGGTGCATCTAAATCTTCTGCAATTTCTATACCAAATGTGTTTTGTGGGGTGTTGAAAATCAGTGAAGTACCCATACTTACAGTTTGGGCACAAAAATGCATAGTTGTAGTCTTGAATGTTTTTCCTGACTTAAACCATCTACATTCTTGCAAACCCTTATTGTTTGACAAGTAACTTTTGGGTACAATACCCAATATTTTCCCACCTTGGAGTACTATGGCAGCATTCAATAAAACGGAATTGTATTGTATAGGCAGTCCTATTATTGCAATTATTTTTAGCGAACGTGTGAAATCTAACAATTTGAATATGGCGTTTTCGCAACTGTCCAAAAGCAATTGTTGGGTGAAAATGTCACCACAACTATATCCAGTCATGCTTAATTCTGGAAAACAAATGATGTCAACTCCTTTTCCTTCGGCTTGGGCTATGAGATTCTCCATCTGTCTTTCATTGTAGTTGCAGTCTGCCACTTTTATGTGTGGAACAGCTGCTGCCACTTTTACAAATCCGTGTTTCATATATTTATTATTTTTTTCTTTTAATATTGAATAAGTCTTTCCAAGTCTCAAAAGCTTTTTCGTAACTAATGCCTATGCCCTGTGTGTTAAGTGTGGCTTTTGTGAAATATCTGTCATTTGTTTGGTTGTATGCCTTGATGTAAGTGTTACCAGTTTCACTAATTCTCCATCTTACATCAAAGTCTCCGATGAAGTTAGATGTTTGTGTTATAGAATTGTCGCGATATCCGAAGTTGCCATTGATAAGCAAGCGATCATCGAGGAGTTTACCTGATAAAATGCCTTCAACGTCAAGATCGTCCCAGCCATTTTCTCCCGTAGTCAATCCTGTTCCGAAGTTCCAATTACTGTCGGTTCCAATGACGTTGGAGAGCATATTGTTAATTTGTCCGCTTAGGGTAGAAGAGAGTAGTGAATTAACGGCTTGTGACGATTTGTTATCGTTATTCATGCGTGCATATTCATTTGTATAGAATCGTCCTAATCCGAGAAGGTATATTATTTGTGTATTCATTTCCTCTTCGGAATTAATCATACTTCTAACCAATTGTTTTGTCTCGTCATTGACATTTGGAAGATTGAGGTCGAATTTGAAATTCATTTGGTCTAATGTACCGGTAATATCAAGTATACATATAACTTTGACTTTGTTGTTCGAACTATATGCGGTTGTAGCAGTCAGGTCGTTAAGTGGTACAGAATTTATCGTATGGTGGCAAATAAGGTGTATATTAGCATCAAAAGGATTGCCACCAAATTCTACTTGGCTTCCAGGCTGTATTATGAGGTCTCGATAGATTATGTCTTGCAGGTATAGTCTGTATTTGCCCTCATTTATATAATATGTCCCGTCAAGTTTAAATGGGCTTTTATTATGGTATCTGGCCTTAATGTTTCCTGTGCCGAAGGTTGACATGTAACCGTTTTCGCTGTTATCCATGCGAAGTTTTATTTCGCAGTTTTTGTTTAATTCAAGATTGACATCCATATATATGTCTCCTTCGTATTTGTAGCTCTTTAAGTTAGCAGTATTCAATATTGTGTCAAAAGCAGTTACAATGTCGTTTATAGTGTCAGTTGCTGTATGATTAATGTTTCTAAACGTTATAAAGTTTGAGTTCGTAATAGCGTCTGGAGTAGCGGCATCATATGCAAACACACTGTTTTTTGATGGAGAAACATTTGCTGTAATTCTTAAAGGATGTCCGTCCTCACCTTTTAATTTCAGTTCTCCATTGGCATAAAATGTTGCAAAGAATTTGTCAGAATTGAATTTCTTTTCATCATAACATAACAGGTGATTTAATTCGATATCGAATTCGTATGCAAAGTTTTTAAAATTTTTGTGCGTTACGTTACCGTTTACAACTCCTTTGTTACCATCTTTGTCAAATATTGTAATATTGTCAAAACCGATCTTATATGGTTGTAGTCTTATTGTGTCGCCTTTTATGTTATACCTCACTTTTGTGGGTTTCAGCGTCATGCCTATGTTCGCTTTTACGTCACCTTTAAGATTGACATCGTTCAATGGTCCTATAATACTGAGTTTTCCATTTATTCCGCCATCGATATTTTCAAATATACTTCCGATGAATCCGTTTAGAAATTCTGCGCGAGTATTATGAGTGTTGAGATCTAGTAGTATGTCGTTTTGAGGCGGTGAAATAAATCCACTCACACTAGTCCAGATGTTTTCTTCGTCTTCAATTAATCCTTTTATAGAAATTCCGTCTACTTCTTGGTCCCATGTTATATGTAGATCGGCATCTCCCATGCGTCCGCCATTAAGAAGCATATTGTCAATGTTTACATTTGCTTCAATTTGTGGCATACTACTATTAAGATTACTCAACTTGGCTTTGCCTGAGAGTCTACCACCAAATTTTACTGCATGAAAATTGGCAACACCTTGCAGATATTCTACAGGAATTTCTTTGATGTCAACAAGTAAAGAGTCTTCAGGTATATCAGATATGGTACCGTTAGCAATGATGTGTTGGTTTTCATGACTTATTCCGACATTGTTAAACTTGTATTTGTTATTGAATATGGTGATGCGAGAAGGGTGAATGTACCAGATTGTGTCTCGCATGACAATCTCCGATCTATTAAGATTGACATAAGTATTTGTATTTCCTGTACTATCGGAAAATAGAATTTGTGCGTTAATCGTACCGTTGGAATTGTTAGGGATTCCCTTTTTGTCAAATTTGCCTTCGGTTCTCCATGATGTTTTTGTAGAAAGAGTATCCTCTTGTGCATCGGCATATAAAGTGAAGTTTGTTTTTCCCTCGTTGTCTATTCTTGTAATGTCTGCAGATGCTTCACATATTTCGTTTGTGTTAGTACATGCAATGTTTATGTTTTCATATTTAATACCTTCATATGTGATTTTATCATTATCGATATTAATTTCGATTCTGTTTTCTTCATCGTTGGCATTTCCTTTTATTAGAATTGGAGAGTCTATATAATAGTCTTTTTTCAACAGATGCCTGATGAATTTAGAATCTTTAATTTCGATGTTGAAATCGTATGCGTTGTTTGTTCTAACCTTTTTGTTGAATATTGTTGGGAGATGTGTTTTAAACTTAGAAACAATACTTGCTCCTAATGTTCTGTAATCTATATCGCCTTTAATATTTGCGTATATAATGTTGCCATCAATGTGGATTTTTTTTGATTTTAGTCTGTCGCTTTCAAGTTGTATTTGAAGATGTTCAGGAGAAGAGGCACCATTGCTACCACTCACAATCATGGAGTCAAGGCTTAATTCTCCAACAATGTTATTTATGTTATTCCCGCTGACATTTGCGGTAGCATTCAAACTAAAATTATCACCTTTATAGTTTGGTGTTAAATTTAGAGTATATGGACGGAATTTGTTAACAATAAGACTTAGGTGGCATTTTTTCATATTAGTTTTAGTCTCAGCGCTTCCACTAAGGCTTAATCTTAGATTTTCGTCGTATACATTTACTTCACCACCAACAACGTCTATGTTTGAGAAAGCACTTATGTCAATTCCTGTGTATTTGTATCCAGAGTATTCAATCTCATTTATTACGCCTGCAATATTGCCGGTGATGGATTCCTTGTCCTTTGTGCTTACTTCTTTTATATCAGTTCCTTGAAGACTGAATGATGTGTGTCCAAACTTCTCATTATCTATTAATTGGCCTATATTGAAATTATTTGTTTCGATATCTCCTGATATTATCGTGTTTTTGTCGCTTTCGATATTGATGTCAATACCTCCGCATTCAGTGTCAATATATCCTTTGAGATTTACATTCTCTTTTATTTTTTCTATTTGCCCTGTGAAGTCTATATTTTTAAGTCTAAGGAGTGTGGCTGTTAAGGTAGAATCTAAGTGTGGTAATGCGATGATTTCTGAAAAGGCATTGCCTTCTATTTGCACTTTTTTTATTTTTGCAAAAAATGATGAGTGTCCATGTTCATCCTTCTCAACATTGGCTGCAATATCTGCTATAATATCATTTTTTTCAGACTTAATGCGGAAATTGTCGATATTAAGTTTGTTTTGGTTACCTTCTATTTGTGCGTCTATGTCAATAATAGTTTTTGCAGATGTAAGGGCACTGTCTAGCCAACCGAAATCTTTAAGTGCCAATTTGCCATGAATGGGCAAACATGTTAAGCTCCATCTGTTATTGTCACCGTACCCCCAATTTTTATAATTAACTTTTGCAGAATCAACTCTTATCTCTGAATTGTTCCACAATATATTAGTGTTAGTTAAGTTTGCCTGATTTTCTGTTGCTGAAAAATCCACCGTAACTCGTCTGAGTTCTATGCCTGAGTTTAATTCCTTAGCGTTAAAACGTTTTATGGAAATATCTGTTATCTTTCCATTTTCATATTTTAAAGCCATTGTAATGGCGCCGTCTTTTATATCGATATGGTCGGGATCAAGTTTTCCAGGATTAAGCGGTTCTGAATTGACGTCATATTTTATATTTGCGTGCCTTACAATCAAACTAGCAACTTTCAAACTAAGTGGTGAGGACTTTTCTGTATTGTTGTTGCTTAATGCTTTGATGACAAATTCGTAGTTTGGTGTTGCTCCCGGATTATCTTTATGTAGTGATGCTTTTATTCCGAAAAGTTGGACACTTTCAATAGAGATATTCCCATTGATGGCATCTTTAAGGTTGAATGTAGCTGAAGCACGTGCAATCTCAAGCATTTCATCTCCGTATTGATCTTTTATTGTCATGTCATCGATGGTAATGCTATTCATCCATCCCAATTTGATACTTTTGATTTGTACTTCTGTATCTAAATGATCGGACAATACAGATTCGGCGATATCGGCTAATTTATGTTTTACAGGAGGTAGGCTAATAAGGGCAATAAAACAGACGTACAACCAAATTATGATTGTAACAACTGTCCGGATGGCCTTTGTTGTTTGTGACTTTCTCAAAGTAATTTCACATTAAAGCATAAACAACGCAAAATTACGAATTTTATCTGATTGTTCCAATATACAATTCGTGTCATCGAAGATTAAAGGAGTATATATGCGCCAATGTGGCATTTGTTATTCGTGATGGTATGGTTCTCCGTTAAGAATTGTCATAGAACGATATAATTGTTCTACGAATATGAGCCTTATCATTTGGTGTGAAAACGTCATTTTTGACATGGAAAGTTTTTCATTTGCAATGTCATAGATCTTTTGTGAAAAGCCGTATGGGCCACCGATGATGAATACTATTCTTTTGTTTATTGTATTCATTTTTCTTTTCATCCAATCGGCCATTTCAATGCTTCTCATTTCTTTGCCATGTTCATCGAGGAGGACTATGTAATCTGACGATTGTAGATTCTTGATTATAAGTTCCGCTTCACTATTTTTTTGCTGTTCAGACGTTAAACTCTTAGTATTCTTAAGCTCGGGTATTATATTGATTTCAAAGTTGATATAATGCTTTAATCTGTTTGTGTATTCATATATTAATTCCGCAAATCTTTTATCAGCAGTTTTGCCTACAAGTATGAGGGTTGCTTTCATGTGTGTTGTTTAGTTGTGCTTAGTTGCGCTTTGATGTAATAATGTGTCTTTAAATTTAGTATATATCTTCACTGCGTTAGCGTCATATCTTTACCGCGGTCATGTTCTATCTCCGCCGCGGTCGTGTACTATCTCCACCGCGGTCGTGTTTCGTTTCCACCGTGCTCGTGTTGCAACATCACCGCGCTCGTGTTTCATACATAAGCAGAAGAATTTGTATGCTGCTTGCTGTCTAAATCCTATTTAGATTTTTGACTCCTTTTACAGTCCGCAGTTTCTTAACAAGTTGGTTAAGCTGGTTTGTGTTCTCTATCATTATCGTAAGCGTACCTGCAAAAAGTCCGTCTTCGCTTGACTTGATATCTATAGAGCGCAGCATTACATTCTTTTCTTTTGCGATGATTGAAGTGAGGTTGTTTACTATGCCAATATCATCGTGACCTATAATGCGCAATGTGATGGGGTATTGACTGTTGCCTTTTCCTGCCCAACGTGCAGGTATGACTCTATATCCTAAATTTTCTTTGAGTCGTTGCGCATTAGGGCAATCGCTGCGATGTATTTTTATGCCTCTGTTTATGGTGACAAATCCGAAAACATCATCTCCATATATAGGGTTGCAACATTTTGCAAGTGAATACTCTACGCCTTTTATGTTTTTGTCAATGACGAGGATGTCCTTGTCTTTGTCTGACAAGGCATCGGATTTTGTGTTTGCCACGTAAGTGTCTGCACTTGCGATAGGTGTGTTAGCAGGGGTTTCATGCTCCTTCTTTAGTGCTTCAACGTAGCGCTCGATAAATGTGTTTACGTCGATGACTTCTTCTGCGATGGCTTTATAGAATTCTGTAACATGCTTGTAACCTAGTCGGGTGATAAGTCGCATCATTACAGGTTCGTCATACTCGATTTTTTTGTTCTTGAACTTACGTTCAATGGTTTCTTTGGCAAATGATGCCGTTTTCATTTCTTGTTCAGAAATTGACTGGCGTATTTTTGTTCTCGCCTTGGTCGTTACGGCGTAATTCAGCCAGTCGCGCTTAGGCAGTTGCGATTGGCTTGTAAGTATTTCGACTTGGTCTCCGCTTTGTAGCTTTGTTCGCATAGGCACGTTCTTGCCATTGACTTTTCCACCAGAACAATGCGAACCCACGTTTGTGTGTATCTGAAAGGCAAAGTCAAGCACTGTAGCACCTTTGGGCAGTTTGAAAAGATCGCCTTTAGGTGTGAACACAAAGACTTCGTCACTATATAGGTCAACTTTGAATTGGTTTATTAATTGTTCGTCGGACGAAGCTTGGGTTTCAAGTGCTTGGCGTATATCTCTAAGCCATTCCTCAAGACGTTCGTTACTTGATTTCACTCCTTTGTATCGCCAATGAGCAGCAAGTCCTTTTTCGGCTATTTCGTCCATCCGCTCAGTGCGTATCTGTATTTCAACCCATTTACCGTCAGGTCCCATAACCGTTGTGTGCAAACTTTCATATCCGTTGCTTTTAGGCACGGATAACCAATCGCGCAGACGTTTCGGGTTTGGACGGTACATGTCTGTGACAATGCTGAATACTTGCCAGCAGTCCTGTTTTTCCTTATCTGGTTGAGAGTCAAGTATGATTCTAATTGCAAAAAGGTCGTATATACCCTCAAACGGACATTTTTGTTTTTGCATTTTTTGCCAAATAGAGTGAATGCTTTTTGTACGTCCTTTCACATGGAAATGAAGTCCCACCTGTGATAATTTGTCTTCAATAGGAGTGATGAAGTTATGTATATATTCGTCGCGTGTCTTCTTTGTTGCGTTGAGTTTCTCCTTTATCATATAATATGCATCGTGCTCAAGGTATTTCAGCGAAAGGTCCTCAAGTTCGGATTTCAGAAGATAAAGACCCAATTTGTGAGCAAGCGGTGCATATAGGCGGCTAGCCTCAAGAGCGACGTTGCGACGTTCACTTTCAGAACCTTTGTCTTTAATTTGGCGCATCAAGTTTACGCGGTCGGCTATGATTATGAATATTACACGCATGTCTTCGGCAAAACTCAACAGCAGGTCTCTGAAGTTTTCAGTCTCTATGCTTGGATTCTTTGAGTACAGCTCATTAATCTTTATGAGTCCTTTGATTATTTGCGCAACTTCCTTGCCAAAGTCCTTTTCCACATCGTCAATTGTAGTACATCCCAACGCAACGCAATCGTGCAAAAGTGTGCCTATTATACTTGCACGACTAAGTCCTATTTCTTGCGCAGTAATGATGGCTGTCTGAATGTCAAATAAAATAGGATTGAGGTCGAAGGTCCCTCTGTTTAGTATTCCCTTATTGACAGCATCAAACATTATTACCCTGATCTTCTTGAGGTCATCGATGCTAAGCATTTCAGCCGACATATCCTGAAGTTTAAGGAATGCGTCTACAATGTCTTTACGCTCATTTTCAAATATAACAGATTGCATGATTTTTCTGATTTTGGTTTTACAAAGTTATTAAATTATCTGTCTAAATATGTTTGGTTAAATAATTATTTGTAATTTTGAACAACAATAAAAACTTGACGACACTTTTAATATATCAGACAAATGCTTAACCTTACATCTCAAGACAAATCACTTTTAGAGTCAAAAGGAATTTCAGAAGAGAAATTATGTTATCAATTGAACCAGTTTAAACAAGGATTTCCTTTTTTGAAATTAAACAGAGCCGCCTCACCAGGTAACGGCATAAAAGTATGCACTGATGAGGAGTGCGTTGAATATATGACTTTTTGGGATAAGTATCTTTCAGACAATAAAGGCAAGGTCTTGAAGTTTGTACCGGCATCGGGTGCGGCAAGCCGCATGTTCAAAGACTTGTTTGAGTTTTATGACGGTGATGGAGCGTTGGACTGCAATCCCTTTATGAAGACATTCTTCAGTAACATTCATAAGTTTGCTTTTTTCAATGAACTAAATGAGGCATGCCTGCTCAATGAAGGTAAGTCAATAGAAGAACTTATTTCTGAAGGTTCCTATAAGACCGTAGTAGGCAATCTGTTGCAAGATAGAGGATTGGCGTATGGACGTTTGCCTAAAGGTCTTTTGAAGTTTCATTCATATACAAACGATATAAACAGGACGCCACTCGAGGAACATTTAGTTGAAGGTGCGATATATGCATCCGGAAAATCTGGTAAAGTGAATCTGCATTTCACAGTTAGTCCTGAGCATCGCAATCTGTTTGAGGCATTAGTTAAACAATCATTACCAATATATACAGAGAAATATTCTGTCGAATACGATGTCACATTCTCAGAACAAAAGCCTAGTACAGACACGGTTGCCGCAACAATGGATAATGAACCGTTTCGCACTGAAGAAGGTAAATTGCTTTTTCGTCCAGGAGGACACGGAGCTTTGATAGAAAATCTTAATGAACTTGATGCAGATATCATATTCATTAAAAATATTGATAACGTTGTTCCTGATAAGTTGAAGGAATCAACAGTGACCTACAAAAAACTAATTGCAGGAGTACTTGTAAATGTTCAGCAGCAGATTTTTGATTATTTGAGATTGCTTGATGAAGGAATATATACTCACGCACAAATTGAAGAAATGATACATTTCGCCCATGATGTGTTATGTTTGCGTAATCCACAGTTAAAGCATCTTGAAGACTCTGAGTTGGCAATATATCTTCGTAAGAAATTTAACCGTCCAATTCGCGTTTGCGGAATGGTGAAGAATGTTGGTGAACCAGGAGGAGGTCCATTCCTTGCATATAACCAAGACGGAACCATATCGCCTCAGATATTGGAAAGTTCACAAATTGATTCAGAAAACACGGACTATGTAGCAATGTTTAAAGGAGGAACACATTTCAATCCTGTTGACCTTGTATGTGCTGTAAAAGACTATAAAGGCAATAAGTTTGACTTGACTAAGTACGTAGACACACTTACAGGATTCATTTCCTATAAGAGCAAGGATGGAAAGGAGCTGAAGGCGTTGGAACTGCCTGGTTTGTGGAATGGAGCAATGTCTGATTGGAATACCATTTTTGTAGATGTCGCGCTAGAGACATTCAATCCTGTAAAGACCGTTAATGACCTTTTGAGAGAACAGCACCAATAACCTAATTACAGTTTTAAAAATGTTCAACACTCAAAAAATATTTATATGTATGCTATTAGTGATAAATAGCATGCAAATATACGCTCAAGATAAGTTTAAAGGCAATTTTACAAATGATGAGTTAAAGATAAAATTAGCTTTGAATCTTTATAACGATGATATTCCTGTACCTGGTCTTGAACTTGACTCCTGCTATGGTTATTTGCAAGGCAGTTTGAATGGTGTGTGGATTATATTGAAGGTTACGTCGGTTGATTCTGACAAAGCCGAAGTACGTGCTGTATCTGAAAGAGGTGGTGATGCACAGGATTTGATATTATCATTATCAGACGGCAAAATAGTAGTAAAGCAAATTCAGAGCACTAATATTAAAGGCATCAAGGGGCGAAAATATGTTAAGTTACCTAGAGAGATATTATTTGAGAAATGATTCCTGCAAATAATAATGATTTGACTGATAATATTAATTCTATTTATTTGTTCATATTTAGAAGTAATTATCTGTTATTAAAGTGTTTAGATGACAAGTATGAGGTGCCAATGTCTGATTCTGCGTCTCAGATGTATAATGGTTTTAATTTAATTTGTGTTCCGACTTTTATTGATGGACATGAATGTGGGGCTATAACTGTGGCGCCTGATTATCAGCCTGGGGAGAACATGTGTTTTGTATCTTTAAGGGATTCGTATCATTGTTTGCCAGAGAAACTTTATCGCGTAGCAGGTATTGCTTACCAACTTCTATATTGGGAGGAAAATTCTAAGTATTGTTCGGTTTGCGGTTCTTTAATGGAGAGATTGCCCGTTAATGGTAAATGCTGCCCTAATTGCAAGAAGGAGGTTTGGCCACGCATTAATCCTGCAATAATTGTACTGATAAGACGTAAGGAACTAGGTGAAGCGGAGAAGGTCCTTCTTGTTAAAGCGCACAATTTTAAAGATGATTTCTATGGCCTTGTTGCCGGTTTTCTTGAGGTAGGGGAGTCTCTTGAAGAGTGTGTTGTGAGAGAAGTTTATGAGGAGACGCATCTGAAAATCAAAAATCTGAAGTATTTTGGAAGTCAATCGTGGCCTTATCCGAGTGGCATCATGATAGGGTTCATAGCAGATTATGATGGTGGTGAGATCGTCTTGCAAGAGTCGGAGCTGAAGAGCGCGTCATGGTATAGTAAAGACAACCTTCCAAGAATTCCTGAAAAGTTGTCTATAGCGCGTAAACTTATTGATTATTGGGTCGACTCCATGTCGACTAGTTCATGATAGCAAAGTAGTCTACTATACCTATCAAGTTGTTTTCTTTGTTGACAACAAGCAATGAGTGGATTTTGTGTCGTCGGAACATTGATTGTATTTCAGCTAATTTTGCTTCGGGTGATATGGTTTTTGGTTTTGGGGTCATGATGTCTTTCACTTCGAGGTTGAAGAAATTTGATTGTGCTTCCTCAACGGCTCGTCGTATATCACCATCTGTGATGATTCCTAGCACCTTGTTGTTCTCCATTACAACTCCCAAACCTAATTTTCCGTTGCTTATGTATATGATTGCTTCGTTGAGTTTCATCGTAGGTGGTAGGGTCGGGAGGTTATTAGTGTACATAACGTCCTTAACTCGTGTTAGGAGTTTTCTTCCCAAATTTCCTGCAGGGTGGAACATCGCGAAATCTTTTGCTTTGAATTGTCGTAGTTCCATTAATGCACAAGCCAGTGCGTCGCCCATGGCAATTACGGCTGTTGTTGATGATGTCGGTGCAAGGTTAAGAGGACATGCCTCCTTTTTTACTTTTACGAGGATGTGGATGTTGCAATATTGTGCTAGTATTGAGTTTTTGTCACCTGTCATTGCAATGGTTGGAATGCCGCGTCCTTCAAGGCATGCAAACATCCGTAGGAGTTCATCGGTATTTCCGGAGTTGGAAATGAATAGGACAATGTCGTCTTCCATTACCATGCCTAAGTCGCCGTGTAGTGCGTCAAGCGGGTTGATGTAGAACGAAGGTGTACCTGTACTAGCTAATGTGGCTGCCATTTTTGCGCCTACATGTCCAGATTTGCCTACTCCTGTAATTACTAAATGTCCTTTGCATTTCAAGATTTGCTCTACTGCCTTGTCGAACGATTCATCTATTTGTGAACAGAGTCCGAGAATGGCTTCCGATTCGTCCTTTAAACTTCTGATAGCAATATCTCTAATGTCCATCATTACTACCTTTTTCTTTGTAAGATTATAATAGTGACTTAATAACGTTTTCAAATTGGTCTAGTGCAAGCATGTTTGGTCCGTCGCTAAGCGCGTTGTCTGGGTCGGGATGAACTTCGAAGAAGTATCCGTTGGCACCAAATGCCTTTGCCGCAAGTGCCATTGCGGGGATGAATTCACGGTTTCCTCCCGTTGCGCCTCCTGCTGAACCAGGCCTTTGCACGCAATGTGTACAATCCATCACTACGGTGTCGGTAATCTTCTTCATGTCTGGAATGTTGCGGAAATCTACAACTAGGTTGTTGTATCCGTACATGTTTCCGCGTTCAGTAAGCCAAACATTCTTGTTTCCGCTTTCGCGCACTTTTTGTACAGGGTACATCATGTCCTGTCCTGAAAGGAATTGGGCTTTCTTTATGTTGACGGTTTTGCCAGTCTTTGCAGCTGCTACTAGCAGGTCAGTCTGACGACAAAGGAATGCTGGTATCTGAATGACATCTACCACTTCGCCCACAGGTTGTGCTTGAAAGCTTTCGTGTATGTCTGTAATGAGTCTTAACCCGTATTTGTCCTTTATGTCTGCAAGCATCTGAAGTCCTTTCTCCATACCAGGACCTCTATATGATTTTATAGACGTGCGGTTAGCTTTGTCGAACGATGCCTTGAAAATAATGTCTATGCCGTACATTGCATTAAGCCTGCATAGTTCTTGGGCTACGGTTTCAAGTATATCTTTGTTTTCTATCACACATGGCCCTGCCATGAATTTTATGTCTTTCATATTATTTCTATCTAGTTTGTTTTGTTGACGCAATTGTCAATACGAAGTGTTCGTTTGCTCGAAATGATATTTTGTAATCGATGCCTTCGTGCAGTATAAAGAACTCCCCGTAATCCGAATCTTCTAGTTCTTTGACTCTAAGGTCCTTTTTGAAGTCTAACCCTTCAATCTGAAGTAGTTTGTACATTGACTCTTTAGCAGACCATATCAGAAGCATCTTTGTGAGGGTGTCTCCTGGTTCACATTCGTTGATGAAGCGGTCTTTGACGCGTTCCACTTTATTCGCCACCCGTTCAATGTCTATTCCCACCCTGTGGGTTTCTGATAACGCAATGCACACATACCCAGTGGTATGTGAGATGCTTATATCTTTATTGCAATCTTTTAGGTAGGGCGCTCCATTGTCCTTGTAGGCTATCTTTACATTCTTTCCCATGAGGTGGTATAAAAGCACTCTCACGGCAATCCATTCTTTTATGCGGGTTTCAGATTTAAAGCTGTTTCCCGCTTCCTTGTATGTGGCGTCTCCGTTAGGGATGAGTCCGATAAGTTGTTCCAATGATTCGGTCACATGCCAGACTGCGTATCTAATGCCTCTATTTTCGTTATCCGACAAAAGCATTTTTAGAATGGAGGGGTTTCTTCTGGTTTCTCTTGAGCTGGTGTTGTTGATGCAGGCGCTCCTTGTTGCTGGCGTGGAGAAAGGAGTTCTATGTTCTCGGTCATGATTTCCACAACGTAGCGGCGCACGCCTTGTTTGTCGTCATAGCTTCGACTCTGTATCTTACCTTCTACATATAGTTTGTCGCCTTTGTGTACATATTTTTCAACCACTTCAGCCTGTTTTCTCCATACTACGATATTGTGCCATTCAGTGCGGTCAGGGACTTGGGTGCCGTTCTGCATAGTATATCCTCTTTCTGTTGTTGCCAGACTGAATGTTGCTACGCATACACCTGTGTCAAGGTATCTTACTATGGGTTCTTGGCCAACATTGCCAATGAGCATTACTTTGTTTAGTGACATATGGATTTGAGTTTTTTATATTTCTGTCTGTTATGGATATTCTGAGTTTTGGGCTATTCTGATAAACTTTTCCCCATCATTATGGCATCAAGAATTACCATTGCCGCCATGGCTTCGACGATTGGTACGGCGCGAGGCACTACGCATGGGTCGTGGCGTCCTTTTGCTTTCAGCGTGGTTGCATTGCCGTTCTTGTCCACAGTTGCCTGCTCTCTCAGGAGGGTTGCCACAGGTTTGAACGCCACTTTGAAGAATATGTCCTGTCCGTTGCTTATGCCTCCTTGTATGCCTCCGCTATGGTTGGTTAGTGTCTCTATTTTACCGTCTTTGCTTGTGAACAGGTCGTTCAGTTCTGAGCCCTTTTTACGGGCGGAGTCAAATCCGTCACCATATTCAAAGCCTTTTGCCGCATTGATTGACATCATCGCGCCCGCCAGCATGCTTTGCAACTTGCTGAATGCAGGTTCGCCAAGTCCTACAGGGCATCCTCTAATCACGCAACTCACCATACCTCCAATGGTGTCGCCTTCTGCCTTTATGTTTTCGATTAGGACTTCCATAACTTTTGCAATTTCGTTGTCGGGACATCTTACGGCGTTTGTTTCGACTATAGCAAGGTCGTAATTGGTGTAGTCCTTTTCAAGGCTGATTTCACCTACTTGAGAAGTGAAAGCGTTAATTGTTATGCCATATTTCTTTAGTGCAAGTTTGGCAAATGCTCCGCTTACGCATCGCGCTACGGTTTCACGGGCAGATGAACGTCCTCCGCCTCTGTAGTCGCGTATGCCGTATTTCAGTTCGTATGTATAGTCGGCATGTGACGGACGGTATACGTTCCTTATGTTTTCATAGTCGCTGGAATGTTGGTCGGAGTTTTTCACTACAAATCCAATAGGGCAGCCTGTAGTCTTGCCTTCGAACACACCCGACAGGATCTCCACTTTGTCTGCCTCGTTGCGTCCTGTAGTTATCTTGCTTTGTCCTGGGCGCCTTCTGTTAAGTTCGGCCTGGATGAAGTCTGTGTCTACACTTATGCCAGCTGGAAATCCGTCAATAACTCCGCCAATGGCAGGACCATGACTCTCGCCATAGGTTGTCAGCGTCAGTATGTTTCCGAATACGTTTCGCATATGTAAGGATTAGATTTAGTGACAATGTCCGCATCCGCAGTCGGAGTCATGTCCTTCGCCACATCCGCCTCCACAGTCTCCTCCGCAGCATCCGCATCCACAACCTTCTCCGCTCATCATGTTAAGTCTGCCAGTAATTTCGTCGTTAGTGGCTTCTCTGCTCTCTACAATAGAGCCGACATAGTGAAGATCCTGGCCGGCACGAGGGTGGTTGAGGTCAATTGTCACTGCGTTGTCCTTTATCTCAATGACAATTCCGAAGAAACGTTCTCCGTCCTGTCCTTGCAATGGAATTATATTGCCTTCGTAGATACGCTCCTTGTCAAAGCGACCGTTGATTTCGAAAATCTTCTTGTCGACGTCGAACATTAGTTCGTCGTTATATTCGCCATAGCCTTCAGCGCAAGGGATAGTGAAATCAAACTCCGCTCCCTTCTCCTTCTCTTTAACTTGCTCTTCAAATGCGGGAAGAACTTCTCCGAGTCCTGAAATAAACTGGAATGGGTGTTCTGCTGAGCATTCTTCAATGAGTGACTCTTCTGTGTCTTCTGCGTCCTTTACGTAAAGTTTGTATGCCACGCAAATGTATTTGTTCTGCATTGTCTTTTGTTTATAATATTGTTAGTATTTGCTTTGTCGATACCAACCCTCTTTGGGGGGCTGTTTTTAAACTTATATAGGTTTCACGCTCTCAATATTGGTATGGTTTACAAAAATAGAAAAAAAAATCCAATTTCTTTGCGATTTCCAGAACTGAATGCTAAGTGTAATCCATCTACATCATTTTTTCACCATCTCCATTAAAGTTGGGAAATACATAAATATCAGGATATTTGTACTTCCACAAATCAAGCAAAATAAAGATGAAAAACGTTTTGTTGTTTAGTGCTTAAAACTTAACTCGCTTAAAATCAATATCGTAGTAGTAAACGCTGTCTATAATCAGACGTCATTTTGACATATACATTACGTTAATTACCAATGTTCAATTGTTCAACGGCATTTGTGGCATGAGGATTTGTGTCGTCTCCTATATAGTTTTGGTTTAACGCGGGTTTGATATAAAACTTCCTTAACGTCGAATTTTCGTTAAGAAATATATTTGCGCCACTCAAAGCTATGGTTATAATAATATGACCTAATGATATTCAATATTCGTTATTTATTAGGGGGGGAAAGTAAATAGGACTGAATCCTGCAAATAGAATTAGTCCTGATTTATTTCGTTAAAAAATATTGCCTGCAATAGGCCATTTTGTTTTTTATCTGCAGGCATGATTAAGAAATTATGCTTTCTTTTTTACAAAATATTCATTAAAAATGATGCCAGTAACGATGAGGACTAGTCCGATGTAGGTCGTAGGTGCAATCTTTTCTCCTAGTATAGTCGAGACGAAGAATAAGGATAGGAAGGGGGAGAGGTAGCAAAGTTGATTTATAAGTGCAGGATTGCTCGTTTTGCGCATTGCTAGTCCGAAACAGATGAATGGTACTCCCATTTCAAAAGCCCCTACATATATTCCTGATAAAATACCGTTTATAGGATCTGGAGTAAAATCAGATGTTGATGTTGCGAGGAGTCCATCAATGCCGATAAAGGGGACTCCTATTACTAAATATATACTACCAAATAGGAAACTCATGAAACATGCAGTGGTAGCGTCGGCTTTGTTTTTATTTTTATTGTTGACCATCCAATAGGATGCCCATAGCAATGCGCTCATCAGTCCCAGGAATAGTCCCAGCGCAGGTATTTCCATGTTGTCGGATTGTTTTCCTCCTGTTGAAATAAGTATTAGTCCGCCAAGAGAAATAAACATTCCGATATATTTTTTTAATGGTATGGCTTGTTTGGTGAAAACAGCAAGTAGGATTAGTAATAATATAGGCCAAAAGTAATTGACAGGTTGTGCTACTTGCGCGGGCAAAAGATCATATGATTTGAATAGTACTAGGTAATAGGCTACAGGATTGAGTAGTCCAAGAAGTGCGAAATATCTCCACGTTTTATTGGGCATAGATGCAATATATCCCCATTTACGTTGTGTAGTTATAGTTGTAGCAAAAATTATTAGCGAAGTTATACTTGCAATGAGTAGCATACCGTAAGGTGATAGATTTTCTAAAGATTTTTTAAATGCGGTTGCAACAGTGGACCAGCTTAGAACGGCAGCTATAGCTAAAATAATAGCCTTGTTATTTTCTTTCATCATTATGCAATTGTTGTTTTTTTTTGATGCTGTGATAATAAAAAAAGAAACCAGTTGGTTTCTTTTTGTTAGCGGTGCGTACGAGACTCGAACTCGTGACCCCCTGCGTGACAGGCAGATATTCTAACCTACTGAACTAACGCACCGTTATGGTCTTGTATGTAAATTTTATTTAGCGGTGCGTACGAGACTCGAACTCGTGACCCCCTGCGTGACAGGCAGATATTCTAACCTACTGAACTAACGCACCGTTATTTGTGCTTTCTTTTCTTAAGCGAGTGCAAAGGTATGCTTTTTTTTTGTATCTACAACTATTTTGCAATACTTTTTTTATGATATGAGATTAATTTCAATTATGATAGTTTTATAAACAGCGTTATTTGAATGTTTTATTAGATGATATTGAGTGTGCCAATATTATTAAGGGAACTATAAAACCACATGAAAGTTGTAAGGATTAATGGCATTATAAGAGTCTAACATTTTTTTTTAAAGTTTGTATATTCTCCCGTAAGTTTCTTAGTCTCTTCAGGTGCTAGTTCTATTGATTTTTTCATGTCTTCTGTTGCACCGATTTTATCATCTGCCAAATATTTAATTTCTCCTCTGACTTTGTATAATTCAGCGTTTTCAGGCATCTGTTCTATTGCTTGATTTATGACATTAAGAGCTTCGTCAAATTTCTTTTGTTGCATAAGTGCAGAAACGAGCCCTGCATATGCTTGAGTGACAAAAGGATTGTAGTTTATGATGTTCTGAAATAGTTCTTTAGCTTCATCTATGTTGCCTAAAGCCGTACAGACTTCAGCCTTAAGTAATAAAGCGTCTTCGGTAGGTTCTGTATGCACAAGTATGAAGTTGATGTCTTTCTCGGCGTCGCCAAACTGGTGCATTGCAAAAAGAGTTTGCGCTCTTAGCATATAGGCGTCATAGAAATCTTCTTTGATGCTTATAGCTTGGGTTGTTTCAACAATCGCCTTTATCATGTCGCCTTGCGCCTTTGCTTTCATTCCTAATAGATAGTGTGGTATTGCAAGCAAAGAATTGATTCTTAGTGCGTCATTGCAGGCGCTTTCCATTATATCGTAATTCTCCATTTGGTATGCTACTTGGGCTAGCCGTATAGGGTGGAGTGGTTCTTCAGGTTCAATGTTTTGTAATGTGGCATATTGTTCTGCTGCGGATTTTAATTCGCCTTTCGATGTATATGCTTTTGCTAAACAAACTCGAGTTTCTGAGTCTTCTTTAATATTAAGAGCATGGATGAAGCAAGAGATAGCATAATCTACGTTGCATACACATGATGACAACGCTTTGATGCCGTCATATTTTAGAATGTCAAAGTTCTTTTCGTTCTTTTCTTCTTCTGTTTCGTCTTTTCCTGTAAATAGTTTTTTAAAAAAGCCCATTTAATTTTATTTGTTTTAGTTCTTGTTCTATTATTGGTGATGTCTGCTCCCCATTATTAAGTTTTTTCAAAATTATGAATATTCGTTGATATGGGCAAATGAAGGGCTGCAATTTGGATAAATATCATTATTTTTGTGGTGTTGAACCTTAATCAATTTTTAATAATGTTGAATGGCGATGATATTTGGCATGTGCACCCGCCCTTTTGGTGGGTTGGTATGAATGAACCGAAGTTGCAAATTTTACTCCATGGCAATTGTATTGGTAGGGCTGAGGTTGAATTAGAAGGCACTGAAAATATAGGATTGAACGAGACTGTGAGGTTTGATAATCCTAATTATGTTTTGCTCTATTTGGATGTTGCAAGCGCTTGCCCTCAGACATTCAAAATTCTCTTGAAATCAGAGAATGCCAGTTGTGAACTTGACTATGAATTGAAGAAGCGTAAGAGGATTCTTCGCAGTACCTTTGATTCTTCTGATGTGGTGTATCTTCTTATGCCAGACCGATTTGCTAGATGTGATTCTGGGGCAATTTTAAATGTAAAGATGCACGAAATGAACATTTCTTCTAAGCGCCCTGATGCTCGTCATGGTGGTAATATTGCAGGAATGGACAAGCATCTTGAATATCTAGCAGATTTGGGGGTGACTGCCATTTGGCATACACCTATTTTGGAGAATGATATGCCGCGGTACTCCTATCATGGATATGCCATTACGGAGTATTATAATACAGATCCACGTCTAGGGACTAATGAGGAATACTGTCAGTTTGTACGTAATGCGCATGATAGAGGTATTAAAGTAATAAAGGATATTGTTTTCAACCATTGTGGAAGTTTGAACTTCCTCTATGCTGATCGTCCGTCTTCCGATTGGTTTAGCAATGGCGGAGAGTATCTTCAGACAAGTTTCCGCACAGGGGCGGTTAGTGATGTCCACGCCTCGCTTTACGACAAGAAGCGTACGGTTTTCGGGTGGTTTGTTGATTCTATGCCAGATTTTAACCAAAGTAATCGTCACGTTATGACATATCTCATACAGGTTAGCGTTTGGTGGATTGAATATGCTGGAATTGATGGTATACGTCAGGATACTTATCCATATAATGATCGCAAGGGGATGGCGCGATGGTGCAAGGCAATAGAACGCGAGTATCCAGGTTTTAATATTGTGGGTGAGACATGGGTAAATCATAATGTAGGTGTTTCTTACTGGCAAAAGAACAGTCCAATATCTGCTCCTTATAATTCTTATTTGCCTACAGTAATGGATTTTCCTCTAATGTCTTTGCTTAATATGGCTGTTGATGAGCAAACAGATGAGTGGAACGGATTGGGACGTATCTATGAGTATATAAGTCAAGATGCCGTATATGCCGATCCGCAGCACTTGCTTACGTTTCTCGACAATCATGATACAGATCGTTTCCAAAAGGATGCGGTTATGGCAAAAAATATAGACCGTTATAAACAAGCATTAACGTTACTACTAACTCTACGTGGCATTCCTCAAATATATGCAGGTACGGAAATAGGCATGTGGGGAAATAAAATGAAAGGTGACGGCGAATTGCGCAAGAATTTTCCTGGTGGATGGAGTCGGGACAAGCGTTCAGCATTTACTCCTGAGGGTAGAACAAAACTGCAACAAACGTATTTTAATTTCACACGTTGTCTGCTACAATGGAGAAAAAAGTGTCCGGCTATTGCTTACGGCGCATTGACTCACTATATGGTTCGCAACGGTGCATATGTTTATTCACGCCAATTGGCTGCTAAGACTGTTACGGTCATTATAAACGGAACGGACAAACCAATATGCCTTGATCTGTCCGTTTATGCCGAAGTACTTCCTGAATGTGAGGCTTACGAAGTCCTTTCCGATAGTAGAATAACTATAGGTGATGTTATGCCAATCGAGAAACGTGGCATTAAAATTCTGGAATTCTGATTTATTTGTTTTCAATAAACTTTTTGACTTGGTCTGCAATCTGTCGCATACCTTTTACCGATGGATGCCCGCTAATCTTGTGGATGTCGCGAAGCATGATGCATCCAATATCGTAGTGCTTACAGATTGTTTCAACTGATTCATTTATTTCCGGCTTCAATTCGTTGTTCAGGATGAAGTATATTTCCACGTTCGGATAACGCTCCTTCATATAGTGGAGCATATAGGCCATGGCTGGACGGAAGTTATATAGATCTTCCTTATCCCATTCAGCGTACTTGTATTCACCTATTGGTGAACCAGCCCATGAGTCGTTTGTGGCACCAAGAATGAAAATGACGTCGGGCGAACCAAGGTTATTCATGCGTGCGGTGAACGAACGTTTGCAATAGTCTTCCTTGTTGTATCCAGTATTGCATATTGTAGAACCTGAAAAAGAGTTGTTTTTACACAACTTATAACCGTTCTCTTTAATGAATATGTGCCACCATGTTTGTGTCACAGAACTGACATCAGTGTGTTGCCTCTGTGGTGTTTTCCAATACCAAACAAAATTAGTGTCAGGTGTGAGATAACCCTCAAAGGTTGAGTAGGAATCGCCAAGGATAGAGACTGATTTCAATCCTTGCGCTATGCCAGTAATGCAAACCGTGAGCATCAAGGCAAAAAGTAAGAATTTGTGTTTCATTGTTGTTTATATGAATCTTAATATTTATATATATTGAGTCCTTAAATTATATGTGGTCTGTAATATCTTCAACATTCTTTTTCATTAGCGTTTTATTAATGTTCTCAACGATGTTTTCGTATATTTTAGGACCATTTTTCAACATGGCGGCGAATGATGATGCTTGTTCCTCAAAAATGAATTCTTGTTTATGTCCGTGTTTATCAAATAACATGTAACCATGTTTGTTATTCAGTGGTTCGTTAAGGACCATTAAATAGCATCCGTTGGAAAAATATAGTTTTGCTTTGGAATTGTTAATATTAAAGAATTCGGATAGCATTCCTATATCAACTATGTTAATATCTTTATTGGCTTTAATGAATGTTTCGTTTTCAGATATTAATTCATCTATATTTAGATAAACGTTTCTGTAATATAGCGCAAGTACTCCGTTTATTATAGATAAAAATACAGCAAAAACCATGGAAAGGGGAAGAGTATCGTTATTAATACCAACCCACCATTCCCAAATTGTTACTTCGTCGTATATAGATTGGTATTCGAAAGGGCGATTCCATATTATAATAGTTATGATTGAAGGAGCGATAGATAATAAAAATTGTATCAGAGATACGCGGCTCCAAAAACGCACAGCGGTTTTACATGTATATACCTGTTCACTAAGTTTGTAGCGGTCGAATTTTACATGGCTCTTAATATTGCTTTCTACTTTATACATGGTAATGTAAAACAGCATGCTTATGGCGTGACAAACGAAGAAAATAAATATGTCACCAAATGGCCATGTACAAAAAGGAAAAGTAAATATGGGTGATATTGTCAATACGTAACCTGTTAGCGTTAGTAATATGGCGCTACCTCCTAGGGTATAGTGAAGTTTGAGCTTTTCCTTTGATTCTAATAGATTTGGATTGGGAGCATCGCTTCCTGGATGAAAACTATTGTAATGTGAGTCATGACTTGTTGTTAGCCAAAAGTCAATATAGTCAGAATCATTACCCATATAAAGTTTCTTCTTTTTATTATTTACAAAGATAATGTTTTTCTGTTGGAATGTAGTCCTTTTTACCTATTTTTGCATTTGCAAATAGACATACAGATATATGCAAATATCGACCGCGGTGGGTACGAGTCACGAATGCGGTGGATACGAAACATGACCGCGGTGGATACGAGACATGACCGCAGTGGATACGAAACACGACCGCGGTGCTGTTTTCGTGGTTTTATATGCCTGTGTTGTTTTAAGCCGAATCAGATGTCTTAACAAAATTAATTATATGAAATTTAGGAATTTACTAATGCTTATCGCTGCTTTGGGAATGTGCACAAAGACACAGGCGGAAATTGTTGATGTTGATACATTGCGATATGTTGGACCGTATGTGGTCAGACAGCCATTGATGGTTGATAGCGTGGATGTGAAGTCAAACAAGTTTGATGCCAAGAAACTACTTGATGCTCCGATACGCCTTGACCTTGTAGAGGAAGGGCGTATACTTACCGATGGTGTTGTTGTTTCTGATGAAGAACAGTCAGCCCTGCATCTTTTGGGTTTTTCTCTAATCAATATAGAACGTACAGAAGTAGAGATTTCCGTGAGTGGATTGAGTGAAAAGCGTATTTATGTAGATGGAAATATTCTGTCTGGTCATGACGGGAAAATTACTCTAGAGCCGTCAGTACATAAGGTTGTAGTGAAATATTTGACAATGTCTAGACAAATTGATACAATCGAAGTTGAAGTTGAAGTGAATAATAGTAAAATCCTGGATATCAGTGATATAAATTGTGGTAAACGTTTCTATACGATATATGATGCACTTCATGCTACACGTTTCAGCGGCGTGTCGCTTTCGCCCGATGGTAAATATGCCATATACGGAAAGAAGTTCACACGCCAGGGAGGACAGACGTCGTCTGTTACTTATGTGCGTGAACTTTCTTCGGGGCGTATTGTTGGCGAGCGGAACGGTAGCTTGACTTGGATGCCACGTACAAACAAGTATTACTATGTGCGAACGGTATCAGACCGTAATCGTGAGATTGTTGCGGTAGATCCTGCAACTAGCAAGACCTCCGTCATTGCACAGAATGTGCCGGAGGCGCGTTTCATAATGTCACCAGCGGAAGATTATCTGCTTGTCTACACATCAGAGGCCGGACCTGACGAGGACCGAGGAGTGTATGAGGTTATAGAGCCAGAAGACCGTCAGCCTGGATGGCGCACTCGACAAAATCTAGCCTTGTTCGATTTGAAGACAGGCCTCCAGACACCCCTCACATTCGGTTATCATAGTGTATGGGCATCTGATATATCTGCCGACGGAAAGAAAATCTTGCTCATGATGAGCGAGAGTTGCCTAACAGTACGTCCTACCACGGTCAACACACTTATGCTTCTCAATGTCGAGTCGATGGATGTTGACACTCTTGTTCGTAAGGATGGATTCATATCTTCGGCACGTTTCTCCCCCGATGCTTCCGAAATCGTTATCAGCGGTTCGCCTGAGTGTCTTGGCGGTATTGGGCAGAATGTGATGGAAGGACAGACTCCGAGTATGATTGACCAGCAACTATATATTATGTCAGTAACAGACAAGAAGGTGCGTCCGGTGACAAAATACTTCAACCCTTGTGTGCAGAACTTCACTTGGAACAGGGGCGACGGACAGATATATTTCAATGCTGAAGATAAGGATTGTATTAACTTGTTCCGTCTCAATCCTAAGAATGGAAGTATAAGTCGGATAAATCTCCCTGAAGAGATGATTAATTCTTTCGATGTGGCTGACAACGCACGCCGACTGGCTTTTTATGGGCAAAGCGCATCTAATTCTGACCGCCTCTACACCCTCGACACGAAGAGTCTGAAGGTGGACCTTGTAGAAGACCTCAGTGCAGAGACTCTCCGCGATGTAACTCTTGGCGAATGCCGAGCATGGGGCTATATCAATCCAAAAGGTGACACGATATGCTGCCGTTACTATCTGCCTCCACATTTTGACGGGCGAACTAAACTTCCTATGATAGTCAATTATTATGGAGGGTGTAGTCCTACGAGTCGCAACTTCGAGAGCCGCTATCCTCATCATGCCTATGCTGCACTGGGGTATGCTGTGCTTGTCATTAATCCAAGCGGAGCAACAGGATTCGGGCAGGAATTTTCTGCACGTCACGTCAATACAGCAGGTGAGGGAGTGGCAGAAGACATTATCGGCGCGACACGACAGTTCTGCAAGGAGCATTCTTATGTAAATGAGAAGAAAATAGGATGTATCGGCGCAAGCTATGGCGGATTCATGACGATGTATTTGCAAACTGTGACCGACCTATTTGCAGCGGCAATTTCACATGCGGGCATTAGCGATCACACAAGCTACTGGGGCGAGGGCTATTGGGGATATAGCTATAGCGAAGTGTCAATGGCGAACAACTATCCTTGGACAAACAAGCGCCTCTTTGTCGACCAAAGTCCGTTGTTTAATGCCGACAAGGTGCACACTCCGTTGCTATTCCTTCATGGAGCGGCCGACAATAATGTGCCTGTAGGCGAGAGTATTCAAATGTATACAGCCCTTAAACTGCTTGGACGTGAAACTGTGATGGTGCTTGTGTCTGACCAAGAACACCACATCATTGACTACGCAAAGCGTCTGCGTTGGCAGAACACAATTTATGCATGGTTTGCCAAGTGGCTTAAAGATGACGCCTCATGGTGGAACGAAATCTATAAATCCAAAAATCTGTGATAATATTAAAACTCGCAACTTTGAAACCTATAATGATATTTGTCCTTGTGACATTAGCGCTGTTTAGTCCTTGTACAATGATGTCACAGAATGTGTCGGATAATAATATTAAGCAATTCATCCTTAAGTTTTTACAATATTATCCTGAAGCAACCCTTCTTGATATCTACAAGGGAGCATTCCAAGACCGATTCGGTCCTGCTCATATACTAACCGACAGCAAGGCTGTTGAGTCTTATATCAAAAGTGAATTGGAGGAAATGAAAAAAGATGCGCCAGTCGATGTTTGGGAGAGTAGCGTTTCTCATAACACAAAGTATGTAAATCATCGGAATTTGTGGGATTATTGCGAACCTTGCGGTTGGCATGCTAATTTCTACAGGGTTGATTTGACTGTGCTGAAAGACGGATTAATACCAATGAATGTCTTTGTAGACGCTTTCATGGAAAGTGCAGATGGCATAGACACAACGTTTACATCTGCATGGTTAGAGGAGTGGGGTGAAACGATTCGCATAGTCCGTCGAGTCGTTCCCGATTTGCATAACTTCTCAACAGATTCTGCCACTATTGCTAGACTTCTTTCAAATGGCAAATACGTGGTACATCATAGTTCCATCTTCAACAAGAACTACCGTCCGCATTACCGCATCATCCGCAAGGATGTGCTTGAGCGTATAATCATGTCTTTACATAAATAATAAAGCGTTTAGAGCAATTGGAGTTTTAATCCAAGCGAGAGTCCGATAATGTCCCATACGGATAGATAATTATCTTGTATCATTGAACGGAGGTAAATATCGCATGTGCTTATTTCATAAAATGCAGTTATGCTTTTAATGAACTTTCGTTTGTTAAAAGGAACAATTTTAGTCACTCTCTGCCCAAGGAAGATGTTGGCTCTAATCTTTGTGGACATGTATTCATAGTATTTATGAGGATACCGTTCAGGCTGTCTTTCCCAAAACTCGTCGCCAAAAACTGTATTGAAATATATTCCGCATGAAAGCGGCTCGAGCGACCATCCTTTTTTCAGATAGATACTCCAGGGAATATAGTTCTGCTTGAGAGTCATTGTTAGCTTCCCTCTTGTGCTTCTGTATTTCGGCAAGAAACCAAATAGAAGATTTGTTTCCCATTGGTTATGTTCGCCGTAGTTCCATCCAATGCCGGCGGAAACGAATCCCATGTTTCCGGCATTCTGTACGATGAATTGAGTTGGAATGAGTCCAGCCCAATGCTTTCTGTATTTTCTAACTCTTAGGTCGTAGTCGTTGGAATCACTCGGATGGACATATATACCACGTTCTTCATCGTCTTCCTTAGAAAAGAATTTCTGTGTATCCACATGCTTAATGGAGTCTTTCCGTAAGTCTGTTTGTGCATATATGTTGTTTGTAAAAAAAATCAACAGACTAAAAATCAACGCTCTCATATTCATATCCGTTAGGTGTTATCGTAAATAGTAAGTAGGAACGGTGCTCGGCACTGTCCACACCATAGTATATTACTCCATCATGATAAATGTCTCTTGCATTTTTGCAATGTTCGTGACCGTTGACACAGAACATTAAGCCAGGAAAATGGTTGACATATAGTTGAAAAACTTTGGCAACATTGTTATTGAACTGCTCGCATAGGGGTGGAGCATGCATACACATTATAGTGCGATCAAACTCAGAGGTGTTGTAGTGAATTTCCGCTTCCATAAAGTCGAAATTTGGTATGGCGGCCAAATAATCGTATTCTGTAGCATTAGTGTTAAGGCAAACAAACTTAATCCTGCCAGCGATGAAGGAGAAGTCATACGGACCATACATGCTTTTAAACATTTGGTCGCCTGTACCAAGAAAGTCATGATTGCCGATAAGTGCTACATATGGGACTTTTAGTTTCTCAATTATATCTCTTGCCCATACATATTCTTTAGTAGTGCCGCAATCTGTAAGATCACCTAAATGTATGACAAAATCAAGGTCCTCAACCCGATTTACAGCATTAACAAGATCCTCTGTGTCAGAATACCATCCATGCGTGTCACTAATGAATGCAATTCGGAGTGTTTCTTTATCTTTGCATCTGTTTTCGATTAAAACAATATTTTCATTATTTATGTTACGTTTTCCACTGAAATTCACATCGTATGGATGTATGTCAAAAACTTTATCACATGAGACTAAGACCAACGTTAAAAATAAATTTAAAAGTTGTTTCATCATTCGCAGTTATTTGTTTGCAAAATTACTGAATTATATTTGAAAACTTGTGTCCTTTTAGTCTCATAGATTTTCTATTATTGTGCAAATTGTTGTTTGTGTAATAAGATGCTCATCTTTTCAAAAAAGCAAAGCTGACTCTGCAGAGTCAGCTTTGCTTAAAAATATTGCAATCTAATTATTTCTTGAAAAATCTATTAAAAAGTCCTTGAAAACCTGCTCCATGGCGTGCTTCATCTTTCGCCATTTCATGAACTGTATCATGAATAGCGTCAAGATTTAGTTGCTTTGCAATTTTGGCAATTTCCATTTTGCCGACACACGCTCCTTCTTCTGCCATCATGCGTTTTTCAACATTAGTTTTTGTGTCCCATACAACCTCGCCAAGAAGTTCTGCAAATTTAGCTGCATGTTCAGCTTCTTCCCATGCATAGCGCTTAAACGCTTCTGCAATTTCGGGATATCCTTCGCGGTCTGCTTGGCGTGACATCGCTAAATACATGCCAACTTCAGTGCATTCTCCCATAAAATGGTCTTTCAAACCTTGAAGAACAAAGGCGCCATCTTCTGTTTGAGGAATATCGTTTGCTACTCCCAAAACATGTTCTGTTACAAAATTAAGTCCTGTATTTTCCTCGGACAGTTTAAATTTTTCGCCAGGAACTTTGCACAAAGGACACGCATCAGGCGCTGTTTCTCCTTCATGAACATAACCGCACACAGGACAAATCCATTTTTTTGTCATAATAGTCTATAATTTTCAATTAATACTAAATAAATGTATTCAGATATAGCCTTATGCTTATTATCTTTACGCAAATTTATAACTATTTTTCAAGATTAAATAAAAACAGCATTTTTTTAATGTTTTTTATCAAAATTATGAGACTTTATGTTTTTAATAAACAAAGATAGCCTTGTTAATGATTTTACATTTTGTTATATTTGCAAATGGAAAAATATATGAATAAATATGCACGCAAAATATATTATTATTAGTCTAATACTTTTGTTTGTGGGAACATTATCTCATGCGCAAAAAATCGTTATAGGGAATTATAAATTTAAAAAAGAAAAAGGTGAGTATTATGGAGAGATTGTAAGCGGGAAGCCAAATGGAAAAGGTAAAACTGTTTTTAAAAATGGTGATACTTATGAGGGAGAGTATGTGAAAGGAAAACGTCAGGGAAAAGGGCTGTATCTATTTGCGGATGGTGAGAAGTATGACGGGGATTGGTTTGATGATTGTCAGCATGGGAATGGAACGTTCTATTTTTCCAATAATAATAAATATGAAGGATTGTGGTATGCTGACTATCAGGAAGGGGCTGGTACGATGTTCTATTACAACGGAGATAAATATGTGGGAAATTGGCACCTAGATCTACGTGAAGGCGAAGGTACGTATACATGGGCAAACGGTGTATTCTATAAAGGCGAATGGAAAGCAGACAAGAAGTGTGGAATGGGGTTGTTTGATTGGAAGGATGGAAGTAGTTATTATGGGAATATGGATAATGATAGGAGAAACGGGCAGGGAACATATTTCTATTCTAATGGCGATAAATATGTTGGTGAATGGAAAGATGACATGATGCATGGTAAGGGCATATATGAATTTAAGAATGGCGATAAATATGAAGGAGAGTATTCTGTTGGAGAACGAACAGGTCAAGGTATATTTATATATGCGGACAAGCGAAAGTATATAGGGCAATTTAAAAATGGTCTCATGGATGGTTTTGGCGCATATTCTTGGCCAGATGGTTCAAAGTATGAAGGATATTGGATTGAAGACAAACAGAATGGCAGAGGTAAATTTATGTCTTCTACAGGTGACAGTTATGACGGAGAATGGGCCAATGGAATGATGAATGGAGAAGGTGTTTTAAGGTTGGCGGATGGAACAAAATTCAAGGGTTTTTTCAAGGATGGCATGCGTCATGGTAAATGCATTGAAGAATCAAAAGATGGAGTACGCTTTGAAGGAACTTACAAAAATGGTAAACGTGACGGTGCATATACAGAACGTGACAAGGATGGTAATGTGATTCGACAAGGGTTCTATAAAAATGGTTATTTGGAAAGTAAATAAAAATTCTTTATCTTAAAAATACATGTATTATGATTGTAGACACACTTAAAAATCTAGAGAAGTACGTATCCTTGAACCCTCTTTTTAATAAGGTCGTGGAATATTTGAAGAATAACGACTTAAACACTCATGATGAGGGCAAGGTGACTATTGAAGGAGAAAGGCTTTTTGTTAACTTTTGCCTTGCTGGCGGTAAGACAAAAGATGTAGCAAAACTTGAAACTCACAACAAAATGATAGACATACAGATCCCACTTAGTTGCCCTGAAACAATGGGATATACGCCTCGTGAAGATTTGCCAGTTATGCCTTACGATGCAGATAAAGATTTGACTTTCTATGAAGGATTAGCTCAACAATATATTACGGTTAAGCCTGGTATGTTTGCTATATTCTTTCCTCAAGACGGACATGCACCTTGTGTTAGTGATAATGAACAAATTAAAAAAGTGATATTTAAAGTTGAAGCGTAATGTGTTGAATGTTCACGGTTAACTTATAATTTTGAGATCATGACTACAAAAACAACTGCCGAATGTGCGGCAAAAACAAAGAAATGCGCAAAGACGTACTTTGTAAAAAGGGCTCCCAAAATTGGTCTTATTAAAAATGATTCCTGGCTGGAGCCATATGAGGAGGCTATCGTTGGAAGGCATCAACATGTAATAGATAAAATCAATGAACTGACAAACAACGGCAAAACATCGCTTTCTGATTTTGCTTCAGGTCATCTTTATTTTGGACTTCATAAGACTGATAAAGGCTGGACATTTCGCGAATGGGCACCCAATGCAACAGATATATATATAGTAGGCGACTTCAACGGATGGAACGAATTGCCTCAATATAAGATGAAAAAACTCAAGAATGGAAATTGGGAGATTAATCTCAAACCAGGGGCAATGAAGCATGGAGACCTATACAAATTAAGTATACATTGGGACGGTGACCAGGGAGAGAGAATTCCCGCTTGGTGCAGAAGAGTAGTACAGGACGAACAGACTAAAATTTTCTCAGCTCAGGTATGGGCGCCAGAAACTCCGTACGTTTTCAAGAAAAAGACATTTAAACCTAATACGGCACCACTTCTCATATATGAATGCCACATTGGAATGGCGCAAGATGAAGAAAAGGTTGGAACTTATATTGAATTTAAAGATAAGATATTGCCAAGAATTGCTGCCGATGGATACAACTGTATTCAGATTATGGCTATAGCAGAGCATCCTTATTACGGTTCATTCGGTTACCATGTAAGTAATTTCTTTGCACCTTCAAGTCGTTTCGGTACTCCAGAAGAATTGAAGGAACTCGTTGATGAAGCGCATAAGCAGGGAATTGCTGTAATCATGGACATCGTTCATTCCCATGCCGTTAAAAATGAGATGGAAGGTTTAGGAAATTTTGCGGGTGATGGCTGTCAGTATTTTATGAGCGGTGGTCGACGTGAACATCCTGCATGGGATTCCCTTTGTTTTGATTACGGCAAGAATGAAGTTATACACTATCTTTTGAGTAACTGCAAGTATTGGCTTGAAGAATACAAATTTGACGGTTTCCGTTTTGATGGTGTAACGTCTATGCTTTATTACAGTCATGGACTTGGTGAGGCGTTCTGTGGTTATGGGGATTATTATAATGGACATCAAGACGACGAGGCTATAGCATATCTCACTCTTGCTAACCTTCTCATTCATGAGGTTAATCCTAAAGCAATTACTATTGCTGAAGAGGTTTCGGGTATGCCAGGTCTTGCTGCTCCATTTAAAAACGGTGGTTATGGTTTTGATTACAGAATGGCAATGAATGTCCCTGATTATTGGATTAAGACAATCAAGGAATTGCGTGATGAAGATTGGAAACCAAGTTCGATGTTCTGGGAAACAACAAATAGACGAGCTGACGAAAAGACTATTTCCTATGCCGAGAGTCATGACCAGGCGTTGGTGGGGGATAAAACTATTATTTTCCGTCTTGTGGATGCTGATATGTATTGGCATTTCAAGAAGGGGGACGAGAACTTCATGTCACATAGAGGAATTGCTTTGCACAAGATGATTCGTTTGCTTACTGCTTCTACAATTAATGGTGGCTATCTTAATTTTATGGGTAATGAATTCGGGCATCCTGAATGGATAGATTTCCCTCGCGAAGGAAACGGATGGAGTCATAAATATGCGCGACGTCAGTGGAATCTTGTTGATAACAAGGATTTGTGCTACCATTATTTGGGAGATTTTGACCAGGCAATGATTTCATTAATCGGTAGAGCAAAGAATTTCCAAAAGACAAAGGTGGAAGAACGCTGGCATAACGATGGAGATCAAGTTCTCGCATTCTCTCGCGGTGATCTATTGTTTGTGTTTAATTTTAGTCCTGATAAATCATTTGTGGATTATGGTTTTATCGTGCCAGAAGGTTCGTATGATGTGGTATTGAACACTGATGCGAAGGTTTTCGGTGGTAATGGACTTGCAGATGATTCTATTCGCCATTTTACGAACTATGACCCTATATACAAGCAAGACGGCAAGGGATGGCTCAAACTATATCTTCCTGCTCGAAGTGCAGTAGTATTATGTAAGATTGATTGAAAAATATGGCAATGAGGTTGAATTTCAACCTCATTGCTAATTTTCAAGATGTTTAATTATTAGTTAATTATTAGGCATATAGGAAATATTCATAAAGTTTTATTGTGAGAAAGAAGAGCAACAGATACAAAAATTCTTTTTTTGTACAATTGTTTTGCGGGTTATTATTCGCATTGTTTTCATTTTCATTTTTATATTTTTTGCAAGGTGACCTGCTTGCAAAAGCTCAGTATGTATATTCAGAAGGAATAACAACGTACTCGATTTTGCCAGGGGCATTAATTATCACTTTTATACTTCTTGTTATTCAATGGGTGACTAGAATAATTCTACCATTTAAAGATAATTATTATGCGATTTCTTATATACCTTCTTGTATACTTCTTGCTATTGCAACAAGTATCGATGATAAAATGCTTTTAAGTTTCAGTTTGGGTAACTTTGTATGGATATTACCAATGTTGTTATGTATATATGTACTTATAGTGCATATATTGTACAAGGTGTGTTCTCTGGAAAATTCGAACAATAAATCCCAAATAAATCGTCATATATGGACAAATTCATTTTTATTGTTAATTCAATTTATATCCATCGGAGCTTATTCAAATACAAATGATATATTTACGTACGAACTAAAAACAGAGCGCTATATTTCTGAAGAAAAATATGATGATGCAGCCAAAGTTGGAGAGAAGTCTCTTCGTTCAAGTCGCAGGTTGACAGAATTAAGAATGTTTGCATTAGCGAATAATGGTAAGTTAGGTGAAATGTTGTTTAATTATCCGCAATACTTCGGAGCTAAAGGTCTTCTAGATGTTTCAGATACTTTACCTAAAATATATAGAGTGTCATCTTCAGACGTGTGTAATGCTATGGGGGTATATCCTAAAGAATATATGAATACACGGGAATATCTTGAAATAGCATTCAGTCTCATAGATAGTGTCCATTCTGACAAATCCACAAATGAACAAAAACTGAGCACTTCAATTAAAACGGATGAAATGACAGTTTCGACTGATACAGTTGGCACTATTAATGCACAAATGATAAGAGATTATTATTATGCATATTTGCTTTTAGATAAGGACTTGGATAAATTTTGTTCGCTTCTCGATACATCTATAGTTGTGGATTTACCTAAAGCATATGGTGAGGCTGTAGTACTTGCTTATGAGCACAATATAGATAAAATAGCGTTAGACAATAATATAGAAACAACTCATGTTTTGCAATTGCAGAAACTGTATTCTCATGTAGATACTTTGATTATAAACCAGCGAACAGAATATAAAGAATTGTATAACAGTATTTCTAATAAAATGGAACGGATGAATAAGCTTCGTCGTAATTATGGAAATACATATTGGTGGTATTATGATTTTTCTGATTCTGTAGCGAATCCAATTTATTAACATTACTTTGATAATGACGAATTTTCGCAGTATATTTATAATATCTATTGGTCTATTGTTATTATTGCCTTTGGCCAACGCAAGAAAAAAGAATTTAAATATAAATAAAACATCAGAATCAGTTGATTTTATATATAAAGAGCCAGATCCAATTCCCTGTAATGCAATACCAGACAGGGCATCTAAGGGATTGTTATTGCCTTCAATCTTTTTTTCATCATCACAAAGCAACTATACTCATGGAATTGATATAAGTCATCATCAAGGAGATATTATTTGGGCGGAAGTTGCAACGGACCCTAATGCAGGTTACATATTTGTGAAAGCGACCGAAGGGGCTAATTTTGTAGACAGAAATTACAAACGCAATTTTAAAGAAGCGCAAAAAGCCGGATTGAAGGTTGGTAGCTATCACTTTTTTCGTCCGAATGTGAGTGGCGAAGTACAATATAGGCATTTTATAAATACCATTGATTATATGAAGCAAGATTTGCTTCCGATGATTGATGTTGAAATTCATCCTAGCCGTCGTATGTCGCTTACCACATTCTATATGCGACTTGATATCTTACTTGAGTCTGTCACTAGAAAAATAGGAAAACGTCCCATTATATATACAGGAAAAAACTTTTATAACAAATATTTCGCAAATGGAAAATATAATGAATATCCATTTATGATAGCGTCATACACTATAGATGAACCTGTTTTGAAGAATGATGCCGACTATATTATATGGCAGTATACTGCTACTGGGACGGCTCGCGGTATAAATGGAGACGTTGACATTAGTAGATTAAGAGGCAATCATACACTTGATGAGATTCTTTATCGTTAAAACCTAAAATATATTTGTAACTAATAATGAAAGAAATACGTTTTTTCTACGTTCCTAATGCAGGTGAAGTCAACGAGTTGCCCGAAGAGGAAGTTGTGCATGCTGTAAGAGTGTTGCGCATGGTTGAAGGTGATGAAATGGTTTTAACCGATGGCAAAGGTATATTCTACACAGCTGTTGTTACAGAAACAAACAAGCGTCATTGTTATTATAAAATTTTAGAAGTGTTGCCACAGGAGAAGGGATGGGCAAACCATGTACATATCGCAATGGCACCTACCAAAAATATTGACCGTACGGAATGGTTTGTAGAAAAAGCTACGGAAATAGGTTTTGATGAAATGACGTTCCTTAATTGTCGCTTTTCTGAGCGGAAAAACATTAATATGGATCGTATAGAAAAGATTGTTGTTTCTGCTATGAAACAAAGTCGCAAATCTGAAATGCCAATGTTAAATGGTATGGTCAGGTTTGAGGATTTTGTCAAACGCCAGTTTTCTGGTGATAAATTTATTTGTCATTGTTATGAAGAAGCAGAGTTGGACAATAAAATTCTTTTGCGTGATGCTCTGCTTGATTCAGATGATGCTGTTGTTTTAGTTGGTCCAGAAGGAGATTTTAGTATTGATGAAGTTAAATTGGCGATAGAGCATGGGTTTCATAGCGTCAGTTTAGGGAATAGTAGGTTACGTACAGAAACAGCTGCTTTAGTGGCCGTACATCTTATGCGTCTTAAATAGTTATGATTATGAAGATTATAAATATTTTAATGCGTTGTTTTTTTATTGGATTAGTTTGGAGTTTGTTGTCATGTGAAGGCCAACAAAATTTTCTGAAAGTTATTCCTGATAATGCAAATTTGGTTTCAATAATCAATGTGTCTGAAGTCGTTGATAAGTTTGATGTTACTAAAACAAAATTGACTCCATTGTTAGATTTGTCACACGAAGAGTACGGTGATAATATGAAAAGTCTATCTGTTTTGATGGAAACCCCAGAAAATACAGGATTGGATTTTAATGCTCCGCTTTGTGTGTTCCGTACTTCTGCCATTTATTTAGTTGCTAAGATAAATGATGTGAATGCCCTCAAATCCTTCTTTGCGACTATGAAACAGGATGGAGTTGCTTCTTCTGTTCGTGAATATGGAGGTCTATATAATACGTTGCTTTTTGATGCATGTGAAATATATTTTGATGATGCAACATTATTACTTTGTATTTCATCCGATGAATATGGCAATGTACCGTCAAGTAAAAATATCAAACGCTTGTTTCAACTTGATGAGGAAGAAATGTTTATCTATTCAGACAAGTACAAGGAAATGACATCAAAAGCGGGAAATGCTGATGTGGCTACATATCATTCGCACTACTTGTCTGAAGGTAAAATTGAATTGTTGTCATCTTTAAATCTCGAAGAGGACCGTTTCGTTTTAAATACTTGTGTGTTTAATGCTGATAAAAGAATTAACAAAATGCTTGACGAAATAGATAAGCATACCTGTTTGCTTAAAGGACGCTTTGCAGGCATCTACGAAGATTTGCCTTTCCAATGTGTGTGTGTAGGCGTTGATGGCGAATGGATGATTGAATTCCTTAAGTCAAACCAAGAGTTGAGATCATTGTTGCTGGTTATTGAACGTGGTATAGATATTGAAAAGATGGTAGGGTCTGTCAATGGCGATCTGGCATTTGTGATTTCAGATTTTACTAAACTTAACTCAGGTAAGATACCCGACATTACGGTGATTGCTGAAGTTAAAAATACTGATTTCTTGAATGATGCCGATTACTGGGCTAGTTCTATGGACAACTACGGTATGAAAATGCATAAAATAGCAGAAAATCAATATATTCTGACTTTTGAAGATATGTTGTTGAATTGGGGAGTTACTCCTGAAAATGAATTATTCTTCTCAACATCCCCTTCTTTTTCCGCTGCAAACATTCATAAACAAACCAATGTTCATGCACCATACAAAGTTCAAGGCAATAAATTATTCATGTATACTAACTTAGAGGAAACAGTGAAGGCGAGTAGCATGTATGCGGAGATTAATATGTTTTGTTCACTTTTAGGCATAGGAGAGCCGAAATATTTACTTGTGAAGAGTAATTCTGCACGTGAGTTTATTGTCGAACTTGGTATGCATGAGAAATAATGAGAGAGTGGTGAAGTATCCTTTAATTTCCAAACTTCAGTAAGTGAAAAA
Organism: Bacteroidaceae bacterium; assembly: GCA_045576655.1. Lineage (GTDB taxonomy): Bacteria > Bacteroidota > Bacteroidia > Bacteroidales > Bacteroidaceae > RGIG8745. Next base: position 144,708 of record JAZNGW010000032.1, read on the forward strand.
ATGGAGTATATTAGATTTGAAAACGTAATACCAAATGTTTTTGCTCACCGCAATGACATATTTAGTGATATATGGCTAAAAGACGTAGAATTTGTCAAAGGACAGAAATATCTTATTGAGGCCAATTCTGGTACAGGAAAGTCATCTTTGGGAAGTTTTCTCTTCGGATATCGCAACGATTATACTGGAACTATTACGTTCGACAATCTGGATATACATTCCTTCTCTAAAAAGAAATGGTGTGACCTGCGACGCAAGCAAATTGCATTTCTCTGGCAGGAGTTGCGACTTTTTCCGGAACTTACGGCATTGGAAAATGTAGCAATAAAAAATAACATTACGAGAGCGCAGAAAAAGAAAACTATACTTGAATGGTTCGATATGTTAGGCATTGGAGATAAGACCGAATCTTTGATTGGGAAAATGTCATATGGCCAGCAACAGAGGGTGGCATTGATTCGTGCTTTATGTCAACCTTTCGACTTTATTTTCGTCGATGAGCCTGTAAGTCATCTCGACGAATCTAATGCAGATTTAATGGGAGTGCTCCTTGCCAGTGAAGTTGAACGCCAAGGTGCAGGAGTAATCGTTACGAGCATCGGCAAAAGAATGCAAATGAATTATGATAAAATATTTCGGTTATGAAAATTGTTTGGAAACTATTACGTCAACATATATCTCCATTTCAATTAATTGGTTTTATTTTGGCCAATCTTATCGGGATGGTGGTCATTTTGCTTGGAGTGCAATTTTACAGTGATATTCAAGCAATCTATAATGGAGAGGATTCTTTTATGAAAGATGACTACGTCATTATCAATAAGAAAACCTCAATGATGTCTTCGCTTCTGGGCGGGGCGAACGGATTTACCGATAATGAAATGAATGACTTACGTCGGCAGTCCTTTATCGAGGATGTCGGAATGTTTACTCCTTCTGAATATGAGGTCAGCGCTAGTTTCCATATGCGCGGAATAACCAAATTTTCAACGGAAATGTTTTTTGAGTCTGTGCCCGACAAGTTTATTGATGTCAAGTCGGATAAATGGAGATATACCGAAGGTGACACACGTATCCCTATTATCCTTCCGCAAAACTATCTCGATCTTTATAATTTCGGATTTGCACAAAGCAAAAATCTGCCAAAAATCTCAGAAAGTCTCTTAGGAATCTTGACTCTTCGTATAAGCATAACTGGTAACGGTAGAAACGACGTTTATGATGGGAAAATAGTTGGCTTTAGTTCGCGTATTAACACCATCCTTGTCCCCGAATCGTTTATGCTTTGGGCTAATGGAGAATACTCTAACAATGCGAAAGTAACCCCTGCGCGTCTAATATTGCAAGTAAACAATCCGACAGATGAAAAACTGACGACATATCTGAGTGAACACAACTACATGACCGATACAGAGAAACTTGATGCCAGCAAAACCACATTTATGCTGCGCGTCATTATTGGAATTGTTTTGGCGATAGGTGCTGTCATATGTTTATTGTCGTTCTTCATTCTTACGTTAAGCATATATCTCTTGGTGCAGAAAAATAGCGAGAAAATACAAAATCTTCTTTTGTTGGGTTATACGGTAGCAAAAGTCTCCTTGCCTTATCAAATGTTAGCGATGGGATTAAACTTAACGGTGCTTTTCTTTGCATTTGCAATTCTAATGATTGTCCGAAATCTGTATCTGGATATTTTTACATCCTTCTTTCCCATTTTCGTCCCGTCATCAATCGTTCCAGCATTATTAACATGCTCTGTATTATTCATTCTCTCATCAGTAATGAACTTCATGGTAATCAAGCAAAAAGTCAGTCGGCTTTTAATATAGCATTCTCACTCAAAAACTTTACCGCCCTCGTGTTTCATTGCGAGGGCGGTAGAGTCTCATCACGACCGCAGTAGAGTTTCATCATGACCGCAGTAGAGTTTCATCATGACCGCGGTAGAGTTTCATCACGACCGCGGTAGTGTTATGACACGGGTACGGTAGTGTTTTTATTTTACCGGATAAAAAGTTTTAGATATGCAGAACTTGATCTGTTTTTATTTTTTGCTTATTGTTGTACATATCTGTTTGAAATCACAATATTTGCAAATATCCGGATTATCTGTTTGACTGAAAGGTGTTTGAGGATCGAACAGAGAATCGAATGTTATGTGTAGGTGGTCAACAAATTCTTGAGTGGTCTTGTCTGCATTTTCCATTGACGCAAAATCCAGAATAGGAGTTTTGTCAATCTTTATAACCGAATCGATAGGGGATGTATTCTGAGTCTTTTTGACGTAGAACAATGATGGCGAAACTGGAAGTTCTGTGTCGTTTGCGCTGGCAACTATTAGCGTATAGGTGAGCGCTTGGAATATGTGGTATGGGCGATGCGCTATTTTTGAATTGAAAAGAGTGGCTATATCTTTGGTGGTGTGTGGGGAAGCAGATGTCTTATAGTCAATTATGCGAATTGTAGGTTTGCCCTCTACGTTTGTCATGTCTATGCGGTCGATAATTCCACCAAGTCTCACGTTTGTGTCATGGGTTATGTTGAATGAGAGCGTGTGCTCCTTATTTTCAAGTTTCAGTATTTTAAGAGGACAGGCGTTGGTGTCTATATGCAATTGACGACGTATGTAGTCAATGATAACATCACGATTTAAAAGTTGTTGCCCCGTGAGATGTGACTTATCTTTTCTTCCAGGATGAAAGGCTTCAGCAATTTCTTCATCGACATATTGACGGATTTTTGTAATATTATTAGCGATTGACATCATTTGACTCTCGTCTAATGTCTTGCCGATAAATGGTTTATAGATTCTTTCGAGTACACTATGGATGATGTTTCCAAAAAGGGCATTGTCAATATCTTCATCAATGGTGCCATCGGGTTTTAATGGAACAGGCGAAAGTTTGCTGAAATAGAACTTTAGCGGACAGTCTATATACGTGTTTATTGTGGAAGGGGTTAGTGTACTTGCCTTGTCGGAAGTACGGGTATTATATAGATTGTTGAGTCTTCTAAGTGCTAAATCAGATTTTTCAGCACAAATCTCTTTGCACGCCATTGGCACAGATGGCGATTGTAAGTCATATGTCTTGATGTGCGTGTCAGATGATAGGAGTGTATTGGCATCTACCAGGAATTGGGCAATGAAACGTGACATTTCACCGTTGGAACCGAATCCTTCGGTCGATGAATTGTACAGAATTTGTATGTTGTCGGCTCTTTGAATGAGGCGATAGAAATAATAGGCATAAAGTGAAGTCTGTTTTTCTATAGTGGACATGCCGTATACTTCGCGAAGTGTATAGGGAATTAGTGATGTTATTCTTGGTGACGGCGGTATATTTCCTTCGTTTGCCGAAAGTATGAGAATATTGCTGAAGTCAAGATTTCTCGTTTCGAGCATTCCCATAATTTGCACACCTGTGCTTGGTTCGCCGTGAAATGGAATGCTTTTTGATGCAATGAGTTGCCGCAATAGTCTTGCCAATGTCACAGGCTTGACGTTTAGATATCCAGTCTGATGTAGTGTGGTTAGGCGATTTATTATCTTGTGAGTTGTGTATATAGACTCTATGTTCAGTTGGCTTGTGAAATCATTGACGTCTGTCCCCTCTGAAGTGTTGAACGTTTTGCCGATTAATTCAATAATGGATGACAAATAGTTGAGGAGTCGTGAGTTTGAATTCTGTATTTCGAAAATCTGTTGTAATATAGGGTTGCCGTCTGTGATTTCCTTGGTTGTAGGATATACTTTCTCTTTTGATTTAATTTCACGCGCGTTTTTAACGGAGCATTCATCAGTGATCCGCGAAGTGAATGGATGAGTCAGCAAACGGCACACGAGTGTGTGATGCCATGTGTCGTTATTACGTGACATTCCTTTGAGTTGTACATCAAGCAATGCGTCAATAAATGAGGCAATTGACGTTTGTGACAATGGATGTCCCATTGTTATGTTGGTGAGTATTGTTCGTTCTTTTCCGTTGTCAAGTTGCGCACTTTGTGGTATAGAATGAATTATTGGTTGCAGAAGATTTTCGTTACATAATATGACGGCTGTTTCATTGAGCGGACGTTGTGAATCTATGGCTTGAGGTAGCCATTGTGCTGTATATCGAGCTTGAGCATTTTCAGTTGGAGCTGCCATTACAGAAATTTGCTTTGGGGAATGCATATTGTTGCGTCCTGGATGGTCTGCGGCTAAACGGTCGCCATATTTAATAATATTCTGACTGATGAATTGTCCTGCTTCAAAACTTGCAGATTTGGCAGACGGCATATAGCTATGGTCATAATCCCAATAGAAATGTGTAATGTGATTCTTTTTCAGATATGAAAAGAGAGTTTGTTCCGTCTTATTGAGAACATTGAAACCTACGACGGCATAAATATGATCGGAAGGCATCTGGGGGTGTGCAGAAGAAAGTGCATGAAGTTTGTCTGCAACATCACGCTTTTGCATTCCGTCGTAAGCATATCCAATATTTGCAAGCTCTTCCTTGAAGTCTTTGTATATTGGAAGTATCAAATTCCAAAACGAACCGAATTTTTCTTTAAGTTTCGTGTTGGTTTGCGGGTCGAAGTTCTCAAAATAAATTCTTATAGCCTCAATCTGTGCTTCGGAAAGGAAAGCAAAGTCCGTAATGTCATCCAGCTCCTTAATATTCGCAAATAATTTATCGGCTGGAATAATATTGTTGTCTATGTCGTTGAAGTCTTGAAGCATGATTTCTCCCCATGCGAAGAATTTGTCAAGAGTGTCATCGCTGTTTGTTACTTTGACATACGACCTATAGAGTAAGCATATTAATAATATATGGTCTGCAATTGTTAGAGAAGAAAGATTGCCGAATATCTCACTTATTGTCATATACTTGGGCAACCACATTGGACGGTTTTCGTTCAGTTCGGCAAGATACTGATTAAAAAATAGACTCGCACGTTTATTTGGAAATATTATAGTGACATTCTCAAAATTGCCGTCTGTTATATTGTAAAGGTCTTCAGCTACTATTTTAAGAAATGGTTTCATGAGATTTGATATTTTATGATGCAAAATTAATGTGGGCAATTAATTATAAAGAAATGATCTCATTACGTACAATATACCATAGATATGCTTTGATATTTGTTTTTCCCGCACGTTGCAAATGGTCAATGTATTTTTGCATTTGCTTTTTGTGGTCCTGTGAGTATCGGCCAGTTTTGTAGTCAACAAGAATAATCTGTTTGCCATCTGTCATCACTCTGTCTGGTCGGATAGGTGCAATATTGCCTTCGTCATCCCACGCAAGGATGGAACGCTCGTTAAGAACATTCCATTTGGGCGAGAACCATTCGCGCGCTTGAGCGTTTTGCATGGCTTTCTCCACAATGGCTATAATACGTTGTTTTTGTTCCTCGGTTTTGAATACACCTTCAGTTTCGACTTTGCGTATAGCCATAGGCAAATCATCATGAGTTCGTACATTCTCCATCAAGTAATGAACTATGTTTCCCTCTTCAATGTAGTCGCTCTTTTTATCGGTGGATTCGGATGTTATAAAGCGTTTAGATTCATTCGACTGGCGAAATTGAGGATGGGACAAATAGTGTGTAAAAATCAATTCTTTAGTCATCGGAGTTCTTGTCATCACATTCGGGTCAATGTCCTCTTCTATATTATTATCAGACTCCTTTGATTGTACAATCTCTCCCAATGTATAGAAAGTCTTTATTTCTTCAGTTTTTGATTGCATTCGTTGTGGCAATGATGACATAATCACATCGTTTATCGAATAACCCTTAACGGTTTTTCCTGTAAAAACTATGAGATTTGACTCTGCTCGTGTGAAAGCAACATATAAGAGGTTTAGATTATCGACATAACATTTAAGCGTCTCGGAATCATAATCTTTTTTGAATATAGACTTTTGTACAGTTTTTGTGTAGTTTACTGGAACGAGCGGCAATTTGTCGTATGGCGATTCATTAGGCTGACACCACAATAAGTTTTCAGAACGCCCGTCCATGCTCCAATGGCAGAATGGAACAATCACGCTATGAAACTCTAATCCTTTAGACTTGTGAATTGTCATCACCCGTATTCCGTCTAATGAATTGGATGGGATAGTCGTATCTTTGATGTTTTCGTTCCACAATGTTATAAATTGATTTATATCATCCGTATGGTCTTGGAGAAATGCAGACAAGCAATCGTAGAATGAAAAAAGATAAGCATCTTGATTCTCTATGTTTTTTAATTCAAAGATATCATATAAGCATTCAGCAAGTTCTGCAAGTGGCATGACAAGGTAATGCGACAAATTTGAATCAAAGGACTTGGGTAGGAGTGAGGCAAATGGTTTGCAATTACATTCATCGTTATCCGATGTAGATTGTGCGGCGTCACAAAGAAGTTTGTCCAAATCATCGGAAAACTTTTGGTTTTTTAGAACTTCTGTCTGATACAGATATGCTAAAGTGAGACGTACAATTAGGTCGTCAGGGTTTGCGACACATGTTAATGCTGCAATAATGATGTTAACGGCAGAAGAAGAACTTAGTTTGAAAGCGTCTTCGCTCACCATTTTTATTTCAGAACCACAATTAACAAAGTGCATACAGATTGACTCAATGTGTTTCTTTTCTCTTACTAATATTGCTATATCATTGGGATTTACATTGTTATTGATGAGATTGTCAACAGTCTTCTTGATGCAGTTCAACGTGATGTTTGAATAATTGTAACCCGAATCTTTTGGGATATTAATGTCGCAAACAGACACATATCCTTTCCCCTTGTTTCGTTCTGAAACCTTCTGCCCAACACTTTTGTAAGCCTTTTCTACTTCTTGAGTTTTAATTCCGCATGACTCGTCATAGTGTTTGGCTACATTTGCCGATGAATTCGTGAAGAAATCGTTGTTAAACCTTACGACTTCCTCAAGGCTTCGGTGGTTTGTGTCAAGTTTGTCAATAGTAGAAAAGTCGATTTCATCGGATAATTCTCCATTCTGTATGTTATTCAGGATATTCCAGTCGCTATTTCTCCAGCGGTATATGCTTTGCTTAACATCGCCTACAAGCAGACACATCTGATTTTGCGACAGACTGTTTGTTATCAAAGGCTTGAAATTTTCCCACTGAAGTGCCGACGTGTCCTGAAACTCGTCAATCATTATATGTTTAAAGCGGTTACCAGTACGCTCATATATAAAAGGAATGTCGCTACCATCGATCATGTCGCGAAGAAAACGAGCGGTATCTGCAAGCAAAAAACGGTTTGCGTCCTGGTTTAGTGTTCTCACGCGAGCTGTTATCATGTCGAGCATCATCAACTGGTTCATGTGCGACATGATGGCATTCGACGTGGATATATGTTTCACAGCCTCCATGCTGAGGACTACGGCTTTGTCAATTAGTTCCAGATAACTACTGTCGATAAGATTTGCTTTAGCCTCGTCACTGAGCCACTCTTTTGGATTGCCCATGCATCTGGTTACGTAAGAGTTTGGTGTCACGAACTCCCCTTGACTCAATTTACTGAAAAAGCCTGCTACTCCCTTAGACTTATACTTAAATTCATCGGGAGTAAGTCCTTGGTTAGCAATAAAGTTAAAGAAGTTGCGCCCTAACTTTCTAAGTTCTTCTTCCAAAGCCCTCCTTATGGCAAGAATGTGATTGCGGTAGTTCTCCATGAAAGCCTTGTCACCAATCTTTTGGTGTATGAGCAATTCCTTTTCCAGATAGTTTTCATTGAAGATGTTACGTCCGAATTTCTCGATTTCATCGGCAATAATCCAGTTTTTTCCTTCTTCAATCTTCTCCATCACATATCTCATGATGAAGTTATATGTGTCGGTGTTCTCCTCTAAGTCATCAATGATGCCCGTGACAGCCTCTTTCAGCACGTCGCCGTCATTCAAGTCGACGCGCAGATTTGCCGTCAGGTCAAGTTCGTGGGCAAGTTCGCGGACTATCGATTGAAAGAATGAGTCTATTGTGGTAATGTGAAAACGCGAATAGTCGTGTATGATGTTTGACAAAGCCATGCCGGCTCTCCGTCTGATTTCGACGTCTGTAAGTGACAGACGGATGATTGAGTCGTCTTTCTTGATTTCATCGAGATAACCGTCCGATTTTTCCAGCCCGTTGGCAATTCCATACAGTTGTGACAATATACGGTTCTTCATTTCAGCGGTAGCCTTTTTGGTGAATGTGACGGCAAGAATGTTTCTGTACACTCCTGGATTGGCTATCAATAACTTTATATATTCCACTGCCAATGTGAATGTTTTACCACTGCCGGCTGATGCTTTATATATCTTTAATGGACGAGTCATGAAAGTTAAGAGTTAAAAGTTTAGAGTTGAGAGTTAAAAAAGTGGAAAGTTAATGGTTGAGTGAAATATATCTGCCGAGTTTATATAGCGAGAAGAGTAGTAGGGACGGATTTCTGCTAAGAAGATTTCGAATGATTTGTTTTTCAAAAACTCGGAACAGCCAGAGATACACGCCTTGCAGTCTCAGACGCTCAATCCTTTTTGCCATATCGCCAACTCTGCTCCCTGTGAGCATTTTACCTTGCGATTGCAACTGGATAAGTGTCTTTAGCGATATGTCGGTCTTTTCAAGAAACCTTTCGTTTGTGTCGAGCCCCATGTGAACCAGCGGGTTGTCTATATGGCTTATGCTTATTCTCTTTTCCTTTAGTTCCAAGCCGAAGAGCGCATCCTCATATCCGTATTCTTTGCACGACTCGTCGAAGCGTATCTTGTCAAACGCGCTTCTCTTTGCCATTACGTTGAAGGCGGTGAATTTGTCATACGGATTGAGGGCGCGTTCTTTTGCGCTACGGTGCTTGTCAGCCTGCTTTTCATATTTGAAGCGCAATGAGCGCTTGTCATCAGTGTTTGTGTCGGGGTGAAGAAGTCCGCCCACGACGACGTCTGCCATGTGGCGATTCTTCCAATATTTATCGATGAAATGGGTGTTTGTTCCCACTGCGGCATCGCTGTCGATGAATATGACCCACTCGCCTTGCGCCATCTGTGCCAGCCGATTGCGGCACACGGCAGCGCCCTCGTTCCTCTCGTTTACGATGTATTTGCATTCGCTGAGCGATTGCGCCGCTCTGATGTTGCCGTCGAGCATTGCTCCGTTTGGCGAACAGTCGTCAATGACTATGATTTCGCACTGATGCTCAGATGCGCCAATGAGGTTGTGCAGCTGCTTGAGCAGTGATGTGCAGTCGTAGTTGTGGTTTGTTATGAGAATAGAAATATCCATCAGTTGAGTGCTTTTCTTTGTTCCATTTTCAAAGTTACGATTATTAAATCAATTATTGAGAAATGCGGAGCTTGTATTTTTCTATGTGCTCATACTTTTGTTTTATTTCTTTTTTCCTTACCTTTGCCTTGTGATACAAAATAAAACGAGTATAAACCTTTTTAAAAACTCAACTGCCAATGAAACATAGCGTATAGTCAGTTTACGCACATTTAAGATACATTTTGGAAAAGCGTTTTAGCTTTATTCTGCATTCGAAAAGTTTGGCGACTATAAGAAGCTGCATGGATAATAGCGAAAATGCTCGCGCTTTGTAGGCGTGGGCTTTTGGTTATTCTGCAGCTTGGGTTACGCCAAACACCTTCGAATGGGAATACACTGAAAAGTTCCGCGCTTTTTTTGTGCGTATTCCTTAGGTGTTTAAAGGGGACAACGGAGTATCTCGAAAAGCCGTTAAGTGAGTAGACTAAGACAATATATTATATAAAGATTTATGAAAACTTTAAGATTAATTGGTTTCGGACTTTTTGCAGTCCTTTTGAGTTTTGCAATGGCTTCTTGTGATCCAGACCCAGATCCAGACTCTGATCCTGATCCAACGCCAGATGAAAAAACACTAACCATTTCTGGCCTTGATTCACCATTCAGTGCACAAGAAGGGAACTTTCAAACTGCACAAGAACTGAAGATAGAATCCAATACCAAGTGGTATATTACGGGCAAGCCTTCTTGGCTTGATATATCACAAGTTGAAGGCAGTGGCAATGCTACTGTCAAGGTTTGGCCTAACATTGCAAACACTTCTTCAGAAGATAGAAGTGCCACCTTATCAGTTAAAGCTGGTGACATTGTAAAAGAAAAGACAATTATTCAAAGCGGTAAAAACCCAATAACCTCATCTGGTGAAATACAAGGTCACAAGTTTGTTGATTTAGGACTTTCTGTGAAGTGGGCAGACCGCAATATCGGTGCAAAATCTCCAGAGCATTTTGGAGACTATTTTGCTTGGGGAGAGACTGAACCTAAGGATTCCTATAGTTGGGATACATATAAGTTTTATACACCAAACGTTGATGAAACTTATTCGGGATATTGTGAAGATTTAGGTTCGAATATAAGTGGAACTCAGTATGATGCGGCAACTGTAAACTGGGGAAATAAATGGCGAATGCCAACAATGAAGGAATTGGAAGAACTTGTTTACAATTGTAAATGGGAGTGGACAACTTTTGAAAATGTCAATGGATATTTAGTAACAGGAATTAGCGGAAACTCTATTTTTCTTCCGGCTGCTGGCTATTATGGTACAGGCGGACTTTATCATGCTGGTTCTATGGGTACTTATCTGACAAGTATGTCCAATAGTAATCACGATTCTCATTTTCTTGAATCAATTGCCTACGCTTTCACTTCGGAATATAACGACCATTTTATTGACACACGTCGCTATTACGGTCGCAGTATCCGTCCTGTTGTAGCAGAGAATTAAGAGGGATAACAGAATTGTATAATGAAAAAAGGGCGATGAACTCGCCCTTTTTTCATGTGATTTCGTTACCCTCGTCATCTTCTGCCGGAGGATTGACGGTTTCGTCCACCTGCACCACATTGAGGTATGTGGAGCGGATTGCCTCCTTAAGATGCACCGATGGGGTGAAGATGATGCGGCGGCGGTAGACTGCCGTTGCGCCTGCTTCCTCTACTGTCTTCTTCGCCCTGGCAGAAAGGGAGAAGCGGAGTGTGCCGAGGTTGGGCAGCTTGATGGAGTGGCCGTTGAGGAGCATTTCTTCAATCTGCTTGAAAATTCCTTCTGCCACTGCTGCTACGTAGGCTCGAGGCAGGGTGCTGTCGGAAGCGACATAGTCGCAAATCTCGTCGATGCCGATGGTGGAATAACGAATTGGGCGGGTCACGTAACGGTCCTGGTCAAGCATTATTATTCTCTGCTTGCTGACTTTAAGATTTATTTGTGCCATATGCAAAAATAATTAATGGTTAATAATTGGTTTTCGGTCTCGTTTGTACTAATAACAATGGACGAAAGAGGAATGTTCATCAAAAAATGGATTTTTTTTGATTTTTTTTATTTCTCTTATTTTCCTGCCGCTTTTATATAATGAATAGAGTGGAACAAATCGGTGGTGAAAAAGTTCGGTGAGGGTGGTGGGTGTACGACGTACGGATGAGGGGAGAGGTGCGCTTAAATTTTCCCTCTTCGCTGAAGATAACAAAAAAGCTAAGAGTTTTGTTCTTCGCGCTTCGGCGGAGTTTTATTCGCGCTTCGTCACGAATCAATTCGCTCTTCGGCGTGAATTTATTCGCTCTTCGGCGCGAATTTCGAAGTTGTGGGCTTTTTTTGAACTTTTGCCTAAAATCGGTTGTTTTTAAGGTAAACATTAAATTATCTTAAAAATGAAAATGAGTATGAAAATTGAACTAAAACGCATCGAAAGTTACAATGATGTTTCAAAAGGATGGCTTGTGATTAGCGACGGTGAACGGTCGAGAGAATTGGAGTGCTTTTGGCGCACTGACATCGGGTGTGTGACAAAGGGGAGCAGGGAACTGCCTGGTGGAGATGCTAAAATTAAGATTAAAATTGCTCCTCCATATAGATATATAATATTAATATGTATAAATATGCGTGTCCGCTTCCGTGTTCTTCCTCTTAAGGTGCTTGATTATGACAAACTGGGTGGCGACATTCTGATTAGGAACAGGGACGGGTCGGTGGTTGACGGTGAGGACTACACGCGGCTGGCAATGCTGATGCAGCACAGCGGTGTGACGAGCATAATGATTGATTCGGAGCGTAAAAGGATGGAGGGGAATATGCTCAAGGAGAAGAAGGAGGAATACAAGTGGTTTGATTAAGGGGCGTAGGGCAATAGTTAAGAAGAGCGATTTGTTTTGGATATGCGATAAAATTTCGTAATTTTGTCGGTTAATATTGAATTTTCAGTTATGATGCTAAATAAAAATAAGACAGAACATTGTGTTCGTGCAGGACTGGAGAAAATGGTTCTTAGGACAGGTGCATTGGTGATTATGCTTGCAGTGGCGCTGACATGGTGTTCATGCGAGGATGAGGGTGATGATGTGAGCGAAATATTTGTCGATAAGAAATTTAAGATTACCGGCTGTGTGTATAACGGTGTGAACGTGAATGGTGAGGAGGCAAAGAAGTTCTATTCGAACCCTTATTACATTGATTTCAGGAGCGGTACGTTCGTTGCAGAGCTGGCAAACGGCAGAAAACTGTCGGGCGGCTGGACGGCAGACGGCGACAGCAGGGGGATGAGGTTTGACATAAGTCAGAGCGAAGGAGAGGATGATGTGCTTAGCAGAAAAGTGTATGAAATAATGAAGAATATAAGGAACTATTCTGGCGATGCCAATGTGATTAAACTTTATAGGGACGGCAATAACTTCTTGATTCTGAATGCAAATTTTGATTTTAACTGAAGTATTATGACAGATAGCGAAAAGCAGTTTGAACTGGACTTGAGATATTTGCGCATGGCTCGTATTTGGGCGGAGAACTCATATTGCAAGCGCAGACAGGTGGGGGCGCTTATCGTGAAGGATAAGATGATTATATCAGACGGGTATAATGGCACTCCATCGGGGTTTGAGAATGTGTGTGAGGATGAAAATAATGTGACAAAAACCTATGTGCTGCACGCTGAAGCAAACGCTATTACGAAGATAGCACATTCGAGCAATTCGAGCGAGGGTGCGACGATGTATGTGACGGCGTCGCCTTGCATAGAGTGCGCCAAACTGATTATCCAGTCTGGAATCAGGCGTGTGGTCTATTCGGAGAAATATCGTTTGGAGGATGGCATCGACTTGCTTAAAAGGGCTGGAATAGAGACTATATATATCAATCCTGACGAGAAATAAGGGATTTTTAAATTATTTATATTGCAGATGAAAGTAAATAGAACTGTACGTTTTTTACCTCTGTTGATTTTTATAGGCTTGATAATAGGTGTGTTGATTGGCACTTTTTTTACAAGCAGATTTGTTGGTAATAAACTCAATATAATAAACGCATCCACAAACAAACTTAATGAGATGCTTTACATTGTCAACGCTAACTATGTTGACACGGTAAATGTGTCGGAACTGGTGGAAGACGCTATTCCGAAACTGCTTGAAGACTTGGACCCTCATTGTGCTTATATAAAGGCTGAAGATGTGGCAAGAGCTAATGAGGATTTGAAGGGTAGCTTCAGCGGAGTGGGGGTTCAGTTTACGATAAAGAGCGACACGGTTCACATTACGAATGTGATAAAAGGCGGTCCTTCGGAAAAAGTGGGGCTGCTGCCTGGCGACCGTATTGTGTCGATTAACGGCGAAGAATACGTGGGCAAGATCGTGACAAACAACGAAACCATGAAGCGGCTTAAGGGCGAGAAGGGTACGACGGTAGTAGTAGGAGTGGCGCGTATCGGTGAGAAAGAAATAGTCGAGTATTCTATTGAAAGAGGTGATATCCCGTTGAGAAGTGTTGACGCAACGTATATGCTGACCGAATCGTTGGGATATATCAAAATCAACAAAATAGGCGAAACCACTTACAATGAATTGCTTATAGCATTGGCGCAGTTGCAAGAGCAAGGATTTGGCGGACTTGTAGTGGACTTGCGCGGTAATGGCGGCGGATATTTGGGTGCTGCAATTAATATTGTCAATGAGTTTCTTCCGGCAAATAATTTAATTGTCTACACAGAGGGGCGTGCTGTGCGTAGAGAGGACTACGTGAGCGACGGGCGAGGTTCTTACCAAAGACTGCCACTGATAATTCTGACAGACGAATCAACAGCCAGCGCTGCTGAGATTATTTCAGGCGCGGTGCAGGATAATGATAGGGCAATAATCATCGGCAGACGTACTTATGGCAAAGGTCTTGTGCAGCAGCAAATACAGTTTGACGACGGGGCGATGCTTCATCTGACAGTTTCACGCTATTATACGCCATCGGGCAGATGTATTCAGAAGCCATATTCAAAAGGCGGAAACGAAGAGTACAACATGGACATTGTGAGCCGATTTGAGCATGGAGAGTTCTTCAATGAAGACAGCATTCGACCTACTGGCGAGAAATATACTACGAGCATAGGGCGCACTGTCTATGGCGGTGGCGGAATCATACCAGACTATTTTGTAGCAGAAGATACAACGGATATAACACCTTATTATTCGGAGGTTGTGACAAAAGGATTAATTTTGCAATTCTGCTATGATTATACTGACAAGTATCGTTCTGTTCTAAAGGATTTGTCTACTGCAAATGAATTGGAATATTATATGCGTAAGAATAATGTTTTGGAGCAGTTTATTAGATTTGCTGATGATAAAGGCGTGAAGCGCAGAAATATTATGATAAAGAAGTCGCGTTCACTTTTTGAACAAGCAATATACGGCTCTATCATATATTATATGCTTGAGATGGATGATTATGTTGAATATATTAATAGATTTGACCCTGTGGTGAAAAAAGCGATAGAACTATATGATGCGGGGAAGACTTTTCCGCAAATTCAAGACACAACAAAGGTTAGTCCAGTTGAGTGATGTGGAACCTTTAAACATTAAACTTATATGAAAGACTTTAAGGAATTAGTACAAAAACGTCGTAGCATACGCAACTTTAAGGATGAGGAACTAAAACCAGAAGAATTGCAGACTATATTGCGTGCAGGTTTAATGGCCCCAACAGGCAAATCTGTAAGAGGTTGGCATTTTGTTGTTGTAGACAATAAGGACATTTTGGCTCGTATTTCTCAATGCAGACAAGCAGGCGCTGCATTTGTGGCCGACGCTCCTGTTGCCGTAGTGGTACTCTACGATACAAGTTTGTCGGATGTTTGGGTTGAAGATTCTTCTATAGCAGCCGTGACAATGCAATATCAAGCAGCAGACATGGGTATAGGCAGCTGTTGGGCACAGGTGAGATTGAGGTCGCAGGAAGATGGGACAATGGCAGACGAAGTGTTGAGAGATTTGCTTGGATATCCAGCAAATATGTCAGCATTATCTGTTATTGCATTTGGCTATCCGGCAATAGAACGCAAACCGCAGGATGAAGAAAAATTGAAGTGGGAGAATGTCCATATAAATGCATTTACAGAGAGATAATGATAGACTTTATACGTTATGAAGGTCGTATTTATAGGTGCAGGTAATGTTGCAACTCATCTTTCGTGTATCATAAAGGAAGCCGGACATTCTTTATTGCAGGTGTTTTCTAAAACAAAGGAATCATCAGAGGCTTTAGCTTCAAAATTGCAATGTGAATGCACTACTGATTATAAGGAAATACGAAAAGATGCAGATATATATATAATTTCTGTTTCGGACAGGGCTATTGATGATGTAGTGGGGGAGATTGCACATGTTAATCCTGAGGCATTGTGGGTGCATACATCTGGCAGTGTTTCTATTGACTCACTAAAATGTTCGCGTAGGGGAGTGCTTTATCCTCTCCAAACATTCTCTAAGCAACGTACACTTAATAATTCAGACATTCCTTTTTTCATTGAATCAAATAATGATGAAGATTTAAAGTTGCTGAAAGACTTAGCGTCTTCCATATCACGCAACGTTCATGTTTTAGATAGCGAAAAACGTAAATTCATACATTTGGCAGCAGTGTTCTGCTGCAATTTCGTGAATCATTGTTGCACTTTGTCGAGCAATATTTTGGAGGAAAAAGGTATTCCTTTTTACATAATGATGCCGCTTATTGACGAGACAATAGCCAAGCTTCATGAATTGTCTCCCATAGATGCACAGACAGGACCTGCCGTAAGATTTGACAAGAATGTGATTGACAAGCATTTGGCATTATTGGAAAACAATGAAGATGCGCAGCATATTTACTCCTTGATGAGTAAAAGCATCCATGATAATCATTTGAAACAGTAGAATAAAACAAAAATAATATAAATGATAAATTACGATTTGACCCAAATTAAAGCAGTTATATTTGATGTTGACGGTGTATTAAGTAAGGAGACCATAACTCAGGATAATGATGGTAATCCTATGAGAACAGTCAATATCAAAGACGGATATGCCATTCAACATGCTGTAAAAAGCGGGTTGTTGATAGCTATTATTACTGGTGCAAAGACCGAGGCTGTCAGAAAACGTTATGAAGGTTTAGGAGTAAAAGAAATTCATATAGGTGCAAAGGTCAAAATATCTATTTATAAAGATTTACTGGATAAGTATACTATAAAGGACGAAGAAATCATTTATGTGGGTGATGATATTCCTGATTATGAAATAATGAAACATTGCGGTCTTCCTTGTTGTCCTGCAGATGCCGCTCCTGAAATCAAGTCAATTTCCAAATACATCTCGCACAAGAATGGCGGAGAAGGTTGCGGAAGAGACATTCTGGAACAGGTGCTGAAAAGCAAGGGATTATGGATGCAGGATGCTACGGCTTTCGGATGGTAAACTACCAATTAAACATAACTTGTAAATATGTCTCATAATAACGAAAAAGTTTTGCCTAATTTAAAACAGTATAAAATTGTATTGTGCAGCAATTCACCGCGACGGAAAGAGTTGATGCGAGGACTTGGATTAGATTTTCAAACTCGAGTAATTGATGGGATTGACGAATCATATGATAAGTCTTTACCAGGTGAAGATATTGCTAAAATAATCTCAGAAAAAAAGGCTGAGTCATATAAAGCAACAATGTCTCCAGACGAACTCATAATAACTGCTGACACTATTGTTTATGTTGATGGAGAAGTATTAGGTAAACCACAAGATAGATTAGATGCCATCAGGATGTTAAAGATGTTGAGTGGGAAATCTCATGATGTTATAACAGGCGTTTGTATTCAAACACAGACTAAAAGCACATCATTCAGCGTAAAAACAAAGGTTACTTTTGCTCAAATGACTGATGACGAGATTAATTTTTACATTGACAATCATAAACCTTACGATAAAGCTGGGGCTTACGGCATTCAGGAATGGATTGGATATATCGGTGTAGAATCTATTGAAGGCTCATACTTTAATGTAATGGGCTTACCTGTACAGAAGTTGTATTCAGTATTAAAAAATGCGCAAAGCTTATTTTTATAATGCGCATTATGTTTAATATAAAACGAAGGACTTCCCTTCTCTGCAATTGTTGTACTAATTTCTTTTCAACAGCGGTGCATCTTATTCAAAATTAATTGATCGTATTGGTTTTCCGATTGATACTAAAAAAGATGTGCCTAATATCACAAAAAGAGATACGAGCACTATCAATAGGTCTAACAGAAGTATAGACAAAAAATTCAACTCGACAGGAACAGAATCAATATAATAAACGGACGAATCCAGAGAAACAATTGAAAAATACTTTTGTAGATAACACAATGCTATTGCAATAATATTTCCAATTAGTAGTCCTTTACCTACAATTATTAAAGCAAAATTTATAAATATATTTCTGACATCAGAATTACATATTCCCAAAGATTTTAGTATTCCAATCATATTGATACGTTCTAGCATTATTATCAAAAGACCAGATGCAACAGTTACACTGGAGACGCACAACATTAAGATTAATATCATTACGATATTCGTATCAAGAATTTCAAGCCAAGAAAATATTTGCGGATTCAATTCTTTTGATGTAAAAACACCTAGCGTTCTCGAATCATCATTAAGTAAATCTATATTTTTTTTTAGCTTAGATGTGCATGATTCAATGGACTTTACATCATGAAAATCGATTTCACATCCTGAAACCATAGTACTATCCCATCCGTTTAGACGTCTAACTGTATGTAAGTCCGTAAAGGCTAAACTCTTGTCGTAATCTGTCAGATTTGTATTATATATACCTGCTACTTCAAATTTACGTGCACGCAGAGTTTTTGATGAGAGAAAATATGAATATACTTTCATACCAATATCAAGATCAAGCAAATCTGCCGTTGATTGTGATATGAGAATTTTTCCAGTGCTTTCTTTTGCGCTAAATTGAGGGATTTCCCCCTTTACTAAGTATCGTTTAAAATGATCAAGATTATATTCCTCGCCAACACCTTTAAAATTTATTCCACAAAAATTTTCATCAGTTTTTAATATTCCAAGTTTTGAAACATATATATATACATTACACTCAGGAACAGATGATTTTATCGTGTTAACTAGTGTGCTGTCAAAAATTAATGGCGATGGTTCGTAGTTCTGGTCAATAGTCAAGCTTAAAACTTGAGCATGCGAACCAAATGCAATCACTTTTGAATTAATTTCTTTTTTAAATCCATACAGTATAGAAATGCTCAATAGCATGACTATGGTACCAATTGCAACTCCCAATGTGGCAATTCTATTAGCAGGGCGTGAAAACTTTCCTTTCACACCTAAGTCTGAATAAATTCTCTTTGCTATAAAAAAGTCAAATCGCATAAAGTTACATATGGATGACAATACTCCCCTACTCTGTTCTACCAGGATATGCCTCAAGAGCTTTTCTTAGAACAAATAACGCTCTAATCAAATCTTCTTTTTTGAGAACATATGCAATTCGAACTTCGTTTTTACCAGCGCCAGGAGTTGTATAAAACCCTGCAGCAGGTGCCATCATAATGGTTTCACCCTCGTAATTAAAATCCGAAAGACACCACTCGCAAAATTTTTCACAATCATCAACTGGAAGTTTTGCAACTGTATAAAATGCGCCCATTGGAATTGGCGAATAAACTCCGGGAATTCTATTCAATCCATCAATAAGATATTTTCTGCGCTCTACATATTCGTCATATGTATCACGACTATATTCTTCTGGAGCATCAAGTGAGGCTTCTGCTGCTATTTGTCCGATTAATGGTGGAGAAAGGCGCGCTTGGCAAAATTTCATAACAGCATTTCTTACCTCTTCATTTTTAGTTATTAATGCTCCTATGCGAATACCGCATTCACTGTATCTTTTTGAAACCGAATCAATCAATACAACATTTTGTTCAATCCCTTCTAAATGGCAAGCAGAAATATATGGGGAGCCTGTATAGATAAATTCACGATATACTTCATCAGAAAATAGATACAAGTCATATTTCTTTACCAAGTCGCGTATTTGGTTCATTTCACGACGAGTATAAAGATATCCTGTAGGATTATTCGGGTTACAAATCAGTATGGCCCGCGTTCTTTCATTTATTAATTCTTCAAATTTTTCAACTTTAGGCAAACTAAACCCTTCTTCTATCGTTGTGGTAATCGTTCTAATAACAGCCCCAGCAGAGATGGCAAATGCCATATAGTTTGCATATGCTGGCTCTGGAACAATTATTTCATCTCCTGGGTTAAGGCATGATAAAAATGCAAAGAGAACAGCCTCAGAACCGCCGCTTGTAATTATTATGTCATCAGCATTTAGATTTATGTCATATTTGGCATAATACCCAACAAGTTTCTCTCTATAACTGCGATAACCCTGACTTGGACTATACTCTAATATTTTTCTATCTATATTGCGTATCGCATCAATAGCAACTTGTGGAGTTGGTAAATCTGGTTGTCCTATATTAAGATGGTACACATGAATACCTTTCTTTTTCGCTTCATCGGCTAAAGGAGCTAATTTCCTTATTGGAGAACTTGGCATTTCTGTACCACGTGTAGAAATCTTTGGCATAACATTTATGTTAAAATATGGAATTAATTCTATTAAAAAAACTATTTAATCCTTTGATGCTAATTCTTTAGATTTATGAAGAAGTAACTTAAATGATTGGGGAATTGGCAACTCTATATTCAATAATTCGTTGGTGATAGGGTGATAAAATCTAATTTTATATGCATGTAGTGCAATTCTACCGAGAGGGTCTATAGTGCTACCATATTTGTAATCTCCTACAATTGAATGTTTTAAGTCTTGCATGTGTACGCGAATTTGATTTTTGCGTCCAGTCTCCAACTTAAGTTCAACTAACGATAACCCATTTGCTCTTTTTTTTACAGAGTAACGTGTTACAGAATATTTGCCTCCATTGTCAATTGGGCTAGAATAAGTCATAAACATTCGATTATCAGCAAGCCAAGAAGATATAACACCATTGTCTTTTTTGACGTCACCTTCTACAACTGCAATATATTTTCTATCTGTTACAATGGTTTGCCAATTGTCAACTAATATTTGCTGTACATCAATGCGTTTTGCAAAAATTAGAAGACCTGATGTTTCTCGGTCTAATCTATGAACGGTATGAACTGTCATTCCTTTTTTCTGCCGACCTACATATTTTGACAATACACTCTTTACTGTCTCCTGTTTTTGTCCTATTGGAGAACTTGTCAAGATCCCATTCTGCTTTTCTACAACAATAAGAAAGGCATCCTCGTATACGATGCGTATTAATTTATGATAAAATTCGTGTATATTGCTTTTTTTAGAAATTTGCACCAATTGTCCTACTGACAATTGATGGTTATATTGCGTAACGATTTGATGGTCAACATAAACCATCTTATGCGCTAAAAATTCTTTTGCTTTTGTACGACTGATGCCATCCATAGATTTCATAATAAAATCTAAAAGCATAGCATTTTCTTTTACTGTAAAAGACGTGTATTTTGTCGCTAACTTCCTATTGTAATAATCCTGTGAATTATTATTTGCCATAATGATTAATGTACTCTTTACTTTCTCTTTTCTAATAAAACAACATTTTCAACATGATGAGTATGAGGGAACATATCTACAGGTTGTACAGCCATTACCTTATAATTGGAATCAAGAAACTGAAGGTCCCTAGCCTGAGTCGCAGGATTACAACTTACATATACAATGCGTTTGGGAGATGCAAACAATATTGTATCGATAACATCTGTATGCATACCAGCACGTGGGGGATCTGTGATGATAACATCTGGAATTCCGTGTTCTCCAATAAATTCTCGGTTTAAAATATCCTTCATGTCACCTGCAAAAAATAATGTATTTGTTATACCGTTAATTTTTGAGTTTACAAATGCATCCTCAATTGCTTCTGGTACATAATCTATCCCTATAACTTTTTTCGCTTGTTTTGAAATAAAATTTGCAATTGTACCAGTTCCTGTATACAAGTCATATACAAGTTCATTACCCGTTAAACTTGCAAAGTTACGTGCAACTTGGTATAGAGTGTAAGCTTGTTCAGTATTTGTTTGATAGAAAGATTTTGGCCCTACTTTGAATTTTAATCCTTCCATTTCTTCATATATGTGATCATTACCTTTGTATACAACAATTGTTTGATCACCTATTGTATCATTGCATTTATGATTATCAACATAAAGCAACGACGTTATTTCGGGGAATTCATTAGATATATTCTTCAGCAGAATCATTGCTTTTTTATGTTCTTCTTCATTATCTATCCGGAATTGTATAAGTACCATTAATTCATTGGTATTTGAATTTCGGATCATCATGCTGCGTAAAAGACCTGAATTATTCCTCAAGTCATAGAACGACAAACCATTTTCAACAGCATAGTTTTTGATGTAATTACGTATTTTATTGCAAATATCGTCCATTAGCCAACATTTGTCAATATCTAAAATTTTATCAAAAGCACCTGTAATATGAAAACCTGCAGCATTCATATTATCGTATTTGATATTTTTCTGGACTTCGTCCTCTGTCAGCCAACGCTTGTCAGAGAATCCAAATTCCAACTTATTTCGGTGTTCATATGTTTTTTCAGCTCCCAAAATCTTTGATACTGGTGGTAAATCTATTTTACCAATTCTTTTCAAGTTGTCAACGACTTGCTGCTGCTTTGCGTTTAGTTGTTCTTCATATTTTAGACATTGCCATTTACATCCTCCACACACTCCGTAATGAGAGCATATAGGAGTTATACGTAAAGGAGAATACTTGTTAAATTTAATAGCAACTCCTTCCATATAATTATGTTTTTTCCTTTTTACTTGTATATTTACGTTGTCGCCAGGAACAACGTAAGGCACGAAAACAACCTTATCTTCAACTCTGGCTAATGATTTTCCTTCCGCTGCAATTGTTGTGATTTCTATATTTTCTAATATGGGTAATGCTCTTCTTTTTCTCATGATTGTGTTGAATGAGATATATTCTTGATTAGACAATTGGAATAGATTCTTTTTCTTTTTTATCAGTTATTGCTGATGAATATAAATATGCATAAGATAGATTTAATACTGCTGTAAAATATATCAATATAGATGTAGTTAAAAAAGTAATGGCAACAAAACATATAATGAAACTTTCTGGTAAATGTGCATTATCACCATTAATAAGTGCATTGATATATGATTGTAATATTGCAATATTAACAAACATAGGGGCAAACAAAATAGAGCCCAATATGAGTTTTATAAATAATAGTAAAACAAATAACTTGAAGTTCTTTACCCAATTAGAAATTCCTAATTTATATCCTTTTATAAATCCCTTTAAAAATCTGACTTTTTCAAGCATTAATGATGGTAAAACAATGTTATAAGGCAAAGAGAATATAGCAACTAATAATATGACAACAACACAACCTAAAATATAAAAAAAATCATCATGGTTCATATCTGCTATATCTTTTGAGAAAATGTAATATATACATATTCCTGCAATGGCACAAGTACAGATATTGATGAGATAAAAAAAGAAGACACGGGGAAATCTTTTAAACGAAATCATGTATGTATGCCGTAAGCCAATAGTGCATTTTTTTATACATCTATACTCAACAAACACATATGTGACACATGTGTATAGTGTTAAAAATAAAAAGGTGAATATGAAAGTAGTCCATGTAAAGATTGATTGAAAAATAGATTGCGGGGCAAATGATTCATTTGCCCAACATCCTAATAAAAGAAAAGAGAAAACTGATATTAAAATAGCAACAATTAACGTAGGGATTAATGTAGCTATAGTGTATTTTACGATATTTTTAGTGTACATGCTGATTCCATCGGATATGCATGATAGTATTTTACGATGTTTATAAAACACATATGTGCTATTGTCCGAGATAGTCTCTGCATATTTATTCGTTAGAGGCATAATATTCAAATTGTATTGAAAACGAATACAAAAGTATAAAAAAAACACTACATTTGCAATGTAATACAGTCAAATTAGACGTAATGGTAACCGTCGGGATGTGATTATATTTTTATTTGAATAAAAACGAAAGTTTCAATGAGCAATTTGAACGAAATAAGATGGGGATTTATCGGATGCGGAGAAGTCACTGAAAAGAAGAGCGGGCCAGCATTTTCTCTTGTGTCTGGTTCAAAAGTCGTTGCAGTTATGAGTCGCGATTTCTCAAAGGCACAAGACTATGCAAACAGACATTCAATTAACAACTTTTATAATGACCCGATATCTTTAATAAATGATCCGAATGTAAATGCTGTTTACATTGCAACTCCCCCCTCCTCTCATTCTACTTTTGCTTTGATGGCAATGCGAGCTGGTAAACCTGTATATGTGGAGAAACCTTTGGCTTCAAGTTATGAGGATTGTTTGCGAATTAATCGAATATCAGAGCAAAACAATGTTCCGTGTTTTGTTGCATACTATAGACGATATCTTCCGTATTTTCAAAAAGTTAAGGAACTTGCGTATAGTGGGGATATAGGTAAGATTCTCTCGGTTCAAATTCGATTTGCAGTACCTCCGAGAGAATTGGATTACAATACAAAAAATCTTCCGTGGAGATTGCAACCAGACATAGCTGGTGGAGGCGGATATTTTTATGACCTAGCATCGCATCAATTAGATCTGTTGCAATATATGTTTGGAATAATAACCGAAGCTGAAGGTTACGGATGCAATATGGCGGGACTTTATAAGGTTGAAGACACTTTTAATGCATGTTTCAAGTTTGATTCTGGTGTTTCTGGTTCAGCATCATGGTGTTTTGTTGCGCATAAATCAGCTCGCACTGACAGAATTGAGATTGTAGGTGATAAAGGAATGATATGCTTTTCTGTTTTTGACTATACACCTATTGCTTTACATACAGAGGAGGGAAGAAAAGAGATAATCGTTAAAAACCCACAATATGTTCAGATGCCATTAATACAAAAAATTGTAGGTCATCTGAAAGGAGAGATTGTATGTGATTGCGATAGTGTTAGCGCCACTCCAACGAATTGGGTTATGGATAAAATTCTTGGAAAGTTCTAAATTGAATAAAATAGCGAAGTGAATCGTAAACTCATCAAGATTGCATTGGTTTTATTTGCCATGTTTCACGCAAATTATGGATTAGCTGTTTTACATGACAATATGAACTATTATTCTGCATGTAGCAATCGACAAGCAGGCGAAGGAGACGTCACGCCATCTGCTGTTTCAACTGCCATAAAAACTAAGGAAAAAAAACATGGTATCTTTAAGATTATAGGTGATGGATTCGGTAAAATCTCTGAATTCTTTATGGGGTGTGATACTAATTACATAACTCCTCAACTTTATCAGTTTACAGGGCAACTTGAGGCGATTTATTGGCATGATTATTACAGGTTAACTTCGGCAACGACTAATAATCGAATGACAATAGAAACTAGTCATCCTATGATTTTGGGAGGTTATATATGCTGGGGGATTTTAGGATACGGACATTATATAAACGTGAATGACATTAATACGTCAGGAAAAAAAACATACGGAACTAGTCAGCGAAACTCATTCACATTGAACACTGCCAAGTTTGTTGCGGAAATATACACTTTTCGCTCTGGCGAATCTGCACAAATAACTAGTTTTGCCAATGAGGATTTGAGAAATAAAAACAATAGCTTTTCGGGGTTAAAATCAAAATGTTTCGGTGTTAATGCAGAATACATATTTAATCATAAAAAATATTCTTGGCCCGCTGCTTTCGGTATGAACGCTGTACAGCGCAGAAGTAAAGGGTCCTGGAAATTAGGAATATCTTATAGCCATCAGCGTGTTTCGTTTGACGAATCAGCACTTCCATCTCATCTTAAGGACAAAGACCCAACCTTGTGCTTTAGAAATATAGACTATAAAGACTATGCTGTAAGTTTTGGCTACGGATATAATTGGGTTTTCAGGAAAAACTGTCTATTTGCCATATCCTTGCTCCCGTCTATTGGCTATAGAGTGTCTGATATTGAAATTTATGATAAATCAAATTCCGTATTGAGGAATATGAGTACAGACCTCATCACTCGTATGAGTCTTTTTTGGAACAATACAAAGTATTTTACAGGGTTACTTTTTGAACTTCATACATATTCATATTGTGAAAAGAAATTTGCGTTGACTAATTCTTACGGCTCACTTAAGTTTGTTGTTGGTGTAAATTTTTTGAAGAAATATTAGTAGTTTTTGCAGATTATATCCAGATGTAGAATGTTTGATTTATGCATATAAGTTGGTATTGTGTATTTCTAATACGCAAATTATTTGTAATTGGAACTTTCTGCGTTTGACATGGCCTGTGTTATCTGTATTTGAGTGTTATTTACACATTTATACCTTTTTTATATGTTATAAAACATGCTTTGTTGAGTGACGCACAACGTTAAAAGGGTTAACTTTGCATAAATTGTGTAATTTATACATTAAATCTAATAAATTCTAGTATTTATGAAAACATTAAAATCCGTTTTACTCGGTTCGGCAGCCTCTGTGGCTCTGCTCTGCGCTTGTAATTCCGTACAAGAAAATGCTCAACTAAAATCTGGCCTAAATCCTGCAGATTTTGACACATGCATTGCTGTTGCATACAACTATGACTCTCAAAAGTTTGTACCTGACACAGCAAATGCGGATTCTGTAAAGTTATATACGCTTACAAATAGCAATGGCATGGAAGTAAGCATAACTAACTTCGGTGGACGAATTGTCAGCATCATGGTACCGAACAAAGAAAACAAATTCGTTGACGTGGCATGCGGTTTCGACAAAATCGAAAATTATTTCCCATGGAACTTTGAAACTGATTTTGGCTGTTCAGTAGGACGCTATGCAAACCGTATTAACGGTGGAGAGTTCATAATACCAGAAACAACAGATACAATCAGATTGGATAAGAACAACAATGGTTTCCACTCACTTCATGGAGGATATACAGGATGGCAATACAAAGTGTACGATGTTGTAGAATCAACACCTAACGCACTTACGCTCAAGGCTGTTTCAGAAGATGGAGATAACAAATTCCCTGGAAAAGTTGAAGCAACAGTGAAATTTGAACTTACAGAAGATAATGCTATCGCTATCAGTTATGATGCAACAACTGACAAGCCAACAATCATCAATATGACTAACCACACTTATTTCAATCTTTCTGGAGACTTCAACAACACTATAGAAGAGTCTGTTCTTCAGGTTAATGCCGACTTCTACACTCCTGCTGATTCTACATACATGCCAACAGGTGAAGTTCGTGCAGTTGAAGGTACTGTATTTGACTTCCGCACTTCAAAAGCAATAGGAACAGATTTCCAGAAAGGTGACGCTGAAATTATAGCAGCAGGAGGTGGTTACGACCATAACTGGTGTCTTAACACAAAAGGCGATCAGGAAAAAGTTTGTGCAACAATGACAGACTTACGCTCAGGCATCAAACTTGAGATGTACACCAACGAACCAGGCGTACAATGCTACACGGCTAACTTCCAAGATGGAACACGTCCTGGTAAGGGAGGTATCATGTATGAGAAACATTGTGCAATCTGTCTTGAGTCTCAGAAATACCCTGATTCGCCAAACAAGTGCAATCTTACAGGATGGGAAAACTGCAATCCTTTCGTAACACCAGAGAAACCATATCACAGCTATTGCAAGTACAAGTTTTCTGTTATTAAATAATTAGATATTAATCAATTAACAAAATAAATCTTTAAAACAAATGAACAGTATTTCACAAGCAATTGCTAATTCTGGGTTCCAGACAATTGACTTTGTAATCCTTGTTGCATACATAGTATTGCTCGTAGGATTAGGTTTGTTCCTTAGTCGCAATAAGGACGGAAAAGAGAAAAGTGCCAATGATTATTTCTTGGCAGGTAACACATTGACATGGTGGGCTGTAGGTGCTTCACTGATTGCCGCCAACATTTCTGCCGAACAATTCATCGGTATGTCAGGTACTGGATTTGCTGATGGTATTGCAATCGCAGCATATGAAGTTATGGCTGCTATAACGCTCGTTGTCATTGGTAAGTTCCTCCTTCCAGTAATGATTGAACGCAAGATTTTTACAATTCCTCAGTTCCTTCGTGAGCGCTACAATGACGGTGTGGGTCTTGCATTCTCTATTCTTTGGCTCTTCCTTTACGTTTTTGTAAACCTCACTTCTGTAGCATGGCTCGGAGCATTAGCAATTGAGCAGATTCTTGGTCTCCAAGGATTAGCTGTAAGTTTCGGAGGCATTGAAGTTTCAATGCGCATGCTTATCATAATAGGCTTGTTCCTTATTGCAGGTATCTACTCTATATACGGAGGTCTTGCATCTGTAGCATGGACAGACGTTATGCAGGTAACTTTCCTTGTGGGTGGTGGTCTTATCACTGCATACATTGCTCTTGATACTATGGCACTGCATCTTGACGGTTTTGATGGAGTATTTGCTGCATTTGGCAAAATGTATACAGATCTCACTACTGGTACACATGCAACAGACCCTCATTTCCATTTGATTATCCAGGAATCATCTGACCCAGATGCATTTGCAAACGTACCTGGTATTGCGGCTGTTGTAGGTGGAGTATGGCTCACAAACCTCGGTTATTGGGGATTCAACCAATATATCATTCAGAAAGGACTCGCTGCTAAAAGTATTGATGAAGCAAAGAAAGGTCTCATCTTCGCAGGTTTCCTCAAGATTCTCATTCCGTTCATCGTTGTTATTCCTGGAATCTGTGCATATTATATCATGCAAAATCCTGAAGTGTTCTCTGGTATGAATCTTCAAGGTACAATAGAACGTTCTGACGATGCTTATCCATGGCTCATTCGCAACTTCACTCCTACAGGAATCAAGGGCCTTTCATTTGCAGCCCTCGCAGCGGCTATCATCTCCTCACTCGCTTCAATGTTCAACTCCACTTCTACCCTATTTACAATGGATATCTACAAGAAGTATTTGAACAAGAATGCTTCAGACAAACAGCTTGTAAGCGTAGGTCGTATCGTTGCCCTCGTTTCACTTGTTATCGCTGCTGTTGCAGTTAAGCCTCTCCTTGGTGGTCTTGACCAAGCATTCCAATACATCCAGGAGTATTCAGGATTCATCTATCCAGGTATCATCACTGTGTTTGGTCTCGGA
Source organism: Bacteroidaceae bacterium (assembly GCA_045576655.1). Taxonomy (GTDB): domain Bacteria; phylum Bacteroidota; class Bacteroidia; order Bacteroidales; family Bacteroidaceae; genus RGIG8745. The sequence goes on from JAZNGW010000032.1 coordinate 173,297, forward strand.
CTTCTCTGGAAACGTGCATCTTCAAAGGCTGCAGTTTGGACTGCAATCCTTACAATTCCAATGGGTGTACTTTTCAAGATTTGCTTCCCAGATGTGGCATTCCAGTTCCGTGCAGGATACATCTTCATTATCCTCGTGCTCTTCTTCATACTTGTTTCTTACTTGGATAAGAAATATGTTACCACAGAACTTCCATCACAGAAAGACCAGTCTGCAATGCTTCTTTGGTCTAAGGTTCTCGGTGGTGCTGGTGCATTAATGATTGTTGCAGCAATCGTAGTTGTTGCTCTCGGAACATCAACCGAATGGTCTGCATATCTTAACGACATCGGTTTCCAGGCATTTATCTTCTTCGGTGTACTTGTGGGGTGTAATGGTATTTGGCTCTACAGCAACTCAAAAGATAACAAGAAAGATGTCAAGGCTCTTCCTATTGACTTAGCGTTGTTCCGCACAACTCGCGGTTACACATGGGGTACAATCGGCATTGCTGTCATTACTCTCATACTTTACGCACTATTGTGGTAATAAATAATTAAAGAGAAAGGTTTGGATTTGATTCCAGACTTTTCTCTTTTTCTATTTTTTACAATATTAATAACACCATAAAAATATAATGCACAAATATTATAAAACACATACAAAATTTTACATCTCTGTTGACTGCATTATATTTGGATTCACAGAGGGGACACTGAAACTTTTAATTCAGGAACGCCCCTATGAACCAGGCAAAGGCCTGTTATCTTTGATAGGTGGTTTCGTAGAAGTAGATGAAAGTATTGATGATGCCGCAAAGCGAGTTCTAGCTGAATTTACTGGATTAGACAACACTTACATGCGTCAGTTGGGAGCATTTGGTGACGTTGAACGTGACCCTGGGGAAAGAGTTGTTTCGGTTGTTTACTGCGCTCTCATAAATGTAAATGAATATAAGAGGACTATTGAAGGGAACGCCCGATGGGTTGACATAGAAAATCTCCCGTCATTATGTTTTGACCACAATCTAATGGTCGAAAAAGCACTAACAAAATTGAAAGAAAATCTTGCAGATGAACCTATAGGAATGAATCTGCTACCAAAATATTTTACACTTACACAGTTGCAGACATTACACGAATGCATACTTGGCACGTCTATTGACAAGAGAAATTTTCGTAGAAAAATTATGGAACAAGGGTATGTTGTGAAAACAAATATGATTGATAAGAATACTTCTCGTAGAGGTGCATCACTATACAAATTTGATAATAAATCTTGAATTTATAGTACACTTTTATAATATAAACCCATTAAATATATTACTTATGTTAGAAGAATTGAAACAGAAGGTGTTCAAGGCTAACCTTGACCTCGTAAAACAAGGACTTGTAATTTTTACTTGGGGAAATGTTTCAGGCATTGACCGTGAAAAGGGACTAGTTGTTATCAAACCTAGTGGAGTAAGCTACGACGACATGAAAGCATCCGACATGGTTGTAGTTGATCTAAATACGGGTGAAGTTGTTGAAGGTGACCTCAATCCGTCTTCCGACACACCAACCCACCTCGTTCTATATCGTGCATTTCCAAATATTCAAGGTGTGGTACATACACACTCTACTTACGCTACAGCATTCGCTCAGGCTGGCAAAGACATCCCCAATATTGGAACTACTCACGCCGACTATTTTTACAAGGAAATCCCATGTACACGCGACATGACTAAAGCAGAAGTAGAAGGTGCTTACGAGCTGGAGACTGGAAACGTCATCGTTGACGAATTCCTTAACATCCGCAAGATTAACCCAGACCATACACCTGCTGTTCTTGTAAAGAACCATGGACCATTCTCTTGGGGGACATCTCCGGATAATGCAGTTTATAATGCTAAGGTCATGGAACAGTGTGCTAAGATGGCGTTTGTAGCATATCAGGTTAACCCTGAACTCACAATGAATCCGCTTCTCATTGAAAAGCATTATATGCGCAAACATGGTCCTAACGCATACTATGGGCAAAAGAAAAAATAACTTAAAACTCCACAAAAGATAGAGTACTATTTCCAAAAACTTTTATCTTTGCAAGAGTAGAGATTAATATATAATAGTTAATATAAATCTAATTTAAAAAAACGAATTATTATGGCATTTGAAAATCTTGAACTTTGGTGGGTAACCGGAGCACAGCTTCTCTATGGAGGCGAAACTGTAAAGATTGTAGACGGACATTCTAAAGAAATGGTAGAGGGTCTTAATAATGGCGGAATCATCCCTATTAAAGTAGTATACAAGGGTACTGCAAACTCTTCTAAGGAAGTTGAAGCTGTAATGAAAGAAGCCAACAATGACAGCAAGTGTGCTGGTGTAATCACATGGATGCATACATTCTCTCCTGCAAAGATGTGGATTAAGGGTCTGCAGGCTCTTCAGAAACCACTTCTTCACTTCCATACTCAATATAACGCTGAAATTCCTTGGTCTGAAATCGACATGGACTTCATGAATCTCAACCAGTCTGCTCACGGTGACATTGAGTTTGGTCATATTTGCACTCGCATGCGTGTTCCTCGCAAGGTTGTATGCGGATATTGGAAGAACCCTGATGCACAGGAGAAAATTGCTGTTTGGGCACGCGTTGCAGCTGGTGTTGCTGATGCAAAGAATGTGCGTTGCCTTATGTTCGGTATGAACATGAACAATGTTGCCGTAACAGATGGTGACCGTGTTGAGTTTGAGCAGCGCATGGGTTATCACGTAGACTACTACCCGGTATCTTCTCTCATGGAATACTTCAAGAAAGTTACTGATGCAGAAGCTGATGCACTTGTTGAAGAATACAAGAAAGAATATACAATCAAGATTGATGAAAGCGGTGAAGAAGTTTATTGGGAGAAAGTCAAGAATGCTGCCAAAGCAGAAATTGCATTGCGTCGCGTATTGAAGGACGAGGGTGCTACAGCATTTACAACAAACTTCGACGACCTTGGTGATGCAGACATCAATGACCCTAACTTCGTAGGATTCGACCAAATTCCAGGTCTTGCTTCACAGCGTCTTATGGCTGAAGGTTATGGATTTGGAGCAGAAGGTGACTGGAAAACTGCTTGTCTATGCCGTACACTTTGGGTCATTCAGCAAGGCATGCCAATCGGTTGTTCATTCCTTGAGGACTATACTCTTAACTTTGCTGGCGACCGCAGTTCATGCTTACAGAGCCACATGCTTGAAGTTTGCCCTCTCATTGCTGTAGACAAACCAACTCTTGAAGTTCACTTCCTCGGTATCGGTATCCGCAAGCAACAGACCGCTCGCCTCGTGTTCACTTCAAAGGTTGGTCGTGGTATCAAGGCTACTGTAGTTGACCTCGGTAATCGTTTCCGTCTCATCTCACAAGAGGTTGAATGCATTGAACCAAAACCAATGCCAAATCTTCCTGTAGCATCAGCTCTCTGGGTACCACAACCTACATTCGAAATCGGAGCAGGCGCATGGATTCTTGCTGGTGGAACTCATCACAGTGCATTTTCATACGACATTAATGAGGAATATTGGGAAGATTTCGCAGAAATGGTTGGTATAGAATATGTTAAGATTAACAAAGACACTACAATCAGTGAGTTCAAGCATACTTTGCAAATGAACGAAGTGTACTACATGTTAAACAAAGCTCTCAAGTAAATTATGACAGCAAAACAAACAATAGAAACAGGTAAAGCCATTCTCGGTATCGAGTTTGGCTCTACCCGTATTAAGGCAGTTCTCATTGACCAAGAGAACAAACCAATAGCACAAGGTAGTCACGAGTGGGAAAATCAACTTGTTGACGGACTCTGGACATATAGTGTAGAAGCTATTTGGTACGGATTGCAGGATTGTTATGCAGATCTCCGCTCAAATGTTAAAGAATTGTACGATACAGAAATTGAATCATTAGCGGCTATTGGTGTCAGCGCCATGATGCACGGTTATATGGCATTCAACAAGAAAGAGGAAATTCTTGTGCCATTCCGTACATGGAGAAACACAAATACAGGTAAGGCGGCTGCAGAACTTTCTGAATTGTTCAATTACAACATACCGCTTCGTTGGAGTATATCTCATCTCTATCAGGCGATTCTTGACAACGAGGAACACGTTAAAGATATTGACTTCCTGACTACACTTGCAGGATTTATACATTGGCAGATTACTGGTCAAAAAGTTCTTGGTGTAGGCGACGCTTCAGGTATGATTCCTGTAGACCCTGAGACAAAGACTTACAATGCAGAAATGGTAGAGAAATTCAACCGACTCATCAGTACAAAGGGATTTGGCTGGACACTTCTTGACATCCTTCCAAAATCACTTTCTGCAGGTGAAAATGCTGGTTTCCTCACTCCTGAAGGCGCTAAGAAACTTGATGTTTCAGGACATCTCAAAGCTGGTATTCCTGTTTGTCCGCCAGAAGGTGATGCAGGTACTGGAATGGTTGCTACAAATGCCGTTAAGCAACGTACGGGCAACGTTTCAGCTGGTACATCATCATTCTCAATGATTGTGTTGGAGAAAGATTTGTCTAAACCTTACGAAATGATAGACATGGTTACAACTCCTGATGGAAGCCTTGTAGCTATGGTTCATTGCAACAACTGTACTTCAGACTTGAACGCATGGGTAAACCTCTTCAAAGAATATCAAGAATTGCTCGGTATCCCTGTTGACATGAATGAAGTTTATGGAAAACTTTACAATAACGCTCTAAATGGCAATCCTGATTGTGGCGGTCTTATTTCCTACAACTACATATCAGGTGAACCTGTAACAGGTCTCGCAGAAGGTCGTCCATTATTCGTACGCTCTGCTAATGACAAGTTCAACCTTGCAAACTTCATGCGTGCCCATCTATATGCTTCTGTTGGCGTATTGAAGATAGGTAACGACATCCTTTTCAATGAAGAAAAGATTAAGGTTGACCGTATCACTGGACATGGAGGCTTGTTTAAGACCAAGGGCGTTGGCCAAAGAGTTCTTGCAGCAGCCATCAACTCCCCTATTTCAGTAATGGAAACAGCTGGTGAAGGTGGCGCATGGGGTATTGCACTTCTTGCATCCTATCTCATTAATAATGAGGCAAATCTTACTCTCGCAGACTATCTTGACAAGCATGTATTTGCAGGCGATGCCGGTGTAGAAATCGCGCCAACACCTGAGGACGTTGCAGGTTTTAATGCATATATTGAAAACTACAAAGCAGGTCTTGCTATTGAAGAGGCTGCTGTAAAAGCAAAGAAATAATTCACTAATAATAATTAATGTAGAAATTCTCCCGTAAAAATTCTACACTCAACATATGCATCATGCACATGAGAGAGGGAGAGATTTTTAACATGGCAAATAATCCTATTTCTGTATTAAATCACGCAGCTGATAATATTCGTATTCTTGCAGCTGCTTCTGTAGAAAAAGCAAAATCAGGACACCCTGGTGGTGCCATGGGTGGAGCGGACTTCATCAATGTACTCTACTCTGAATATCTCAATTATGACCCTCAGAACCCTACATGGGTAGGTCGCGACCGTTTTTATCTTGACCCAGGTCATATGGCTCCAATGCTTTACGCACAGCTTGCGCTTATCGGCAAGTATAGCCTTGAAGAGCTTGCACAACTTCGTCAGTGGGGGTCTCCTACAACAGGACATCCAGAGTTTGAAGTAGAGCGTGGAGTTGAGAACACTTCAGGTCCACTCGGACAAGGACATACTTTTGCTGTAGGTGCTGCTATCGCCGCTAAGTTCTTGGCTGCACACACTGGCAACCCTACTTTCGCTAAGGAAACAATCTATGCCTACATTTCTGACGGTGGTGTCCAGGAGGAGATTTCTCAGGGTTCTGCACGTATTGCAGCAACTCTCGGTCTTGATAACCTTATCATGTTCTATGACTCTAACGACATTCAGTTATCTACTGAAACAGCGGAAGTTATGTGTGAAGATACCGCTGCTAAGTATCGTGCGCTCGGATGGGAAGTTATAGAAATTAACGGTAATGATGCTGCGCAGATTCGCACAGCTATCGAAACTGCTAAAGCGGTTGAAGGCAAGCCTACACTCATCATCGGTAAATGTATTATGGGTAAAGGCGCACTCAAGGCTGACGGTTCTTCATACGAACGTAATTGCAAGACACACGGTGCTCCACTCGGTGGCGATGCATTTATTAATTCAGTAAAGAATCTTGGCGGTGACCCAGAAAATCCATTCCAGATATTCGACGATGTTAAGGAACTTTATGCAAATCGTGCTGAAGAGCTGAAAGCTATTTGCGCCGCTCGCTATGCTGAAGAAGCAGAATGGGCTGCCGCTAATCCAGAAAAAGCTGCAGCACAGGCTGACTGGTTTGCTAATAAGGCTCCACAGATTGACTGGTCAAAGGTTCAGCAGAAGGCAAACGATGCAACACGTAATGCTTCAGCAGCATGTCTTGCTGCTCTTGCAGAACAAGTTCCAAACATGATTTGTGCATCAGCCGACCTTTCAAATTCAGACAAGACAGACGGGTTCTTGAATAAGACAAAGGCTCTCACTAAGGGTGATTTCTCTGGTGCATTCTTCCAGGCTGGTGTAGCAGAACTTACAATGGCATGCTGCTGTATCGGTATGTCACTCCATGGAGGTGTAATACCTGCATGCGGAACTTTCTTCGTATTCTCAGACTACATGAAACCAGCTGTTCGTATGGCCGCTCTCATGGAACTTCCAGTTAAGTTCATTTGGACACACGACGCATTCCGTGTAGGTGAAGACGGACCTACTCACGAGCCAGTTGAGCAGGAAGCACAGATTCGTCTCATGGAGAAACTGAAGAACCATAAGGGACATAACTCTACCCTCGTTCTTCGTCCTGCTGACGCTAAGGAAACTACTGAGGCATGGGCTCTTGCAATGGCTAACACATCAACACCAACAGCTCTCATCCTCTCTCGTCAGAACATCAACGACCTTCCAGAGGGCAATGCTTATGCTGAAGCAGCTAAGGGTGCATATGTCGTAGCAGGTTCAGACGCTAATCCTGATGTAATTCTCGTTGCTTCTGGTTCAGAAGTTTCAACACTTGTTGCTGGTGCAGAACTTCTCCGCAAGGACGGAATTAAGTGCAGCATCGTTTCTGTGCCATCAGAAGGACTCTTCCGCAGCCAGTCTGCCGAATACCAGGCATCAGTCCTTCCTGCAGGAGTAAAGAAGTTCGGTCTCACAGCAGGTCTCCCTGTAAACCTCCAAGGACTTGTACCAGCTCACGAAGGAAAGGTATGGGGACTTGAAAGCTTCGGATTCTCAGCCCCTTACAAGGTGCTCGATGAAAAACTCGGTTTCACAGCAGAGAATGTTTACAACCAAGTTAAGTCAATGCTTTAATCATACAAAGTAATTAGAGGGGTAAGGGAGGCGCACTTCCCTACTCCTCTTTTTCTATATCCATACATACCAATATAAATATGGAAATCAAGACAGTTGGAATTGCAAGCGACCATGCAGCATTTCCATTAAAACAGTTTGTGAAGCAATATCTTGAAGAAAAAGGTATTGAATACAAAGATTATGGAACTTATACAGAAGACAGTTGCAATTATGCAACCTATGGTCACGCATTAGCAGAAGGCATCGAAAAAGGTGAAGTCTATCCAGGCATAGCAATGTGTGGAAGCGGTGAAGGCATAACCATGACCCTCAACAAACACCAAGATATACGCGCAGGACTATGTTGGATTCCAGAGATAGCCCATCTGATCCGCCAACACAACAATGCGAATGTGCTTGTCATGCCAGGCAGATTCATCGACACAGAGATGGCACGCAAGATTATGGACGAATTCTTTGCAACTGAATTTGAAGGAGGACGCCATCAGGAACGTATTGAGTCCATACCTGTAAAATAAAGTAAAGTAAAACAGCGTGGCGCTCAAGGCGAAACACGACCGTGGTGGAGATAAAACACGACCGCGGTGGAGATACAACACGACTGCGGTGAAAGTACTACACGACTGCGGTGGAGATACGACACGACCGCGGTGCTGTTTTGTGATTACTTGATTCAAAAACTCTACATCTTAACTATTTTATTTAACAAATACCTAAAAATGAAGAAAACAAGATTGACAATGCTTTTGGCACTGCTTTTTGCAGGACTTATGCTATGCCAACCTGCAGCTGCACAGAAAACCGGAACCTTTGAGGCTGGAAAAGGAACATTCCTGCTCAACGGCAAACCATTTGTTGTTAAAGCTGCAGAAATCCACTATCCGCGTATTCCACGCGAATACTGGGACCATCGCATTAAGATGTGTAAAGCACTCGGTATGAATACCGTATGTATTTACATCTTCTGGAACATACACGAACAACGCGAAGGACAATTTGATTTCACAGGCAACAACGACATTGCAGCATTCTGTAAACTTGCTCAGAAGAACGGCATGTATGTCATCGTTCGTCCTGGACCATACGTTTGTGCTGAATGGGAAATGGGCGGACTCCCATGGTGGCTCTTGAAGAAGAAAGACATCCGTCTTCGTGAACAAGACCCTTATTTCATGGAGCGCGTAAAGATTTTCGAGGAAAAAGTGGGTGAACAGCTCGCCGGTCTCACAATTCAGAAAGGCGGGCCAATCATTATGGTTCAAGTTGAAAATGAATACGGCAGCTATGGTGAGGACAAACCTTACGTGAGCGCTATCAGAGACTGTCTGCGCGGAATCTATGGCAAGGAACTTGCTCTCTTCCAGTGCGACTGGGCTTCAAACTTCGAGAAGAACGGACTTGACGACCTTGTTTGGACAATGAACTTTGGTACAGGTTCACACATCGACAACCAATTCCGCCGTCTCAAGCAACTTCGTCCAGACTCCCCTCTCATGTGTTCCGAGTTTTGGAGCGGATGGTTCGACAAATGGGGAGCACGCCACGAAACACGCCCTGCAAAAGATATGGTTGCAGGACTTGACGAAATGCTGTCAAAAGGCATATCATTCTCACTCTACATGACTCACGGTGGAACATCATTCGGCCATTGGGCAGGTGCAAACTCGCCAGGTTTCCAGCCAGACGTTACATCTTACGATTATGATGCACCAATCAACGAATATGGCCATGCAACTCCTAAGTATCAGGAATTGCGCAATATGATGCAGAAGTACACTGAGAAGAAACTTCCGTCTGTGCCTAAGCCAATTGCCCCAATCATCACTGTGCCAGAGTTCAAACTCACAGAATTTGCTCCATTGGCAAACGGTGCGGACAAAACAGTCGAGGCTAAAGACACAAAGACATTTGAAGACCTTGATATGGGCTGGGGAACAGCTGTTTACACTGTAGAACTCCCTGAAACAAAAAACGGTGGCACACTCGTAGCCGATGTTCACGACTTTGCTCAATATTTTATCAACGGTGAATACGTAGGCAAAACAGACCGCGTAAAGAACGAAAGAGCAATCACTATTCCTGCGACAAAGAAAGGCGACAAACTTCAGATTGTCGTTGAAGGAATGGGACGCATCAATTTCGGTCGCGCAATCAAAGATTTCAAGGGAATTGTCGGTGACATGAAACTCACTGCCGATGTTGACGGACATGAAGTAACTTGGAACCTCAAGAACTGGACTATGACAACTATCCCAGACGACTATCAGACAGCCGTCAAGGCATTTGAGAAGAAGTCAGACAACAAGGGAACACGTGGATATTATCGCGGTTATTTCAACCTTAAAAAAGTTGGCGACACATTCCTTAACTTCGAGACATGGGGCAAGGGACAGGTTTACGTAAACGGTCACGCTATGGGTCGCATCTGGTACATCGGACCACAGCAAACACTCTTTATCCCTGGATGCTGGTTGAAGAAAGGCAAAAACGAAATCATTGTCCTTGACGTTGTTGGACCAAAAGAAACTAAAGTGTGGGGCCAGAATACACACGAAGTAAACAAACTCCAACTCGAAAAGAGCAATAAGCACAACAATATTGGCGACAAACCAGACCTCAATAGCGTAACACCGGCAGCCACAGGTGCGTTCAAAGCAGGCAACGGTTGGCAGACTGTCAAATTCTCTGCACCACAGAAAGGCCGCTACCTTGCTGTAGAATGTCTTTCTACACAAGACGGCAAACCGCAGGTTGCAATTGCAGAGCTTTACTTGCAAGGAACAGACGGCAAACGTATCTCACGCGAACCTTGGACTACAAAATATGCTAATAGCGAAGAGGAAAACGGAAACCACATGGGCGACAAGGTGTTCGACCTTCAAGAATCAACCTACTGGCAGACAGAAAAGAGTGCTTCAATGCCACACCTCCTTGTTATAGACCTTGGTAGCGTTCAGACAATTTCGGCACTTGAATATTGTCCGCGCGCTGAACAAGGCGCTCCTGGTAGCATTAAGAACTACAAGATTTATATGTACTAAGACTATTGCTGCAATACAAATCAAGTTTGGGACTATTCTTAAATGGGATAGTCCCAATTTTTGTTTATTAGATAAATACCAAATAAGGACTAAATCTGTATATTCAGAAATAAAATTATTGGTGTCCGATACCCCTTTGGGAGTAGCATAAAAATAGGGCTGAACCCATTTATAGGATTCAGCCCATCTTGGTAATTTTCTCAATCTAATTTATGAATTACTAAACCTGAACGCAGTTTAGGTTCAAACCATGTTGCTTTCGGTGGCATTATATTTCCACTGTCAGCAATATCAATTATTTGTTGCATCGACACAGGGTATAGCGCTAATGCGACTTTCATTTCACCGCTATCAACGCGACGTTTCAATTCGCCCAAACCTCGGAGGCCGCCAACAAAATCAATACGTTTGTCACGACGCAAATCGGTTATGTTCAAAATTTCATCTAAAATGAGACGCGATGAGATACTCACATCAAGAACACCTATTGGATCAGATTCGTTATATGTGCCCGCTTTTGCTATGAGCGAATACCACTCCCCTTCAAGATAAAGCGAGAATTCATGCATCTGCTGCGGACGATACTCTTCAGTGCCCTTTTTCTGAATGTAGAAATTATTTCCAAGTGCAATAATAAACTCTTCAGGTGTCAAGCCGTTGAGGTCTTTAATCACACGGTTATAATCGAGGATAGTCAACTGGCTTGCCTGGAAACATACAGCCATGAAATAATTGTACTCTTCATCGCCTTTATGATTTGGATTTTGCTTCGCCTTTTCAGCTCCAACAAGAGCTGCCGCAGCGGAACGATGATGTCCGTCTGCAATATAAAGATTTGGCATTTTGGCAAATTCAGACGTAATTGTTGCAATGTCCGAATCATCATTCACAACCCAGAGTTGATGGCGAAATCCATCTATCGGAGCAATAAAATCATATTCGGGTATTGTTGATACATTACGCATAATAAGAGCGTCAAGTGTGGAGTTGTCAGGATATGCAAAGAATACAGGCTCTATGTTTGCATTATTAACACGAACATGCTTCATGCGGTCTTCCTCTTTATCCTGGCGGGTAAGTTCATGTTTTTTAATGACACCAGTAAGATAGTCATTAACATATGCTCCAACGAACAAACCATACTGGGTTTTGCCATTCATCGTTTGTGCATAAATATAATACTGTTCTTTTTCGTCTTGCACAAGCCAACCTTTCGATTGGAATTTTAAAAAGTGTTCAACAGCGCTGTCATAAACACGAGGATCATACTCGCTTGTCCCTTCAGGAAAATTAATTTCTGGTTTTATTATATGATAAAGAGACATTTCATTGTCACCAGCTTCTGTGCGTGCTTCATCCGAATCAAGTACATCATAAGGCCTACTTTCAACTTTCTCAACAAGGTGTTTAGGAGGCCTAACCCCACGAAAAGGTTTAATTACTGCCATATTAAATTTAAGATTAAAAAGAAAAAGGTCCTCAAGACATAAAGACTCAAGGACTCTTCATATTTATTAAATCATTTATTTACTTGAAAACGTGTACATCCGTCTTTGAAAAATGCAACAATCTGCTTTGCAGCTGCAATACCTGCGTTAATATTTGCTTCAGCAGTTTGCGCTCCCATCTTTTTAGGAGTAGAGAAATAACGTCCCTCAAATTTTTGGAAAGTTACATCTGCATCAGGCATAATATCAGTAACAAATTTCAAATCAGCACGTTCTTCCATCAGACTTACAAGTTCCGTCTCGTCAATTACTTCCTTTCGAGCTGTATTGATGAGCACTGCACCTTTCTTCATCTTGCCGACCAAATTCCGGTTAATGCTCCGAACTGTCTGAGGTGTTGCCGGAATATGCAGGCTCACAATGTCGCATTCCTCAAAAAGTGCATCCTGATTGCTAACCGCATGAACACCTGCTGCTTCTATTGATTCAGCTGGACAGAATGCGTCATATGCATAAACATCCATGCCAAAGCCCTTAGCTATACGAGCGACATTTCTCCCGACATTACCAAAAGCTAGAATACCGAGTTTTTTGCCCATGAGTTCAGTACCAGCCTTACCGTTATAGAAATTGCGCACTGCGAAAACAAGGAGCCCCATTACAAGTTCAGCAACAGCATTTGCATTCTGTCCAGGTGTATTCATAACAACGACTCCATGTGCAGTTGCTGCCTCAAGGTCTACATTGTCATAACCGGCACCTGCACGCACAACAATCTTAAGTTGCTTTGCAGCATCTAAAACAGCGCTATCAACCTTGTCTGAGCGTATGATTAATGCGTCAACATCAGCTACAGCCTCAAGAAGTTGAGACTTTTCTGTATATTTTTCGAGCAACGCCAATTCATAACCTGCAGTTTCGACCTCAGCTCTTATACCTTCAACCGCCACTGGCGCAAAAGGTTTTTCTGTTGCAATAAGAATTTTCATGTTCGTCAATTAAATTTTCTTTTCAAACTGCTGCATACAATCAACAAGCGCCTTAACGCCTTCAATACTCATTGCGTTGTAGCAACTTGCACGGAATCCGCCCACAGAACGATGTCCCTTTATACCAACCATGCCACTTTCTGTAGCAAATTTCAAGAAGTCGGCTTCCAGATCTTTATATTCATCATTCATCACAAAACAGATGTTCATTACTGAACGGTCTTCCTCATTTGCCGTTCCACGGAAAAGTTTGTTACGGTCAATTTCGCTATAAAGAATTGAAGCACGCTCATTTGCAAGTCGATCCATAGCTTCAACTCCACCATTAGCCTTTATCCAACGCAGATTCTGCATTGCTGTATAAATAGGCACGACAGGGGGTGTATTAAACATGCTACCGCCATTAACATGAGTACGATAATCAAGCATTGTAGGAATTGGACGGTCCACCTTACCGAGAGCATCATCTTTAACAATAACAAATGTCACTCCTGCCATAGAAAGATTTTTTTGGGCTCCGCCATATATACAGTTATACTTGCTAACATCTATAGGACGACTAAATATATCTGATGACATGTCTGCTATCATTGGTACAGGACTGTCAAGTTCCTTACGAATCTCTGTTCCGTAGATTGTATTATTTGTTGTTACGTGAAAATAGTCAGCATCAACAGGGATAATATAATCCTTAGGAACATAAGTGTATGTAGATTCAGCAGACGAAGCTACTTCAACCACTTCACCAAAGAATTTAGCCTCCTTGATTGCCTTCTTAGCCCACACGCCGGTATTCAAATAAGCGGCCTTCTTGTTCAAGAAGTTGTATGGAACCATACAGAACTCCATGCTAGCGCCACCACCGAGGAATATTACAGAATAACCTTCTGGTATATCCAGCAGTTCCTTAAAAAGGGCAACAGCTTCATCAATAACTGGCTGAAAATCCTTTGCACGATGACTAATTTCCATCAAAGAAAGTCCAGAACCATTAAAGTCCATACAAGCATTTGCGGTAGCCTCGATTACCTCGCGCGGAAGAATTGACGGCCCCGCATTGAAATTTATCTTTTTCATATTTAATTTGATTTGTTATACCTTAATAATACTTATAAAAACAATAATACATGCAATTTCTTTTTATTGAGACAAAATTACGCATTTATATCCGTCTGACCAACTCAAACAACACCAATTTGCAAATAAATGCAAAAAGATTACAAAATAACACGCATGAAATCGAATTACCTTAAAAATATAGGCGTAGAAACGAATGCTGAATACACTTTGATATTACATGGCAAATATTTCAATCATATTGATTATTTGCGAATAGGTTCCATGCATACACTAAGAATACCAACAAAACGTGCATTTTTCCCCATTTGACTATAGGCAACTTGCGCACCGTCTGCATTAGCTAAAATTTCAGGAGATTCAAAATAAGTGTGTGTATGCCCACCAAGAACGATGTCAATATGTCTTGTTGAACCTATCAGCATCTGATCGTTTATCCCTTTAGTACCCCACCCCAAATGGGACAAGCATACAATGAGATCGCATCGTTCTTCCAATTTTAAATATTCAGCAACAGTAGCAACGCTCGTTATAGGGTCAGAAAAAATAACATTATTATAATTTTCTCGAGCAACAAGACCTTCCAGTTTAGGCGAGACTCCTAACACACCGATTTTCAACCCACATCGTTCAATGACAATATAAGGTTTAACTAATCCATCTACAGGAGTGCCTGAAAAATCATAGTTGCAACAGACAACAGGAAAATCCATGCTCGCAAACAGTCGTGCCATATTGTCAAGCCCAAAATCAAATTCGTGATTACCTATTGTACATGCATCATATTTCATTCTATTCATTAAAGAAACCTCTACTTCACCTTTGAATATATTATAATAAGGTGAACCTTGAGAAAAATCGCCGCAATCAAACAATAATAAATTTGGATTAGTTAACCTCAAACTGTCTATAAGCACAACTCGACGCAAGAAGCCTCCCTTATCCGCCATTGCTGTATCAGAAAAATTGGGGGTTACAGGTTCTATGCAACTATGAGTATCATTAGTGTGAATAATAATAACATTGATGTCATCAGAACGAACACCGTCTATCGTTTGCGCTTCAGTATATTCTGCAAGACACAACTGTAAAAATACAACTAAGAGCGTTTTTGCAAAGAATACATTATTCATGATATAAATATTTAAGGTGTTACAACGATACGTCCTTCAATTTTAGAATCAAGCAAGACACCACATTCAGATTGTCTTTTTATGTAATCCATTAAAACATCTCTTAGCAAGAGTTTTGTATCTATACGTTTAAATGCATGTTTCAATGCAAACATGCCATCATTCCCCTCTGCTAAATAATCTATTGTAACAATATTATATACTTTGTTTTTTCTTATTTTCTTGCCTTTAACAGAAGCGTTCATCAATGTCCCATCAGAAGCAATTACCATTCTCAAAGAAGAACTAATTCCTTCACCACCTAATTCTGCAATCTGATTTAACAGTTCAAGTAAATTCTCTCCTCTAATAGAAAGCAGACAAAGTCTATTTTCAAATGGAGCTATCGACATAATATCGCCAACTGTCACATTTCCTTTTGGCATAGAACTTCGCAGCCCACCAATATTACACAACCCAAAATCCGCATCCCAGCCCAATCCTATAGCTGTATCCACCATGACATCTGTCACCCAATTAGACAGCAAACTTTCAGGACGCGAAGCATTCATGCAAACAATACTCTTACCAAGTATTGGGGACATCAAACAGTCAATCGCAGGTTTGTAATTAGAAATCAAACCATAATCCACTTTAGATCCCAACTTCCCATCAACTTCAATACGTCCTCCTTTAACCGACTTAATTGCATAGTGTTGCGAGTATAAATTAGCGCAGAAAATGAATGATAAAATAAAACAACAACACTTCATAAATGCATCTGTATGTTATTCCAATATAGTATATTAATTAAAATCGGACTATGTTAAATAGTCCGATTAAATGAATTTATCTTAGTATGTTGTACAACAAACTTGCAATAGATATTACAATACTTGTAGATGTAAACCAAAGGGATGTTTCTGCACCAATACCAGAACTTTTTGCCTTTGCTTTATTAGGGGTTACGTAAACAATGTCGTTTTGTTGCAACTGGTAGTACGGAGAATTTATCACATTGGCGTCATTCAAATTCAACTCAACGATATTTTTCTCTCCATCAGAAGATTCACGTATGAGTTTAACATTGTTACGCATACCATAAATAGTCATGTCACCTGCAAGCGCAAGGGCCTCAAACACATTAACCTTTCCTGTAGCAATAGTGTACTGTCCTGCCTTCGCAACCTCACCAAGAACCGAGACCTTAAAGCTTGCCATCGTAACAGTCACTATAGGGCGTTCTTTCAGATGTGTACCCAATATGCGTTCTGCCAAATAATCTTCCAGTTCCGTCTTGGTCATGCCCAAAACCTTGACCTTTCCCAACACAGGGAAATCAATAAACCCGTCATTCGTCACCAAATACGTCTGAAGATACTGCTGTGAGGTAGATCTGCTACGACCTGTCGAAGAACCTGTTTCATCACTCATCTGAACCATGAGATTAAACATTGCCGACGCCTCAGGATTGCTTGGAGTGTTGACTGTTATATTAAGCATATCCTTAGGCATAATTTTGGCATCATACAGTTTTGTCGCCAAAGACAGGTCCACCTCTTCACTATTTTTCAAATAAGGCACTTTTTTATATGATTGGCAACCTACGACCAATAACATTCCAGACAACAAAAGTAAGAACGATAATCTTTTCATAATTTATATTTTTTGTGTTTATAACAATTACTTACCATTTAGCATATTGTGCACGCACTCTGCTGCGCGTCTTCCATCCCCCATAGCAAGAATCACAGTTGCACCACCCCTAACAATATCGCCGCCTGCAAAAATTGTAGGAATATTTGACTGCATTTTCTCATTTACTGCAATTGTATTCTTACGTCCCAGCTCAAGACCTTCAACCGATGTCGGTACAAGTGGATTAGGCGATACGCCAACAGCAACGATAGCCATATCTATATCTATAGTTTCAATCGCTCCCTCTATTGCAACAGGAGAACGACGACCGCTTGCATCTGGTTCGCCAAGTTCCATCTTTTGGAGTCTAACCTGTTTAACAGCACCGTTTTCGTCTGCTATATATTCAATTGGATTATGGAGAGTCAAGAACTCTATGCCCTCTTCCTTAGCATGTTTGACCTCTTCAAGTCTTGCAGGCATCTCTGCTTCGCTACGACGATATGCAATAAACACACGTTCTGCACCAAGTCGTTTTGCTGTACGACATGAATCCATTGCGGTGTTTCCGCCACCAACAACCATCACGCTATGCGCCTTGTTTATTGGTGTATCAGATTCAGGGTTTGAAGCGTCCATCAAGTTCACACGAGTTAAATATTCATTTGAAGACATCACATTTATGCTGTTCTCTCCAGGAATATTCATAAAGTTAGGCAGACCTGCACCTGATGCAACAAACACAGCCTTGTAGCCGTCGCTTTCAAGTTCGGAAATGGAAATTGTTTTTCCAACAACGCAGTCCTTCACAAAACGGACTCCCATCTTTTCCAAATTGCATATTTCAACATCCACTATGGCGTTAGGCAATCGGAATTCAGGAATACCATATTTGAGAACACCGCCTATTTCATGTAATGCCTCGAAAACTGTAACCTCATATCCTAATTTTACCATATCGCCAGCAAAACTCAAACCGGCCGGTCCAGAACCGACAACCGCAACCTTTATGCCGTTGGATGGAGCGCATTCAGGTAAAGCCATTTTTCCGCTCTCGCGCTCAAAATCAGCTACAAAACGTTCCAAATAACCAATAGCAACAGGTTCTCCGCCCATCTTGATATGCATACACTTGCTTTCGCACTGCTTTTCCTGCGGGCAAACGCGTCCGCAAACAGCAGGCAACGCAGAAGTGGCCTTTAGCACCCTTGCGGCTTCAAGGAATTGGCCTCGCTCCACATTCTTCACAAATGAAGGGATGTTGATACTTACCGGACAACCTTCCATACATGTAGGATTTGCACAATCCAAGCATCGTTTTGCTTCCGTAAGAGCCTGTTCTACAGTAAGTCCCTTGTTCACCTCTTCCGTACGAGTGGTCGCCCTGTATGCAGGATCAAGTTCATCCATTGTGCAACGTCCTATCGTTGTGCGCTCTTTGGGTTTCATGCTTTTCTGCAGTTCCACACGCCATTCCGCTTTGCGGTCGGTAAGGACATCCATAGGAGTGTCTGAAGTCATGTTTGCAGCAAGTCTACTTTTTTCCGGATCGGTTTTTATCTCCTTGCAACATCCACATCCCGAATTATTCATGTGACGCTCAAAATTCTCCATCTCCTCTATTTCAACTGGTTTGAATGCACCCATACGCTTGAACATTTCGTCAAAGTCCACTTGATGGCCATCAAACTCAGGACCGTCAACACACACAAATCGTGTTTGGCCGCCTACTGTTATACGACAAGCTCCGCACATTCCTGTACCATCAACCATAATCGTATTGAGTGAAACGTCCGTTGGTATTTCATACTTCTTTGTCAGCAAGCAACAGAATTTCATCATTATGGCAGGGCCGATAGCAAAACACATATCGACTTTCTCGCGCTGAATCACTTGCTCTATTCCTACAGTTACTACACCTTTTTGACCATAACTGCCGTCATCCGTCATAATTATGACATCGTCGCTGCTCTCCCTCACCTCATCCTCCAATATTATCAAATCCTTGCTGCGGCCGGCTAAAACAGATATCACCCTGTTTCCCGCTTTCTTCAAAGCACGGATAATAGGAAGCATAGGAGCCACACCAACACCTCCACCGGCACATATAACAGTACCAAAGTTTTCTATATGAGTTGCTTGTCCTAAAGGACCTACAACATCTGTTATGTAATCACCTTCATTGAGCATGCAAAGTTTTGTAGATGAAAGTCCAACTTTCTGCACGACCAAAGTAATTGTACCTTTTTCTGTGTCTGAATCAGCAATAGTTAATGGCATTCTTTCCCCCTTGTCACCTACACGCACAATTACAAAGTGACCAGCCTTACGAGATTTAGCAATCAGCGGAGCCTCTATTTCGAACTTAAAAACTTTTTCTGAAAATTGCTCTTTACAAATAATTTTATTCATAATCTATATTTAGTTTTATAACTTATGATGCTACCAACATATAGTCTGGAGAATCACCACAAAGTTAATTTATTTATTTCAAAAGAAGTAAAAACTCTTGATAAATATGCTTTTATACAAAATAGTTCACATACATTAAACATATGAAGGTGTTAACAATGTATTGTATCTCTGAAACCCAGCATATTGATATATCTACGTTTCATAAATCTGTTATAAATATTTCTTAGCCACATTGGATGCAGCAGAGTACCAAGTAATCCTATAAAAAACATAATTGACGACGCGACAGAAATACTGGAAATTGTAATCAAAATATACATAATGAACATTGGCACAAAAAGAGCCACTAATGAAACAATTGTTTGCACCTTAGTGCTTCGTCCGCTTTTTGTTATTTTTTCATTCAAATGTAAAGTAGTATTATTATAGACTGCCAATTGGAAAAGGAATGGGAATATGACTCCTGTGGTAAAAAAAAGACTTCCAACGGCTTCGAGCAAAGTTATTTTACCAGCTAATATAGGCATCATAAAAATCAGAACAGGGATAATGATAACCATACAATTGAAATAGTACTTTGCCTTCAACAAAGAAAGAACAGACTCCTTTCTGCTCATTAGTCCATCCATATAGTTGCCCTCTGCACACATTATGCCTGTTAAAGTCATCACTCCCAAACACGCAAAACAATAGACGCATATATATGATCTCATAAAGATTGAATCATCATAAACATCCGTGAAAGCAAAAATAAGACTAATCAAAATCATACATGAAACACCTATGATAAATTGTTTGCGGACAACAAGGTTACGCATGGTAGATTTCATTTCTAGTTTAATGTATTGCCCAATGATTCCAAACTTATTGAGGTAAGCCATTTCTGACGACCTAACCTTTGTATTTCCATCGATCTTTGCTATTTCGGTATAAACCATCGAACCTTGAATCTTATTGTTAACAACAAAAAGGAAAGCGATAGCTAATAAAACAGTTAAAAATGGGGCTGGATTAAAGGCTATAAACCCCTGTCCTAAATGCATGAAAAAGGTAAAAAGCCATTGTTGTTCTTCACTATGAAAGTATCCAAAATAAAATAAAGCCCCATAGATTGCTAACGGGAAAAATAAATTAAGGATATGTTTATTTATCAACGAGCGCCATATCAGGTACCAATAGGCATTAAAGACAAAAAGTAACCACCACCCCAACAAGAAACCTAATAATCCACCGAAACCATGATAAAAAGGAATGCTAAGCAAACCGAATGGGACGAAAAAGAAATACCAAAATAAGTTGTAAACTTTCAACCCTATTCGAATCATAAAAACGTTGAGCAGAAACGTTATAGGAATTGGCAATAATTTATAAGGTCTGATTTCTTGTGCGGGAGTTTCCTGCATGCCAAAACGTAAAAAGAAATCTATTGCAAGAAAAAATATGGCACCGCCATTAATCATATCATAAGCCTCTATGCTGGATTCGGAGAAAATAAAATAGAAAGTAACTCCGAAAAATAATAAATAGACAGCCCAAAAACCCACGAATACATATCCAAAAACCTTCATTGCCAAATTACGTTCAAACATTGGATGGCGATTATTTGCCAATTGTTGGTTATGAGATATTAATTTATAAAACTTAACAATCCGGTGGATATCCATAGGTAAAATGATTAAATAGCGAGGGTGTATCAAAATGAAAACTTACTATCATTTTGTTATTCTGACTACCTTGAGGGAGGAAGAATCTCATATTCGGATACTGAGATCCTTCACTAACTTCCAGGATGACGTGACTATTTGATAGCATTTCTGCATTTTGATACACCCACAAATATATTAAAGTTGATTGTCAGCCAAATACTTCTCTGCTTCCATCGCAGCTTTACATCCAGAACCAGCAGCGACTATCGCCTGTCTGAATACAGGGTCGGCAACATCACCTGCTGCAAATATTCCAGGGACATTTGTTTTAGTTGAAGCGCCATTGGTCAGAATATACCCAGTTTCATCAGTTTCAACCCATGGCTTAAAAACTTCCGAGTTAGGACGATGTCCTATAGCAAGAAAAAATCCATCGATTTCAATATCATACTTGCGCTCATCGGACTCACCCTTACGATAGACAAGATGCGCACCCTCAACCCCGTCTTCACCAAAAAGCCCTTCTGTCTGCGTCTCATAAAGTATCTCTATCTTTGGGTTGTTCATAACCCTATCCTGCAGAATCTTAGAGGCTTTTAAATAAGGTTTTCGAACAATAATATATACTTTTGAAGCAATATTTGCCAAATATTCTGCCTCACCACACGCTGTGTCACCTCCACCAACTACAGCAACAACTTTCTTTCGATAGAAGAAACCATCACATGTTGCACAAGCACTGACACCCATACCCATATATTTCTTCTCATCATCTAAACCCAAGAATTTTGCAGATGCTCCAGTCGCAATGATTGCAGTATCAGCTTCAACTTCACTACCGTCGTCAAACTTAAACACATATGGTCTTTTGCTAAAATCGGTTGATATTACTAATTTTTGACGAATGTCGACATTAAACTTATCAACCTGCTCGCGCATTAAGTCCATTAAATCTTGCCCAGAAAGTTCTTCAGGATGTCCAGGGAAATTTTCAATCTTGTCAGTAATAGTCAACTGTCCACCAGGCTGTATACCTTCACATAGTACTGGTGAGAGATTTGCTCTACTTGCATAAATAGCAGCAGTATACCCAGCTGGTCCAGATCCAATTATTAAACAACGAATATGTTCCATATAGTCTTTATAAAATTTAACACAAATAGGCCGATTCTTAAAGAATCAGCCCATTCAATATCAAACTTAAATTAATTATTCTCAGGTCTTAGTTGGCGTACCGTTACAGCAGTCTGCCACATTTCACTTTCACGAAGCGCCTTGAGCTCTTCTTCCAACTTTTCACGATAGTCTGGTTTAGAGTTACTATCAATTGAAATCTGCGCTTCATTACCGCACTTGACGTTTGCATACAACTTTTCAACTACAGGTTTAATTGCATCATGGAATGGTCCCATCCAGTCAAGAGCACCACGCTGTGCCGTAGTAGAACAGTTTGCATACATCCAATCCATACCATTCTTTGCGAAAAGAGGCATGAGAGACTGAGTTAGTTCCTCTACTGTTTCATTAAATGCCTCTGAAGGTGTATGTCCATTCTCGCGGAGAACTTCATATTGAGCAAGAAGAAGTCCCTGAATCGCACCCATAAGTGACCCACGTTCACCTGTAAGATCTGAAGTAGCCTCACGTACGAATGTGGTCTCGAACATATATCCAGAACCGATACCGATACCAAGTGCCAAGGTCTTTTCAAGAGCCTTACCTGTTGCATCCTGATATACTGCATATGAAGAGTTCAAACCGCGTCCCTCTAAGAACATTGTACGAAGCGATGTACCAGAGCCTTTCGGTGCAACCATTATTACGTCAATGTCTGTTGGAGGAACTACTCCTGTGCGGTCGCTCCATGTAATTGCAAATCCGTGTGAGAAATACAATGCCTTTCCTGGAGTCAGATATGGCTTGATTGTTGGCCAAACAGACATAACCGCAGCGTCGCTAAGAAGACACATAACAATTGTAGCTTTATCACATGCCTCTTCAATACCGAAAAGAGTTTCTCCTGGTACCCAACCATCTGCTACTGCCTTTTCATAAGTTTTGCCTTGACGCTGACCAACAATCACGTTGAAACCATTATCACGAAGGTTGCAAGCCTGGCCAGGTCCTTGCACACCGTATCCAATAACTGCGATTGTTTCGTTTTTCAAAACTTCACGAGCTTTTTCCAATGGAAATTCCTCACGTGTCATTACCTCCTCGATAACTCCACCAAAATTTAACTTTGCCATCTTTTATTGTTTTAATTATTTAATGTCTTATTGTATAACTTTGTTATAAATCAGTTGCAAATTTAATCATTTTATTATAAAATAAACTCATTTGCTTACATTTTATTCAAACGCCAATGCACATCTTGCCACAACTTCTCCGCCTATGCCATTTTCTGTTGAGTTTTTCCTTATTTCTACTTCATAATGTTCATTATCCTTCTGCAGCATATACAATGAAAGTTTATCGCCAAAATACGATTCTGCCACATATGCCATCTCTATTCTCCTAAGACGATGCTCCTTGTAATATTCGAGTGGAAAAAGGTCACAAATATGCTCTATGTATTTTATGCTATTGACATGCCCGTTATAGTCAATGTCACTGTATTTCATATCAACAATCTTAACAAATGTGTCGTCTGTCAAGGGACGCACTCTACCTTGTTTTTCTATAGGACAATCGTTTTCTGGACATGCCCACTGATCCATGTTTTCGCCATGCATCTGATGCAAGTCCACCGGCAAGCGGTCTTCGTAATTTATCATCGCCCAAACAGAACGTGCATAACCATACACCTCACCTGTTTCAGGTGAAGTAATACAATAGTTACGATTCGTGAACAATCGATACACGTTTTCTATCCATGTGGACAAAACAAAGTTATTATGCACTTCTGGCATCTGAAACATTTCTATAGTTAGCCTTGAAAGCACCCATGTATGGTTGGCGTCATTTAGGGCTTTCATGCCAAATCCACGTGCCGAAGCGTGATATTCCGCACTATTTAGTAAATGTTTTCCTAAAGTAGTATAGTTAAGCCTGCCTGCAAAATCGGTATGGAACGGATCTACAACAAGTTCTATTTTTCCTATTTTTTCCATTCAACAATAAATTAGAAGTATTTTACTTGTTTTCAGCAGAAGTATTCTGCTTTCTCATCCTTTCTCTCTGTACCAAATATTCATCGAGTTTCTCCGTATAACTCTTTGTTATACAGATGCGTCCGGAACGAACAAACTGAAGAATCACACCAAGTTCTTGCAAACCATGGTAAAGCGAGAGAATATCTTCAGTGACCCCTGTCTTTTCAATTGTTGCGTATGTTGGATTTACTTCAACAATTTTAGCATTGTGCAATCTCACGATTTTACTTACTCGATTGTTTTCAAGCATCAATGGAGTTGAAATCTTAAAGAGGGCTGTTTCAAGTATAAAGATTTCATCATCAGTAAAATAAGTTGCTTGTATCACGTCGATCTTCTTCTCAATCTGCTTTGTAAGCATCTTGGCCATCTCCTCATCGCAATAGCAGGTAATTGTGTACTTATGCACTCCTGGTGTTGACGAGGCACACACATTAAGACTCTCTATATTAACTTGACGACGTGTAAAGACAGCAGTAATCAGACTAAGCAAACCTGCAATGTTTTCAGAATATATCATGAACGTGTAGAGAGTGTCACCATCCTTCCTACTTTCAACAGAGGGTATGTTAGAGTCGCATTTGCCACACGTCTTGCAATCATTTTGCACCATAATATTTACTTATTTTATATTTCTAATAACATTTCATCAACATTAGCACCTGGAGGTGTCATAGGTAAAACATTGTCCTCTTCCAAAACAGCACACTGTAGTAGATACGGCCCAGGTGTAGACAACATTCTGCTAATTGCATCATCAAGGTGCTCACGCTCAACAACCGTTTCAGAAGGTATACCGTAAGCATTGGCTATCATTTCATAATCGGGATTAACCATAGGGGTAAATGAATAACGATGATTGAAAAACATAGCCTGCCACTGACGCACATTGCCTAAATAATTATTATTCAAGAGTATAATCTTGACTGGAGCCTGCTGTTCCATAATTGTACCCAACTCCTGAATTGTCATTTGCAAACCACCATCACCACAAAACATACATACTGTTCTGTCAGACGCTCCAAATGTTGCTCCAATAGCTGCTGGCAATCCAAAACCCATCGTACCGCAACCTCCAGATGTTACAATACTCCTATTATTTTTAAACTTAAAGTAACGGCATGCAAATAATTGGTTTTGACCAACATCTGTAACCAAAATTGCTTCATGATTTGACGCTTCGCTAACCTTGCGTACTACCTCGGCCATTAAAAGCGGTCCGTCCTTTGGATTGAGCGCCTTGTTGATAACCTTATTGAATTCCTTCTCTTCATACGGTTTAAAACTATCCACCCAATGCTGATGAGTTGTTTTATCAACAAGTTTTGCTACGGCAGCAAGTGTCTCTTTACAATCACCAAGAACAGCCAAATCAACCTTGACATTCTTATTGATTTCCGAAGGGTCAATATCAAAATGAATTATCTTTGCCTGCTTGGCATAAGTCTGCAAATTACCTGTAACACGGTCGTCAAAACGCATACCTACGGCAATAAGCAAGTCACATTGATTGGTCATCACATTAGGGCCGAGATTTCCATGCATACCAAGCATACCCATATTAAGCGGATGGTCTGATGGCAAAGCCGAGAGTCCCAGCATCGTACAACCTACAGGTATCTGTGCTTTTTCAATAAGCGCACACAATTCTTCACGCGCGTTTCCAAGTTCTACGCCCTGCCCCACAAGCATAAAGGGTTTTACGGAATTATTTATGAGTTGTGCCGCCTTCTCTAAACTCATCATGTCCACTTCTGGCGAAGCAACATAACTGCGGATAAAATCAACTTTTGCAGGCTGATAATCAAGCATTGAAGTCTGGGCATTCTTTGCAAAATCAAGAACCACAGGACCAGGACGGCCGCTTCTTGCTATATAAAACGCTCGACTCACCGCCCAAGCAATATCCTCCGCACGGCGTATCTGATAACTCCATTTGCTTATAGGCTGGGTCACACCAACAACGTCCACCTCTTGAAAGGCATCTGTACCAAGCATAGAAGTGCCAACCTGACCGCAAATAACAACCATTGGGGTTGAATCAATCATCGCGTCAGCTATACCTGTTATAGTGTTAGTGGCTCCTGGACCGCTTGTCACGATAGCACAACCCACTTTTCCGGAAACTCTTGCATATCCTTGAGCCGCATGCACCGCACCCTGTTCATGACGTACAAGCACATGATACAAGTCATCTTTATGGTCATAAAGCGCATCATAGACTGGCATTATAGCGCCACCCGGATATCCGAAAAGCACGCTAACGCCTTCATTCACTAACGAACGCATCAGCGCTTCTGCACCTGTAATTTTTTCATTCATACAATAAAAATTTTATATGATTCTCACACCTCCCTTGTCGGCAGAACTTACGCTCTGAGCGTATGCTCTCAACGATTTGCTTACAATACGATTGCGCTTGAGCGGTTGCATTGGACGTGAAGCAAGTACTTCGTCACTAAGTTTCACGTTAATCGTACGATTAGGGATGTCTATCTCGATGATGTCGCCATCCACAATCTTACCAATGTTGCCGCCGGCGGCTGCCTCCGGACTCACATGTCCGATGCTCAAGCCGGATGTTCCTCCCGAGAAGCGCCCATCGGTAATCAGCGCACATTCTTTGCCCATGTGCATACTCTTAATGTAGGAGGTTGGATAGAGCATCTCCTGCATTCCTGGGCCACCCTTTGGTCCTTCGTGTGTAATAACAACAATGTCTCCTTTCTGCACCTTGCCACCCAAGATACCCTCACACGCATCTTCCTGCGAATCAAACACCTTGGCAGGGCCTGTGAACTTCCAAATGCTCTCGTCAACTCCAGCGGTCTTAACCACGCATCCGTCTTGAGCAATATTGCCGAACAATACAGCAAGTCCGCCATCCTTTGTGTAAGCATGTTCAAGGTCACGGATACATCCCGAAACGCGGTCATTATCAAGGCTTTCCCAAACAGAATCTTGCACACCTAACTGGTTGCAGAACTTTCCTGCGGGAGCACTGCCATAAATGCGCTTTGCCTCTTCGTCAATCACATCTTCTGTAACACTATATTTTTTCACATCTTCTGCAAGCGTATTTCCATTCACACGCACAACGTCCGTATGGAGCAGTCCACCTTTTGCTAACTCGCCGAGAATGCCAAGTATTCCTCCTGCACGGCCGCAATCCTCAACACTATATTTAGCGGTGTTTGGTGCAAGTTTACACAAACAAGGCACCACTCTGCTCAACCTGTCAATATCCTTCATGGTGAAATCAACCTCTGCCTCCTGAGCCACGGCCAAAAGGTGAAGAATCGTATTTGTACTTCCTCCCATAGCGATGTCGAGCGTCATGGCATTGAGGAATGCCTCACGAGTGGCAATGCTGCGTGGCAAAACGCTCTCATCTCCATCCTCATAGTATGCAAGCGCATTCTTAACAATCTGACGTGCTGCCTGCTTCATCAGCTCCTTGCGATTGACATGGGTGGCAAGAATTGTTCCGTTTCCAGGCAAAGAAAGTCCTATGGCCTCAGTTAGCGAATTCATGGAATTTGCTGTAAACATACCCGAACAACATCCGCAACCAGGACAAGCCCTGTTCTCAACCTCAGCAAGTTCATCATCGCTCACACTCTTGTCCGCCCCCTTTATCATTGCCGCTATGAGGTCAAGATTTTCGCCTTTCCATTTTCCCGCCTCCATTGGACCGCCACTAACAAAAACTGCAGGAATGTTGAGTCGCATAGCCGCCATAAGCATGCCTGGAGTTATTTTGTCGCAATTTGAAATACAAATCATTGCATCGGCCTTGTGGGCATTACACATATATTCAACCGAATCTGCAATAATGTCGCGTGAAGGCAACGAATAGAGCATTCCATCATGCCCCATCGCAATGCCGTCGTCTATGGCTATAGTATTAAACTCGGCAGCATAACAGCCCATCTTTTCAATCTCCGCCTTTACAATCTGTCCTGCCTCATGCAAATGAGTATGACCTGGCACAAACTGCGTGAAAGAATTGACAATTGCAATGATAGGTTTTCCAAACTGTTCTCTCTTCATGCCGTTAGCAACCCATAGGGCTCTTGCGCCGGCCATTCTGCGGCCTTCAGTACATACGGCACTTCTCAATTGATGTTTCATATTTATGTATTTTCTTTTGCAACCAAAAAGCCTCTCTCACTATTAGCAAGAAAGGCTTTGTCTATCTTAAATATATGATTCAGATTTGGCAACCCCTACTCGCTCTACCAGCATCGTCACAGACGACCACCAGCAAATCAAGAAGAGAAATAAGTGTATTGCCTGATATCATGTTGTTGCTTTTAAGTATTTATACCGCAAAAATACTACTTATTAGTGTATTTCGCAACTTTAATTTGCATTTTCACACCTTCTTCGGCATCTTTACATCAAAAAGTAAGCAGAAACGCCTTCTATAACATCAAAACCGTCATCTCTAAAAACGCATTCAGGCATGTCTCGAGACATGCCTGAATTGATTCGTCTATATCTTTAAAACTATTAAGCCTCAGCTGTTGCTATTGGTTCAATAGAAACTGTACTACGGTCACGACGTCCCTTCTTGAAAGTTACGATACCATCAACCAAAGCATAGAGAGTGTGGTCGCTACCCATACCCATGTTCTTGCCTGGGTAGTGCTGAGTTCCTCTCTGACGTACTACGATGTTACCAGCCTTAGCAAACTGGCCACCATACAATTTAACTCCAAGTCGTTTTGAATGTGATTCACGGCCGTTCTTTGAACTACCTACACCTTTTTTATGTGCCATTTCTAATTACTTCTGTTTTAAGGTTAGTGTTATGCGATTACGTTCTTGATTACCAACTCAGTGAACTGCTGACGATGTCCGTTGAGCTTGCGATAACCCTTTCTTCTTCTCTTGTGGAATACAAGCACCTTGTCACCCTTTACAAGCGGAGTAACAACTTCGCAAACAACCTTTGCGCCCTCTACTACGGGAACACCTACTGTTACAGTTCCGTCGTTGTCAACCAACAACACCTTCTCAAATTCAACAGTTGCCTGTGCCTCAGCATTCTTGATGTGATGCACGAAGAGCTTCTTGCCCTCTTCAGCCTTAAACTGCTGACCGTTAATTTCTACGATTACGTACATTTTATTAATTAGTTTTAAACGGGTTTTACCGTACGGCGGAACCAGCTCGTGATTCACTTTTTTAGCCGCATCGGCATAAATCGGGTGCAAATATACAACATTTTTTCTTACCGACAAAATTTACTCCCTTTTTCTCGCAGCAAATACATTGTTATGCATTCACTTCATTCTAAAATAAACGCAATTCGAATCGGATTCGGACTAAGCCTAAGAGAATTTTAGACATTTTACCCTATCATCTTTCTTAACTACTTGATACTTAATGTATTAAATAAATTACATATTAAAAAATACAAGAAAAACACCCTAAAATATAGCAAATCGGACCCTCCGTATTGCAAATCGGTGGCTCCGTATTCAGAGTGAAGGCATAAAAAAGTGGTAAAAGCGCATAAAAAAGTGGTAAAAACACTAATCGGAGAACAGACATAAAAGACAAGTAAACTCAGAAAATAAATATCCTCTAAGAATTTCACCGATTCGATTAATTCCAAAATCACAACACATTACATATCAAGCACTTATACCTCCACGCAACCAAAATCGGACAAAAAACGACCAGTTTTCACCCCCTCCACTCCGAATACCACGCCACCGAATCGCTATACGGAGCCACCGAATCGATATACACCCCATTCATAATTCATAACTCATAATTTCAACTCCTCAACTCCTTACTCCTCAATTTTTACTTTTTACTTCTTACTTTTTACTTTTCATCCACCTCGGTCATGACACATCCCCACCGCCCTCGCGTCGCTACACCACCGCAGTCGCAATACAACACCGCCGCCCTCATGACATGGCACGAAGGCGGTGGAGAACACCACCTCGGTCGCATTGGACCACGAAGGAAAAGCACTAAAGAACTCTTGCGCGCTATACCATCAACAGAACATCCAATAAAACATCAATATTTTTTTGCGCCAAAAAACTAAACCCGTATCTTTGCAAATTACATAAACAATAGAAAAGATATTTCGTAATGCGAATAGACATAATAACAGTATTGCCGGAGCTTATTGAGGGATTTCTTGGTGAATCTATTATTGGAAGAGCAAGAAAGAACGGGCTTGCTGACATATATATTCACAATCTTCGTGACTATACAAACGATAAGCACAAAAAAGTGGACGACTACCCTTTCGGCGGTTTCGCAGGTATGGTCATGAAATGCCAGCCTATTGACGCGTGCATTTCAAAATTGAAGTCGGAAAGAGATTATGACGAGATAATCTTCACCACACCAGATGGTCAACAATTTGACCAGCCAATGGCGAACGAACTGTCAATGAAGAAAAACATAATCATACTTTGTGGACACTACAAGGGCATAGATTATCGTATACGCGAGTACCTCATAACAAAAGAGGTTAGTATTGGCGACTTTGTCCTTACAGGAGGTGAACTCGCTGCTGCATGCATGACTGATGCGATAGTCAGAGTCATACCAGGAGCAATAGGCGACGAACAAAGCGCTCTATCCGACTCATTCCAGGATAATCTATTGGCCGCACCAGTATACACCCGTCCCGCAGACTATAATGGATGGAAAGTTCCAGAAGTTCTCCTCTCTGGGCATGAGGCAAAAATTAAGGAATGGGAACTACAACAGTCACTCGAACGCACAAAGTCCCTTCGTCCAGATCTGCTCAAAACAAAATGAGCGAATAAATTCTCTAATTTGATTATTTTTACACCAAATTTATTTTTCACATAAATTATTCATATATTTGCAATATGATTAGTTTAGGAAAGCACATAGAAATCTTGTTATTGGAACATGATTGCGTCATTGTACCAGGTTTAGGTGCATTTATTGCAAACCATGCATCTGCATGCTATAATGAAAACGGCGACAACATGTTTTTACCGCCTTACCGTAATATCTGTTTCAACCAAAGCCTTGCCACTAACGACGGTTTGCTAGTACAGGCATACATGAGCGCATATGATGCAGCATATCCTGAGGCGCAGAAGCAGATGACTCAAGACATCAATGACACTCTTTACGAACTGGATGTTAATGGTTTTGTTAAAATCAAAGGCATTGGAGTCTTATCGAAGAACTTAAGCGGCAATATAACCTTTGAGCCAGAAGAAGTTGGTGCAGGCATACTGACTCCATCGCTATATGGAATGTATTCTTTCGGCATTAAAAGTTGGGAAGAGGCACTCAAAGAAAGGGATATAAAAGAAGCACTCAAAGATACGCTTGTTCTTCCAATACGCACTAACGACGTTCTTGCAGAAACAGACGAACCAGTCAAAGGACATAAGGCAAAGAGCAATAATAAAACAAGGTTTATAGATATTGCTGTTGCCGCGGTGGCATCAGTATTATTATTCTTCCTGTTTTCGTACCCTGCATTAAAATCGTTCCCTGATTCAACAAGCAACACATATGTGGCTAGTTCTATAAAAATCAGCAACAAGAAAAAAGAAAGCCTAAAAGAGCCAAATCACAATCCTACTGAATTTGTTGCTAAAATAAAAGAAAACAAGGAGCCTGAAGAAAATATAAATATTGTCTCAGCCCCCCTAAAAGTTGAAAGCATAATAAAAGAAAATAAATTTGTTATCGTTTTAGCAACATGTGTTACCGAAAAGAATGCAAACATTCTGATCGAAAAACTAAAAAAGGAAGGATATTCTGATGTGGTTTTCAACAAAAACGGTAAAATGAACAGAGTGACATACTCTTCATTTAGCACTTTTAAGGAAGCAAACGACGAACTTTCCACATTAAGAAATTTAAGCCCTTACTTTAAAGAAGCATGGGTGTACAACACTAACAAATAATTCAAATTAAAAACATATGACGGAGGGAACATTGTTTCCTCCGCTCTCTTATTATAACTAAAATAATGAAAAGGGTACGCTGTCCAAAATGTGATAATTATACAGTATTTGATGAAACAAAATACGAACAAGGCCAGTCACTCGTGTTCGTATGCCAACACTGCAAAAAAGAATTTGGAATACGCATAGGCAAGTCTGCGATGACTGGGATTCATCAAGAACGCCATTTGGATGAAAGAGAATTTGACAAAAACTACGGCAGTATTATTGTTGTGGAAAATGCATTTGCTTTTAAGCAAGTAATACCTTTAGAATTAGGGATAAATGAATTTGGCAGATACATTAAAGGCACCAGAATCAATAAACCGATAGATACGCGCGACCCTAGCATTGACACATTCCATTGTACAATTACAGTTGAAAATGTTAAAGGCAAAATTAAATATATTTTACGTGATGCGCCAAGTGACACCGGTACATTCTATATGAACACGATACTTCGTAATTCAGACAGAATAGAAATACAAGACGGGGCAATCATTACAATTGGGGCAACTACACTTATATTGCGCTCCGCAGCTGAAGACAACGAAGAGTAACACCTACACAAATGATAAACGCAACCGAAATATAAACACCTAATTAATACTATGCTATGATAAAAGATGATGACCTTATTAGAAAAGACGATTTTGATACAACATCTTATTTTTCATCATTTGAAGACAAATACATCATATTTGACAACCTTGATAAGAAAAACGACCCCATAATAAATCCAACTAAGGAAATATATAATAATTTATACGTATATGTGGTTATAGTACTTAACGGTACATTAAACATCAGTGTCAACTCTGTAGATCTGCAAATACGCTCAAACGAGTATCTGACAATCATGCCATGTACGAAATTCAGCGTAAAAGAATCGCGTTGCCTATATTTTGCATATGCAACAAAGGCACATCTCACAAATGCCATTTATAGCCAAATAGGAATGACTCGTGACCTGTATACGCACTGCTTCACATTTCATCACCACCGTTTTACACACGAACAGATACTGAATTTCAAATCTGTGTACCTTATGGCCAAACGTGAGCATAACCGTGATGACTTCTTCATGAAAGAATATGCTATTAGGGCAATGATATTAGCATATTATTCACAACTTCATAAATTTCTTGAAAACAATAAAGAAATTAGTCATTACAAGAATTCTCGTCAAGAGCAGATATTCAAAAAATTTCTCGATCTTCTAGATGAACACTACATGAATAGCAGAGCTGTAAACTTTTATGCAGATAAATTAGGGATAACACCGAAATACTTGTCATCAACAACAATCACATTTACAGGAATATCTGCATCTAAGATTATAGACGATTTTGTAGTTTTCCAAATTAAGCAACACCTTTACATAAATACAAAAAGTGTAAAAGAGATTAGCAAATTATTGAATTTCCAGTCACAAAGTTTCTTTGGACGCTACTTCAAACGAATAACTGGCATGTCTCCAAGAGAATACATCAACAAGTATTCAATAAGATTCGTTTAAACAAAACACCTATATAAATGAAACCATTCAATAAAATTAATATAGTCAAAGACCTTGCGTCTGAAATCGGCATAAACAACTATAGTATTGACAATTACATATTGCTTTACGATAACTATGACCAGTCATATCCTCTACAAAAATTTAAAGGGAAAGGTCCTATAAAAATTGAGCAAATGATGTTTGTGCTTATAACAGGCGGAAGCATAACTATAGATGTAAATGATGAAGAAGAAGTAACCTTGCGGCAGAAGGACTGCATTGTTATAACGCCAGACAGCATATTGGAAATCAAAAATTATACAACTGATTTTAATTTTCAAATGCATGTATTTTGTCAAGAACTAGTAAAAGACACATTCAAAGACTTGAATATAAATTACAATCTCATGTCGCTTAGCCACATATTTAAGCACAAGCAATGTGATGAGGAATCATATATTTATAGAATAAACCTCTATAAAGAACTCAAAGAAGAGCTTTCTCTACCTCAATATAAGTATCAAAAGTTGTTTGCACGCGCATTCTCAAACCTCATATTTATAAATAACATTAATTTATTCAACCTGAATGCAACCACATCAAAGAGAAAAACATCTAAACAAATAAACGTATTTAAAAAATTCCTTGAACTTCTAAATACATATAGCGTTACTAATCGTGAAGTGCAATTCTATGCAGAAAAACTTAACATAACGCCTAAATACCTTTCAGCCGTAACAATTGAATATAGTGGTAAAAATGCATCAAAATGGATTGATGAATATGTTATTACAAAAGCGAAAAATCTTCTCAGAGAACAAAGACATAGCATAAAATCAGTCAGCATGCAACTAAATTTCCCTAGTCAGAGCTTTTTTGGGCGATATTTCAAACGCATAACAGGCATGTCGCCTAAACAGTTCATTAATGAACAAAATGCAAGTAAATAACAACTACATAGCGCAAATATTTAGAAACAGATACATAGCCTTTATATTGGCACAAACATGTATTTGCGTAACACTAGCGCAGCCCACAATAAAAGCATCCCTGTTGAAGCAAAAAAGCATGTCTTCAATAGGGATATTGCATGCCAATTACAGTGGAATCACAAAAATAAATGCAGATACATTCGCTATAATATCTGACAAACCTGACGCCCAAAAGAAAATAGCTAAAATCATCAAAATAGAGCAATCGCCACAAAGCGGGAAGATTACAAACATACAGTTGATCGCCACCTTACCAGAAAACAACAACAGCAATGTTACAAAAAAAGATTGTGAGGACATTACTTACAACCCGCAAACCAATACTTTCTTCATTTGCGATGAAACAGACAATGAAATTTGGGAATACGACAGAACACTCAAACAAACAGGTCGTAAACACGCAATCCCCAGCATATTCAACAATGATAACATAATGCCAAACAAGGGGTTTGAAGCATTGCATTACGCTCACAATGAAAAAACTTATTGGGCTATAACCGAAAGTAATCTGAGAAGCGACGAAGACAGCACATCTCGTAGAAAACGCTTAAGACTGCTAAGTTTCAATGAGCAGTTAAAACTTGTGGCGCAGTACATATACGAGACGGAAGAGCCAATCTATCTAAAGCAATACAAGGAATACGCCTTCGGAGTACCAGCGATAACAGCACTTGACGATGGTAGTTTGTTAGTCATGGAACGCGAAGTGAGAGTTAAAAACAGCTATATCGGCAGCAATACACACACAAGAGTATTCAACATCAGACCAAAAGATGTCAATAGAACAGAATCCTCCAAAAACATATGGGACCAAGGGAAGTCTGTTCCAGTATCTAAAACGCCTGTATGTTCATTCTCCACATACCTCAAGATTGGAAAATTCAATTTTGGGAATTATGAAGGAATGTGTTTAGGAAGAAAACTTAATGACGGTCGTCAGACTGTAATACTTATTAGCGACTCCCAAAATGGCGCTGGTAATGCACTATTTCGACTTAAAGACTATTTAAAAGTAATTGTTATTGATAAAAAAGAACAATATTATCCACTATAATGTTAAACATTTTAAATATATTTGACTATTCGGACAAAACGGCATACATTTGTGAACCCTATTAGCATGTGGGAACAAACACAAACCATAGACCACATAAATTTATAAAAACAGAAACAATGAAGAAGATTATAACATTAATTGCACTAATAGCAGTTGGAATCACACAAATTTCAGCACAGGACTTATACAAGAAAGTATATGAAAGCGCTATAGATGTTGTTAACAACTCACAATCAAGCGACGAACAAGTACAAATCAATCAATTCAAAGTCACTGCACTCAACTATATTGCCCGACAAGTAAAGAAAAGCGGAACAGAGAGGGACAGTTACTTTTATGATTCTCAAGCAGTAAACATGGCATCTTTCATCACAGACTTTGAAACAAACGTAATGAAAGCACGTACAATATCAACTGCTAAGCGCCTGCAAGTTATCGAAATATACAGGAGCGCATCACTTTCAAACCCATTGTTCAATGACGCTGATAAAGAAACGGTATATTGCTATGTAAACGATAAGGCAACATTTACGCCATTCAGTCTCGACACTGACTGGGAAAAGGCTTATGAGGTGGCAACAATAAAAATTAGAGAATTCTTTAAATAATGTAAGGGGCGGACGGGACTGCCCCATTTAAAGACAAAAGGGTTGTGCTTGCACAGCCCTTTATTGTCTAATTCCATTCATCATTTTCTGCATTTGTGTCTTGCCATGTGTTTGTGCTGACACCTTCTACTCTCTACTTCCAACTCAAGTTTCGTAGGGAGCGTGTTCAACTTTCGTACTTAGCGTTTTATTGACGAAACATTATTGCCCATCAAAAACAGCAAATAATATCGTATTTTAGTATAATAAGTGTTAAACTTATATCAAGCCCAATGAAAAAATGTACAATATTCCATAAAA
This sequence comes from Bacteroidaceae bacterium, assembly GCA_045576655.1. Lineage (GTDB taxonomy): Bacteria > Bacteroidota > Bacteroidia > Bacteroidales > Bacteroidaceae > RGIG8745. Next base: position 209,624 of record JAZNGW010000032.1, read on the forward strand.
GGTTTTACTTTTGTATGTTTTACCGGATGGAAATCCTATACATATAAATACGGCAAATGATACGACTCAGCAATATACATAAAACTTACAACAACGGCACGCCGCTACATGTGCTTAAAGGCATTGATTTACACATCAAACAAGGTGAGTTTGTTGCAATCATGGGGGCTTCGGGGTCAGGAAAATCGACTATGCTAAATATTCTCGGCATACTTGACGATTATGATGAAGGTGAATATATACTTAACAACAAACTCATAAGTAACTTAAGTGAATCCAAAGCGGCAGAATACCGCAATCGTATGATTGGTTTCATATTCCAGTCATTCAACCTTATACCATTTAAAAATGCCGTTGAGAACGTTGCCTTGCCTCTTTTCTACCAGGGCGTTAGCCGAAAGAAACGAAATGCCCTCGCCCTAGAATATCTTGACCGTCTCGGGCTCAAAGATTGGGCTCACCACTACCCTAACGAACTTTCTGGCGGACAGAAGCAGCGAGTCGCAATAGCAAGAGCTCTCATTACAAATCCGCAAGTCATCTTGGCTGACGAGCCTACTGGTGCGTTAGACAGCAAAACTTCCATTGAAGTTATTCAAATACTTAAAGACTTGCACAAACAAGGCATGACAATTGTTGTTGTAACGCACGAAAGTGGCGTGGCTTACCAAACTGAGAAGATTGTGCATATCAAAGATGGTATAATTGAAAGTATTGAGGATAACATCAGCCCTAGTGCTGCACCATTTGGAATTAATGGAATCATGAAATAGTTTTTAGAGAATAACAAAATGTCAGATACTTTACAGGAGATATTTGGAGCCATTAAGCGAAATCGCTTAAGAACTATTGCTACAGGTTTTGCTGTAGCAAGCGGTATTTTTTTGCTCATTATCCTGCAAGGTGCAAGCAATGGAATAATAAATACTCTTGAAAAGAATAGCGGTAATTTTTCATTTGATGTCTTGCAAGTATGGGGAGGGTATACTTCTCTTCCATTTCATGGTATGCAAGAGGGACGCAGCATAAAACTTGATGAGAACGACATGGAAATGAGTTATGAACTCTTTCCAGAAAATGTCACATCGGTTACAGCAGACATGTCACAAAGCGGATTAATCGCATCTGTAAACAATAATTACATGAGTGTGTCGCTTACAGGTGTATATCCTGATTACTCCATTATTGAAAACATCGAGATGACATCTGGACGCTTTATCAATAAGATTGACATGATGAAAAAGCGTAAGGTTGTTGTGATGAGTGAAGAAAATGCAAAGAACTTCTACAAAGATAGCAAATCGCCTATCAACAGACATGTCAAGATTGGCAACATCAACTTCAAGGTCGTAGGACTTTACAAAAAGAATTCAATGTTTACTGATAACAACATATATGCGCCCTACACAACCGTACAGTCTGTGTATAACAAAGGTCGGTACATAAATAGTCTGACATTGAAAACCCAAAGTCTTGACAATAAGATTGAAAGTGAAAATTTTGAAACTAATCTACGTCATGCAATGAGTGTAAAGCATGGCTTTGCCTCTGATGACAAAAGAGCTATATGGATATGGAATTCCGCATCGCAAAATGCACAAATGAGTATGGCATCATCCATTCTGAGCACTTCATTCTGGATTCTTGGGTTACTCACCCTCATCAGTGGCGTTGTTGGCGTCAGCAATATTATGCTCATATCAGTAAAGGAGCGTACTCACGAATTTGGGATTCGAAAAGCTTTAGGAGCAAAACCTTGGAATATCATTGGGATGATAATATTAGAAAGTATTATAATAACAACGATATTCGGTTATATTGGGATGTTAGCAGGTATATTTTTTTGTGAATATATGAACGCAACTGTTGCCAATCAGACACTTGACATAGGAATATTCAAGCAGGAAGTGTTCATCAACCCTACTGTAGATATTTCAACCTGCATTCGCGCAACAATCATAATTGTAATTGCCGGTGCAATAGCAGGATTTATACCTGCTCATAAAGCAGCTAAGGTTAAACCGATAGAAGCACTCAGAGGATAAAAACATGTTCAAATTGCGCTTTGATATAGACTTGTGGGAAGAGATTTACGATTCGCTCACTCGTAACAAGACCAGAACATTCTTGACAGCATTTGGAGTGTTCTGGGGGATTTTTATGCTGGTGCTGCTCATGGGCGGCGGCAAAGGACTTGAGTCTATGCTCGCTGAGAACTTTGCAGGATTTGCAACAAACTCAGGGTTTATAGGTACTTCAAATACAAGTGAACCATATAAGGGCTTTCGTAAAGGCCGGAAATGGAATTTGGAAGTTGCCGATGTTAACCGTGTCAAAAATGCTGTTCCCGAATTAGAAATTATCACCCCGATCATATCAAGATGGGGATGCAGTGCTATGAATGACAATAAGCAAATCGGTGTAACTGTTAAGGGAATACATCCTGAATATGGCATAATAGAGAATCCTGAAATTAAATATGGAAGAATGCTCAACAATGTTGACATAAAGCACGAGCGCAAAGTTTGTATCATAGGGAAACGCATTGTTGAAGAACTATACATAGGCATTACCGATCCGTGCGGAATGACAATACAAGTAGATGGAGTGTATTATAAAATTGTTGGTGTAAGCGGAAAAGGAAGCGGTGGCATGTCTATCAACGGCAATCCTGAAACAAGTGTTATCATACCATTCACAACATTGCAACGAGCATATAACAGAGGAAATAAAATAGACATGCTTTGCTTTACTGCTAAGAAAGGCCATAACATATCTGATGCGCAAGACAAAGTAGAGAGAGTTGTAAAACGAGCTCACAACATCAGCCCAAACGACACACAAGCCGTCATAAAGGTCAATGCAGAAGCAATTTTCAGTATGGTCGATACCCTATTTACTGGTATAAGCATTCTCGTTTGGATGATAGGTCTTGGTACATTAATTTCAGGAGCAATAGGCGTAAGCAACATCATGGTTGTCACAGTAAAGGAACGTACCACCGAAATAGGTATACGTCGAGCTATTGGTGCTACATCAAAAGACATTCTGACACAAATTATGAGTGAATGCATTGTTCTAACACTTATTGCCGGTTTCAGTGGCATTACATTTAGTGTGATATGCCTACAAGGATTAGAAAAAATTGCACACGAAACATCTCCAGAATCAACATTCCAAATATCGTTTGGAATAGCACTATTTGCCACTCTCATACTTGCTACACTTGGAATCATATCGGGACTTGCACCTACCTACAGAGCTTTGGCTATTAAACCAGTCGATGCAATGAGAGACGAATAAGGGGCAGAAGATAATAAGATTATGTTTTAAAAGAATTTAAAAATATAAAGATATGAAGAAATTTTTCAAATGGGTAATCATCACCCTTATCGTTAGCCTTTTCATAGGAACATTCATATTCCTGTTCCAAAAATCACAACCCACTAAAACCTTGTATGAAATCAATAAGGCAGAAATTCGTGACTTGCAAAACACCACAATACTCACAGGAAAGATTGAACCTCGTGACGAAGTAAATATAAAACCTCAAATATCTGGTATTATAACAGAACTATACAAAGATGCGGGCGAAACTGTCAGCAAAAATGAGGTAATTGCTAAAGTAAAGGTCATACCTGATATGGGTAATCTTAGCTCTGCAGAAAACAGAGTCCGCCTTGCTGAAATATCATTTAAGCAGGCGCAAACAGACTTTGAACGAATGAAACGTCTATACGATGAAAAGGTCATCAGTTCCGAGGAATACGAGAAGGCCGAAATTGCATTCAAGCAGTCTCAGCTCGAAAAAAGTAATGCTGAAGATGCACTCAATATCGTTCGAGACGGCATGTCGCTCAGTAACGCAAATATGAGCACCACGCTGATACGCTCAACAATTGACGGGCTAATTCTCGACATCCCAGTAAAGGTAGGTAATTCAGTCATATTGAGCAACTCATTCAACGACGGCACAACCATAGCCACTGTTGCAGATATGTCTGACCTGATATTCAAAGGAAAGATTGATGAAACCGAAGTGGGAAGCATTAGCGAGAATATGCCTGTTAAGATTAAAGTGGGAGCTATACCAGATCTTTGTCTCGATGCAGTACTTGAATACATCTCACCAAAAGCGACAGAAGAAAATGGCGCTAATCTGTTTGAAGTTAAAGCCGCTATAAGTGTCCCCAATAATGTAACGATACGTTCTGGATATAGTGCAAATGCCGAAATTGTATTAGACGAAGTCAAACATGCTGTCACGATACCTGAGTCATCGCTTGAATTTTCAGATAACTCAGTATTTGTTTATGTATTGGTCGATAGCATCAAACAAACATTTACACGAAAACAAGTAACAACAGGAATAAGCGACGGAGTAAACATTGAAGTTAAGAGTGGATTAAATGCAGATGAAAAAGTGCGCGGAATAGAAATTAAAGGAATATAAAATACATGCAAATAGAAACAATGAACAACATCCACAACAAGCATAGCCTTCTTACAAAAATCCTTATTGCTTTGTGCGTAACAAACTGCTGCATTTATGTGAAAGCACAAAGGAAATGGACTTTGCGAGAATGTATAGATTACGCGATAGAAAACAGTATCAGCATAAAACAGCAGGAACTGAATGTTGAGAATCAAAGAAACTCTCTCAGTTCGGCAAAGAACTCACGGCTTCCAAGTTTGAATGCATCAGCTAATCAAAACTTTAACTTCGGGCGTGGACTCACGATTGACAACACGTATGCAAACCGAAATACTCAAAGCACATCATTCAATATTGGCACAGATATACCAATATACACAGGTGGTCAGATAAGCAACACAATAAAAGCACGAAAACTTGATTTACTTGCAGCAACGGCAGAACTGCAATATACAAAAGACAACATCAGTATACAAGTTGCATCGGCATATCTTGAAGCATTATTCCAAAAGGATTTGCTTAAAGTGCAAAGTGAACAAGTACTGTTAAGCAAAATGCAAGAAAAGCGCATCCAAGCACTTTTTGACAACGGGAAATGCGCCGAAACAGACCTTGCAGAAATTAAAGCTAGTGTGGCAAATGACCAACTTGCTTATGTGCAGCAAGAGAACAACTACCATTTAGCGCTTCTCACACTAACACAATTGCTAGAATACCCCACTCCCGATAGTTTTGACGTAGAAATGCCATTAACCGAAAATATGCAAACAGACATACCTCTACCTACACCTCAGCAAGTATATGCCGAGGCATCAATGACAAAACCGCAAATGGAAGCACAGACTCTACGTCTCAAAAGCGCGGAAAAAAACATACGTGTTGCTCGCAGCGGATACTATCCAAACATAAATTTCGGAGCGGGAATTAGCACTAATTATTATAAGACCTCAGGTTTTCCTGCCGCCACATTTTCAGACCAGATGCGCGACAACCTCAATAAGAGTCTATCATTCTCGTTGTCAATACCAATTTTCAATAGATTCAGTACGCGGAATTCTATACGCTCTGCAAAAATACAATATAATGTACAGCAAATGCAATTAGAAGAAACACGAAAGACACTATACAAAGAAATTCAGCAAGCATACTATAACACTATTGCCGCACAAAAACAATGCAAAAGCAGTTTAATGGCTGAAGAAGCAAGCAAAAGTGCATTTAACTTGATGACAAAGAAATATGCCAACGGTAAAGCAACATCTACAGAATACCAAGAATCAAAAACTGCACTTTTCAAGGCGACATCAAATAGAATACAAGCACAATACACATTCATTTTCCGGCAAAAAATACTTGACTTCTATCGCGGAATACAGTTATAGCAAAAAACACTTCGATAATTATAAATCTCGACTGCGGTAGAGACAGAACACTACCGCAGTCAATTTCTAAAACGAAGGCGCTAATGTTACATATCGACCGCGGTGGAAATATAACACGACTGCGGTGAAGATTCCCCCACCGCAGTATTTTAATTAAGTTCACTCAATATTACTCTGTCATTCTAGCAAATGCAGGCTTATCTATTGAGCAAAAATCAGAGTCTAAATATTTGAAATATCCCGTTATGGCAATCATAGCTGCATTATCAGTAGTATAACTGAATTTTGGAATAAAGATTTCCCATCCATAACGACGTGCGTAATCATGAAATGCATTACGTAACCCAGTATTGGCAGAAACGCCTCCTGCAACAGCTACTTGCTTTATTCCTGTATCTTTGACAGCCATCTTCAATTTACGCATCAATATATCAACTACAGTAAATTCAAGAGAAGCTGCAAGGTCCTCTTTATGATGCTCAATAAAATCAGGGTCATCTTTCAACCAATCACGCAAAGAATAAAGGAAAGATGTTTTAAGACCTGAAAAACTATAATCATAACCATGAATATTAGGACGGGCAAACTTGAACGCTTCAGGATTTCCCTGACGCGCCAAACGGTCGATAATAGGCCCGCCAGGATAACCCAATCCCATAACCTTAGAACACTTATCGATAGCTTCACCAGCCGCATCATCAATGGTCTGTCCTAAAATCTCCATATCATTATAAGCATTTACCTTGATAATCTGAGAATTACCGCCACTTACGAGCAAACACAAATAGGGATATTCAGGTTGATTGTTGTCATCCTCATTCTCACGGATAAAATGAGCCAAAACATGACCGTGTAGATGATTCACATCAATCATTGGGATTCCCAAGGAACGCGCAAAACCTTTTGCAAACGACACGCCTACAAGCAAACTGCCCATAAGTCCAGGACCACGAGTAAAAGCAATCGCCGTAAGTTGTTCTTTTGTTATACCTGCTTGCACTATGGCTTGGTCAACTACAGGAACAATATTCTGCTGATGAGCACGTGATGCCAATTCTGGCACCACGCCTCCATAAGACTCATGAACAGCCTGACTGGCAGTAACGTTTGACAAAAGAACACCATTTTTCAATACTGCTGCCGACGTGTCATCACATGAAGACTCAATTCCTAATATATATACGTCCATTATATCCGCTAAAATTAATTAATAAGTCAAAATCTCAAGACCATTTTCTGTCATTACAAAAGTATGTTCCCACTGAGCACTGGGTAATTCATCTTCAGTTACCACTGTCCAATCATCCTCCTCATCTACAAACACTTCCCATCCGCCCATATTTATCATAGGCTCAATGGTAAATACCATTCCTGGTACAAGCAACATGCCAGTACCCTTACGTCCATAGTGCTCAACATCAGGTTCTTCGTGAAACTCTAAACCTACACCATGTCCACACAAATCACGAACAACTGTAAATCCATTCTTATGAGCATGACGCTGAATGGCATTCCCTATGTCTCCAACAAAACCATAAGGACGAGCAGCCTCCATTCCTATGAGCAAACATTCCTTAGCAACATCAACCAAACGTTGCTTTTCAGGAGTTGTCTCACCAATAACAAACATTCTTGAAGCATCACTATAATAACCGTCAAGAATAGTGGAAACGTCTACATTTATGATATCGCCTTCCTCAAGTATATCTTCCTCACACGGAATGCCATGACAAACCACCTCATTGATACTTGTACATACACTCTTTGGGAAGCCCTCATAATTAAGAGGCGCTGGAATTCCTCCATGTGCAATCGTATAATCATAAACAAGTCTGTCAATCTCAAGCGTCGACATTCCAGCCTTTATGTGCTCTGCTACATAGTCAAGAACACCAGTATTTACGATACCACTTTTGCGTATACCTTCAATTTGTTCTGGGGTTTTGATTAATTTTTTTTGCGGAACAAGACAACCACGGTTCTGAAAAGACAAAACACGCTTGTCCATTTCAGTCAATTCCTCACCCTTCTTTACCTTCCAATTACGAGGATATTTCTTTACATACATAAATTCATTGATATTTGATGCAAAGTTACAATTTATGTTTTTGACTGTCAACTATAATATCAAACAAACTTTACATCCTACTCACTAATAATTTAAATATCCCCCGTCATACCAAATTTTTGTATTGACAAATCACCGATTTAAAAAACACTTAATTATGTGTTTTAACATGATTAATATACAATTAATAAAGTATTGAGGACATACAATTACAAATTTTGTTATAAATTTGCATTATAAAATGTAATCTCTACTTTGCAATGAGTGGCAAAATTGAACATAACGGTATAATAGTGAATATAGACGGAAAGCATATTAGGGTACGCATAGTACAATCATCGGCGTGCTCATCTTGTCAAGCCAAAACAATATGCTCATCATCCGAAAGCAAAGAAAAGATTATTGACGTGTTTTCTTACGCTAGCTCAAATTACAAAATCGGTGAAAATGTAAAAGTATGCGCTTCAGAAAGTATGGGACGCAATGCTGTAATATTTGCATTTGTCATACCGTTAATTGTAATGATGATTTGGATTACCATTTCTATAAAATGTTTAATGATGAACGAACCTATGTCCATAGTAATATCGCTGATGTTTTTAGCTTTATATTATTGGATGCTATCAATAAACAAAAAAAGGATAAGCAGAAAGTTTGCCTTTTGGATTGAAAAACCTTAATATTATATTAAACTTAAATATTAATTAATAATTTAATCAAAATCTTTATGGACGTAATTCTAATTGCTGTGATTATCTTGGGAGCAATCGGATTAGTATCATCTTTGGTGCTTTTCTTTGTGTCCAAGAAATTTGCAGTTAAGGAAGATCCACGAATTGCCCAAGTGTCGGAGGTGTTGCCTCAGGCTAACTGTGGTGGATGTGGATTCCCCGGTTGTGGCGGATTGGCGTCTGCATGTGTTAAGGCTGCAGATAATGGTTCGCTTGAAGGACTCAACTGTCCAGTAGGTGGGCAGGCTGTTATGGAACGTGTAGCAGAGATTTTAGGCATGGAAGCCGGTGCTGCTACTCCTAAGATTGCTGTTGTGCGTTGTAATGGTTCTTGCGAGAACCGTCCTCGTATTGCAGTGTATGATGGTGTTAAGAACTGTCGTGTTGCCAACACTACTTGTAGTGGTGATACAGCTTGTGCCTACGGTTGCCTTGGTTGTGGCGACTGTGTGGAAGCTTGTATGTTTGATGCTATCAAGATTAACGGGCAAACTGGTTTGCCCGAAGTGGATGCTAAGAAATGTACTGCTTGTGGCGCTTGTGCTAAGGCTTGTCCTCGCAACATCATTGAAATCCGTCCTGTTGCTGGTGATAACAAGGAAGCATACGTTGTGGAGTGCATGAACAAGGACAAGGGGGCTGTTGCCACTAAGGCTTGTACCGCTGCTTGTATCGGCTGCATGAAGTGCGAGAAGGTGTGCGGTTTTGATGCAGTCCATGTGGAGAACAATGTTGCTTACATCAATCCTGATAAGTGTCAGCTCTGCGGTGAGTGTGAAAAGGCTTGTCCTAAGAATGTCATAGCATTCATCGATATCAATGGCAAAAAGCCAAAGGCTAAGCTTGCAACTCCTGCCACTAAGGCAGCTCCTGCAGCCAAGACCGTTGTTCCAAAGAGGGAAGTTGCGCCTAAAGACCCTATCGTCATCAAATTTGACGGCCCACTTCTTCCTGCGGTTCAGTATGTCCTCGCTTCTCCAACAGAGGTTGAAGTTGTTGAAAAATCAAATGAGAGCAAACCAGTTGCAACCCCTAAGGAGATTAACCACGAAGCACCACTTCCTGCGGCAATGCAGATTTTGCTTGGCGGCAAATAAATAAAAGGAATAGAGAATTTATTAATTATTTGAAAACAAAATAAATACAGATAAAGTGAAGACATTTAAAATTGGTGGAGTACATCCAGCAGAAAACAAATTGTCGGCAGCCCAGTCCATTAAAGTTGCAGAATTGCCTAAGGTGGCAGTTTTCCCAATGGGACAGCATATTGGAGCACCAGCCAAACCTATAGTCAAAAAAGGCGACAAGGTTAAGGTTGGCCAGATGATAGCTGAAGCAGGCGGATTCGTTTCTGCTCCAATATTCTCTTCTGTATCAGGTACAGTACTTAAGGTGGACACTGTTGTAGATGCAAGTGGATATGCTAAGCCTGCCGTGTATGTTACAGTTGAGGGTGATGAATGGGTTGAAACCATTGACCGTAGTGAAACTCTCGTCACCTTGAAGGATAAACCAGAATTGACAAGCAAAGAGATTATAGAGAAAATCCAGAATGCAGGTATTGTTGGTATGGGTGGTGCATGTTTTCCATGTCATGTAAAACTTATGCCCCCACCTGGTTCAAAACCTGAGTTTGTTATAATCAATGCTGTTGAATGCGAACCATATCTCACGGCAGACCACCGTCTGATGCTTGAAAAGGCAGAACAGATACTTGTGGGTGTATCATTGCTCATCAAGGCTGCTAACGTAAGCAAGGGATATGTTGGTATTGAGAACAACAAGCCTGACGCTATCAAAATAATGACTGAAAAGGCCAAAGCTTATGACAACATTGAAATTGTTCCTTTGAAGGTGAAATATCCACAAGGAGGTGAAAAGCAACTGATTGACGCCGTAGTAGGACGTCAGGTTGCAGCTCCACCAGCACTCCCTGTAAGCGTTGGTGCTATCATCCAAAACGTGGGAACTGCATACGCGGTATATGAAGCAGTCATGAAGAACAAACCTTTGTTTGAGCGCATTGTAACCGTGACTGGAAAGAGCCTTAAGCAGCCAAGTAACTTTCTCGTTCGTATGGGTACACCTATGAGTCAGCTTATAGATGCATGTGGTGGTTTGCCAGAAGATACAGGAAAGGTTATTGGCGGTGGTCCGATGATGGGTAAGGCATTGATGAACATTGAAGTGCCAATCTGCAAAGGCTCGTCAGGCGTCCTTATCATGAATGAGAAGGAAGCACGTCGTGGGGAACCACAACCATGCATACGATGTGCTAAATGTGTAAGCGTATGTCCTATGGGACTTGAACCATATATTTACTCTAAGTGCTCGGAACTTGGATTGTGGGAAAAAGCCGAAAAAGAAGGAATTGTGAGTTGTATTGAATGCGGTTCATGTCAATACACATGTCCTTCAAATCGTCCTTTGCTTGACTATGTCCGAGTAGGCAAAGCAACCGTTATGGGCATAATCAGAGAACGCAACGCAAAAAAATAAAAAAGTTGACAAAATATTATGGCAAAAAAATTAATAGTATCATTATCACCACACATACATAGTGGCGATAGCGTGCAGAAAAACATGTATGGAGTTTGTATAGCTCTAGTTCCTGCACTCATCTGCTCATTCGTGTTTTTTGGTGTCGGTGCAATTATTGCGACTCTCACAGCTGTTGCATCGTGCGTATTCTTCGAATGGGCAATCAACAAGTTCATTCTTAAGAACGACAGACTGACCATCACTGACGGTTCGGCAGTGTTAACTGGTATTTTGTTGGCGTTCAACGTTCCATCAAACCTTCCAATATGGATTATTGTCATTGGCTCACTCTTCGCTATCGGAGTTGTGAAGATGACATTCGGCGGACTTGGATGCAACCTCTTCAACCCAGCACTTGCAGGACGTGCTTTCCTTCTCATCTCATTCCCTGTGCAGATGACCACATGGCCAGTGCCAGGGCAGGGATTCGGAACATATCTCGACGCTACAACAGGTGCTACCCCACTCTCCATCATGAAGGCAGCAGTGAAGGCCGGCGACCCTACAATCCTGGAGCAACTTCCAAGTTCTATGGATATGCTTTTGGGTAGCATGGGAGGATGTCTCGGAGAAGTAAGTGCATTAGCAATTCTCATCGGTCTCATTTACATGCTCGTAAGAAGAATCATCACATGGCATATCCCTGTGTCAATCCTCGTGACCGTGTTCGTGTTCTCAGGACTTATGCATTGGGCTAATCCTGTTTACGCTTCACCGGTAGCAGAACTTCTCACAGGAGGTCTTCTTCTCGGTGCAGTGTTCATGGCTACAGACTATGTAACTTCGCCAATGAGCAAAAAAGGACAAATCATTTATGGTGTAGCAATCGGATTCCTCACTGTAGTTATTCGTACATTCGGTGCATATCCGGAAGGAATGTCATTCGCTATACTCATCATGAATGCGTTTACACCGCTCATCAACAATTATTGTAAACCAAAAAGATTCGGGGAGGTAGTAAAGAAATGAAAAAATTAGAATCATCACTAACAAACATGGTGATTGTACTCACGTTCATCGCCATAATAGCAGGTGGAGCATTGGCGTATGTCAATGATTTCACAGCCCCTCAAATAGAAAAAATTAATAAGGAGAATCTAGATGCAGGTATCAAGTCCGTTATGGGATCTGATGACATTAAGGTTGCCGACCCAGTGGAGAACGGCGGATTTACATGCTATGCAGTCAATGATGCCGACGGCAATTCTCTCGGTTTTGCCATTACAACATCAGAAAATGGTTTTGGAGGTCCAATGAAGGTCCTTGTTGGTTTTGACAATGAAGGCGTAATTCTTGGCTATAAAGTTCTTGAACATGCAGAAACACCAGGGCTTGGTGCTAAAGCTGACACTTGGTTCCAAAAGGGACAGAAAGGTGACATCATTGGCAAGAACCCTGGTAATGATATATTCAAGGTCAGCAAGGATGTTGAAGGTGGTATTGATGCCATTACCGCTTCAACAATTACTTCACGTGCATTCCTCCTCGCTATAGAAAATGCGTACAAGGAATATTTCTCAGTAGGAGCTGAAACTGTTTTCGAACCTACAAAACAGGCTGAAGCAGTAGAATGCAAATGTGGAAATTGCGATAAAGAAGAATGTGGCAAGACTGATTGCGATGGTGAATGTGAAGGCGGTTGCGACAATGAATGTGTCGACGAATGCAATGAAGATGATTGCGACAAGCAGGATTGCAAGGAGTCAGGTTGCAAGAACAAAACATCATGTTCAAATGAAAACAAATAAAAAGAAAGGAGTAATTTTATGAACAATTTTAAAGTTTTACTGAATGGTATCATAAAGGAGAATCCTACTTTTGTTCTTCTTTTGGGTATGTGTCCTACCCTCGGTACCACATCTTCGGCAATTAACGGAATGTCAATGGGACTAGCAACAATGTTTGTGTTAGTACTCTCAAACTTTATCATTTCATTGATTAAGAACCTTATACCAGACATGGTGCGTATACCATCGTTTATCGTTGTTATAGCGTCGCTTGTGACAATACTTCAGATGATAATCAAGGCATATCTGCCTGAAATAGACAAGTCACTCGGTCTATTCATTCCGCTCATTGTTGTGAACTGTATCATTCTTGGTCGTGCAGAAGCATTTGCTGCCAAGAATGGTCCTATTTCATCAATATTTGACGGTATCGGAATGGGTCTTGGTTTCACTTTGGGATTAACATTACTTGGTGGTGCTCGTGAAATTCTCGGCACAGGAGCAATCTTCGGTTGTAACTTGTATGCGGAAGATTACGGTATGCTCATGTTCGTCCTCGCACCAGGAGCATTCCTCGTACTTGGTTATCTCATTGCATTAGTTAATAAAATTAAGAAATAATAGAGTATGGAATATATATTGATATTTATCACTGCAGTATTCGTAAACAACGTTGTACTTGCACAGTTCCTGGGAATATGTCCATTCCTCGGAGTATCAAAGAAAATATCAACAGCTGCAGGTATGGGTGCCGCTGTAACTTTTGTGCTGACCCTTGCCACACTTGTGACTTTCCTTGTACAGAAGTATATACTCGACGCCTATGGTCTTGCTTACTTGCAGACTATTGCATTTATTCTAATTATTGCAGCTTTGGTACAGATGGTTGAAATCATTCTTAAGAAAGTTTCTCCTTCGCTCTATCAAGCATTAGGAGTGTTCCTTCCATTGATCACAACAAACTGCTGTATTCTTGGTGTTGCTATCCTTGTGATTCATAAAGATTACGATTTACTTCAAGGAATTATTTATGCAATGTCAACCGCAATAGGTTTCGCCCTTGCAATGATTGTTTTTGCAGGACTACGCGAACAGCTTTCAATGGTTAAACTTCCGAAGGCAATGGATGGAATGCCTATAGCTCTCGTTACAGCAGGTCTTCTGGCTATGGCATTCATGGGATTTAGCGGCGTTGACGGCGGTTTGAGCAGGCTTTTCGGGCTATAATCAAAAGCACTTATATTCGAATAAAAATAGAGCTGCATGCAGCTCTATTTTTATTTAGATGTCATAATTGTTATTTCTCTCTCCATATATAGCTGTATCTTGTTTTTATTTAGTTCTGACGGTAAAAAAGTTTTTGATAACTTGAACTTTATGCGTAACTTTGCAATTAAAATATCCGGTAATGAAAAAGATATCATCTAAAATACTTGTCTTATTGGTTTTAGTTGTAACTTCATGTAACAGTTATAATAAACTTTTGAGGTCTACAGACTATGCTTATAAGTATGAGGCTGCCAAAGAGTTTTTTACTTGCGGGCAATATATTAAATCTGCACAATTATTAGAGGAACTTATAATGATTCTTAAAGGTTCAGATAAAGAGCAAGAATCATTATTTATGCTTGCAATGTGCTATTATAATGTGAATGATTACGAAACATCATGTTTATATCTTGAAAGATATTACAAGTCATACCCCAAAGGAGAATATGCAGAATTATCTAGGTTTTATGCGGGGAAAGCATCATACTTGCAATCTCCAGACCCCCGTCTTGACCAAACTCCCACAATGACTGCAATCAACCAGCTTCAGGAATTTTTGGATTTGTACCCTTATTCATCAAGACGAGATGAAGCAAACGACATGATTTTCCAACTGCAAGACCGTCTCGTGCAAAAAGAATATAATTCTGCAAAATTATACTACAATCTCGGCAGTTATACGGGAAATTGCACTAATGGCGGAAGCAATTACGAAGCATGTATCATAACAGCGGAAAATGCACTTAGAGCTTATCCGTATACAAACCTCCGTGAGGATTTGTACATGATGATACTTAGAGCAAAATATCAGTTGGCAAGCAGAAGTATAGATGCAAAACTCGAAGAACGTTTTAGAGAAACTATAGACGAATATTATGGTTTCCAAAATGAATTTCCTGACAGTAAATACATAAAAGAAGCAAACAAGATATTCGAAGATTCTAACAAACACATAAACAAAAATTAACTAGTGAACAATTTAACAAAATATAATTATGGATTACAAAAAGACAAATGCACCAACTAACACGGAAACTCGTAATTTGATGGATCTCTGCAAGGACACAAATAATGTTTATGAAAGTATTGCTGTAATTGCAAAACGTTCAAACCAGATTTCCGCAAATATGAAGGAAGAACTGTCAAAGAAACTCCAAGAATTCGGTAATTCAAGCGATAATCTTGAAGAAATTTTTGAGAATGACGAACAGATACAAATTTCCAGATACTACGAGCGTTTGCCAAAACCTACACTTATCGCAACACAAGAGTTTCTTGAAGACAAAATTTACTATAGAAATCCTTCCAAAGACACAAGTGACCGTCTTTTATAATATGTAAAACTTTTTAAGGTAATGATACAGAGAATACAAAGCATATATTTATTCATTGTATGCGTCATGTCAATTGTTGGACTATTCTGCAATATTGGCTATTACACTATAGGAGGAATAACTGTTGCAGATTTTACTAATTTTACATTCAACACATACGATAGTCTCAAAGAATTCCAAAGCGCAGGTCCATGGGCATTGGGAGTATTGCTTATAGTTGTATCCTTCCTTTCACTTATAAGTATAATGCTATATACAAAGAGAATGCGCCAATTAAGATTGACAATTATCAGTTCAATCCTGTTAGTAGGTTACATCATAACCTACGCATTCTTTGCGTATGTATATTATGAAAAGCTCATTTTGTTCAACAAGGATGCAGAATTATCATTCCGCCTTTCTCTAATGGGATGCATTCCTGTCATTTCATTAATTCTGAACATTCTTGCCATTCATGGGATAAGAAAAGATGAAGCCCTTGTTAGGTCTCTTGACAGAATCCGTTAGACTGCTTTTTCATGACACTCCGACAACTAACTCTGCTGAATTATAAGAACATTGAAGAGGGCGTACTGTATTTTTCACCAAAAGTAAATTGTCTGATAGGACAAAACGGTGAGGGAAAGACCAATTTGCTTGACGCCATATATTTTTTGTCTTTCACAAAAAGCGCCTTTAATGCAATTGATTCGCAAATAGTTCGTCATGATCAGTCATACATGATGCTTAAGGGTGTATATGATTCAGGTAGCGATATAGAAGAAATCACATGCTCACTACAGGTCGGGAAAAGAAAGAACTTTCGTAGAAACGGGAAAGATTACAAAAAGATATCTGAGCATATAGGTCTTATACCTTTAATAATGGTCTCACCTTCTGATAGTGAACTTATCATTGGAGGAAGTGAAAATAGAAGAAAATTTATTGACATCACAATTTCCCAGTTCAATGCATTGTATATGGCAAACCTTACTCGCTATAACAAAGCATTGCAACAAAAAAACAATATGCTTAAGGCGGAAGAAGAACCTAATGCTGAAATAATCTCAATATATGAGGAAATCATGGCAGAGGTTGGTGAATATATTTTCCAAGAACGTGTAAAATTTATAAATGAGTTTATACCCTTTTTCCAAGAATATTATTCGTGCATATCGGGAAACCATGAAAATGTATTTTTAAATTATACAAGCCATTGCCAACGAGGTTCGCTACTTAATACAATTCAGAACAATCGGTTTAAAGAGAGAGCCGTAGGTTATTCTCTTTATGGAATACATAAGGATGACATTGAAATGCTCATCGATTCCTACCCCATCAAACGTGAGGGTTCACAAGGACAAAGCAAGACCTTTCTGATAGCGCTTAAACTGGCACAATTTGAATTCATAAAATATAGCAACAAAGGCAAGTCCCCTATTCTGCTTCTTGATGATATTTTCGACAAACTAGATTCTAATCGTGTTAGCAATATTATTAACCTGGTGTCAAAAGAATCTTTCGGGCAAATATTTATTACAGATACTAATAGGGAGCACCTTGATGTGATATTGCAAAAAACAGTTAATGGCAATTATAAAATTTATAAAGTTTCGGACGGAATATTTACAGAAGAATAATTGGTAATTCTATTATGAGACAAAGCAAATCTGAAAAACTAGGTGACATTGTCAACCAGATTTTAAGGTTAAATGGTCTTGAAACACCGCTTAATCAACATCGCATAATAGAAGTCTGGAAGAATAACATCGGAAGAAGTTTTGAAAGATACACTGAAAATATATTCATTAAGAACCAAACACTGTATATTAAGTTAAATTCATCAGTCGTACGAAATGAATTATCTATGCATGCAAAGGTATTGGCCAATAAACTTAATAATGAAGTCAACGCACAAGTTATAACTAACATAGTATTTATCTAAGTTGCACGTTGAATATCTTGATGCATATTGTATTTCACTGA
The DNA here is from genome assembly GCA_045576655.1 of Bacteroidaceae bacterium. Taxonomy (GTDB): domain Bacteria; phylum Bacteroidota; class Bacteroidia; order Bacteroidales; family Bacteroidaceae; genus RGIG8745. The sequence goes on from JAZNGW010000032.1 coordinate 227,076, forward strand.
TACCCCTATGTAACTATACAAAATGATTTACCCGTCAAACTTTGAAGAAAAAATCGGTTTCACATCCATACGAAATATTCTTTCAGAAATATGTTTGTGTGCATTAGGACAGCAAAAAATTGCAGAGATGAAATTTTCTGCAAGCCACAAATACATTAAACAAAGAATGTCGGAAACAATGGAGTTTGTTCAGATATTGAAAAACGAAGATTTTTCAGAACACAACTTCATAGATATGCGTGCCCCTTTAAAGCGCATATGTATTGAGAATACATATCTTGAAGTCAACGAACTATCTGATTTGCAGAAATCACTCTCAAGCATTGATTTGATGATTTCATATTTTAACCGCATTGACGATAAGACAGAAACATTTAAATACCCTACTCTACAAAGTCTGACCGAGCACACACACCGATTCCAGCACATTGTCGACGCAATAGGACGTATACTAGATAAATTCGGAAACATTAAAGATTTAGCATCACCAGAACTCGCAAGAATACGTAGAGAATTGTCACACACAGCAAACGGGATATCACGTTCTTTAAATTCTATACTTCGTCAAGCACAGAACGATGGACTTATAGAAAAAGACTTGTCACCAACAATTCGTGACGGACGTCTTGTACTACCGGTAGCGCCATCACTAAAACGCCGTATAAAAGGCATTATTCATGATGAATCTGACACGGGAAAGACTGTATATATAGAACCTGCAGAAGTCGTTGAGGCAAATAATAAAATAAGAGAACTAGAGGCTGATGAAAGGCGTGAAATCCAACGTATCTTACTTGAGATAACAAATACGATTCGCCCTGAAGTACATGAGATTCAACAAAATTATGAATTTCTAGCAGAAGTTGACTTCACACGTGCTAAGGCTAAATTTGCAATCAGTACAAACTCACTACAACCAGAAGTCGCAGCAAAACCGTTAATAGACTGGGAGCTAGCCATACATCCTTTGCTTGAAATGTCGCTTAATAAAAGCAACAGAACAGTTATCCCACTTGACATTAAATTAACAGGAAAAAACCGTATACTTCTAATTTCAGGTCCTAACGCAGGTGGAAAATCTGTATGTCTTAAAACTGTTGGGCTACTTCAATATATGCTGCAATGCGGCATGCCAATACCTGTAGCGCCAAGCAGTACAACAGGAATATTCAAAAGCATATTTATCGACATAGGCGACGAGCAGAGTCTTGAAGACGAACTCTCAACATATTCATCACATCTCTTAAACATGAAAAATATGATGAAGGGATGTGATGGAAATAGTCTTATTCTCATTGATGAATTCGGTGGAGGTACAGAACCGCAAATTGGTGGAGCAATTGCCGAAGCTATTTTGAAGCGTTTTAATGAGAGAAAAACTTATGGAGTCATTACTACGCACTATCAGAATCTTAAAGAATTTGCACAAAATAGTCTTGGAATTATTAATGGTGCAATGCTCTATGACCGTCAACGTATGCAACCGCTTTTCCAACTTCGCATAGGAAATCCTGGAAGTTCATTTGCTATTGAAATTGCGCGCAAGACAGGAATTCCTGAAGAAGTGATTGCAGATGCTACAGAGATAGTTGGTAAAGATTATATCAGTGCAGATAAATACCTTCAAGACATTCTGCGTGATAAAAAATATTGGGAAAAGAAGCGTGAAACTGTTCACAAACAGGAAAAAATCATGAGCCAAATTATTTCCCAACATGAAACAGAAATACAAGCACTGCACGAAGAACGTAAAAGGATACTCTCCAAGGCAAAAGAAGAAGCACAACAACTTCTTAAAGATTCTAATGCAAAAATAGAGCGAACAATCAAAGAAATCAAGGAAGCTCAAGCCGAAAAAGAGTCAACTAAATCTATTCGTCAATCGCTAAACGAATTCAAAGAAACAATTGACATGCATGGCAATAATGCTATGGACGACAAAATCCAAAGGCAGATGAATAAGATTCTTGCTCGTAAGGAAAGGATAAAGAATAAAAGCAAGCAAGAAGATAAGAATCAAATTCAAGAAAATATAACAATATCACAAAACAAACCTATTGAAAAGGAATCCTTCACCATTGGCGATTACGTAAAAATTAAAGGTCAAAGCACAGTCGGACAAATTAAAAGCATAAACAATCGTCAAGCACAAGTGACTTTTGGTATGATAATAACTAACGTGAAGTCAGACCAACTAGAGCATGCAGAAAAGCCATTGGCCCAGAAACGTACCAGTACTTTTGTTACGAAACTAACTCAAGACGACATAAGAGAGAGAAAACTCAACTTCAAACAAGATATAGATGTGCGTGGAATGAGAGCAGATGAAGCAATTCAGGCCATAACCTATTTCATTGATGATGCAATCGTTGCCAATGTTTCACCAGTAAGAATACTTCACGGAACAGGCTCAGGTATACTTCGTGCAATCCTTCGTCAACATCTCAGTACTATCAATGGAGTCCGAAGTTATCATGACGAGCATGTTGACTTCGGTGGTGCCGGCATAACAATTGTTAATCTTGACTGACACCAAGAGTAAGCACATGGTCTACACATTCTGGTATCTCTTCCAAGTAATGAGATACAACTATCAAGGTTTTGCCATTGCGCTTAGAAAAACTTTCGACAACATCCAATACAAGTCTACAGTTCTGAGTATCTAATCCATGCAAAGGTTCATCAAGAATAAGCAATGCCGGATCTTTTACAAAGGCCCTCGCAAGGAGTACTAGACGTTGTTCACCACTTGAAAGTTGTAAAAATGATGTACTTGCCAAATGTTTAATGCCAAATATATCCATCCAGTAATAGCATACACTCATTTGCTCCGGCTTAGGACGCATATATAAGCCTACTGAATCGGAAAGTCCTGATGCAACAATCTCAACAGAAGGTATATCTCTATAATAGGAACGGTGTAATTCTGGACTAACATATCCTATATGCCTCTTTATATCCCAAATACTTTCTCCAGTGCCTCTTTCTTTGTCAAATAACACTATCTGGTTTGCATATGATTGTAGATTGTCTGCACATACAATACTCAATAGAGTTGATTTTCCAGAACCGTTCCTTCCAGTCAATGCCCACTTTTCACCACATTTAATGGTGAAATTCAATTTATCCAAAATTGTACGCTTTCCATACCTTATGGAAACATCTTTAAAGTCAATTGCAACATTATAATCGGTATTGTAGCCTGTCGGTAATTGAAGTATGCTTTGAGTTTTACAATCTGACAACATGCGCACAGAAACATTAGGCAAAACTTTCATGTACTCACTCAGTGTCATCTTGTCATTAATAACTTTATCACACACAGTTACAACATGTGTAACAAATGATGGAATTTCGTTTGGACGCGACAGCACCAAAATGACTTGCATGTCCGTCTCCCTGATGAGAATCTCAAACAATTCAACAAATTGTTCGCGAGCAACAGAGTCCAAACCTATAAAAGGATTGTCAATTATAACCAATCGCGGATTAGACAACAAAGAACGTGTCAATTGAAATTTTCTAAGTTCTCCACTGCTTAGATGTGTAATTTTTTGCTCTATTATATCACCTATGTGAAATGATTTGTAAAGTAAATCGCGCATTACACCCCGCTCTGCATTCATTTTGGCTTTTTCCTCTTCAGATACAGAACTTATTATTCTGTCAGAATTAAGAACAGCCTGAAATGTATCAGCAAGAACTTCGCCAACTGTAGGCGAAGGGTCCTCTTCGTGTGCATTCCATCTCAATTGATAATATTGATTATCGTCACCTGTCCCATAGGTGTCTTTAAAAGCAATATATTTCATGTTGTCACTTAACATCCTCGAAGAGAACTTTCCGAAATCATATTTAGGACCATCACCTAAGAGAGGATGCTTGCCTGTAAGTATATCTACGAGCAGACTTTTGCCAGCACCATTTCTTCCAACAATAGCAAGTTGTTCTCGCTCACACAAACAAAAATTAACAGGGTTGTTCATCCTGTAAGCAGGATGGCGTGTAACACCATTTGATATTTCAATAACCATAATTGAGAGGTTTAATGCCTAAAAACTTACCTTAAAATCTATCTTCGTTTTGCAAAGTTATAAAATATTGAGAAAAGTTTTACTGTATGATAAATAATGATTTACTTTGTACAGAATTTTAAAAAGAACACAAGTTTCTTATAAAAATTTGAACATGAAAATAATTAATACGGTTAGTGAACTCAAGTCTGAACTCAATTCACTCAGAGCATCAAACAAAACCATAGGTCTTGTGCCTACAATGGGTGCACTACACGAAGGCCACATATCACTTGTTAAACGAAGTGTGGAGGAAAACGACATTACAGTTGTCAGTATTTTTGTCAACCCAACTCAATTCAACGACAAAAATGACCTCGATAAGTATCCAAGAACTCTTACCTCTGATTGTGCATTACTTGAAGCAAACAATGTTTCAATAGTATTTGCACCATCAGTTGACGAAGTTTACCCTGAACCAGACACACGCACATTCAGCTATCCCCCCACTGATTCTGTAATGGAAGGCGCATTCCGTCCAGGGCATTTCAATGGAGTATGCCAGATAGTAAGCAAACTCTTTATGTACGTAGAGCCTCACAAAGCTTATTTTGGGGAGAAAGATTTTCAGCAAATTGCTGTAATCAAAGCGATGGTTAATGATCTGAAATTCCCGTTGGAAATCTGCCCTTGCCCAATAATTCGTGAGAAGGACGGATTAGCGTTAAGTAGCAGAAACACACTTTTGTCGGACGGCGAACGCACTATTGCACTCAACATATCTAGAACCCTCTTCTCAAGTGTTGAATATGCTAAGTCGCACACACTTGAGGATACTAAAACTTGGGTTATAAACTCTATCAACTCCGTTGATGGTCTACGAGTGGAATACTACGAAATCGTTGACGGTAACACTCTTTCAAGTTTAACAAATTGGAATGAAAGTGACTATATTGTCGGTTGCATAACTGTATTTTGCGGTGCAATACCTGTAAGACTTATTGACAATATAAAATATAAAGGCTAAACACCATAGTATTATGATGATTGAAGTAATGAAATCCAAGTTACACTGCGTAAGAGTAACTGAATCCAACCTCAATTACATGGGGAGCATAACCATAGATGAAGACCTCATGGATGCTGCTAATCTCATTGCTGGCGAAAAAGTACAGGTTGTCGACAATAATAATGGCGAACGTTTTGAAACATATGTTATTAAAGGCGAAAGAGGTTCTGGATGTATTTGTCTTAACGGAGCTGCTGCAAGAAAAGTTCAAGTAGGCGATATAATCATAATCATCTCCTATGCACAAATGGACTTTGATGAAGCAAAAACATTTACTCCATCAGTCGTATTCCCGGATTCATATACGAACAAACTTCCCCAATGAATAAAGGAGATATATCTTAATTGATTATGTTGGCATAAAAAAGGATTTGTTCACCAGTGAATAAATCCTTTTTGTTTCTTATTAAGTTCCATTTTCCCACACCTTTTCCGCGCTATGCCAAAGATTGTAGCGAACCTCTGGATTCAGGTTCAATAATCGGCGGAGTATATCTCCGACATGCTTGCGCTGTGTGTCATCCTCAAATGGACATTTGCGTGTCTGCTCCTTCCACATTTGAATATGCGCATATTCACGTATATCATCTTCGCGAACAAGGCACAGCGGTCTGATAATGGTGAGATTGTAATGGTCCATAGTCGTCAGGGGTGACATGGTACCAACGTCACCAGTGAACGACATGTTCATAAGTAGCGTGGCAAGAATATCGTCCTGATGATGACCGAGAGCAATCTTATTAAAACCATTATCCTCAGCAAACTGGAACATCACTTTGCGTCTGTGCCATGAACACAAAAAGCACTTGGACTTAAGCGAGTTGCCATCGAAACTTGCGTGGCAAATATGAAAGGGCACTCCTAACGATGAGCAGAAACTCTCTAGATACTCTATATCTGAAGAATAAGGGACATTGTCCATGACAACATGAAGCGCTTCTACATTAAACCTAGGTTTATATATGCGGCTACGTTCAGCCAACAACTTAAGTAGCATTAACGAATCCTTACCGCCTGAAAGACCCACAAGAATCTTGTCTCCATCAGATAACAGATTATATCCGACACAAGACTTGTTGAATTGCTTTGTTATTCTCTTAATCACCATGATTTAAATAAAGGTTCAGACGTGTTGGCAAAATGAAAGGATGCGCCATCCAATAGTGATGACACATCCATATAATAATTTTATAAGAATTTACTTCTTCTTTGCTTTCAATACGACAGGCGCAGGTCCTTCATGAGTTGGAGTAATTGGAAGGATATGTCCCTTCTTGTCGAACTTCATTTCGTCAATACAGACCTCACGGTGTGTGCCCGGACTCATGTAACCTTCGATGTAATTCTTGTTTATACGATGGTAAACAACGTACCACTGGTCTTTGCCTGGCAGCTGAAGCACTGAGTTATGAGCTGTTCCGTAGATTTTGTCCTGAGGACTCTGAATAAGGATTACAGGCTCGTCGGCAACCTTAATCGGACCTAGCGGACTCTTGCTTGTACCATAAGCAACGTGGTAGTTAGGTGAACCAGTATCGTCAACCGACCAAAGGAAATAGTACGTTCCCTTGCGATAGAATACGTATGCGGCCTCACGGAAAGCGTAGTCCTTAAGCGTGCCTCCCTTAGGAGTCATCACTGTTATTGTCTCTTTCTTGATGCTTGTCATGTCATCATTAAGCTCCGCTCCCGCCATATATCCGTTTCCCCAATACAAGTAGCTTTTGCCTGATTTAGGGTCTGTGAATACATCAACGTCAATCTGCTGACCGTGACCAACAGGAGATTCATCAACTATCGGTTTGCCGAAATCTACGAAAGGTCCTGTAGGATCATCTGCGATAGCGACACCGATTGCCTTGCGGTTGTTCTTTGGATTGTGCGCGCTGTAATAGAAGTAATACTTGTATGTTCCATCCTTCTGCTTCTTCTCTTCGATACATGGAGCCCATGCGTTGCCAACTGCCCATGGCACTTGATCGCTCTTAACGTCAAGCATTGTGCCCTCGTCCTTCCAGTTCACAAGATTTTCCGAACTGAAAACATTGAATTTCCATCCACCCCATCCGCGGAATCCGTCTGTTGTGGAATAAATATAGAACTTATTGTTTTTCTTTGAGTATAGCACCTCTGGGTCGGCATGGAAATCTGGAAGAATAGGGTTTGTATGGTTCCCAAACTCTTTGAGTAATCTGTCTTTCTCCGCCTGCGTAATAGGAATGATTGTTCCGTGGCGAGGGGTGAACTTGCCTTGTGTTTTTGTGTCTTGAACGAATTCAAAGTTCTTCAAATCAGCACTCTTGCAGAACTGGTAGTGTCCGTCCATGTAGCAGTCGTACATAATAATCCATGACTTACCGTCCAAGCTCTTACATACGCCTACACCTTCAACGGCTTTATTAGTCTGCTCCACGTTGCCAGGAACCATTGTCCACTGAGAACCTGGACGTTTGCCGCGCTCCGGAGTGAGTTGCTTTGCTGTTGCCTGGAAGATTCCGCGTCCTGACTCGCTCTTGTAGAAGAGATGGTAGAGTTGGTCAGCCTCGTTAAATACGATGTCGCCATCGATAGTGGCACGGCCATTGTCGAACATATAGATTGGTTCGCCCTCAAGATCGGTGAAGTCGTCATTCACATAACTGTAGTAAATTCGGTCAAACGAGTCGTGATCGCTTGTGCGGAGCGAATAGAACACCATGTACTTGCCGGTATTCTTATCGTACACTGTTTCTGGTGCCCACACGCGAATAACATTCCCCCACTTCTTAGGATACTTGGTAGGGAAATGCACAGTGCTATGCTGCCAGTTGATAAGGTCTGTACTCTTCAAGAGCACCATGCCGCGGTTAGAACTCCAGCCAAGACTTGACTTCATGTCTGTCACAACCATGTAGAAAGTCTTACCATCCTCGCAACGCAAGATGTGGGGATCGCGCACGCAACCAGTAAGCGCAATCGAGTCACTCTTGATGACAGGGTTTCCATGATTAAGCGGAGTAAAGTTATAGCCATCATCACTCAATGCATAGCATATCTGCTCCTCATGAGGTGCATTGCCATTAAAATAAGTGAAAAGATAAGCCACCTTAGGTTCTTCATTTGGATTCTGAGCAGTCTGAGGCTCAACTGCAAAAGAGTTGCCCGCAATGCTCAAAGCAAAGATTGACGAAGCAATCAGTTTTGATTTAATTCCCATGTTAATGTTTTTATTAAAAGTTAGTAAGTTATTTCATAAATCGTCCTCTATCCACCATGAACCTCACGTGTGTGCCCTCTCCTATCAATTTTTCATCCTGAAAGGCACAGACTTCAAAAGTTAATTTTCTTCCCTCAACATTCTTAAGGAGTGCCTTGGCATGCACACTCTCCCCCATCTTCGTAGGAGCAAGATGAACCACATTGATATGTCCTCCCACTGTAGTCTGTTCCCCTGTTAGACAAGGCGCAACGGCATTCATGGCAGCATTCTCCATTAGCGCAACCATCGCAGGGGTGGCAAGCACTGGTAAATCGCCAGAACCCATCGCCAAAGCCGTATTGCTCTCATCCACAACAGTTTCGCTCACATATTCCATTCCGACATATAGTTCCATAAATATTAGAATAAAGTTAACTAACTTGGTTTAGTCAAAGGATATCCTTATAACCATTACAAAGATAGAAAAAATAGTCAAGAATTCATAATCCAACACTCATATTTACGTTCCATCATCACAGTTGTCTACTCTCCATCTCCTTTCGCTTTTTAGGGCAAGGCGTGTGCAGGCGAATAATTCCTCCTCAACTTTTGTGGCGACACAATATGAAACCTCTATTTACCAGCTTATTACTTAACACAGAATTGGAGAAAGAGGTTGTCTTTACCCTCAAGACAGAAAAACTAAATCAACATATCGTCAAAAGAACGTTGTGTACGAATCTTGAACATGTTGGGAACGAGATGTGAGAATAATACTATTAAGGGGTAAATGCAGAGTATCTTTATCACCATACCCATATCCATTCTCATTCCACCCCCTTTCAGGCGAGAATTCAGCCCGCAGGGAAAATTGAGGACGTGGTCCTTAAATGCTAAACATTAAGTTTTAACCATTCTTAATATGCTGAATACCTAAATATCTGTATATTTGCACAAATAACGTCTAACCTTTAAACAAACATATCATTATCAATATGAAATTGTTCAAAATACTATCGATAGCAATTACCTTAGTTTTGTATCCAGTAAGTTCGATGGGACAAAACGATGAGGATGTGACACATTATATAGTGAATGCAGGATTTGATGAGGACTTGACATTCAATTCAGATGGTTCAACTAAGAAGATAGTTGACAATTCTGTTTCATTGTCAACTCGTTCATGGGCATATATCGCAGAGGATAATAGTGTATACGCATGGGCAAAGAAGACAGAAGATGGTAATGGGTATTGGAATGAGAGTGAAGAGAGAACGCATGCACTCAACGGATATATTGGCCAAATAAAGGGGTGGACAGTAAGCAAAGCGGACATGACCAAATGTGAATGGGCATTCTACGGTTCCCTACCTTATGACCTTGAGGGGAAAGCCATCCCTATCACCGACAACGGCAACACATATCAGATAATGCCGTCAAAACCTGATAGCGACAATGGAGCAGATAACGTTGGAGCCTTGTTTTTACGTGCAGGATGGGGAGCTGAATGTACATACAAGCAGCTGGTAAATATACCATGTGCAAAATACCGGCTCGAATATTGGACAATAAACACCAATAGCAGCACACAGGCAGACGCTACAGATTTAACACAGATAGTTTGTAGAGATGAGGTGTTCAAGGACGAAAGCAATTCAGGACTGTCATCTATGGTCTGGACCAAACATGAGTTTGAATTCATGCCTACATCGGAGTTCACGATAGAATTCGGATATAAGTCTGACCCAAACAAGGGATCGAACAATAACCCTCATGTGTTTATCGATGGTGTCAGGCTATACAAGATAGGCGAAACAAACTATGACGAGATTCTGAAGACGGAACTACAGAATGAAGTTGACATACTTATTGGTTATGCGAATGATTCCCGTATGTCAAACTATGGCAGTATAAAGGATGAAATTAATGCTATATGTAGCGATGCGCTGAAACTTACCGATATCAGCGAGATTGAATCTATGATTCAATCTCTTAGAGAATATGGTCAGAAAATCAGTAACTTATTTCCTGTTCTTGAAAGAATAACCTCACTATTAAATCAGGCTGAAGGCATAAAAAGTTCAACGGATCCCAATGCTGGCTATTCTGCATTCATCAAGGAATATGAGACAGTACTTGAACTAATGCAGAACGCTTCGTCAGATGATATAGGAACATGCAGTGACAGATTGTCAAAAGCGATAAATGCCTACTACCAATCGGGCGGTGAATCTTCGGAATCAAGTGTTGACTGTTCGTTTTTGGTAAAGAATCCGCACTTCACAAAGAAAGGCGCGGAACCGACATACGACGAATATGGAAATCCCACATACCCGTATATAAATAGATATACTACAGGAAATGTCCCTTCTGATGGAACAAAAGATGGGTGGTATTCGCAGGGAGCAACTGGCGGAGACCAACGACTTAATTTTGCTCAAGGACGCATATGCTGGAATCTTTGGGATGTAAGTGCTGGATTGCATTCTATAAACCAGGATATAAGTAATTTGCCTGAAGGTCTTTATACCGTATCTGCCGATATGATAACACAGCCAGGCAGAGAGTATGAGGCTCACGTGTATGCGAAGAACTCTATCGACGAAGTATCATCGCCATTCCTCAATGTGGGTAATTGGTCTAATGCTAACGATGGAGAATGGACAACGCTTGAAACAGACAAAATAATGGTTACAGACGGTAATCTGACTATTGGCGGACGCTCCGTTTTCCCACAAAACTCACAGACTGGATGGTTCTGCATGACCAACGTGCGTCTATATTATCATGGAGAAGAGGTGAAAATCAGCAATATTACATTCGACAAAGATGAACTGGTTCTTATTGCTGGAGAAAGACGGAAGTTGGATTATACGATTTATCCTGAAAATGCAACCTTCAAGAATGTATTTATAGAATCGGACGACCCTGAAGTCGTCAGTGTTGACAATGAAGGTAACCTCATCGCTCGCAATGAAGGAACAGCAACCATAACAGTATATTCACTCCGAGACCAAGATGTTTGTGCACAGTGTGATGTTTATGTAGAACTCAATTATGAAGGTGTGAACTCATTAATAATAAATGAAATACAGTCGGCAAATATAGACATGTTTGTAGATCCTTCATATAATTATGGTGGATGGGTGGAACTATATAATCCGACTGATGCGCCAGTAAGTCTTGTAGGACTTTATGTAAGTGACGACCCAAACAACCTCACTAAGTTCAAACTTAATATTGATGCAGGTGCTGTACCTGCCAAGGGATTCAAGAACATCTGGTTTGACCATAACAAGGACAAAAGTTCGCAGGTAGACTTCAAACTTAGCTACGATGGTGAGACTATATACTTGAGTGACTATGATGGTGGTCTCATTACAAGTCAGGACTTTCCGAATGCTGTTGCCCGTACTTCATATGCCCGAACAACAGACGGAAGTCCGTCATGGGGACTTACGGCCGAGCCTACACCAGAACGAAGCAATGCAACTAGTAAGTTTGCTGTGGGACGACTTGACGCCCCTGTTGTTGATAAGGATGCGCAACTCTTTACTTCACCATTCACTGTGAGTGTGAACATTCCATCAGGTACGACTCTCCGTTACACTACAGACGGAACAACCCCTACTCTTTCAAACGGTTACACAAGCCAAACAGGATTATTCAATGTGTCATCAACAACAACCTATCGCTTCCGTCTTTTCAAGGATGGAGTATTACCAAGCGAGGTTGTGACACGTTCATACATATTCCGCGACAGAGATTATGTATTGCCGGTAATTTCGATAGTTACTGACAGAGACAATATATACGGAGACAGTCTTGGCATTCTTGTACAAGGCGTGAACGGACGTACGGGTAACGGATATTCTACACCTTGCAACTGGAACATGGACTGGGACCGTCCTGTAAACTTTGAGTATATAACTGCTGATGGTAAGATGGTGATAAATCAAGAGGTTGATATGTCAGCTTGTGGAGGATGGAGTCGTGCTTACTCACCTCACTCATTCAAACTCAAAGCTGACAAAATATATGAGGGAAAGAACTTCTATGACTACCCTATCTTTGAGACAAAACCTTACCTCAAACATAAGACTCTGCAGGTTCGTAATGGTGGCAATGACACAGGTGCGCGTATTAAAGACGCTGCGCTGCAGGAGATTGTCAGAACATCTGGGATTGACGTAGACGGACAGGCTTATCAACCAGCCGTACATTTCATCAATGGTAGGTACGTCAGCATGCTTAATATCCGTGAACCAAACAATAAGCATTTCGTGTATGCAAACTATGGTTATGACAGCGATGAGATTGACATGTTTGAAATGAGTCCCGATTCAGCGTATTGCCAGATGACAGGTACAGATGAAAGTTTCCGCAAATGGTATGACTTGTCTGACAATGCAGAATCGGCAGATACTTATGAGCAAATATGTAAAATGGTCGATATTGACGAATATATCAACTACATGGCAATAGAACTTTATCTCGGTTCTACAGACTGGGGACGCAACAACGTCAAAGGATACAGACCAAGATTTGAAGATGGAAAGTTCCGCTTTGTTCTTTTCGACCTTGATTTTGCTTTCAATACGAATTCGCCGTTTACGAATTTCGAAAACATGCAAATATATACGTTTAACCAGATATATGACACTGGAGAACAGCTGACAACAGAAATAGAAATTGTTACAATATTCCTTAATATGCTTGAAAATGAAGCGTTCCGTAAGAAATTCATTGACACTTACTGTCTTGTTGCCGGTAGCGTCTTTGAGCCAGAACGTTGCAAGGAAATTATTACACGAATGGCTGAACGTACTTATTCAACATTGAAACTGGAAGGTCAAGATCCGTATAACACAGCTACTCCTATGATTAATTCACTTAGTACGCGCCAGCAAACACTAATTAGTGCTTTAAAGAATTATTGGCGCTTTGACTTGTCTGGAGTTGAGGAACAGATTGTGAAAATATCATCTAACATTGATGAAGCAAGAATTACGCTTAATGACATGATTGTCCCTACAAGCAAGTTTGACGGAAGTCTCTTTGGCGATATCACTCTCAAGGCAAGCGCTCCTGCAAATTACAAATTCGTCGGATGGAAGGGTTTGTCAAACAATGCTACAAATGAAAATGTCATTTTTGACAAAAATACAGAATGGTCATACTACGACCAAGGTGCTCTTGACGGTCAAGCATGGACCTCAAGCATATATAACAATAATGACTGGATGTCTGGAGATTCTCCATTAGGTTATTATACTGGCGACAACAATAATAGCAGAGGATACAACACTATTCTTGATTACGGATATGACGCATCGAATAAACGTCCTACTTATTATTTCAGGAAGACATTTGATTTGGAAACTACGCCGTCTGAATCGGACGTTATGGTGTTTGACTATATAGTTGATGACGGCTTTATTATATATGTCAATGGTAAGGAGGCTGGCAGATATCTTATGCCAAGCGGCAACGTAGGATATGGCACATACGCTTCTTCACATGCAGTTGGAAACCCTGATACAGGAAGTTTGACATTAGATGCTTCACTCTTCAAACAAGGAACTAACGTTGTTGCTGTTGAGATACATAACAATAGCGGTTCATCAAGCGATATTTATTTTGACGCTTCACTTACTCTTAAGTCCTATTCGGGTGAAGAAACAATCTTGTCTGAAGATGAAACGTACGTATTACCTTCCACAGGAAATCATGTCCTTAGAGCTTGCTATGAAAAATTAAGTGAGGAAGAACTGAAACTTGTTCACATGACCCCTGTAAAGATTAATGAAATATGTGCTTCTAACAGCATATACATAAATGAGTATTTCGAGAAGAACGACTGGATTGAACTTTACAACACTACTAACGAAGAATATGACGTGGCAGGCATGTATATTAGTGACAATCTAAACAAACCTCTCAAATACCAAATACCAACAGATGGAATTGTAAATACTGTGATCAAACCAAACGGATATATAGTACTTTGGGCGGATAAGCTCACTCCGATAAACCAGTTGCATACTTCCTTCAAGATTGGCGCAGAAGGTGGTGAAGTTATTCTTACCTCTGCTGATGAGACATGGTGTGACACTCTTGTCTATGCTGCTCACAACGGCGACTACTCAATAGGTCTTTATCCTGATGGAGGCGTAAATGCATATATAATGAACAAGCCGACAATAGCTTCGACTAACGTTATAAATTCATATTCAAAACTTTGGGATGAGCCTTATATACCAAATGCCATAGAAGATATTGAAATATCTCGAAACGGAGGCTTATGTCTTTCTTACAATGATGGTTACATCAATGTAAGAAGTGAAGGCAATGATATTATTGACATTGCTGTATTCTCAATTACAGGTCAGAGTTGCTTGGATAAATCAATAATTCTTTCTGATAATTCTGAAATTATTAGCATCAATTCGTTACCTTCTGGCACATACGTTGTAAATGCAACAGGTCAAACTGGCAACAGATGCGTTATCAAGATTTACAAGAAATAGCGAATATAATTAGGCTCTCGCAAAACAATAAGCACCGCAATGATTTAGAAGTTCATTGCGGTGCTAGTGTTATAAATCAAACTAGTTGATTACCACGCAAACAATGGATAATCAGCCATCATGTTATTGACTTTAGCACGTACAGATGAAATGACATTTTCATCCTCAGGTGCGTTAAGTACTGTTTCAATAAGTTCTGCTATTATAGGCATTAGGTCTTCTTTTACACCACGTGTTGTTATTGCTGGTGTACCGAGACGAATACCGCTTGTTTGGAATGCAGAACGAGTATCAAAAGGAACCATGTTCTTATTTACAGTGATATCTGCAGCAACCAAAGCTTTTTCTGCTACCTTTCCTGTCAATTCTGGATACTTAGAACGCAAATCAACTAGCATAGAATGGTTGTCTGTTCCGCCTGAGCATATGTTGAATCCGCGCTCAATCAATGCTTGTGCTAATGCGGCAGCATTCTTCTTAACCTGTTCCTGATATGTGCGGAATTCAGGTTGAAGAGCCTCACCAAAAGCAACGGCTTTAGCAGCAATAACGTGTTCAAGCGGACCACCCTGCTGACCAGGGAATACTGCAGAATTTAAGAGTTGAGACATCATCTTAATTTCACCTTTAGGAGTTTTCAATCCCCATGGATTCTCAAAGTCCTTACCCATGAGAATCAGACCGCCACGAGGACCACGAAGTGTCTTATGTGTAGTTGTTGTAACAATATGCGCATATTGAAGCGGGTTGTCAAGAAGTCCTGCTGCAATTAGTCCTGCAGGATGTGCCATGTCTACCATTAATAATGCTCCGACCTTATCTGCAATTTCACGCATACGCTTATAATCCCATTCACGACTATATGCAGAACCTCCACCAATGATAAGTTTTGGTTTGTTTTCCATAGCCAAACGCTCCATTTCATCATAGTCTACTCTGCAAGTTTCCGGATTAAGCTGGTAACCAACAGGACGATATAAAATACCGCTTGTATTTACCAATGAACCATGCGAAAGGTGACCGCCATGGTCAAGATTTAGTCCCATGAATGTATCACCTGGCTTCAACACGGCAAGAAGTACAGCTGCATTAGCCTGTGCTCCAGAGTGTGGCTGAACATTTGCATACTCCGCTCCAAAGAGTTTCTTAGCACGTTCAATAGCAATAGTCTCTGTCTGGTCTACAACTTCGCATCCGCCATAGTAACGCTTGCCAGGATAACCTTCTGCATATTTATTTGTAAGACAAGAACCCATAGCACGCATTACATCTTCACTTACAAAGTTTTCTGATGCAATAAGTTCAATTCCTTTCAACTGTCTTTGATATTCTTTCTCAATCAGAGAAAAGACTTCATCATTTCTTTTCATTTTACCTTATTATTTGTTATTTATTGATTACAAATTTCTGCAAATTTAGACAAAAAGCATCTAAAACGCAAATTGACATGTGAAAGATTGAAAAAGCAGATTCAAATTGAAGTTTAATAAAAGGAGTAATAGCGATACATGGGTGATGTTGTAACACGACTGCGGCGGGGATGTTGCATGATCGCAGTGAAGATGTAACATGCCCCAAAAGACAAACTTCGACGAATATAGCAACAAAAGAATTATACGAATTCAATAGAATCCAAACAATCGACTGGGGGGAGAACTGAATTTTGAAACGCTAAAGAATCGCTTTTTCTAGAACTTAAATTTGATGTTGGACTCTGCACTTGACACAGTTTAAGGAGCTCGGTGCATTTTATTTGTGATTAGGACTGATGTAATCGGGAAAAAACGCTATATTTGCAGATTAATAAATGTTTCACAGCATAATAGTCATACATATAATTTATGGGAAACAGAAGTATAGTTTCAATTGCAGATTATAGTAAAGAAAAAATTCAGGATCTGCTTGATATGGCAAAGGAGTTTGAGAAGAGCCCGAACAGACGAATTCTACAGGGAAAGGTTGTAGCGACGCTCTTTTTCGAACCTTCAACACGTACGCGTCTTAGTTTTGAAACTGCAGCGAACAGACTTGGTGCCAGGGTTATAGGTTTTACAGATCCTAAGGCTACCAGTTCATCAAAGGGTGAGACGCTGAAAGACACAATCAAGATGGTGTCTAACTATGCTGATGTTATCGTCATGCGTCATTCTCTCGAAGGTGCAGCTCAATATGCTAGCGAAGTGACTAACGTGCCTATTATCAATGCTGGCGATGGTGCCAACCTGCACCCGTCACAAACAATGCTCGACCTTTATTCTATATACAAGACCCAGGGGACGCTTGAGAATCTTAACATCTATCTTGTGGGCGATTTGAAATACGGACGCACTGTACATTCGTTGCTTATGTCAATGCGCAAATACAACCCTACATTTCATTTCATAGCTCCTAAAGAATTGGAAATGCCAGAAGAGTACAAGCAATATTGTAAGCAGGAGGGCATCAGGTACATCGAACGCCAGGACTTCACAGAAGATACTATATCCGATGCTGACATTCTCTACATGACACGTGTTCAGCGCGAGAGATTCACAGACCTGATGGAGTATGAACGTGTGAAAGATGCGTATATCCTTAAAGCGGATATGCTCGGAAAATGTAGAAAAAACATGAAAATTCTTCATCCACTTCCACGCGTGAATGAAATCGAATATGATGTGGACGATTCTCCTCACGCATACTATTTTGAGCAGGCACAGAATGGTCTATATGCTCGCCAAGCGTTAATATGCGATGTGCTAGGCATAACATTGAAGCGCATACAAAGCGACCCTACAATCATTTTTTAGTTTTGCAATAAACACAGGATAACATAATAGATTCATATAAATAACTTTCTGTATGGAAAAGAGAAAAGACTTGATAGTAGCAGCGCTAAAGAACGGCACTGTAATTGACCATATACCTACAAACAAGTTGTTTACCGTGGTGCAGATGCTTGAACTTGACAAGAGCAACGACTCTGTGACTATCGGTAACAACTATTCAAGCAAACGTTTGGGCAAAAAGGGACTTATCAAAGTGGCAGACCGCTTTTTCTGCGACGAAGAGATTAGTCGTCTTGCTGTTGTGTGTGCAAACATTCGTCTTTGCATCATACGTGACTATGAGGTGGTTGAAAAGAAAGAGGTGTGTCTTCCTGACCAGTTGACAAATGTCGTGAAATGTGCAAATCCAGTGTGCATAACAAACAATGAACCAATGAAAACCATCTTCAACGTAACGGACAAGGCAAACGGCATCGTGAAGTGTCGTTATTGCGGAAAGACACAGTGTGTGGAAAATATAAAATTAGTATAAAAGGATGCTTTCCTTCTGATTGGAAAGCGGAAACGAAAAAAGTATATAAATATTTGTATGGCAAATAAATTTGCAGAAAGAAACAAATTGAACCTTACTGAGGTAAACGAGAATGTATTAAAAGAATGGAATGCTGGCGATGTGTTCCATAAAAGTATAGAAGAACGTGAAGGATGCCCGTCATTCATATTTTTTGAAGGACCTCCATCAGCAAACGGACACCCAGGTATTCACCATGTAATGGGACGTACCATAAAAGATACATTCTGCCGCTACAAGACAATGAAGGGTTTTCAGGTTAAGCGCAAGGCGGGATGGGATACTCACGGACTTCCTGTAGAATTGTCTGTTGAAAAAGAACTAGGTATCACAAAGGAGGATATAGGCAAGAAAATTAGCGTTGATGACTACAACGACGCTTGTCGCAAGAATGTAATGATGTATACCAATGAGTGGACTGACCTTTCTGAAAAGATGGGCTATTGGGTCGACCTCGAAAATCCATACATAACATACGACAATAAATACATTGAATCTCTTTGGTATCTCCTTAAGCAACTATACGATAAGGATTTATTATACAAAGGATATACAATCCAACCATACTCTCCTGCTGCCGGTACAGGTCTTTCAAGCCACGAACTCAATCAGCCAGGTTGCTACCGCGACGTAAAAGACACAACTGTAACAGCTCAATTCAAAATTGTAGACAACGTGGCGTTTGACACTGCAGATCTACCAGTATATGTTTTAGCTTGGACAACAACGCCTTGGACTCTGCCTTCAAATACAGCTCTTTGTGTGGGACCTAAGATTGACTATGTAGCTGTCAAGGGCAAGAACCCTTACACAAATGAAATGGCTATATACATATTGGCAGAATCGCGTTTGGCAGCATATTTCGCGACGGAAAAAGACGAGGAAGGCAATGATATTCCGCTTGAAATTGTATGGCGTGGAAAGGGAGAAGACATCTTAGGTTTGCACTATAATCAACTCATGCCGTGGGTAAAGCCTTGTGCATTAGAAAATAATGAAGTTGTAGTTAAAGACAAAGAAGCATTCCGCATCATCCCTGGTGACTATGTTACTACAGAAGATGGTACTGGTATCGTTCATATTGCTCCAACATTTGGTGCAGACGATGCAAAAGTAGCAAAGGATGCAGGAATACCATCGCTTTTCATCATTGACAAGGCTGGCGATACTCGTCCGATGGTTGACTTTACAGGCAAATACTTCTTGAAGGAGGACATTAATGAAGAGTTCTTGGAGAAGTGCGTTAACGAAAGTTATTGGAAGCATTCCGGTGATTTTGTCAAAAATGCCTATGACCCTAAATATAATGAAGGTGGCAAGTATGACGAAAAGGCTGCTTCAAAAGAAATGGACCTCAACGTAGTGCTTTGCCTCGAGATGAAAGAGGAGGGTTCTGCATTCAAGATTGAAAAACACGTTCACAATTACCCTCATTGTTGGCGTACGGACAAGCCTGTGCTCTACTACCCTCTTGATTCATGGTTTATTAGGTCGACTGCCAAAAAAGAACGTATGTTCGAATTGAACAAAACCATCTACTGGAAACCTGAGTCTACTGGTACAGGACGTTTCGGTAAATGGCTTGAGAACCTCAACGACTGGAATCTCAGCCGTTCTCGTTACTGGGGTACACCACTCCCTATTTGGCGCAATCGTGACACACGCGAAGAAATATGCATTGGCAGTGTAGAAGAACTCTACAACGAAATTGAAAAGTCTGTTGCAGCAGGTGTCATGACATCAAATCCGCTAAAGGATAAAGGTTTTGTACCTGGAAACATGGAGCAAAGCAACTATGACAAAATAGACTTGCATCGTCCGTATGTTGACGACATCAAACTCGTATCTTCATCGGGAGCAACGTTAACTCGTGAACTTGACCTCATCGATGTTTGGTTCGATTCAGGCGCTATGCCATACGCGCAGATTCACTACCCATTTGAGAACAAAGAAGTCATAGACAACGGAACTGCATTTCCTGCAAACTTCATTGCAGAAGGTGTAGACCAAACACGCGGATGGTTCTTTACTCTTCATGCAATCTCAACAATGGTATTCGACAGCATTGCATATAAGGCCGTGATTTCAAACGGTCTTGTACTCGACAAGAACGGAGTTAAGATGTCAAAACGCCTTGGTAATGTAATCAACCCATTCGAGTGCATCGGCACTTATGGCGCAGATGCTGTTCGTTGGTATATGATAACCAATTCATCTCCATGGGATAACCTTTCATTCGACCCTGACGGTGTAAAAGAAATCACGAGTCAATTCTTCATCAAATTGCAGCAAGCATATTCATTCTTTACAATGTATGCAAATGTTGATGGATTTGAATATAAAGAAAGCGATTTGGACTATAACGCACGACCTGACTTTGACCGTTGGATTTTATCAGAACTCAACACACTCGTCAAGGGTGTAGACGCTTATTTGAACGATTATGACCCGACTCCAGCAGGCCGTCTCATTCAGGCATTCGTTGTTGACAAGTTGTCTAACTGGTACATTCGTCTCAACAAACCACGTTTCTGGAGTGGTGAAATGACTGACGACAAGTTGTCTGCATATCAGACTCTCTACACTTGTCTCGATACGTTAAGTCGTCTTGTCGCACCGATAGCACCATTCTATGCAGACCAGCTGTTCCATGATTTGAATGCCGTTACAAATAAAGACAAGTCTGCAAGCGTTCATCTTGCAAAATTCCCTGTTTGCAATGAGTCGCACATTGACAAGGAACTTGAGATTGCTATGGATGCGGCCATGAAGGTTACATCCATGGGACTTTCTATTCGCAAAAAAGTTAAGATTCCTGTGATTCAAGCATTGCAAACAATCGCTATTCCTGACACTGACGCAGAATTGAGTTCCAGAATCAATCGTATGAAATCAATTATTCTGCAAGAAGTTAATGTAAAGGAATTGCAACTCATGGACGGAAGTATGCTTGAGAAGAATGTCAAGTGTAATTTCAGAGTTATGGGCAAGAAGTTTGGCAAGATGATGAAAGCGGTATCAAATGCCGTAACTAATATGACACAAGTAGAAATCTCTGACCTTGAAGCAAAAGGTCAGATTACGCTTAATGTTGAAGGAGAGGATGCACTCATAGAACTTGCGGATGTTGACATCATATCACAAGACATACCTGGTTGGAGTGTTGCCAATGAAGGAACAGTAACCGTAGCGCTCGACATCACAATTACGCCTGAACTTAAGAACGAAGGAAATGCTCGTAAGATAATAAAGCAAATTCAAGGTTTGCGTAAATCACAAGGATTTGAGATTACAGACCGAATAAAAGTTGTTATCACTGACACTCCTGAAATTCAAGCAGTTTTAGCATTGTTCAAGGGAAATATAGCTTCACAGGTACTTGCAAACAGCATAGAGTTAGGAAGTCCTGAAGGAGAATCTATTGACTTTGATGGCTTCAAAGCTGTAATAACAGTAGACAAAGACTAATGAAAAATAAAGGTCTTGTTTCTATCGCTATTATCATCGCCGTCCTCATTATCGACCAAATCATTAAAGTCGAAGTGAAGACGGGGATGTATCTTGGCGAAAGCATACACATAGCCGATTGGTTTCAAATATTATTCATAGAGAACAACGGCATGGCATTTGGATGGGAGTTGGGGCATAAGATGTTCCTTACTTTATTCAGAATTTTTGCCGTTGGTTTTCTCGGATGGATAATTGTCAAACAAGTGAAGCAAAATGTGCCTATGGGGTTTCTTGTATGCCTGTCTTTGATTCTTGCCGGAGCAGCGGGGAATATTATTGATTGCCTGTTCTACGGAATGATATTCAATGAGTCTACCCCATTTCACATAGCAGAATTTGTATCAGCAGGTGAGGGCTATAGCCATTTCATGACAGGCAAGGTCGTTGATATGTTCTATTTCCCTCTTGTTGAATGGACTATGCCTGATCTTCCTTTCTTGCCATATGCCGGAGAGCGATGCGTTTTCTTTAGTCCCATATTCAATTTTGCCGATGCTGCAATAAGCTGTGGTATAGTTGCTATTCTGATATTTTATCACAAACGCCTTAACGACTTTATGTCAACGAAAAGTGAACAGAATGCTTAAAGTATTACTAATCATCATATTGGTCGTATGCACTTTGTCATGTGGAAAAAAGTCAGACAAAGTTGTGACAAAGTCAAAGATGGAACAGGTTCTGTACGACTATCATGTTGCACAGGCATTGGTCTCTACACTTTCAGAAGAAGAACGCTACAAGGCGGAAATGTACATTGAGTCTGTTTATGAAAAGAATGGAATCACCAAAGAAGAGTTCGACTCTTCAATGGTTTATTATAATCGTCATGCAGATGAGTTGAAAGATATTTACAATGATCTTCATGACAGGTTTACTGTCATGAATGAAAAACTTCAACTTCAGACAGGAAATAATGAAATGATGACATTCAGCGAAAATGGTGATACAACAAATATTTGGGGTGGAAAAAAACTTATAGTCTTGCGCAATAAAGAAATTTTGAACAAGGAAATGTTCACAATTAATGCAGATACAAGTTTTCATAAAGGTGACAGATTCATCCTTAAAGCAAATACAAGATTGGTAAACTCTGAAAGGCGTTCGCGCAACTACAGACTTACAATGTGTTTAACTGTTAACTATTCTGATGGAAAGGTGATAAGCGAATATCAGCACATAATGAGCAGTTCCGCTAAACAAATTACTCTCAATACCGACAGAACAAAAGAAATCGAGCAAGTTAATGGTTTCTTCTATTATGAAGGGTTGTATGACGAAAGAAACTTTATCATTATTGATAATATTGAACTGATAAAGATTCATACCGATAACAAAATTATAAAACCTATTACTTCAAAAGAGACTGATACAATTACATCAGTTGTATCTAATCAAGCGACCGAACAACAAAAAAAGACAGATAGCAGCAGTCAGGTCAAAAGCATAAAACAACTGAATATGGAGCGTGCTGAGGATAGCAAAAAGATAGATATTAAGTCTGCTCCCGATAGAATAAGGAAGAACACAGGCCCCATTATTCGCAGAACTATTCGTAAGCAGGAAACTAAAAAATAAATGAGGAAAGTTGCAGCAAACAAGGTCTACTTCTCACAATCTGAATATAAGATTAATCAAATAGTCGAAATCAATAAATGCAATGTAGTTAATGTCAGAGATTTAAAACAAGAAGAATCTATGACTGAATGGATGGCTGGGGCAATTATCCTTACTAATAAAACCGACATCAATCCAGAAAAAATAAAGCACATTTCCGACTTTTATTCTTCCACCCAAATATGTAAACCAAATATAATATATGCTTGGCACGTGGAGGACTTAGAGTATGATACTGGGCGCATATTAAATAAAAATATTTCACTTATAAAATAAACTATGCACATCGGAGATAAAGTTCCTGAGATATTAGGGGTTGACCAAAACGGCAACCTAATAAAACTAAGCAATTACGCTGGAAAAAAAATAATACTTTATTTTTATCCAAAAGACAATACATCAGGTTGCACTGCGGAAGCATGCAATCTTCGTGACAATTATTTTGAGTTGCGTTCACTTGGATACGAGATTATAGGAGTTAGCACTGATAGCATTGCTTCACATGTAAAGTTCATTTCAAAGTACGAACTCCCATTTTCACTCATTGCTGATATCGACAAAACCCTCGTTGAACAGATGGGAGTATGGGGCGAGAAAAGTATGTACGGACGTAAGTATATGGGTACATTCCGCACAACATTCATTATAGACGAAAATGGATTTGTCGAGAAAATTTTTGTACCTAAGGAAATAAAGACAAAAACACATGCCGAACAAATACTTGACTATATAAAGTCGAGGGGTATTGAAAAGTGAGAATAAAAATAGAACTAGAAATTATTCATCACTATAATAGTAAATCTTCAAATAATATTCAGCAATGTCCGATACTTTTAAGACAATAAAAGGTATAGCAAAAAGCATATTTACCGAGAAAAGGAGCAAGTTTCTTGCATTTGCTATACCCGTTGAAAGTGTTGAAGAAGTAAAGGCGATAGTTTCTGAATATCAGAAAGAGTATTATGATGCGCGCCATGTCTGCTATGCATACATGTTGGGGGCAGAAAGATTAGACTTTAGGGCAAATGACAATGGTGAACCTTCTGGCACAGCAGGCAAGCCTATTCTTGGACAGATTAATTCCAACGAACTCACTAATATTCTTGTAATTGTAGTCCGGTATTTCGGTGGTATAAAATTAGGAACCAGCGGACTCATAGTTGCCTATCGTCAAGCTGCAGCCGATGCCATTGCCGAAGCGGAAGTGATTGAGAAGACTGTCGACGAAGACATTTCATTCATTTTTGAATACCCATTTCTCAATGATGTCATGCGCATAGTCAAGGAAGAGAGTCCGCAAATCATATCGCAAGGATATGACTCTGACTGCACCATGACCCTAAGAATACGCAAGGGCATGATTCCTAAACTTAAAAGTCGTCTTGAAAAAGTTGAAACACTTCGTTTCAGCTGAAATATCACTTTTAAGTTTATTTAACCTTAGACCTCAGAATCGTTATTTTGGGGTGTTTCCATAAAAAAGTCCCACAAGTTTGAAATTCGCGCCGAAGAGCGAATTAATTCACGCCGAAGCGTGAAGTGATTCGTGACGAAGCGCGAATAAAACTCCGCCGAAGCGCGAAGAACAAAACTCTTCGTTATTTTGTTATCTTTAGCGAAGAGTGAAAATTTAAGCGCTCCGAATACTTCTTCTGTCCGGCGGACATCCACCACCCTATCTGAACTTTTCCGCCACTTGTTTGTTCCCCTTAATTTCTATAACAAAAACCAAGAGAAAATAACTCCTCCTGCAGAAAAAAGGGCGAGTTCATCGCCCTTTTTTCATGTGATTTATAGATTTAGATTATAGACTAGTCGCATGATGCTTCATCAATTCCAACCTCATATGTAACACCTTCAGATAGACGATCAAAAGGTACATCTACATATTCAGACTTTTTCTCTCCTTTTCTAATTGTACACCGCACACGCTTAGTATCTACTATAGCCTTTGGGGCTGTCCTCGTATATGCACTGACATATACATAAACATATTTGTCTTGTATATCATTAACAGGACCTGTTGCCTGCACATAAATAGTAGTTGTTGCATGCCCGTACTTTCCACCTTCAGCTAATGTACTTCCATTAAGTAATTGTACACTATAACCTGGTTTATCATAAACTGGACATGATCTTTTTTGTGCATCAGCAGTAAGTACTATTCCTAAAAATACCATCAAAACAAATAAAATCTTTTTCATAATTTCATAAATTAATTATCTTTCCCTACTCACTTAACGGCTTTTCGAGATTCTCCGTTGCTCCTTCAAACACTTGAAGAATACGCACAAAAAAAGCGCGGAACTTTTTAGTGTATTCGGATTCAAAGGTGTTTGGCGTAACCTAAACTGCAGAATAACCAAAAGCCCACGCCATAAAGCGCGAGCATTTTCGCTAATATCCATGCAGTTTCTTTTAGTCGCCAAACTTTTTGAATCGCTGAATAAAGCTAAAACGCTTTTCCAATATGTATATTTTAAATGTGCGTAAACTGACTATACGCTATGTTTCATTGGCTGTTGAGTTTAAAAAGGTTTATACTCGTTTTATTTCTTTCACTGGCAAAGTTAAGAAAAAGGTGTAATACGGCAATAGAAGGAGTTGAAAATATTGTGTGGGCAACTAAAGAATGAGGATGCAGATATCGGTTTTTCTCGACCGCGGTGGAGGCATAACACGACGGCGGTGGCGTGATACAACGACCGCGGTCGCATTGCAACACCACCGCGGTGGTGATTTGTCGCGACGGCGGTGGAGATTTCGACCTATTTGATTCGGCTTTATATATGCGGTTTGTCATGGCCGAGCACGTTACTTTGGAATAAATAAACTATCTTTGCATCGGATAAAAACATATATACATCAATATGAATACAAATAAAAATAATACAATATTTGAACACGATATTCTGGAACTTGTGACCGTGGCTGTAGAATTTTGCGCATACGTAGAGAATGCAGCTGAAAAGGAAAGAAAGATTTTCATCTCTACCATGCAAAAGATTCTGCCACTGCTCTACCTCAAGGGCGTGCTCGCCCCAAAATACGAACTGACAGAAGAGTGCGACGCTGACTGTCTGTCTTCGTTCGTGAGCATGGAAAACTACGATATTGTGCGCAACAATGTGGCGTTTGTAATGGGCGAATATGATAGTTTTCTTGACGTCTTTGTTGAGGACATGAAGTATAGTGACACCCCTATCCTTTCGTCTGTAAGCGAGAACATTGCCGATATATATCAAGACTTGAAAAATTTTGTCTGCGCCTACAAAGATGGCACTGAGGAGATGAGATATGACGCTATTGTTATGTGTAAGTCTAACTTTGAAAACTACTGGGGGCAAAGGCTTGTGAACGTACTGAGAGCGTTGCACGAAGTTAGCTACGGAGAAATTGCAGAGGAGGAAGATGAGAACTATTAAGGAGGCATTTGACAAGAAGGATATTGGGACACTTCCTCAGGCAAGCTTTGGCGGCCGTATCATAGTTGTGCAGTCAGAAAATGAAGCCGAAAAGGCCGTCAGATACCTCCTTACGCAAGACCTGTTGGGGATTGACACCGAAACCAGACCTTCGTTCAGAAAAGGGCAGACACACCAAGTGGCACTGCTACAGGTGTCGACGGAGGACACTTGCTTCTTGTTCAGGCTGAACATGACGGGCATAACGGAAAGCATCAAGCGATTGCTTGAGGATTGTTCGGTGACAAAGGTGGGTCTGTCACTCAAGGACGACATGCACCAACTATCCAAGAGGGCGGATTTCACGCCTGGAATGTTCATTGAACTGCAGCATGAGGTCAAGAAATTGGGCATCAGCGACATGAGTCTGCAGAAAATATTTGCAAACCTCTTCAGCATGAGAATATCAAAGGGACAGCAACTGTCAAACTGGGAGGCAGACACGTTAACTCCACAGCAGAAGGCCTATGCAGCCACTGATGCCTGGGCATGTGTCATGATTTACAAAGAAATAGAGGAACTCAAGCGTAACGGATATTCTATAGCTGCAAATTGAGGATTGAAGGTGATAATTCATATTTTAAAATAAACAATAATGACTAAAATATTTCTTAAGAAAGGCAAGGAAGATTCACTGGGCAGATTTCATCCATGGATATTCTCAGGTGCTATCAACTCAATGGAGCGCGAACCCGAGGAAGGAGAAGTTGTAGATGTATACACCCATGAAAAAGCGTATATCGCTACGGGGCACTATCAGATAGGCAGTATCATGGTGAGGGTACTCTCGTTTGACAATGAAAGTATCGATGCCAATTTCTATCGCAAGAAAATCAGAATTGCATACGATGTGAGAAAGAGTATCGGAGTGGCAGAAAACCCCAATAATAACACTTACCGACTTATTCACGGAGAGGGAGATAACTTGCCAGGACTTGTGGTCGACATCTACGGCAAGACTGCCGTGATGCAAGCACACTCCGTAGGCATGCATTGCGACAGACACATCATAGCCGAAGCTATAAAAAGTGAACTAACAGGGATTGTCGACAATATCTACTACAAGTCGGAAACAACACTTCCGTTCAAGGCTGAACTTGGGCAGGAGAATGGTTTCATTGTTGGCGGCGACAAGAACAACATAGCCATAGAGAACGGATTGAAATTCCATGTTGACTGGCTCAGAGGCCAAAAAACAGGTTTCTTCATCGACCAAAGAGACAACAGAAGTCTGCTTGAGCACTATTCTAAAGGTAGAAACGTGCTTAACATGTTCTGCTATACTGGAGGTTTCTCGTTCTATGCTATGCGCGGAGGGGCTAATATTGTTCATTCTGTCGACTCTTCGCAGAAAGCTATTGACCTGACCAACGCCAATGTGGAATTAAACTTCCCAGGCGATGCACGTCACAAGGCATTTGCCGAGGATGCATTCAAGTTCATGGACAATATGACCGAAAAGTACGACCTCATAATCCTCGACCCGCCAGCATTTGCTAAGCACAAGGACGCCCTCCACAATGCGTTGAAGGGTTATTCTCGTCTTAACCAAAAAGCATTTGAGAAGATTGCTCCAGGGGGTATACTATTCACTTTCAGTTGTTCTCAGGTGGTCACTAAGGAGAAGTTCCGTACAGCAGTATTCACCGCAGCTGCTATGTCAAAGCGCAAGGTACGCATACTGCACCAACTGCACCAGCCTGCCGACCACCCTATCAACATCTATCATCCAGAAGGCGAATACTTGAAGGGACTGGTACTGTATGTGGAGTGAGAAAGTAGAAAATATGCAAAACGAAAGATTTTCTTCAAAAATTTTGTGCAGAGTTTTTTAAATAAGGGACGTTTTATTTGCATTCAACACAAAATATTCGCTAAATTTGCATTAATAAAATTAACAAATGTGTTTTTCATAGTAATAGATTTTTTTGTAAAGAGCCTGCTTGTGAAAGTCGGCTCTTTTTTTATGCTTCAAGTTGTCCGATGATTTCCTGAACAGAAGAACATCCATGCTTGTCAAGCCATTCGCTTATGCCATTGGCAACCTTTACGCTCACTGACGGATCTATGAAATTAGCTGTACCAATCTCTATAGCAGAAGCGCCTGCAAGCAAAAACTCTATTGCATCCCGTTCATTCATAATGCCTCCCAAACCAATAATTGGCACTTTGACGGCTTTTGCTACCTGCCAAACACAACGCAGAGCAACAGGTTTCACTGCAGGACCGCTGAGCCCGCCTGTAGAGATAGACAATACCGGACGGCGCTTTTCTATGTCGATAGCCATACCCATCAGCGTGTTGATTAACGAAACAGCATCAGCGCCCGCATCCTCAACACAACGGGCAATGTCTGTAATACTAGTGACGTTAGGCGATAGTTTCACAATAAGGGTCTTCTTGTAAACCTCTCTAACAGCCTTTACAACACTTTGTGCACCCTCAGTAGTAACGCCGAATGCCATACCGCCCTGATGCACATTAGGACAACTGATGTTAAGTTCAATTGCAGGTATATTCTCCAATTCATTGATTCGTGCAGCACATTCCGCATAGTCCTCAGGCGTGTTTCCCGAAACATTGACAATCATATTAGTATCAATGTCCTTAATCAATGGGTAAATGTTCTTGCAGAAATAGTCAACTCCCTTGTTCTGGAGTCCTACACAATTAAGCATACCACTAGCAGTCTCATACATTCGCGGATAGTCATTACCCTCTCTTGGATTGAGCGTCGTACCCTTAACTATAATGCCACCAATCTCCTCAAGGTTGACAACATCGGCAAATTCAAGTCCATAACCAAATGTGCCGGATGCAGTCATGACAGGGTTCTTCATCTTGAGCCCTGCAATGTTAGTAGTTAAATTTGCCATGTCAAATCGTTTATGTTAAAAACAGGTCCTTCTTTGCACACACACACATTACCCTTAACCGTCTTCTCCACACAACAGAGGCACGCTCCAAGTCCGCAAGCCATCATGTTTTCTAACGACACCTCGCATGAAATGCCATTCGCCTTGGCAAATCGAGCCACGGCAACCATCATTGGTTTGGGACCACAAGTAGAAATGCGGTCGAAACTTTCTTTAGCAAGCACTGAATGTTGGGTGACAAATCCCTTCTCGCCTTCACTTCCGTCTTCGGTAGTAATGTACACCTTACCATATTTGCTGAACAAGTCAAGCTGCATCAAATCGGCCTTAGTGCGTGCACCAAGTAAAAATACAGGTATGTTGCCCGCTTCTTTAAGCGTCTTTCCATATTCCAAAAGAGGGGCGACACCTACACCTCCACCTACAAGAAGCACCTTTTCGCCTTCCTTAGGTTCGGTAAATCCGTTGCCCAGAGGGAAAAGTACATTTAATGTATCTCCTTCCTTTAAATGCGCCAATGCCTTGGTTCCATCTCCAACTATTTGAACTAACAACCATATTTCACGACTTTCCTTGTCGACGAAATTAATAGAAATAGGGCGACGCAGGAATGTAGTGGCACTTCCGTCAACCTTCACCTCGACAAACTGTCCAGGTTTGATTTCGGGAAGTACTTCGTCACTCTGAAGTTTAATCAAGACAAAGCGCGTATGAAGAAACTCCGCGCTCGTAACTCTCAAATCTTTTAATTGTTTCATGTTTTATTTTTCAATAAATTTATCATTGCTTTCTACTACATATTCCTTGTCGTCGGACATAGCACTGAAGAAATCATACCCCGTCAACGCCTCTACTGAATCGATGCTCACAACATAATTTTCGAGTGGTTTAGAGTCATCATTATTGTTCATCACAAAGCCCAATCCCATATATTCACCGTCATCCTCTATAACCACGACTTTGAAAAAACGTTCGGGAACAGCAATCTTATACTTCTTTCTCGCTCCTATCTTATCTGTCTTATTTGCAGAAAATATCGGCCCACATACTACATAGACCGCCTCATATTTCCGCCCCCACATGCGACACAAGTCTTCAAGGTCGTTCCAGTCGCCAGCATTAAGACTGTGAGTCTGCGGGCACATGTTAGTCATTAAGAAACATTCCGTCATTGCCAAACTGTCATACCTGTTATCTGCAGCTGGACACATATGACCACGGTCGTATCCCGAACGCGAATAGTCGGAATGCTTTATTCTATGCGCCTCAGAAATATCCTCGTCGGCTAAAAACCAATCGGAACGCTCCACATTCTTCTCAAGTCTGTTTCGGTCAATCCTCCAAGAAACATAGTCGGGACATCTGGTTGTCGTATTAAAGGAAATCAAATAGGCGCTTCGCTTTAAAAGTACATTGTCTTCATCGACATCAATTACTACCTTGTTCAAAGAATCGTAAGCATAAAAAGTCTCGTTTGTCTCAACAGACACAGCCGTTTGCGCGGATGCATGTTCCATATCATGCTTAACACCGTCTTCCGGCTCTTGCGATACAATACGCTCCACCGTTGTGTCAAAAATTGGCGGTGCTTTCATTCTTTTATTGCACGATGACACGACTGTCTGCAATAGAATTAACAAAACAAAAATTGATATATGGGTATACTTCATATTATTATATAACAAAGACTATATGCAAAATTAGAAAAACTTTTTAATATAAACATTGTGCGTTTAACACAAAAGAACTACTTTTGCATCAAAGTTATGCCGAATTGGCTCAGTTGGTAGAGCAACGCATTCGTAATGCGTGGGTCAGGGGTTCGAGTCCCCTATTCGGCTCCTGAAAGTAATTATCTAACACTCAGAAAGATAATTACTTTTTATTTTAAATATAAAAGCAATAACATGGACCAAGAAAAATACAAGATACTTTTCGTGTGCCTCGGCAACATCTGCCGTTCGCCGATGGCAGAATGTATAATGGAACAACTCATCAAAGAGAACCATATAAGCAATAAAATAATGATTGACTCGGCTGGAATTATTGCTTACCATGCAGGAGAAAAGGCAGATCCACGCATGCGAAAACACGCTTATCTGCGAGGTTACAACATCACGCATATTTCTCGGCCTATAAGTACTTCCGACTTTGATGAATTCGACTTAATCATTTCGATGGATGAGAGTGTACACGATGCGTTGCTGGACAAAGCTCCAAGCATTACACTCGAAAATAAGGTTGTTCGTATGACGGACTTCTGTCAAATTCATAGAGACGCAACCCATGTGCCTGACCCGTACTATGGAGGAGCATCAGGATTTGAGCATGTCATTAATTTGTTGGAAGATTCGTGCAAAGGACTACTAAAACATGTATTAGATAAAAGTATTAAGTTTTAAAATACTTCTAAAAGTATAATTTCGATGGGGTTTAATTTATCTTCACAGTTTAAACCAACAGGTGACCAGCCAGAAGCAATACGGCTATTGACCGAAGGTTTAAAAGAAGGCCTTCCCGCCCAAGTACTTCTTGGTGTCACGGGATCTGGAAAGACATTTACTATGGCGAATGTCATTCAGAACATGAATCGCCCTACTTTAATACTTAGCCACAACAAGACCCTCGCTCACCAGTTATATACAGAAATGAAAGGGTTCTTCCCCAATAATGCCGTAGAA
The DNA here is from genome assembly GCA_045576655.1 of Bacteroidaceae bacterium. Classification (GTDB taxonomy): domain Bacteria; phylum Bacteroidota; class Bacteroidia; order Bacteroidales; family Bacteroidaceae; genus RGIG8745. The sequence continues at coordinate 259,350 of JAZNGW010000032.1, forward strand.
TATTATGTCAGTTACTATGACTATTATCAACCAGAAGCATATCTGCCAGCTACTGATACATACATAGAAAAAGACCTGGCTATAAATGAAGAAGTTGACAGGCTCAGACTTGCAGCCACTTCTGCCCTTCTTTCTGGACGTAAAGATGTCGTGGTTGTATCATCTGTTTCGTGCATTTACGGTATGGGAAGTCCAATGGACTTTAGTGAAAATATTCAAATAATAAGGCGTGGGCAGCCGTTAGACCAGAATGTGTTCATCCGGAAAATTGTAGACAGTCTTTATGTTCGTAACGACATAGAACTTACCCGAGGGCATTTCAGGGTTAAAGGCGAGAATGTGGATATATATCTTGCTTACGACGAGAAAGTGGTGAGAGTAAACTTTGCATGGGACGAAATTGAATCAATTGTAGAAATTGACCCGATGACAGGATATGTCATATCACATTTTGACGAATACCGTATATATCCCGCCAACTTGTTCATGACTTCAAAGGAGCGAACTCAGACTGCGATAAAACTTATTGAAGACGACCTTCATGAACGCCTTGACTTTTATCGTGAAATAGGTGATAACGCAAAGGCCAATCTTCTCGAAATGCGCGTAACCAACGACCTTGAGATGATAAGAGAATTAGGCCACTGCTCGGGAATTGAAAATTATTCGCGCTATTTTGACGGAAGAAAAGCTGGCGAACGTCCTTATTGCCTATTGGACTTTTTTCCTGACGATTTCCTTCTCATGGTTGATGAAAGCCATGAATCAATTCCGCAAATCAGAGCCATGTACGGAGGTGATCGCAAACGCAAGATGACACTTGTTGAATATGGCTATCGTCTTCCTGCTGCGATGGATAATCGCCCTCTAACTTTTGATGAATTTGAAAGTCTCACTCCTCAAACCATATATGTGAGCGCTACGCCGGCGGACTATGAATTACAACGTGCAGAAGGAGTTATTGTAGAACAAGTTATCCGCCCAACAGGATTGCTCGACCCTGTTATAGAAATACGTCCTACAGAGAATCAGATTGATGATTTAATGGAAGAAATACAGGTAAGAGCTGAAAGGGACGAACGTACACTTGTTACAACTTTAACTAAAAGGATGGCAGAAGAATTGTCTGAATATCTGCTTCAGAATGAAGTCAGATGCAATTATATACATAGCGATATCGACACATTTGAGCGCGTGGACATTCTCCAAAGATTGCGACGTGGAGAGATTGACGTAATAGTAGGAGTAAATCTGCTACGCGAAGGGCTTGATTTGCCTGAGGTTTCACTCGTTGCAATACTTGATGCGGATAAAGAAGGTTTTTTGAGAAATTACAGAGCGTTAACACAGACAATTGGTCGAGCTGCACGCAATATTAATGGTAAAGCAATCTTGTATGCAGACAAGATAACAGACAGTATGCAGAGAACCATAGACGAAACAAATAGACGCAGAGAGAAACAGATAAAGTATAACGAAGAAAACGGTATAACACCACAACAAATAAAGAAAAATACAGACTTAGGCACAGGAGCAAACAGAAAGAATTACATAGATGTTGTAAGCAATGATACTTCACCTGTGGCTGTAGCGGCAGAGTCTGATCCTATCATTTCCAAGATGAACAAAGAACAGTTGAAACGCGCTATAGAGCATACTCGACAAGAGATGCTTGCTGCATCGAAAAAACTGGACTTTATTCTGGCTGCACAATACCGAGACGAAATGCTTAAATTACAGGAGTTGCTAGACAGCAAATAGTACTTCTGCTAAAAATCATAGGTAAGACCAAAAGTCAAATACTCTCTAAACTGGAAATACCCAAGATTGTCATCATACAAATGTGGCGGTCTGTTATCATCAAAACGCCAGAGTGTGTAAAGTTCTGAAGATATGTATTTTGTCAGTTTATAACGTAGTTTGTTTTCTAATTCAGACTCGGTATATTCATAAGATGTAAATGCTGTTAGACGGCAGTTCCATGTAAGATTTTTGAGGATATTAACCGAAGACAATAATTCGAATTTTGCACCGAAGTCTTCGCGTTTATCCTGATTCTTCATGTTTGTTGCATTGTGTATGTTTTCATCGCTGCTACCAATATAGCGCATTTTATAAGAGAGCGGAAGAAGAGCAATTGACAATGTGTTTCCATTCTTGAAACTTGGTCTGAAGTCCATACCAACAGAAAGATACATATCGAGAGGAGCCATGAAGTCCGCATAGGTTCTGCGGTCATTCGATCTGTAGCTTGGCAAAAACTGAGTGGTCGCTTCGAATGTGGTAGTATATGACCAATTCTTTTTCGCTTTAACGCCAAGTTTAGACCACAATCGCAAGCGGTCGTTGTTTGTTAGATAGTTGTGGCAAGTATCGTTTGTAGTTGTAACAAAACCCAGGCGCATTTCGAGTGTGTTTTCCCAAATTATACGTTTTTGGTCATTATAGTTTGCTTTAAAAGTTAGAGATGTGAGCATTGTTGTATTATTGGTTCCTCCCTTATGCCAGTTTTCCGAAAAATAATTTTGCGTAAACTGAGATGTAAACACACACGATGTCTTCCAGAAGTTAGGCCGAGTGACTTTAATACGAACATCATCAACCACGTCATCAACATCCGCATAGTTCTCTTGAGATTTAAAAACGCCATTAAACACTTGTTCTGCATTCTGTTCTTTCTTCTCTTCAGGAATAACTACTTCTACACCGTCAAGAACATCCTCATGCATTGTAAGCAAATTGACATTTGAACTATACAAATTCAATAGCAATCCGTCAAAGACATCAGTTTCTTTTTCTGGCAAAGTGTTCCCTGCCAATTTATCGCAGTCATTTATTTTTAGACAATCGTTAATGGTTTTTCGATAATAAATTGACGGGGAAAGCAATTTGTATAACTGAGGAGTTATATTGCAATCTTGTATACTATCAGAATATATTTGCCGACGTAAAGTCGAAATGAAATCGCAATATTGCTTTACATTAGATTCAAAACTGTCATTGGCTTTTGTATTTTGCGCATAAACCCTAAAATTATAGACAAAAGATAAGGCCGTTGCAATACATAAATAATATATGTTCCTAATACCCATTGCTCAACTATACTGTTTAATTTAACACTAATATGCTACAAAATTACTGCATATATTTATTTTTCGCAAACCAAATGTAAAAATAGGAATTTCCCTACCTCTATTTAGGGATTTTCCATACAAACCGATGTCACTATTAATTAATTTTGCATAGTGAATAAAATACATTAATCTATCGAACAAATTTTCAATCAAAGAAATTAAACATTTTAAATAAAAACAACATGAAAAATCTATTCGTAACACTCTTGATGCTGGTGCCTGCATCACTTATGGCGCAAGATGACGATTTGTATTTCGTGCCTGAGAAACCTGCGGCAAAGGTTGTCAAAGAAACCTCTGCTAACAAATATTCGGTTGACGACAATAAGAAATTTGACATCGTAGACTATCATTCTTCATCTAGAAACGAAGATGAATATAATCGAATGTACAACTTTGGTGGTGATTCTCAGAATGCTGGTAGTTATGACGAAAAAGATGAACAAGAATATGCTCCTGAAGACGATTACGCTTATTCACGACGCATTCTTCGTTTCAGAAGTCCTCGTGTTGGATTAATTGTGAGCAGCCCTTTTTATTGGGACTTAGTCTACACATACGGCGCTTATGACTATATCTACGATTCTTTCTACGACCCGTTTTATTGGGGATACGGATGGCGATATGGATGGTCGTGGGGACCTTGGAACTCATGGTATGGCCCTATATGGGGATGGTCTTCACCTCACCACTGGTATCATTGGGGATGCGGCCCGCTTTGGGGAGGAGGTTTCCATGTGCATCACTACTTCACGCCTTACAAGCACTATAAGCGAGGAACATTTACTAACAGATATGGTTCTGGTGAAAGAATACGTACAGGCGCAAATCGAAGTAGAACATCCGCACTTGCTTCACGCAATTCTTCGTGGAGATTAGGAAGCGCAGAACCGCAAAGCAGAAACAGGACATCTGTCAGAGGCGGAAATAGCAGAACGCAACAGTCGGAAGGAACTTATACTCGCTATCAGCGCTCACGCTCAAGTTCCTCAAATACTTATCGCGGACAGTCTACGTCTCGTTCTCAGCGCAGTTCAGAATACACACGCCCTAGCAGTTCGAGATATAATTCAGAGAATAATTCAAACTCAACCTCTACGCGTTCTTCATCACGAAGCAGTAATGTTTCTCGTAGCAGAAGCAGTTCTTCATCAAGCAGAAGCAGTTTCAGTTCAGGTGCTTCACGCTCTGGTGGCTTTGGAGGAGGCGGAGTAAGCCGTGGCGGCGGTGGCGGAAGCCGAGGAGGAAGAAGATAATCCCTCTACTCTATTCAGAGATATATTAATAGCAATTTCATTGAAAAAAAGACACATATATGAATAACATTAAAAACACACTTGCAATAATTGCATTTTTGACAAACGGATTAGCATTATTTGCTCAAGACACATATGATGCAGCAAGATTCAGTCAATCTGACCTTAATGGAACAGCGAGATATGTTGGCATGGGTGGTGCTCTGTCTGCACTTGGGGGAGATATTTCTGTCATGGGTACTAACCCTGCTGGAACTGCAATGTTTCGCAAAAACGAGGCATCCGTTACATTGGGTGCAGTAATGACTTCAGATGGCGCTCTGGGGCATGATGCTACTCGCATGTCTATTGACAATGCCGGTATCGTATTTGCAACTCGCTACGGTTCAGCCAATGACCCTGGACTTCGCTTCGTCAACTTTGGTGTAAACTACAAGAAAAATACAAATTTCTTAGGTAATTTAAAGACCGGCATAGACCATCTTGACGGTGTCTTTTCGCAAACAAATCAAATTGCAGACCCTGCAAATCAGGCATGGGATGCAGACATTTGGGATGGTTTTCTTGTTGACATGGCTGCTCCCTACTATAATGACAAGAATGAATTAGAATTCGCCGGCATTATTGGTGAAGACGAATATGGATATTTTGGCATAGGTGCAGACAAGGCCGAATATCATCGTGCTACTTATGGAAGCAATGCTCAAGTAGACGCAAACTTATCCTTTAATGTTGGCGACAAATATTTCTTCGGTGTTTCTGTAGGAGCATATAGCATAGACTATACTCGCGAGTCATTCTATACAGAATTAGGCGTTGACGGTAATTATTATGACTTTTCTAACTGGTATGAAACACGCGGTGAAGGCTATGACCTGAAGTTCGGTTTTATTTGTCGTCCTTTCGACTACTCCCCTTTCCGATTCGGTATTAGCATTCACACTCCTACATGGTATGACCTTGAAGATGCAAACGGTAGCACACTCTACTACAATGACGAATATGTTCATTCATTAGCAGCTGACCCATTCGCATATTCATACCGCACTCCGTGGAAATTTGGAATAAGTTTGGGACACACTATTGGCAACTACATTGCCTTAGGCGCAGAGTACGAATTCTCCGACCCTTCTACCGCTAAGTATACTTCAAACGGATATAACGAAGATGTATATTTCCGCAACACTAATGCCATAACCAAAGAATCATTAAAGGGGCAAAGCACTATAAAACTCGGTATGGAAATTAAACCATCTGACGAAATAAGTGTGAGAGTTGGTTATAACTTTATTTCTTCACCTTTCAAAAAAGATGCCTATAGAACGGTTTTATTTGATAGCCCATTCACTGAAACTGACTTTACAAATTGGGGAGATACAAACCGTTTCACATTCGGTCTTGGTTTCAGATTCAAAGGCGGATATATTGATATGGCATACCAATACACGGCACAGGAAGGTGACTTCTATGCTTTTGATGATATTGATTTAAAACCAACCAAAATAGAGAATAATCGCAACCAGTTGCTTTGCACATTAGGATTACGATTCTAACAATACAAACAATTTTACGATTTTATTAAGGCAGAGAGGCAACTTTCTGCCTTTTCGTTTTGTTGATTTGCATCAATTTAAGTATCCCAGTCACCCCTCCTCTATAGCTCCAAATCTCCACCGCGGTAATGACACAACACGAGCGCGGTGGTGTCGTAAGACGACGGCGGTAATGATTGAACACGACCGCGGTAATGTTGTAAGACGACCGCGGTGATGATACGAGACAACTAAACTATTGTTACAATAGTGTTGAAGTTAAGTAGTTTAGCGTTATATTCACAAAATTATATGTATATTTGCACATTAGTATTCCACGATGAAAAGCATAAAAGAATTATACCGAATTGGATTTGGCCCTTCAAGCAGCCACACAATGGGCCCCAGACGTGCTTCTGAAATATTCTTAGCAAAGCATCCTGACGCACAACGTTTTGAAGTCACATTGTACGGGAGCCTTGCTGCAACAGGGAAAGGCCACCTCACAGACAAAGCCATTCTTGATGTATTAAATAAGGATGGAAGAATAGTAGACATTGTCTGGAAAAATAATGTATTCCTCCCCTACCATCCCAACGGAATGAAATTTCGTGCCTTCCAACAAAATAATGTTGAAATTGATTCATGGACAGTATTCAGCGTTGGAGGCGGTGCTCTCGCAGAAGAAGGTAAGACAAATGATGAAACTGCCGATGTGTATGAAATGTCACATATGAAGGACATTCTTGACTGGTGCAGAAAGAACGGACGTACATACTGGGAATATGTCGAGAAATGTGAAGGTCCTGAAATATGGGACTATCTGGCAGAAGTCTGGGAAACCATGCGCGATGCTGTAGAGCGTGGCATAGAAGCAGAAGGAGTTCTGCCTGGTCCTCTGAACCTTCAGCGCAAAGCTGCAAAATACAATATCAAAGCAAGCGGATACACGGCTTCGCTCCATAGTCGAGGACTTGTGTTCAGCTATGCGCTTGCAGTAAGCGAGGAAAATGCTGGAGGCGGCAAGATTGTCACCGCCCCCACATGCGGATCGTGTGGTGTAGTCCCTGCCATGCTCTATCATTTATGGAAAAGTAGAAATTTTAGCGAAATCCGAATATTGCGTGCCCTTGCCACAGCTGGACTTTTCGGAAATGTTGCAAAGCACACTGCATCAATATCAGGTGCAGAAGCAGGATGCCAAGCCGAAGTCGGTGTAGCCTGTGCAATGGCTGCAGCTGCTGCAAACCAATTGTTTGGAGGAAGTCCTTCACAAATAGAATATGCAGCAGAAATGGGACTTGAACATCACTTAGGAATGACTTGCGATCCAATCTGCGGCCTGGTTCAGGTGCCGTGTATTGAGCGTAATGCGTATGCGGCTGCGCGCGCAATGGACTGTAACATTTTTTCAGCATTCTCCGATGGTTCTCATATAGTATCATTTGACCGAATTCTATCTGTAATGATGCAAACCGGTCGTGACTTACCTTCCATTTATCGTGAAACAAGTCTTGGAGGTCTTGCTGCAGGATATTCATCTTAAAACAAACAACAAAATTATATTTATAATGAAAAAGGCATTATCATTGCTGGCTACATTAGCCATTACCACCTGTTTACATGCACAAACAGATGGGTTAGAAGACATCACTTCTCAATATCTGTCTAACGCCTCTTTTGAAGCAGACAATATCGAGTCGCTAAACTCCGTAACACAAAGTGCGGATGGGCTTAGAGGTTATTCTCTTGCCAACCCAAACAGCTGGAGCGTTAGTGGAACAGATGTGACTAAGTTACTGATTACCAAAGATTGTTACACGGATAATAACTTTGGATTAGTAACAACTATAAGTGACGGAGAAAAAGCATATTATCTCAGGATGGGATGGTCGAACGGAGCTTCATCGGTAAAACAGACTATAAAAAATTTGCCTGCCGGAAAATACATGTTTGCAATTGACCAACGTACAGGATATGCGAACAGTGCATCTTCTTCTTTCTCAATAACAGCAGGCAGTGAAAGTATGTCTGAAAGTTTTGTACCTGGCAGCAACGGATTCTTCACATCTGCAAAATGGACAACAAGTTCCATTGCATTTGAGACAAGCACAGATGGAGAAGTCATCATAGGTATTGACATCAACTGGATATCTGGAGGCAGCTGTATAATGATAGATAATGCGCGTCTTTTCAAGGTTACAGGAGAAATCGTTGAACCAGAAGACCCTACAGAAAACGACATAGCAAGTCCTACTGAGGGTGTTATTACACATGATTTTGTAGCTGAACCACAAATGAAAGACGACCTCCTGCAGATGCTTGCCAACTTCAGCAAATGGATGAAAGATGATTTCCAGCTTTGCTCGGCACCTAATAGCATTGGCGAAGATTGTGGATGCTTTAAAGGGGAAAGCACTATGAACGCAAATGAACAAGGAGTGCGTCCAAATGCAGACTTATCAATGATATGTGCGTTCCTTGCAAAATACGGAAAGGACAAAGTCACTCTCCCACAGGGAGTGACATGGGAAGACATTCAGGCCATAGCACGCAAATCATTAGTGTTCGCCTACTCTACCCACAAGGCAAACAAATTGAAAGTATGTTCAAATGGCGGATATTGGGGTTCGACAAGCACAAGTGACCATGTATGGGAATCAAGTTTGTGGGCAATGTCAGTAGCTTATTCAGCATTCTTCCAATGGGATACGCTTAGCGAAGCACAAAAGGGATATATAAAAGCCATGCTTATTGCTGAGTGCAACTACGAACTATATCGTTCAATACCTACAGGGTATGCAGGCGACACTAAAGCGGAGGAAAATGGATGGGAAACAAACATTCTTGCAGCAACACTTGGAATGTTCCCAGACCACGAACTTGCACCAAAGTGGTTCGCACGCTTGCGCGAATTTGCAATTAACTGCTACTCGCATATCGGTGACAAGACTGACAACACAGTCATAGACCCTGAATACGACAACACAACCGTTGCACAACTCTATAAAGGTCAGAACCTTTACGACGACTTCACGTTGCAGAACCATAACCTATTCCACACAAGTTATCAAAACGTTGTAATGCAGGAATTAGGAGAATCGGCACTCGCTCTTAAACTGTTCCAAACAAAACTCCATGGAAAAGAAACATGGAAAACCAACGCACTTATGCACAACAATAAGGAAGTTATGGAAGAAGTGCTCAACTGGCTTGCTCTGGCAGATGGCGAACTTGCAATGCCTAACGGCAACGACTGGAGCTTGTTCCTCTACGACCAAATTACTTCATACACCACAATGGCATGCTTCTTACGCGACCCTAACGCACTAATGCTTGAAAATCTTGCATACAAATACATTAAAGCACGCCAAGCAACTACAACTGACGGCTCATGGCTCTTACGTGCCGATGTGGGTGCACGCCGTATGGGCGTTGAAGCACATCGTGTAATGATGACATGGCTTATGCACGATGTGCTATCAACTTCAGACCTGACTCCAACTGAATGGAATGACTTTAATACGAAATATGCAGAAGCTAAGATTCTGAAAAGTCAAAATATAGTTCGTGCAGCGAGTGATGACAGATTCACATGTTTCTCATGGAGCACAGGGCTTAAGAGTTACACAGGTTATTTTGCAGCCAACAATCCAGATAAAAACAAAATCATAGTACCATTCCGTGCAAACAATACAGGTAATTTACTCGGATGGTACAACGTAAGCGGTAAGGGTACAAACGCAACACCTGTTGTAAGTGGCATATACGAACTGAACGGTAATGCCTGGACAATGAATGGTGAAATCAACACTAATGATGCGGCTCTTAACAACCGTTTCGCACTCTACTCGACTCCAGGAAACGCAATCATCTATCTAGATTATGTACGCGGAAACACATCAGGAACAATTACAAAGGAACAAGGTGGACTTCTCGCTATCAGTACTGATGAATTTATGAAAACTGCACGCACATTCTATACAGCCAATATAGAGGGAGTAACACACAAGCAGCTTGACGGTACAAAGTTCACAACATTCAATACTGATTGGATAAATATTGATAATCAGGTAGGAGTACTTTCTAAGAGCGACAAACTAATGGGATTTGGCGACCGTGCCAACAACAATTCCATTATGACATCTAAACTCTACACATCCTACTCACCAACAAGTCGTTCTTTCCAGAACGGAACAATTGTAGACCGTCGCAACATTGTATACTATAGTAATATCAATGCAGAAGAGACTGCTATTATGAGCGAACAGTTCAACGTACTCACAGATTCTGTTCCTACGGGATGGAACGGCGCTATTGCAGCAGATCCAAACGGAACAAACTACTTATTGCTGGCCAACTTCGTGAGTGACCAAAAATGTTCACTTGAGAATATTACTTGTAAACTTGGTGCACCTGTCTTCACAGAACCAACTCTCATAATCGACGATAAATCATCTGCAACATTCCTTACTGAAATTAATCATTCTGTAAGCAATGTACTTAAAGTGTTCATCAACGATGCAGATGTAACAGCCATTCAGGATGCGAATGACCCAAGTGTTGTATACATACAAAACTTGCAGAAACAGAACATAAATCCACAGATTTGCGTCATCACCAGCAACGGCGAAGTGAACGGAAACATCGAAATTAGTAAAGGGAAATGCGTGAAAGTATATGTTGAAGGAGGCGTGCTTCGTAGCGAGGAAGCAGACTTTCCCTCTTCTTCGGCAGAAAATCTTTATGAAGGCTATACGGACATCACAAAAGAGAAAATAAGCAACCATAGTTTTGAACTCGACGAAACTTACGGTAACGACAATGGCAATATGACATTAGGTTCTGTAACGTATAACCCTTGCTACATCAATAATGTCAGTGCTTCAAACTCTAAGTATCCAAACATTTTGCCAGTCAAAGGTTGGACCTCAGGCAATGGACTTAACGGTGAATCAAACTTTGCCCGTATGTATTCCATGCCATATAGCACAACCATGTATTGCGTTAGTCCCTCATCTGTAGGTAATTATGCCGCTCAATGTTCACGCCCTCTTGCTGATGACTCATGTGGAGTCCGCTGCTTGACAGTACTTAATTCATGGACTTCTGGAACGAACAAAATCACCCAAAAAGTAAATCTACCTGCAGGTGATTACCGACTAATCCTTGACATGAAGTATGAATGTACGAACCAACAGACCAATAGCGGAACAGCTGTTACAGCATCAGGCAATACCAACCGTTCATACACAGGTGTTAAGACATCATCTGGAACAGATTACCGTTATCCATCTGAAAATAATACTTGGGAAGTTATGGTCTATGACTTCACTCTTGCAGAAGCAGAGGATATAGAGCTTAGCCTTGGATTTAGCACATCTGCAAGTGTAGGTGCGGCAAACAATACTCTTCTTTATATTGACAATCTAAGACTTCTTAGCAAGGACACAAACATGCCAGATGCTATTGAAAATATTCAAGATACGCCAAAGAGCGCTAATGTCTATTCATTAACAGGAGTTAGACTGCGCACAAATGTTAACCTTAATAATGCAACAAAAGGATTGCCTAAAGGTATATATATAATAAACAATAAAAAAGTATCAGTAAACTGATATTAATTCATGACATTACACAAAAAAGGATGAAACTTGATTGGTCTCATCCTTTTTATTTTCATTCAGATTGTCCCTATTCTGATGTCAAATTGACTAATGTTTGTCTATAAGAATTGAATAAGCCCGAACGCGATATAAAACCCACAAATCTGCGGTCCTCATCAACAACTGGCAAATTCCATGCTTTGGTTTCATCGAATTTATTTGCTGCGACTTTCAATGTGTCGATTGTTGAAAGAACAGCGGGAGGTTCCTTCATAAAAGAAGAAATCGTATATCTACGATATAGTTCTTGTCTGAACATTACATTACGGACTGAGTCAAGTGAAACAACACCAATTAGTTTGTTTGTTGAATCCACTACTGGAAAGATATTTCTATGCGCCTTTGATATAACAACAACAAATTCAGCAAGTGTCATGTCAGCTCTAACTGTTTTATAATCTTTCTCGATTAACGACTCCATATTCAAAACAGTAAAAATAGCATCGTCCTTATCGTGTGTAATGAGTTCGCCCTTGCGCGCTAATCGCATTGCATAAATACTATGTGGCTCAAATACATTAATTGTCAGATATGAAATGACGGAAACAATCATCAATGGTACAAACAACTGGTATCCGCCGGTAAGTTCTGCAATTAAAAATATACCTGTAAGAGGCGCATGCATAACGCCAGACATTAGACCTGCCATGCCATATAAAGCGCAGTTCTTAGTAGACAAAAAACCTGACGAGCCTGATTCAAGAGAGAATGACATGTCCCAAATATGGGCAAATATGAATCCAGAAATGCAACCCAAAAATAAACTTGGAGCAAATACACCACCACATCCGCCACCTCCATTTGTTGCCGTTGATGCAAAGACCTTAAATACAAGAACAAGCGCCAGATAAATCAAGAGGTTATTATCATTTCCATAAAATAATGTGTTATGCATGATGTCAGATGCAGATGCATTATCCAATAATTGGGTAATCACGTCATAGCCTTCACCATACATGGCCGGAAAGAAATATATCAATACGCTTAATACAATTGAACCTAAAATAAATTTCGTCCATCTCTTTTTCAAATTGGCAAAAATTCCTTCAAACCAATTCATTGAGCGAGTAAAATAGAGAGAAACTAGTCCACAAAATATTCCGAGAAGGATACAACCAGGAATAATGTCTATTGAAAAAGCCTTGTCCATGGAAAATGCAAACATGGACTCAGTTCCATAAAAAGCATATGAGACGCAAGCAGAAGTGATACATGTCACTAACAGTGGAAGTAATGACGCCATATTCAAATCAAGCATTAACACTTCCAAGACAAAAACAAGACCAGCTATTGGCGCTTTAAAAATTCCAGCCACAGCACCTGCCGCTCCACAACCGACAAGCAACATAATCATATTGGGCGGAAGATGAAAACGCTTTCCTAAGTGTGACCCAAATGCAGAACCAGTAAGAACAATTGGCGCCTCTGCTCCTACAGAACCGCCAAAACCAATGGTAATGGAACTTGCAACTATGCTGGACCAACGATTATGAGACTTTATTCGGGCTTTTTTGCGTGAGATTGCATAAAGAATCTTTGTTACGCCATGCCCAATATCATCACGAACAATATAACGAACAAATAGCGACGTAAGAAGAATACCTATAGCAGGATAGACTAAATACAGCCAGTTCATTTCTGTTTCATCAAACCCCTGAGTTAGCAGAATACGGATTTCTTCTACAAATGACTTAAGAACTAAAGCCGCCAAACCAGTACACAAACCAACAAGCAGACTCAGGAGTAGGATTACACGCTTAGTCGAATGCTCCATTTTCAGCCATAGAGTCATTCTATTAAACATTTGTGCACGCTTTCGCAGTAACTTAACTTTCATTGGCTGACTATTCCCTTATGATTATAAATTCACCGTTTGAGTCAATCTTTATGATACTCGATGGCTGATGCTTTTCTTTACATCGTTGATTATATCTCACAATGTAATCAACAGAACATTTTATTTCTTCATCAATTTCGTCGAATGTCATAGCCGTAGGTTCACCGCTTATATTTGCGCTTGTTGAAACTATTGGTTTTTGAAAGCGGTAACATAACTCCTTTGAAAATTCTTCTCTTGTTACACGTAGTCCCACGCTTCCATCTTCTGCCTTGAGATTCTCAGCCAATCCACTAACATTATTGAAAATTACAGTCAAAGGTTTAGTTGACAGTTCTATCATATCCCAAGTTACATCTGCAACATTGCGGACATATCTGCAAATTCTTGATTCTGAATCAACTAGACAGATAAGAGCTTTGCTGTCTGCACGTTTCTTAATTTCGTATACACGTTTAACAGCTTCCTCATTTGTAGCATCACAACCAATGCCCCATACTGTATCTGTGGGGTAAAGTATCACTCCCCCCTTCCTAAGCACTTCTACTGCTTTCTTGATTTCATCTTGCAACATATCAGTTACGATTATGTGTTAGAATAACAAAAAGATTAAAACTCGCTTGTAAAATGGAATTTAATATTTTTAAAATCCTGCTGTGCCATCTGAAGAACATAGCCTGAGTCGGCTAAAAAGACATCACGCCCTTCGCGATCTTTTGCCATATACTGATACTTGCGCTTTTTAAACGCTTCCAATTCAGCTTCATCTTCACTTTCTATCCAACATGCCTTATACAAACTTGCGGGTTCCCATCTACATGTTGCATTATATTCATTTTCTAATCTATACTGAATAACCTCAAACTGAAGCTGACCAACTGTACCAATAATTTTTCGTCCATTGAATTGGTTCACAAACAATTGCGCTACTCCTTCGTCCATAAGTTGCGCAATTCCTTTTTCCAATTGCTTTGTTTTCATTGGATCTGCATTCTCTATATATTTAAACATTTCAGGAGAGAAACTTGGAAGTCCTTTGAAATGGAGTTTTTCGCCTTCAGTCAATGTATCTCCAATCTTGAAAGTACCATTATCAGGAAGTCCAATGATGTCACCAGCCCAAGCTTCATCAACAGTAGTTTTGCGCTGTGCCATAAATTGAGTTGGTGATGAGAAACGCATCGTTTTTCCGTGACGCACGTGATAATATGGTGCATTTCTTGAGAACTTACCTGAACATACCTTGCAGAACGCAATACATGAACGATGGTTCGGGTCTATATTTGCTGTAATTTTAAATACAAATCCTGTAAACTTTGTTTCTTCGGGCTGCACATCACGCTCTTCAGCCTTAACAGGACGTGGACTTGGAGCAATCTCAACGAAAGTGTTTAACAACTCCTCAACTCCGAAGTTGTTAAGTGCAGAACCGAAAAATACAGGTGCAAGCGCCCCGCTTAGATATTCATTTACATTAAATTCAGGATATACACCACTAATGAGGTCGAGGTCTTCGCGTAATTTATCAGCTAAGGCCGAACCAATATTATTATCCAATTCATCAGTATTAATATCTACTTCTACTTTTTCTGTAACAACTTGTTTTGAAGGTTGGAAAAGGTTTAGATTATTCTCGTAAATATTATAAACACCTTTAAAGCGTGGGCCGCTTTCAATTGGCCAAGTCAGTGGACGTACTCCAATTACCAATTCTTCTTCCAGTTCATCGAGCAAATCAAATGGGTCTTTGGTTTCACGGTCCATTTTGTTTACAAAGATAATGACAGGTGTATTACGCATACGACAGACTTCCATAAGTTTGCGTGTCTGAGTCTCTACACCTTTTGCTCCATCGACAACAATTATAACCGAATCCACGGCTGTCAGTGTGCGATATGTATCCTCTGCAAAATCTTGGTGACCTGGAGTATCCAGGATATTAATTTTATAATCATTATAATCAAATTCCATCACAGATGTTGTGACGGAAATTCCACGTTGTTTTTCAATATCCATCCAATCAGACGTGGCAGTTTTTTTAATTTTATTGCTCTTTACAGCTCCTGCAACTTGTATCTGACCACCAAATAGCAAAAGTTTCTCCGTCAATGAAGTTTTACCTGCATCCGGATGTGCTATAATTGCAAAAGTTCTTCTTCTATCTATTTCTGGATTCATTATATATTCATTAATTTATTAGGTTTCTAATCAAAATTTCATCTTTCCAATGCATTCGCGCAGGCTATCTTCCCAATATGGGATTTCAATGCCATAGGTGTCCTTGATTTTTGTTTTGTCAAGAACTGAATAGTGTGGTCTTGCTGCAGGTGTAGGATATTCATAAGTATGAAGAGGGCGTACCTTACAATTTGTTATGCCTGCAATACGATGTATTGCTTTGGTGAAATCATACCATGAAATTGTTCCTTCGTTTGAAAAGTGATATATTCCAGGAACAACTCCGCTATTTATTGCGACATAAATAGCAATTGCCAAATCGTGGGCATATGTAGGCGTTCCTATCTGGTCAAAAATAACTCCTAAAGTATCTTTCTCGCGGCCAAGGCGTATCATTGTCTTTACGAAGTTATTTCCGAATGTAGAATACAGCCAGGAAGTGCGGATTATCATCGATTTTGCACAATTATTAATTACCGACTCTTCACCTGCTAATTTTGTGCGCCCATAAACAGAGTTTGGACAAGTTGGTGCAACTTCGTTGTATGGTGTGTGATTTGTTCCGTCAAATACATAATCTGTTGAGATTTGTATCATTATACCTCCTCGTTTTTCTATTGATTTCGCAAGATAGCCGGGGGCTGTATTGTTAAGAAGATTGCAAAGTTCCTCATTTTCCTCTGCCCTATCTACTGCAGTATATGCGGCACAATTTACAATACAATCAATCTTGTTGTTCGAAACAAAGCTATCAATCGCACTTTCGTTTGTTATATCAAGTTCATCAACATCTGTAAAGAAATATTTATGTTGTATGTTTTCTTTTGCAAGCAATTGCATTTCATTACCCAACTGTCCATTACATCCGGTAATAAGTACATTCATAATAAAACCAATTTATCTAAATGTTATAATTCCAATTCCGCGTTCTTGTCCTTTTTATAATATTCGGCAAGTAATCCAAGAAATTTCGTTATTTCTCCTACTGCATTAACTGTTTCAGTACTAATGGCCTTCTTTTGCATGCGAAGAGCCGTAAATCCATATAATGCATCGAAACAGTTTTCTAATTCAGGCTTGTCTGTGACATTACCCTTATTGCGTATTTCCACAATAAAAGGCAAAACTTTATAATATGCAGCTGAATAAAAAGGATGCTTAGGCGATTTCAACAATTCAGTATGCAAGTCAGTAAGAAGAATTATAATATTCTTATTAATTTGCAGATGTCCTGATTGAACGACATCCTCACTTCTCATCATTTCTATCAAATCAATATACCACTGACGCATTGACATGCGTTGCTCATTGCTCAAGTCGAAACGTGAGATATACGTGTCGTTTATCTTGTCTATATCAAGTGAATTGGCACGTATTATATCTTCAACTTGCCACATATACAGCAAGTAGCCGACAATATTTTCAATTTTTAGTTTTGCTGATGCATACATAACAAATGTTTCTAATCAAAAGTAAAGAAATTGCCTGTCAGAACACTGATTGCTACGGCTGCAGAGACTACCATTACGATTATACCTATTATGCGATTGATAATCCATATACCTCGAACGTCAAATCGATTCCTTACTTTGTCAATCAACCATGTCAAGCCGAACCACCAGAGCAAAGCGCCTACTACAATGAACACATACCCCACAATCTGCGGAACAAAATTATTCACAACAAATGTGAATTGTCCGAACATTGCAACAAACAGGAACAATATCAACGGATTAGAGAGTGTGACCAAAAAGCCTGTAA
This sequence comes from Bacteroidaceae bacterium, assembly GCA_045576655.1. GTDB lineage: Bacteria > Bacteroidota > Bacteroidia > Bacteroidales > Bacteroidaceae > RGIG8745. Next base: position 276,714 of record JAZNGW010000032.1, read on the forward strand.
TAAAATTATGCACCAAGTTACTTTTATTTCTTGACACTGGACGAATTTGCTGGGCTGGGTTTGAACGGAAAGTCCATACTCCAAATACAAAAAGCAAAATACTTCCTGCCACCTTAATCCAATATGCGACAACTGGGTTTTCTATTATATCAACCACAAACGACATACCAAATCCTGCTATTGCTGCATACATCAGGTCACTTATAGCAGCACCTACACCCGTGGCAAAACCATACCATCGCCCTTTGTTCAAAGTACGTTGAACACACAACACACCTACTGGCCCCATTGGTGCAGAAGCAACAATACCTATTATCATACCTTTAAGTGCCATTTCGAACGGACCTACTTGATTTAGCAACTCCTGGAAATTCAAAATATTGATATCTTGCATACTAAGTAATTTATCTAATTAACATAACTTTTAAAGAACGCAAGCCCTCATCTGCATCGCCTATAAACGCTAATTTCATCAACAATACCATAATCTGTATTTATGGTGTTAGAAATAGTCATTACACTATCATCAAGACTTTTTATTTTCATCCACAAATAATTCACTGAATCATCTTTATAATCAACGGGCGAAATACCTAGTAAACTATCTACACTTAACATCCATGTTCCATGCTCTTCCTCGCCAAGTTCAACAAGAACATAAGTTGAATCTGGATTAAATTCATAATACACATCATCGCTAGAAGTCAATATCGGTCCGGATGATTTCTCACCATTAATTTCACTATCTATACTCTGCAGATACCACTTGCCAACCAATTGTTCAGCTGTAATTGCGGAATCGCATGCGAACAATATGCTCATCAGCAATATCAGACTAACAAAAACACTTATCTTTTTCATAAAAGTCATTCAAGAACAATAAAAAACGTGCACAATACACATAATTTAATGCAAATATAGTCATTTTTCTTATGATTAGATTCATTTCCAACAATACATATGTCAAATTAATGCAAACATAATTGTCGTGTGGCAGAAAATAGAACAATTATTGAGAGCCTTAGTTTGTTGAAAATTACCACTGCGGTCGTCTCGCACCACCACCGCAGTCGCCTAACAACACCACCGCGCTCGTCTCACGACACTACCGCGGTCGTGTCCCATCATCATCGCGCTCGTCTTACAACAAAACCTCGCAAATCTTCTGACATGACCGCGTCATTTTTTACATGTATTTTACGACAAATAAAATCCGAGTATAAAACACACTCGGATTTTATTCATATTTATTTTATAACCAACAGATTAATAATCTAAAACTCAACAAGCACTCTAAAGTTCAATTGTCTACCTGTCAAATAATTCGGAACGGCAAATTGAGCATTATTTACATCCGTTACCCAATAGTATGAGTTCACATTACTGATGTCCAAAATATTGAAAGCGTCAACGCCTAACCAAATATTTTTAACATATTTCAAAGGAGCGCTGTATATTTGACGATTTACATTATTAACCAATCTGTAAGACATACCCAAGTCAACACGTCTATATGATGGCATACGGAAAATGTGTCTTTCACGTCCGGAATGAGGAGGTCCAAATGGAAGACCGCCTGCATAGTGGCCTTTAACTGTTACTTTCCACTTATCTGTATTTGGGAAATAATCACTGAAGAACACCGAAAGATTTAGTCTTTGGTCGGTTGGCCTAGGAACTTTAACGCCTCCTATCTTCTCTTCCGTTTTCATAATGCCCACGCTTATCCATGAATCAGTTCCAGGAACAAACTCTCCATACAATTTCATATCGACACCTGCCGCATAACCCTTGGAAATATTCCCGCCGTAATAATTTAAGCGGACATTGTCAATATTATAAGGTATTAAGTCAGACAAAACCTTATAGTATACCTCCGCTGTTGCCTTGAAGGGACGATTATTTACTTTAAATTTATATTCGCCACCCAATAAGAAATGTATTGACTTTTGGGACTTGATGTCCTTATTTAATAGTGCTGTCGTATTGCCGTTTACATTTACAGTATCCTTAAGTTCCTTGTAAAAAGGACTTTGATAATACAGTCCTGTTGAAAATCTGAAAGTCAGATTGTCATTTTTAGAAGGAGTGAATGCAATGGTTGCGCGCGGGCTAAACAGCCATTCGCCATTAACCGACCAATGTGAAAGACGCGCGCCATAATTGACTACCAATTCACCCTCATCATATTCTTTCCTATATGTGTCTTGTAAATACATTTCTAATCGGTGTCCTGTCAAACGATGGGAGGAACGCATATTATAAATGAGTTCGAGCTTGTCGCTAGTATTCGGAAGTGAGTAGCCTGCCGAATCACGCATTTCCCACTCTCTCATATTCTCCTTCACCTTTTCTGTCTTATATAACATTCCATATTGCAAATTATGCGACGTGAAACGAGAATTACCTTTTAAGGAAAAAGTAGTAACGTTTGCAGACAACTTGTTACGGGCATGCTCCATATACTTTCCTATGCCAAGACTTTGGTCAGCGCCTTCGTTGTTCAACCAATATTCTCCACTTATGTCGAAGGTTTCGCTTTCACGCGTCTCAAACATGGACATATCAAGACTTAACTTATTGTATTTATTGAAGTTATGCGTAAGGGTAAATGCCCCCAAATATGTATGAAAATAGTCCGATTCTTCACCGTCAAAATACACCTTAAACTCTTTTACATCTTCGGCAGTACCAAACTTTGTTGTTCTGTCAGAAGGCACAAAGTCATAGTTGTTTCTTGAAATATTTCCTATAAAATCAAACTCCCATTTAGGCGAAATTTTCCAGTTCAGATATGCCTGATAATCAAAATCAACAGGCCTATACTCACCTTTGGTATCAAGCGTACCCAACAAATTACTTGTAGTCTTATATCTAATCGCATTAGTAAAACTAACATTATCTGTACCATACCCCACATACGCACTTGCACCAAGTAAACTTGCCGAAACGCTACCCTCAAAACCCTTGACTTTTTTGTATTTTATATCAAGCACAGAAGCCATCTTATCTCCAAATTTAGCATCAAATCCTCCAGCAGAGAAACCTACACTTTCAACCATATCAGGATTTATAACGCTCAAGCCCTCTTGCTGGCCAGAACGAATGAGTAAAGGACGATAGACCTCAATGCCATTAATGTAGACACTGTTCTCATCAAAACTTCCTCCACGTACATTATACTGCGAACTCAATTCATTGTGAGTACTCACTCCTGCCTGTGTGGCAATTATAGCCTCCACTCCACCTCCGGAAGCATTGCCCATATGCTTCATGTCCTTAATATTGACATCAGCCATTGTTGACGTCTGGCGCCTTATCTCCTTTACTTGCACCTCACCTAAATCAATACCTAATGGAGGCAACTTAACATTGAGTACCACTGTATCTTTAGGGGATAATAATTTACGCTTGCGAGTTTGATATCCGAGCATAGAATATGCAACATTAACCGTATCGGCCGAATCAAAAGAGAGTTCATACTCCCCCTTCAGATTGCACCTGGTACCAACCAATTGTCCCTCTACAAAAACCTGCGCCAATTCTATCGGATTATTGCTATCATCAACAACTTTACCTTTCAGTACAACCTTTTGTGCAAAACAATGCCCCGATATACAAGAGAAATAAATGCAGATTACAAACGGCCTAATTGCATTAAAGACACTATATTTCATGGCCTAATTTTCTTTATTAAATAAATATTCAAATTTCAAATACACAGGCAGATGGTCACTAAAGCCATTGCGGTAATAATCCCCGAGAAATGAACGCCTAGGCCGTTTCGACCTATCCGATTTATCATTTTCTAGCAAGAATGGCAAATCAATTACACGGCACCATTCAGGTTTTGTGTAAATCGAATTATAGTCTGACAAAACAGACCTTGACACAAAAATGTTATCTATTGCACTCCAAACGCCTCTATACTTATATGTGCCTGAATCATTTGAAGAATGGTACAACAATTGACATAAATCGGTATATTTACCGCCATTTTCTATACACCTATTTACACTCAATGTTTTTGTTATCAGAGGCGAATTAGCATCAGAGTTAAAATCGCCCATTACAATTATATTAGGATTTAACCTCGACATGAATAATGAATCAATGCATTTTCTTACATCCTTAACTATCATTTCTCTCAATTCTTCCGACTTTTCGCCTCCCAATTTAGAGGGCAAATGCAAAGCAAAAACATCAAGTGTATCTCCCGTCATTAATTCGCCAGAAGCACGCAATACATCACGAGTTTTTGCACCTAACGAATTTCGTATACTCTGCGACTCAAAAACCTTGAAGGTAAAAGGCGAATACAATAAAGCGACATCTAATCCTCGACTATCATCCGACTTAGTTATCAAATACTCATATCCTAACCGGCTAAGAAAAGTCCTTTTTGTCAAATAATCAACAACGGTATCATTTTCAACCTCACAAAGACAAACCACGTCAACAGGTTGAACAGAATCTACAGAAAGTATGACACGAGCAATCTTCATTATCTTATCAAAGAACTTCCATCGCTTCCATTGCTTTTCCCCATCCGGAAGGAACTCATAATCATCAAAACCCGAATCGTGAATTGTATCAAAAGCATTTTCACAATTATACGTCATGACGCCAAAGTGCATTTGCCCTACTGCGCCATGAAATATTAACAAAAATGATATGAATGCACAATAACGATTCATTACAACTTATTATTTCTCATCAACCAAAATTCATTCCACATATTGGTAACAGCCTACATCCGGATTGTTTACAGGCCGGGGATTTCCGTCCTTATCATTCGGAGCATACTCATAATAACCTGCGCTACCAACCTTCCGTGCAACAGACAAGGAATCCAGTCTAAAGTCATACACATAATTATCAGTATCTATACACCTGAAATTCGTTGACTTATACGTTTCGTTATCTTCATTTTCGCTTGTGCAATTAGTAAAATATTCTTTAGACGATTCATCATCTATGTTTGTATTGACAACACAATTGATGAAATTACAATTAAATGCGGCATCATTATTATCAATCCGAGAACCATAAACCTCATCGTCACTAATGCCTGTAATGAGGCAATTGATAAAGTCTGCACGCTCCAATGGATAAATCGTGTCATTCAGAACATTACAGAAATACAGTGCACTACCACGCGAAGCATCCCAAGGATAAAATTGCGCCATAGTACAATGTAAAAATTGAGAATCTCCACCCAATAGCGTAACACAATTCCCTTTAGCATTGCTGAATTCACAATTCACAAATACGCCTGAACAATATTTCATTGCCAAAGCATCTGCTGCAACATTATGAATAGACGAATTAGTCATATACAACTTGGTAGCATCGAGGATAGAATTATCGCAAGTTATGCCAAAACGACCGCCATGTATATCTGTAAAATGCAATTCGTTTTCAAAACTCTCTGGATAAAAACGCACCCCTCCCCACTGACCGTCTAACCTATCATAAGGCAAATATGGCAAAATCTTGTCAGTTCTCATTCCTCTAAATACTATTGGTGCATCTTTCACTCCATTGCACAAGATCCGTCCATACACCCTTAAATCAGCCTTGTTATGGAAATAAAGACTTACCCCATTATTTATCTCCAATAAAGCACCAAGCGAGACAACCAAACTATCATACACGATGTATGGTTTCTCACCCTCTAATACCATTTTGTCTTCTACAACAACACCTTTTAAAACGATAGCATCTTGCACTAAGGCATAAAATATGACAGACTTCTCAATACCATTTTCAAGAGTAAAAATTAAGGAATCCTTTACTTCAACGGGAAGATTGTTATTTTGCTTCTTTGGTTCAAATTTTACAAATACAAATATGCTGTCCTTATCATAAATAGAAACATCGTGAAAGAAAGCACCTGATTCTCCGTCAACATTTACCTGAAAACCAGACTCACCACCACTAGCCAATCTCACCTGTGAAAAACGTACGGCCTTATCATTCTCGTTAAAGACCTTAAAACGTTGCGTGGATGAACCCACTTCAGACAGAACAGTATCAAAGTTTACTGTATCGACAGAAAACACAATTGTAGAACTATCACCAACACCATATTCAACATCGTCCTCACAAGAGCAAAAAAGACTTATAGAAATAGTCCAAATTATAAATAATATTTTTTTCATGACAATATTCATAACGTACAATGCATGTTATTATTATTATTATTTCGCCACAACATTAAATATATTAACGCAAAAATCGCTGATTTACAATGCATAAATTTTGCCAATTCGTAAAATTGGCGTAAATTTGCGCCCGATTTTAAACACAACATAATGTCTAACATTATTTAATCAAAACAAAATTAAACAATTTATGGAAACTAAGAACATTAAACCGTTGGAAAATTTCGATTGGGATGCATTCGAAAATGACGGTAAGAACGCAGCAAGCGTTGCAGAGGAGACAAAAGCTTACGAAAGCACTCTTAACAACGTGAGCGACAACGAAGTTATTGATGGTAAGGTTATTGCTATCAATGACCGCGAAGTTGTTGTAAACATTGGTTACAAGTCAGACGGCATCATTGCAAGAAATGAATTCCGTTATTGCCCAGATCTTCAGGTAGGTGATTCAGTTGAAGTTTACATTGAAAATCAGGAAGACAAAAAGGGTCAGCTTGTTCTCTCTCACAAAAAAGCACGCCAGTCTCGCTCATGGGATCGCGTTAATGCCGCTCTCGAGAATGACGAAATCGTTAAAGGCTTCGTTAAGTGCCGCACTAAGGGCGGTATGATTGTTGACGTATTTGGAACTGAGGCATTCTTGCCAGGTAGCCAGATTGACGTGAAGCCTATCCGCGACTATGATACATTTGTTGGCAAAACAATGGAATTCAAGATTGTTAAAATCAACCAAGAATTCAAGAACGTTGTTGTTAGCCACAAAGCTCTTATTGAAGCTGAACTCGAACAGCAGAAGAAAGAAATTATTGGCAAACTTGAAAAAGGACAAATACTTGAAGGAACAGTTAAGAACATCACTTCATACGGCGTATTCATCGACCACGGAGGTGTTGACGGTCTCATCCACATTACAGACCTCTCATGGGGCCGCGTAAGCGACCCTAAGGAAGTTGTTGAGTTGGATCAGAAACTTAACGTTGTTATCCTCGACTTCGATGACGAGAAGAAGCGCATCGCTCTCGGCTTGAAGCAGCTTACAGCTCACCCTTGGGACGCACTCAGCGCAGACCTCAAGGTTGGCGACAAGGTTAACGGTAAAGTTGTTGTTATGGCTGACTACGGCGCATTCATCGAAATTGCACCAGGTGTAGAAGGCCTCATTCACGTTAGCGAAATGAGCTGGAGCGCACACCTTCACAGTGCACAGGACTTCATGAAAGTTGGAGACGAGATAGAAGCAGTTGTACTCACTCTTGACCGCGACGAGCGTAAGATGTCACTCGGAATCAAGCAACTCAAGAACGACCCTTGGGAAAACATTGACACGAAATACCCTGTAGGCAGCAAGCACACTGCAAAAGTACGCAACTTCACAAACTTCGGAGTTTTTGTAGAAATTGAAGAAGGCGTTGATGGACTTATCCACATTTCAGACCTTTCATGGACTAAGAAAGTTAAGCACCCATCAGAATTCACACAGGTCGGTTCTGAGATAGAAGTTCTTGTTCTTGATATCGATAAGGAGAACCGCCGTTTGAGTCTTGGTCATAAGCAGCTCGAAGATAATCCTTGGGATAACTTTGAGACTGTTTTCACACAAGATTCAATCCACAACGGTAAGATTATCGAGGTCCTTGACAAAGGCGCAGTAATTTCACTCGATTATGGAGTAGAAGGATTTGCAACACCTAAGCACCTCGTTAAAGAGGACGGAAGTCAGGCTCAGCTCGGTGAAGAACTTGAGTTCAAGGTAATTGAATTCAACAAGGACGCTAAGCGCATCATTCTTTCTCACAGCCGCATTTTCGAAGATGTTCAGCGCGCAGAGGCTAAGGAAGCAAAAAAGGCTGCTGCAGCAGCAAAGAAGGCTACTCGCCAACCAAAAGAGCAAACTCCAACAATCCAGAACAAGGCTGCAAGCACTACACTTGGTGATTTGGATGCTCTTGCAACACTCAAGGCAAACTTGGAATCTGAAAAGTAATACAAACGTATTATAATTGTTAAATAGGCTGACCTACACATGGTCAGCCTATTTTATTAAATAACCTATATTGACCTAATAAATAATAGATGGAAAAATTTGAAGTCACAATACTTGGATGTGGTAGCGCATTACCAACGCTCAGACATTTTCCAACATCACAAATTATAAATATCCGAGAAAAACTTTTCATGATTGACTGTGGTGAAGGAACTCAACTCCAAATAAGAAAGAACAAGTTTAAATTCACTAAAATCAATCATATATTTATAAGCCATCTACACGGTGACCATATGTTTGGTCTCATAGGGTTAATATCTACTATGAATCTATTAGGACGCACTTCTACACTACACATATATGCTCCTAAAGACTTGGAATCACTACTACGGCCACACTTAGACTATTTTTGCAATGGAATAATGTATAACACTGAAATACACAGCGTTAATACAAAAGAATCATCATTAATATATGAAGACCGTTCTGTCGAAATTTACACAATTCCATTAAAACATCGCATACAATGTTGTGGATTTATATTCAAGGAAAAGCCAACCCTTCCGCATATCAAGAGCGACATGATTGACTATTACAATATTCCTCGATGCCAAATAAACAACATCAAGGCAGGAATGGACTACATCACTCCTGATGGGCAAGTTGTCGAAAGCGCCGTATTAACTACACCTCCTCCACCTGTTCGTAGTTACGCATATTGTTCTGACACAATATTCTTACCCCAGAATGCAGAATTATTGCAAAATGTTGATTTGCTTTACCACGAAGCCACATTCTGTAAAGAAGATGAGCATCTATGCAAAAGCACTTTTCACTCTACGGCAGAGCAAGCAGCAACAATGGCAAAACTATCCAATGCAAAAAAACTTATTGTTGGACATTTCTCCTCTCGATATGAAAATGAAGACATTCTATTAGAGGAAGCAAAAAATGTATTTAGCAACACCGTTTTAGCAAATGAAAAAATGACTATCACCATTTAATTGAAAAAAAATAAATAAAATAGCAATAATCATGCAAACAAACACGTTAAACATGACGTGAACATAAATATTTTTCATTAACTTTGCACGCTAATTTAGTGTTTTTAGAATGAGACAGTTAAAAATTACCAAAAGTATCACGAACCGAGAAAGCGCTTCACTTGATAAGTATTTGCAAGAAATCGGCCGTGAAGACTTAATTACTGTGGAAGAAGAGGTTGAACTTGCAGGACGAATCCGCAAGGGTGACCGTAAAGCTTTGGAGAAACTAACACGTGCAAATCTTCGTTTCGTTGTTTCTGTAGCAAAACAGTACCAGAACCAAGGGTTAAGTTTGCCCGACCTCATCAACGAAGGTAATCTGGGCCTCATCAAGGCAGCCGAGAAATTTGACGAAACAAGAGGTTTCAAATTCATCAGTTATGCTGTATGGTGGATTAGACAATCAATTCTCCAAGCTTTAGCAGAACAATCTCGTATTGTACGACTTCCACTCAACCAGGTTGGTTCACTCAACAAAATCAGCAAAGCTTTTTCTAAATTCGAACAAGAAAACGAACGTCGTCCTTCACCAGAGGAGTTAGCAGAAGAACTTGACTTGGACGTAAACAAAATCGCTGATACGATGAAGGTGTCCGGAAGACATATTAGTGTTGACGCACCGTTTGTTGAAGGCGAAGACAATAGTTTGCTTGATGTTCTCGTAAACAATGATTCTCCAATGGCCGACCGAAGTCTCGTAAACGAATCTCTCTCTAAAGAAATAGACCGTGCGCTTGACACATTGTCTGAGAGAGAAAAAGAAATTATTCGCATGTTCTTCGGTATAGGTGAACAGGAAAAGACACTGGAGGAAATAGGCGATAAATTCAACCTAACCCGCGAACGAGTACGTCAAATTAAGGAAAAAGCAATACGACGTTTACGCACAGGTTCAAGAAACAAACTATTGAAAACATTCCTTGGTTAAGTTTTAGATGTGATTCATATTAGGAGGGTGTATCTTCAAAGATGCACCCTCTTTAATTTTGAGATAATTTGTGAAATTCCCATTTAATCAGTATTTTTGCACAATAATATCGTTATTTGTTCTTAATTTTATACAACTGCTACAATACTTTCTTCAATGAATAATTTAAAGACAATATTATTTACAATCCTGCTCGCGTTACTACAAGTGAACTCATATGCTGCTGAACCAAGCAGTGATGGCGCAAAAGACAAAAAAAATGATAAAGTTTACCTATTCGGGGTTGGTTCTGCATTTGGTGATACAATCGTACATTTCACCTCTATCATTGAATTAGATAATGTTGCGTTGGAAAAGAAGACAAAATTCCTTCCTATGAGGTCTGTGTATAGTTTGCAACTGAAAGCATACCTTGAAGGAACACTTGGCCTTAATCAACAGACTTGTTGCGTAATTTTCTCTAAAAGTAAAAAGAAAATTAGCAAAAAATATTACAAGTTAAAGAAGGCATATCTTGAAGACAGTGGAAGTGTTCTGAAAATAATTGGTGAAGACGACTTCAGATTCAACCAAAATCCATAACACCTGTCATATTTAAATATGATAACGCATAAATACAGAATATATACTATACGTTTACTCTCGGCCATTGATAAGTTAACCAGTTACAACTTATACTTATTAATGGCCATGTTCATATTATTCACTCAGTCTTGCGATAACGATAATCTGCATCAAGAGACAATGCCCGACAACACATCTTCACGAGTCGTATTGGCATATATGGCAGGTGAAAACAATTTGTCTGTTGATGCGAAAGCAGATTTGGACGAAATGCTTAAAGGTTGCACTTATATGTCCCCTAATGACACACTTATAGTATTCTATGACAATTCGGACAAGAAAAAACTTCCTTGCATCTATGAAATAACACAAAAGGATAAGAATAAAGATTTAATGGACCTATCGCCCGTTTACACTTTCGAGGAAGACGTCAATTCTGCATCTGCAGCTACGCTCGATGAAGTATTGCAATACCTCTTTTCCAGATACAATGCAGATGAATACGGCCTGATATTTTGGTCACACGGCTCTGGTTGGGTACCATCCAACTATCAATCGGACAACAATAACATAAAGAGTAATTCCTGCCAGCAAATGCCTGACAGACCGATTTTTGAATCATTTGGTGTTGATGCAGGAAACAATTCCACCTATACATCTCAGGGGCATCAGATGAACATCAGTGATATGGCAGATGTGCTTAAAAAGTACCCCAAAACAAAATTCATAATGTTCGATGCTTGTTTTATGCAATCAATAGAGGTTGCTTTCGAACTTAGCGAATATACAGAGTTCATCATTGCTTCGCCTGCGGAAATACCGGCATGGGGTGCGCCATATCAGGAACTCACTCAACCTCTATTTGCCGACACGTTTAATCCCAACAATATTGTCGACACCTACTATTCCTATTATGACTCATACTATTCTAACTATGGTATACTACTATCTGTCTTAGATTGCAAAGAATTTGAGACATTTGCACCTATCCATAATGAGATGATTTATAAATATCAAGAGAATCTTGATAATGTTGACCTGTCAAACACACTCAATTATTTCATTTTCGACAAGTGGAACAACCCAGAATACTCAAGCCAATACTACCAAAGCGACCTACCCGACTACTACGACATCAGAGGCGTTATGCGTAAGGTTATTGCTGACCAGTCGGATTATGAACTATGGGAAAATCAACTCAACAAACTCATTCGTCATTCTTGCATGAAAGAGACATGGTATTCCGGCTATCCTAAAAGTAAATCAGCACGATTTATGCCTGTTGACCCTGAGCAGTTCAGCGGATTAACAATGTATGTCGAACAGGACAAATACAAGAATCACTATTTTTACTATGCCTACAAACACACAAAATGGGCGAAAGCTTTAGGCTATGAATACCAATAACATAAAACAATATAGAGTCGGCGAACTAAGTTTTCGCATAGTGTTTAAGGACACTCATAACAACGAATCACTTATACCTTCGTTCCAGGTCTTTGAAACCGAATTGTCAGACGAAACGCTCATTTTTACATTATATGTTGACGATTCATTCCGTCCTGAGACAAAAGGCAACGAGATTGGGCAGTTCGATTGCGGAGGGACAAACCACGGAGTATATCAGCTTGAGAATGGCGACTACCAAATACTTATATCTGATGTAAACAACAAGCAATGCAGTTTGCTTCAAGTCAGACAAGACTTTTCGGAAGGCATCGTTGCCTTGACAGGTAATGGGACAATGCGCAACTTCGGGCTGAACAACACCATTATGATGATGTATGCATTCTCTTCGGTCGAACAAGCCACTCTACTTATGCACGCATCCGTAGTAAGAAAAGACGGCAAAGGTTATCTCTGTCTGGGGAAAAGCGGAACAGGAAAGAGCACACACACAGGACTTTGGCTAAAACATATTGAAGGGACAGATCTGATGAACGACGACAATCCAGTGGTGCGTTTCGTTAACGGAAAAACAATTATATACGGTTCGCCATGGAGTGGCAAAACTCCTTGCTATCGAAACATACAAGCGCCTGCTGGAGCATTCCTGCAACTGAAGCAAGCTCCATATAACAAGATTAGGCCACAATCAACAATTGAAGCATTCTCATCCCTACTCCCTTCGTGCTCGGTCATGAAATGGGACAAGAGAATACATGGTACTATATGCGACACAATTAGTAAAATAATGCAAGTCACTCCATGTTACATGCTTGAATGCTTGCCTAATGAAGATGCTGCACAACTCAGTTACGCTACTATGCACAAATAGAAAAGACATCATGCGAAAGAGCGCCATACAATTGCCTAACGCCGAATTTCTTCCCCACGTTTGCGAACTTGTCTATCAAGGGCATAAAGTCTCCATACGTGCAAAGGGAAACAGCATGCGCCCGTTTCTTGAGAGCGGTCGCGACATTGCGGTGCTTTCACGCATTGACAAGCCCAAAGTTGGCGATGTTGTATTGGCAGAAATTGCAAAAGGCAAGTACGTCCTTCACCGAATCGACAAGATACACGCCGACGACATCACACTCCGCGGCGACGGCAATATCAAAGGTACTGAGCAATGCAAGATTGAAGACATCAGGGCCGTTGCTAACGAATTTGTACGGAAAGGAAAAACATGGCGTACCACCTGCCTACGATGGAAATTCTATTCATGGCTATGGCCCCGACTCCTACCTTTCAGAAGATTGCTATTAGCCCTTTACAGACTGTTTTGGCTAGGTGAAATACCCAACAGATTGAAAATAAGAAGCAAGTAACATTAACCATATATCATTATGAAAAAACAACTTCTATCATTAAGCGCTGCATTGATTGCATCGTGTGCATTGGCACAACAATCATCAGTCTACAGCCCCGACTCTATGCTATGTGTAGACTTCAATGTGAAGAACGGCAAACCAGTCTATTCTGTCAAGTATGGCGGCAAGACTATGCTCGACGAATCACCACTGGGATTGTCGACCAACATCGGTGATTTCACAAGCGGAATGAAGTTCATTAAATCCAATACATCCAAGGTGGAGAAGGAATACACAATGAATCGAAGCAAGTTTTCCCAAATAAGCTACAAAGCAAACGAGGCATGCTTTGCCCTCAGCAATGCCAAGGGGCATCCGATGGAGATCTGCTTCCGCGTGTCAAACAATGACATTGCATTCCAATACCGCATTGCCAAACGCGGTGAAACTGGAAGCATACGCATCATGGGCGAAGCTACAGGTTTTGACTTCCCAAGCCACACCACAACATTCCTCACTCCTCAGAGCGATCCGATGATTGGCTGGAAACGCACAAAGCCAAGCTACGAAGAGGAATACAAGTTTGATGCTCCAATGACTGAAAAGTCGCAATACGGTCACGGATATACATTCCCTGGACTATTCCACATAGGCAACGACGGTTGGGTTCTCGTTAGCGAAACAGGCGTTGGCAGCAACTATTGCGGCACACGCCTAAGCGACATGAAAGGCGACGGACTCTACACCATCGAACTCCCTATGCAAGGCGAGAACAACGGCAACGGCACCATCGAACCCGCATTCGCTCTTCCTGGAGCAACACCTTGGCGCACTATCACCGTTGGCAGCACACTTAAACCTATAGTAGAAACCACCGCTCCTTGGGACAATGTAGAACCTCTCTACGAAACCACAAACAACTACAAATTCGGACGTGGAACATGGAGCTGGATTGTATGGCAGGACGGAAGCATCAACTTCAACGACCAGAAGAAGTTTGTCGACCTTGCCGCAGAAATGGGATATGAATACGTGCTTGTCGACAACTGGTGGGACACAAACATACGCCGTACAGGCAAGAACAACATTGAAGACCTCATCAAGTACGCACAATCAAAAGGCGTAGACGTATTACTTTGGTACAGCTCAAGCGGCTACTGGAATGATATAGAGCAAGGACCTATCAACCACATGGACAACCCTATCATCCGCAAGAAAGAAATGAAATGGATGAAGAGCCTCGGAGTAAAAGGAATCAAGGTAGACTTCTTCGGTGGCGACAAGCAGGAGACAATGCGTCTTTACGAACAGATACTCAGCGATGCCGACGACAACGGCCTTATGGTCATCTTCCACGGATGCACGCTCCCTCGCGGATGGGAAAAGATGTACCCCAACTACGTAGGTAGCGAGGCAGTGCTGGCTTCAGAGAATATGGTGTTCCAGCAGCACTTCTGCGATGAAGAAGCACGCAACACAGCCCTCCACCCATTCTGCCGCAACACCGTAGCGGTAATGGAGTTTGGCGGATGCTTCATGAACCGCCGACTCGCCAAAGGCAACAAGAGCGGAACAACACGCCGCACAACCGATTGCCACGAGCTTGCAACAACCATACTATTCCAAAACCCTATTCAGAACTTCGCCATCACACCTGAGAACCTCCTCCCTGAGTCAGAAGGCGGCGCGCCTAAGATTTCGATGGACTTCCTCCGCGAAGTGCCAACCGTATGGGACGAGACACGCTTCATCGACGGATATCCTGGCAAATACGTTGTCCTCGCACGTCGTCACGGACAAACATGGTACATAGCCGCTACAAACGCCACAAAAGAGCCAATGAAACTCGCCCTCGACCTCTCGTCAATCTCCAAGAAAGGCGACATCGCAACCCTCTATAGCGACAATGCAAAGACCCGCGAACCAGAGAAATCAGAACTCAAAATTCGAAAGGCAAACAAAGTCACACTCACAATTCAGCCTGACGGCGGAGCCGTTATCGTAAAATAAAACATAAACGACCTACTTAATTCACATAACAAAATAGGGAACTGACAATCACTTTAGTTCCCTATTTTTTATTGCTGCAATCAACTGACCAATCTACATTAACAGTAATGTCAGAAGACTTGCGAGGTTTTGTTGTAAGACGACCGCGGTGATGTTGTGAGACGACCGCGGTGGTGTTGTAAGACGACCGCGGTGGTGTTGTGAGACGACCGCAGTGGTGCTGTGAGACGACCGCGGTGGTCTTATACCTTCATTATTGCATAATCCCACATAAATTTGTACTTTTGCAATAAACACATATAATAACCGACAGAGCATGAAAGCATTATCATTTATTCTATTTTTACTTATAGGTATCCTATCCCATGCGCAAACCATTATCAACGGCGTGCCGTGGTTTGACCAAAACGGCGAAACGGTAAATGCACACGGAGCTTGCATCGTTAAGGAGAATGGCAAATTCTATCTGTTTGGCGAATGGAAGTCGGACACATCCAACGCTTTCCCAGGATTCGGCTGCTATGTGTCGGACGACCTCAGCGACTGGGAGTTCCGTCGTGTTGTCCTGCCGATGCAGAAGGACGGCATACTCGGCCCTGAACGTGTTGGCGAACGATGCAAGGTGATGCGTTGCCCAAAGACTGGCGAATACGTCATGCTTATGCATTGCGATGACATGCGCTACAAGGACCCTCATGTGGGCATTGCCACAAGCAAGACTATCGATGGTGAATATACTTTCCACGGTCCGATACTTTACAATGGCAAGCCTATAAAGAAATGGGACATGGGTACGTTCCAGGACTCTGACGGAAAGGGCTATCTGCTAATACATCACGGACCGATCTACCGCCTGAGCGATGACTATCGCAGCATTGACACACTTGTGGCAAACGTCAAGGGGATGGGAGAATCACCTGCCATGATGAAGAGCAAGGACGGCACGTATTTTCTGCTCAGCTCCAATCTGACAAGCTGGGAGAAGAACGATAATTTCTACCATACAGCACCGTCGGTTGAAGGTCCGTGGACCCGGCAAGGATTCTTCTGCCCTGAAGGTACGCTGACATACAATTCGCAAACCACATTCGTGTTCAATGATGGCGAGTTGCCGATGTTTATGGGCGACCGCTGGTCATACCCTCACCAGGCTTCGGCTGCAACCTACGTATGGTTGCCTATTAGTACTGAAGGAACAAAACTCAGCATACCAAACTACATGCAGGCTTGGGATGCAACTACGGGAAAATATGTAGATTTATTATCTAAGGCCAAGAGGGTGAAAACCAACAAGATTGACATATCTAGCATGGACCATTGGACTGCCGGAGCAGACGGCACATTACGTTCAAATCACCAAGGCACAACAATTGGCACACGTTTCAGCGGTGGACGCATTGCCATCTTTGGCGAAACAAACAAGCACGGAGCATATGGCAAGGTGAGCATCACCGACTTAGAAAGCGACAAGGTAGTCCACTCCCTGCTCATAGACTTCTATAGCAAAGTTCCCGACCGCGGTCTGCGATACATCTCCCCTCGCCTCCCTAAAGGCAAATACCGCATCGACGTTGAAGTGACGGGCGACCGTCCTAACTGGTCGGACAAGAAAGGCAACAAATTCGGCACAGACAACTCGTACATCAATATTAAAGATTTCTATCTGATAAAGGAATAACACAAAACCTCATAGCGATGAACAAAACCTTATTACTAATGATATTCTGCCTGTCGCTATCCGCACAAGCCAAAAAGTTCAAGATAAATAACGGAGAGACTATACATATATGCATCGACAAAGCAGAAAAACCTGTAGCGTCGACGGCACTCGACATACTAAAAAGCGACTTCCGCAAAGTTCTGTGTTCCAACGTATGCGAGACACAATCAGAGAAAGAAGCGCATATCATAGCAGAAATCAACAACGAGATAGGTCGGGAAGCGTTCAGCATAGAAGTCAACCAAGCAGGTCAGATGATAATCCAAGGGGGCGATGCCCACGGACTGGCATACGGACTCCTGGAAATATCAAGACTTATGGGAGTTTCACCTTGGGTATGGTGGGCAGACGCCACGCCACGCCGCCTTAAGACATTCACACTAAAATC
The DNA here is from genome assembly GCA_045576655.1 of Bacteroidaceae bacterium. GTDB lineage: Bacteria > Bacteroidota > Bacteroidia > Bacteroidales > Bacteroidaceae > RGIG8745. The sequence goes on from JAZNGW010000032.1 coordinate 294,277, forward strand.
AGGTTACTCCACGGCACAACGCCCGTCGGTAGACTATCGCGGCATATTCATCAACGACGAAGATTGGGGACTCATGCCTTGGGCAAACAACTATGAAGGACTGGGGCGCGGAAAGATTGGGCCACAGGTCAACGCACGCATCTTCGAACTTCTGCTCCGTCTACGCGCCAACTATTACTGGCCTGCTATGCACGAATGCACACACCCGTTCTTCCTCACTGAAGGCAATCGTGAGATGGCGGCAAAGTACGGCATATACATCGGAGGTTCACATTGCGAACCTATGGCAAGCAGCACAGCCGTGGAATGGGGATTGCGCGGCATCGGACAATACGACTACGTCAACAACTCCGACAACGTAAGAATGTTTTGGGAAGAGCGCATCCGCGATGTCAAAGACCAGGAAATAGTCTACACGCTCGGAATGCGAGGAGTGCACGACGGCAAGATGCAAGGGGCAAAGACCGTTGCAGAGCAGAAAGCGGTGCTTCAGCGCGTCATCAGCGACCAGCGCAACATGCTCAGCCAGCATGTCAACCCCGACTTGTCACAAATCCCGCAAGTGTTCATCCCATACAAGGAAGTGCTCGACATCTACAATGCCGGACTTGAAGTGCCGGACGACATCACACTTATGTGGTGCGACGACAACTACGGATATATCCGTCATTTCCCTACCGTGGCGGAACGCCAGCGTAAGGGTGGCAACGGCATCTACTACCACGTGTCCTATTGGGGACGTCCACACGACTACCTGTGGCTATGCACCTTCTCCCCTCACCAGCTCCATCAGCAGATGAGTCTTGCCTACGAACGTGGCATACAAAAGATGTGGATTCTCAACGTAGGCGACATCAAGCCTGCAGAATACCAGATAGAGCTCTTCATGGATATGGCATGGAATATCAATGAGGTAAACCGTAAGGGAGTGGAACAACATATGAATGATTTCTTCTCACGCGAATTCGGGAACAAAATCTCCGACGACATCACCGAAATGATGGAAGAACACTACCGCCTTGCTTCAATCCGACGCCCCGAATTCATGGCTGGCACACGCACCGAGGAGAGCGACCGCAAATATTGGGGAACTCAAAGAGAACTGCCGTGGTCTGCAGACTACAAGTCGCAACGCATAAGCGACTACCGGAACATATCAGACAAAGCAGAGAAGATATTCAAATCTGTAGCCCTCGACCGTCAGGACACATACTTCCAACTTGTGAAATACCCAGTGCAAGGCGCCGCACAGATGAACTTCAAGTATCTCAGTCAGCTCAATGAGTCAGCAGAAGCATACGATAGCATTGCGTCGCTCACACAAACCTATAACGAAGGCATCAGCAACTTCGGGAAGTGGAACGGCATTATGGACATGCACCCACGCCGTCCATCCGTGTTCAATCCCGTAACCGCACCACTCGCACCAGCACACGAAAAGGAACTTTGCGAAAGCGACAAGCAAACAAAACTAAAAACTAAGCAAGAAGGGAAATGCCACACAGCCACATTCTCTTCATTGCCAGACATCTCACACCTCACATTTGAAGTCCGCCTCCTTCCGTCACATCCCGTAGAAGGCAACACACTCTGTTTCCGCCTCACACTCGACGGCACAGACTCCGAGGTCATAGAATACCAGACTTACGGACGAAGTGAGGAATGGAAACAGAACATCCTCCGCGGTTATGCCGTACGCAAAGTCAAGATGCCCGCAAGCGACACGAAGAAGCACAAACTAACCTTCACCCCCCTCACACCTGGGGTTGTTTTGCAAGAAATACGATTAGTCAAAAACTAATTCACGAAATAACAAAATGTCTTTGGACAAAAAAAATGGAGTTCCACATAGCAGGAACTCCATCTTTTTTTATTGATATGCAATGTCTCTTTTAGCTCAAGAAGCCGAGGAGCACACCTGCAGCAACTGCTGAACCGATAACACCTGCTACGTTTGGTCCCATAGCGTGCATTATGAGGTAGTTGCGCGGATTTGCTTTCAAACCTTCCTGGTGAGAGATACGTGCCGCCATTGGTACAGCAGAAACACCAGCATTACCGATAAGCGGATTAATCTTCTTATTCTTAGGAAGGAAGATGTTGAAGAACTTCACGAAAAGGACTCCTGAAGCTGTAGCGATGATGAATGCGAATGCTCCGAGTGCGAAAATCTTCACTGTGTCGAGTGTGAGGAACTCGCTTGCTTGCGTTGAACAACCTACTGTGAGACCAAGCAACATCACGATGATGTCGTTGAGCGCAGAACCTGCAGTTTTTGCAAGTCGTGTAGTCTTGGTGCTTTCCTTAAGGAGGTTACCGAAGAACAACATACCGAGCAACGGAAGTCCTGAAGGCACGATGAATGTTGTGATGAGCAAACCTACTATCGGGAAGAGTATCTTCTCTGTCTGACTAACGGTGCGGCTTGGTTTCATTGTGATGAGACGTTCTTCCTTTGTTGTGAGGGCACGCATAATGAACGGCTGGATAACAGGCACCAAAGCCATATATGAATATGCGCACACAGCAATTGCTCCCATAAGGTTAGGTGCAAGTTTGGAAGAAAGGAAAATTGCAGTTGGTCCGTCGGCACCGCCAATGATTGCAATACCTGCTGCCTGATTTGGTTCGAATCCAAGAGCAAGCGCAATCATATATGCTCCAAAAATACCGAACTGCGCTGCTGCACCCACTAGCATAAGTTTAGGGTTTGCAATGAGCGCGGTAAAGTCTGTCATTGCTCCGATTCCAAGGAATACCAACGGCGGATACCATCCTTGACGCACTCCTTGATAGAAGATGTTCAGGACAGAATGGTCCTCATAGAGTCCGATTTCAAGACCTGCCGCCTTGAACGGAATGTTACCCAATACAATACCAAGACCTATCGGGATTAGCAAAAGAGGTTCAAAGTCCTTCTTTATGGCAAGCCAAATGAAGAATGCACCGACTGCAATCATGATGAGGTTGGCCCACTCAAAATTTGCAAATCCTGTGTAGTCCCAGAAGTCGACGAACTTCTCTGCTATAAAGTTTGATGTACTAACACTTTCAAGTATCATTATTTCTTACTTTTAAAGATGTTCTTACTCGATTGTAACAAGGACTGAACCTTCCATTACAGAATCACCCTTGTTAACCTTAATTGCTGTAATCTTACCGTCACGCTCTGAATCGATGTTATTTTCCATCTTCATTGCTTCGAGAATGACAATTGTCTGACCTTTCTTAACAGTGTCGCCTACTGCAACCTTAATGTCAATAACTGTACCAGGGAGAGGAGCTTTAACTGCTGTTACACCTGCAGGCACAGACTCTTGTGCAGCCTTAGGCGCTTCGATAGTCTTAACTGGTGCTGCTACGGCACGAACTACTGGTTTTGGTGTTGCAACTGGCTTTTCGAGTTCCACTTCGAACTCAACGCCGTTCACTTCAACCTTTGCGATGTTCTCTTCGACGCTGTTAATCTTAACTTCGTAAGGAACACCCTTTATCTTATATTTATATTCTTTCATGATTTTGTTTGTCGTTTCTTAATTATAAAAATTAATTACATGATTAAGGATGCGGTCTTCTTGTCTGCCGCATTTTTCCTTACATTGATGTGTTAGGAATGTGATGATGGATTGGACTCTGGCGCATTGCGTGGTCTTTGCTATCCCATGCCGTGTGGTCGTCATGACGTATTGTGAGTATTCCGCTCTCAATGTCGTGAGTGTTGCCGTAGTATTCATGGAGCGCCATTGAGATTACCGCCACGTAGTTCTCCATCTCAATACCCTTTGTTTCCTTTCCGTCTTTGGCCATAACGACAACCTTAGCGGCTGAATCGTGAATCTTGCGAATTGCCTTGACGCGTGAAAGTGTTGTCATGCGGTTAAGTATCCATCCGAATACGTGGAAGAAAACGTAAAGAAGTGCAAGACATCCGAATACTATAGCCATTGAGATGATGGCCATTGAGAATCCGTGAGGGTCTTTTTCTTTCCATTCCTTTATTTTGTCAACCTCTTCTTCTCCACCAGCGTTTGGTGAGCCAGGTGTAACCATCTCAGGGCTTGTCACCTTCCATTCGTACTCACCTGTCTCTGCATTCAAAATGCGTGAGTATGAATATCCTGGTTCGAGTACTGGCACGGTTAATGTGTCGAGCAGTGTCACACCGTTTCCGTCGAAGAATGCGATGAAGTTCTCCTTGCCTGGCTCAAGCTTGAACCCGAGGTGAAGAGTTCCGCGGTTCACTTTGTTGTCTGCGTAGAAAGTGATGCGTTGCTTTGCGCCGAGGTTTGTGCGCTCGTCACCTTCCTTGATGACAGACATGAGAGCGATGCGCTCTGGCGCTGAGAGATTTTCGTCAAGAACGGCTTTGTTGTTTGTAAGAAAACAGTTGCGGATGTTGCGCGTTGTGTAAGATGTGTTTTCTATTTCAATCCAGCTTGACGTTTCTCCATATTCATCCTGATAACCTGACAATGTGTCTGCAGGGTTGGCGATATAGACTTCTGAAATCTTGAAGTCAAATGCACCTTGTGCAGACATTCCCACTGAGACTAACAGGAGAGTAAATAAACTTAATAATCTGAATTTCATTTTGATATGTAAATTATTCTCAGGCATAGCACCCTCCTCCGAGAATGGCGGAGGATGCCAGAGGTCTGTTTTTGTTATTACAATGGAATATTACCGTGCTTCTTTGCAGGGTTAGCAATTGACTTGGTTGCAAGCTGTTCGAGTGCACGAATAATGCGGAAACGAGTGTTGCGAGGTTCGATAACATCGTCGATGTAGCCATATTTGGCTGCATTGTAAGGGTTTGCGAAGAGTTTTGTGTATTCCTCCTCCTTCTCCTTGATAAATGTTGCTGCATCTTCGCCTGCTTCTTTCTTTGCCTTTGCTTCCTTGGCATAGAGTACTGCAACCGCACCTGAAGCACCCATGACAGCAATTTCTGCTGATGGCCATGCGTAGTTGAGGTCGCCGCGTAGCTGCTTACAGCTCATCACGATATGGCTTCCGCCGTATGACTTGCGCAATGTCACTGTTACCTTTGGCACTGTTGCCTCACCGTAAGCGTAGAGAAGCTTAGCGCCATGAAGGATTACGGCATTGTATTCCTGACCTGTTCCTGGGAGGAAGCCTGGCACGTCAACGAGCGATACCAACGGGATGTTAAATGCGTCGCAGAAGCGCACGAAGCGTGCGGCCTTGCGGCTTGCATTGCAATCGAGCACACCTGCAAATTTAGATGGCTGGTTTGCTACGATACCAACACTTCTTCCGTTGAAGCGTGCGAAACCGATGATGATGTTCTGTGCATAGTTAGGCTGCACTTCGAAGAACTCGCTATTGTCGGTGATTGCAGCGATAACCTTGTACATGTCGTATGCCTGGTTAGGATTGTCAGGAATGATTTCATTGAGAAGGTCTTCCTTGCGGTCAATCGGGTCAGTGCATTCTACGAGCGGAGTCTCCTCCTGGTTGTTCTGCGGAATGTAGCTGAGAAGCTGCTGAATCATTGCGATAGCCTCTTCCTCAGTTGAAGCGGTGAAATGAGTAACGCCCGACTTTGTTGAGTGAACGCTTGCTCCGCCAAGGCTCTCCTGGTCGACATCCTCGCCTGTCACTGTCTTCACAACCGCAGGACCTGTGAGGAACATGTATGAAGTGTTCTCCATCATGAGAGTGAAGTCAGTCAATGCTGGCGAATAAACGGCGCCACCTGCACAAGGTCCGAAGATTCCGGAAATCTGCGGAACAACACCTGAAGCCATAATGTTGCGCTGGAAAATTTCAGCATAGCCTGCAAGAGCGTTGATTCCTTCCTGAATACGTGCGCCGCCCGAGTCGTTGATACCGATTACAGGAGCACCCATCTTCATTGCCATGTCCATGACCTTGCAAATCTTCTGAGCCATAGTTTCTGAAAGCGAACCTCCGTTCACGGTGAAGTCCTGTGCAAACACATACACAAGGCGTCCGTTTACAGTACCGCTACCTACTACCACTCCGTCGCCAAGATACTGCTTCTTCTCCATGCCGAAGTTGTAGCAACGGTGCTGCTTGAACATGTCAAACTCTTCGAAACTGCCCTCATCGAGGAGCATAGTGATGCGTTCACGGGCTGTGAACTTGCCTCTTGCATGCTGCTTGTCGATAGCCTTTTCACCACCTCCAAGACGCGCTTTCTCGCGGAGCTCAATAAGCTCCTGGATTCTTTCTGTCTGCTTACTCATTTCTGTGTTATATAGAGTTTATTTTAAATTATTTATATTTCAGATTAAGCCTCTTCGCAAAGTTCTGTCAACACACCGGCAGTTGACTTTGGATGAAGGAAAGCAATCATCATCTGCTCAGCACCTGGACGTGGAGCCTTGTCGATAAGCTTGATTTCCTTAGCCTCGCATTCAGCAAGAGCGTTGGCAACGCCATCTTCAATGGCAAACGCAACATGATGAACGCCCTTACCGCCCTTCTCAAGGAACTTAGCGATAGCGCTCTCAGGGCTTGTTGGCTCAAGAAGTTCAAGTTTAACTTCGCCAACCTTCAAGAAAGCAGTCTTAACTTTCTGGTCAGCAACTTCTTCAACAGCGTAGCACTTCAAACCGAGAACATTCTCATAGTAAGGAAGAACTTCGTCAATACTCTGGACAGCAATGCCCAAGTGGTCAATACGTGAAATTTTCATAACAATATTTTTATTTAAAGTTTTATATTAGTTAACACTTTGTTATTCAGACGCTTAATCGGTATAAACATAGAAACACTACCCGTAAACGCACTTTACGGGACATAAGTCACAACAAATGTACACATTATTTGCATATACAAAAAATTAAACCGTGAAATTTAATCACTAACACACGTTTTAATCATCACACATGTAAGAATGCAAACTCCACTTACCAATCCCGCACGCCCCAATCCTATGCACCGAAAAATAACACATATTTGCCCTGAAAAAAGACTAACAGACAAACAAAAGAAGGATAGCCCACTTCTTATCACTCAATTCCTGTAGAACGCTATGCCGGAATAGCAGATAACTCCAACTGAATCAAACATAATGTACGCAAAGATATAAAAAAGTTTGTCCCTTTGTCTCTTTTCACCCATCACAGCACTATAACTAATGTTATTATATAACATAAATTATTACATATCGAGCGCATGTATATTAATGTGTAAAATCGTGACGACCGTAAATCACTAAAAAAGCAAAGGGACAAGGGACAAAATGACATTGTTTGTCAAGTTTCGTCAAAAAAACGCCTAGTACGAGATTTGAACACGCTCTGTACGAAACTTGAGAAAATTATTTGAAAAAGTTAATATTTTTACTTATACATATATTAATTTTTAACACTGTATTTGCAATGACAAAGGAGTTAGCTCATACAACGACAACGGGAACACCTCAAAAACTCAAGAACTCACAAACTTAAAAACTTAAGAACTCATAAACTTAAAACTTAAAAACCTATGAAATGGAGAACGCAAACAAAAAAGGACTACGCCGTTATTGCATAGTCCAAAAAATAAACTTGTTCTAAGTTCTCTATTCTTCCGAGAAGTCTTCCTTGCCTACCGAACAAAGTGGACAAACAAAGTCATCGGGAAGTTCTTCAAATGGTGTTCCTGCCGGAATATCCGCTTCAGGCACTCCTACTTCTGGGTCATATACCCATCCGCATACGTTGCATACATATTTTTTCATACTCTAAAAAATTAATTAATGATTTGGACTGTTATAATCTAAACAACTGATATGATGTTTTGTTTTCGAGATGGTGAAATTCAAAAGAAATTGTTAATGCTATCAATAACATAAGCAACTTCTTCGTCTGTCATCACCGGACTTATGGGGAGACTGAGAATTTGCGACTGGAGAGTTTCCGTTTCGGGCAGTCTGACAGTTGAATACTCTTCATAAGCTCCTTGTTTATGAACGGGATGAGGATAATGAATCAGCGTCTCTATGCCTCTGGATGTTAAATAAGACTGAAGTTCATCACGACGCGACGACTTTACGGCATAAATATGATAAACGTGTGAATCAATAAAACGCGGTTTGATGAAACGTTCAACACCTATGCCGTATATCTCATTATAATACCGCATGGCGATGGAGCGTCGGCGCTGATTGTCAGCATCCAAACGTCTGAGTTTCACACTGAGCACTGCCGCCTGCAGTTCGTCAAGACGGCTGTTTACGCCTTTGCACACATGCAAATATTTGCTTTGCTGCCCATAATTGGCCATAATGCGAATGGTCTGAGCCAGTTCTTCATCGTCAGTTGTGACGCATCCGCCATCGCCTAATGCTCCAAGGTTCTTTCCTGGATAGAAACTAAAGGCGGCAGCGTGTCCTAAAGCGCCCGCACGTTTGACTTCGCCTGACGCATAGTGGTACATTGCCCCGTGTGCCTGACACGCATCTTCGAGCACCTTTAGTCCGTAATGTTTGGCGAAATCGCCTATAGTCTGCATATCGCAAGTCTGCCCATACAGATGCACTGGTATGATGACGCGAGTACGTGAATTTATGCAGTTTTCAAGTATTGAAGCATCAATAAGAGCGGTGTCAGATGACGGTTCGCAAAAGACAGGGCGTAAACCAGCCTGACTAACGGCAAGCGCAGTGGCAACAAATGTATTGGCTGGAAGCAAGACCTCATCCTCATCCTTCCAGTGGCATAGAGACTTCCATGCTTTAAGAACCAAAGTCAATGCATCGAGTCCGTTGCCTACAGACACGCAGTGTTCCACACCGACAAACTGCGCAAACTCCCTTTCGAATTTGCCCACAGAATTGCCGTTTATATACCATCCCGAATCCATTACGCCCTTAATGGCATCGGTTAGCATTGGTTCAAAAGAGTCGTTGATACGTTTAAGGTCAAGAAACTTTACTTCCATTGTTAATTTAAATGTAAACTATGCAAAAATAAATAAATAATGCGATAGTTCATTCCATTCGTATATAAATTAAGCAATTATTCACGTTATATTCATTACCAAATTAATCCAATGCTATTTGAACATATCAAAAAATATATAAACGGGGAGCACATTTACTAACAACAGCGTTTAGAATGCCTAAAAGTGTCTGACTTACAATATTAATTTATAATTTTGCAAAACATAAGTATTAGACATATAATTGAAAAGGTAAAAATGGGACTTATTCCAATCTACACCTGGACTAAGGGTTTGCACATAATGCATAAGCGCAAACGTTCGTTTATGCTCAATCCGTGGGCTTCAGGCGGTTTATTGTTGCTGTGTGTTATCTTGGCAATGCTCTTTGCCAATCTTCCGTTTACAAAAGACATTTACCACAGTATTCTCGAAACGGAGCTCACGATTAACATCGCAAACGAGAATTTCAGCATAGACCTCCCTAATGAAATGACTGTCGAGCGCTTCATCAATGACATACTGATGGTCGTGTTCTTCTTCTCTGTAGGATTGGAAATCAAGCGTGAAATCAAGTATGGCGAACTTTCGTCAGCCAAAAAAGCGATGTTGCCGGTTATAGCCGCATTCGGCGGTATGGTTATGCCAGCAATTATATACGCATTTTTTAATAGCGGCACATTAGCAACAAGCGGTTGGGGAATACCAACAGCAACAGACATAGCATTCGCCGTAGCCATACTTTCCGTATTCGGCAACAGAGTGCCGACATCATTGAAGATTTTCTTGACGGCACTGGCAATAGCCGATGACTTGGGAGCAATACTTGTCGTAGCACTGTTCTACGGCGAAAGCGTCAACATTCTCCTGCTATGCATTGCATTAGTGGTCATAGCCATCGCGCGCATACTCAACCACCTTGGCGAAAAGCGCATGATGTTCTACCTCATACCAGCCATAGCCGTATGGTTCCTGTTCTACTACTCAGGCATTCACGCCACAATGTCAGGAGTCGTTATGGCATTCATGATACCGATGGAGTCAAGGTACAGTCGCACATATTTCAACAACAGAATCAAGAACTACCTCACAAGAATCACAAAATACGACGCATGCGATGATGAATCAGCAGAAACGTTTCCCAACAGCATGCAACGCCATTGTCTGCGCCGCATAAGCCACGTATCCTCCAATACCGTAGGAATGAGCTACCGTCTCGAACATAAGCTTTCACCTTGGATAAACTTCTTCATCATGCCTGTTTTTGCGCTGGCAAATGCAGGAGTAGTCATTCCAGACATCAGTTATCTAAACATATTCCAAAGCAGTCCAGAATTAGGCAGCGTAAGCATGGGCGTATTCTTCGGACTACTGCTCGGCAAACCGATAGGAATCACGCTCGCCAGTTTTATAGCAATAAAGTCCGGATTTGGCGAAATGCCCGACAAAGCCACATGGAAAATGCTGTTTGCTGTTGCATGCTTAGGCGGCATAGGATTCACAATGTCAATATTCATTGACACACTATCGTTCAGCGAACTTCAACCCGAACAGACCGTCCAACTCCGCAACCTTGGCAAAATGGCTGTATTGATGGGTTCATTATGCTCTGCATTATTAGGAAGCGCACTCATTTATGTGCTATCCACCATAAGGCTGTACAAAGCAAAAATCTAAGCAAAAGCTTTGCAGAGTAAGTTTAATTTAGTAAATTTGCACTCGCTTTTGAAAAGGCATACTTTTAAAAAGCATATACCAAACATGGGTAAGTCCTATACGACCAGCTCCCTGTAAATCCTCCAGGGCTTGACCGCAGCAAAGGCAGCAGGTTGTAGCGGTGCGATGTAGACAGCTTACCCACCCGCCTCTTTAGCTCAGTTGGCCAGAGCACGTGATTTGTAATCTCGGGGTCGTTGGTTCGAATCCGACAAGAGGCTCTAAAAAAAGCAAGGGGACATGTCAACCGACATCGTCCCCTATTCTATTATATAAAATTTGAAATCTAAAATATCTGCCTCAATAAGAAGTAGATTACAGGCACTAATAGCGAAGGCAACATATTCACGGCCTTGCAATCCTTGATGCCCAATATCGAAATGCCTGAAGCAGCAATAAGCACACCTCCAACAATAGACAATTCTGTCATCAGGCTTTGACTAATCACATCAGATGACAATGTTGCAATAAGATAGAACATACCTTGCCAAAGGAATAGCACTGGCGCAGCCCATATCATCCCAATCCCATAAGTAGAGGCAAGAACCGTAGAAGTGACCAGATCAAGCGTGGCGTTAGTATAGAGATATGTGTTATCGCCTTTAAGCGCGCTCATTACAGGTCCCAGCATTGACAGAGTGCCTATGCAATAGAGCAATATACCGGTGGACAAACCTTCTCCGAGCTTTCCCACGTCTCCCGTTTCATTACTCTTTTTCCTTCCAAGTTTCTCCGCTATATGATTAAATCTGTCAGACAATTTAAGTGCATATCCCGCGATGGAACCAATGGCAAGACTAACGATAAACAAGACTGGATAATCCGACTTTGGCATGTTTTGCGCACAGGCGTTGACACCAAGAACAAGAGCACAAAGTCCCATTGCGTTGTATAGTGCAGACTGATAGCATGGCTTTATGCCTCGTTTGAGCATTGCACCCAATATACTTCCTGCAACGATGCATGCGGTATTGACTATTGTACCAATCATAAAATAATTCTATAATTCCGCTTCTTTAAGTCTTTCGGCATTTTCCGCAACTATCAGATGGTCAATACAATCCTGAATTTCACCATTCATAAATGCAGAGAGGTTATATATCGTATAATTTATGCGATGATCCGTGATGCGACCTTGCGGATAGTTGTAAGTACGGATTTTTGCAGAACGGTCGCCCGTAGATACCATTGTTTTACGCTTTGAAGCTATATCATCAATGTACTTCTGATGTTCTTTGTCATAGATAAAAGTACGCAAACGCGCAAGAGCACGTTCCTTATTCTTTGGTTGGTCACGTGTCTCGGTACATTCGATAAGAATCTCTTCCACTTCGCCCGTGTTAGGGTTTTTCCACATATATCGTGCACGCACACCTGATTCTACCTTATTCACGTTCTGACCGCCTGCACCTGATGAGCGGAACGTGTCCCACTTGATTTCACCCTCATTGATTTCCACATCAAAAGGGTCTGCCTCAGGAAGAATGGCAACTGTTGCCGCCGAAGTATGTACACGTCCTTGAGTTTCAGTAGCCGGAACACGCTGCACGCGATGAACTCCTGACTCATATTTCATTATACCATATACTCCCTCGCCCGACACATTGCAGATGATTTCTTTATATCCTCCTGCCGCACCTTCGCTAAAACTTGAAACGGTAAGATTCCATCCCTTCATCTCGCAATATTTTGAATACATTCTGAAGAGGTCGCCAGCAAACAAAGCGGCCTCGTCGCCACCAGTGCCACCACGAATTTCCATAACTATATTCTTTCCGTCCTCAGGGTCAGCAGGTATGAGGAGTAATTTTATTTCTTCCTCCAGTTCGGGAATACGTTTTTCATTGGCATCAATCTCTTCCCGTGCCATTTCCTTCATGTCAGGGTCGTCTTCCATACCTAAAAGTTCTTTTGCTTCTTCAAGGTTGTTAAGACAATTGATGTACTCTTTTCGGGCATTCACTATCGCCTCAAGGTCCTTATATTCTTTTGTAAGTTTCACATATCGCTTTTGGTCACCAATCACATTGGGGTCGGTAATCAGCGTTGACACTTCTTCAAAACGGCTAACAACGCCGTCAAGTTTTTCTAATATATTATTTTCTGCCATAATACAATAAAAAGACGCAAAGCCCAGAATTTATAACATTCTGTATCCTTGCGTCTTAAGATATTTAATAAAACTAATAGTTAAACTCTCCAAATTCGCTCTTGATGGTGAGACTCTTCTGTCCTTCCTCTACACGACCGACAATCTGTGCGTCGATGTTGAAGCTCTTGCTGATTTCGATAACCTTCTCAGCATGTTCAGGAGAAAGATATACCTCAAGACGGTGTCCCATGTTGAAGACCTTGTACATCTCAGCCCAATCAGTACCGCTTTCCTTAGCAATAGCCTTGAACAATGGAGGCACAGGGAACATGTTGTCCTTGATTACACGGCAATTATCACTTACGAAGTGCAAAACCTTTGTCTGTGCGCCACCAGTGCAATGTACCATACCGTGAATTTCAGGGCGAAGTTCATCAAGCAGTTTCTTTACTACCGGTGCATATGTGCGAGTTGGCGAGAGAACAAGTTTTCCAGCATTGACTGGAGCGCCCTCAACAGGGTCGGTCAATTTGTAGCTACCGCTATAAACGAGTTCAGCAGGAACAGCCTTATCGAAACTCTCCGGATATTTCTCGGCAAGATATTTGGCAAACACATCATGACGAGCGCTTGTCAATCCGTTACTGCCCATACCGCCGTTATATTCCTTTTCGTAAGTAGCCTGTCCGCAACTGCTAAGACCTACTATTACATCGCCAGGACGAATGTTTGCATTGTCAATGACATCACTGCGCTTCATGCGACAAGTAACAGTAGAGTCGACAATGATAGTACGCACGAGGTCGCCCACGTCGGCTGTCTCACCACCCGTTGCATAGATTCCAATACCCATCTTGCGCATCTCCTCAAGCAGTTCGTCAGTGCCGTTGATAATGGCAGAAATAACCTCACCTGGTATGAGCATTTTGTTTCGGCCGATAGTGGACGAAACAAGAATATTGTCGACAGCTCCCACACAGAGGAGATCATCTGTATTCATAATGAGAGCATCCTGCGCAATTCCCTTCCATACAGACAAATCGCCAGTCTCCTTCCAATACATATACGCAAGACTTGACTTCGTACCCGCACCGTCGGCGTGCATAATATTACAATATTCAGGGTCGCCGCCCAAAATGTCAGGTATAATCTTGCAAAAAGCCTGCGGGAAGATGCCCTTGTCAATGTTCTTTATAGCATTATGAACATCTTCTTTGGCAGCGCTAACGCCACGCATCATGTATCTCTGTTTGTTGTCAATAGCCATTGTATGAAATGATTTTATTGTGAATATGCATGCAAATTTACGCCTTTATCCTCTATTTTCAAAGAAAAGGCACATCCTATTACTTCATAAAAATAAAGTAGACAGCTCCAATAAGACATACAAAAGCGGCCAGATGATTCCAATGCAGCTGCTGTCCCTGGAACATGACATTTGCGATGACAGTGAAAACAATCAGCGACACGACCTCCTGAATGACTTTCAGCTGCATAAGTGAGAACGGTCCGCCATTGCCCTCGAAACCAATTTTATTGGCAGGCACCTGCATGCAATATTCAAAGAAGGCTATGACCCACGAAAATGTTATTACACCTATGAGTGGCCATCCGTTGCTGATGTTCATCTGGTTAAGTTTCAGATGACCGTACCACGCAAGTGTCATAAACACGTTTGCCCCAATGAGCAAAAGAATAGAATAAAGTCCGTTAATCATGTTGGGAAAAATTTCAGAAATTCAACTTCAATTGTCCTAAAGCCGAAAACTTTTAAGACCTAACCAAAATACAGCCTGCAAAATTACTCAAAATACAAATTTTCACAAAATGCGCCACCAAAAAGTTGCTCTGCAAATAATGATGCACTCACTTCATTTTTTGTCAGAAAATCCCCTTATCTTATTATTTAAGTTTTTTTAATACTAAGAGCGTTTTTTTCCATTTTGCACCGTTTTGATAAAAAAAGCCCACAACTCTGACATTCGCGCCGAAGAGCTGATACATTCACGCCGAAGAGCGAATTAATTCGTGACGAAGCGCGAATAAAACTCCGCCGAAGCGCGAAGAACAAACTTCTTCGTCATTTTGTTATATATGACGAATAGGGAAATTTCGGCAGCTCCATACCCGACATCCGCCTTGCCCCAATTCATTCTGTCTGATGAACCTTTTCTCTATTTATTTGTTTCCATTCCGCCATTCTTCAACCGCCAACCATATCTGTCCGTATCTCATCATGCGAAACTCAGATAATTGTGCACATTTATTTTGCCGATAAAAAGATTATCTTTAAATTTGCAACGCTCGTAATAGAGCATTTACATTTTTACGGAATTTGCTCAAAGCTGTCTGAATCACCACCTCGGAACTAAAACGAGCAAAATCAAACCTCAATGATGAGAGATTGCACATAGTGCAGACTTTCACATATATTGAGGTGGTTTGTGGTGAACCAAGACAGCGTATGACGAAAGTCTGCGCTTTCTTTTTTTACGGAGATTGAATTTGGTTTTCGTCATATAATGGATTGGCAATATTTTAATGTTTAACTATTAATATCAATCAATTATGAAGAAAATCTATTTAGCACTTATCGCAAGCTGCTTATTGCTCGTTTCGTGTGGTGTTGGAAAAGTTATTACACCAGTATCGCAAGCTTACAAGTCCATTCCTATCGAATCTATTCCAGGCAATGCAAAAGTTTATGTAAACGACAGGTTGGTTAGCAACACAACTCCTGCAAGTATTTCTTTGCCATTATATCAAACCACATCGCAAGGGTTTGACACGGAATCACGCAAGGGAGTGAGCTTGAAAGTTGTAAAAGAAGGCTATCACATATATGAAAGAACCGTAAAACCTAAAGCAATATTCGAGAACAACATATATGGATGGCAATGGCCTGACGGTATATTATGTGAATTGGAGAAAAATAGTGCATATGAAAAAGACCCTACAATTCCTATAGGCGCAGCAAAAGAACGTGTGACACGTGACAATCCAGGACAGACATCGCTTGAGCGTACAATCATCCGCTGGTATTTCGACTCTGCCCCTAAGGGAGCACGCATATTCTGGCGCGTAATATCAAGCGTGCCGAACGAAGTGAAGAATACAAATGAGTTGTGGTTAGGAAGTACTCCATTTGAAGAAACACGCTCTTTCAACATTCAAGGTCTGACTTATGAAAACTCACGCGACGTACAGATTGAGATTAAAGTCAAGCGCAAAGGATATATAGACCAAAACAAGCGTTTCAATGTTCGTCAGGCTATAGACCAGCAGGAAATAAGCAGCTTCTTCGACATGGTGGAAGAATAATCACAAACAGAGAAAAGAAATACATGACCAGATATGGGGTGCATCTTTATAACGGTGCATCCCTTTTTTGTGCAATATAAGTCCAAACCGAAACACACAAGAAGAACACAACATTCCATTTTTATCCGCAAAAGTTCATTATAAAAGGGATTTTTCCTAATTTTGTAAAATCTAACAGACTCAAAAACTAACAAACTTAAAAACTAAAACATATGCTTACAGTAGAAGAACTCAACGACAGACTCATAGACCTGTCATTTGCCGAAGACATAGGCGATGGTGACCACACAACGCTTTGCTGCATCCCTGACGATGCTATGGGCGAATCAAAACTGCTCATCAAAGAGGAAGGTGTATTTGCCGGCGTGGAGATTGCCAAGCAAGTGTTCCACCGTTTCGACCCGACAATGGAGGTGGAAGTGTATATCAATGACGGTGCTCACGTCAAGCCTGGCGACATCGTAATGAGCGTGAAGGGAAAGATTCAGAGTCTTTTGCAAACTGAGCGCCTTATGCTCAACATCCTTCAGCGCATGAGCGGAATTGCAACAATGACCGCCAAGTATGTGAAGCGGCTTGAAGGCACCAAGACTCATGTCCTCGACACTCGCAAGACTACTCCAGGAATGCGCATGCTCGAAAAAGAAGCTGTTAAGATTGGCGGAGGCATGAACCATCGCATCGGACTTTTCGACATGATTCTTCTTAAAGACAACCACATAGACTTTGCAGGCGGCATTGAGAACGCCATCAGCCGTTGCCACGAATATCTGAAGGCTAAGGGCAAGGACTTGAAAATCGAGATAGAAGTGCGCAGTTTTGACGAACTGAACCGCGTGCTTGCTTATGGCGGAGTGCATCGCATCATGCTCGACAACTTCACTCCTGCCGAGACTGTTGAGGCTGTGAAACTCATCAACGGGAAATACGAAACTGAATCATCGGGCGGCATAACATACGATACAATCCGCGACTATGCTGAATGTGGCGTAGACTTCATATCAATAGGCGCCCTCACCCACTCTGTCAAAGGACTTGACATGAGTTTCAAGGCCGCAGATTCATCAAAACTCGTGGTATAAAATAATCGGAACAATCAGAGTTTTCAGAACAATCAGAATTCTCTGAATTTTCAGATTTCTCAAACCAATCAAAAAAACAAAACATGAAAAGACTTATATTTATGGTCATGGCGCTTGTTGCTATTGAGGCAAGCGCATGCACCAACCTAATTGTAGGAAAGAAAGCGTCGACCGACGGAAGCGTCATTGTGAGCTACAGTGCGGACAGCTACGGAATGTACGGCAATATGCACCGTCACATCGGCGGCAAGCACGCTAAAGGCGAGATGCGCAAAGTGTATGAATGGGACACAAACAAGTTTCTGGGAGAAATTCCACAAGCGGAAGTTACCTACAACGTTGTGGGACAGATGAACGCCAACCAAGTGACCATCACTGAAACGACCTTCGGCGGTCGCGAGGAACTTGTAGACACTACAGGAATCATTGACTACGGAAGTCTTATCTACATCACGCTTGAGCGTGCCACATCTGCACGCCATGCCATCAAAATAATGACTGACCTCGTGGCTGAATACGGTTACTACAGCAGCGGCGAGTCGTTCACCATTGCCGACAAAAACGAAGTCTGGATAATGGAAATGATTGGCAAGGGAGGCAAGGAAAAAGGCGCAGTGTGGGTGGCTGTACGCATACCTGACGACTGCATCAGTGCTCACGCAAACCAAAGCCGCATCACAACATTCAACATGAAGGACAAGGCGAATGTGATGTACTCAAAAGACGTCATCAAGTTTGCTCGTAAGATGGGATATTTTCAAGGCAAGGACGCAGAATTCAGTTTCCGCGATGCTTACAACCCTCTCGACTTTGGAGGAATACGCTATTGCGACGCACGTGCCTGGAGTTTTTTCAACAAACACGTTGACGGAATGGACAAGTATCTGCCTTATATAAATGGCGAAGACATGAAAGGTTCAATGCCACTCTACATGAAACCTAAACATCTTCTTTCTGTACGCGACATCCAAAACGACATGCGCGACCACTACGAAGGCACACCGCTCGACATTACTAACGACCTCGGAGCAGGAGCCTATAACATGCCTTACCGCCCTTCACCACTATCTTTCAAAGTGGACGGAACAGAATACTTCAACGAGCGCCCTATCTCAACACAGCAAGCAGGCTTCTGCTTCGTAGGACAGATGCGTGCCGACTACCCTGACGCCATAGGCGGTGTGGTTTGGTGGACAAATGACGAAGCTAACATGACAGCCTTCACACCAATCTATTGCGGTGTTACAGAAGTTCCACAATGCTACATTCGCATGGTAGACAAGCAGGACGAAGTGACATTCTCATGGGAATCAGCGTTCTGGCTATGCAATACAGTATCCAATATGGTCTATCCATACTATAGCAAGATGATACCAGACCTGCGCAAAGCGCAGAGCGAGCTCGAAGACGCCTACGCCAAATATCAGGCTGTTGTTGAAGAAAAAGCCAAAGAGCACTACTCCGCCTATCCTGAAAAAGTAGTAGAAGGGCTCACCAAGTATAGTCTTGCATGTGCAGACCGCATGATGAAACGATGGAACACTCTCTTCCAATTCCTTGTGGTAAAGCATAACGACATGGTTGTAAAAAAAGAAGAAGGCGGCAAGTTCCTCCGCACACCTTACGGATATGCAGAAAGTCCAGTGCGTCCAGGATACAATGAAAAATACTGGAAGAAGGTTGTCAGCGAAACTGGCGAAAGATATAAATTAAAGTAAGTCTACGACAGACATAAAAAAACATTGTAACTTTACACAATCGGGCTACACACGTAGAGACGTCACAAAAGTGGCGTCTCTATTCATTTTGCAAGCAGAGGGCGGCAAATTATTAACATTTTGTCATTAATTCAGGGCGTTAAAGTTTTTAATTATTTAAATTAGTCTTAAATTTGTAGCACATTTCAAAATACAGAGACAAAATAATGAGCAAAATAATAAGACCTATAGACTACAAACAGCTGCTCAACCCTACACAGACAGAGCAAGGCATCAAGCAGATAAAAGACTTTTTCCAGGCCAACCTGTCGACCGCCCTTAGGCTGCGCCGAGTGACAGCGCCGCTGTTTGTACTCAGAGGACTCGGAATAAACGACGATCTGAGCGGCACAGAACGCCCCGTATCATTTCCAATCAAAGACATGGGAGACCAATGCGCTGAAGTAGTACACAGTCTGGCAAAATGGAAACGTCTCATGCTGGCAGAATACCAAATCCAGCCAGGCTACGGCATATACACCGACATGAACGCCATACGAGGCGATGAAGAGCTCGACAATCTGCACTCACTCTACGTAGACCAATGGGACTGGGAAAAGACTATAACAAACAGTAACCGCAACCTTGCATTCCTGAAAAAGACAGTCAACAGTATATACTCAGCCATACGACGTACAGAATATCTTGTGTGCGAAACATATCCGCAAATCACACCTTTCCTACCCGAAGAAATACACTTCATCCACTCCGAAGAACTGCTTCAACGCTACCCTAACCTCACACCAAAGGAGAGGGAAAACGCCATCAGCAAGGAATATGGAGCAGTGTTCATCATTGGCATTGGGCAGAAACTCAGCAACGGAGAACCTCATGACCTCCGTGCACCCGACTATGACGACTGGACAACACCGAACGAAGAAGGTTTCACCGGACTGAACGGCGACATTCTCATTTGGTATCCTATACTGAACCGTAGCATAGAACTCTCATCAATGGGAATACGCGTCGACAAGGAAGCACTGCTCCGCCAGCTTGAAATGACAGGCAAGAATGAACGCAAGGAATTATATTTCCACCAACGAATGTTGGGTGGCGAACTTCCTCTATGCATTGGCGGAGGTATCGGACAAAGCCGCCTCTGCATGGTACTGCTCCACAAAGCGCACATCGGAGAAATACAAGCAAGCATCTGGCCTGACAACATGCGAAAAGAATGTGCTGAATTAGGAATGCCACTCATATAGAATCTAGCATGTACTATTAAACAAAGAACATTTCCACATATTATAGCATAAATGGCAAAAGGGTATCTCGACGGATACCCTTTGTTTTTGAAGAAATCTTCACCGCGGTCGTCTCACAACACCACCGCAGTCGTCTTACAACATCACCGCAGTCGTCTTACAACACCACCGCGGTCGTCTCACAACACCACCGCGCTCGTTTTACAACATCACCGCGGTCGTCTCACAACAAAATCTCGTAGCTAAAAGCCCCCACATCAATCTTTCCAACTTACTCAGAGAGCAACACATTCTATCATATCTGAAGTAAGGAAATAGCGCTGTGCTGTAGCAATAATATCATCAGGCGTCATCGACAACACTTTACAAGATTCCGCATTAATATCGCACAAAGACAATCCGTTTGAACAGAGATTCATTAATCGCAAAGGCAAATTGAAATTAGTTTCGTACGCACGACACATATAACCCAGTATATAGTTCTTCACCTGCATAAGTTCCGCTTCTGAAGGGCGCTCATTAGCAAGACGGTGCATTTCCTTATATACTTCAGCCACTACCAGTTCCACACTTTCGCGCCTAGTTTCTGTCTTAATGGAAAACAACGTCGTCTGCGGAGTCTGATATAATGATGCGCTTATATCATAAGTCAGTCCTTTCTCTTCACGAATATTTGTCACAAGACGACTGCCAAAATACCCACCAAGCATTGTGGTTAGCACCATAAGCCTAATATAGTCAAGATGAGTGCGCCTCACAGCCCTGCACCCTATTCTCAGACAAGCCTGAACCGTGGGAACCTGCATTTCATGAGTAAAACGGCGCTCTTGAGGTTTCCATTCGTCCAATGCATCAAATCCACCGAAAACAACCTTTCTATTTATCTGAATTTGACCAATTTCATTGCTTACATACTCCACAAGATTACGTGAAAGCGTACCAGTAAGAAATACTGTCAAATTTTCCAACCCTAAATTGGCACCAACATACTCCTGCAAATCTTCTACTGTTAAGTTTGCATAGTCCGACGATTCGGGAAATTGGCTCATTGGATGCGACTTCTCGAACAACCCTTTATAGAACAAACGTTTGCATTGTTCGCCCACGGTCTGAAGACTGACATCTGAAGACACCTTTGCCTGAGAAAGAGCGAGATTTAATTTATCAGGCGAAAACACAGGCTGCAATATCATATCAAGCACTATCGGGAGCACTTCTGGGAGAAGTTTGCCAAGACAAGTCACTCCAATACGTCCATAGGACATATTAACACCTGCATCAACAACCGCACCGTAGTAGTCAAGACGTTCTGCAATTACTTCATGAGGATAAAGGCGTGTCCCTTCCTTAATGAGCTTGTAAGCCATACTGGCCTGCAATGGCTTACGCTGAGTCCACTGCCCGCCGTCAAACATAAAATCGACACGCACAAGTTCGGTTGAAGATATATCAGAAGAATACATCTTCACGCCATTTTGAAGCACACTACATTCGGGATGTTTACAGCCCAAAAACTCAACTCCTTTACTTTGAGGTTGTACAGTTCTATCAAGCATTTTTTAGAAATTCTTCAGCACGCATCAAATCTTCAGGAGTATCAATGCCAATAGTCTCAACATCTGTTATACCGACCTTAATCCTATAGCCGTTCTCCAACCACCTAAGTTGCTCCAATGACTCTGCCAATTCGAGAGACGACTGCGGAAGACGCGTAATCTCCGCAAGCACTTTAGAACGATAAGCATAAAGACCAATATGCTTATAGTATGTATGGTTGTTCAACCACTCAGT
This sequence comes from Bacteroidaceae bacterium, assembly GCA_045576655.1. Taxonomy (GTDB): domain Bacteria; phylum Bacteroidota; class Bacteroidia; order Bacteroidales; family Bacteroidaceae; genus RGIG8745. The sequence goes on from JAZNGW010000032.1 coordinate 316,157, forward strand.
CGTTTCAACTCCACGAAGATAAGGAATTACAGAACGGCTGAAATACAACGCGTCCATATTTGTACCGACTACAACTTTTGGAGAATTAGGATTGCTAAGCGCCCCCCATCCGTCTTCAGGCGTGAATGGTTTGACAAGCGTTGCAATATCCGTGGCTGAGTCATCGAAACATGCCATGACAGACTCAAGCTGCGAACGCTGTATAAATGGTTCGTCACCCTGAATATTGAGAACCACATCAAAATTATTTTCACCAAGTTTTGTCAGCGCTTCATAACAACGGTCTGTGCCGCTACGATGCTCCGTACTGGTCATCACAACGTTTCCGCCAAATGCCTTTACTGCAGCTTCAATGCGCTCATCATCAGTAGCCACTGCCACATCATCCATTACGGCACTGACCTGACGGTAAACTCTTTCCACTACAGTCATTCCGCCAAGCATCGCCAATGGTTTTGCAGGAAAACGAGTAGAAGCATATCTAGCAGGTATTAATCCCAAGAATTTCATATTGCAAATATTATTAATTCTACATTACTTCACAAATTACTGAAACGCTTCGTCTACAACCACCTCTTCCTCTTCAGCCCAATCCAAACCTTCAAGTTCCGAATTACAAGGTTCATAATCATCTGGTATATTAAACTTATCGTCAGGAGAAATTCCAAATGATTCGTCAGCAAGAACTCTCTGTAAGAAAAGTCCACACACAGGCAGTGCAGCCGCAGCTCCCTGCCCGTATGCCATTGATTCAAAACGAATGTCCCTATCATCTCCACCAACCCAACAACCCATAACCAATTTAGGCAAAACACCCATGAACCAACTATCTGCATTAGAGTTGGTAGTTCCAGTCTTTCCCGCCATATCTGCCTTAATGTTATACATCCATCGCATACGAGTGGCCGTACCTCTGTCAATCACATCGCGCATCATTGTTATCATATTATAGGCAGCTTCTGTTTTCAGCACCTCGTTTACTTTAGGTCTGAAGGTGGCCAGAACCGCACCTTCCGCATCCTCAATACGAGTAACAAGCAATGGTGCATATCTCACTCCCACATTCGCAAATGCCGTATAAGCGCTAACCATCTCACCCACACTAACCTCACAAGCGCCAAGACTTAATGCCAAAGACGGCTCTATGTCCTGATTTGTTATACCCATAGAATGCATCAAGTCAATGAGTTCAACAGGATTAAGCTCTGCCATCAATCTTGCAGCAATCCAGTTGTTTGATTGCGCAAGCCCTCTCTTGAGTGTTATCATCTTGCCTTCATCAGAATAACTGCCACGAGGCGACCACCCTCCATAGTTCGGCTGTGTATTCAGTAACTCATCGCATGGAGTAAATCCATTCTGCATGGCAAGTGCATAGAGGAATGGCTTAACAGTCGAACCAACTTGGCGACGTCCTCCACCCATCACATTGTCATACTGGAAATATTGAAAATTCAATCCAGGAACATACGCTTTCACATAGCCTGTCTGAGGGTCCATCGCCATAAATCCGCAACGCAAGAAACTCTTGTAATGACGAATAGAGTCCATCGGAGTCATTTCCGTTTCGTATGCGCCATCATAACTGAACACTTTCATGTGTGTTTTGGTATTGAATAACTCCTTTATCTCCTCTTCCGTTTTTCCGGCATTCTTCAATACTCTGTAACGTTCTGACTGCCTTACAGCCCTATTCAAAATCTTATCAACATCTGCTTTAGGCATATAACGTGAATAAGGAGCATTGGCATTCCCCTTGTTTTGTTTATCAAATTGTGGCTGAAGATATTCAGCAACATGCTTATATGCAGACTCTTCTGCAATTTGCTGCATTCTGGAATCAAGAGACGTATAAATCTTCAAACCATCTGTGTAAATGTTGTAGTTTGAACCATCGCGTTTTCTATTCTTATTGCACCAACCATATAGAGGGTCAGTTTCCCATGCCAACGAGTCATCATAATATTGCTGATGTTGCCATGAAGCATAATTTGAACGCACAGGTTCCTTTGCCATTAGCTTGCGTCTGAGCAACTCCCTGTAATAAGGAGCGATACCATCCTTATGGTCAGCTACATGAAACTTAGAGACATCAAGCGGCTTTGCCTGACATGCCAGCATATCCTCATTACTAATGAAACCATACTTCTCCATCTGCGACAAAACCACATTCCTGCGCTCTTTACTTCTCTCATTAAAGCGCATCGGATTATAATAAGAAGGATTTTTACACATACCTACAAGTGTGGCACATTCCTCAAGAGACAAATCAATCGGACGCTTATTGAAGTAAGTCTTTGCAGCATTACGTATACCTACAGCATTATTAAGAAAATCAAAATAATTAAGATACATTGCAATGATTTCCTCCTTCGTATAGTAACGTTCAAGAAGCACTGCTATATACCACTCTATCGGCTTCTGCATCAATCGCTGACGTTCATCACGCGCTACATCAGAATACAATTGTTTTGCCAACTGTTGAGTAATTGTACTTCCACCTCCTGCAGACTTCTGTCCCATAAGACCACGTTTGACAACAGCACGCCCAACAGCCCTTAAATCAATGCCACAATGTTCGTGGAAACGAATATCCTCTGTAGCAACAAGAGCATTAACGAGATTTTCAGGCAAAGAATCATAAGGCAACATCAAACGATTTTCTGATGCGTAACTCCATGTACCCATCAACTTACCGTCATCAGTATAAATTCGCGTAGCAGACTTGTTTATCGGATTTTGTAATTCAGAAATTGGCGGTATATAACCCCACCATCCTTGAGATATTGAATATATCGCTAAAATAATGGAACATAATACCAAGAATGTCATTGCCCACAACACGCCCAGAGTGCATTTCCAATTCCAACCCTTTGTTGTCATAATTATCTAAATATTTATCATGCAAAGCAAATTCTTGCGGATGCATCTAAAATTTCACATTAAGTCCAATATAAAGTGCAAATATAAGAACAAATTTCACAACTCAACAATATTTAACTGCATTTGACATATGGAACCAGAAACAAGAACCACATGTGCACATAAAAACTCCATTGCCAACAAAAGAAGACTGGTTCAAATTGCACCAGTCTTCCCCTTTAACAAATTCAATATAAATCAATACATATTAAAAACATCAAATCATCTGAAGTGAACGATTAACGAACTTCGTAAGCGCCTCTCCACGCAACATGCCATTTTGAAGGAGTGCGAGGTCTATTAGCTGATGAACACGCTTAATGCCTTTTGAATAGTCGGCAATGATGTTGTTTTTCTTCTCATTCTGCAAACGAATATCCTCTTCGCACTTATTCAGCTCATCTTTGCTTTCATGCGAAATCTCATCGTACTTTTTATCCTTGTTTGCCTGGTTAATGGCATCGCGACGCGCATTAAGTCCCTTGATTTCAGCATTGATTGGCGAAAGCAGACTAGAAATATCTGATTCGGATGCGTTCAAGATGTCTTTTACGAGCTTATGGTTAGTGTTGAGCACAACATTATACATATCAGGCATTTCGCCATAGAATGACATACCCTGCTGCAGACGACTCATGTCCTTCATGCGACGCATATATTCATTTTGCGTGATTGTGATTGGTGCAGATGTTTCATTCATTGCCTGCGCTTCGACATTGAATTCAACCTTATCCAACGTAGGGAGTTGTGTCTTAAAGACAGAAACAATAAGCTCGCGCTGCATGTCATCAAGTTGGTCCTTAACATCTTCTTCCTTCTGAATGAGTTTATCAACGATATCGCTATCAACACGAACGAATCGAGTCTTTTCAAGCTTCTGCTCAAGCATGCTCACCATTGCAGGGTCAAGATGTCCGTCCATAAGGAGTACGTTGTAACCCTTTTGCTGAGCAGCATCAATATAACTATACTGCTCTTCCTTATCGTTTGAGTAAAGGTATACGACTGTTCCGTTCTTGTCTGTCTGATTATCTTTTATGAGTGTTGCATATTCTTCAGAAGTGTAATACTTCCCATCAGTATCTTTTAGAAGTGCATACTTCATGGCCTTTTCGCAGAAATCATTTTCAGACAGCATGCCATAGTTGATGAATATCTTGATGTCGTCCCATTTAGATTCATAATCCTTACGGTCATTTTTGAAAAGATTTGCAAGACGGTCGCTCACTTTCTTGCTAATATATGTTGAGATTTTCTTTACATTCTTATCGCTCTGAAGGTATGAGCGACTTACATTGAGCGGAATGTCTGGTGAATCTATCACGCCGTGCAGGAGCGTGAGGAAATCAGGCACAATACCTTCGACGGAATCGGTCACGAATACTTGATTGCAATAAAGCTGTATTTTGTTCTTCTGCAAATCAAAGTTTGACTTAACTTTCGGAAAGTATAGCACACCTGTAAGATTGAACGGAAAATCAACATTAAGGTGAATCCAGAAGAGAGGTTCATCGCTCATCGGATAGAGTTCACGATAAAACTCTTTGTAGTCCTCATCTTTAAGTTCAGATGGTTTCTTTGTCCAAAGAGGTTCTGTTTTGTTGATGATGTTCGATTCATCGGTGTCGACTTGCTTTCCGTCTTTCCATTCTTTTTTGTTGCCGAACTTAATTTCAACTGGCAAGAATTTGCAATACTTGTTGAGCAGTTCGCTGATTTTGCTTTCTTCAAGGAATTCTTTACTTTCCTCATCTATATGCATGATGATGTCTGTTCCTCGTTCAGTCTTCTCAACCTCTTCTATAGTATATTCGGGACTTCCGTCACATGACCATTTCACAGCCTTTGCTCCATCCTTCCAACTCTTTGTGAGAATCTCCACCTTGTTGCTCACCATGAACGATGAGTAGAATCCCAATCCAAAATGTCCGATGATTGCGTTAAAATCATCCTTATATTTGTCAAGGAAATCATTTGCACCAGAAAATGCTATCTGATTAATATATTTTTCGATTTCCTCTTCGGTCATACCAATGCCTTGGTCACTAACAGTAAGCGTACCAGCTTCTTTGTCTACAGACACAGAAACCATAAGTGTGCCAAGTTCTCCTTTAAATTCACCCTTTGAAGCAAGAGTCTTGAGTTTCTGAGTTGCATCTACAGCATTACTCACAATTTCGCGAAGGAAAATTTCATTATCAGAATAGAGAAACTTTTTAATTATGGGGAATATATTTTCTGTCGTAACCCCTATATTACCTTTTTGCATATTGTTTAATTAATTTAAATTGTTATTTATCATTTTTAATTTTCACTTTGACATCATCACCTTCCAAACAAAGAAGTATCGTATCGCCATCACGAACTGATTCTTCAACAATCAATTCAGACACAGGGTCTTCTATATAAGTTTGAATTGCTCTCCGCAGAGGACGAGCACCGTACTGCTTGTCAAAACCTTTTCGGACAATGAAATCTACAGCATTATCCTCCAATTCAAGCTTGTAACCCAAAGATTCAATTCTGTTACGTAATCCTTGAAGTTCCAAACCAAATATAGTCTTTATTGAATCAAAATCAAGTTGATCAAATGTTATTATTTCGTCTATGCGATTTATGAATTCAGGACTGAATTGCTTGTTAAGCGCCTTCTGTATGAGGCTCTGTGACACCTTTTTACTATCAGAAACAGAGGCGGTTGAAAAACCTATCTCATTCCCAAAATCTTTCAGTTGACGACTACCCACGTTGGAGGTCATGATAATAACGGTGTTACGGAAATCAACAGTTCGTCCATAGCTATCGGTAAGACGTCCATCATCCATCACTTGTAAGAGGATGTTGAAAACATCAGAATGGGCTTTTTCTATCTCATCAAGCAGTACTATTGAATAGGGGTTGCGCCTAACTTTCTCAGTCAACAATCCGCCTTCTTCGTACCCAACATAACCTGGAGGAGCGCCAACAAGTCGCGACACTGTGAATTTCTCCATGTATTCACTCATGTCAATGCGTATAAGCGCATCAGAACTGCCGAACATATATTCAGCCAACCGCTTAGCAAGATAAGTCTTACCCACACCTGTTGGACCTAGGAACATGAATGTACCAATAGGACGTGACGGATCCTTTAATCCGACTCTACTACGCTGAATTGCACTCACAAGTTTATCTACAGCTGTATCTTGCGCTATGATTTTACTTTTAAGTTCAGCACGCATGCCTTTCATGCGTATACCTTCAACTTGAGCCATTTTCTGTACTGGCACACCCGTAATCATAGATACTGTTTCAGCAACCTTATCAGCATCAACCATTTCTCGTTTATCTGAAATGCTTTTTGCCCATTGCTGTTTCATATCTTCAAGTTCAGACATGAGTCGCCTCTCTCTATCTCTAAAATTAGCGGCAAGTTCAAAGTTCTGATTTTTAACAGCATCCATCTTATTTTTAGATACTTCTGCCACTTCATTTTCTCTCTCCTCTAATTCTTTTGGAACTGAAATGTTGCAAATATGCACCCTTGAACCTACTTCATCGAGTACATCTATAGCTTTGTCAGGAAAACTACGGTCGGTAATATATTTTTCTGCCAAATCGACACACAGACGTATTGCATCGTCTGTATAAATAACATTGTGATGTTGTTCGTAACGTTCCTTTATGTTGTGTAGAATCTCCAGAGTTTCTTGCGGAGTAGTCTGTTCCACAATTATTTTTTGGAATCGACGTTCAAGCGCACCATCCTTCTCTATGCTCTTACGATATTCGTCAAGCGTAGTGGCACCTATACACTGAAGTTCTCCTATTGAAAGGGCCGGTTTCATCATATTAGCAGCATCCATACTACCAGCTTGATTTCCGGCACCAACTATCGTGTGTATTTCATCAATAAATACTATTATATTGGGATTGGCACGAAGTTCCTTTATTATGGTTTTCATTCTTTCTTCGAATTGCCCTCTATACTTGGTTCCTGCAACAACGCTTGTCATGTCAAGCGAGACGATACGCTTGTCAAAAAGTACACGAGAAACTTTACGTTCAACAATTCGAAGTGCTAATCCTTCAACAATGGAACTTTTGCCTACACCTGGCTCCCCTATCAGAACTGGATTATTCTTCTTACGGCGACTGAGAATCTGCGCCAAGCGTTCTATTTCCTTATCGCGCCCAACTACAGGGTCCAGTTTGCCCTCAACAGCTGCCTTAGTCATATCAAAACCGAAAGTATCAATCGCAGGAGTATCTGAAATGCTTTTTACCCCTTTTTTTTCGGTCACAGTTCCACCACCAGATGTTGACTGACTACCAGAACGTGACGGTGGCATATCCTCTATTTCCTCGTCGTCTTCAAAATCGATATTTGCCTTAGGATTAGGAACCGACATGGAAAATGCACCTTTTAACTGGCCATAATCAACATTGCTATCACAAAGTACACGGGCGGCAAGACTATCTTTTTGCTTCATAATAGCTAATAGTAAATGCTTAGTATTCAATTCATCCGCTTTTAGTAATCTGGCTTCAAGCATACTTAATTTCAGTATTGAGGATGCACGCTCATTCAATGTTATGTCAGAACTAACAATGCCATCTTTATACTCAACCCTGATTTTAGTTTCAATCAAACGCTTAATCTCCTTTATATCGAGATTAAACTTGTCACGGAGCACTTCTATAGCATCATTATCTCCATCACGAATTATGCCTAAAAGAATATGCTCGGGACCTATATAGTCGTTGCAAAGACGAATTGCTTCTTCTTTGCTATAAGTCAGAATTTTATTTATTGATTTTGAATATTGATTAATCATGCTCAATACATTGTATTTTTATTGCAGAAATAGAAAACAACATTCTTCACATATTGTTCCGTCATGCAGATTTGCAAAATAGATGCCAAACTGACAATGTGTCACATTCCGCCTTTGGGTTGAATAGTCATATCCAACAATTCTGCGTATGTTCCGTTAAAAAGATTGACATCAACAAACCCATCAATACCTCCAACCTTGCCATAATCAGTATGCTGCCAAAAATGCCAATCACCATCATAACGCAATGAATCAATATAATAATGAGCAATCCAACGCGGATATGAGTCAAATGCAGAATTGTCAAGTTTGTCTTTATAAAAACTGTATGATGAATATATGATTGGTTTAATCTTATAATAATTCTCCACAATATTCAACCAAACCTTCAATTCACTTTGCAGTTGTTCTTTGGTTAAATTGCCAATAGTCTCAACGTCAAGAACAGGAGGTAAATCACCCTCTTCCAACTGAACCGTACGACAGAAAAAGTCTGCCTGTTCCTTTGCACTACTCAATGTTGAATAAAAATGATATGCTCCACGAAGAACTCCATTCATTCGTGCTTTATAAAAATTATATTTAAAGTATTTATCAACAATATCCTTACCTTCTGTCGCTTTTATAAACACAAAACTAACAGGAACGCCTTGAAGGTCAGACACTTTTAAAGAATCCCAATCGATTTCCTCTTGATAACGCGACACGTCAATACCTCGCACTTCAGCACTAGGATACTCAACGTTGCCATACTTTGCATTAAGCATCAATGCGTAAGTCCGCAAATATGGGAACAAATAGTAAACTGTAATAGCTAGCAACAAAATAACAAAGCTAACAAATACGTACACTGATTTACGCGAAGAAATATTTTTTTCATTCCCCTTCTTCCTCGCACTTGACTCTGCTTTATTTTTTTTATAATTCTTATCTGCCGGCATTTTTTATACCATTCAAGTATCCGCCCAATTATTAAAGAAAGGACACAAAGATGTTCATTTCGCAATGTGTTCTGCCAAAACATCCTTGTGTCCACATTATATGCTACTTAAATATAGCGCCTAAATTATTCCTGCTCCAATTTGAGAGTAATTGTAGACTGGTCGCACACTTCAGATGGTCCGAAGTACTGGATTGGACCAGGATATACGTAACTTGTATAACGAGCCCAAACATTGCGTTTTGAAACAAAATACTTATATGGGGCACCATCAAGTTCTACAAGAGCCTTGCGAATAACAGGCTTCATCTTTCCGTTTCGCTTCTCAAGGTTCATCATCATTGTAATTGGCACACCACCAGCAATCCACTGTTCAGCAGGAGCTGTTGTATTCTTTATGATTGACATATAACCTGTCTTGCCATTAGCAATCAAACGAGTTGCATTGAAACCAAGACTATAGCAATAGTCTGCATCATAGTTAGAAGGAGCAGCACAACGTCCCTCATATCCGAAGAAGTGATGCTGAGCAGCAAACTTTCCAACATACTTACCTGCCTTCTTCATTTTCTCAAGTTTAGTTGCAACCATGTGCGAGAGCAACTTCTCGGTCTCAATAAGAGATACCTGCACGTTACCATGCGGGTCACGATCTAGAGCCAGCTGCTGAGCAACCTCTGTTGGAAGAGAGTTAAATACTTTAAGATTTTCTTCTGAAATATGCTCTTTAACGTAGTCAATCTGCTTGTTACGAGCTACTTCCTTTGCCTCAGGAGTTGCAAGGACATCATTAAGTTCTGCAATAAGTTTCTTGATTGCAGGAATAAACTCAATAAGTCCCTCAGGGATAAGAACTGTACCAAAATCGTTTCCGTCAGCAGCGCGTGTAGCCACAGCTTCAGCAATATATGAAACAACTTCATCAAGCGACATAGCCTTCTCCTCAACTTCCTCGCTGATAAGACAAATGTTTGGCTGACACTGAAGAGCGCATTCAAGAGCTATATGACTTGCTGAACGTCCCATCAACTTGATGAAATGCCAATATTTGCGTGCAGAATTACAGTCACGCTGGATGTTACCGATAAGTTCTGAGTATGTTTTACATGCTGTATCGAAACCGAATGAAGTTTCAATCTGCTCATTCTTCAAGTCACCGTCAATAGTTTTAGGACAACCAATTACTTGAACACCGTATTCCTTAGCAGCATAGTATTCGGCAAGCACACAAGCATTTGTGTTAGAGTCGTCGCCACCAATGATAACAAGAGCCTTAATATTAAGTTCACGAAGAATCTTAATACCCTTCTCAAACTGCCATTCCTCTTCAAGTTTAGTACGGCCAGAACCAATAATATCAAAGCCTCCAGTATTGCGATACTCGTCAATCATATCACTTGTCAGCTCCATATATTTATGGTCAACCAAACCACCAGGACCAAGAATGAATCCATATAGTTTGCTATCTTTATTGAGAGTCTTTATACCATCGAAAAGACCGCTAATTACATTGTGTCCGCCTGGAGCCTGACCGCCAGAAAGAATTACACCGACATTAAAAGGTGGCAATTCTTTAGCTTCGCCTGCCTCAAACTCAATGACTGGCATTCCATAAGTGTTAGGGAACAACTTTTTGATTTCTTCCTGGTTACCAACAGATTGAGTTGGTTTTCCTTCCTTAGCATTTACCGGACCCTGAAGAGCCTTTGGCAATTTAGGCTGATACGCAGCTCTCGCCAACTGCAATGGACTTTTTTCCATACTTAAAAGTTTTATAATTATTAAAAAATGTTTTTGGGTTTATATAATTACTCAATGTAATGCAAATATACATCTAATATGGCGAATTTCAAAACACAAGCATTCTTATTCCTTGTCAAACAAGAAACCAACCTTCATTCCTGTAAATGACTTACTCAAAGTTGTGAGACCCGCCACAGTTGTATTTGTTGATGATGCGCCTAATGTCTGAAGAAGCGTAAGAAGTTTTGTTGCATCAAAAGAAATAGCCATATTTTTAGAAGAAACGGTAGCATATGCTGCAATAATTTTAATACCATGTGCATCATTCATTTCCACAACATTTGTTTCTTTATTATATACATAAGTTCCATCATATGTATTTCCATTGATTGTATATGAACAACTGTTATCCGATTTAAAATCAATAACTACAGAACCTTTTACAACACCAATTCTTTCATAATAAGGTTTCACTTTCTCTACAATTTTTCCTGTGGCAACAGCTCCACCAGCCTTCGCCAAAAGACTTTCACTCTCAAATTGAATTGTTGGTTCTGAATAGACCCATGTACCTTCAATTGATGGTGGAGCAACTAAACCACCAACCAATTTGCCAATTACACCGCCAATCATAGAATTGGCATCTGCCGAACTGCCACTTGTCAAACCTCCCAAAAGAGCACCTAAACCAGAAGTTTGCGCACTGTTTGCATTAGTTACAGGAGAAGATGTTCCCTTAGACGCTGATGGCATAGAACCACATCCAGAAAGAAATGTTATTGCCAAAACAAATGAACTTAAAACAAAAATCTTTTTCATTGTTTAATTTTCAAGTTAAAAAAATATTTTTTAGTATTTATAAAATCACTACAAATTTACCAATATTTTTGACAATATAGTTCAATATTACCATAAAAACACAATATTGCAAACTTGCAAACTTGTGGTTAATAATCACCGCTTTCGTGTCAAAAGACTTGCGAGGTCATTTTGTGAAGGTACCGCAGTCGTGTTTCATTATTACACCCACATTCTATAAATTTTATCATACAGATTTGAGAGTGACATTTATCAATAATTAAGTTCTATGAATACAAACAAAGGCATCCTCAAAACGGAATGCCTTTGCTTATTTATAAACATTGATTATTACTAATATAATCACAGAAATTTATCCACCGAAGTCGTCAAAGTTAATCATGTCATCTTCTACACCAAGACTGTGGAGAAGGTCAAGCACGGTCTTCGCCATCATTGGAGGTCCGCAAAGGTAGTACTCGATATCTTCTGGACTTTCATGCTGCTTAAGATAAGTATCACCAAGTACTGGAGCAATGAATCCTGCTGTATACTTAACGCCCATTGCATCTGCCTTAGGGTCTGGACGGTCAAGGGCAAGATGGAAGTGGAAGTTAGGGAATTCCTTCTCAAGAGCAAGGAAATCTTCCATAAAGAACACTTCATCAATAGCACGTGCTCCATAGAAATAGTGCATTTCACGGTCGCGTACATTAAGCGTCTTAAGCAAGTGCATAATTTGTGCACGGAGAGGAGCCATACCGGCGCCACCACCAACCCAAATCATTTCACGTCCTGTACCATAGTGCGGATGGAAATCACCATAAGGACCTGACATTGTCACCTTGTCACCTGGCTTGAGACTGAATATATAAGAAGATGCAATACCAGGATTAACATCCATGAATCCAGGGCCCTGCTCCTTAGGTTTGAACGGAGGAGTAGCAATACGCACTGTTAGTGTTATGATATCACCTTCGTCAGGATAGTTTGCCATTGAATATGCACGGATTGTCGGTTCTGTGTTGACACACTTGAGGTCAAAGAGTCCGAACTTCTGCCATGCAGGAAGATAGAGGTCACCAATAAGACCTTTGTCCATATCCTTATCATAATCGATTTCGAATGCAGGAATCTTAATCTGTGCATAAGAACCTGGCTCGAAGTCCATGTGCTCGCCTGGAGGAAGTTGCACCTTATACTCCTTAATGAAGGTTGCAACGTTGCGGTTACCAATAACAGTACATTCCCACTCCTTGACACCCATAACAGATTCAGGAACTTTAATTGAAATATCACCTTTCACCTTGCACTGGCATCCAAGACGATACCCTTCCTTAACCTGCTTTCTAGTGAAGTGTCCTTTTTCTGAATCGAGAATTTCTCCTCCACCTTCTACAACCTGGCACTTACACTGTCCACATGAACCTTTACCGCCACAAGCGGAACTAAGGAAAATACCATTTGCAGAAAGAGTTGAAAGCACACTGCTTCCCTGTTCTACCGAGATTTTGTTATCACCATTTATGGTCATTGTGACATTACCGCTTGGTGAAAGATATTTCTTTGCAACAAGCAGAATAATCACCAACACGAGGATTATCACAAGGAACACCCCGATACTTGATAATATAAAGTTTATATCCATTGTTATGTTCCTTTCTTTAATTAGATTTTAAGACCTGAGAAACACATAAATGCCATTGCCATAAGACCTACAGTTATAAATGTAATACCGAGACCCTGAAGCGGTTTTGGGACATCAGAATAAGCCATTTTCTCGCGAATGGCAGCAAGACCAACAATTGCGAGTGTCCAGCCAATACCCGAACCGAGAGCGTAAGCAATACAATCAGAAACTCCTCCGATAGCTTGGCTGCTTGTCTCTGGGTCAAGAAGAATTCGCTGCTGCATGAAAAGTGAAGCACCCATGATTGCACAGTTTACGGCAATAAGCGGAAGGAAAATACCGAGAGCCGCATAAAGTGAAGGTGAAAAACGCTCCACAACCATCTCAACAAGCTGAACCATACCTGCAATTACTGCAATAAAGAGTATGAAGCTAAGGAATGTAAGGTCTACGCCCAAAATGCCTTCTGCTGCAAGTACTTTTGTCTGAAGCAGATAATCAACAGGAACAGTGATGAGCAACACGAATGTTACGGCAACACCGAGTCCGAAAGAAGTCTTCACCGTCTTGGATACAGCAAGGTAAGAACACATACCCAAGAAGAATGCGAAAATCATATTGTCCACAAAGATTGAGCGGACGAACAAACTAATAAAATGTTCCATATTATTCTTATCTTTTTAAGTATGTTATTATTTCTTTCCCTCTTGATTATATGCACGATGAGCCCAAATAACAAGTGACACAATGATGAGCGCCATAGCGGGCATAGTCATCATGCCGTTGTGCATATAAGTTCCGCCATATTCAAGAAGTGCAGACTGAGGAATAATCTCAAAACCTAGAAGTGTACCGAAACCAAGAAGTTCGCGTACAAAACCAACGATTACAAGAACAACAGCGTAGCCAAGTCCATTACCAATACCATCAAGGAATGACTCCCATGGACCGTTTTGCATAGCAAATGCTTCAAGACGTCCCATAAGGATACAGTTGGTAATAATGAGTCCTACATAAACTGATAATTGTACACTCACATCATAAACATACGCCTTAAGAATATTGCTTACAATTGTTACAAGTGCGGCAACTACTACCAATTGCACAATAATACGGATGCGATTTGGTATTGTCTTACGCAACAAAGAAATAATCACGTTAGCAAAAGCAGTAATAACAGTCACAGAAAGTCCCATAACTAATGCAGGCTTCAACTGTGATGTTACAGCAAGGGCAGAACAAATACCGAGCACCTGTACTGTCACTGGGTTGTCCAGGTTGAGCGGGTTTGTCAACACTGCCCTATTTTCCTTTGAAAATAATTTACTCATAATATTTGTACCTCCTATTTTTAAGTGACTTAAGAATATCCATATAAAGCGCAAGTCCATCCTGAATCATCTTGTTAACACCATCACAAGTAAGAGTAGCACCTGTAACTCCATCAACATAATTCTCAGGCGCAAGAGAGCCTTGCTTGCCTTTCTTTACAACAGAAAGCGCTATCTTATCTAAATCACTCTCATCATAAACTCTCTTGCCATTGAAACTAGTCTGGAACCATTCTTCGGTGATACGAGCGCCAAGACCAGCAGTCTCACTCTCATGCGTAAAATATGTTCCGAAAACAGTCTCGCAATCGTCGTCAAGGGCAATATAGCCAGAGATTCCTCCCCAAAGACCTGCACCTTTAACAGGAACTACATACTTTGTTGCACCGTCAACTACACACACATAAAGTGGTCGATTGTCAACCTTAATATCCTTTGTTCCCACCTCAAAACCTCCATTTTCCTTTGAAACTTCAAAAGTAGCGCTATAAATAGGGTCTGAAACTACTATTTCAGCATATTTACTTTCCACATTTGCAGTTTCAATGCCACGGATGTTAAGCGACGCAAGAATCTGCGACTTCTTGTCAATAGCCACATTTGCATCCTGATTTTTTTTCAATGCTGATGCAACGGACGCAAGGAGGGATGCAACGATAATCACCATTAAAGAAGCATATATAATAGTATATGCATTGCCGTTTGTATTAAATTTTGCCATAATTCAACCCTCCTTATTTAGCTGCACGCTTGATGCGCTTGTTAATATTACTTTGAACAACACAATAGTCAATGAGCGGAGCGAATACGTTCATGAGAAGTATTGCAAGCATCATACCTTCTGGATAACCAGGATTAAGGACACGGATTAAAATCGCAATTGCTCCGATTAGGAAACCATAAATATACTTTCCACATTCAGTACGAGCAGATGTAACAGGGTCTGTTGCCATGAACACTGCTCCAAAGCAGAATCCGCCGACTGTGAGGTGCTCCCACCATTGGAAATTATCTGTTACGTTATCCTTGAACAAGTATGCAACCAATGCTCCACCAACAAATACAGAGAGCATTGTTTTCCAACTAGCTACACCACTCCAAAGAAGTATTATAGCACCAATAGCAATTGCTATAACGCTTGTTTCACCGATAGAACCAGGGATAAATCCTGTAATGGTATCCATTGCAGAAGCACTGACAGCATCACCAGCAGCAAGTTCTCCAAGAGGTGTTGCCATAGTTACTGCATCATATGCCTGTCCATCGACAACACCACGCACTCCAATGATTGAATCTATATAGTTACCATTAACCCAAACCTTGTCGCCACTCATCATTGAAGGATAAGCGAAGAAAAGGAATGCACGAGTTACTAGAGCTACATTGAAAATATTCATACCGGTACCGCCAAATACCTCCTTTGCAAAAATCACAGCAAATGCAGTAGCAAGAGCTATAATCCACAATGGGCAGTTGATTGGAACGATAAGTGGTATAAGCATTCCCGAAACAAGAAATCCTTCCTGAATTTCTTCTTTCTTCCACTGAGCAACAGTAAACTCAATGCCTAATCCAACTACGTATGAAACTACAACTTTAGGAAGTACCGCCAAAAAACCATAGATAAAGCTATCCACTAAATCTGGTGTTGCAATTCCTGTTGCCAAATAATGCTGATAACCTACGTTGAACATACCAAAAAGCAAGCATGGAATCAACGCAATCACAACAAATGACATGATGCGCTTTGAATCTATAGCGTCATGTATATGAGCTCCACGTGCCTTTGCTGTAGTATTTGGAACGAACATAAACGTTTCGAAACCATCAAAAACAGACTGGAATGCGTGGAACTTACCGTCTTTTTGGAAAGCCGGTTTTATCTTGTCGAGATATTTTTTTAACGCACTCATTTTTATTTCATTTAATTTAATCCTTATTCATTTTCCTTACGAAGCATATCAAGTCCTTCGCGAACAATGCGCTGCAACTCCAACTTTGAAGAGTCAACAAACTCACAAACAGCAAAATCCTCAGGAGCAACTTCATAAATACCCAACGCTTCCATCTTTTCGATGTCGCCAGCAATTATTGATTTAACCAACTGCTCTGGGTAGATATCCATTGGGAACACGCTGTCATATTCGCCCGACATAATCATATGGCGTTCGCCACCCTTGACACGTGCATCAAGCGAATACTCCTTATTTCCCATAAGCCAGCTACAATATGTACGGCTTGTTGAGAACTGGTTAAAGCGTGGCATAATCCAGCCAAATGCTTCATCTGCTTCGTCACCCTCAGGGATTGCTGTGATTTCTGTAGAGTGTGCACCAAGGAATGCAGTTTCGCAAACCTTAAGTCCAGTCAACGGATTTCCGTCAATTAGGCGCACCTTCTTGTCTGTTGCAATATTTCCTTTAACGATTGAAGAAATCTGCTGTCCTACAAGAGCCTTAACATAAGCCGGAGCCTTAATCTCAGAACCTGCAACCGCAATAGTACGAGTCAAGTCAACCTTACCGGTATTGAACAGACGACCGATAAAGATTACTTCCTCAGCGCCGAGAGTCCATACAACTTCCCCTTTGTTGACAGGCGAAACGTTATTGATTTGGACACCTACATTTCCAGCCGGACACTTTCCGTCAAAAACTGTGACAACTGCATTTTTTGCATTAGCCAATGCAGATGAAGCAGAAGGTTTTACACCGAGGTGAACTTTCGCAATTTTTGACAATGCATCAATACCCGTTTGGAAATCGGCTTCATTACCCTTAAGCACTACTTCAAAATCCGCAGCCAAAGGCATGTCGCAGAATGTTGACACAAAGATAGCCTTAGGTGCATCAGCAGGATTAGCGGTAACTGCATATGGACGCTGCAAGAAAAACGCAAAAAGTCCCGACTCAAGCAGTGCACTCTTCACCTGCTCGCCTGAGAGAGAATTTACATTCTTCTTACCAAAATCAGCATAAACTTGCTGCTTGTCTGCAGTAACCTGCACGCTGAGAATCTTACGGCGGTCGCCCCTCTCAACTGTAGTAACCTTGCCACTTACAGGTGAGACGAACTTCACCTCTGGATGCAACTTGTCAACAAACAAGGCATCTCCAGCCTTAACAACATCCCCTTCTTTTGCCACAAGCTTCGGTTTAACACCCACAAATGCATCTGGGACAAGCCCGTAGACGTCAGATGCATCTATGGCTATAACCTTTGCTTCAGCCTTACCTTTAAGGTTGATGTTCAAGCCTTTTCGTAATTTAATTACTTTAGCCATATTTAAAATTAGTAATAAGTTAATGGTTTCACACAAATAACAAATAGGCACACGTACATCCTCTAAAATAAGGTCACACATGCACTATCTTCATTAAATCTTTACAAAGTTAACCTTTTTTTAGATTACTGGAGTACTAAAACTATCACAAAAAACACATGATTTACAAAGAAAAACACGCCATGACCAATAAAAATCCATAATTGTTATGCAAAATATGCAAAAACGAGGAAGAAACAGGCGATTTTAGCACAAAAACAGCGAGATGTTTGTCTACTGTAACGACACATCACAACCACGGTGTAATGGCGCAACACTACCACGCAAGTCTTACAACAAAACCTCGCAAATCTTCTGACACGACCGCGGTGATGACACAACACGACTGCGGTGGAGACGCAACACAACCGCGGTGGAGATTCAACACGACCGCGGTGGAGATTCAACACGACCGCAGTGGAGATGTAAGATATAGTTAAAAGGATAAAAAACACCCGCCAATGACATGTCAATGGCGGGATATGTTTTCAAAATATGCTATTCAGTTACTAATTGAATCTTCAGTTCATCAAGTTGCTTTTCATCTATTGCTGACGGTGCATCAAGCATAACATCACGTCCACTGTTATTCTTAGGGAATGCTATACAATCACGAATAGAGTCAAGGCCTGCAAAAATACTTACCCAACGGTCAAGTCCATAAGCAAGACCTCCATGAGGAGGTGCGCCATACTTAAATGCATTCATCAAGAAACCAAATTGCTCTTGTGCCTTCTCTGGGGTAAATCCTAATATTTCAAACATTTTGGCTTGAAGTTCCGGATCAAATATACGAATAGACCCTCCGCCCAACTCTACTCCATTACAAACCATATCGTATGCATCCGCTCTAACAGCTGCAGGATTGGAGTCAAGCAGATGTATATCTTCATCCATAGGATGTGTAAACGGATGGTGCATAGCCATCAATCGTCCTTCTTCCTCGCTCCATTCAAACATAGGGAATTCTGTTACCCATAGCAGAGCAAACTTATTCTTGTCACGTAAGCCGAGACGAGAACCCATTTCCAAACGAAGTTCGCACAGCTGCTTGCGTGTCTTCATTGTGTCATCACCACTGAGAACTAGTATCAAATCACCAGGTTTTGCGCCCATCTTTAATTTGAGAGCCTGCAAATCTTCCTGCGTATAGAACTTGTCAACAGAAGATTTAACGCTGCCATCCTCCATCACACGAGCATAGACTAAGCCTTTCGCACCTATCTGAGGGCGCTTAACCCATTCAGTCAATTTGTCTATATCTTTGCGTGTATATGAAGCGCATCCTTCAGTACAAATTCCGCCTATATACTCCGCATCGTCAAAAACAGGGAATGTGCCTTTCTTCATTACATCCATTAGTTCGACAAACTCCATGCCAAAACGCATATCAGGTTTATCGCTACCAAAGCGACGCATAGCCTCAGACCAAGGAAGGCGTAAGAAATCGCCCTCTATCTCCACACCACGCAACTCCTTGAACAGATGCTTCGCCATGCCTTCAAAGGTTGTTATAACATCTTCTTGTTCAACAAAACTCATTTCACAGTCAATCTGTGTGAATTCAGGTTGACGGTCCGCACGTAAATCTTCATCACGGAAACACTTAACTATCTGGAAATAGCGGTCAAAACCTGCAACCATAAGAAGTTGCTTCAAAGTCTGAGGACTCTGCGGAAGAGCGTAAAACTGCCCTTGATTCATTCGAGAAGGTACGACGAAATCGCGTGCGCCTTCAGGCGTAGAACCAATAAGCATTGGTGTTTCTACTTCAAGAAAACCCTGATTTGATAAATAATTGCGTACAGCTATACACATCTTATGGCGCAATTCCAAATTCTGGCGCACACTTGAACGGCGCAAATCCAAATATCGATATTTCATACGAATATCATCACCGCCATCTGTATTATCTTCGATTGTAAAAGGAGGAACTTCTGACGAATTGAGCAAATTCAACTCTTCAACAGCTATTTCAATTTCCCCAGTCGGAATATTAGCATTCTTGCTATATCGCTCATTCACCCGTCCCTTTATCTGAATTACGAACTCGCGTCCCAACTTATTTGCATTATCGCAAAGTTGTGCATTCGTTTCTTCGTTAAAAACCAATTGTGTTATACCATAACGGTCACGTAAATCAACGAATGTCATACCGCCCATTTTGCGTACCCTCTGTACCCATCCGGCAAGAGTGACATTCTCGCCTGAATTAGAGAGGCGTAACTCTCCACAAGTGTGTGTTCTATACATATTATATCTATTTTGTTTGTGTTACCAAGATTTTTGCAAAGTTAATAATTAATAATAAAACAATAATTAAGTACTTCTTAAATTAATTGTTAGAAAGGCATTCCTACAGCAAAATGAAATGCAAAATCACGTTTTAGATTATGAGAAAGTATCGGATAATGGCGTTTATCCTCATAAACAGGATTTATGGCTTTCATACCAGCATCAAATCGAAGAATAAAAAAGTCAAGATTCATACGCAAACCCAAACCATAAGCAACTGCTATTTGCTTGTAGAACTCATCAAACCTGAAACATCCTCCAGGCTGGTCCTTATATTCACGAATGGTCCATATATTTCCCGCATCAATGAAAAAAGCACCGCTGAACTTCCAGAATAAACGAGCACGATATTCAAAATTCAAGTCTAGCTTAATGTCACCAGACTGATTGATAAAGTTAATACCTTTATCATAGCCATTATACGCTCCTGGCCCTAAAGAACGGACTGACCATCCACGCACACTGTTCGCACCACCAGAGAAATACCGCTTTTCAAATGGCAGAATTTTTGAATTGCCATATGGATATGCAACACCGACATTTGCATGCAATGCAATAGAATTATTTCGGTCAATTCGAATACTTTTAGTAACCTCCAAATCCCCTTTGACATATTGAGCATAGGCAATTCCACAGAACGTGTATTGACCAGCACTATTCCTTTTGCCATCGGACAAATTTGTGATTGCCGAAAGCAGATTTCCCGAAGTCTCAATATTTGCTTTTACACTAAGCGCATTTCTTCCAAACGCAGCAGCTGCACCTGATGAATTATAGGTATATGTATAGCCCAATTTAGTTATAAGCAAATTTTCATAGTTATACTTTAATATGGCATTGCTTTTACCAAGACTATCAAGATATTGTTCTTTAAATTTTCCTGAAATCCATGGCATGTAAACATAGTTCAACTCCAAGAGATCAAAACGATGCGCTATTCGTTTATTTTTACTCGCCCATTTATATCTCCAAGCTGCAGAAAGTACACGTCTGTAAAATTCAGGACGATTTTGAAGATTATATTGCAAAGATATCTCTGATGAAGCATGATGATTACCACCGAAATCACGACTTACAAAAGGAAAAAGAAACATAGGAAATTTCAAATTCAATTCGGCGCCAAATTCATTATAATTTTCCCCATCATAGCCCTCCAAACCTGTTATGGCCTCATAAGCATATCTCAACTTAAAAGTCAATCTCTCCGCACCTTTAAACAAATTGTTATGTTGGTATGTAGCAGATACCGCTGCGCCCAAATCTCCAGCAGAATTTGTTCCTTCTAAATCGAAAGACACCATTTTAGGGCGACTATGATTTACAACCACATTACAATCTAACGTATCCTGCCCTTCGCGTTGCACAAGGTTAATATTAGAATATGCTATTGCTGGCAATTGAGCAAAATTACGATAAGAGCGTTGCAAGTCATCGTCTTTGAAAACATTCCCAGTTCGCAATTTGTTATTTGAAATCAACATACTTGGTCTGTACCTCAACTTATCGCTATAGTAAATAGTCGTTTCATCAACCAATACACTATCCCTATTTGAATCTGCATTTCTAATATCACAAAAGAAGTTAACATCACCGATATAATACTTCTTATGATTTTCTGGAGCAGATCTACCATCTTCCAAATGCAGTTTAACATCCATCCTCAAATCAACATAGCGACTCCCCTCACATGTGTCCACCACAAATGTTATATATTCCTTGTTGAACTTATAATATCCAGAATTTTGCAGCGCCTTCGTAATTCGGGAACGTTCCTCATTCAATACATTAATATTTAAAGCACCCCTTTTTTTTATCATTGAGCTCAATGTGTCCGTACCATTAATATATTCATGAATAACAGAATCACCAGAATAACGTAGAACATTCCCTACCAAATACCTTTCCCCTGGAGCAACAACATACTTCAATGACATTTTCTTTGAAGATTCATCAACTACTGCTTTAGTGAACACATTTGCATAAACATAACCTTCGTTAGAAAGCATCTTTTTAATATCAGCAACAGAGTTCACCGTCATTACACTATCATAGATAACTGGCGCCTCACCTATTTTCCTGAAAAAGGAGGAGAACCAATTTGTTGAATCTTTACCCGATAGTTTATATATCCCAAGAGGTATTTTCAAACCGAACCATTTTGAGTTTGGATACTGTTGAACATAATCTATTAAAGAATAATTTTCTTTAACTTTATCATTCTCACAATCAACACTAATGTCTTTTAAATAATACTCTCCTTCAGGTATATATTTCCCCACACCACATCCTACAAATAAGATTGGAGCAATGGCCCAAATGATATATTTTAATATGTCTATTTTCATCAAAACAGTTCTATTAACAGACATTAAACTTAAAGCTACTCTTTGTTATCGTTACTGCGATACTCCTCTAAAGTCGTACCAAATGTTGTACGAAGTACTTTGAATTCGGTACGTCTATTAAGCGCATTGCATATTTCTTGCTCCTCATCATTATATTTCAAAATGAAATCTTCCGTTAGAGTATCACCTTCAGACAAGAATTTATGAATTTCCGCAAGTTTCTTTGTCACCACTTTTGGACGCTCTTCACCATATCCTACTGCCACAAGACGCTCTGAAACAACTCCATGTTCAATCAAATAGTTAACAACCGATTCTGCACGACGCTGAGATAAACGCTGATTGTATGCATCATTACCCCTATAATCACAATGAGAACTAAGTTCTATAGTTATATTAGGGTTTTCATTAAGCATCACCACCAACATATCTAATGCATTCGTTGATTCTGGAGTCAAAGATGCTTTATCAAATTCATAAAATATATTATCGATAAGCACAGGCACATTGATAGGAGGAAGTGGAAATTGAAGTGTATATTCTTCACTTTCCTCAGAAGGTTCAACTCTCAGTTGTTGCCTCACATTAAGATATCCCTTACAAGTACCCAAAAACACATAATCTACTCCTGGCTTGATTATTTTTGTAAACGAACCATCGCCCTTTACGCTTAGTTTTTCATTAGTACCATCATTACCAACCATATAAACAAGTCCTTCTGGAAGTTCGTAACCATCCTTTTCGTATACCCAACCTGTCACAGTCTGTAATATCTCTGGATATTCAAAACTAAAAATATGCTCCCATCCTTTTCCATCATTGCGACTTGAACAAAAGAACCCACGATTATGAAATCCTTCAAACGTCATTCCAAAATCATCGGCCGAAGAATTAAGAGGAAATTGTTGGTTTTCCACAATCCACCCCCTAACACTATCATTTGTGGCCTTTAAAATATCAAGTCCGCCCATACCTGGATGTCCATCTGAAGAGAAATATAACTCACCTGTTGGTTTAAAGGTCGGGAACATCTCATCCCCAGAAGTATTTATAGGACGTCCCAAATTTTCTACTCCTCCAAATCCAGAACTCACTATACGTGTTCGCCAAATATCAAAACCGCCCTCACCTCCTGGCATATCACTTACAAAATATAGCCACTCGCCATCTGGGGAAACTGCTGGATGAGCATATGAAGAAAGCGTATCCTTTGAAATTTCACATTTCTTAGGCGAAGACCAAGAAGCGTCAGAACGTGCGGACTCCCATATCTCTGCATATCGAGGATAATCAGGGTCAGAACTACAACGTGTGAAATACATTGTTTTGCCATCCGGAGAAAAGCAACAAACACCTTCGTCATAATCCGTATTGATTTCAGAATCAATTTCTTCAACTTGTTTCCATTTTTTGTCTTCACCCTTTCTGGAAACAAACATATCAGCATATTTAGCACCTGTAATTCCGCTTATTTCATCACCTTTCGATTGATTACGCGTTGATGTTATAAAAAGCATATCAGATTCATCACCTAATAACATCGGAGAATAATCTGCCCTACGTGAATTGAACAGCTGTTCTTTCTTTACTTTATACAAATTAGGAGTCGCCTTCCATTGAGGAGCAAGTTCACAAGAAAGAAGTCCAGAACGTGCAAGTTCATTACCTGGGTCCTTATCCAAATATAGACGGAAATTTTCTTCTGCCTGTTTATACTGGCCAGCTTTTAACTGAATACGAGCCAAATGAAATAGCGCAAGACTATCCTGAATCTTATATCGTACTGCATTTTGATATGCGGCCAGTGCTTTCTGCGTATAATTTATGCGTCTATAACATTCCCCCATTTTAAACGCTCGCAAAGCCCGTTTTGGCCTATCCTTAGGTGACGTGCGTGAATAAGCCTTTTTGTAATATATCGAAGCCTGATAATACTCACCCAGAGCATAATGTTGCTCGCCTTTATTAAATGCGATATTATCATTGCTACATGAAACCATCTGTAAAACGCAAACTACCGAGACAAAAGTCACAATACAATGCGCTATGGTTTTGTATATCAACTTGCAGTACAACATGTTCGTTATTATTGTTATAATCATATTCTCAATCTTCAAATAAACGTCGGAATGTACATCCTTCTTTCCAACGCGAACATCCATAAGCAGAACGTCCCTTTATTATACGCCCTTCATGACAGACGGGGCATGGCAATCCGACCCATTCATCGGCCATATCAACGTTATCAACATCTGCCGAAGAGCCTGTCTTCTTTTTAACCGAACGAGGTTGAAAACCTGCGACCTTCCGTGATTCATCACACACTTTTTTATCAGCGGTTTTCTTTTTAGTTATTTTCTTCTTTAAATCTTCTTCAGTCGTAATAGTTACATGCCGATTTGACTTATCTTGACGAACTGCATATATTATATCTGCAACCATATGCTTTAACTCTTCAAGAAATTGCTTTGCATCATATTTACGCTTTTCTATCTCTCGTAATTTCTTCTCCCAAACCCCAGTAAGTTCCGCACTTTTTAATAAATCTTCATGTATAAGTTCTATAAGTTCCACCCCTGTTGGTGTGGCTATCAAATTTTTGCGTTCCTTACGAATATACCGGCGTTTAAAAAGTGTTTCAATTATAGCAGCACGAGTTGATGGTCTTCCTATGCCATTTTCTTTAAGCGCATCGCGCAATTCCTCATCATCAACAAGTTTTCCGGCTGTTTCCATAGCACGTAAAAGCGTCGCTTCCGTATAAGGTTTTGGTGGTTGTGTCCATTTCTCCTGCAACAATGGTTCATGCATACCCGACTCACCAACCTCAAAATGGGGCAACACACTTTCTGCATCACCATCCATTTGTACTGTTGCATGCGTAACATCGTTGCCATATATAACCTTCCATCCTAATTCTGTAATTTGTTTACCCGTTGTCTTAAAGTTCACATCGTCAACCACTCCTAAAACTGTAGTAGTCAGAAATTTGCATTCTGGATAAAATACAGCAATGAATGCTCGTGTTACTAAGTCGTAAACATTACGTTCCAAATCCGTAAGATTCTGGACAGGAATACCTGTCGGAATTATAGCATGGTGATCCGTCACTTTTGACGAATCAAAGACCTTTTTACTTTTAATAAGTTTCTTTCCATGAAGCGGATTTGTATATGATTCATATCCTCTTATTCCCCTAAGTATATTGGGACATTTAGAATAAATATCATCACTTAAAAATGTTGTATCTACACGAGGATATGTTGTATACTTTTTTTCATATAGCGACTGTATCAGCTGTAATGTTAAATCCGCAGAATATCCAAATTTTTTGTTACAATCGACTTGCAAAGACGTCAAATCATAAAGTCGAGGAGGTGCTTCTGTCCCCTTTTTTGCAGACACATCAGTAATAGTGAAAGGCCTTTCTTTCACTTTTGCAAGAAACTCTTCTCCAGAGTTTTTTGAAGCAAACTTTCCTTTTGTTGATAAAAAAGTGGCACCTCTATAATTTGTAGAAAGAACCCAATACTCTTCAGGAATAAAACTTTCTATTTCTTTCTGACGACGAACAATAAGAGCCAATGTCGGTGTTTGTACACGTCCAATAGATAGAACTTGCTTATTCTGTCCATATTTGAGTGTATACAAACGCGTCGCATTTATTCCAAGAGTCCAATCACCTATGGCTCTACTCAAACCTGCCTCATAAAGCGACTGATAATCCGATTGGTCCTTCAAAGAATTGAAACCTTCACGGATTGCTTCTTCTGTAAGAGATGAAATCCACAAACGCTTAACGGGACATTTAATTTGCGCTTTTTGCATCACCCATCGCTGTATCAACTCTCCTTCTTGTCCAGCATCACCACAATTAATTATTTCATCAGCAGACTGCATGAGTTTTTCAATTACAGCAAATTGCTTTTTCACCCCATCATCCTCTTTTAATTTAATACCATAGCGTGAAGGTATCATCGGCAAATCCCATAAATCCCATCGCTTCCAACGAGGAGTATATTCATGAGGTTCTTTCAATTCACACAAGTGGCCAAAGGTCCAAGTCACCTGATAGCCATTGCCTTCCAAAAAACCTTGACACATCCGTGTAGCCCCCAAAACAGCGGCAATATCTTTCGCAACACTAGGTTTCTCTGCAATACAAACAATCATCTCAAATCATTATTTGGGAAACAACTGATTAGATAGAAATATTATGCAATATATCCATAAGATTATGGTCTATCTTTCGCGTTTCCTTTATTGCTCGTGAAAATGGCACATATACTATTTCATCGTTATCAATACCAATCATAACATTGCGCAGTCCTTTCATAAGCGCCTCAATACTAGCAGCCCCCATACGGCTCGCAATGATTCTGTCATGAGCAGTAGGCTGCCCACCCCGTTGCAGATGTCCTAACAATGATATTTTAACATCAAGATTAGGGCAACGATTTTTCACAATTTCCGCATAATGCATTGCTACATTCTCCCCCTCATTACTTGCAACAAGGACAATACTACTCCCCTTGCTTTTGCGCACTCCATTAAGGACCAAACGATTAAGCTGTTCCTCTTCGATTGCCACAGATGGTATTATAGCTTCTTCACATCCTGCAGCAATAGCTCCATTTAACGCCAAAAAGCCAGCATCATCACCCATAACTTCTATAAAAAATAAACGCTCATGTGATGTTGCAGTATCACGTATTTTATCTACCGTTTGTACTATCGTGTTAAGCGCAGTATCATATCCAATAGTCGTATCTGTACCACACAAATTGTTATCAATAGTTGCGGGAATACCTATACATGGCACGTCATATTCTTGAGCAAAAATTCGTGCACCAGTAAGCGTTCCGTCGCCTCCTATAACAACAAGTGCATCAATACTTTCTTTTTGCATATTCTCATATGCTTTTTCACGCCCT
Source organism: Bacteroidaceae bacterium (assembly GCA_045576655.1). Classification (GTDB taxonomy): domain Bacteria; phylum Bacteroidota; class Bacteroidia; order Bacteroidales; family Bacteroidaceae; genus RGIG8745. The sequence continues at coordinate 343,234 of JAZNGW010000032.1, forward strand.
TCCGATGTAAGAAAGTCCTTGCTTGGAGATGACTTTAAAATAGTACCTCCTTGCTGAATAATATTGCTCACATTTTGAGTCTTAAATTCAACAATTTCACCTTCAATTAGTCCTTTATATCCTCTATATATAGCTTTGACACACAAATTATTATAAATTGCAGAGCGAGTAACCGCCCGAATTGCACTATTCATACCAGGAGCATCATTTCCTGATGTTACAATTCCTATACACTTAATTTCTGACATATAATTATCTCTTTATATATAACATTATTGCAACCTTATTTATAATGCTTCATTATAGCATCGCGACATTCTTCCATAAGCCACTTAGGTGTAGAAGTTGCCCCACATACACCAATCGTAGAAACACCTTCCAACCATTCATAATCAATCTCCTCCGGGTCATCAATGATGTAAGTTCTTATATTAACAGAACGGCACTCATTATACAAAACCTTCCCATTTGAACTTTTCTTACCACATACAAAGAGTACGACATCATGCTTTTCCGCAAAATCTCGAATATTCGATATCCGATTTGCAACTTGCCTGCATATTGTATCATAATAAAAGAATGAAGCTGAAGGAGATATATGTTCTTTAATGTAATTAACAATCTCATTGAAACCTTCAAGTGACATTGTTGTTTGAGAATACAAACGTATAGAACGTGAAAAATCCAACAACTTAGCATCATCAAGACATTCAATTACAATAGCATTGCCATTAGTCTGTCCAACTAATCCCACAACCTCTGCATGTCCATTTTTTCCATATATGACAATCTGCTGAGTATGAGACATGTCAGCATCATAATCTCTCTTGATTTTTTTTTGCAAATTGAGTACAACAGGACAAGTTGCATCTATCAAATGAATATTACGCAGGTTTGCCAATTTGTAAGTTGAAGGCGGTTCACCATGAGCGCGCAACAACATCTTCACGTCCGATAATTGATTTAATGCATCGTGCCCAACAGTAATAAGCCCCATTTTGCGCAATCGTTCGCATTCTTTACCATTATGCACTATATCGCCTAAACAATAGAGATTCTCCGCGGTAGAAAGTTCTTCTTCCGCTTTACTTATTGCTGTAGTCACGCCAAAACAAAAACCAGATCCTTTATCAATCTCTATCTCCATCCCATTTATTTGGAGGTTTACATCTTTACTTATTCACTATTTCATTAAAGCGTTGCATTAGCCACTCATCTTGTTCTTCCCTTGTCATATTTCCATTGTCAAGCAATAGGGCATCATCAGCTTTGCGCAACGGACTGACTTTTCTATTTTGGTCAATTTCATCTCGCTCTTTAACATTGCGAAGTATCTCATCATAGTCAACATGACTTTCACCTTTGGCCAACAATTCATCATAACGTCGTTTAGCTCTAACTTCAGCAGAAGCTGTCACAAATACTTTCATCTCTGCATCAGGAAACACTGTTGTTCCAATGTCACGTCCGTCCATCACTATTCCTTTTTCATTTCCTAATATTTGCTGTTGAAGAGTCAACGCCTCACGAACAAAAGGAATGGCTGCTATAAGACTTACAAAACGAGATACTTCCATCTGACGTATTTCCTCCTCCACCACTTCTCCATTAAGACACGTTAGAGGGCGTTGGGTCTCAGCATCAAGCTTAAAAGATATTACAATATCATCCATCTTTTTCAACAAATCACTTTGTCGTATTCCTGCATCCGTAAATAAGCCATTACGAAGAGCATAAAGAGTCACAGCTCGGTACATTGCCCCACTATCAATATAAATATATCCGATTTTGCGAGCCAATTCTTTTGCCATAGTACTTTTTCCACACGAAGAAAATCCATCAATGGCTATCGTAATCTTTTTCATATTTTAAATGATATAATTGTTAATATCAAAAATTATAAGAGGCATTCACTATAAGAGAAGACGCACCCACATGATATTTCCCATACGCTAGACCTATCTTAAACTTCTTAATCGCCAAACCGCCACCAAACGAGAAACCAGCCCAATGACTGCTATCTAAAATTTCCATTTCATTAGCACGGCGGAAATTATATCCTACAGCAATCCAGGTTGCTGACGACGGAAATATATCTGCACCAATGGATAAATGATTAAAGAAACGCTTAGTAAAATTCTGCTTTTTACCAGTAATTTCATAATAGAAGTCTTCACTCCAATGAGTTAAATCAGATAGAGTGAAAGACAATCTTATTGGTGCGTTATTAAGTTCCTTACTAAATCCCAAAACAAGATTAAATGGTAAATCTTCACGTTTCTCATGAAGAGCATCAATCTGTCCGCCCAAATTTTGAGCCACCAAACCTATAGACACTCCTTTTTCTTCATCATAATAACTTAAACCGAGATCAACAGCCAATGCCACAGATGAATAAACGCCATAATTAGACAATAAAACCTTTCCTACAACTCCACCACTCCATTTATTGTTGAATAGATAACTGTAACCTCCCTGCAAAGCAATATCACTAGCAGAAAAATCTCCAATTTCAATGAAATCTTCTGTTGTCTCTTCCATCGAACCATAATTGAGAACCTGAGCTCCTACTGCCCACGCTCCTCGCTCACCACTTAATTTTCCGAAAGTTGCACTTAACTTGTTTGTCCCAGATATATATGACATATAATTAAAGTTAAGAACTGTAGTCGAGATATTTGAAAGCAACGCAGGATTCGTATAAATAAGAGTGACATCATCCTCTATTATGGACACATTATCCCCACCCAAAGCCGCAGAATGTGTTGATACAGGTATCTTAAGAAATTCATAACCACAACTTCCTTCTTGAGCAAAAACATGCAACATTTCAACAAAGAAGCATAATATGAAAAGACATTTTTTCATGTTTTCTATATTTATTTCGAATTATTGACCCTTAGCTCTGAATAATATGCATCCAAAAGCTTTTTAGCAGCCACAAAAGAAGTGATTTGTCCACCTAAAACTTTATCTGACATTTCTGACAGCATTGACTGAACTGTTGTATTATAATAGAAATTATTGCGTAGATTCTCATTAACACTTTCATACATCCAATATTTCGACTGCTCATTGCGCCTATACTGAAAAAAACCATTTGCCTTTACTTTATCAATATAGTCAAAGATCATACTCAAAACTCCATCTATACCCAATCCATAAAAGCCAGAATAGCATCGGACTTGGGGTAAAATTCCACTTTCCGGCATTGGAAACAGATGAAGCGCATTGCGGTAATGCGAGGCTGCAAGATTTGCTTTTTCAACATTATCACCATCAGCCTTATTAATAACAATACCATCAGCAATCTCCATTATACCTCGCTTAATCCCCTGAAGTTCATCTCCTGTACCAGCCAACTGTATGAGTAGGAAATAATCAACCATAGAATGACAAGCGGTTTCACTCTGCCCAACACCTACAGTTTCCACTATAATATTATTATATCCTGCAGCTTCACAAAGTATTATACTTTCACGTGTTTTGCGTGCAACGCCTCCAAGTGAGCCAGCTGAAGGACTAGGACGAATAAAAGAATTAGGATGGACTGAAAGTTTCTCCATTCGCGTTTTATCGCCCAAAATACTACCTTTGGTCTTTTCCGAACTTGGGTCAATGGCCAGTACAGCCAATTTTCCTCCATAGTTTTCAAGCAAATGTACGCCAAAAGAGTCTATTGATGTACTTTTTCCTGCCCCAGGAACACCACTTATTCCAATGCGAACAGAATTACCAGAATAAGGAAGGCATTTCTCTATAACATCCTGAGCTATAACTTGATGTTCAGGCAATACACTTTCAACAAGAGTGACAGCTTGACTCAACATAGAAATATCTCCCTTAAGAATACCCTCAACATATTCATTCACAGAGAATAATCGTGTACGTTTTTTCCTAAAGGACTTCAAGTAAGGATTAACTATTGAAGGTTGTTCCACTCCTTGATTAACAGTTAACCCTTTATACTCTATACTATTTTCTGGATGTTCCATATATATTTATTTTTCAAACTTTACCGTAATCGTTTCTTTCTGACAATCAGGATCGTTTGTAATAATCAACACACGAGGTTGAGCGCTATATTGTCGTAAATACTTAGCCTGAAGAGTAACCTTCAATTTCATTGATTCATCAGGAGACAGCAAACGAGCAGGCAGGCTAACGGTCAGTGCTTGATTATAAACCGATATATACTCAATATTTAACACCCCAGTCCCTTCATTCTTTAAAATCACCTCCCCCTTTAATTTTGACTTGCGCCCCAGTTTACCCATATCAATAACATTCGAAGAGACATGCAACTTCGGTTTAAGTATATTATCAGAAGAATCAACAACCTCAGGCAACAAGACTGAGGTAACATTGATTTCATTACCATCTCCAACTTTATCCCCCGAATAGCGAGCCAAATATATGTTTGATTGATTAATACCTATATTTGACATTTTATTTGTATTTAGTTTTAAACTAATAACGCCACGTCTTCCCCGCCCTAACATTGCAGGAAAACATTCAGCTGTAATATATGAAGGCAAATGCATTAAACGTGGAGTATAAACTTCATCACTATTATTAAGTATTTCAAACGACACTATGGCACTATCACCTTTATGCACATCTGGAAATTCAACATTATTAGAACTCAACATAATATCGCCAATCTGATGAGGAAATAAATTCTTCGCCTCTTCATTCATACTATGCAAAACAACACCTTTCAGGCGAATGCGTACAGGTTTTTCACCAGCATTAGTACATACATTTACGATCCTATCGAAATGTCCCAATAACTGCGCATCATACGTAACAAAAATCTCGCCTCTTTCGCCTTTTTTAAGAACATCCTTTGTCCATTTCACATCTACACACCCACATCCAGCATCAACATCCTTAACAACAAGTGCCTCACGCTCTTTATTTGTAAATTTATACACAGCAGTAATAGGACGACGCCAAAGTGTAGCGCCAACATTTACAACTGTTTTTTCGAATGATATTTTTTGAGCTAATGACATTTGCGTGATAACCCACATCAAAAACACAAACAATACTTTACCTCTCATATATCTTACAAACGTAAAAAAACAAATCCATATTATATGCATACGATCAAAGAACGCACTACATATTACAATTACAAAGATAATGAGAAAATTACAAACACATTAATTTTTCACAAACGAACTTGACTCTTTCAACATTTGTTTGCAGAATTAAATATATTTATTTGCATGGCTGTCCGCCCCCCAAAAAAATAAAAATCACCTAATCACACATTTTCAACTTATCACACACAAATCAACCTATCATTTAGGTTCGACAATCGGCACCCAACATCTTTATATCTTTCACAAATTAAACCGAAGCAATTAACAGTTTTACTCAACAAATCAATAACAAGAAGCAACAAAATTACAATGCAAACAGACTGATTCGTATAAACTCCCTAATTGCTCATCATGTCATTAATAACTACAGCTTTAAAAATCTACGCAAGCGTTGCGGATGAAGAGGTTTCAAATAAGAGAGATTGTAATTGGAATAAATATCAACAACACCAATATAGACGCAACAAAAAATGGGCTCGGTAATGCCGAACCCATTTTAAATATATACTTTAAAACCAAACTTATTATACTAAGCTTCAGTTTCTGCTTCAGGAACAACCTCAAAAGGAACCTCAACAAAAACCTCCTTATGAAGCTGAACTGTCGCTGTATAAGAACCAAGTTCCTTAACTGCCTTAAGAATAACAACCTTGCTGTCAACCTCAAGACCTTTTTCTGCAAGAGCAGTTGCAATCTGAACAGGACCTACAGAACCATAGATATTTTTTCCTTCTGCAACCTTTGCTGCAACAGAAAGAGACACACCTTCAAATTTAGATGCGAAAGCCTCTGCATCTGCCTTAATTTTAGCAATTTTATGAGCACGCTGCTTCAATTCCTCATTGAGAGCTTTAACTGCTTTCTCTGTAGCGAGAACCGCATAGCCCTGTGGAAGAAGATAGTTGCGACCATATCCGTCCTTAACAGTGAGGACTTCGTCCTTATAACCTAAGCCAAGAACATCCTTTTTTAATATAATTTTCATATCATTCCTCCTTTTTTATTATTTCAACAAGTCCGTTACAAATGGAAGCAAAGCCAAGTGACGAGCTCTCTTTACAGCCTGCGCCACACGACGCTGATATTTAAGAGATGTTCCAGTAATACGACGTGGAAGGATCTTCCCTTGCTCGTTAAGGAACTTCTTGAGGAATTCTGGATCCTTATAGTCTATATACTTAATGCCGCTCTTCTTGAAACGGCAATACTTTTTCTTCTTGACGTCAACTGTAGGTGGAGTCAAATAACGAATTTCTGATGATTGCTGTACTGCCATGTTTTAATCCTCCTTCTTTTTGTTGTTTCTACGCTTTTCTGCATACTCTGCAGCATACTTCTCATTCTTTACTGTGAGATAACGAAGCACGCGCTCGTCACGACGCATCTGCAACTCAAAGTTTGCAATCACTGTAGGCTCAGCCTTGTACTCAATCATACAATAAAACCCTGTAGATTTCTTCTCAATCGGATAAGCCAATTTCTTCATTCCCCAGCATTCTTCGCTGATAATCTCCGCGCCAGCATTGACAAGGAGACCCTTGAATTTGTCAGCCGCTTCCTTCATCTGAACATCAGACAAAACGGGAGTTAAAATGAAAACGGTTTCGTATTGGTTCATAAATAATTAATAAATAAATTGTTATTTTGCAAAATGCGATTGCAAAGATACACTTTTCCCCCCACACAGCAATAGATTATAGCTATTTTTTTAACGATTGTTCTATTTCTTCTACAATTTTCCCTATAAACACTCCATTGTTTTGTTTTTTTTCCAAAAACACTTCTCACTTAAAACAAAAATCACTTAATTTGTAAATCAAAATCTCGTTTTTAATAAAACTTTAAAATAAAAGACATGAATAAGTATTTGAAATTTTTAGGAATTGCGTTAATCATATTAGGCGCAATTTTATTGGTCCTCCCAATGATTATAACTCCTATGGCAGATTTGGTTGACCACAATTGGTACACTGTCGGTAATTTAGTGTTAATTATTATTGGATTGATTTCACACATTGTACTCAATAAAAAATTAGAATACTAACAAACAAATAAAAAGAGCGGGGTGTCAAAATTGTGCTCTGCCCCCCAAAAGTTGGACAGATTAATAAACGTTTTATTGCTAAAGAGTTCGGTATACACCGGACTCTTTCCTTTTAGTCTCAGTTTAATTCTGTCATTGTTATAGTAGTGGATATACTTTTTCTGTCACTGTTTGATTTCATTATTCTAAGAAGTTCCTCGATACGCCGCGAGAAGTACAAAAGAGGCAGACTAAACGAACTTGCTAGACAGTCTCCACCCCATCTGACGGCATTGCAATACAAACAAAATGTCCACACATGCTCCTGTACAAGAAAGCGTGACAGCGTGACAAGCGTGACACCACTGTTTTGAATTTATTTTCATCCCCACAGAAGAATAATAATTTACTAACTGTTTAATAATCAGGCGTATAGCTCAAATTGCAGGATGATTTAGAGTAGTATGTCGTCAATAGCTCAAATTGCAGGATGGTATTTCTTCATCTTTTCCATGCCCGATTAAATATAATTTGTACCTCTATCATGCAGTCTGAAGCATAGTGAAGCTCTGCTGGGGAGCAACTTCATGAGGAATAGGACTGCACGAAACGACAAGCATGAGCAGGAGTTTGTATCAACGCGACTCCTGCTTTTTCATGCTAAGAGTTTCTGTCAATGCCAAGAAAAACCCAGAGATGAACCGCTTACGGTTCTCCATTGTCAGTCCGCTGTGATTGTTCAGGTTCTTTTTTAAGTCAGTGAAAATGCCCTCTATCTTGTTGTTTGTGTTTGGCATTCCCATACACTCCTCCCGCTGAAAAGTAAACAGGTATGGCAGATAGAAATTCAGGCTGTTCATCGCAGATCTTAAGCGTCGGTGCGTATAGTGCATCTTTCCGTCTTTATGAAGACTTTTGTGGTTAATCGTATCCTTCCATTTCTCTTTCCATTCCTGGTAATCCTTCTTGAAATCATTTTCCTTGACTTTGTTGAGTCTGCCTGCCAAGTCTCTCAAATCTCTGGCGGCCAACATTTTGGGATTCAATGTCAGATACCTTCTGAGAATCTGTCTCATATGGAATTGACACATCTGTATATGGTACTCCGAGAATGTATTGAACAGGCTTTGCTTGCCGTCTATTATAAGTCCACGAATACAGTATCCCCGTTCCTTTATGCTACTAACTGCATCTTGGTAGTCCTTCACTGTTTCGCTTTTCACGAAAGCCAGGTACAGAGGTATCCCTGTCCGATTGTCCAAAGCCAACAGCACGCCAAAACCACGTCCCCTGTAGGTTACGTCCATATGTACGTATCCATCGCCATTGAGTGGAGGTTGTAACCACTCACGCTTGATGTTGTGCAGCCTGCGTTTGATGGTGGAGATGCTCTTACCGAAGCGTACGGAAAGTTCCTTGATGGTCTGCTTTTCCTGCTGATAGGCATACCATAACTCTTCCTCGCTCACATTAATTCCTGCACGGAACTGATATCCGCAGTCTCGGCATTTATACAACTGTACATCATTGCGTACTCCATTCTTTACGGTGTGGGAAGACCCGCATACTTCACATCTTTTCTTGTTCATTCTAACTCTGCTTTCTGCATTTTGAAATGCTTGCAAAGTTAGAGACCATAAGGGAAGGAGGTGAGTCGCATCCTGCAATTTAGCTATTGAGCAATTTCAGACGTCAATTTATTGCTGAAACGTTTGAATTCTACAAGACACCTGTAGGAATCGGGCTTTGAGAGGTGTTCCATCCTGCAATTTGAGCTATAGGTCAATAATCAATACATTATATACAGTATAATAATTAAATAGCATAAAAAACGCCCTATTTTCAAGCAAAAACCACCCACTTTTCACACCTTTTTGCTCTCAAACCACCACTTTTGCCACAGAAAACACACCTATCACCCCTACAGGACGGACATCCACAAAAAATAAAAAAATACAAATACGCGGTGTCACGCATGTCACGCTGTCACGCTTTACACCACCCCAATTCATACCTTACTCCTCACAATTGGGCGAGCGAACCTCGCCCTACAACTTTACTTTTTACTTCTTACTTTTCATCCACCGCAGTCGCGACACAACACCACCGCCCTCGTGTCATCACTCCACCACGGTCGAGACATATCTCCACCGCGGTCGAGACCCCATGCGACCGCCCTCGCGGAAAGACTCGAAGATGCTACGAAAACTATTGATGCCCGATAAAAAAAATATTTTAGGCATGAGATATTTTTCAAAATAGCAGTACATTGCAAAAAGTTTCGCAAATACCCCTCACTATGGAAAAGTTGGGTGTTGGGGTGGCTTAAACCCTCTATCTTTTGCACAAAAAAGAGACTGCCCAAATTTCGTTGTTAGGCAGCCCTTCACTTCGTTTTATATAAAACGCCTCTTGTATTGACTCTTGACTATAACCAGAACTATTATTGTTCAATATTAGTAACAACTAATTTATACCCCTTACCATGGACATTGAGAATTTCCACATTTGAATCTTTTTTCAAATGTTTACGAAGTTTTGTTATATAGACATCCATGCTGCGGGCATTAAAGTAATTATCATCCACCCAAATTGTTTTCAACGCATAATCTCGTTGCAGAAGTTCATTAACTCTAGCACCTAACAATGCCAACAATTCAGCCTCTTTTGTTGTCAGTTTTACACTCTCACCATCAATTGACAATAATTGTTTTTGAGAATCAAAAGTATAACGACCTATTTGGAACACAACATTCTCCTTATTCTTTTTACCTTTCACCCGACGTAGAATCGCTTCAATTCTAAACACTACTTCTTCCATTGAAAAAGGTTTTGTTATATAATCATCAGCACCTATCTTAAACCCTTCCAAAACATCTTCTTTCAAAGTTTTTGCAGTTAAAAACATAAACGGAATATCTGGATTAATTTCCCTAATCTTTGAAGCTAAAGTAAAGCCATCCATCTTTGGCATCATCACATCCAATATACACAAGTCAAAATAATTTTCCGAAAAAGCTTGGTACCCCTTTTCACCATCTACACATAATTCTGCCTTATACCCTTTCGCTTCTAAATATTCACGCAGTAACATACCTAAATTTTCGTCATCTTCGCAAAGCAAAACACTAACGTCATCAAATCTTTCGTCCATAATGTCATTTTTTAATATTAACAAATCATTTATTATCACTAACTTTTATCCTGATTCTGAGACTGGGAACTTTATCACAAACTTTGTCCCCACCCCTATTTCGCTTTCTGCTGTAATAGTTGCTTTATGGTCAGATATTATTTTTTTTACATACGCCAAACCTAAACCAAAACCTTTCACATCATGCACATTCCCCGTATGTACTCTAAAAAACCTATCAAATATTTTTTTCAAATCATCTTTTTTAATTCCAATTCCATTATCTTGAATAGAAATACACAACTTATTACTTTTATATTCGTTCCATGTTGAAATTTTCAGCTCAAGCGGCGAGTCCTCTCTGCGATATTTAACAGCATTATCTAACAAATTAAAAATAACGTTTGTAAAATGCATATCATCAACAAAGACACAAGGTTTATCTGCATTCAGTTCTGTTATAATCTTTCCTCCATTTTTTTCCACTTTAAGCGCAAAAGTATATACGACACCAGCTATCAAATCATTAATATTTACTTCCTTCATCTTCAGAATTGTCTTTTGGCGATCGTACATTGATAATTGAAGAACTTTTTCAACCTGAAAACGCAAACGTTTTGTCTCATCTATTATCGTCGAGGACAGTCTCTTAAACATCTGAGCAGATTTGTTCACATTTTCATCACCCAACATCTGAGCTGCTAACGAAATTGTTGATATCGGAGTCTTAAATTCATGAGTCATATTGTTAATGAAATCATTTTTCAATTCAGTTAATTTTTTCTGCCTAAACAGCAACACAATACTAACAACAAAAGTCACAAAAAGAATTAACGTAAATATTAAAGACGGCACAATATACCATATAGAGTTAAAAACATATTTCCCCATATCTGGGAAATGTATTTTAAGTATTCCCATTTGGGAAACAGGGGCATTTCTAAACAATGGCACAACATAAGAATGTTCATCCCCCTCACTTTCATAATCAGAACATCTATAAATCTCACGCCCTCCACTTGTCGTTACAACAAAATGGTAAGGTATATCAATTCCATTATTATGTAATTCCGTTCTTAAAGTTTGATCTAGAAAATCAAAATCCACACGTTGATACAAAGGGCGGTTGCTAGCCGTATACAATCTACTATAAATTATTTCATCTATGATAGCCTTCTCATATAAATACCTTTCATTTATAACATCGTGTAAAGTTCGAGAGTCATCAGGCGAAGCAACATGATTTTTTTTTGTAAAGAATTTATCAGAAATATTTGTTCCTGTACCATAATCCAACGTTTTGGGATCTGTAAAAGATTTTACATGATTAGGCAAAGAATCAAAAACAAGAGAGACCGAATCGGCTCTAGACGTAACTCCGTCGTCATTATAACCCGTTTCAAAATACCGTATTGTTTCTTGAACTTCTAACTGATGAGAAGTTCTGTACAGACTACGATTTACAGACTCGTCAAAGTGTTGCCTACGTATAGAAAAAATTTCATCTATATATTTTAGTTGAAGCCACAACAGGCACACAAAAGACAATCCGATTACAGATGACAATAAAACTATTGTGGTATTTTTCATGATAATCACGTTAAATTACACTGCAATATATAAAACTTCTATTAAAAAAACAGAAAAAGAGACGGAATGTTAATCATTAAATGCAAAATTTTCAACATATTTAACAGTACGTAAAATTATAACTGCCATTTGCGCACATTCACAGGGACGACCTACTACAAATCCAAATTCAAACAACGTTTTTTAAGAGATAAAAAACGGATTAGTTAATTTTAAACATTACATAGTTTTTGAGATGACGCAAAAAAAATGTATTTTTACATTCAAATTAGTATGTGCCTTTTACTGCACATGAAATAAAATCAAGTGAAAGCACCGAGTCATACATGCGACTGTAATCCCATATTTTGCAAAGCGACATAAATAAACGTCACAGTTTATCGATAAATACAAATGGGGGGGGGGGACATCGCATTGAGAGAAAGCCTACAAGATTAGGACTCGTAATGAATAATAATCGCAAAATAATGAAGAAATACACTCTATTACATGTTGTTTTATTTCTATTTCTGTGTGGATGTTCAAACAAACAACAAAATTTCAGATCTGCAGATTTGACAACCGCCATAGATACCGCTAAAATAATTGTCCGATATGCAGAGGGATTTAGCATAGATTATATAAATAATAACCTATGCCTTTTAAAAATACAAGATCCGCATAAAGAAAACTCCACATGCTACAAATTTGCTCTAATAAAAAAAGGATGCAAACATGAAGTTATTCCCGAAGAATATGTACGTATTGAGTACCCTATAAGTTCAACAATATGCATGACTTCCCTGCAGCTCTCAAATTTCATTAAACTAAATGAAACTGATGCAGTTGTTGGTATAACAAATACGAGACACCTATTTAATAAAGACATAAAAAAACAAATTAAAAGCGGTCATACTGTTAGAATAGGGATTGAAGGCAACTTTGATAATGAAAAAATAATGGGCATAAATCCAGACATTATTCTTATATCTCCATTCAAAAGAGGTGGATACGAACTTCTCAAAGAAATCAACATACCCCTCATTCCGCATTTAGGATATAAAGAACGCTCACCTCTTGCACAAGCTGAATGGATTAAGTTTACAGGATTACTTCTTGGAAAAACAGAAAAAGCCAACACAATTTTTGATGAGATGGAAAAAAAATATAATGGTTTAAAAGAAAAAGTTGTCAAAACAAAAAACAGGCCTATGGTTCTAAGTGGCGAGATAAGGGGTTCCGCATGGTATGCACCTGGAGGAAAAAGTTTTCTTGCCCAACTTTTTAATGATGCAGGTGCCTATTATTTTCTACACAACAATTGTGAAAGCGGGGGTATAAATCTTGATTACGAAACTGTTTATAGCCGCGCAGCCAACGCCCAATATTGGAGAATTGTTAACAACTATGATGGAGTTTTCACATACGAAGCATTGTCTGATGAAGACGGACGTTATGAAGACTTCCGGGCATTCAAAGAAAAGGGAATAATATACTGCAACATGAGGAAAACACCATTTTATGAAAGTATGCCCATGGAGCCCGATTTAATTTTGGCTGATTTCATTCACATATTCCATCCAGAAATATTACCGAATCACTCACCTGTATATTACACCTTATTAAAGTAAACAAAATGCCTTGTCCACACTCCCAAAAAAGGTTTCATAAAACTCCTTTAATATTTTTATTGGTAACTGTAGCACTTATTGCAATGCTATTGCTTAATCTTGGTATAGGTTCCGTAAACATTCCATTAAAAGAAGTATGCAATATTTTATTTATAGGAGAATGTGATAACATTATATGGCAAAATATTATATGGAAATCTCGTATACCACAATCGCTCACCTCCCTTCTTGCAGGCGCTGGATTGGCAGTAAGCGGTCTTCAAATGCAGACCATATTCCGTAATCCAATTGCAGGCCCATCAGTATTAGGCATTAGTTCTGGTGCTAGTTTAGGAGTAGCATTTGTCGTATTATTTTCAGGTAATTTCGCTGGAATAGCCTTAAGTAGTATTGGCCCCATCGGAGAAATGGCCATAACCTTATCAGCAATAATCGGTTCTCTTTGTGTTATGGCATTAGTTGTATTCGTTTCCCAACATGTTCGCGGTAATGTCACACTACTCATCATCGGTGTTATGATTGGATACATAGCGAATGCCATCATTGGAGTCTTAAAATATCTTAGCGTAGAAGAAGAAATACGCGCATATGTTATTTGGGGATTAGGAAGTTTTGCAAGAGTTTCAAATAGCCAATTATTGCTATTTGCAATAATGATGTTAATCATACTACCTTTATCCATGCTACAGACAAAATCTCTAAATATGCTTCTCTTAGGAGAAATATATGCAAAAAACCTTGGTCTCAACATCAAACGCATACGAATGTACGTAATTACCTGTGCAGGGATTTTAGTTGCAATTGTAACGGCTTATTGCGGTCCAATCATGTTCCTCGGATTGGCTGTTCCTCATATCTGCCGTGGTATTTTTCAAACATCAGATCACCGAATACTCCTTCCAGGAACAATGCTTATGGGAAGTATACTTGCCCTTGCCTGTAACCTAATCGCACGACTGCCAGGATTTGAAGGGGCATTGCCTGTTAACTCTGTAACGGCATTAATTGGTGCACCTATAGTAATTTATGTACTTCTTCATCGCCAACAAGATGCTGAGTAAATAGTTTTTTCTAAATTTGTCATCTAAATTTAAAACTGTATTTTTCGCAATATGAAAATTCTTTTATTAGGAGCAGGAAAAATGGGGTCATTCTTTACTGATTTGTTAAGTTTTGACCATGAAGTGGCCGTGTACGAAATTGACGCGCGGAAACTTCGTTTTATGTATAACACACAACGTTTCACAAATTTAGATGAGATAAAATACTTTTCACCAGAATTGGTCATAAATGCTGTAAGCCTAAAAAATACTTTGAGCGTATTCGATAAAGTAATACCATATTTGCCTCAAGATTGCATTCTTAGCGACATATCATCTGTAAAAACAGGTTTCAAAGAATACTATGAAAGTTGCGGTTTTCGATATGTATCTTCCCATCCCATGTTTGGACCTACATTTGCAAATTTAGGGAAATTAACTAATGAAAATGCGATAGTTATTACAGAAGGTGATTATATGGGCAGAATATTCTTCCGCGATCTATATTCACAGTTAGGACTTAAAGTTCATGAGTACACTTTTGAGGAGCACGATCGTACCGTAGCATATTCGCTAAGCATCCCATTCATATCAACATTCGCATTCGCCGCTGTCATGAAACACCAAGACGCACCTGGTACAACTTTTAAACGCCACATGGCTATTGCTCAAGGCGTACTCAGTGAAGACGATTGCTTATTACGTGAAATACTTTTTAATCCATACACAAAAGATCAAGTAGAGCAAATACGAGAGGAAATGAGAGAATTAGTTGAAATAATCGACACTAAGGATGAAAAAAGGATGCAGTCATACTTGACTAAAATCAGACAGAATATAAAGTAACGTATAATTTATTTACGTATCTTTGCATAAATTATAATATAAATAGAACCAAAGAAACATAAGATATGGAAACAGTAGTGAGCGGTATACGCCCAACAGGAAACCTACACCTAGGAAACTATTTTGGCGCAGTACAGAGTTTTGTCAAGATGCAGAGTGAATACAACTGTCTTTACTTCATTGCCGACTGGCATTCATTGACAACTCATCCAAAACCTGAAAACATACAAACTAGCGCTAAAACAATTCTTGCAGAGTATCTTGCATGTGGCATTGATCCAGAAAAAGCAACCATATACATTCAAAGCGATGTTACTGAAACAATCGAGTTATACCTATATCTTAACATGAACACTTACATTGGTGAACTGAGTAGGGTTACAACATTTAAAGAAAAAGCTCGTAAACAGCCAGACAATGTCAATGCTGGACTTTTCACATACCCTACACTTATGGCTGCAGACATTCTTCAACATCGCGCAATAAAAGTCCCTGTGGGCAAAGACCAAGAACAGAATATGGAAATGGCACGCAAGTGCGCACGACGTTTTAACAATATTTATCAAACTGAATTCTTCCCTGAACCACAAAACTTCTACCTTAGTGACCACGCAATAAAAGTCCCAGGACTCGACGGAAGCGGTAAAATGGGGAAATCTGAGGGCAATTGCATTTATCTCTGTGATGACGAGAAAACACTCCGCAAAAAAGTAATGCGTGCCGTAACAGACAACGGTCCACAAGAACCAAACAGTCAAAAGCCTGAAGTCATCCAAAACCTTTTCACACTTATGGAAATTGCTTCAGACAAAGAGACGTATAACTTTTTCAATGAAAAGTGGAACGACTGCACTCTTCGCTACGGCGACATGAAAAAACAACTTGCAGAAGACCTAAATAAAACCGTAGCGCCAATACGCGAGCGCATTATAGAATATTCTGCAAATAAAGAACTTCTTGACCGTGTTGCAAAAATGGGAGCAGAGAAGGCACGTGAAAGTGCTGCAAAAACTCTTAGCGAAGTCCGTAAAATTATCGGATTTAAAGTCTACTAAAATAACAAAACTGACAAGATTTCAATAACAGTAATAAGGGATGCTTAGGCATCCCTTATATATTCCCTACAAAATAACACATTGCATCATCACGATCGTGAAATAATAGCACCGCAATCATTACACAATTACTCATATAATTAAAATACCATTACACCCAAACGAGTCTGATATATCTGTTGAATAATTCAAATAATCTTCTCATTCATCAGACTATAAACATGAATCAAATGATGCACCCTATTTATCTACATGGAAAAACAAAGAATACATAAAACACAAATGAGTATCTTTTAGGAAGATTATTTAAATCATGCTATAGTTAAGTATGAAAAAATAATGGCTGTACCATTTTGATACAGCCATTACTACAACGTTATTATAAGCAAATTACTTCATTGCAACATCAAAAAAGAAGTTTGATTTGGCTGCAAATGATTTAGCCATATCAACTCCGTTAGCATCAGGACTTACCGTAAGAGTTTCACCATCACGTAAGTTCATTGTAACAGTGCCATCTTCATTCATTGTCATCAACTTATATGATTCACCATTAATTTCTGCATTCCAAGATAAATCCTTGTCATTAAAAAACAACTTGAAAGTCTGCTCCTTAGTCTCATCAACAATAGAATACCCCTTTTCGGTAGTAGTGATTGTATAAACATCTCCATTCTGACCTTTTAATGTTTTTTTCTCTCCCACCTTAGCAATAGGTCCATTACCTCCCCAGAATTCTATTGAATTAAAAATTAAGCCATCAGCCAAATAGCAGACCTCATAGACCGGAATAATATGGAGACAAACAAACACCAACTCATTCACGAACTTGTTGCCACTAATATTCTGATTCCATGAATGAATCTTATGAAAAACAGGAAAAGAGCCAATACATGAAGTTGTAAGTACAAGTGATGCAAATATCAAACAAACTACTGAAAAATTTTTTTTCTTCATACTAATTAATTATTAAATGGATTAACAATGTTAATTATACATTTTCTCTCTTAATTCACGAATCGCATCAGAAGCAATATACTCATCATATTCCATAAGTTTATCAATGCTTCCCTGCGGAGTTAACTCAATAATACGGTTAGCTACAGACTGGATAAATTCATGGTCATGACTAGCAAAAAGCACATTACCTTTATATAATTTCAAGTTATTGTTAAATGCCTGAATTGATTCCAAATCAAGATGGTTTGTAGGCGTGTCAAGTATAAGGCAATTGGCGTTCTTTAATTGCATTCGGGCAATCATACATCTCATTTTTTCGCCTCCAGAAAGCACATTGACTTTCTTAAGCACCTCTTCACCAGAAAACAGCATTCTGCCAAGAAATGCCTTGAAATACACATCGTTGCCTTCCCCGAACTGAGAAAGCCATTCTACAAGATTCTTTTCACTTTGGAAAAAATCAGTATTGTCAACAGGCAAATATGCTGTAGTAATAGTAACACCCCACTTAAATGTTCCTGCATCAGCCTCTCTATTACCGTTGATAATCTCAAATAGTGCAGTCATAGCACGCGGATTATGACTGAGAAATACGACTTTTTGTCCTTTCTCAATCGTAAAACTAAGATTATCAAATAAAACAGAACCGTCCTCATCAACAGCTTTGAGACCTTCAACCTCTAGAATTTGGTTGCCAGGCTCACGCTCCATTTGGAAAATAATTCCAGGATACTTACGGCTTGAAGGTTGAATATCTTCAACATTTAGTTTTTCAAGCATCTTCTTGCGACTAGTAGTCTGCTTGCTTTTTGCAGCATTGGCTGAGAATCGACGAATAAACTCCTCCAGTTCACGCTTTTTCTCCTCTGCTTTAGCCTTTTGGTTTTGAGCCTGTCGCAAAGCTAACTGTGAACTTTGATACCAGAAACTATAGTTACCAGCAAACATGCTAATCTTGTTAAAATCAATATCGACAGTATGCGTGCTTACTGCATCCAAGAAATGTCGGTCATGACTCACAACAAGAACAGTATGCTCAACATTAGCCAAATACTCTTCAAGCCACATAACAGTATCAAGGTCAAGGTCGTTTGTCGGCTCATCAAGAAGCAAGTTATCTGGATTACCGTACAATGCTTGTGCAAGCATTACACGCACTTTTTCCTTACCACTCAATTCACTCATAAGTTTATGATGCATATGTTCCTTGATACCAAGTCCGCTTAGTAGAATAGCAGCATCGCTCTCTGCATTCCAACCATCTAATTCTGCAAATTTTTCTTCCAATTCGGCTGCGCGGATTCCGTCTTCATCAGTAAAATCCTCCTTAGAATAAAGAGCATCCTTCTCCTGCATAATATCCCAAAGAACACTATGCCCCATCATTACCGTATTGATAACAGTGCAATGGTCGAACTTGAAGTGATCCTGACTCAAAACAGACATTCTCTCTCCCGGACCAAGGGTTATATCACCTTTTGTAGCTTCCAACTCCCCTGAAATCGCTTTCAAGAGAGTCGATTTACCCGCCCCATTGGCTCCTATTATACCATAAATATTACCATTAGTAAACTTTAAATTCACATCTTTATAAAGAACACGTTTACCAAATTGAACTGTTAAATTTGAAATTGTTATCATTATATATCTTTATGTTTTTAATCCTGTAAGTTTATCATTTCTGCATAATAGTTCTTTATATAGACAACTGATCTAGCACTTTTATTAACTGCTTATTCATCTCCTTATCACTTCTGATGGCATCTGTAAAAGGAACATATATAACCTTGTCATTTCTTATACCTATCATAACATTCCGTTGTCCATCAAGTATTGCATCTATAGCTCCAGCTCCAAGACGACTCGCCAGAATTCTATCACGCGCTGAAGGTGAACCACCACGTTGCAAATGTCCCAGAATTGACACCCGCACATCATACTGTGGATACTCCTTTTTAACTCTATCAGCATAGAACATCGCACCACATTTAGGACTTTCGCTAACAATTACAATACTTGAATTTTTGCTTTTGCGGATACCGCGACCTATGAAATGTTCTAATTGATCAGCGTCAGTGCTATCCTCTGGAATGATAGCTGCTTCCGCACCACTGGCTATAGCGCTATTTTGTGCAAGAAATCCGGCATCACGCCCCATCACCTCAACAAAGAATATTCTTTCGTGTGAATTTGCCGTATCGCGAATCTTATCAACACACTCCATTATCGTATTAAGAGTTGTGTCGTAACCAATTGTTAAGTCTGTACCATACAAGTCGTTGTCTATTGTCCCAGGCAGTCCAATACACGGAACATCAAATTCATCTGCAAATATCTTTGCCCCAGTAAGAGAGCCATTACCTCCAATCACAACCAAGGCATCAATCCCTTCATTGCGCATTACACTATACGCTTGTTTGCGACCATCATGGATCATAAATGCCTTAGAACGAGCACTTTTAAGAATTGTGCCACCTTTCGCAATGATATTACTCACACTCTCTGTTGTAAACTCCTTAATTTCGCCATTAACAAGCCCGTCAAAACCTCTGTATATAGCTTTAACTTTTATATTGTTACATATAGCACTACGAGTTACAGCCCTAATAGCAGCATTCATACCAGGAGAATCGCCACCTGATGTCAATATCCCTATACAATTAATTTTCGGCATAATTATTAACTAAAAAAACAATCTATACTAATGAACGAGCCAAAAAACGAACAATCCAATGCCCCAAGACACAGCTATTCGCCAAATCATATGACGACAGAACCATGAATACTTTAATTTGTCTATCTGCATCACAGAATGGCCTGATAAAGAACCAAATAGCAACATCATTCCTCCAACAGCGCTACAATAAGCAAGTAACTGCCAGTATAAACCATCTACCGCAAAATTGGGATCTATATCTGTATTAACTTCAAACAGATTCATTCCTGCCATAACACATGGCACATTGTCTAAAAACATAGATAGCATTCCACTAATTACTCCATAAACATATACATTGTGTACATGTTTATCAAGTATAGTTCCCAAATAGTTAAGTGCCCCACATTCGTTCAAGACTCCTATTGAAAGAGTTACACCAATAAAATAAAGAATTATTCGCATGCTGATAAACTCCGAATCCTTCAAATACTCCTTATGAAAAAGGAATACGCTTCCGTTTCGTTGCCAATTGAAAAAACCTTCAATAATCCAGATGCAAGCCAATACACAAAATGCCCCAAGGAACGGAGGAAAGTTTGTCATTGCTTTAAATGTTGGAATTGCCCAAAGGCCAACTACACCTACAATGAGTATAATAATCTTCTGCCAGCGGGACAGAACAGAATCATCACCACGATACATATTAAGTGCAGAAACAACTTCAACTTTACCTATTAATAATTTAGCCGTCAGTAAGTTGACAATACAAAGACTTGCCAATGAAGGTAGCAACAAACCAGCAGAAAACCCCGAAGCGGTAACAACACCTCTAACCCAAAGCATTAACGATGTTATGTCTCCAATGACAGTACAAGTTCCGCCCAACGTCGCAGAAATCATTATGACACAGGCATAGACCGATCGCTGATAATGCGAACTCACGATTCGCCTCAATATAGTCAACATCAGCACAACTGTCGTCAGATTGTCAAAGTTAGTAGAAATTATAAATGTAAGTATTGATATAACCCATAAGAATTTTTTACTACTCCTCATTCTCAACCATTTCACAAGCGAATCAAACACTCCATTATTATTCATTACTTCAACTATGGTATTCGTTGCGATAAGAAAAAGTATTACCGCACACGCTTCAGAGATATAACGCACAATAACATTATTGCCGACAAATTCCCTCACAGTATCAAACGTCGATACAGCACCGCCCAAAAACTCCTGATATTCAAGATTATGCATCAGACGCAAATAATCTCCGCCATGCACCATATACAGTACCCACACAGCAACACCACAAAAGATAGCAACCGAAGCACGATTCAGGCGATTTATATGTTCTGTGGAGATTAATACACACCCCAAAAGTAGTATTGCCACAATTATTAATGTTACAATCAACATAATTCAGATTTGCTTACGTTAAAAGACCTTATTAAAAATAAAATTAAATGCAAAAATAAACAAATAATTTATATAATCAATTATACGTCACATTGCAATATCATCAATATTAACCAATTTATTCACAATTGCATAAATTGTTATCCCCGCGGGTGAGTGAATAGATAATTTGCGTGCAATATTGCGCCGATGTGTCGTTACTGTATTTATCGACAAACATAAAACGTCTGCTATTTCCTTATTTGACAATCCTTTTGCTACACAAACTACTATATCCTTTTCACGTTCAGATAAAAGTTCTTCATTACATGTATTAACAAACGCCTGGCTCTTTACATCGATATGCCTACAACTACGCATTTTATGCTGAAACCTCTTAATAGCAGGTGTAAATAAGTTATCTTCTATCAAACAATGGTTTCTTAACTCCTCCTCCGTACGATAAAGCTCAAGTATAACAGAGTTGAGTTCATTATTATTCCCCTTTTGTGGGTAATACTGCAAAAATAGTTTTTTTAAATCACTCAATTTTTTCTCTATCGAATCATGATGTTTACTCAGTAAATGATCTGTATCCAATTCATTTAAATCGTCATCCAAGAGTTTCTCTACCCATGCAAAAGTCGTAACATCTTCATTTTCCATATGCATACGTACCTCGTCTACATATTGATCATAATATTTTATTACAAGAAATGCTATTTCATTCTGCATTTCTATAGAATTAATAAGCGAACGACGTATGGTTGGAAACTGATACTTATTAAAAAACTCGTGCGTATTCTTTAAATAATCAAGAAGCGACCTAATACTTTCTTTTGTATCAAGTCGACATGAAGCATTAACAGATGGGGCTTTTATATAATTAATTACTCCTAAAAAAGCATTTGCATCAATACTGCATTGACGACAAACCTCACCTATAGTCCTTTCGCCAAAACCCAATGAAATACCGAAACGTCCCATTACTTGAAGAAGACGATAATCATTCTGAATCACATGACTAAGTTTATCTGAAGGACTGTAAGTTTGCTCCATAATATATCGCTATAGAATTTTACTTATATTTAATCTATGCAAATTTATAACTATTTTAAATAAGACACAATCATTAATATTTGGTATTTTAATTCATGAATAATCGCTCATCATTATAATGATGAACAATTTTTACTCAAATTTGTGTATTGTATTGCAAACTAAAAGATTGTAATTTTGCAAACACAAACAAAACTGTTCAACTAATAAAATTATATGAAATTATCTGAACTTAAGACTGGGGAAAGCGGTGTTATTGCAAGAGTATACGGACACGGAGGGTTCCGAAAAAGAATCATCGAAATGGGATTCATTAATGGACAGAATGTTAAGGTTATACTTAACGCACCACTTCGCGACCCTGTCAAATATAAAATTATGGATTATGAGGTCAGTCTACGACGTGCAGAAGCAGAACTAATAGAAGTAGTTAGTGAAGCAGAAGCTACAACATGGAGCGTAAACTATCCTGACCAAAAAGGAATTCCTGCAAACACGCAAGAACGCATACAACAGTTAGCAAATATCAAAGGTAAGGAATTAAATATCGTACTTATTGGCAATCCAAATGCAGGGAAAACCTCATTATTCAATATGGCAAGCGGAGCACACGAAAGAGTTGGCAACTACTCAGGCGTGACCGTTGATGCAAAGGAGGGGTTCTATGAACACAACGGATATAAATTTCACATAGTCGATTTACCTGGTACATATTCCCTTTCTGCATACTCACCTGAAGAATTATATGTGAGAAAATACGTAATTGACAAAAAACCAGATATAATTATAAATGTTGTCGATGCCTCCAACCTAGAACGCAATCTTTACCTTACGACACAGCTCATTGACATGGATGTCCCAATGATTATGGCGCTCAACATGTATGATGAATTGCAGAAAAGCGGAAACAAGCTCGACACAGAACTATTGGGCATGCTTCTTGGAGTACCCGTAATACCAACTGTCGGACGCACAGGAAAAGGTATAAAAGACCTCTTCAACACAATAATTGAAATTGAAAACGGTAAGCAACGCAATTTCAGACATATACATATAAATCACGGAGCATTAATTGAAGAGAATATAAGACTTCTTGAAGATCTTATCAGACAGAATCCCGAACCTCATTTCAACTACTCTGCTCGATTCATTGCTATCAAACTTCTCGAAAACGACAATCAAATTGAATGCGTAGTAAAAGAACTGACAAACTCCTCTGAAATTTTCAACCAAAGAGATAAAAGTCAGAAAAAAATAGCAACTGAAGCAGGATACGATTGCGAATCAGTAATGACTGACTCAAAATACGGATTTATCCAAGGCGCACTAAAAGAGTGCTTCCAAAAAGCCAAAATACACAGACGCTTGCTCACAATAAAAATAGATTCCATAGTAACAAACAATATATGGGGATTCCCGATATTCCTGCTACTTATGTATCTGATGTTCTATACCACATTTTACATCGGACAACATCCAATGGATTGGATTGACTCGGCAGTGGGATGGATTGGCGAATTAATAAGTGACAAAATGGACAACGGTCCACTCAAAGATCTCTTAGTCGACGGTATTATCGGCGGTGTAGGAGGTGTCATCGTTTTTTTACCAAACATACTTATACTCTATGCATTCATTTCCTGGATGGAAGATTCAGGTTATATGGCACGGGCAGCATTCATAATGGATAAAATCATGCATAAAATGGGGCTGCACGGAAAATCATTTATTCCAATGATCATGGGATTTGGATGCAACATTCCTGCCATAATGGCAACCCGCACGATAGAAGATCGCAAATCTAGACTCATAACGATGCTCATTGTTCCGCTAATGTCATGTTCTGCACGATTACCAGTATATATTATTATCATTGGAGCATTCTTCCCTGATAGCTCTGCATTAGTATTGTTCAGTCTGTACATCATTGGCATAATAATGTCTATAATAATGGCAAAGGTATTCAGTAGGTTTATAGTAAAAGGCGATTCAAGTCCTTTTGTCATGGAATTACCTCCATATCGTTTGCCATCAGCAAAATCTATAATTCGCCACACATGGAATAAGGGTGAACAATATTTGCGCAAAATGGGTACCACCATTTTATTAGCGTCAATAATAATATGGGCACTCTCCTACTATCCTCAGATCAACCCCAACAAAGAAACAAATACATCACAAATTGAATATAGTTACATTGGACGCATAGGAAAATTCATCGAACCCGCAATACGTCCATGCGGATTTGACTGGAAAGAAGGTGTAAGTATTATAACTGGAGTTGGAGCAAAAGAAATTGTTGCCTCAACAATGGGAGTGCTATATTCTGCCGATCATGATTCTGAAGCACTTGACGATGAAAATGAAGAAACGGCCAGACTTTCCAGAATCATCGCACATAGCGGAATGACACCACTCGCTGCATACTCATTCCTCATATTCATTTTGCTGTACATGCCATGTATACCTGCATGTATCAGCATCAAAAACGAATCCGGGAAATGGAAATGGGCATTATTCACAATTGTATACACAACAGCACTTGCATGGATTTCATCAACAGCAATATATCAAATAGGTCTATTATTTAATTAAAAGTTCAAACTATGCAAACAACAATAGTATATATCATAATAACACTTGCAGTAATAATCACAATAATTTCATTAATAAATAAAATAAAGAATCGAAATAACGGAACCAATTGCTGTAATTCCAAGAAATGTAACAGCAATTGCAATTGCTGCAAATAGATTATCAATGACGAGGCAATGCCTCGTTTTTTTAATTCAACAAACACACTCTATCATGAATGAGACCAAATATGTCATATAAAATCAGGAATAATCCCGTTTTTATTTCAAAAACCATTATTTTTGCAAGTAATAGCAACTGAATTTTCAACATTATTGTATTGTAAACACATTTGCATCTCATCAATGAAAAACACAATATTATACATAATACTCACAATTGCGTTCACATGCAATCTAAAAGCGCAAAAACAAATAAGCATTAACTTCGCCGGAAACATAAACTTTGGCCATTGGCAAACACCACAAAATACAACCGCAACAGACACAACGAACATATTTGGAGCTATACAAAACACGATTAATAAAAAGGTCCCGATTTTTTCAACACTTGGTACCATATTCCTCAATCAACAGAAAGGCCAAACTGTAATACCCGTAAATAAGAATGCAATAAGCATACATTCTGATTATGCACGCATATTAGCTCAAAATGGATTTATTGCTATAAGTGCTGCCAATAAAAACATTGGTGAATATGGTTTCGAAGGTTTAGCCTCTACTACAGACGCACTAAGAAATAATGGCATAATGTTTGCAGGCATAAGATCTTTCTGCGAATCAACAATTATACAAAACGGCGGAACAAAGATTGGGTTTGCAGCATTTGGCAATAACACCTATACAATAAGTATCAACGATTCTGTAAAAATCGCACAGACAATAAACCACCTTGACACACTATGTGACATAGTGGTCATTGCATTTAGCATAAATAAAAAGGATATCATATACACTAAAAACAATAACAAAAAACATCCATACATGAGATTGGCGGAAAAATTCGCTCAAATATGTATTGATTCTGGAGCTGACATCGTATATGGAGATGGCGAAGACACACCTCAGAGTCTTGACTTATACAAGGATCGGTTAATAATGTATGGACTTGGTAATTTCTGTACACCAACATGTAATAAATATAATGAAGAAACAAGTTGCGCACCAATAATTTCTGTAAATACTTATTCAGACGGCACATTCTGCAACGCAAAAATCCATTCATTCAAACAAATTAATAATCGTGGTCCCCAAATAGACAAAGAGCAGAACGCTATAAGAATAATACGCAAAAAGACTCAGACATCCAACCCTGAGACTAGAATTATTATAAATGACGATGGTACAATCCTATCTAAAACAAAAAGCAACACAGTCCTTATCTTTGAAGTCTTAAATGAAGGACAGACTCATTTGGGAAAAAAATATAAACGAGGGGCAGTAGGACCTAATATTTTTGACTGTTCCGGATTTACAAGTTTTATATTCAGAAAAATAGGGATAGAACTTAATAGAACTTCAGCATCTCAATACCAACAAGGAGTGAAGGTCAACAAAGAAGATCTTAAGCCTGGAGACCTTGTTTTTTTTAGTGGTTCAGTATCACGGCATATTGGTCATGTAGGCGTTGTGACAAGTGTTGACAAAACCAACAGATCATTCAAATTCATTCATGCATCAAATCGGGGCGTCGTAATCGACGATTTTGCAAAATCCTCTTATTACATACGAAGATACGTTGGAGCCACACGAATCATAGGCCATATCGGAATTAATGAATAACTATCAAAAGACTAAAAGAATAAACAATTCGTTCCATATACAAAACAGAAAAGAGGATGTTAGCATCCTCTTTTCATATAATGTATAGACTTCTACAATTAGTTAAACCACTTTACATAGCAGAAATCCTGACGATGTGGAAGATCTGAGCTCTTTGGATACATACGGCAAGCAACCTTAAAGCTACCTGATGTCGGTATGCAATGTGTACCCTCAAATGTAAAGAGGTTTCCTTCACGCTTAACAACGTCAAGCGGTTCTACACTGTAAACATGCTGTTTACCTTCATCATCAACACGAAGAGTTACAATTTCCAAACCTACAGCATCATCAAGACCCTGTTCATCAACAACGTAAGAAACTTTATACTTCTTGCCGCTCTGAACATTACCATTGAGCATATCCTGTTCCTTTGTGATAGAAACAACATTAATCTTGTCCCAACGCTCTGCAATCTGCTCCTTCCAGAGTGCAATATCCTTTGCCTTCTTGTAGTTATCAGCAAAGAGAACCTTGCGACGGTCTGCAAGCTTAGAATAGTAGCGATCATAATAGTCATCAAGCTGACGCTTCATTGTATAGTGAGGAGCAACCTGAGCAATAGAATTCTTCACTGTACGAATCCAACCCTCGCTATAGCCCTTCTCGTTCTGAGCATAGTAAAGTGGAAGAATTTCATTTTCAAGAAGAGAGTAAATAGTTGCTGCGTCAAGTTGATCCTGCTGTTCCTGATTCTGGTATGTACGCTTTTCAGTAAGGGCCCAACCAGCACCTTCACGATAACCCTCAAGCCACCATCCGTCAAGAACTGAAAGGTTTACAACACCATTCATAAGAGCCTTTTCGCCAGATGTACCAGATGCCTCAAGCGGACGAGTTGGAGTATTCATCCAAATATCAACACCTGTAACAAGGCGACGCGCAAGCTTCATGTCATAGTTCTCAAGGAAGATGATCTTTCCGAGGAATTCTGGACGACGGCTGATCTCATAAATCTTCTTGATGAGTCCCTGACCTGCTCCATCATGTGGATGAGCTTTACCAGCAAAAAGGAACTGAACCGGTCTTTCTGGATTATTAACAATCTTAGAAAGACGATCAAGATCTGAGAAAAGAAGGTGTGCACGCTTGTATGTAGCGAAACGACGTGCAAAACCGATAAGAAGCGCATTTGGATTAATTTTATCAAGGATTGACACAATACGTGAAGGATCACCCTGGTTCTTCAACCAATCCTCACGGAACGCATTCTTAATATATGTGATAAGTTTGTTCTTGAGTTCAATACGAGTCTTCCAGATTTCTTCGTCTGCAACATTGTAGATTGACTCCCAAAGTTTAGCATTGCTCTGATCTGTATAGTAAGACTTGTCAAAGTGCTTTCCATAGAGAGTCTTCCACTCTGTTGCACTCCATGTTGGGAAGTGTACACCATTTGTAACATAACCCACATTATCAAGCTCTTCTGGGAAATAGCCCTTCCAAATTCCAGAGAACATATCCTTAGAAACTTTGCCATGCAACCAGCTCACACCATTAACCCATGATGAAGTGTTACAAGCAAATGTCGACATACAGAAACGCTCACCCTTATCCTCTGGATTAATACGTCCCATACCTATAAACTCATCCCAAGTGATTCCGAGCTGCTGAGGATAGTTACCCATATATTTGCCGAAGAGACCTTCATCGAAGTAGTCATGACCTGCAGGAACTGGAGTATGAACAGTATAAAGAGATGATGTACGAACAACCTCAAGGGCTTCGTTGAATGACATACCACTCTTAACATAATCTACAAGACGCTGAACATTGCAAAGAGCTGCATGACCTTCGTTGCAATGATAGATTTCCTTCTCAATTCCGAGTTTCTGAAGTGTAAGAACACCACCAATACCCAGAAGAATCTCCTGCTTAATACGGTTTTCCCAGTCACCGCCATAAAGAGAGTGTGTGATTGAACGGTCAAACTCGCTATTCATCTCATTGTCTGTGTCGAGAAGATAAAGCTTAACACGACCAACATTCACACGCCAAACGTAAGCGTGAACGGTATAATTATTGTAAGGAACATCAACTACAATAGGATTTCCATTTCCATCGCACTCACGCTCGATAGGAAGATTACCGAAGTTCTGAGCCTCATACTTCGCAACCTGCTGTCCATCCATAGAAAGAGCCTGAGTGAAGTATCCATAACGATAAAGGAAACCAACAGCACACATATCTACATTGCTATCAGAAGCCTCCTTTATATAGTCACCTGCGAGAATACCGAGACCGCCAGAATAAATCTTAAGCACATGGCTAAGACCGTACTCCATACAGAGGTATGCAACAGACGGACGTTTCTTGTCTGGTTCTACGTCCATATAAGCACGGAAATTTGCATAAAGTTTCTTAACCTTATCCAAAACCTTCTTATCCTTTGCAAGTTCCTCAAGTTTTTCATAATTCATACTAGCAAGAAGAAGTACCGGATTCTGGTTCACCTGCTTCCAAAGATCTGGATCGAGTTCACGATAAAGATCTCTTGCCTCATTATTCCAAGACCACCACAAATTGTGAGCGATTTCGTCCAGCGGTTTGAGTGCTTCTGGAATTGATGTCTTAACGCTAACATCACTCCAATTAGGAGTATTAGCATTGCTTGCTTTAATTCTCATAATTATAATTTATAATTTAAAAATTGTTATTCGATTTATATATCCCCAATACGTTTACGAGCATTGTTTAATGCCACATCGTATGCTTCATAATAATATTTGATGAAATGCTTCCACAAAGCTTTCTCAGCAACAGATGCCGCATTCTTGCGTGTCTGCATAACTGTCTTATTATCCATATTAGCAAACTCGATGATTGTTTCGCGAATATTATCTGCTACTTCATCAAAATTATAATCGGATCTATGAATTGTACGAACGCCATCAGCAATCACACTTTCACGTCCCTTGAGCGAGTTCGCCCACAATCCAAAACCTGCAAGGTCAGTTGTAATACAAGGTACATGGAATGCCACACTTTCAGTAGGAGTATATCCCCATGGCTCATAATACGAAGGATAAACACAAAGGTCGTTTCCTATAAGAAGGTCATAGTAGTGCATATTAAATATGCCATCTTTTCCATCCAAATAGCATGGAACAAAAATAACCTTAACCTTGTCATCCTTTGCATTGTGCATTCCCAGCCAATTCATCTGGTTAAGAACCCTATCTTCATTCTGATTATAAAGTTCGTGAGTTATACGAGGATTGTCACATGGTTCAGTTTCCACTTTTTTCGAAGACAAGCGCTTTTTCAAGTCCGCCCTAGCCTCTTTCATCCATGCAGGCACCATAATAAAAGCAAGAACATTACGTTCTAAGCGCTCATCATGACGCAATCTGTTGAGAGAATCAACAAAAAGGTCTATACCCTTATTTTTATACTCATAACGGCCACCTGTACTAACAATTATAGTGGAATCATCAAGATCTGTTCCCATAAGTTTGTTTGCTACATTGAGCATTTTCGCCCTTGCGGTCTTACGAGCCTCATTAAAAGGTTCGCCTTTTGCCGGAACAAAATCATTTTCAAAGCCATTGACAAGAATGACATCTGCTGGACGATCAAGAAGTTCTTCGCATTCCCTTCCAGTAATATCGCTAACAGTCGTGAAACAATCCACATTCTCAGCAGTACGCTTTTCTATAGAGTGCTTTGCCTCCATATTAAGCTCCTGAGCCATTTGATCTCCATTATATGCATGGAGATAATCGTACAAAGGTTTGTTATTACCAGCGATAGAACGCCCTATACTTGTTGCATGAGTAGTGAATATTGTAGCAACCGAAGGCACATTTGACTTAACATATAATGCTCCTAAACCAGTCATCCATTCATGCGCCTGATATACTACATTATCATTCTTTGTTAGCCCATAAAAGTTATAGAAACTTTCTACAACTTTACCTGCTGCATATGAAAACATTGACGCTTCATCGTAGTCACCATAGGCATGCAAGGAATCAACCTTGTAATTCTCCCATGCCCATCCGTAGATTTCATTTTTCTGCTCGAAAAAAGGATTGAAATCAACTAGAATAGCGATTGGTTCCCCTGGTATATTCCAGCGACCAATCCTCAAAGAAAGACCGTCAACATCTTTGGCGTGCTTTCTCCACTTTGCATGTAGCGTTTTATTCTCCTTAAACAAAGGATTTTTTTTCTCATTCCAAAAATCTGGACCAATGAAAAAAACCTTATCTTCCTTTTTACCTTGCAAAGTCTTAGCCCTTGTAGACAAGACTGTATAAATGCCACCTACTTTATTACAAACTTCCCAACTCGATTCAAAAATATAGTCAGGAAATAAACTCTTTCTTGGCATATTTCTCTAAAAATTGTGTTATCTCTATAAACGCGTTGCAAAGTTAACTCTTTTTTTCAAATTACGAATTATTCTCTCCGCATTTGTTTCGAAAGAAGAAACGATTTGACTATTCCGAAATGGTATTTACTGCTACAATATTCGTTTTTTACGTATCTTTGCACCAGCAAATTAAGAATATGATAGATACAAGTATTTTACAAGATAAAAAAGCAGCATTCTTTTCATTAGGTTGCAAACTCAACTTTGCAGAGACATCTACAATAGAGCAAGAGCTCGCCAAATACGGAGTGCGCAAAGTTGTTAAAGACGAAATAGCAGACATTTGTATAATCAACACATGTTCTGTTACAGAAGTAGCCGACCACAAATGCAGACAAGCAATAAGCCGTCTTGCAAAGAAGCACCCTGGAGCTTTTGTTGCTGTCACCGGATGCTATGCACAACTCAAACCGCAACAAGTTTTTAACATCCCTGGAGTAGATTTAGTTTTAGGCGCAGAACAGAAAGGTGATATTGTCACCCACATCATGAAACACATGAGCGAAAAGAGCAGAAACTACATAACTGTAAAGACATCTGAAATCAAAACATTTGCTCCCTCTTGTTCATGTGGCAACCGTACACGATATTTTCTTAAAATACAAGATGGATGTAACTATTATTGTACATATTGCACAATTCCGATAGCACGTGGGCGAAGCCGTAACGGAAGCATCGAGTCATTAGTAAACCAAGCACGTGAAGTAGCAGAAAACGGAGGTAAGGAAATTGTAATTACAGGTGTTAACATCGGAGATTTCGGCCATTCAACAAACGAAAGCTTTTTTGACTTAATCCGTGAATTAGAAAAAGTGGACGGCATTGAACGCTATCGTATATCTTCTATCGAACCGAATCTACTTACGGACGAAATTATTGATCATGTAGCACAATCAAAAGTGTTCATGCCGCATTTTCACATACCATTACAAAGCGGCAGCGATGATGTGCTACGCTTAATGCGTAGAAAATATGACACTGAACTTTTCGCTCACAAAATAGAAAAAATCAAATCACTAATGCCCGACGCATTTATTGGGGTCGATGTAATTGTTGGTACAAGAGGCGAACTCGATGAGTATTTCGAGAATTCATACAAATTTATTGAAAGTTTAGACATAAGCCAACTTCATGTATTCAGTTACTCGGAACGCCCAGGAACGAAAGCATTAGAAATTCCATATGCGGTTGCTCCAGAAGTAAAGCATGAACGCAGCCAACGTCTGCTCAAACTATCCGAAATTAAAACTCACAATTTTTACACATCCGCTATTGGAACAACACGAAAAGCACTTTTTGAGCACACGTCTGGTAGAAACAAGCCAATGCATGGGTTCACCGACAATTATATCAGAATAGAAATCCCTAACACACCAAATCTTGACAATGAAATAATACCTGTCAAAATCGGGGAATTCAACAAGAAAGGCGACGCTCTAATCGGAATTATATAATAAACAACGAGGTGCATCATTTAAATGAAACACCTCGTTGTTTATTTTTTAGCAATATCGCACTACGACAAGAATGATATAAGCACACCGGCAGCAACAGCCGAGCCTATCACACCTGAGATATTTGACGACATACAGTAATTGAGTACATGGTTTTTAGGATCGTACTTTGTTGCAATCTCGTTGCAAACACGACTTGCCATAGGTACTGCAGAAAGTCCTGTAGCACCAATGAGCGGATTGATCTTCTTCTTTGAGAAAAGATTCACGAATTTAACCATGAATATTCCAGCTGTAATCGAAAGAGCAAAAGCTAAGAATCCACCGATGATAATACCGATAGTAGTCCAGTTAAGGAATGCCGCAGATGTCATTGTAGCACCAACGCAAAGCCCAAGGAAAACAGTCGCAGTATTCATAATGCTATTACTGATTGTATCGAAAAGACGGCTTGTATCAGAACCAATTTCCTTAAGCAAGTTTCCGAACATAAGCATACCTATAAGGCTTACAGCTGATGGAACGAAAATAGCAACTATTGTTGTAACCGCTATCGGGAAGATGATTTTAATAACACGCATATTCTTTATTTCATTCTTGCTCGGATAGAGCTTGTCCTGTTCCTTCATATTTATCATCAACTCCTTCTTTGAGCAAGTCAACTTCACCACAAGCGGAATGATTACAGGCACAAGTGCCATATATGAATATGCTGCAATAGCAATAGGTCCCAGAAGATGAGGAGCCAACTTGATTGTTGTAAAGATAGCAGTAGGTCCGTCTGCACCACCGATAATTCCAAGAGATGCCGCCTCCTTAAGCGTGAAGCCCATAAGCACCGCACAAAGCAATACGGTAAAGATTCCAAGCTGTGCTGCCGCTCCGAAGATTGAAAGTCGCAAGTTGCGAAGCATCGGACCGAAATCCGTCAACGCACCAACACCCATAAAAATCACAGGAGGAAGAAAACCTGTCTTAATCAGCATATAATAAAGAAAGTTCATAAGTCCCAAATCATGAGCAATGGCAGGCAATGACATTTCCCATATATTATAGACCTTTCCATCCTTTATTATTTCACCTGTTTCTGTCGCTTGAAGCACTCCCATTTCTCCGCCAGGGAAGTTTGCTATAAGCACACCGAAGGCTATAGGAATGAGCAATAGCGGTTCGTAGTGCTTAACTATTCCTAAATACAACAGCACAAAAGCTATCGCATACATTATGAGGTATGACGGATCAGCAATAAGATTGCTGATTGCCGTCATCTCGTATAAGTTATTAAATATTTCTCCCATGCGATTATCCAAGTTTCATTATTACATCATCTTCTTCTACTGAATCACCGTTGCTTACAAGTATTGCAGTTATGACGCCATCTTTATCTGCTCGAATTGCATTATAAGTCTTCATCGCCTCAATATAACCCATCACTTCACCAGCCTTGACAGCATCGCCAACTTTCTTTGGTGTTTCTGAATTATCTTTCACAAGGAAGAACTTTCCCTCGAGTGGAGCCAATACATCTTCACCCTCACCCATCGCTACTGGAGCAGCCCCTGTCGATGCTTGTACAACTGGCACATCGTTACCGTAAGCTATTTCCACCT
Organism: Bacteroidaceae bacterium; assembly: GCA_045576655.1. GTDB lineage: Bacteria > Bacteroidota > Bacteroidia > Bacteroidales > Bacteroidaceae > RGIG8745. The sequence continues at coordinate 377,575 of JAZNGW010000032.1, forward strand.
TATAGTTCTGTCCGCCTACATTAACCGTAATGCTCTTTGGCAACTCTGCATCCCCCTTAGGTGCATTTTTCTCAGCCTTGCGAGCAGCCAAGTCTGCTTCAAAATCAGCCTTCGCTTTTCCACTCTTGTATGCCTCATACTGAGATGGATGCATTGAATATTCGAACAGTTCCTCGTCATCTTCACCAAGTTCCCATCCTTTCTCCTGCATCTTCTTCTTGTAGTCTTCCAGGTCGTCTGGATAATATGTCTGCGGATCCTCAGTCTCAAATTTGCGCCCCTGAGCCTCTGCCATTGCAACGATTTCAGGATCTACTTCACCTGGCAATTTGCCACTCTTACCAAGAATCATATCCCAAATATTGTCCGCGATCATAGACCAACGCTCTTTGCCTTTCTCCATCTGAATCACATTCATGAGAGCAAGATTCTTCACGTACTGAGAGAATGGAGTTACGAGTGTAGGATAACCTACCTTTGGCCACACATAAGCAACCTCATCAAAAAGTTTAACAAGAAGTTGATCTGTCGTGAGTTCTGGCTGACCGTTCTTTACCTTCCATTTGTTAAGTGACTTAAGATTGTCCTCAAGGTCAGTCATGAGCGATCCCATCATACCTCCAGGAAGACCTGGCTTAATAAGCAATGAGTTGTTCAAATGGTTGAGTGCAGGAATATAATATCCGAGGAAGTCGTCCATCATTTCCTGAACCTGGGTGCGGACTTCCATATATGCTTCCATATTTATTTCCTTAACCTTGAAACCTGCATCCTTCAACATTTCCTGAACCGCTATAATGTCTGCATGGCCAGTACCCCACGCGAGAGGAGCAACTGCCGTATCAACATAGTCACAACCATTCTTACATACTTCAAGAATTGAAGCCATATTGAAACCTGGACCTGCATGTGAATGGTATTGTATGATAATATCCTTCTTTATCGCCTTGATGCCTGCGGTAATCTTACCAAGTGATTCAGGACGGCCAATACCTGCCATATCCTTCAGACATATTTCATCAGCACCAGCTTCAATGAATTTCTTTGCCAGATTTACGTAATATTCCACTGTATGTATTGGCGAATGAGTAATGCAAAGCGCAGCTTGTGCAATCATGCCAGCATCCTTGGCATATTTAATTGAAGGAATAACGTTACGCTCATCATTAAGTCCGCAAAATATTCGTGTAATGTCCGTACCCTGCGCCTTCTTAACTTTATAGAACAACTGGCGAAGGTCTTTTGGACACGGACTCATGCGAAGCGCATTTAGAGCGCGGTCGAGCATATGCGTCTGTATTCCTGCCTCATGAAATGGTTTTGTCCATGCACGAACTGACTTGTTTGGATTTTCTCCATATAAAAGATTCACCTGTTCAAAACCGCCACCGTTAGTTTCCACACGGTCGAAACATCCCATCTTAATAATTGCAGGAGCAACTTTTACCAACTGGTCAACACGAGGTTGATACTTTCCTGCACTCTGCCACATATCGCGGAAGACCAAACTGAATTTAACTTCTTTCATATAATATTCATAATGTTTATTCGTTAAAATTAAAATCAACAATCACTGGTTGCACAAATCAAATTTTCTCAATCTTTGCAACAACACCTTTACCATTCGTCAACTGACTTACGGCAGCATCAATTACAGCTTTCGTAGTAGCATCAACAGCCGGCTTAGCGTGTGACGCAACCTTAGAAACTACAACTTCTTCAGGCGCAAATTTGTTAACCAAAAGGATTAGCCCCTTTCCGAGATATATCACAATCATCAGAATCAGAAACACTGTAATCATTCCAACCGCAAGGAGTTGAAGAGCCTCCAGAATCAAATTATCCATATTAAATGTTTATAATTAAAATCAATAGAATCCAATCTTTTTAAAAAGAAGCAAATATTCGTTACAAATTTACACATTATTTCTTAATTTCTAAGCATTATTCCCACAGAATTTCCAAGAAGATATTCAGAATGCCAAAAGAAACAACGCAAATCCGCACATCCTCACCGCAGTCGTGATACGCCTCCACCGCGGAAGCAACAAATCTTCACCGCCCTCGCCTGGCACCACCACCGAGGTCAAAGCGAGAAGCGACCGAACTCAACCCGAACTCAGTGCATTCTGATTTTTCAGAATATTCGAAAAACTCATTTGCGCTATACGAAAAAACATTTAACTTTGAACTTCAATAAAACCACTACAATCAAAAACGAATACACTTTCATGACACAGGTATGGCTAAGTGCCGCAGGACTATGTGGCGCAACACTTATTGGTTCACTATTAGGATTTGGCATAAAAGAACTGCCTCACAAGTGGAATGACACCGTGATGGGGTTCTGCGCTGGAGTTATGCTTGCCGCATCCATTCTCGGACTCATCGTCCCCGCCTCTGAACAGGTAGGAAGCAACGGATGGTGGCTGGTCGGCATCGGGGTAATCATTGGAGCTATGTTTCTCAACCTGCTCGACTTCGTCACACCCCACATGCATCACATCACAGGCCTCGACCCCGAAACGCACGCCAACAACTCGTCAATAAGCCGCATCATGCTGTTTGTCATGGCCATAGCGCTTCACAAACTCCCCGAAGGCATTGCAGCCGGCGTGGGATTCAACGCAGAAGACATATCCGACGCATGGACGGTGACATTCGGCATAGCCCTGCAGAACATACCCGAAGGCATGGTCATAATATCCCCTCTGCTTCTTGCTGGCGTAAGCAAAATGCGCACGCTCATCATATCGCTCGCCATCGCCATGCTTGAAGTCGTTGGAGTATGGATAGGATATGCCGCAGGAGCCATATCCGAAAAGTTCTTGCCAATAATGCTTGCTTTTGCCGGCGGCGCAATGCTCTATGTAGTCAGCGACGAGATGATACCCGAAACACATGCGCACGGCTACCAGAAGCAAGCCACATACGCACTGCTTATAGGTTTCATGACACTCATGTTCATTGAAGGGCAAATATAACTCACACGGCTGAAGCGCCCATTCTCATACCCGCCACCCATCCTCAAAAAGTGTCGTTTGTCAAGTTTCGTCAAAAGAACGCCCAGTACGAGACTTGAACACACTCTGTACGAAACTTAAGAAGCATACTATCCTTCAAACCTGTATGGGACGGAATCATTTTCATCAACAAGCATGACAACAAGTTTGCCTTCAGGGAAAACACGCCGGACATTTGAATAGCACAAACGCAGAAGAGCAGGAAAAAACTTATCGGCATCGGACAATGGCAGAACCTTCCACAAATCACGTGCGAACGACATTGACTCAATAGCCTTCGCCACACCCGAACTGCACCCCAAACTCTCAGCAAGGTTCGCAAGAAAGGATCTGTTTAGCACTACACTATGGCTGTGTGTATTCAGATGACCCTCAGCCAGCTTGACAGCCTTGCCTATCATCAAACCAAGCCTAACCTCCGAAATGACCTTTGCATGAGCCAACGCAAGAGCATCTCCCACGAAGTTACCATAGTGCACAAACGATTGGGGGCACACCCCCACACTCACCTTCCTCAACGCCGACTCGCTCTTAGCACCGGAATTAAGAACAAGAACATCCGAGCCAACAGCCTTGCACACATCGATCTCACGAGCGACAGACTCCAGATAGGCCTCGGCGGAAAACGGTCTGACAATCCCTGAAGTGCCCAATATAGATATGCCGTCCACAACTCCGACCTTGGCGTTAAACGTACGAAGCGCCACCTCCCTACCGCACGGAACCGACAAAGTAACATCAAAGCCTCGTTGGCTTATCTTACGCAATTCCGACACAATCATGCTTCGAGGCACTGGGTTTATGGCTGGTTCGCCTACATCAACCCCCAAACCTGGCAAAGTAACACGTCCCACTCCTTCGCCTTGAAGGAAACGTATGCCCGAGTGATCTGCAAAACTGACCAACGACTCCACTACAAGTCCATCCGTAACGTCAGGGTCATCGCCAGCGTCCTTCACGACTGATGCTCTCGCCCACTCATCAGTCCACGAGCAAGAATGAACCGCCATTGACATTGTTTCTCCGTCTGGAAGAGAGAAGTCAACCTCTTTCACATCCCTCTGCTCCAACAACGCAATCAAAGCCGCCTTTGAAGCAGCCGTAGCACACGAACCTGTTGTGAACCCTGTGCGCAATTGATAATAGCCAGGAAGCAGCATCTCAATTTGGCGACGCAAACCATGCGGACCGTTACATTTGGTTTGAGAATTTGCATGCGACAACACAGGACGTTTCACGGCATACACCTTTACGCCCAATCGCCTTGCAGCATCAACCTTCTCCAGAAAACCACCGCTCAGCCCGCTCTCTTTCGTAAAGATTGCATCGGCGGAACTATTGAGAATGACCGCCTCCTCATTGTCATTGTCTTGATAATACAACAAGTTTTCTTCTGGAAATCCTTGTGCGCAAGCCATCTCTACCGACTCCGCCCTATTAAGCACCCTAAACAGGCAGTCATGATTTTCCCAAAAATGCCTGAGTTTGGAGATGGTCTTCACACCCGACAATGCCAACAACCGGTGCACGCCTCCCTGCTCCATCTTCAAGCAGGCATCAGCAAAACTATCGCACCAAACAATGTCTGACGAGCGTTCGGGATAGACCCTTTCAAACCTTACGACGGGGATATTGAGCTTGTTTGCGGCACTTGTCACCGTAAGATGCAAGGACTCGGCAAAGGGATGGGCAGCGTCGACAAGGAGACGAACATTATTCGCCTTGCAGAACTCTGTCATTTGGTACAAGTCAAGTCCGCCTGTAATCCTCACACCATTACTTGTGGATAGTTTCTGCTCTTTTCCACAAGTCGAATAGAAGAAAGGTTTGCCTGCCTCATCCACAACCTCAGCTGCTATGCGCCCCTCTGTTGTCCCACCTAAAATCAATATCATATATCCGCAAACATATAACAGTTACTAACTATAGCCCAATAGTTTACATCTTATTTTCTAAACAGATGCTTAAACTCATAAGAATAGAGTTTTGAAAGACCTTGTCGGTTGTCTATGGCCTCGCCTACAACAAGCAATGTGGTCAGCGTTAGATTGTTTTTCTTCACAATCTTTGCCAAGTCCCTCAGTTGTCCGCGATATATCCGTTCCTCCTTCCATGTCAGTTTGTAGCATGCCGCAACAGGAGTTTCAGGCGGATAAGCCTGCAGGAGTTCCTCCTGCACCTTGTCTACAATACCCGCACTGAGATATATACACATTGTGCTTTGACTCTGAGCCAACTTGTGAAGCTGTTCTTTCTCCGGCATCGGAGTGCGCCCCTCGCCACGAGTCAATATTATTGTCTGCACCTTTTCGGGTATAGTGAATTGCGAGCGTAGAGCGGCAGCTGCTGCCTGGAACGACGAAATACCAGGTGTGATGTGATAGCGCATCCCATAACGGTCGAAAAACGCCATCTGCTCCTGGATAGCGCCATAGATGCACGGGTCGCCTGTATGAAGGCGAACAACAAGCATACCGCGGTCATAGAACTCTTTCATCAGTTCAAATTGCTCTTCAAGCGCCATGCTTGCGGAACTTCGCACGACAGCGCCCTGCTTGGCATAATAGGTAAGTTCGCGAGGCACAAGACTACCAGCATACAAAATCAGGTCTGCCTTCTGCAAGAAATGTTTTCCACGAACAGACACCAGTTCTGGATCGCCAGGACCAGCACCTACAATTTCGATATGTCCGCAACGTATAGCGTCAGCGTCCATTGCTACGGCAAAAGTGAAATCGTTGCCTTCGCTTAAGCGACATTTGTTCTTCTCCATTAGCAATGGTCCGTAGCCGCTTGACTTTATGGCCACAGCTTCTGCCACACTTGATACGCCTGTCACCTCAGCAACCTTCTCAGAAGGATTTGGCACATCTACATCCTTGAGTTCGTCCGCTTCATACACCGAAACAGGCAATCCGTATTCAGCGGCAAGCGAACGTATCATCGGCTCATTGCTTTTCAGTTCTATCGTGCCCACTGATGCGATGGAACGGGTAGACAATCCTCCCTGTGCGAGTAAATCTGAAACGTGCTTTGCAACACCTTCCAACGAGCATCCTTTGCGGCAGCCTACGCCAACATGAAGCACCTTCGGACGATAGTTTATCATCAGTAAGGATGTTTCGTATACAAAAGGACTCACATTAATAATCAATTCGTATTTTACCTGCGGAATATCCTCGAAATTAACAAATACATCAACATGCTCAGGAGACGTACGTTCCAAATATTCGGTGCCCTTATCCTTCACACCGAGGAGCAATGCCGTTGGCTTGCGATTAACGAAATGTGCAATGCAAGCGTTCATGTTTTCCGCACATGTACCCCATCCGAACTCACGCCCAATAGTATCGAGCGGCCAAAGCGATTCGTTATCGCTACGTGTAGTAATCACCGCCTCGGCACCCAATACGGATGCCACCTGACGCGCCAAATCATTAGCACCGCCAACATGTCCCGACACTACCGGTATGGCATAACGACCTGTACCATCAACGCACACCACCGCTGAGTCTGTATGCTTATCACAAATCCACGGAGAAATGGCACGTACACAAATGCCCATCGCCCCAATAAACACTATCGGTGCCGACGCATTGAAGCACGGCATCAAAACATCTTCGTACCGCCCCACCATGACACATCCATCAAGGTCATGCTTCGCATATATTCTGCTTTCCGGAAACTCCTGTTGCAAAGCCTTTGCAACAGGAAGAGACGACTCCGAAACAAGTATTATCGCTATTTTCATTCTGCTTTCATTACGTTAATTGTATTAAACGAATCTATTGTCATGCAAGTGCTCTGCACGACACGCATCCCAACCCTCTCTACCGCCTCGGCAAACATCGTGCTACTCTCCTCACTCACCGAGTTGAGCACTATCACCCCACCTGGCATCAACACCTTGTGTATCTCTGAAACCATCTCCACAAGATGTCCGCCATGTCCACCGATAAACACCGCGTCAGGACGAGGGTATCGCTCCAAATCATTATTAAGGAAATCGCCTATCACGGTTGTTATGCCAGGAGCTCCAAATCTGCGGCTATTCACACGCATAAGTTCCTCACCCTCGTTCCGTCGCTCAAATGCCGTTACATTCAAATGGGGGAACTGGAGTTTTGCTTCAATCGAAACCGAACCCGTACAAAAGCCCACATCCCAAAACGAATGTCTGTCACGAAGACCAAGCATCGACAACGATAACAATCTCACAGGCATCTTCGTTATCATCTTTGCCCTACCGTCAAGCAGAGCAAATTCCGACTCTGGTATGCCAAAAGGACGTTGACGCAAACCTGTACGCTCCAATATCAAGCAATTAGGCATTGCGAAGTCCATCTTCTCAGCCTCATCGAGCGACAGAGTGCGAAAACGCTCCTCATCCCTATTGCCCAACAATTCGCCCACGCTCATCTTGTAGTTATCATAGCCATATTCCAACATACGGCGAGCTATCGCCGCTGGAGTCTTCACCTTGTCGGTAAGAACGCCAATGAGTCTTTCACCACAAATCAGCGCCTCATCAAATTTGTCCCACGGACGCCCTGTGAGCGACACGCAACGCATGTCATGATACGGCAAAACAAGACGATGAGCAAGAGTCTGCAACGAGTTGAAATAAGGATATAGTTTAATTTGGGCTTCTGGAAATCTGGTTTTTATCGTATTGGCTATGCCGTAAAAGATCGGGTCGCCCGAAGCAAAAACAACAACCTCCTGCTTACGCTCAAACTGACGAAAAGCATCTTCAATAGGCACCGTTATGTCTATCCATACGGCACCAATAGGCAACAGGGACGCGACAATTTCGTGATGCCGCTTGCCACCAGAAAACGATTTTGTTTTAGATATTATGTCAGCAACATCAGGATGCAGATGCAAATCCCTATCGTCACTCATTCCAATTATAGTAAACAACATAGGCTATGGCATAATCGTTTCTTACAAATCTCGACCAGGCCTCAATTGCATGGCATCATCATAGCATAGAATTGAATTGACAAGCGTTGCGGCAAGATTGCTACCTCCTTTACGTCCCTCCACAATAATTTTCCTCACATCCGCAAACGGTTTCAGCATGTGCTTACTCTCACACACATGAACAAACCCCACAGGTGCGGCGACGACGCCACACGGATGAGCCTTGCCTTTGCGGATAAGCGAACACAACTCCATCAAAGCCGTAGGGGCATTGCCAAAAACAAAGAGCGCATCGGGATGCTCCTCCACCGCCAAACGTATGCCGGCTTGAGTACGGGTAACCCCCTCCTCCTTTGCCATTGTCGCCACACGTGTATCGTTAAGATAGCATTTCACTTCGAGTCCCATACGCTCCAAAGCCCCCTTGCGGATTCCCGATGCTGCCATCGTCACATCTGTAATGATAGTGCGTACCGCGCCGCTACTCAACACATCGTAAATGCCACTAACGGCACCCTCATCGGTCTTTAACAGACTTTCCATGTCGAAGTCGGCCGTAGTATGTATCGCATGCAAAAGCGCCCACTTGCGGTCAAGCGGAATATTCCTATCCCTCAGTTCCGACTCGATAGTACGGAAACTCTCCATCATTATGCCTTGTCCTATACCTACAGAAGCATCATTCTGCTTATTATAATAACCACGCGGAGTTATCATCCTGCCCTGCCAAGAATAAGATTGTGAATTACCAATGATAACAATCGTAAACATATCTATTTCTTCAGGGTCGAACTCACCAAGAGTAGTAACTACAACAGATTCGCCATCACGTCCGGCCTGGCGCACATACCCCACAGGTGTGTCGGAACTTCTTGATTCAATCATCAGCTCCTTCAAACGGTGCAATTGCCAATACCTTTCTTTGCTTTTAGGATTATACACGGCGGTGACAAAATCAGCTTCAGCGGCAGCTCTGATGCGACGCTCAATACGCTCCCACGGAGTCATCAGGTCAGACAACGAGATGACACAAAAGTCATGACTTACAGGGGCTCCAAGCAACGATGCCGCCTTCTGGAAAGCACTAATTCCAGGCAAGACCTCAATATCCACATCACTGCCACGCTCACGCCTCATCTCCCAAATCAGCGGAGCCATGCCATAGATACACGCATCGCCAGAACTAATCACACACACCGTCCTGCCCTGCTCGGCAAGTTCAAAAGCCTGCTCTGCACGGTCACGCTCACGCTTCATGCCTGTATCGACACACTCCGCACCCTCAGACAAGCAATGCTGTATATACTTGAAATAGAGTTTATACCCAACAACAACATCACTCCTTCTAATAGCATCAGCCACCGCCGGAGTCATATCCGCTTCCGAACCAGGTCCAATGCCCACAACTATAATTTTGCCAACATCCATAATCTAATATGTATAAAGAGCGTTACTACAACACTCTAATCATTGCAAAATTAATAAAATATATCGAGAGTTTATGCCTTTCCCTTTCGAGCAGATGAATATTTTGCAAAAAGATATTGCCCTTTGCCCTTAGTAAAACATCCCCAATGAATTGCATGACGAGGACAGGCATGATAGCAACGCATACAAAGCACGCATTTATCATTCCATACCGGACGTTTAGATTGTTCAGAAAGAACAATATTGCTAAAAGGACATACAGAAACACATTTGCCACATGAATTACAATCCACATTAGCCTTGAAAGGTTTAGGAGTAATTAAGTATTTATTGAAAAAAGGCCGTACGACACTACTCTTAAACCACTTAAATTTCCCTGGCAATGTATTGAAATAATCCTTTCGTCTTTTTAATATATCCGAAATTATTAACTCTACACGTTCATTAGCAACATTTATCTTGAGCAAAGCCTTTTCATCAGAATCCACATCAAAACCAGGCAGGTTTACATAAGACTCCGGCATTTGAACAGCATAGCCAAGCGAGCAACGCCATCCCTTAGACGCAATCAAATCACAAAAAATACGCGATGTATAACCTGTGTCATCACCACAAGTTATTACAAAATAGATATACGAAACATTTTCAATCTGAAGATTCCGTATAAAAGTTTCCACAAAACGAGGTACTCCCCATGCATAACACGGAAAGACAAAACCAAGAGGTTCATTTTGAGAAAGTTCAAACGTATACGTTTTTGTAGGAATAGAGCACACTCTGTCTTCGCCTATCCCCTGAGCAACACATTGTGCAACCCATGCTGAATTACCTGTTCCTGAGAAATAAAACAACATACACCTACATCCACTGCTTGTAACGGAAATAGAACAATCCGCAAACAGTAGTCACTATTGATATTATGACTACAAGAGGAAATCCCCACCAAACGCCTTCCATTCCATTGACAAGGTTCATACCGAAAAGACTGGCAATGAGTGTTGGGAACATAATAATCATGTTAAGGGATGTGAGGAGACGCATGACCTTATTCATGTTGTTATTGATGATATTGGCATACGTATCCATCATTGAATTGAGAATGTTAATATAAATAGCCGTAGTTTCACGCGCCTGGTTCATCTCAATATTAACATCTTCAATGAGTTCTGCATCAAGTTCATCTACAGGAAGGCGGAACTTAAGTTTAGAGAGGAGCGTCTCATTACCTCTTATGGATGTTGCAAAATACGTGAGACTGTCCTGAAGACGCGAAAGCCCCACAAGGTCCTTATTGTCTATCTGCTTATCAAGGTTACGCTTCGCCTTTTCCATTATCGCGCCCACTTGCTTCAAATATTTAAGATACCAAACAGAAGAAGAAAGGAATAGACGGAATACAAAATCGGCAGCATCAGTAAAACCTTCGCCACGACGCTTCTGATGACTGACAAAATCAAGCATCATACGGGTTTCCTGATTGCATATTGTTATAATAACATCTCCTTTGATTACTATACCAAGAGGTATAGTTGTATATGGAGAACGTGATGATATGTTCTTCAGGTGCGGAATACGCACGATAATCATCAACCATCCTTCATCGTAGTCATAGCGGGCACGCTCATCGGCATCGGCTACGTCGGTAAGGAAGTAATCGGGCATTCCCAATGTTTCTTCCAAAAAACGCACATCATCTTCCACTGGGCATGTTACCTGTACTAAACACCCTGGCTGCCACTCGTCAATTTGAGTGAGTCCCCTTTTAAAGTTCCAATAATTACGCATAGTCCTTCTGTGTTTCTACTGAATCTTTACAAAAAACAACATGATAAAGATGTAAAGGTTCAGCAGGCCAACTATGCCTACGACCTCTACTCTACTTCATAATTGTTCGAGTGATAATCGTCCATTTTGAGTTAATATTAAATAAAATAATACGTCCGGAAAGTGTTAACACCACTTTTCCGGACGCAAAGATAATACATTTTTCTTAAAAACAAGGCGCTATACTTATTTTAAGGTCAATTCATTCATTCTGCTAATGTATTTCCCTATAATATCAAATTCAAGATTAACGTATGTTCCCACTTCAATATCATGGAAGTTTGTGTTGTCGTATGTATATGGTATTATACACACCTGGAATGTATCTGCCGTAGGATTGCAGACAGTCAGGCTGACCCCGTTAACTGTCACCGATCCCTTGTCAACTGTAAAATATCCACGCTTTGCCATTTCGGGGTCAAAGTCATACTTAAAAGTGAAGACATAACTTCCCTGTGCGTCTTCCTTGCTAACACAAACAGCCGTTTGGTCTACATGCCCCTGCACAATATGCCCGTCAAGACGGCCGTTCATCATCATGCTACGCTCTACATTTACGCAATCGCCCACCTTCAGTTTTCCCAAGTTGGAACGGTCAAGCGTCTCCTTCATTGCAGTAACCACATAATTACCATTATCAATGCTTACAACTGTAAGACAAACACCATTATGCGCCACACTTTGGTCAATCTTAAGTTCATCCACGAAAGAGCAAGTCAGAGTGAAATGCACATTTTCAAGTTCGCGCTCAATGGCAACGACTTTTGCTGTTTCTTCAACTATTCCTGAAAACATATTAATCTTATTTTTTACATTAATCGCCAAGCACACACATTTGTTATCGCAAATCTATCACATCAACGCCTGGATATTTCTTTGCATCGAACACAAATGTAGAATCTGCAAACTTAATATACTTATACGAATCTACAACAATATTCAATGTTGTCCCTCTGCGTGTTGTCAGCACAACAGACTTAAGCGTGTTGCTGGCTTTTAAAATGCGAAGGTCTATCTGCTGAAAAGTTTTCTTATCGTCTGTTGACTTCAGTACTATATGATGCACACCTGTCTCTACCTTACCAAACTCAGCCTTATAGCCCTTCCTATACATCGAAACAAATGCATAAGGATTAATCTTGGCTATTTCCGCATCAGTAGGATTAGTCACGTTTACTTCCTGATTTTCCTTCACATAAGTCCACAGAGTCTCACCATTAAACCACATGGTCATATCAACAAGTGAGATGTTAAACTTCTGTCCCGAAAGTTTAATTGTGCCTTTCGACGATGAGTTAAGCGTAAAGGCAATTTCCGTATCGCCCTTCTTCTTATAGTCAGCCGCTACGGCATCAAGAACAGACATCGGTGTTTGTGCGTTCACCGTCAATGACATTAGCAAGAACGCTATTATAATTTGCAAATATTTCATAATTCTTTCATCCCATTTTAGTTATCACATACGGAGTGCATTAAGGACGCTCTCAAGCGTTAGAGGATCTTGTATCAAAACCTCGCGCGGTTTACTACCAATCTGCTGACCCACAATTCCCGCCTTCTCCAACTGGTCCATCAATCTGCCGGCACGATTATATCCGATCGAAAGTTTGCGCTGGATGAACGATGTAGAACCTTGCTGTGTAGAAACTACAAGTTTAGCCACTTCGTCAAACATCGGGTCAAGATGTTTCATGTCAGCAGTGTTCTCGCTCAATGGTTCTTCGTCCGCAACAACCTCTGGCAGATACATTGCGTGCAAATAACCTTGCTGCTGGCTGATGTACTTACATATACGAGAAACCTCAGGCGTATCAACAAATGCGCATTGCACACGCACTGGGTCGGCGCCTTGCAAATACAACATGTCGCCTCGTCCGATAAGTTGGTTTGCACCCGGACGGTCAAGGATTGTACGTGAGTCCATCATCGCTGCCACACGGAATGCTATACGTGCAGGGAAGTTAGCCTTGATAGTACCTGTAATGATATTTGTTGTAGGACGCTGAGTAGCAATAATCATATGTATGCCGACGGCACGCGCCAACTGTGCAATACGGCATATTGGAAGTTCGATTTCTTTACCTGCCGTCATAATCAAATCGCCAAACTCGTCGATGATGACCACTACATAAGGCATAAACTCATGCCCGTTCTCCGGATTAAGTTCACGTTTCTTAAACTTCTCGTTATATTCCTTGATGTTTCTCACCTTAGCCTTCTTGAGCAAGTCATAACGAGTGTCCATCATTGCACAAAGCGAATTCAGAGTTTTAACCACTCGCTGCACGTCGGTAATGATAGCTTCGTCCTCTTCTTCAAGTTTTGCGAGGAAGTGATTTTCAATAGGGCTATAGATACTGAACTCCACCTTCTTAGGGTCAACCATCACAATCTTTAGTTCCGACGGATGCTTCTTGTAGAGCAATGAAGTTACGATAGCGTTGAGTCCTACCGACTTACCCATACCTGTTGCACCGGCAACGAGCATGTGAGGAGCTTTGGCAAGGTCGACCATAAACACCTCGTTCGTAATAGTCTTACCAAGAGCGCAAGGAAGGTCCATTGTTGTTTCCTGATAAGTCTTGCTGTTGAGGATGCTCTCCATCGACACAATACACTTCTTCTTGTTTGGCACTTCAATACCGATAGTTCCCTTTCCTGGTATAGGCGCAATGATACGAATGCCTTCAGCAGCAAGACTTAGGGCGATATCGTCCTCAAGATTACGAATCTTATTGATACGAGTACCTTCGGCTGGAGTTATTTCGTAGAGCGTGATAGTCGGACCGATAGTAGCCTTAATACTGCTTATTTCCACTCCGAAACTGCGCAACACATTGATGATGCGGTCCTTATTAGCCTTCTGCTCAGCCATGTCAATCATTGGCGAAGAACTGTCGTTCTTGTCAAGCAAACTAAGCGTAGGATATTTATAGTTCTCAAGGTCGAGTTTCGGATCATACGGAGTGTCAAGCCCGCCAGGTACAAGCGCACCGTCGGCAGTCTCCACCTCGTTCGTTGCTTCTATTTCAATATTTATATCTCCCGTCTTCTTTTTCTTGTCATCCTTTTCAACCTTCTCCTTAGAAGTGTCATCATCCTTAGTTTCATCTTCTAAGGTCAAAACTTCATCATTCAAATTATCCTCGCCTACCATTCCAAAATCCAACACTTGAGTCTGCGGATTATTAAATTCTACAGGGTCAGGCTGTACATCTACAACAGTCTCGTCCTGCTCATCACTCTCAGCCTCATCCTTCTTCTTGCGCTCAAACTTCAACTTCTTATATATGTTCAGTCTGAACAACCCACGGATGAACTCAATAGTCTTCTTGCTGATGTATATCAGATAGAACACGGCAAACAGCAACAACACTCCGCACAATCCAGGACGGCCTATCAGCGAGGTAAGCCAATTTGCCACAAACTTGCCATGATTACCTCCTGGGTTGATGAACGACTCGTCAAACACAGGCATCATCCCAGCCATAGCGGCAAGGAACACACTTGTCCAAACCAACAGCAATGATAGCAGGATAAACCAGCGCACTATGCGAACCTTATACACACGCATCAGCCGCATGCCCAGCATAACTAAGAACACAGGGATGATGAACGACGCCAGTCCGAACGTCTTGTCAAGGAAGAAGTATGCCACCTTCGCCCCCAACGAACCGCACACGTTCATAAACACAGGTGCATCCACTGGATTAACAATGTCTGTATCTATTGGATTTTCCAGAATGTCGAAGTCATGACGACCCGAATAGATGTATGATGCGAAAGCGAAGAGCAGAAAGAACGCAAAAACCAGCAGCAGTATGCCGATGGAAAAACCTGTCAGTTCCTTGCGCGAAAAGCCCTCAAAGGGTTGAAGCACCGCCTGTTCCTCTGCACTCTTCTTCGTTGTCTTCTTTGTATTTTGTTTCTTGGCCATATCAATTGTAATGTTTAATTTGCAAATTTAGCAAAAAATCACCAAAAAGCGAAATCACACGAAAAAACACGAAAAAGTCCCTTTTTCACCATTTTCATGAAAAAAGCCCAGTACTCTGATATTCGCGCCGAAGAAGTGCGTCATTTCCTCCGAAGAGTCAGTCGACTCGTGTCTAGTCACGAGCGCACGCTCGCCGAAGCGCGAAGAACAAAACTCTTCGCTTTTTTGTTATCTTCAGTGAAGAGCGAAAATCTAAGCGCTTCAAACCCACCGTCCGTCCGGCGCACATTCACTGCCCTCAATGAACTTTTCCGCCACTTGTTTGTTTCTCTTCATTTATACCACAAAAACTAAGGACAGCCTTGCCCTCGTCCCGTTCATCTTCGGGACTCGCCGCTTGGCTGTCCTTTATTATTCTATTTCTTTAAGAGGAAGTTACTGAGAAACGAGGCGCAAGCCGAGGT
>JAZNGW010000033.1:0-41737 GCA_045576655.1 Bacteroidaceae bacterium
CTTCCCGACCCCTCGCTGAAAACTATAAATAAAAGTAATATTTGTACAAATAATAGTTTTATTTATATAAATATTAGTTTTATTCTTACAAATATAAGTTTTATTTATACTTTTCTCCGCAGTGGCGCAAAATACTCACCGCGGTGGAGGTAAATTTCTACCGAGGTGCTATCGTTTTCGGATGCCCGAAAACAACGGGTACGATAACGATAACGGGACGATGATGCTCGTAGGGTGCACCCCTTGAGGGTGCCCGAAAACACCACGTATTGAAAGGGGCGAAAACTCACATTCCAAGATTTAGTAGCACACCCCGCCACATTTCCATTTAATTGTTGTATCTTTGAAACAGATTTGTGCCTAACCAAAGGCACTGCAAAAACCGACAGAGAGAAGAAGATGACATTCAATTACGACGTAATAGTTGTGGGAGCAGGCCACGCAGGATGCGAAGCCGCTTCAGCAGCAGCCCGTTTGGGAGCAAAGACATGTCTCATCACAATGGACATGAACAAGATAGCCCAAATGAGTTGCAACCCCGCCGTAGGAGGAATAGCCAAAGGTCAGATAGTCAGGGAGATAGATGCGCTGGGCGGACAGATGGGAATCGTGACTGACCGTTGCGCACTACAGTTCCGCATGCTCAACCGCTCAAAAGGTCCGGCAGTGTGGAGCCCAAGAGCGCAGTGCGACAGAGCCAAGTTCATCACCACATGGCGCGACATACTCGAAAACACTGACAACCTCCACATCTGGCAAGACCAGGTAAAAGAAATAATCGTCAAAGACTCTGAGATACAAGGTGTTAAGACCTTTCTCGACGCAGAATTTCACGCTAAGTGCGTAATCATAACCGCCGGCACATTCCTCAACGGACTCATGCACGTGGGCCGCACCAAACTGCAAGGCGGACGTATGGCCGAACCGGCATCGCCACTCCTCACCGAGTCGATAGCAAGCCACGGCATCCGATACGACCGCATGAAGACCGGCACACCGGTACGCATCGACAAGCGAAGCGTCGACTTCAGCCAAATGAGCATACAGGAAGGCGAAGACGACTTCCATTCGTTCTCCTTCATGTCGGAACCAAGAACACTCAAGCAACTCCCCTGCTGGACGTGCTACACCAACAAGGAAGTGCACGACACCCTGCGCTCCGGATTTGCAGACTCACCGCTCTACAACGGCGAAATCAAGAGCATCGGACCGCGCTACTGCCCAAGCATAGAGACCAAGCTGCACACGTTCCCCGACAAGGACATGCACCAGCTGTTCCTCGAACCAGAAGGCGAAACGACCAACGAGATGTACCTCAACGGATTCTCCTCGTCGCTCCCGATGGACATCCAAATCAAGGCCCTAAAGCAAATCCCGTGCTTCCGCGACATGGTGGTCTACCGCCCTGGCTACGCCATAGAATACGACTTCTTCGACCCGACCCAACTCAAGCACAACCTCGAGTCAAAGGTGGTCAAGAACCTCTTCTTTGCAGGCCAGGTGAACGGAACGACAGGCTACGAAGAAGCTGCCGGACAAGGGCTCATGGCAGGCGTCAACGCCGCCATCAACTGCTTCGGCGGTGAACCGTTCATTCTCAATCGCAACGAAGCATATATCGGAGTGCTCATTGACGACCTCGTCACCAAAGGCGTGGACGAACCATACCGCATGTTCACCTCCAGAGCCGAATACCGCATACTCCTACGTCAGGACGATGCCGACATGCGCCTCACCGAAAAGGCGTACCAACTCGGACTCGCCACAGAGGAGCGCCACAAGCGCATGACGAGCAAGAAGGAGAGCATCGAATCCCTGCTCCACTTCACAGACAACTTCTCGCTCAAACCGGCACTCATCAACGACGCCCTTGAGCGCATCGGCACCACACCTCTACGCCAGGGCTGCAAGCTCTCCGAACTCATAGGCCGCCCGCAGATAACCATCGCCAACATTGCCGACAGCATAAAGGCGTTCAAGAGCGAACTCGACAAGATTACCGACCGCAAGGAGGAGATAATCGAAGCCGCAGAAATCCTCATTAAATACAAGGGATACATAGAACGCGAGCAGATGGTGGCAGACAAGATGCTACGACTTGAGAACATCAAGATACAGGGCAAGTTCGACTACGCCAACATGAACCAGATAACCATTGAGGCACGCCAGAAACTCGCCGCCATCAACCCTCTCACACTGGCACAGGCAAGCCGAATACCAGGAGTATCGCCAAGCGACATCAACGTCATGCTTGTGCTTCTCGGACGATAATGTTCCACGTGGAACATCTCGCAGAAAAGTCCCTTCACCCTCAAAAGAAAGAACAAAACCCAACATACATCATGAACAACGAATACTTACTTAAGAACCTTCGCACCATCGAAGACTTCCCTATCCAGGGAATCATGTTCCGCGACGTCACAACCCTATTCAAAAACCCCAAGTGCCTTGAGATAATGGAAGAGGAAATGTACGAACTCTACAAGGACAAGGGCATCACAAAAGTTGTCGGCATAGAGTCAAGAGGCTTTGTCATGGGAGCCATCCTCGCACGCCGCCTCGGTGCAGGACTCGTCATGTGCCGTAAGCCTGGAAAACTCCCTGCAGACACAATCAGCCAGACATTCACAAAGGAATACGGCGAAGACACTATCGAGATCCACAGCGATGCCATCGACGAGAACGACGTTGTCCTAATCCACGACGACCTACTCGCCACAGGCGGAACAATCAAAGCCGCATGGGACCTCGTCAAGAAGTTCAACCCAAAGAAGTGCTACATGGGATTCATCATTGAGATACGCGACGAAGGCCTCAAAGGCCGCGAGTTCATCGGTGACGAAATCGAAGTAACCACTCTGCTCAGAACCTGAAAACCTATAAGTTAGCGCAACACTGTTTCACGTGGAACACTGTTGCGCTTTTTAGTTACACTCCCAACCACTCCAATCCCCACACTTCGCATCATGACCAAGGAAGAAGAGCGCATAAGCAGACTCAAGAACATAGTTCTCAATATGCCGGAACTGCCTGGATGCTACCAGTATTTCGACCAAGACAAGAACATAATCTACGTTGGAAAGGCGAAAAACCTGAAACGTAGGGTGAGTTCCTACTTCCTAAACACGGCCAAATCACGCAAAACAGAGATTCTCGTAAGCAAAATACAGGACATCAACTACGTCATCGTCCCGACCGACGAAGATGCGTTACTGCTCGAAAACAACCTCATCAAGAAGTTCAAACCGCGCTACAACATCCTGCTTAAGGACGACAAGACCTACCCTTCCGTATGCGTGACGAACGAATACTTCCCCCGCGTATTCAAGACAAGGAAGATTCTTAACGACGGTTCGACATATTACGGCCCGTTCAGTCACGCTGGCACGCTCAACAACATGCTCGCTCTAATCAAGCAGATGTATCCGCTGCGCCGATGCAGAATGCCAATGACCGATGAAATGATACGGAAAGGGAAGTTTCAGACCTGCCTTGAATACCACATAAAGAATTGCAAAGCGCCATGCGTAGGACTCCAAAGCAGGGAGGACTACATGGAAAGCGTGAAGGAAGTGCGTGAGATATTAAAAGGCAACACACGCATCATCTGCGACAAAATGCTGAAACGGATGCAGGAACTCGCCGAAGAGATGCGATTCGAGGAAGCCGCCGAACTGAAAAAGAAGTATGACCTGGCTCTCGAATTTTGCCAAAAGAGCGAAGTCATCGCCAATTCTTACCACAATATGGACGTTTTCTCCATTGTCGATGATGACAGTTCCGCATACATCAATTTTCTCCATGTCACTAACGGGTGTATCAATCAGGCATACACGTTCGAATACAAGAAAAGGCTCGATGAAACCGCCGAAGAACTCCTTTGTCTTGGCATCGTGGAGATGAGAGAGCGATTCAAAAGCAACTCGAAAGAGATAATTGTCCCGTTCGAAATCGGCACCGAACTGAAAGACGTTGAAATCACCGTACCTCAACGGGGCGACAAGAAGCACCTCCTCGATCTCTCAATGGCAAACGTGAGGCAATTCCGTTTTGACAAACTCAAACAGGCGGAGAAACTCAATCCCGAACAGCGCAGCGTAAACCTCATGAAAGAACTGCAGAAGAAACTCAATCTTGAGAAACTGCCTATGCATATAGAGTGTTTCGACAACTCTAACATATCGGGCACGGACGCTGTGGCAGGGTGCGTAGTGTTCAAAAAGGCCATGCCTGCCAAAAGCGAATACCGCAAATACAATATAAAAACTGTCGTTGGACCCGATGATTACGCCTCAATGAGCGAGGTTGTCCACCGCCGATATTCACGTGCCATCGCTGAAGGAAGCGCCCTGCCCGACCTCATAATAGCCGATGGCGGAAAAGGACAGATGGAGGTCATACGCCAGGTCGTCGAGGATGAACTGCATCTCAACATACCTATTGCCGGACTTGCAAAGGACAACCGCCACCGCACGTCGGAACTCCTCTACGGCTTTCCGCAGCAAACTATAGGCATTGAGATGAACAGCCCTCTGTTCAAGTTTCTCACACGCATCCAGGACGAGGTGCACCGCTATGCGATAACATTCCATCGGGACAAGCGCAGCAAGCGACAGATAGCATCGGAACTTGACTCTATCAAAGGTATAGGTCCTGCAACTAAAACCCTGTTACTCAAGGAGTTCAAGAGCGTAAAGCGGATTAAGGAGGCTCAAGCGGAGGAGATAGCCAAGTTGATCGGACCTGCTAAAACCAAAGTTCTGCTCGACGCGCTTAAGGGCGAATAGTGCATATCACTGATAATCAAAACGATAAAGAAGAGACCGCAGTGACAGAGATGAATATTTGCACAAACAAACAAGATTAAGTGAATAATTTTAAGTAAGTTTGCATAAATAAAAACATTGTAAGATGAGAGTTGTCATACAGCGTGTTGCACACGCATCTGTAACTATTGAGGGTGAGGTAAAATCGAGTATCGGACAAGGTTACCTCGTGCTTGTAGGGATAGAGGAGGCTGACGGCGAGGAGGATATCCTGTGGCTGAGCCGAAAAATCGTCGGACTTCGTGTTTTTGACGATGAAAACGGCGTCATGAACAAGTCTATTACTGATGTCGACGGCGAAATCCTGGTAATAAGCCAATTCACGCTGTGGGCTTCATACAAGAAAGGAAACCGCCCATCCTATCTGCGTGCGGGAAGCCACGCTGTCACGGTGCCGCTCTATGAGCGCTTCTGCTCTGTCTTGAGCGAAACGCTGGGAAAGGCTGTAGGAACTGGAGAATTTGGCGCAGACATGAAGGTGGAGCTGCTCAACGACGGGCCTGTAACCATTTGCATGGACACGAAGAATAAGGAGTGAGTGAGTTGAAAGTTAAAAGTTAAAAGTTAAAAGTTGAGAGTTAATAGTTAAAAGTTGAGAGTTAAGAGTTAGAAGTTTACTATGACGATAGAAGAGGCACAGAAGACGGTTGACGAATGGATTAAGACTTACGGGGTGCGCTATTTCAGCGAACTTACTAATATGGCCGTGCTGACTGAGGAGGTTGGCGAACTTGCCAGGGTGATGGCGCGGAAGTATGGCGACCAGTCTTTCAAGGCTGGCGAAAAGGATAATTTAGCCGATGAAATGGCGGATATTCTGTGGGTGCTCATCTGCCTCGCCAACCAAACGGGAGTGAATCTCACCGAGGCTTTCGAGGCTAACATCAAGAAAAAGACCGACAGGGACAAGGATAGACATATAAACAACAATAAACTATAAGCACATGGAACATTATCATCATGACGGATGCTCTTGCGGTTGTGATCACGACCACGAAGAGTACACAGAAAGCAAGATAGAGCAGGCTTTCGGCAAATACAACCTTAATCTTGACGACGAAAAGGTAAAGGCGCAGGTGGAGCGCATGCTCAACGAGTGCAAGAAGGAGAACGACACTGTAGAAGTTAAGAAATTCCTGCTCAACAGCGTGGAACTCACTACACTTCAGACTACGGACAGCGAAGACAGCGTTCTCCGTTTCGTGGAGAAAGTGAACCAGTTTGACAGCAAATATCCTGAACTTGGCCACGTAGCAACAGTGTGCGTCTACCCTAACTTCGCAAAGATATGCCACGACACACTTGAGAACGGGGAGGTCGAAATCGCATGCGTATCGGCAAGTTTCCCATCTGCACAGACTTTCCTTGAGGTTAAGATTGCAGAGACAGCTATGGCTATACACGACGGTGCAACGGAAATCGACATCGTGATGCCTGTGGGCAAGTTCCTCAGCGGCGACTACGAAGGAGTAGTTGAGGAAATTCAGGAAATCAAGGACGTTTGCGGCGATAAGAAACTTAAGGTGATCCTCGAAACTGGCGCCTTGAAGACTGCTTCTAACATTAAGAAGGCGTCAATCCTTGCGATGTATGCCGGAGCAGACTATATCAAGACTTCAACAGGCAAGATGGAGCCCGCAGCAACCCCTGAGGCTGCTTTCGTAATGTGCCAGGCCATCAAGGAATATTACGATGAAACCGGCATTCAGATAGGTTTTAAGCCTGCGGGAGGCATGAAGGTTGTTGACGATGCGCTCAACTACTATACTATCGTCAAGGAGGTTCTCGGCGAAAAGTGGCTCAACAACACTATGCTGCGCCTCGGCACAAGCAGCCTTGCCAACAAACTCCTCACCGATATTCTCGGCACTGAAACAAAGTTCTTCTAAGCAAGCGAACGATACTGTTTTTAAAACGGCATTGCCCGAAGTCAGAATGTGTGACTTCGGGCATTTATTTTATCCCTATCCGCTCTGTGAACTTCAAACTTAGACTAAGTACGTATAAACTCAGACTAAAAACGTACAAACTTAACCTAAGTTCGTATAAACTCAGTCTAAGTTTGAAGTTTTGGGCGACGCATACGAACATATAGAGGCGTGAAGAAACAAAAAAGCAGGCCATCATATCTGGTCTGCTTCGATATATACGTCTACATATTTCAGAAAAGCAAATGAATCAAATTTAGAACTTGCGCCCTATGACATAGTCAATAAAGTTGAAAAGTGACGATTTCACCGATGAATCGGGATATTTTTCAAGCATCGCCTTAGCTTCGGAAGCGTAACGCCCCATCACTTCGTAGGCATAGTCTATTCCGCCGTTATCCTTTGTGAACTTGACAAGCCGTTCCACCTCTTCCGGAGCAACAGAACCATCCTTAACCTTATAGGCAATGTCGAACATCTCATCCGACGCCACTTTGAAGAGCGCATGGATAACGGGGAGAGTGAGTTTTCCCTCTTTCATATCGTTGCCAGTAGGTTTGCCAATGCTGTCATCCGCCTGGTAATCGAAGATGTCGTCCCTGATTTGGAAGCAGATTCCTATGATTTCACCGAAGTTTCTCATTATTTCCACATCCTCAGCACTTGCACCCGCAGTCCTTGCTCCGGATTCAGCGCAAGCGGCAAAAAGTGCAGCAGTCTTATCTTTGATTATGTCAAAGTAGACCTCCTCCGATATAGCTTCGTTGCGCACATTGTGCAACTGGAGCAATTCGCCGTTGGCAAGACGCTGAGCTGCGTCAGACACGCACTCTACAATTCTGACATCTCCCGTAGCGCAAGCGCATTTCAACGAGCATGCAAGAATGAAATCGCCCACAAGCACCGCCATCTTATTGTCGTAAACACCATTAACAGATGCCTGACCGCGGCGCAAATCGCTTTCATCTACTATATCATCGTGGATGAGACTGGCTGTATGGAAGAACTCAAAGGTAGCAGCAGTGCTTATCACCTTATCATCAATGTCGCCAAAGAGTTTGGCTGAAAGCATCGACAAGATGGGACGCATCATCTTACCTTTGCGCTCGCCTACAAAATTCAGAGCCTCATTGAGTAAGGTGTTGGAATGAGTAAGATACGAGTCGAAAACTTCCTTGTAGCGACCCATATCTTCCTCTATTGGCTGTCGAATTAATTTCAGTGCGTCCATATCTTGCTAAATTCAGCTACAAAATTAGCAATAAATCAGATACAAAAGTATTTTTTACTAACTTTACATTCAAAATTTACCATTTTGAAATGAACAAGCTATTCCTTCTTGATGCCTACGCACTTATCTATCGTGCATACTATGCATTTATCAAAGCACCGCGCATAAACTCCAAGGGGCTGAACACATCTGCCATATTCGGATTTGTCAATACTCTGGAAGATGTACTCAACAAGGAGAAACCCACTCACATAGGTGTGGCTTTCGATCCTGCCGGACCTACTTTCCGACACGAAGCGTTCGAAGCATATAAAGCACAACGCGAGGAAACGCCTGAAGGAATACGTACCGCCGTGCCATACATCAAGCGCATCCTCGAAGCCTACAACATCCCTATCCTCGAAGTCAGCGGTTTCGAAGCCGACGACGTAATCGGCACTCTTGCAAAACAGGCAGAAAATATCGATGGATTGGACACTTTCATGATGACCCCCGACAAGGACTACGGTCAGTTGGTGAGCGACCACGTGCGCATGTTCCGCCCAAAATACGGCGACAAGGAGTTTGAGATACTCGGTCCCAAAGAGGTGTGTGAAAAGTACGGCATCGACTCCCCTCTTCAAGTCATCGACCTGCTCGGACTCATGGGCGACTCTGCCGACAACATTCCTGGATGCCCTGGCGTAGGAGAGAAGACTGCCGTGAAACTCATCAACCAGTTCGGATCGATCGAAAACCTTCTTGAACGTACCGACGAACTTAAGGGAGCAATCAAGACTAAAGTGGAGAGCAACGTCGAAAACATAAAATTCTCGAAATTTCTCGCCACAATAAAAATTGACGTGCCTATCTCCCTCGACCTCGAAAGTTTGAAACGTGAAAAAATCAATGAGGAGAAATTGAAGGAAATTTTCGAGGAACTGGAATTCCGCAACCTGCTCAAGAGAATTTTGGGCGAAACCGCACCAAAACCTCAAATCGGACTTTTTGACACAAAACCTGCCAACGGGATGCTCGATTTGTTTGCAGAAAACCCGACCGAGAGCAAGGATGTTTTCGAAAACTCCAGTCTCGCAGACTTAAAATCAATCCCTCACGAATACTATCTTGTTGATTCTGAAGACAAAATAAACGAACTCGTTGCAAAAATCTTGACAAGCGATTTTCTCAGTTTAGACACGGAGACGACCAACATCGACGCGATGAAGGCCGAACTCGTCGGTTTGAGCTTCTCCATCGCCGAGAACGAAGCATATTATGTCCCAATCCCTGCGAAGAGAGACGAAGCGTTAAAAATTGTAAACAAGTTCAAGGAAGTCTACGAGTCGGACCGAATCCTTAAAATCGGACAAAACATCAAGTACGACATCATCGTCCTCGCCAACTACGGAATTGAAGTGCGCGGTGAAATTTTCGACACGATGATTGCCCACTACATCCTCCAACCCGAACTTCGCCACAACATGGACTACCTTGCCGAAATCTACCTCGACTACAAGACCATCCACATCGACGAACTCATCGGAGCCAAGGGAAAGAAGCAAGGCAACATGCGCGACCTCACTCCGGAGGAAGTATATGAATACGCGTGCGAGGACGCCGACGTAACGCTCAAACTGAAACACATTCTCGAAAAGGAACTTCACAAGGAAGGACTCTTCGGTCTGTTCCACGACGTGGAGATGCCGCTCGTGGGTGTGCTCGCCCGTATGGAACGCAACGGCGCACGCATTGACACAGCCTCGCTCAAGGAAACATCGCTGCTCATGTCGGAACGCATGAGCGCCATCGAGCGGGAAATAAAGGAACTTGCCGGAGTGGACTTCAACATATCCTCACCTCGCCAGGTGGGCGAAGTACTCTTCGAACGACTGAAAATAAGTAGCAAGGCAAAGAAGACGAAGACGGGGCAGTACACCACTTCGGAAGACGTGCTGCAGAACCTGCGGACGAAGCATCCTATCGTTGACAAGATACTTGACTACCGCGGTCTGAAGAAACTCCTGTCGACCTACATCGACGCTCTGCCGCTGCTCATAAATCCTCAAACGGGCTACATACACACCTCTTACAATCAAGCAGTTACAACCACGGGGCGCTTGAGTTCGAGCAATCCCAACCTGCAGAACATCCCTATCCGCGACGAGAACGGCAAGGAGGTGCGCAAGGCATTCATCCCCGATGACGGATGCGAATTTTTCTCTGCCGACTACTCACAAATTGAGCTCCGCATCATGGCACATCTGAGCGGCGACGAGAACATGATTGAGGCCTTCCGCCAAGGACACGACATCCATGCCGCCACGGCAGCCAAGATATACAAACTCCCTATCGAAGAGGTCACTTCCGACCAGCGACGCAAAGCCAAGACAGCCAACTTCGGCATCATCTACGGCATCACCGTCTTCGGACTGGCAGAACGCATGGGAGTAAGCCGAGGAGAGGCCAAGGAACTCATCGACGAGTACTTCGCCACCTATCCAAAGGTGAAGGCCTACATGGACCATTCCATTGCTATGGCAAGGGAGAAAGGATACACAGAGACCCTCTTCGGCCGCCGTTGCCACCTGCCCGACATCAACAGCCACAACGCCACTGTCCGAGGCTATGCAGAACGCAACGCAATCAACGCCCCGATACAGGGTTCTGCAGCCGACATCATCAAGGTTGCAATGGCAAAAATAGACAATCGCATGCAGGCTGAGGGACTCCGCTCCAAGATGATTCTGCAGGTGCATGACGAACTGAACTTCAGCGCTTTACCTGAAGAAAAGGAGCGCCTGCGCACCATCGTCACAGAGGAGATGGAGGCAGCTTTCGAGATGCAGGTTCCGCTCGTTGCCGACTGCGGCTGGGGAGCAAACTGGCTCGAAGCGCATTGATGATTGAGGAGTTGAGGAGGAAGGAGATGATGAAGTGGGAAGGAAAAGTAATCTCATCCTTTCGGTCACAGAAGACAGTCTTCAACGCATTCGGTTCAGCATACCTATATTATTGAAAACCAAAATAATCGTAAAAATATAACAGGATGAGAACCTTAACAACTATTATGCTACTTGTTCTGTATGTTATGCAAGCAGTGGCACAGAACGTAGAAAAGAGTCTTCCGGAAGATAGCATTCAAGTTTATATGGAGCATGATGTTATGCCTGTTTTCCCTGGAGGGATGGAAGGGCTTAAGACTTATCTCCGCGAAAATGTAAAGTACCCTCGCGTGTGCCAGCAACAAGGGATACAAGGACGCGTGATAGCAAAGTTTGTTGTAAATGCAGACGGCAGCATAGATGATGCAGCAGTTATCAAACCTGTAAACGTGTTTCTTGACAGGGAGGCGCTACGTGTGATAAATGCCATGCCCAAATGGAAACCAGGTGTTAAAGACGGCAAGGCGGTACGTGTGAAGTATACAATTCCTATAACATTCAAACTAAACTTTACCAAACAAGAGAAGGCAATAAACATGTTGACGCAGTTTTACAAAGAATATGTATTGCGAGGATCTACCAAACATTTCCAATTGGACGCTACTAAGTATTGCACCCCACGCTTTTTGAGCAAGTTGGGAGAAGACTACGAAAATCAGTTACAAGAGGATTATATCATCTCTCAAGAAGAAGTTGGTCTTGAATGGTGGAGCTTATACAATTTCACGAATGGTTATCAAGACGGTCCAAATGAGATTGACGAAGTGATGAAGGTAGTGCATGAACACGACAATACCTACCGCATATATTTCATTGAATGCGGACATGAGAATCATCGCCTAATTGACCTTGTGGAAGTCAATGACTCGGTGTTCATTAATGATGTATATCGACTGAAATATGACTCTAATGGAGAGGTACGATACTAATTTAGAATATATTGCACTGTAATGCGGTTGACAAAACGATGCAGTGTGACGAGCAAAAGACTGCAGTGTAGAAATATCCACAATGCGACGTCCGAACCACTATCGCCCCACCCCCCCTTTTGCACAGTTAGTTAATTATTCCTAACTTTGTACACATAAAACAAGAAAACTAAAGACTATTAAATAGATATGGCATTAAAAGCAGGTATTGTAGGACTCCCTAACGTGGGCAAGTCTACCCTTTTCAACTGTTTGTCGAGCGCAAAGGCACAGGCGGCAAACTTCCCGTTTTGTACTATCGACGCCCAGATGGGACAAATCTCCGTTCCTGACGAGCGACTAACTAAACTGGCGGAATTGGTTCACCCAGGACGCATCGTTCCTGCCACTTGCGACATCGTCGACATTGCAGGACTTGTGAAGGGCGCTAGCCGTGGCGAAGGACTTGGCAACCAGTTCCTTGGAAACATCCGTGAGTGCGATGCCATAATCCATGTGCTCCGCTGTTTCGACAACGGCAATATCGTGCATGTCGACGGTTCGGTCGATCCTGTGCGCGACAAGGAAATCATTGACACAGAGCTTCAGCTCAAGGACCTCGAGACCGTAGAAACTCGCATCAAGCGTGTGGAGAAACTCGCCAACGTGGGCGGCGACAAGCAAGCTAAGGTTGAGTACGGCCTTCTGCTCCGCTACAAAGAGGCTCTCGAACAGGGCAAGAGTGCACGCACTGTAGAGTTTGAGAACGACGAGGAGGCAGCGGCATCGAAGAACATGTTCCTGCTCACAACAAAGCCAGTGCTCTACGTCTGCAACGTCGACGACCTCAGCGCCAAGGAAGGCAACCAGTACGTCGATGCTGTGCGCAAAGCCATCGAGGGCGAGGATGCCGAACTCATCATCATATCAGCGCAGACAGAGGCCGACATAGCCGACCTTGAGACATACGAGGAGAAGCAGATGTTCCTCGAGGACATGGGCCTCACAGAGAGCGGATGCAACCGCCTCATCAAGGCTATCTACTCACTGCTCAACCTCGAAACATTCATCACTGCCGGCGAGATGGAAGTGAAGGCATGGACCTACCGCAAGGGATGGAAGGCGCCACAGTGCGCCGGAGTGATTCACACCGACTTCGAGAAGGGATTCATCCGCGCCGAAGTTATCAAATATGACGACTACGTGAAGTACGGTTCTGAGGCCGCCGTTCGCGAGGCCGGCAAACTCGGTGTCGAAGGCAAGGAATACGTCGTTCAGGACGGCGACATCATGCACTTCCGCTTCAATGTTTAGCGTTTAGAGATTACTTTACTCTCTTTACCTCTTAACTACTTAAAAGGGCACCCGCAAGGGATGCCCCTACTTACCTCCTTAACTCCTAAAAAACATGCTCTTTATCGACTGGCAACCCTCACTCGAAGCGTTCAGCATAGGCAATTTCTCACTGCGCTGGTACAGTCTTTTGTGGTTCATCGGACTCGCCTTTGCATACACCATCGTTCACCGTCTCTACAAGCAGCAGAAGATTGACGAAAAGAAGTTCGAACCGCTCTTCTTCTACTGCTTCTTCGGCATACTCATAGGAGCGCGCCTCGGCCATTGCATTTTCTACGAACCTGCCACTTATCTCACAAGCCTTAAGGGATTTACCGAAATGATTCTGCCTATACGGTTCCTTGCCGACGGCGGATTTGAGTTTGCCGGCTATAGCGGACTGGCGAGTCACGGCGGAACCATCGGACTCTTCCTTGCACTTATGCTCTACGTCAGGAAGCACCAGGTACCGGTGTTCCAACTGCTCGACAACATAGCCATAGCGACACCGCTCACGGCCTGCTGCATACGTCTGGGCAACCTGATGAACTCCGAGATTATCGGCAGTCCTACTACCATGCCTTGGGGATTCATTTTCCACACCCACGACGCCCTCGTCGACGGCCAGTTGGCTCCGCGCCATCCGGCACAACTCTACGAGGCTCTCGCCTACCTCGTCATCTTCTTCATAGGCTATGCCATCTACCGCCGCCAGGGACTGCCGGCTAAGCCTGCCAACCCCGCCCCTTCACGCATGACGGTAGGCACAGGATTCTACTTCGGACTCTGCCTCGCAGCAATCTTCACCTTCCGCTTCTTCGTCGAGTTCATCAAGAAGGAACAAGTCGACTTCGAGCAGGGCATGGCGCTCAACATGGGCCAGCTCCTGAGCATCCCGTTCGTTGTCATCGGACTCTACTTCATGCTGAGGAAAACACATAACAAATAAGACTTATTAGTCCAATCAGGCTAATAAGCCCAATAGAACCCACACACATGGACAACAAGTATATCTACGAACTACAGATGAAGGTCAGAGACTACGAATGCGACCTTCAGGGCATAGTGAACAACGCTAACTACCAACACTATATCGAGCACACGCGCCATGAGTTTCTGCTGTCGCGAGGAGTAAGTTTCGCCGAGCTCCATGAGCAAGGCACCGACGCCGTTGTGGCACGTCTCAACATGCAGTTCAAAACCCCTCTGAAGAGCGGCGACGAGTTCGTATGCAAACTAAACCTGAAGAAGGACGGCATCAAATACGTGTTCTATCAGGACATCTACCGCCTGCCCGACATGAAGTTGGTCATAAAGGCACAAGTCGACACCGTGTGCATCGTCAACGGACGCCTTGCCGAGAGCGAGGAACTCAACACACGATTTAGCCTGTAAGCACACACACCATTCCTTCCCCACCCTCACCCGCCATGAACGAAACCCTCTATGCTATGGCACTTTCCCACGTGCCACGCATGAGTCTGAGCAACATCAACATGCTCTACTCCACCCTTGGTTCTGCCACTGCCGTATATGAGCACCGCAACAGCATTCGCGACGTCATCCCCGACGCCACCGACCGCCTTGCCAGCGCTCTCCAGGGCATGGACGAGGCGCTCAAGAGGGCTGAGACGGAACTGGAGTTTGCCGAAAAGAAAAACATACGCTGCCTCACAATGGCCGATGCCGACTATCCGCAACGCCTCTGCGAATGCCCCGACGCACCCATTGTGCTCTACTTCTGCGGAAACACAAACCTCAATGCCCACCACATCATCAACATCATAGGCACACGCCACTGCACTGAATACGGACGCGACATCTGCCGCAACTTCATCAGCGACCTGCAGCGCCACCGCCCCGACATTCTCATCGTCAGCGGACTGGCCTACGGCATCGACATCAACGCCCACCGCTCCGCCCTCGACTGCGGAATGCAGACCGTGGGAGTGCTTGCCCACGGACTGGACCGCATCTACCCTTCGGTCCACCGCAACACAGCAGCCAACATGGTGCGTCAGGGCGGACTTCTGACCGAATACATGAGTCAGACCAACCCCGACAAAATCAATTTCGTCAGACGCAACCGCATCGTGGCAGGCATGTGCGACGCTACCATCGTCGTGGAGAGCGCGGCAAAGGGCGGAGCGCTCATCACAGCCGAACTCGCCGAGAGCTACCACCGCGACGTGTTCGCCTTCCCTGGCAGAATCCACGACCAATACAGCGAAGGCTGCAACCGACTCATCAAGGACAACCGCGCCACACTCATACAGACAGCCGACGACTTCCTCACCGCTATGGGATGGAGCAATCAGAAAGCAGACTCCCCTGCTCCGCTCCAACAAGAACTATTCCCCGAACTCACCTCTGAAGAACAACTCATAGTCAGCACACTCGAAAAGGCCGACGACAAGCAAATCAACCAGATTGTCGTGGAGACAGGGATGCCCTTCAGCCGAGTTAGTTCGCTAATGTTTGAACTCGAACTCAAAGGAATAGTCAGAGTGCTCGGCGGAGCCCGCTACAAACTCATCCGCCGATGACAAGAACAATCATCACAACCGCCTTTCTCCTGCTGCTCTTCCCCTATTCCATCCAAGCGCAGAACGCCTACACATGGGAAGACTTTGTGGAGCGTATGGCTACCGATGATGCCGACACCGAAGGACTGGACAACACTCTTTTCGAAGAACTCTACGAACTGCACTGCAACCCCCTCAACATCAACACCGCCACCGAGGACGATCTCAGCCAACTCCCCTTCCTCACCATTTCGCAGTGTCGTGACATACTCCTGCACATCAAGATTAACGGACCCATGCTCTCGCTCGGCGAACTCATGGCCATAGAGAGCCTTGATGCCGACACACGCGGATGGCTGCGCCTGTTCTGTCGCGCTGGCGAAGTTAAGACCGAGCGCAAACTCACCCTTAAAGACCTGCTCCGATACAGCAATCATGAACTCACCGCACGCACCGACATCCCCTTCTATCGCAAGGCGGGCTACAAGGACGTGCCACAGAGCGTACTCGACAAGTCGCCCAACAAAGTCTACCGCGGCAACAGCCTCTACCATTCCCTACGCTACCGCCTTGCATCGATGGACCACCTCGACATCGGCATCCAAATGGAGAAAGACCCTGGCGAACGCGGCATCGACTACATCAGCGGCTATGCCATCGTCAGCAACATAGGCGTCTTGCGCACCGCTGCCGTGGGCAACTACCGCGTGAGTTTCGGACAGGGCCTCGTGGTCAACACCGGCAGCTCCTTCGGCAAACTCATGATGCTCAACTCGCTCAGCCGCATGGACCGAGGCATATACCGCCATTCATCAACCTCCGAAACGGGCTACTTCACAGGAGCAGCAGCCACCATCGGCATAGGCAAGCGCCTGCACCTCTCCGCATTCTTCTCAAGCCGAAAGGAAGACGGCACGCTGCTAAAAGACTCAAGCGGAATCTCCTCGCTCAAGACCGACGGACTGCACCGCACAGCCCTTGAGCACAGCAAGAAGGGCAACATCACAACCATCACTACGGGCGGAAACCTGCACCTCAACCTCAACCGCTTCGACTTCTCCATGACAGGAGCATTCACGCACTACTCCATCCCTCTGCATCCCAAGCACGACACCCCCTCATCGCTCTACCGCCTCTACAACGCCCAAGGCACCGACTTCGCCGCCTACAGCCTGGCCTACTCCTACACGGCACCACGCATCATCCTCAGAGGCGAGACAGCCATGAGCAACAACGGCGCACTCGCCACCGTCAACTCCGCACAGTGGATTGTCAATGAGAAGCACCGTCTTACGGGAGTTTACCGCAACTACGGCGCACGCTACATCGCCATCCACGGACATTCCTTCGGCGAAAACTCACGCCCGCAGAACGAACACGGATTCTTCCTCGGCTGGACAACAACGGCACTGCCCAACTCCACCCTCGACACCTATATCGACGTGGTCCATTATCCTTGGCTGAAATACCAGACATCGGGCAGTTCCTACAGCATAGACGGAACGGTGCAACTCACCCACCGGCTCAGCAAGAAATCCACACTCACAGCACGCTACAAGTTCCGCTCAAAGCAGAAAGACCACAAGTTTGAAACGGAAGACGGCACCCTCACCCAACTGCTCTTCCACAATTCACACAACCTCCGCCTTCAATGCCAGTATACACCAACGGATATGCTCACACTGCGCACAACCATAAACGCCACACTCAAGCAACTCGAATCGGAAACCACAGCCAAAGGATTCCTCATAAGCGAAAACCTGCGCCTGACGCTGCCAAAGCACAAGGGTAGGGCAGAACTCACCTTTGCCTACTTCAACACCGACAGTTACGACTCACGCATCAGCATCTACGAGCCGTCACTGCTCTACACCTTCGGCTTCCACTCTCTCCACAACCACGGCATCCGCACATCCCTCCTTGCCTCCCTGCCACTCAGCCGGCTCTTCGGCAAGGCAGAAACCAAGTCGGCACGCACGAACACTGCCAACCTCACCCTTAACGCCAAACTCGGCACCACCATCTACTTCGGCCAGCAGTCAATAGGCACAGGACTCGAACTCATCCCTCAGAACCACCGCACCGACCTGCAAATGCAGCTCCGCTGGAAGTTCTGAAAAGGGCAGACACGCCAAGTTCCCGACAACACCCATTGTAGAGACGCCACACTGTGACGTCTCTACGACAGGACAAAGCAATACACTAACAAAACCACAGATTACACAAATCTACACAGATTAAAAAAAATATTGCTCCCACATAGCCCAATAAATGGTGAGGATTAGGGGTTGCGGCCCCAGTAGGGGCAGACCGACGTGTCTGCCCGACAACGCCCGATGTAGAGACGCCACACTGTGACGTCTCTACGACAAAACAAAGCAATACACTAACAAAACCACAGATTAAAAAATATTGCTCCCAATGATCAAATAAATGGTAAATCGTAAATAATCAAATTGTAAATTGAGTGAATTTGCGTCCCGTTTCTTGGGCGGACACGCCGGTCCACCCCTACAAGTTATCGTTCCCGTTAAAGTTCTCCCCCTGGGGGGCGGTGCGGAATAGGAGCACCGCTTGCTCCGACTGCCGGTTTATCGGCACAAAGGAGTGCGCTTCAGCGCAGAGGGGGCTCCTCGCTCAAAAATTCTCAACTCCTTACTCCTCAACTCCTTACTCCTCAGTAAATATTTCCCTACCCTTCGCTGAAAACTATAAATAAAAGTAATATTTGTACAAATAATAGTTTTATTTATATAAATATTAGTTTTATTCTTACAAATATAAGTTTTATTTATACTTTTCTCCGAGGAATTGAGAAGTTTCCACCGAGGCATAGGCAATTTTCCACCTAAGGAACAACGAATTTACACCCCACACAACATTCATTTGTCAATATATTATTATATTTGTACTACAAAACTAAAAAAAGGAATAAAAGAAATAGACATTATCAAGACATAGACATTTTTTAATTTATTAACTGCGTTTGCTATTATTCGGTATATTCTGAAAACTTGGCCGTTAGATGAAATACAAACACGAATAAGTTCAGTGAACGTCTGCGCTGTGCGTAGGCGGAACTTATCGTTTGTATGGGTCAAGGCCAAGTACCTCAGAGTATGATAAGTGAAACCTACGCTTTTTCATACATCTGAATACTTGACCTTGCCTGTATTTCGAAGATAGTCTACGCGCAAAAACAGCGCAAATGAAGAGAAAAAAACTATTTGTCGCAAGCATAACAATATGCTTGCTCGTTGGTCGTATCACATCTTTACAGGCACAATACAGTGTGAAAGACTCAACGCATCACTCAGCTCTATTACAATCACAATGTCATTCAGGTGGGGCACATGATTTTAGATGGAAAGAGATCGCAATCCCAACAGCACTGGTTGGATTATCAGCCTTAGCTGTAGAAAACACATGGATGAAAAAACAGCGTCTGAACCTACAAGATGCTATCTCAGGAAAAGGTAAAAACAAATGCAAAGTAGACGACTTTCTTCAGTATTCACCCATGGTCGCTGCCTACGCTCTTGATTTTACAAACATCAAAGCAAAGCATTCGTTACTTGACAGGACTGTCATGCTTGCCATGTCTTATGCAACAATGGGGATTGTCGTAAACTCCATGAAATACGGATTCAACGAGAAACGTCCTGATTCTGATGCCACCAACTCTTTCCCGTCAGGACATACAGCAACGGCATTTATGGGGGCGCAATTTCTTTATGAAGAATACAAACATGAATCTCCATGGATTGGAATCACAGGATATGTCGTAGCAACAACCACCGGATATCTAAGAATCTACAACCATCGTCACTATCTGAATGATGTCGTTGCCGGTGCGTGCATAGGCATAATGAGCACAAAGTTTGCTTATTGGTTATATCCCAAACTATTCAAGAAATCAAGGTGTTCCAAAAATGTATATATTGGCGGTGCTCCATATTATTCAGAAAATGGCATAGGCTTTAACATGGCGTTATTATTTTAGATGGGGACTATCCTAAGGAAGGTGTGTCAGAATTCAAATTGCGCAAAACACTATTAAAGTGTTATGTCATTTCGAACGAATGTGAGAAATCTCATCGTTAATAGTAGAGATTGCCTTACGGCGAACCATGTTTCCTCGTCGCTTCGCTCCATCGGAATGACAAAATGATAGTTGTTTGCGCAATTTGAATTTTGACACACCCTCGCTCAGATTGACAACATAATAGTTGCGATGTAACACATTTATTCACTATCTTTGCGATGTTATATTGCCTAAGTAGGCAAACTTTGCAACCGAGTTGCACGAACTAAATACCAACTTTGCTGCAGAAGAAACAAGACTAAAGGACTATGAAAGAGATATTCGAACTCGTCAACGAAATGTCGCCCTACCTGCTACTGGGATTTCTGCTGGCTGGAGTGATGCACATGTTTGTACCAAGCACGCTCTACAGCCGTTATCTCTCGGCTGGCAACTTCCGTTCCGTTCTTTACTCAGCACTCTTCGGCATACCGCTTCCGCTCTGCTCGTGCGGCACCATACCTACCGCCATGTCGCTGCATAGGGAAGGGGCTTCGAAGGGAGCGACGGTGTCGTTCCTCATAGCCACTCCTCAGACGGGTGTGGACTCCATCATAGCCACTTACTCGCTCATGGGGCTGCCATTCGCCATTCTGCGCCCTGTGGCGGCTCTCTTCACCGCCTTGTTCGGCGGACTTATGGTCAACAAGTTCGCTCCTGAGGAGACAAAGATGCAGACTCAGACGAAGGTGGAGGAGAAGACGCTGAAGGAAGAGTTTGGCGAGATTATGCAGAGAGGGTGGGGCAGAAACCTTTGGGGAGTGCTCAAGTATGCCTTCTTCGACATGATGCAGGACATAGGCAAGTGGCTGGTCATCGGACTCGTCGTGGCGGGACTCATCACTGTGTTCGTGCCCGACACATTCTTCAACACTTTCAAGGACAACACTCTGCTCAGCATAGGGCTTGTGCTGGCATTTGCCATACCGATGTATCTCTGCGCAACGGGCTCAATACCTATTGCCGTGGCACTGATGCTCAAGGGGCTGTCGCCTGGTGCAGCACTCGTTCTGCTCATGGCAGGTCCGGCATCGAACGCCGCTTCCATCCTCGTTGTCAGCAAGGTGCTCGGCAAGCGTACCATGCTCCTCTATCTGCTATCAATCATTGGCGGAGCAACGCTGTTTGCCCTCGGCATTGACTATCTGCTGCCTCAGGAATGGTTCACCGCACCGCTCAAGCAGCTCCACACATGCTGTGCCGACGGTTCGTCGGCATTCAACATCGGCGCAACGATAGTGTTGGGGCTCCTGCTGCTCAACGCTCTGGTGTGGAGATACGCAGTGAGGAAATCAGATGAATGTTCGTGCGGATGTGACGGCTCATGCGGATGCTCCTCACATACACAGACAACCGTTTATCGCGTCAGCGGAATGAGTTGCAACCACTGCCGCACAAACGTGGAGAAGACCATTAGCCAAATTGAAGGAGTGGAAAGCGTAAGCGTAGACCTGAGCACGGAAACAGCTACAGTGACAGGTTCGGCCAGCGAAGACGAAATCCGGCATGCCGTGGAAAGCATCGGATTCAAGATTGAGAAGGAGAGGAGTTAAGGGTACTAAAATCGAAACACTAATAAATCTACATAATATGAAAAGACTATCAAACAGCAACAGGGTAGGGAGGAAACGCATTCTGCTTTCCGCCATTCTATTAGGGGCAAACATACTTTGCGCTTCAGCACAGTCAACAGAGATGACAAAGGAAGAGGCCAAGAGCATGTACACGACAAAGTCGCTCAGACATGTCACAGTGCACGACCCTTCAATCACATACGACAAGACAAGCAACCAATACTACATCTTCGGAACGCACCGCGGATGCGCCAAGACTTCCGACCTGCAGAACTGGACTATATTCTCTTCACCGTGGAAGGTGGGCACGAACACCAACGCAAGCAACGAGCAGGTGGTGATAACTCCAGCAGTGAAAAAAGTAACCAAGGGCGGGGCTGAGGTTGACTTCCCTGCCTTCAGCGCATACGAATGGTCGGCATGCCTCCCCACATACGGTTCCAACAATTGGGGCAACGTAGGCGGCAACATGTGGGCTCCCGACATCATCTGGAACCCTACAATGCAGAAGTGGTGCCAGTACTTGAGCATCAACGGACTGCGCTGGAACTCAAGCATTGTATTGCTGACATCGGATAATATCGAAGGACCGTACGAATACCAGGGACCGGTAATCATCACCGGATTCAATGTTGACGGAAACGCCAACGTGTCGTATAAGAAAACCGACCTCGAACTGGTCATCGGAACACAAGCAGCACTGCCTTCACGCTACAACTGCTATTGGGGCAACCGTTGGCCTCACGCCATCGACCCAAGCGTGTTCTTTGACGAAGAAGGCAAACTGTGGATGGCATACGGCTCATGGAGCGGAGGTATCTGGATTCTGGAACTTGACGAGACAACGGGATTGCGCGACTACAACGTGACATATCCATCGACAAACGGCAACAGCGACGGCGTGACAAGCGACCCTTACTTCGGCAAGAAGATTGCCGGCGGACACTATGTATCGGGCGAAGGACCTTACATCGAGCACGTGGGCGACTACTACTACCTGTTCGTGACCAACGGCGGACTTGACGCCAAAGGCGGATACGAGATGCGCGTGTTCCGCTCGGCCAACCCTAACGGTCCTTATGTTGACTCAAGAGGCGTGAGCGCAATATATTCATCGTATGCGCTCAACTACGGTGTGAACTGCGACACACGCGGTAACAAACTCGTAGGTCCGTACGACAAGTGGGGATTCATGACTCTGGGCGAGAGAGCTCAGGGTCACAACTCCGTCATCGCCGCCGAGGACGGACGCTCATACCTCGTCTATCACACCCGATTCAACGACGGAACTGAGGGCCACCAGGTGAGAGTGCACCAGCTCTTCATCAACGAAAAGGGATGGCCTGTAGCCGCACCATTTGAATACACAGGCGAAACTGTCACCGACGAGGACATCAAGACCAAGCAAATTTTCTCAAAGGAGGAAGTAGCGGGCACATACCAAATGCTCCTGCACAAGTACTCCATGGACCACAATAACGGCGAAGAGGTTCTTCCGGTTAGCATACAACTCAATGCCGACGGCACTGTTTCTGGAGAATATACAGGCAAATGGATCACTACGGAAGGCACATCCTACATCCAGATTACTATAGGCAACTCCGTGTACTACGGCGTGATTGCGGAACAGCAAATGGAACCTACAACCATCAAAGCGGTGGCATTCACAGCGAGCAACGCCCAGGGAGTAAACATCTGGGGTTACAAGATGAGGGACGACTACAACCTTGCGTACCAGCTCAACAATCTTGACCTGCCAGTCGTTAACAGACAGAACGTAAGCATGAACCTCAACTTCTACAACATGCCTATCAACCCAGGCATCAACGTTGAGTGGGCATCAAGCCATCCGGACATTATCTCTGACAAGGGAACCTACAACCCTGAAACCATTACGGAAGACACACCAGTGGAAATATACGTAAAGATGTGGGTGGGCGACTACTACTGGGCTGATACACTCAACGTAACAGCACAACCGGTGACAGAGATCGACTCTTCATATCTCGAAGGAATTGTGGCTTACTACGACTTCAACACCCTCAGGCCTACAAACGCATACAACGAAGACCAGCGAGGAGTAAGAAGAACTAACGGTACAGGAAAAGCCATCACACTCGAAACCGACAACGTACGTCCTGACGAGTTTTTCCACCAGTACTTCGGTTCAAACGGAAACTGCAGTTACACACAGTTCAACAACCCTCTCTACAATAGCGAACTGGAGGACGGACTGACAATTTCGTTCTGGCTGAAAATGACTGAGGAGAATTTATGGGATGCAATATTCTCATTCTTCAACACGACGTCAAAAGAACGCCTCTACATGACCGGAAACGCATATTTCGGCTACAACAACGATGCGGGCAACTGGCTCGACATTAACCACCCTACAACAAAAACGACCAACTACCTGTCTGCCGGCAAATGGGAACTCATAACCATCACATTATCGCGCACAAAGGGCCTCACCTTGTATGTGAACGGCAGCAGAAAGGGTAACAGCAGCTACAGTTACAGCGGAAGCCAAAACGGCAACAGCATAAGCACATATGCAGGATTCGATTACGACGAAATTATTGACTTCATCCAAAACTGCAGGTTCTTCTACTTTGGTTACGGTTCGTTCTGGGGTTCTGCCGACATATGCTTCGATGATCTGCTCATATACAACAGAGTAATGACATATACCGAAGTACAGAACCTCAAGAAGATGTGCAACCGCGTAACAAACTTTGCAGCAGGAGAAGGAGGCACAGGAATAGAGTCGATATTCACAGAAGACAACGTAAGTCCTGCACGCCGCGGCATCTACGACCTCATGGGCCGCAAGGTAAGCGCACCTG
This sequence comes from Bacteroidaceae bacterium, assembly GCA_045576655.1. Lineage (GTDB taxonomy): Bacteria > Bacteroidota > Bacteroidia > Bacteroidales > Bacteroidaceae > RGIG8745. The sequence goes on from JAZNGW010000033.1 coordinate 24,182, forward strand.
TCAAAGGCAACATCTACATCATCAACGGCAAGAAAGTACTTTACTAATCATTATTAATAGCAATACACATGAAAACTTTAAGAAATATTTTCACCATTGCAGCAATAGGCGTACTCACAAGCCTATGCCTGCTCTCATGCACAAGCAAAGACCAACTCAAAATAGCAGTTGAGATAGCAGCGACAGAATGCCCAATGGACTGCGGTGACGGAACTGTATGCACTGACATGTCGATCGAAAACGGAAATGTTGTCTACGTCTACGAAATGGACGAGGAGCGTTACAACATAGAGGGATGCAAGGATCCGCTCATCCAAGCGTCCATGAAGACAGTCTTTCTGGAAAATTTTCAGAATAGCGGTAATGCAAAAATTGAAGAGTTTCTCAAAATCGTCAAGGAATCCAACGCCGACATCATTTGCCGATACGTAGGTAACGTGTCAGGCGACGGATTCGATATCATCATCGACAACAGCGAACTTTAAGAACTGCAACATAGCGCAAAACTATGGGAAGAAGCAAATTTTCGCAACGCGAGATTGACATCATAGGCAAGCTGCTGGCCAGAAAGATGGCAGGCACACGCTTTCAGCAGAAGATGGTGAGGCACACCCTGCGCACTACGTTCGAATTTAACATCTCCGACTTCAACGTGCAGGGCAAGGCCTTCGGACCCGACGACCTGCAGGACTGCATACGCCGACGCGCCATCCAAGTGCTTGACGACGCCACCATCGAAGCCATGAAACTACGCCATGCGGAGAAACGCCAGCGCGATGAGGAACTACGCCTGGCAGAATCGGTTGCCGACGGCGAGGAGGTGGACTGGCAGGAAGTGCAGCGCCAGTGGGACGAGTACTATTCACAGCATCCGGAGGAGAAATAAGAACCATCAGGAACAGATGCATGAACAAAAGCGCGGAAATGAAAATTTCTGCGCTTTTGTTTGCCATACACCTATTTATTCGTATATTTGAAACTGATTGCCACAGTAGGCATAAATGAGAAAAACAACACTAAATAATATTTTAACCTCATTTCATTAATCACTATGAGAAAACTTATCGCATTGTCACTCGTTGCAACTCTCGTTGCTGGTGATGCAATGGCCCAGAAGGACAATTCGGGCTATCCAATCACACAGGTGCCTTTCACAAGCGTGAAGGTTACTCCTAACACTTTCTGGGGACAGCGTCTTCAGGCAAGCCGTGAAGTTACAATTCCGCTCGCATTCAGCAAGTGCGAAAGCGAAAACCGCTATGCCAACTTCTCACAGGCTGCAGAACACATCAAGGACCCTTCAAAGGTGTTCAAGGTTGACGGAGTAATGGGCTACTCGTTCGACGATACCGACCCTTACAAGACTCTCGAAGGTGCAAGCTACTTGCTCCAGACATATCCTAACGCCACTTACAAGGGCAAGAGCCTCAACAAATACTGCGACTCAGTAATCGCCGTAATCGCTTCGGCACAGGAACCAGACGGCTACCTCTTCACTGCACGCACCCAGAATCCTAAAGAACCACACGGATGGGCAGGAACAAAGCGTTGGGAAATGGTTGAAGACCTCAGCCATGAGTTCTACAACCTCGGCCACCTCTGCGAGGCTGCCGTTGCACACTACCAGGCTACAGGCAAAAAGTCACTCCTCAACATCGCCATGAAGTATGCTGACTGCGTGGCACGCGAAGTAGGTGACAAACCAGGTCAGGCAAGCGTTGTACCAGGCCACCAGATTGCAGAGATGGGTCTTGCTAAGCTCTATCTCGCTACAGGCAAGAAAGAATATCTCGACCTCGCTAAGTTCTTCCTCGACAAGCGCGGCAAGAAAGACCCTACATGGACTGTAAAGCGTGGAAGAATGTGGGATAAGGACGGCTATTTCCACCACCTCAACGAATACAGCCAGGCACACAAGCCAGTGCTTGAGCAGGACGAGGCAGTAGGACACGCCGTTCGTGCAGGATACATGTATGCTGGTATGGCCGACGTTGCCGCTCTTACAGGCGACCAAGGCTACATCGACGCTATCGGAAACATCTGGGACAACATCGTGAGCAAGAAGTATTACATCACAGGTGGTGTAGGCGCTACAGCAAGCGGCGAGGCATTCGGCAAGAACTACGAACTCCCTAACATGTCGGCTTATTGCGAAACATGCGCAGCAATAGCACAGGTTTACCTCAACTACCGACTCTTCCTCCTCCACGGCGACAGCAAGTACTACGACGCACTTGAGCGCACACTCTACAACGGAGTTATCTCAGGTATCTCAATCGACGGAGGCAAGTTCTTCTATCCAAACCCACTCCAGTCAATGGGTCAGCACCAGCGCCAGGCTTGGTTCGGATGTGCATGCTGCCCAAGCAACGCTGCACGCTTCATGCCATCAGTGCCACAGTATGTTTACGCCGTTAAGGACAACAACTTCTACGTGAACCTCTTCATGGGCAACACAGCCAAGGTTAAGGTGGGTGGCAAGAACGTTGAGTTCCAGCAGGAAACCAACTACCCTTGGAACGGTGACATCACCATGACAATGAAGAAGGCCAACAGCAAGTTTGCCCTCAACATCCGTATCCCAGGATGGGTCAAGGGTCAGGTTGTTCCAAGCAACCTCTACTACTACGCTGACGCCAAGCACCTCGGCTATTCTGTAAAAGTCAACGGCGAGGAAGTGAAGAGCGAACTCAAGGACGGCTACTTCGTAATCGACCGCAAGTGGAAGAAGGGCGACAAGGTGGAAGTACACTTCGACATGGAGCCACGTATCGTGAAGGCTAACGGACTCGTAGCAGCCGACAAGGGACGCGTGGCAGTAGAGCGCGGACCGCTCGTTTACTGTGCAGAGCACCCTGACAACACATGCGACGTGCTCAGCGTTCTCCTCAACCAGGAACCTAAGTTCGAAATGGGCAACAAGGAAATCATGAGCACAAACGTTCAGACCCTCACTACTGACGCTCAGACTCTCAATTTCGACACTAACGGTCGCCTCGTTGCAAAAGACGAGCGCCTTGTGCTCATCCCTTACTACGCATGGGCTCACCGCGGCAACGGCAACATGACGGTTTGGATTCCAATCGAGCTTTCTGCTACAAACGCGAAACTTCCGCCATCAATCGCATCAGAGAGTAAGATCGGCGCTTCTACACGCGTGCCTTCAAGAAACTCTATCAACGACCGCCTCGTACCGGCTGACGGCAACGACCGCTCAATCCCTTACACTCACTGGTGGCCAAAGAACAACTCTACAGAGTGGCTCTCTTACACATTCAAGGAACCAGCAACAGTAAGCACATCAACAGTGTACTGGTTTGACGACGGTCCTTGGGGCGGATGCCGCGTGCCAAAGGCTTGGAAACTCTACTACAAGAACGACGCCGGCGAATGGACAGAAGTAAACAACCCTTCTGGCTATCCATGCGAAAAGGGAGTGGCTTGCACTGTCAACTTCGATCCTGTGAAGACTTCAGCAATGAAGCTTGAAATCGTCCAGCCTGAAAAGCACTCAACAGGCGTATTCGAATGGAGCGTGAAATAAACAACACCTCCATCAGATATAGCTACAAAAAAGAGAGGACGGGCTGATGCCGTCCTCTCTTTATCATATAACCACCTCTGTCACTTAATCCTGTACGCTACCTCAATCTTGGCATAGATGCCGTTGGTGTTTCCAAAATCGAAACACTCATGATGACCGTTACGACGATAAATGCGAGACTTCATGGCAAACTCCCAACCAGTCTGAACCGTCAGCACCAATCCATCAGCAAGCTTATAGTCGTAATTAAATCCAGTGCGCACAGTTGAGCGATTAAACTGCAAAACCTCTGGCAAACCTGCTACGCCTGGCTTAAACCAAAACCTGTCGTTGCTGAATGTGAAACCTGCCGCCACTGTATGCTTGGAACCCATTGTGTACTGCATGCCGAAAAACGGATAACTAAAATTCAAAGTCCACTGCGGAGAAAACACCTTACGATAGAATGCCATAGGGAAAAACGGAATGTCGGAAGTGGTGTTTGCCAATCCTATAAGACCAACCCCCAACATTTCATCGCGCGAATACTTGAGCATGAGCATAGCCATTCCCATTCCCGTGATTCTCTCCAACCCCCATTCGGAAGATTCAGCCGTAAGGTTTCCCATCAGCATCAATGTTTTGCCAAACAGTCTTGTCCTGTACATCACATTGCCCCCCATACGAAAAGAATGGTGACTGCTGCCCATGTCCAAAACGGGCGCATCATCGAAATCGAAGTCATAATCGTAAAAGCGATAACCAGCATTAACCCCCAAAGAAAACTGTCTGTCAAGAACAAACATCCTTGAAGCATTGACCGAAGCCTTAATATTTTCGTGCATGCCACCGCTTCCATATTGCAGCGCGCCCGACTCCATATCGAAGTCCTGCAACGTGCCCGACTCGACAGAGGCGTTAAAATTCCAACCCTCAACTTCACCAAATTGAGCATGCGCAGAAACTGCATACACCGCCATCAACACACATAACACAAAAGATCGCAATATCTTCATAAACCAATATACATATATCATTAACTTTTACTGCCGAACAAGCATGCAAAGTTAAGGTTTTTCCCAAAGTAAACCTTCTTTCCACACCCTTATATAACAATTTGCACAAAAAACACTAACTTTGCACAACCTAAAGAATTTAGAGTTATGGACTTGAGCAAGATACGAGAGGATTTCCCCATACTGGGCAGGACGGTCTACAACCGCCCGCTGGTCTACCTCGACAACGGGGCTACGACACAGAAGCCGCGCTGCGTGGTCGACGCCATCACTGACGAATACTATTCGGTCAACGCCAACGTCCATCGCGGTGTGCATTTTCTCTCACAGCAAGCTACCGAACTGCACGAAGCATCGCGCGAAACAGTGCGCAAGTTCATAAATGCACGTTCAACCAACGAAATAGTCTTCACCAGAGGCACCACCGAAAGCATCAACCTGCTTGCCTACAGCTTTGGTGAGGCCATGATGAAGGAGGGCGACGAGGTAATCATCTCAACGATGGAGCACCACAGCAACATCGTGCCGTGGCAGCTGCTCGCCCAGCGCAAAGGCATACGTCTGCGCGTCATACCTATCACTGACGAGGGAGAACTCGTAATGGAAGAGTACGAACGGCTGTTTAACGAGAAAACCCGCCTGGTCAGCGTGATGCACGTGTCAAACGTGCTCGGCACTGTCAACCCCGTGCGCCGCATCATCGACACAGCCCACAGCCACGGAGTGCCGGTGCTCATCGACGGAGCGCAGTCTACACCGCACTTCGCTGTCGACATGCAGGAACTCGACTGCGACTTCTTCGCCTTCAGCGGCCATAAGATTTACGGTCCTACAGGCGTGGGAGTGCTCTACGGCAAGGAAGAGTGGCTCGACCGTCTGCCACCATATCAGGGTGGGGGAGAGATGATAAAGAACGTGTCTTTTGAGAAGACCACATTCAACGAACTGCCTTACAAGTTTGAGGCAGGCACACCCGACTACGTTGCCACACACGCCTTGGCGAAGGCGCTCGACTACGTGTCGGAGATAGGCATGGACAATATCTGGCACCATGAGCAGGAACTCACACGATACGCCATGAAGCGTATGGCCGAAATCCCAGGCATGAGGTTCATTGGTACTGCACCTGAAAAAGATGCAGTAATCTCGTTCCTTGTGGGCGACATCCATCACCTCGACATGGGCACACTGCTCGACCGTCTCGGCATAGCCGTCCGCACCGGACACCACTGTGCCGAACCGCTCATGCGCCGCATGGGCATCGAAGGCACGGTACGCGCCTCATTCGGACTCTACAACACTAAGGAGGAAGTCGACATCCTCGTTGCCGGCATCGACAGAGTCAGCAAGATGTTTTAGCCTTTGACGACCGCAGATTTTTATATACTATAAATTAAACCAAAACAACAATAATGGCACAGAAACCAAGCATCCCAAAGGGAACGCGCGACTTCTCACCTGTTGAGATGGCCAAGCGCAACTACATATTCGACACGATACGTGAGGTGTACGCACTCTACGGATTCCAGCAGATAGAGACTCCGGCAATGGAGAACCTCTGCACGCTCATGGGCAAGTACGGAGAAGAAGGCGACAAACTGCTCTTCAAGATTCAAAACTCAGGCGACTACTTCCGTGGAATCACTGAAGAGGAACTTATGACACGCAATGCCTCCAAACTGGCTTGCAAATTCTGCGAGAAAGGACTTCGCTATGACCTCACAGTGCCGTTTGCACGCTACGTCGTTATGCACCGCGAGGAGCTCGCCCTGCCGTTCAAGCGCTATCAGATACAGCCTGTATGGCGCGCCGACCGTCCGCAGAAAGGACGCTACCGCGAGTTCTACCAGTGCGACGCCGACGTCGTAGGCTCAGAGTCACTGCTCAACGAAGTGGAACTCATGCAGATTGTCGACACCGTGTTCAGCCGCTTCGGCATCCGCGTGTGCATCAAGATCAACAACCGCAAGATTCTCACCGGCATAGCAGAGATGATTGGCCAGGCCGACAAGATTGTCGACATCACCGTAGCCATCGACAAACTCGACAAGATAGGGCTTGACAACGTGAACAAGGAACTCATCGAGAACGGCATCCCTGCCGACGCTGTGGAGAAACTCCAGCCTATCATCAACCTCTCAGGCACAAACAAGGAGAAGCTCGCCACAATGCGCGAAGTGCTCAAGGACAGCGAGATTGGTCTGAAGGGAGTGGAGGAATCGGAATTCATCCTCGACAAGCTTGAAGCGCTCGGACTCAAGAACGACATCGAACTTGACCTCACTCTCGCTCGCGGTCTCAACTACTACACAGGCGCAATCTTCGAGGTGAAGGCCCTCGACGTGCAGATTGGCAGCATCACCGGTGGCGGACGCTACGACAACCTCACAGGCATCTTCGGCATGCCAGGACTCTCAGGTGTGGGCATCTCGTTCGGTGCCGACCGCATCTTCGACGTGCTCAACCAGCTCGACCTCTATCCTAAGGAGGCTGTCAACGCCACAAAGCTGCTTTTCGTCAACTTCGGACATACCGAAACCGACTTCTGTCTGCCTATCCTCGCCAAAGTACGTGCAGCAGGCATCAGCGCCGAAATCTACCCTGACTCAGCGAAAATGAAGAAGCAGATGAGCTACGCCAACGCCAAGCAGATTCCTTTCGTCGCTATCGTAGGCGAAAGCGAAATGGCAGAGGGCAAGGTAAACCTCAAGAACATGACCACAGGCGAGCAGCAGATGCTCACCCCTGACCAGCTCGTCGAAGCCATACGATAACCCTCAAGCATGGGCAAGATCATCATGCCCACCGAACTCACAAAACAAGCGGATGCATTTCACTCTCACCAGTGTTTGCATCCGCTTTCGGTTTTTGAACCATAATCCCACAAACCATCGTATTGCGTAAAATTTGGAATACAATTCCTAATATTGGCGTAAAATTTGGAATAAAGCGCATAAGATTGCTTGTTTGAATAGAGAAAAACATATATATTTGCGTACATAAAAAGCACTATCATGAGCAAGAACAGGCAAATAGAACAGGTAATAACATCTATTAAAGACAAGCGTCATGCACGAATATTAGTCTTTACAGGTGCACGTCAAGTAGGTAAAACCACCCTTGTGAAAAATATTTTGCCGGAATATGAATATTTGAGCATAGAAGATCCTGTGCTAAGAAAGATGTATCTTAATCTTTCTGCTGTTCAGTGGAAATCACAATTTCCACAAGCGGTTTTAGACGAAGTGCAAAAAGAACCGCAACTCATAGAAAGCATCAAAGCCACTTACGATAAATATGACGACGTGCGATATGCACTATTGGGGTCAAGCCAGCTCCTGCTAATGGAAAAGGTACGCGAATCTCTGGCAGGACGCTGCCTTATTTATGAACTTTACCCTCTAACTCTCCCTGAGCTTGCCACAACAAGTTGGGATGATGAAATAGTCGTTTCTACATGGCAGCAACTGCTCACAGGAAAGATGGAAACATCGGCGATACTTCCGTCATTCCTAATGGATAAACGTTTGCATGCAAAAAGCGATTCATGGAATCATTATGTACGCCTTGGCGGTTATCCTGCTCTTGTGGCAGAGGATATGACAGAAGATGACAAATATACATGGCTGAAAACGTATGTCCACACCTACCTCGAACGTGATCTACGCGATTTGGTGTCTTTCCGCGACTTAGAGCCATTCATAAAGTTACAGCGTGCTGTGGCTGCCTATACAGGAGGCTTGTTCAACGCCTCAAATTTCTCGCGCGACGTAGGAGTAACATCAAAGACAGTGCAGCGTTATCTTGAATATTTACGACTGAGCTACCAGGTGATAATCCTGCCTGCATGGGAACGCAATGCAGCCAAACGTCTGATGAAAACTCCTAAAGTCCATTTCATGGATAACGGAGTGCTGCAAGCTGTTTTGCAGAAACGCGGCGGTTTGACAGGCAATGAATTTGAGAGCCTCATCATTGCTGAAATTTACAAACAAGCTAAGAACATACAAGCTGACGTATCATTCCACCATCTGCGGACGCAGGATGGCAAGGAGGTAGACTTGCTTGTCGAGACCCAAGACGGATACTACGCTTTTGAGATAAAGATGGCAGACAGGGTGACTCCTATTGATGCTCGTCATCTGCAAAACTTGGAATCCATTTTGGACAAACCTCTTATCCACGCCTTTGTCCTCTCCAACGACAACGAAACCCATTACTTCTCCGATAAAATTACAGCCCTCCACGCTGCCATGTTCTTGGGCTAAAATTCTAGAAAATCGAAGGACTTTTTTCTTTAACACTAATTATCAGAGAGTTATACAAAACTCTCTGATTACCTCTACTATATATGTAATCCCTGACCGAACCATGCGGTTAAGCAGTGGGTTACACCTGAAAAAGGCATCGCTGCGGGGAGAAAGTTATAAACTTAGACTAAGTTTGTACAAACTCAGACTGAATATGTACGAACTTAGACTGAGTTTGTACGTACTTAGACTGCGCACGAAGTTTGGAGCGAAGGAAAGGATGATTCATAGCGAAGCCGACAGGGATTGGAATCGGAGCAATTCCTGTTTTCCGAACAAATGAAGGGACTGCAGCGTTTCTCCTAAAGTATGACAAGGGGGAGGGGAGGGGGATAACTTTGTGGCATAAAAACATTGAAATGCTGACATTTTTGCATATTTTTGCCTTAAATTAAGCGTAGAATGGGTGTGGCACAAGGTTTGCACCTTTGGAAAGCAGACGAATCATTCGAAATGACTCTAAATAATAAAACTAACTAACAATAAAAACATTTTACAGACTATGAACATCAAACCATTGGCAGACAGAGTTCTTATTCTCCCTGCCCCAGCTGAAGAGAAGACTATCGGCGGTATCATCATTCCAGACACAGCGAAGGAGAAGCCTCTCAAGGGTGAGGTTGTCGCTGTGGGCAACGGCACTAAGGACGAGGAAATGGTGCTCAAGGTGGGCGACACTGTGCTTTACGGCAAGTATAGCGGCACAGAACTCGAATACGAAGGAGTGAAGTATCTCATCATGCGTCAGAGCGACGTGCTGGCAACTATTTAAGACCCCTCCTAACCTCCCCAAGGGGAGGAACAATATATCACATAAAGGATTAACATTAATTTTTAATTTATGAGTAAGGATTTGAAATTCAATATTGAAGCCCGCGAACAGTTGAAGCAGGGCGTGGACCAGTTGGCTAACGCTGTAAAGGTTACACTCGGTCCTAAGGGAAGAAACGTTATCATCGAGAAGAAGTTTGGCGCTCCGCACATCACTAAGGACGGTGTGACTGTGGCTAAGGAAGTGGAACTTGCTGATCCGTTCCAGAACACAGGCGCACAGCTCGTGAAGAGCGTGGCAAGCAAGACTGGCGACGATGCGGGCGACGGAACAACTACTGCTACTGTGCTCGCTCAGAGCATCGTGGCTACCGGACTCAAGAACGTTGCTGCAGGCGCTAACCCAATGGACCTCAAGCGCGGTATCGACAAGGCTGTGACTAAGGTCGTTGAGCACATCAAGACTCAGAGCGAGCAAGTGGGCGACGACTACGACAAGATTGAGCAGGTTGCCACTGTCAGCGCAAACAACGACAGCGAAATAGGCAAGCTCATCGCTGACGCTATGAAGAAGGTGAGCAAGGACGGAGTGATCACTATAGAGGAGGCTAAGACTCGCGAAACAACTATCGGCATTGTCGAGGGTATGCAGTTCGACCGCGGCTATCTCTCACCTTACTTCGTCACTAACACCGAGAAGATGGAGTGCGAGATGGAGAATCCGCTCATCCTCATCTACGACAAGAAGATTTCAAACCTTCAGGAATTCCTCCCAATCTTGAACCCTGCCGCTCAGACAGGCCGTCCTATCCTCGTCATCGCTGAGGACGTGGAAAGCGAGGCACTCACTACACTCGTTGTGAACCGCCTTCGCGCACAGCTCAAGATATGTGCCGTTAAGGCCCCAGGATTTGGCGACCGTCGCAAGGCTATGCTCGAAGACATCGCTATCCTCACAGGCGGTATCGTCATCTCAGAAGAGAAGGGACTGAAGCTTGAGCAGGCAACTATCGAAATGCTCGGCTCATGCGAAAAGGTCACTATCACTAAGGACAACACCACTATCGTGGGCGGCAAGGGCGAGAAGCAGAACATCCAGGACCGCGTGAACCAGATCAAGGTAGAGATAAAGAACACCACTTCCGACTACGACAAGGAAAAGCTCCAGGAGCGCCTTGCAAAACTCTCAGGCGGTGTGGCAGTGCTCTACGTAGGTGCAGCATCCGAAGTTGAGATGAAGGAGAAGAAGGACCGCGTTGACGACGCTCTCTGCGCTACTCGTGCCGCTATCGAAGAAGGCACAATCCCTGGAGGTGGCGTGGCACTCATCCGTGCCATCGAATCGCTCGAAGGATTCGAAGGCGAGAACGCTGACGAGACAACAGGTATCAACATCATCAAGCGTGCCATCGAGGAACCTCTCCGCCAGATCGTCGAGAACGCCGGACTCGAAGGTTCAGTAGTAGTAGAGAAAGTACGCAACGGCAAGGGCGACTTCGGCTACAACGCCCGCAAGGACGCTTACGAAAACATGCGCGAAAGCGGAATCATCGACCCAGCCAAGGTTACACGCGTGGCACTCGAAAACGCAGCGTCAATCGCCGGCATGTTCCTCACAACAGAATGCGTCATCTGCGACGCCAAGGAGGACAAGCCAGAAATGCCAATGGGCGCACCAGGCATGGGCGGCATGATGTAAGACTCTGAAAACTCCAGTTTAGAAAAAGAGTTTTCCAAAGAATAAACAATATCAAAGGAGCAGTTGCAATGCAGGTACAACCTCGCGCAACAGCTCCTTTTTTTTATGCAAAAAACGATGCGGACAAGCAATTATTTGCCAACCCAGTATTGCAAAGTACTACAAATATGTCTTATAAGTCGATTTATTGCATTTTTTTTCAGAAAATAGTCCAAAAAGAATCTCACCAAGTGCATTATTCCAAAACAAATTCATTAACTTTGTAGAGTGGAAAAAACGGACAAACAAGAAATATCCTGTGTTTCCGTACACATATTCCAGTAAACAATAAAACAAATAAATCGTTTAAAATAAGTATTCATTTCACTAAAAACTCAAAACAATTATGGCAAACTTAGATTTGAGCAAGTACGGAATCAATGGTGTTACAGAAATCGTACACAATCCGTCTTACGAAGTACTCTTCGCTGAGGAGACAAAAGCTGGTCTTGAAGGTTATGAGAAGGGACAGAACACTGAGCTTGACGCAGTGAACGTAATGACAGGTATCTACACAGGTCGTTCACCTAAGGACAAGTTCATCGTAATGGACGAAAACTCAAAGGACACAATCTGGTGGACTTCTGACGACTATAAGAATGACAACAAGCCTCTTTCTGAGGAATCATGGGCAACTCTCAAGGACATCGCTAAGAACGAGCTCTCAAACAAGAAGCTCTTCGTAGTTGACTGCTTCTGCGGTGCAAACAAGGACACACGTATGTCAGTGCGCTTCATCATGGAAGTTGCATGGCAGGCACACTTCGTAACTAACATGTTCATCCAGCCTACAGCTGAGGAACTTGCTGAGTTCGAACCAAACTTCATAGTTTACAACGCTTCTAAGGCAAAGGTTGAGAACTGGAAAGAGCTCGGAATCAACTCAGAGACTTGCGTTGCATTCAACATCACAAGCCGCGAGCAGGTTATCATCAACACATGGTACGGCGGTGAGATGAAGAAGGGTATGTTCTCAATGATGAACTACTACCTTCCACTCCAGGGCATCGCTTCAATGCACTGCTCTGCAAACTGCGACATGAACGGCGAGAACACAGCTATCTTCTTCGGTCTCTCAGGAACAGGTAAGACTACTCTCTCAACTGACCCTAAGCGCCGCCTCATCGGTGACGACGAGCACGGTTGGGACGACAACGGCGTGTTCAACTTCGAAGGCGGTTGCTACGCTAAGGTTATCGGCCTCTCTAAGGAGCACGAGCCAGACATCTACGGCGCTATCAAGCGTGACGCTCTCCTCGAGAACGTGACAGTAGACGCTGAGGGCAAGATCGACTTCAACGACAAGTCAGTTACTGAGAACACTCGCGTTTCTTACCCAATCAACCACATCAACAACATTCAGCCAGGTTCATCTGCACCAGCTGCTAAGAACGTAATCTTCCTCTCAGCTGACGCATTCGGAGTACTCCCTCCAGTATCTATCCTCACTCCAGCTCAGACTCAGTACTACTTCCTCTCAGGATTTACTGCTAAGCTCGCTGGTACAGAGCGCGGAATTACTGAGCCAACTCCAACATTCTCTGCTTGCTTCGGTCAGGCATTCCTCCAACTCCACCCAACTAAGTACGCTGAGGAGCTCGTTAAGAAGATGGAGAAGAGCGGTGCTAAGGCATACCTCGTAAACACTGGTTGGAACGGAACAGGCAAGCGTATCTCTATTCCTGATACTCGCGGTATCATCGACGCTATCCTCGACGGTTCAATCCTCAAGGCTGAAACTAAGAAGATCCCTATGTTCGACTTCGAAGTTCCAACAGCTCTTCCAAACGTGAACCCTGCTATCCTCGACCCACGCGACACTTACGAGTGCGCTTGCCAGTGGGAAGAGAAGGCTAAGGACCTTGCTGCTCGCTTCATCAAGAACTTCAGCAAGTACACAACTAACGAAGCTGGTAAGGCTCTCGTTGCTGCTGGTCCTCAGCTCTAATCCACGGAGTTTAACTAACTCTACATATTTACAAAAGGTGGTGTCCCTCGGGATGCCACCTTTTTTGTTCGCTCCTTTTTGTCACTACCCGCAACATTATTGCCGGCACAACCACGTAATCTTTATTTTTTTTCTAACTTTACGTTCTGAATACCACATACACATAATTACACATGGAAAAGATAGGAGTGTTCTGCGCTTCGTCGAACGAGATGGAGCAGGTCTACTACGAGCAGGCCGAAGCGCTTGGGAAATGGATGGGCGAAACGGGCAAGACCCTCGTCTACGGCGGCGCACGCAAGGGACTCATGGAGTCTGTGGCCAAGGCGGTGAAGGAGAACGGCGGAAGGGTGTTCGGCGTAGTGCCTCAGAAACTTGTACACAACAACATGATCAGCGACCATATCGACATAACCTTCCATTGCGACGCACTCTCCGACCGCAAGCAGTGGCTCATTGGCGAGTCGGACATCATGATAGCACTCCCGGGCAGCATGGGCACTCTCGACGAGGCCTTTTCCGCAATGGCGGAGAACACTTTCGGACTACATCAGAAGAAGGTCATCTTCTGGAACATCAACGGCTTCTGGGACGAGTTTTTCTTTTTCCTCGACAGCCTCAAAGCAAAGAATGTCGTCACCAAACCCTACGAAGAAGTCATGCTGCGCGCCGACTCGCTTGAGGAGGTAATACAGTTTATCGAAGAAAAGTAACTCATAACTAAAAAATACCATATCATGAGAAAAGTAATTGGCATAGGCGAGACTATAATGGACATCATCTTCAAGAACGGACAGCCCACGGCAGCCGTACCTGGAGGGTCGGTCTTCAACGGAATAATCTCGCTCGGACGCCTCGGAGCGAATGTAACAGTCATCAGCGAGACGGGTAACGACCGCGTGGGCCGCGAAATACTCAAGTTCATGGAAGACAACGGGGTGGACAGCAGCAACGTCAATGTCTACGAAGACGGACGCACAGCCATCTCCCTTGCCTGGCTCAACGAAAAGAACGATGCCGAATACGACTTTTACAAAGACTACCCAAAGGCACGCCTCAACGTTGAATGGCCCGTCATAGAGAAAGACGACATCGTAATGATGAGCTCCTACTTCGTGCTCAATCCCGCATTGCGCACCAAAGTGAGAGAGTTTCTCACCTATGCCCGCAGCCGAGGTGCACTCATCTACTACGACTTCAACTATCGCAGTTCCCACAAGCACGAATCGCTCAAGCTCCGTCCCGACATACTTGAAAACATAGAGTTCGCCGACATCGTGCGCGGTTCGACCGAAGACCTCGACAATATGTTCGGATGCAGCGACCCCGAAACGGTCTACAAGAAAGAGATTGACTTCTACTGCAAGAACATGCTCTGCACCGACTCCGACGGCGACATACGCCTCTTCTCGCCACAGGTGAAGAAGAGCTACAAAGTCAACCGCGTCGAGACCGTCAGCACCATCGGTGCAGGCGACAATTTCAACGCCGGCATCGTCTATGGACTCTTGAAGGAAAACATAGGTAGAGATGAACTTGTCAACCTTCCCGAAGAGAAGTGGAACCGTGTAGTGCAATGCGGCATGGACCTCGCAGCACAAGTTTGCCAGAGCCTTAACAACTCCATCTCCAAGGAGTTTGCCGAATCATATAAAAAATAATTATAAATTATAAATTATGAATGTAGGGCATCCATTGCGGGTGCCCTTTTTTGAGTAGGAGACCCCTCCCTAACCCTCCCCAAGGGAAGGGAATATATGCTTGTAGGGGCAGACCATAGTGTCTGCACGATAGCACATAGCAAGGTCATCCTGAACTTCAGTGAAGGATCTCAATAAGCAAATGCGAGATTCTTCGCTTACGCTCAGAATGACCAGCAGGGGGAATGCAGGGCGTGCCCATATGCCTCCCGCTGATTCACACAGATTAGTTATTTTAGGGCACGGAATGCAATATATTCCCCTCCCTTGCGGAGGGGGTAGGGGTGGGTCTCCTAGGGGTGGGTCTCCTTACCCCAACTGTTGATAACCCTGTTGATAAGTGCCAAAATATGGTTGAAAACCCTGTTAAGAGCCGAAAAACAAGTATTAAAAACTTACTGTTGACATGAAACGTTATTTTTATAAGCAAAACCAGTTTCAAACTACCAAATTTATTTTTTTCTTCTTGTCGACACACTTTAATCACAGTTTTCAACCCCATTTCAGCACTTTCAACAACCAATTTTTATCGACACGCAAGGTTTTGCACAACCTGTTAATAAGTGATTTACCTTCACTGAAATTCAATAATTTAGGTTGTTGATAACTGTTTAATATCTTTCACCCTTACTTTAATAACTTAAAAAGCAAATATTTGTCAAAAAAGTTATCAGCACAATCAACAGCCTATCATATCCATATTCTTTTTTATATATATTTTAAAAAAGACATATATAGATATAATAACTCTGGTGAGTAGTTAAATCGCAGAAGTTAAAAACTGAAGTTAAGTAAAGGAAGTTACATTTTAGTCTGCTCATCCAAAAGTATAGATTGCAGATGACACAGATGGAGCGGATTAACGCAGATTTTTATTTATGGCACGGAAAACACCGATGCCGCTGTTATCGTTATCGTTACTATTTCTTTATTGCTGTAGGGGCGGGGTCTGCCCGCCCGAATATGATACAAAACTACAGATTACACAAATCTACACAGATTAAAATCTTTATAATATGAAAAATCTGTGGTCAAAAATCTTCGGACAAGGCACGCCTTGTCCCTGCATTCTGAACCAAAAAAAAGGGCAGACACATGGTCTGCCCCTACGTATGCATAATTTTGTTATCGTTATCGTTAATGTTCCCGTTATCATCGTAGGGGTAGGTCTTTCACAGCCCCTTAATCCATTCGTCGGCAAGTTCAGCAGTGCCTGTTGAGCCCTTGTGAGCCTTCTCGTACATGCGTCGGCGAGCGTTGCTGACGGCAGTTACACTTCGACATACCAAAGACGCTATATGAGTTGTGGAGAACTCGAGTTTCACGAGCATAGCTATACGCATATAATCCTGGTTTATATTTGGAACGGCACTTAACAGATTGTCAAAAAATCGAGGGTAGACCATTTTAGTGTATTCCTCCAGTCTTTTCCATTCTTTTTCGTTTACATTTATTCCGCTATTCGCTTTCAGTAGCAGTGTGGTAAGGATATTTTCACCTTCGTTCATCATTTTAGCATAGTTACGCTCCGTTTTGGCAAAGTCCTCATTGAGTTGCTCCACTTCGCTCTGTAACATCTGCAATGTCGTTATGCTTGCATTTGACTCTGTGGCATTTTCTGCTCTCATCCGTAAATTGTCAATCATCGCCACCTTTTCTTCCAGTTGCGCTTTAAGTTCCTTGCGCTCAACTGAAATACGATAAGCATCTGTCTTAGCCTTTTCCAAGCGCATAATTACCTGTCCCATTTCCCGTTTCTTTTTCTGTCTCCACATAGTCCATGCAAAGCAGATTACACCCAAAGAAAGCACAAAAATGCTCAACAATACATAAGTGAAGTTCCTTGTCCTCTCTGCTTCAAGAGCCTTTTCCGCACTCTCCTGCTTATAGCGTCCGTAATTATATGTAGCCTCGATTTGCTGAAGTGTATTCGTTTGCAGTTCATTAAATAATTTATTGTATGCCTCGCATGTCAATATAGAGTATTTAACAACGGAGTCGCTTTTGCCCATCTTTTCAAATGTACGCATAAGACCGTAGTAACCCAAGGACTTATTTGCCCAACTATCAGATAACAACGTATATCTATAATAGATTTCCGCCGAGTCAAGACACGCTGTTCCAAAATGAAAATCTCCAAATACAGAAAAATGAAAATCTCCAAATACAGAACAAACATCTTCATATCCAGACTTAATGCTTCCATATTTATCAAATCTGCCTGATTTAGACTTGAACAAATTCATTAAAGGTCTCGCTCTCTTAAAATCTCTCATATTTAAATAGGAAGCAAAAGTTGTCCCTAATTCCAAAGCGGCACGAGACGTGTCTTTTAGAGCAGACACCATAAGTTCCGAATTTTTCTTATCTACAGCAATCACAGAATCATACTTTTTCATTGAATAATATACCGAAGAGGTGAAAGAGTTTGCATTAACAGCCAATTCTCTGTCCCCTATCTCAGTTGCGATGTTTTCCATTATTCTCAGTTCAACTAAAGCATTGTCAAGCAATCGCTGCCTATAAAACAAGTCCGCTTTTTGCCCATGT
>JAZNGW010000034.1:0-17362 GCA_045576655.1 Bacteroidaceae bacterium
TCTTGTACTACTAACTGTTTGGCTCCTATCGCTAAGGTATTGAACGACAAGTGGGGTATCACTGACGGTTTGATGACTACAGTTCACTCTACAACTGCTACTCAGAAGACTGTTGACGGTCCATCTTTGAAGGACTGGAGAGGTGGTCGTGCTGCTGCTGGTAACATTATCCCTTCTTCTACAGGTGCTGCTAAGGCTGTAGGTAAGGTAATCCCTGAACTCAACGGCAAGCTCACAGGTATGGCATTCCGCGTTCCTACATTGGACGTATCAGTTGTTGACTTGACTGTTAACTTGGCTAAGCCTGCTACATATGCTGAAATCTGCTCAGCTATGAAGGAAGCTTCTGAGACTTACCTCAACGGTGTTCTCGGATACACTGACGAAGATGTTGTATCTGCTGACTTCCTCGGCGATGCACGCACATCAATCTTCGACGCTAAGGCTGGTATCCAGCTCACAGACACATTCGTTAAGGTTGTATCTTGGTACGATAACGAAATCGGTTATTCAAACAAGGTTCTCGAGCTCATCGCTCACATGGCTAAGGTTAACGCTTAATCCATTGTTTGAATATAAATCAAAAAGGGTGTGCTTCGGCACGCCCTTATTTTTTCATCATTTCATCAAAACAAAGTATCACCTTGTCGTATATATAACTTTCATATATACACTTGGCCAACCGAAGTATATCATCTACACATAAGCAACTTGACCTCCTCAATAAATTCATCTATTGACGCATCACCTACGGTTATCCAATTTATCTTTATCCCCCTGCGCTCCATCCCTCTAAACCAGGTCATCTGTCGTTTAGCGAATTGGTGAATAGCTATTTCCAATTGATTTACCATTTCTTCATAAGTCAATTCACCTATAACATACAGAGTGACATACTTGTACTCTAAACCATAGTAAATCAATGACTCAGGCGGGACGCCACCATCCAATATCCCCTTAATCTCATCTACCATCCCCTCCTCCAATCTTTTACGGAGTCGAAGGGATATTTTCCGCCTACGTAAATCCCTATCAATATTCAGACCTACGACCAACGATTTTATTTGCGGAAAATCACGTTCATCCATTGGCTGTTGCCTATAGAAATCCTCAATCTCAATAGCACGTATAGCACGCTGAGCAGTATCAACATCTGTTACATTATGCAAACGCTTATATGAAGAAAGAATACTTGTCAATTCATCTAAACTCTTGCCCTCCAATGAAGCTCGCAATTCTTGATTTTGAGGAACATGGCTAAGACGATAACTGCGCAGAACGCTTTCTATATAAAGTCCTGTACCACCACATAAGATGGGGACATTACCATTATCCTTAATTTTATTGTATGCAACCAAGAAATCATTCTGATACCTGTAGAGATTGTACTTTTCACCAGCATCTTCTATATCGATAAGATGGTAAGGTATTTCCTTGCCATTCACAGTATAGTCAGACAAGTCCTTCCCTGTACCTATATCCATCCCACGATACACCTGTCTGCTATCAGCACTGATAATCTCACCTCCCACATCATAAGCCAAACGAGTGGCAAAACTAGTTTTTCCACACGCTGTAGGACCTAATATGGTCACCATGTCGTATTTCATATCTATATCACGATATTTCTCCACTTCCGTAGCACAAATGATGGTTCTCATCATATACAACACAGAATTGGCCTGGAGCCACTCCATGAATCTTTTCATCAGCCTTCAAACGCCATGTTCCATTTGTATCCAAAGACAAAGTTCCTGACAAATATTCGGGAGTATGACGTATCTTGAACGTGACTCTATGCTCAACATTACTCTTCATCTCATTTTGACCATCTGCCAAAAACGGATTAGCAGTAATAAAATGGAAATCGTCCATTTCTAAATGGTCTTTATAAACCTTCTCTGGCTCATAGCCATGACTGACAAAGAGAATATTTCGCTTCATATTTTTCTTAACGACGAACCATGGCCCACCGCCAAAACCAAGACCTTTCCTTTGGCCTATTGTATAGAACCAGAGTCCATTATGAGTACCTATTTTCTTTCCAGTTTCGAGTTCTCGTACATCACCTGGATTCTCCCCTAAGTTACGCTTAATATACTCTCTAAAATCAATATTTCCAAGAAAACAAATACCTTGACTATCCCTGCGACTAGCATTTAGCAGATTTGCCTTTTCGGCAATATCTCTGACTTCATGTTTCCACAAATGTCCTATAGGAAATATCAATCTTGACACCTGCAAGGAATCTATCTGACAAAGAAAATCGGTTTGATCCTTTACTGGATCAGGACTTGTTGATAACCATACCCTGCCATCTTTCATTGTAGTAGTAGCATAATGCCCTGTAGCTGTCAAATCAAAGTCCCTCCCTACTTGTTCTTCAAAACATCCGAACTTTATTAGTTTATTGCACATGACATCAGGATTAGGAGTCAATCCTTTGCGGGCCTTATCCATCGTATAGCCTACCACCTTCTCCCAATACTCATTGTGAAGATCCACTACATCAAGTTTCAGACCATACCTACGTGCAAGCCATTGACATATCTCCACATCTTCCTCCGAAGTACAATTCCATTCAGTATCCTTCTCTGGACCAATCTTAATATAAAACAAATGCGGTTCATACCCCTGCTCTTTCAGCAGATGCACACTAACGGCACTATCCACACCGCCACTGACCAAAGCCGCTACACTCTTCATTTCATTCTTCTGCTTATCTCCAACATCTTGTCAATCGGCTTAATAGCCTTCTCTGCCACAGCCTCATCCACTACAATCTCCGGCCATTCATACTTCAGCGTGTTATATAATTTCTCAAGCGTGTTCAGACGCATGTAACTACATTCATTACATGAACAGCCTATAGTTTCGGTAGTTTCAGGCGGAGCAGGAATAAAGATTTTATCAGGACATTGCTTCTTCATTTCATGTAAAATACCACTTTCTGTCGCAACAATAAACTCCTTATACTCAGACTTTATAGCATAGTTAAGCAGAGCGGCAGTAGAACCAATTTCATCTGCAAGCACCTGTATAGGAGCAGGACATTCCGGATGAACTAACACCTTCGCTTCTGGGTATTTCTTTTTCAAGTCAATTATTCCATTCAATGAGAATTGCCCATGCACATGACATCCTCCGTCCCAAAGAACCATATTGCGTCCTGTAACAGAATTGATATATCCACCCAAATTCTTATCTGGTCCAAATATCAATTTCTCATCCTTTGGAAAACTATCAACAATCAATTTAGCATTTGAACTTGTCACGACCACATCAGTCAACGCCTTAACCGCAGCCGTGGTATTCACATAACTCACCACTTTATGGTCTGGATATTTCTTCACAAATTCAGCCAAGTCCTCCGCCTTACAACTATCTGCTAAAGAACAACCAGCATTGAGGTCGCAAACAAGCACTTTTTTCCCAGGACAAAGAATCTTGTTGGTCTCACCCATGAAATGAACACCACACATCACAATTATATCAGCCTCCGTCTTTGCCGCCCATTGAGCCAAAGCAAGAGAATCGCCCACAAAGTCTGCCACATCCTGCACTGCCCCATCCGTATAGTAATGAGCCAACACCACCGCATTCTTTTCTTTGCACATCTTTCTTATCTCACCAGCAAGGTCTATATCTGCAGGAACAGGTTCATCAACATACCCCTTTATTTGCCATTCATTCTTAACCATAGTTGTTATTGCAATATTTATTAAGTCCAACACTAATTGCATAGAGAACTATAATCTCCGTTGCATTCTTTCACAAAAATAAGAAATAATATTGACACTATTCGTATTGGATTCAAAATAAATTCCTTAACCGCCATTCCTCATATCGTTCAATAACCTTTGCAGGTGAATTGCCAAACCAACTATATCCCATGCGACGTTCATAGTCTATATCCCCGATATACCTCTGCGGAATACCATCACGGCCACAAAAGAATGGTTCTGCATTTTCAAGGTCATAAAATCTTGCCCACAAACCTCTAGCACCCTCACTACGAACAAGACGAATGTCGGATTGCCCCTCATTATTGATGAAGTGTTCCGGAGCAACATCTTTCATTTCATGGTCAATGAGCCAACTTACACCAGCTTCAACTGACCTGATTACTTGTTTTGTAGGATTGTCTATATCCATTAACAGATTGAGTATGTCAGCAGTTTCGCCATGTCCAGAAAATGACGGAAGTTCGTATGCACGCCCTTGTGCAGGTAATAGATTGATTGAATCGTGTTGCTGGCACCAAACAGTAGTTTTCCCATTAATAACAATCTGGCAATTCAGAATGCATTCTATACCTTTTTCATACGCCTGTTTTGCTGAAGCAACAAGCGTATCAGAAAGATTGAGCAAGCAATAAGGATGTCGCAATAAAAAAATGTCACGCATCAAACGAATGACCCCAGTCATTGCCCCGTCGTTAAATGTTGTGTGTGAAGAGTAATGCCCTTTTCCTCGCGCAGGAAAATATTGCGGCCAGCCTCCATTGGCATATTGAGCGGAAAGCAGATATTTGAGCCCTTTAATGAAAGACTGACGATATTTCTCATTGCCTTGCATAGAAAATGCCGTTGCCAAATGCAGCATTTCCCCCCACGTGGCTTTATTATCTATACAAGCTCCTATGCCTGCTTGATTACATCCGCTGATATATAGGGCATCGGGCCCGTTTTCCCAATTCTGATTTTTCACCCAACCGCCATTGTCAAGTTGGTATTTCACTATGGAGTCTGCAATGGATATTAATTGTAAATTTTGGGCATTTACCTGGATAGCGCATAACAGAAAAAGTGCCATTACGAACGATGCGTAGTAACGCCATTCCGTAATAGCACATTTATTTTTCATATAATAATAATTATTATCAGAGTATTGACTTGACCGCGTTAAGCATGCCTTCAGCCTGTATCTTGTCGAGATATTCCTTGACAAGTTGCGTCATGCCAGGGATGTCATTAAGATTTTCATGCCATATAAACTCTGCAGCCAGCACACCCTCTGCAACCTTCTGAGTGTCGTCTGTAGCCCAAAGTTCTTTAAGAAGTTGCATGATTTCTGGTGCATCGTTTGGCACGATTTCCGCTCCGTCAAATCTGTTGCCGCCCTTGTAATAAGTAATGATAGCGGCCAATCCAAATACAAGTCCTTTCGGTAATTCACCTTTCCTTTCAAGATAAGTCTTAACACCAGGAAGGTCGCGTGTTTCATACTTAGGGAACGAGTTGAGCATGATGCTCGTCACCTGATGGTCTACGTATGGATTGTTGAATCGCTCAAGCACATCTTCTGCAAACTTCTGCAGCTCATCCATAGGCAAGTTGAGTGTCTGCATAAGTTCCTCAAACTGCACCTTATGAATATACTTTCCAACAACTGGATGATTACAAGCATCTCGAACAATGTTTATGCCTGAAAGGAATGCCACTGGTGAAAGTACTGTATGCGGGCCATTGAGGAGGGTAACCTTTCGCTCATGATAAGGTTTTTCCGATGGAGCTATAAGGACATCGAGACCTGCCTTTTCCGCAGGGAATTCCTTCTTGAGAGCAGCTATCGACATGTTTTCAGGCTTCTCTATCACCCAAAGATGGAAAGCTTCGCCCTGTACAACCAAGTTATCCTCATAGCACACCTGCTTCTGAATTTTTGCAATATCCTTGCGAGGAAATCCTGGGACGATGCGGTCAACAAGCGTAGCACACACATAACAGTATTTAGTGAACCACTCCTTAAACTTGGCATAATCCTTGCCGAAATCGTCCTTCCATAGTTCAATATACTGATAAATACACTTCTTCAAGTGGTGGCCGTTAAGGAAAATTAGTTCGCAAGGCATGATGATAAGCCCCTTTGTCTTGTCACCCTTGAATGTCTGAAAACGACGATATAGCAATTGAGTGAGCTTGCCAGGATACGACGAAGCAGGCGTGTCAGAAAGCTTGCATGAAGGGTCAAAAGCAATACCTGCTTCTGTTGTGTTACTTATGACAAAACGAATTTCAGGTTGGTCGGCAAGCGACAAGAACGCCTGATTCTGTGTGTAAGGATTTAGAGCCCTGCTTATACAATCAATGCGAGTGAGTGAATTTATAACTTCACCATTTAGACGCCCCTGAAGATTGACATGATAAAGACAATCCTGACCATTTAACCAATCTACCATACCTTTTTCAATAGGTTGAACTACTACAACACTAGAATTGAAATCAGTCTTCTGATTCATATTGTAAACAATCCAGTCTACAAAACAACGAAGAAAATTGCCCTCGCCAAACTGAATTATCCTTTCGGGAGCAACACACTTAGGTGCCGTACGCTTATTTAATGCTTTCATAATGATGTTTTGATTAACAATATAGCCACAAAATTAAAGAAATATGATAAATAATTCAAACAAAAAGTGTAAATTCGTAACGATAACCTTATAAACATAAAGAATAATGAAAGACTTCATGGACAAAGACTTTCTGTTGCAGACTGAAACTGCACAGATGCTCTATCACGAACATGCGGCAAAAATGCCAATAATAGACTACCATTGCCACCTTATCCCCAAAATGGTTGCCGATGACCATAAATTCCGTTCCCTCACAGAAATATGGCTTGGAGGTGACCACTACAAATGGCGTGCCATGAGAAGCAACGGAGTGCCTGAAAAGTATTGTACAGGAACAGACACAACCGACTGGGAAAAGTTTGAAAAATGGGCAGAAACAGTACCATATACATTCCGCAACCCATTATACGGATGGACACACTTGGAACTCAAAACTGCATTCGGTATTGACAAAGTGCTAAATCCCCAAACAGCGCGTGAAATATATGATGAATGTACCGACAAACTCCAGAACGACCCAACATATACAGCACGAGGAATGATGCGCCGTTACAATGTGGAGACCGTATGTACTACCGATGACCCTGTTGACACTCTTGAATGGCACAAGAAAACGCGTGAAAGCGGTTTTGAAATCAAGATGATACCAGCATGGCGCCCAGACAAAGCAATGGCTGTTGAAAACTCCCAAAATTTCAAGGCATATATTGAAAAACTCTCAGAAGTCAGTGGAGTGACAATCAGCAAATTCCAGGATGTTATTGACGCACTTCAGACCCGTCACGACTTTTTTGCTGAGAACGGTTGTAAACTATCCGATCATGGTATAGAAGAGTTCTATGCGGAAGACTATACCGACGCTGAAATAAATGCAATATTCAATAAGGTATATGGCGGCAATGAACTCACACACCAAGAAATCCTTAAGTTCAAGAGCGCAATGATGGTAATCTTTGCTGAAATGGACCATGAATCAGGGTGGGCACAACAATTCCATTATGGAGCAATACGCGATAACAATACAAAGATGTTCAATTTGCTTGGACCAGACACAGGCTTTGACTCCATTGGCCAGTTCAACACCGCTAAAGCAATGTCGAAGTTCCTCAACCGACTTGCATCAAACGACAAACTGACAAAAACCATCATCTACAACCTGAATCCAGCCGACAACGAAGTAGTGGCAACAATGCTCGGAAACTTCCAGGATGGCACATGCCCAGGAAAGATACAATGGGGGTCAGGATGGTGGTTCCTCGACCAGAAGGACGGTATGGAAAAACAAATGAACGCACTCTCTCTCCTCGGACTCTTGAGCAGATTCGTTGGTATGCTCACCGACTCACGTTCCTTCCTATCATACCCTCGCCATGAATATTTCCGCCGCGTGCTATGCAACCTCGTAGGACGCGACATCGAAAATGGAGAAATACCAGTAAGCGAAATGGATCGTGTGAAGCAGATGATAGAGGATATTTCATACTATAACGCAAAGAATTACTTCAATTTCTAGCACACATACACCACAATATAATGAATCCCGAATATGCTTAGCAAGTTCGGGATTTTAATTTATCTCTGATTCAACAGACTTTCACTTCAAAAATTGTTCGAGAAACTTCGCAATTCCATCATTATCCACGGTATCAGTTACGTATCTGGCCGCACGCTTGACTTCGTCTGAAGCATTACCCATAGCAACACTATTGGGAACATGGCGAAGCATAGGTATGTCATTACCGCCATCACCAAAGGCGTAAACTTCGGACAGGCCTATGCCGCAATGTTTTAGCACGGAATCGATTCCGGTACTCTTGCTTATACCTTTTGCTATGACATCTGTAAAAAGTGGATGCCAACGATGCGAATCACATCCAGCCAGCACGTTTTGCATCATGAAACCCTCCTCCTCCTCAGAAAAAAATGAAATCACTTGCATGACGTCTACCTTGAGGCAATACTCTATCGGACGAATCTCTGGCAAAGGGATATGTAGTAAACTGAAAACTTCGGTCACTTCTGGCGTTATCATATTCAGAAATGCATAATCATCCGTAGCAAAGGCAACAGGGAAAGGTTCGTTGCGGCAATACTCTATGAGACGCAAAAGATCTGCTTTGTCAACTGGTACACTGTTTACTACCGTTCCGTCTTCCATACGGCAACTTGCACCATTGACAGAGATAATGCCGTCGTATTCCAGTTCGCCAAGGTTGTCTATGAACGGACGCGGACGTCCCGTGGCTATAAAGACTTTAACGCCCTGTTTTCTCAGTCGGCCTATTGCATCAATAGCAGACTGAGGTATCTTATGGGTGCGAAAAGACACCAATGTTCCGTCAATATCGAAAAAGGCAACTTTCATTTTAGAGATAGTCAAGGAATTAAGCAAAAAGTCCAATCAGATAAAATTCATATCTCATCACTCAACCACAATTTCTAATTTTGCAGACTTAAGTCCTTTGGCAGATGCTGTAAGAGTCACTTTTCCTGATTTACCACTCTCTTGCACTATGGCTGTCATCATTCCGTTGAACACCTTCATCTTAGGCAAATGGAAAAGTTCGAGGTTTGTAGGGTCACCGTTAGCTCCGGCACGATATGTACCAGCTCCCCTCACACTGAACTTAACGCTATGCTGCGCGTCCGGACACAGATTGCCGTTCTTGTCAACCACACGAACTGTAATGTATGCAAGGTCTTCGGTGCCGGCATTGAGCGAGCGCTTCTCCTCCGGTATGAGTTCTATGGCGTAAGGTTCACCTGCCGTATGCACCTCGGTTTCCATACATGCATTTCCGCTGGCGTCGTAAGCGACCGCACGCAATGTCCCTGGTTCGAACTTCGTGTCCATCCACATGTGGCGATAACGTTTCTGACGCGCGAGAGTCTTACGGCTTGAGTCGTTCTCGGTTTCATTAATCGTAACGTTCAGATCCTTTGTTCGCTTGCCCTGACTAACCCCGTTGACAAAGAGTTCGACTGTAGGATAATCGCTATAGACGAACACGGGAGTGGTCTGTCCCTCACGTCCGTTCCACGTCCAATGCGGGAGAATGTGGAGAGTGTGGTCGTCTTTGTTCCAATGGCTGCGGTAAAGATAATACCTGTCCTTTGGCAATCCCGCCAAGTCGATGATTCCAAAGAGAGAAGAATGGCTTGGCCAATTTGTATAGTATGGTGTCGGCTCGCCAAGATAGTCAAAACCTGTCCATACAAATTCGCCCATGCCGTAAGGGAGGTCTTCATAAAGGATGAAGTTGTCTTCTGGCAAATCGCTCCAACTGCAATGTTCCAGGTCATAGGATGACGACTGATGGTCGTCATACATTGCCATCGAACGACGCTCAACTGGGAACTTGTAGACTCCGCGTGAGCTCACCGTAGATGCAGTTTCACTTCCGAGAACCACCTGCTGGGGCAGACGCTTGTAGGCATCCTGTACAAGATGTGAACGATAATTGAATCCTGGCACATCAAGGATATGAGCAAATCCGTTCTTGACAACAAGGTCGACACGGTCCATGCCAACAGTGCAAGGACGTGTAGGGTCTTCACGATGGAATATGTCCTGTATCATGCGGTTCACCTTGCCTCCGTCCGAAGTACCCTGGTCGGGGACTTCATTACCCATACACCACATGACCACGGACGGGTCATTGCGATAGCGACGAACAAGGTTTACTATGTCTTTCTCTATCCACTCCTTAAAGTCGCGGTTGTATCCGTTTTTGACCTTTGAACGCTTCCACTCGTCAAAACTTTCCGCCATGACCATCATGCCCATCTCATTGCACGCCTGCACTAATTCAGGCTCCGGCATATTATGGGATGTGCGGTAGGCATTGCTACCCATATCCTTGAGCATGCGCACCTTGCGACGCACAGCCGTGTTGTTTACTACAGCCCCGAGCGGTCCGTTGTCATGATGATTACATGTGCCTTTGAACACAGTCCGTTCTCCGTTAAGGAAAAATCCCTTTTCCGGAATAACCTCTATGGTACGGATTCCGAAAGTGGTTTCGTATACATCTGTAGTTGTCGCACCATTCATCACCGTCGTAACCGCCTTGTAGAGATGTGGCGTTTCCGGACTCCATAGCATCGGATTCTGCACAACAAGTTGCAAAGTCTTGACTCCCTCGTCGTAGCGTGTAAGTTTATCGGTTCCACCTGCGACACAAATCGTTCCGTCGGGACCGAAAATATCTGTCTTTATGCCTATGTTGTTCGGGTTGGCATCGGCTGGCATATCGAGTTCGACCTGTACATTGACTTTGGCGAAATCCTTGCGCACGACAGGCGTGGTGATGTATGTTCCCCACATCTTAACGGCAACTTCATCGGTAACGACCAGATGTACATTCCTATACAGACCCGCTCCTGGATACCAGCGCGAACTCTCTTCGTAGTTTTCCAGACGCACGGCAAGAGTGTTCACTCCGCCCTCCTTCATGTATGGCGTTACATCAAGATAGAAAGAATTGTATCCGTAAGGCCAATAACCAGCCTCATTACCATTAACCCACACACGAGCGTGACTCATGGCACCGTCAAACACGAGTGTAGCACGACGTCCGTCTGTAAATTCCGGCGCTTCGAACTCCAATCTGTACCATCCTGGGCCTACGAAAGGAAGACCGCCTGTACGTCCGGCATGCGCCATTGCCTCCTTCTGTCCGTCCTGTTCTATGGCCACCTGCTGGCGGTCATTGTTTGCATCAAAAGGGCCATAGATGGCCCAGTCGTGCGGCACTGTTACCGTTTGCCATCTACTATCATCGTAGTCTACCTGCGAAGCCGCCGAATCGTCGACACGAGTAAATTTCCAACCTGTTTTAAAAGTCTGAGTATGACGATGGCTTGCCATTGCGTTTATTGCAACCGAGAGAAACAATGCCATCAAAAACGAGATGCGTTTCATGTGCTATTTAATGTTTTCCAAAATTATTATAAATTAAGAACAACACTGGTAAGTTCCGCACTCGCGAAATTTCCCAGTGTTGCAAATACATATTTCTAATATCCGAAGATATCTTCCTGAGTAAGACGGACTATCCTACCCCATTTCTCAAGCGACTTCATGTCAAGATCGCTTTCACGCCCGAGAATGCAAGTAGTATATTTACGTCCCTTTATGTTTTTCTGCTGATATGCCACAACATCCTCCAATGTCATTGCCTGCACAGCATCAAAGAGTTGCTTGCGAGTGTCTTCTTTAAGTCCCAGTTCCTCCTGCTCAAGGAAATAGTCGATTACCGAAAAACGTGTGATACGCTCAGTACGCAAACGGGCAAGCAATGCATCCTTAGCTATGCCAAACGCCTTCTCGCTCACAGGCATATTATTTATAATCTCATCAAAGGCGGTAAGCGCATCAATCATCTTATCGTTCTGAGTGGCAATTACAGTTGCGAAATAAGCAGGGTCTTCTATTCGCGCAGGTTCAGCCATAAATGCATTTGCACTATACGCCAAACCACGCGCCTCACGCATCTCTTGGAATACGATACCATTCATGCCTCCACCGAAATATTCGTTGTAGAGGGTTATTGACGGATGAAGCTCCTCGCTATACATCTCTCCGTAGTTCGAAACAGAAGAAAGATAAATCTGATTAGCATCGTAAGGCGCTATATAAACAATATTTTCAGTTGTAAGCTGAAGCTTATACGCATCATTCTTCTCAACATGTTTAAGAGTTTCACCAACCTCATGTACTTCTACAACAACTTCCGAAACTTCATCCATCTCCATCGGACCATAGTAGACAACCCTATGTTCGGTGTCCCAAAGGTCTGAAATAGTTTTAATCAGCGATTCAGGAGTAATCGTCTGCGTAAGTTCCTCTTCACTGACAATATTTTTTGCAGGATTCTCATTGCCATAAAGTCCATACATACGCAAACGCGAGAAGTTCGTTGCCTGATTTGCCTTGTTGTCGCTACGTGATTTAAGGATGTCTGCCACAAGATTATCGTATGCCGCCTTGTTAGGTTGCGCGTCTGTGACAACTTTCTCAAGAAGAGACATAGCCTCTTTCATATTCTCAGACAAGCCGCTCACGGTGATTGTAGTTTTTCTTGTACCTGTAGATATTGAGTAGTTGCATGCCAAATTATAGAATGCCTGCTTTATTTCCGCCGCGGTCATATCTGATGTACCGAGATAATCCATGTAGTCTCTCGCAAGCCCAAGAGTTTTTATTTCATTAGTGCCGAAATCGAAAATGTATTTAAGAGTGAAGATGTCATTCATCACGTTCTTTTTATACAACATCGGCAGCATCCCAATCTCGCCACGTTCCATATCTTTGCTGAAATCAACAAACACTGGCTCAATTGGTGTCACAACAGACTTCTGAATTTCGCGCAAGAATGCACTAGTCGTATCGCGATTGGTCATGATTGGCGTGATAGCAGGTTTTGCTATCTTCTTTTCGTTAGGGTCTTGCCCCTGACGCTTGTAGACAACGGCGTAGTTAGAGTCCTTCAGATACTTGTTGGCAAATTCCACAACGTCGGCCTTAGTGATATTTTCCATACGTTCAACACGGTTCACCATGTCAGACCATTCTATGCCAGAACCAAACGACTGAACGAAGAAGTCGGCACGCGATTCGTTCTCTTCAAGCATCTTCTGGATTGTGAGTTTTTGGTTTGCTATACCAGCCTTAAGCAACGACTCGTCCCATTCGCCCTTGCGGAGCAGGTCTATCTGCTCTAATAGCAATGCCTTAGCCTCCTCGAGAGTCTGCCCATGCTTTGGCCCCGCCTGGATGATGTAAGTTGTGTAGTCGGCCATATCGTAAGGGAACGAGCCAGCGTAGAGAACCTTTTGTTCCTGCATCAGATTGAGGTCGATGAGACCAGCCTTGCCGTTGGTCATGATGGCGTCGACAACGCTGAGCATAAGAGCCTCCTGGGATGATGCTCCTGGGAATCGCCAAGCCAAAGCCAGACATTCAGCCTCAAGTCCCCACACATCAACTTCAATAGGCGAAGTGATTTCCTCTTCCTTCTCAAACTGTAACATCTGCAGACTGTCGTTAGGCTGCATGTCGCCAAAGTACTTCTCGATAATGTCCATAGCCTCGTCGAAGTCAAAATCGCCCGACATACATATTGCCATATTGTTAGGCACATACCACTTATTGTAATACTCCTTGATATTAGTAATTGACGGATTCTTCAAGTGGTCCTGCGAACCTAACACCGTTTGAGTTCCATAAGGATGTTTCTTATACAACGCAGAAAGCAATTTCTCAAGTAGCTTTCTTGAATCTTTTGTAAGACTCATATTCTTCTCCTCATACACGGTCTCCAATTCCGTATGGAAACCACGAATCACATTGTGCTTAAAACGATCTGACTGAATCTTCGCCCAATTTTCAAGCTGGTTAGCAGGTATATCCTCCTGATAGCAAGTCACGTCGAAACTTGTGTAGGCATTCGTCCCTTCTGCACCAATCGAAGCCATCAGTTTATCATACTCATTCGGTATGAAATATTTGGATGCCTCAAACGACACACTATCTATCTTGCGATATATTTCCGCACGCTCGGTAGAATCGCTCTTTGTACGATACACTTCAAACAGAGCTTCAATTTCATCGAGCAGAGGTTTCTCTGCAGCATAATTGCTTGTACCGAAGTTTTCAGTACCTTTAAACATCAGGTGTTCAAAGTAGTGGGCCAGACCTGTTGTCTCGGCAGGATCGTTCTTACCCCCCACACGCACAGGTATGTAAGTTTGGATGCGCGGAGTCTCCTTGTTGACAGTCAGGTACACCTTCAGACCATTGTCCAATGTATAGATGCGCGATTCCATAGGGTCGCCCTCCACTGACTCATATTGGCGTTCATGCTCACAAGAGCATGCAAACAAAGCGATAAAAGCCACCACGAACAATGGCATTGACAATCTTTTCATATCTTCTGTTTTTATAATTAGTTTCATATTAGCAAATTAAGCACCACAAAGATATAAAAAAACTTTTCACTTATTAACATCAAGGCATACAAACTATAAAAACCACATAATGCCAACACTCTTGATTAGACTAAAACGACAAAAGACAAAACGACAATAATGTTTCGTCAAAAGAACGCTGAGTACGAGAGTTGAACACGCTCTCTACGAAACTTAAGTTTATAAGTTTTGAGTTGTAGGTGTACCCCTTGCAGGCACCCTTTTCAGGAGTTAATTCGCAGGGGCAGACCTATGTGTCCGCCCGTAACATGTTCGTGTCATTTCTTAGGCACAGAAAGACACTGGTGCCATTGAGCCACTCGGACAGAACACGCCCAGTACCTACTACATTTTTGTTGGAATTTGACTGATACACTTTCATTATTGAAAGATGATTTGTATATTTGTATGGCCTACTCCTTAACTACTTAAAAATACACAAATTATGAAAAAAATGTTATTGATGCTTGCGACAGCCGCAATGATCGGATGTGCAGGCAGTGGAAATTCAACATCAGAGTCGGAAACAACGCTAGCGGTGGACTCATTGGCTGATTACGAGTTGGCCGAAGGAGTGACTGTTAAGTCGCTTGACAAGACACTAACAGGCGAAGACGTGTTCAAGAGTATTATGGCAAACTACGAAGGCAAAACCGTTCTTGTCGACTTTTGGGCTACATGGTGTCCTCCTTGCCGCGCGGCCATGAAGACTATTATACCTGTGAAAGAAGCATTCGCTGAAGATGTCACTTTCGTTTATATCACAGGCCCCTCTTCACCTGAAGACACATGGAAGGAAATGATTACGGAGATTCACGGCGACCATTACTATGTGACTGAGGGACAATGGAACACCCTACTCGACCAGTTCGAAAGCGAAGGAATACCAACATATGTCATTGTAGACAAAGATGGTGGCGTAGCGAACAAATACATAGGTTTCCCAGGCGAAGAAATAATCAATACGGAACTGGAAGCCCTGACAAAATAAATTAATGCCCTGACAAAGGCGCAATATTAATATTTTTTACTTATTTTGCATCATGAAAAGTCTGGTGCAACACATAACTGACAGGCAGACCTTCGTCTGCCTCGTCTTTTTATCCTCACTCCTGCCCTTATCCACATATGGACAAGACAGCACAAAGACCGAGGTGTATGCAACATACTACGCCGACAGGTTTCATGGGCTACGCACCAGCAACGGCGAGAAATATGACAAAGAGGCATACACTTGCGCTCACCGCAAGCTGCCTTTTGGCACACATATAAAAGTGACAAATCCAAAAAACGGAAAATCAACAATTGTGAGGGTCAATGACAGAGGGCCATATAGTAAACGCGCCCAAATTGACTTGTCAAGAGTTGCCGCCGCAGACATAGAAATGCTTCCCATCGGATTCATGAAAGTGGAAATAGAAATTGTTAATGACAGCATCGTAAACGAACACATTAAAAGCATAAACAATGAAAAAGAATTTAGAGACTCTGTGCGTACAGGCTGGTTGGACTCCTAAAAAGGGAGAGTCAAGAGTATTGCCTATCTATCAAAGCACAACATTCAAATACGACACAAGCGAGCAGATGGCTCGTCTCTTCGACCTTGAAGACGAAGGGTATTTCTACACCCGACTTGCAAACCCTACTAACGATGCCGTAGCGGCAAAAATCAATGCGCTTGAAGGCGGTGTGGGATGCATGCTCACATCATCGGGACAGGCCGCCAACTTCTATGCCATCTTCAACATCTGCCAGTCGGGCGACCACTTCATTACGAGCAACACCATCTACGGAGGAACATACAACCTCTTCGGCGTGACTATGAAAAAGCTCGGAATAGAATGCACGTTCATCGACCCCGACTGGGATGACGAACGCATCGAAAAAGAATTCCGTCCTAACACAAAATGCTTCTTCGGCGAAACAATTTCAAACCCTGGAGGCAACGTGTTTGACATAGAGCGCTTTGCTAAGATGGCCCACCGCCACGGAGTGCCGCTCATCGTCGATAACACATTTGCTACGCCTATCAACTGCCGCCCTTTCGAATGGGGATGCGACATCGTGACCCACTCTACAACAAAATACATGGACGGACATGCCACTCAAGTGGGCGGAGCCGTTGTTGATAGCGGAAACTTTGATTGGGACACATATGCAGACAAGTTCCCCGGGCTCTGCACTCCTGACGAGAGTTATCACGGACTGACATACACTAAAGCATTCGGAAAGAAGGCATACATGACAAAGCTCGTGGCACAACTCATGCGCGACCTCGGCTCTATTCCTGGACCTCACAACTCATTCCTGCTCAACCTCGGACTTGAGACACTCCACCTTCGTATGCCTCGCCATTGCGAGAACGCACAAAAAGTGGCAGAATGGTTGCAAGACAACCCTAAAGTAGCATGGGTGAACTATTGCGGTCTGCCTGGCAACAAATATTACGATCTTGCACAGAAGTATCTCCCTAACGGCTCATGCGGAGTGATTGCATTCGGATTGAAAGGTTCGCGCGAGGAAGCCATCAAATTCATGGACAGCCTCGACTTCATATGCATCGTGACCCACGTGGCTGACGCACGCACTTGCGTTCTTCATCCGGCAAGCCATACTCATCGCCAGCTCAGCGAGGAACAGCTCCTCGAAGCAGGTGTCGCTCCCGACCTCATCCGCCTTTCCGTAGGCATCGAAAACGTCAACGACATCATCGCCGACCTCGAACAGGCTATGGAGAAAATGTAATCAAGCATACAAGTTGAGTTAATCTAACGGGGCACCTCACAATGTGCTCCGTTTTTTATTATAAATTACTCAAAAAAGAACTTTACATAAAAAATGGAATCTGCCCTAAATTCATGCAACCCCCTTAAAAACATATCGGATACCAATATAAAACAATAAAGGCACCCTAATGGATGCCTTTTCTTGCGGAGAGGGAGGGATTCGAACCCCCGGTACCTCTCAGTACGTCGGTTTTCAAGACCGGTGCAATCGACCACTCTGCCACCTCTCCTAAATGTACGCCCTCAGGGA
>JAZNGW010000035.1:0-17684 GCA_045576655.1 Bacteroidaceae bacterium
AGATTTAATTATTAACTTTTAATTTTTAACTTAAAGGCTGCGTTCCGTTCTTTACTTAGTAGAACACCCATATATTGGGCGGGCAAACCCCGCCCCTACGGGTAAACATACATATTTGAGCTTTTAGCTCTTGTTCTCTTAATTCTGAATACCGCCAATATTCGTGTATCGAGAGCAAGTCGACTGAAAGTTCACGTCCGTTGGGCGTGGACTATTCTATACTTGCAGATGCACAGGTCACTTGGCGGTAACCCAGAATTAAGGCAAGTAAACGAATGGTTTCACGCCTTTTTAATTTTACAACAATGAAGACATTCAAATTAATTGGAACTACACTCCTTGTAATCATTTTGGTTTTTACTTTTACATCTTGCGATAAGGACGACGATGAAAATAACAACATAGATAATGTAACAATTGTCGGTGAATGGCAAGACGGCACTACAACACTTAAATTTGGAAGTGACGGTAGTTATCTTCTAACCGAACGTAGCATTCCCACACACATTCAATACAGAAGAGGTACATATTCATATAATTCCAAACAAGGATTGCTGAGCATTAATGTAAAAGCTGTCCCAAATGAAAATGGAGCATACCAACAAACATTAATAGTACAAACGCTTACTAAATCCACGTTAGTCCTATTATACACTGATGGTGATGTTGAAGGTTATTATGAGCGTATCAAATAAAAAATATTTGGTGCCAGATAAAGAACAAAAGAATACTTAACTCATATAAGAAACAATGAAGACATTTAGATTAATTGGAACAGGACTAATGGCAGTCCTTTTGTGCTTTGCTTTTACTGCTTGTGACGGAGACGATGAAGAAGATGCCCCTAACGATCCGCCGCAAGAAACTGAAAAAAAACTTGTAAAGATGACCCAATTCATTAAAGGATATTATGGAGATTACTATAACACCTTTTATTTTGAATATGACAGTCAGGAAAAATTAAGTCAATATAGATATATTTCCACCACACAATGGGGTGAGAAAACTGATATAAAGGATTTTCTTCATTCGGAAAATTCCATTATGTCTACTAATAAAAACGGAGACTATATTAGATACAACCTATTTAATGACAAGATTAATATTATCCAAAGAGAAGAAAGCATTTACTCAGATGTTTATCACCTTAAATACGATGCATCCGGGTATCTTTCAAATATAACTGAAGGTCGTAGTACCGATTATATTACCGAATTCAACTTTACATGGTCGGGAAACAAATTAATAAAGTACCAAACTGAAAGTGGCAGAGAATACAAGTATACTTATAATAGTAAAACTTGCAAAGGATTCAACCCTATATTTTTCTTTCACGGAATGAACATCGAAGACTGCCTCTTATTGTTGGCACATCCAGAACTGGCTGGTTTCAAATCAAATCAACTACCTTCATATAGGGAATGGGGGCGGAATAATGAAATAGCAGGAACATGGACATTCAACTACGAATTATACCCTGACGGTTATTTAAAAAAGTGCATTGTCACTCTAGATGGTAGTGATGGTATGGAAGGCGACACCTGGGATTATTATGAATACACATTTACTTGGGAGTAATTCACTAAATTCGCACGACAAACATTAACAAGGAATATCCCCAAAAAAACAAGCACTCCCTCGCAGACCGGTCTGCGAGGGAGTGCTGCATTATATTACAAGAGAGTATGTCAGTTTCGGATGCGCAGTTTCCATTCGCCATTTTGGCACATTACTTTTTTGGAAGACAATTCCGAAACTCCATTTGCATAATTCAGATTGTAGAACACCACCACAAGCGAATCGGAAAGAGTGTCCGTATCTACCACATCTACACCAAGCACCACTCCTTTCTCTTCTTCCGTAGCCTCAACGTGCTGCTGGAGCAAATTTCGCATTACGCTTTCCGAAAATATCGGCCCGTCGTCTTCCTGTGCTACGGAACGGATGTATGCGCCGTAATTATGGGCGTAAAGGGAATCTAAGGCATAGTCGAGTGCCGTCTGCGGAGTAAGATACGGGTTATCCCCCGCACACGAGTTCAGGCAAGACACGCTCAGCAATGCTACGAATCCGCACAACAGACTTTTTACGCTTAACTTCAATGCCATACACTACTCGGTATTACTTCTGACGAACGTAAACGTTTATCGGTGTGCCTGTGAAGCCCCAATGCTCACGAATCTGATTTTCAAGGAATCGCTTGTAAGGTTCCTTCACGTACTGCGGCAGGTTGGCATAGAACACGAACGAAGGTACGTATGTGCCTGGCAGTTGCATGCAGTACTTAATCTTGATGTACTTGCCCTTGATTGATGGTGGCGGAGTTGCCTCGATGATAGGGAGCATCACCTCGTTGAGCTTAGTCGTAGACACTCGGTTCTTGCGGTTGTCGTATGCCTTCTGAGCCTCTTCGAGCACGCGGAAGATGCGCTGCTTTGTCACTGCCGAAGCGAAGATTATTGTGAAGTCGCGGAACGGAGCGAAACGTTCTCTGATAGCCTCCTCGAAATGCTTGATTGCAGCATTGCTCTTGTCCTCGACCAAGTCCCACTTGTTGACAACGACAACGAGTCCCTTCTGGTTCTTCTGTACGAGCTGGAATATGTTGACGTCCTGACCTTCAATACCGCGAGTGGCATCGACCATGAGCACGCAAACGTCAGAGTTCTCAATAGCGCGGATGGAACGCATCACAGAGTAGTACTCAAGGTCTTCGTTCACCTTGTTTTTCTTGCGAATACCAGCGGTGTCGACAAGATAGAAGTTGAATCCGAACTTCTCGTATTTAGTATAGATAGAATCGCGTGTAGTCCCTGCAATATCAGTCACAACGTTGCGGTCGTCATTGAGGAATGCGTTGATGATTGATGACTTTCCGGCATTAGGACGGCCTACGACAGCGATACGCGGTATGTCCTCCTCCATAGGTTCGTCCATCTCCTTCGTGAACTTGCTAATCACCTCGTCAAGAAGGTCGCCGGTGCCGCTCCCTGTAAGCGCAGAAACGCAGATAGGGTCGCCCAGACCAAGGGAATAAAACTCTGCACTGTCGTAGCGAAGTTCGTTAGAGTCGGTCTTGTTGCTGCAAAGGATTGTAGGAATCTTTGAACGGCGCAAGATGCTTGCCACTTCTTCGTCCAAGTCTGTCACGCCTGTTTTCACGTCGACCATGAAAAGTATGACGTCACATTCCTCAATGGCAATGAGCACTTGCTTGCGGATTTCCTCCTCGAAAATGTCATCTGAATTAACCACCCAACCGCCTGTGTCGACAACGGAAAACTCCTTGTTACCCCATTCGCACTTGCCGTACTGGCGGTCGCGCGTAGTTCCTGCCTCATCGCTAACGATAGCGTGGCGTGTTTTAGTCAATCGATTGAAAAGCGTAGACTTGCCTACATTTGGACGTCCTACGATAGCCACTAAATTTCCCATTCTTTAATATAGAAATTGAAAGGTTAAGTTCTCACGAACTCAGAGCCATAAGCACCTTTTATTGGTAATAGTCTGCATTTCCGGATGGCTCTCCCCCTCCTTGAGAGTGGGCCGAAAAGAGACGCTAATAATATCTTTGCCCAGGGACCATGCCCGTGAGTTATCATTCCGGATTATAGCCGAATATGTTAAGCTCCTTGTCGGAGTTACGCCAATCGCGGTCCACCTTGACATAAGTCTCAAGATATACAGGCTTGCCGAAGAAGCGTTCCAAAGCCTTGCGCGACTCTGTGGCCACTTTCTTGAGCGCACGCCCGCCGTGGCCTATGATTATGCCCTTCTGGCTGTCGCGCTCCACATAGATGACTGCATTGATATGGATATGCTTGTCGTCTTCCTTGAAAGCCTCAACACCCACCTCGACAGAATAAGGAATCTCCTTGTCGTAATAAAGCAGAATCTTCTCGCGGATAATCTCGCTGACGAAGAAGCGTGCAGGTTTGTCTGTCAACTGATCCTTGTCGAAATAAGGAGGGCACTCAGGAATGAGTTCCTTAATGCGCTTCAGCACTACATCTACATTAAACTTCGCTGTAGCTGAAATCGGTATAATCTCTGCCTGCGGCAGTATTTCATGCCATTCCTCAACAAGCTTGACAAGGTTTTCCTGATTTGTCAAGTCTATCTTATTGATCAGCACGATGACAGGGACAGACATCTTTGCCACCTTTTGCAAAAATTCGTTGTTTTTGTCAATCTTCTCAACGGGGTCTGTAACGTACAGCAACACATCTGCGTCGGTCAACGCACTCTCTGAGAAAGCAAGCATTGACTTTTGCAGTTTGTAGTTAGGCTTAAGGACTCCAGGTGTGTCGGAAAACACTATTTGCACGTCTTCATCATTGATTATGCCCATGATGCGGTGGCGTGTTGTCTGAGCCTTAAAAGTAGCAATTGAGATACGCTCTCCCACGAAAAGATTCATCAGTGTAGACTTACCGACATTCGGATTTCCCACGATGTTTACAAATCCAGACTTATGCACGTTGTTTTACGGTGTTAAAGTTTGTACTACAAGCAACTTGCTTTATTATTTAAAAAAGCGCACCGTTCCATGGCGATGCGCTTTCAAGTATTTCACTAACTTAGTTTTGTTTGTTACGTTTTGCGTACCATTCTTCACGACTAATCTCGCCTTCTTTGTAGAACTCAGCAGGGGTATCGGCAAACTTACTACCATCGTAACCCCACTTCATATAAGAAGCTCCCCAGGTAAATCCTGCGCCGAAAGCCGTAAAGATAATGTTGTCGCCCTTCTTCAGTTTTGGTTCATATTCCCACAAACAGAGCGGAAGAGTGCCACCTGAAGTATTTGCCATGTGGTCAACATTGATCATGACTTTTTCTTCTGGCACGTCAATACGCTGCGCCACAGCAGTCTCTATTCTCACGTTAGCCTGATGAGGCACAATCCAAGCGATGTTGTCGTTGTTAAGATTATTGCGCTTTGCGATAGTCTCAACCGCATTTGACATGTTTGTCACGGCATGCTTGAACACATTACGTCCTTCCTGATAGCAGAAATGCATTTTCTGGTCCACAGTCTCATGAGTTGGCATCTGCGCCGAGCCGCCTGCTTCCATGTGAAGGAATTCATAACCCTTACCGTCAACCTTGTGGAAACAATCCATCAGACCGCAATCTTCAGTTGTAGCCTCCATCATAACGCATGCTGCGCCATCGCCAAAGATAGGGCATGTGTTTCTGTCTTCATAGTTGGTCATAGAAGACATGTGGTCGCCACCGCCTACAATAATTCTCTTGTAGCGACCTGAGCGAATCATGTTAGCACCCATCTCCATTGCATAGAGAAAACCTGCACAAGCAGCCTCCATATCGAAACCCCAACAGTTCTTGAGGTCCAAATTACCAATGACGAGCGATGCCACAGATGGAAAATGATAATCCGGTGTAGTAGTAGCCACTATCAGGGCTTCTACTGTATCTGGATCGACCTTAGTCTTATCAAGCAACTGCTTCACCGCCTTTGTCATAAGATATGAAGTACCCTTTCCTTCCTCCGGTTTGAGGATATGGCGTGTCTTCACACCTATGCGCTGCATAATCCACTCATCACTTGTGTCAACTATCTTGGACATTTCCTCGTTATCAAGGATATAGTTTGGTACATAGCCTCCTACACCCGTAATAACAGCATTTATCTTTTCCATAATAATCTATAAAAGTAAAAAAACCAGCGAGCATCTGCATTTGAGGTGCCCCTGGTTTAGGTTTTCTTATTAAATAGCAGCTTCTTTCTCAATCGCCACCTTGCCTCTGTAGTATCCGCAAGCAGAACATACAGTGTGGTAGACATAGAATTCACCGCAATTTGGGCAAACTGCCAATGTAGGAGCTACTGCCTTGTCATGAGTTCTTCTCTTACGAGTTCTAGTCTTTGACTGTCTTCTTTTAGGATGTGCCATTTTTCTTCGTTTTTAAATTATTTGTTTATTAGTTTCTTTAAAGCATCCCAGCGTGCGTCGACAACAGCAGCGTCATCGCCTTCTTCGTCGGCATCCGCATCAGGGTCAGAATCTATCGTTCCAGTCTCCTCTTCCTGATTGCTTCGGGCAACCTGATGTTCCTTCATAACGTTCATCACAGCTTCGTCGCAATCGCCAGGTTGATGGACTCGCTGATAAGGCATACTAAGAACTATAAATTCGTATATCAACAACGACAGGTCAAGCATACCATCATTTTCAGGTACGACGACACAATCGCCGTCATCGGAATATTCCTCACCAAGCTTCGCTACAAACTCATCGGTTGTGTCGATCCGCAATTCGACGTCTGCAAGACAGCGGTCACATGGCACAGCAACTGTTCCGACAGAATGGATTGTAAACTTAAACAAAGATCCGGAAATGC
The DNA here is from genome assembly GCA_045576655.1 of Bacteroidaceae bacterium. Lineage (GTDB taxonomy): Bacteria > Bacteroidota > Bacteroidia > Bacteroidales > Bacteroidaceae > RGIG8745. The sequence continues at coordinate 6,370 of JAZNGW010000035.1, forward strand.
CATTAAACGTAATTTCCGTGCTTAAGTTTCCTTTCTCAATGATTCCGTCTATTTGTTTGAAGAAAGAGTCGTCTATTTCATATTTCCAGTTGTCGCCAGTTATAAGCTGCCCCAACAAGTCTACGGAATATTTGTCTTTTTCAATCATTCGCAACGAAACATTTATCCATTCGAGGTGCAAAGATACAAATTTAATAGACTCAAAGCATTATTCATGCACGACTTTTTTTCACAAAATGCTCAAAATGCGCACTTTCACATTTGGTGTGCCACGTTTTTCAGTCCTTTTTAAGCCCTGCTTTCAGCGACCGAATCACAGCCGAGTTGAATCCGGCATGATCCAGCTCGTTAAGTCCTTTGATTGTATAGCCGCCAGGAGTCGTTACCTTGTCAATAGCCTGCTCTGGATGCATACCGGTCTCCTCCAATAAGGTCACTGCACCTGTCATGGTTTGCATCGCAATTTTTAGGGCATCGGCAGGATAGAAGCCCATTTCAACTCCGCCTTCCATCATAGCCCTAAGATAGCGCATCACATAGGCTATGCCACACCCCGCCATCATCATTCCTGACGCTACCATCTTTTCCTCGCAGACTTTAACCTCGCCAACAAGACGAAACAGGTCTGCCACCATAGCCACCTTATCTTCCGCGGCATTGCGCGAAGCTGAAACAAAAGTCATGCTATCACCATATTCTGCCGCAATATTTGGCATGGCATAGAATATGGCAGGCAAGGCGCAATGAGGGGCATCGGGTGTGTTATCCTTCAAGGCGCGGGCATCAACCTCTGCCTGACGAACCTTGCGGCCCTCGTCATCATAGTCGATATTGCTCCACACCTTATGGGCAAACATTCTGGAGAGCTGGTCTATGGAGACTCCTGCCGCTACTGACACGACTGTCTGGCGCGAATAGTCCAAGACTTTCTTTATTCCCGCAACGACTTCTTCCACAAACCACGGTTTGACGGCAAGCACTACCACATCGGCATCTTTCACCGCCTCCGCATTTGACAGCGACATGCCAAGCGACGGACTTTCCGCCTTCAATTTATCGAGTGTAGACTGCGAACGGGCTGTCACGCACACATCCAGTCCGGCCATCTTACCTGAGGCAGCAGCCTTTGCCCATCCTTTGGCAAGCGCGCCACCCATATTTCCTGCACCGATTATCGTTACTTTCATATTATCATTCATTTTCAAATACAAACGTCTTAACGCCCTGATAGGTTGGGATGTTCACAGCCACGCTGTCGCATTTGCCTGCGTAACCGCCTACAGGGATGCTCAGACACGCATCCTGGGTATACGACTCGGCATCCCCCTGCGGACGTTCATGAAGGACACTCACATTCACCACCTTCTTGCCATCAGAGCTAACAACTGCATCCTCTTCACAAAAAGCGAATAAGTGCGTCCCCTTTCCCGTCGTAAGAACTTTCAAAATCATATTGATGTATCCCCCGCCTTTCCACACGCTACCAACTGTCACAGGATCGGATGGAAGTTTTTCAAAATCGCTCTTCGGTCTTGGCGGCTGGGAATAGATGTGCTGCAGAGAGTAGACCGTAGCACAAGCCTCCGACTCGTCCAAAGCATAACTGCAAACGCATCTGTAGGCCGTATCAGCAACTGCCGCCACAACATTCTGCGCCACAACAAAACTGCGCCCCTCATCGGATGTTATTTTCACGACCTTCGCAGCCGCATCCGTATGTGCCACAACAAAGTCCATACGCAACGACGGCACGGACTCGCCCTCGTCTTCGCTGCACGATATCGCAAAAACCGATGTTGCGACTGCAGCAATGAGCAATCGCAACCAGCGCAACGGACTATTTCTGCGCATCAGCTTTAGCCTTGTTAATTGCCGGATTGGCATACATCTTCAGAATCTGCTCACGCAAGAACGGCACGTCTGGACTGTCAAGAGTAACGAGCGACAGCTTCTTTGAAATATATCCTTCTAATTCTTCATGCTCAACACCGCCCGCAAGAGTATCGGCAGCAGCAAGATTGCAAGGATACAGACGGTAGTTGCTGTGAATCTCCCTGTCTATATGCTCTGCCACGATGCGGAAGATGTCAGTCTTAGGAGTCTCTGGATCGAGCGTATCGAGCCATTCATTAATACAAGGAGCAGCGTGATAGTGGATATGGCCCTTATAGCCGAAAATGCCAATCTTCATATTGTCGAGGTCATCCTGCTTGCTCTTCTTGAAGCCCTCTATATCACGCTTGTTCTGAAACTCCATAGCCTTGAGGTAATCGCAAGGATCATATTCGTAAGAGATGGCAAGCGGCACAATATTGAGCGACTTCAAACGCTCTATGACACTGCCTTCGCCACCCATCACCATCATCTTGAGCACACTTTCCTGAGTGCGGTCGTCCGAATCCTTGGCACGTCCTTCGCGCTGAGCAATCCAGATATTCTCCTTCTTCTCATTAATAGCAAAGTGCATATAGCTCGACATCTTAGCCGAGGCCATCAGCATCTGACGCATTGTCAGAGCGCGCTGAACAATGAACGACTTGTTCACACGCACGAGGTCCTTAATCCACGGGCGGATAAGCAGGTTGTCGCCTATGGCAATCTCTACGGTGCTCATACCCTCGTTCAGCAGTGCATAGCACAACAGAGCAGAGTCAAGGACTATGTCACGATGGTTTGAAACAAAAGTGTAAGCCTTTGACTTGTCGCCACTGATAGCAGAGAAATCGCCAGTCAAACCAGTGCTGGCATTCTTCAGCAGATTCTCCAAAACAGGATAGATACAGATCTTCTGAAACTCGTTAGAGTCTTTGGAACTGCGAATCATCTGCGCCACCTGCTCATAAGGCACCCCCTTATAGACAGTCTCAATAGCAGCCTTAAACTCAGGGTCATCAATTAGTCGATCAAAAACAGCCGGCAGTTCTTCTGGCAAGAACGGGCGAATGTCATCATAGTCATGAATGTTTGCCATAGTTGTATGTTTTTAACTTATTTGCAAGCCCGCCACAAAAGCGCGGCGACACTCTAATTACATATTATATATACCACCAAAAGCCACAGAGACCGCACTCACTTCTGCGTGCTCAGACTAAGTTTGTATAAACACAGACTGAGTTTGTACGAACTTAGACTAAGTATGTACAAACTTAGGCTAAGTTTGAAACTCTCTCAGCACAAATGCCACAAAAAAGCCTCGCTCCGCCGCTCAATCAGCACCCCAGCTTGTCTTCTATAACCTCGGTAAGCACAGCCGACATCTCAAGTCCGGCAGCACGCACCTGCTGAGGAATGAAGCTCGTGGCAGTCATGCCTGGAGTGGTGTTAATCTCCAGCAAGTTAATCTTATCGACCATCTCGCCATCCTTTTCCTCCTGCGAAATGATGTAGTCGATACGAATAATGCCCGAAGCCCCTATTATGTCATAAATGGCCGATGTCAGCGCCTGCACCCTCTTGGTTGTCCCTTCCGACAAGCGCGCAGGAGTTATCTCCTCCACCTCACCGTTGTACTTTGCTCCGTAGTCGAAAAACTCGTTCTGGCTAACAACCTCCGTAATAGGGAGCACTTGCCCGCCTCCATTGCGAGTCTTGTAAACTCCGTTGGAAATCTCCGTGCCTGTAATTGCCGCCTCAATCATCACCTCACAACTCTCCTTGAAGGCTGCAGCTATAGCAGGCTGGATGTCGGCAACGGTCTTGCACTTAGTCACACCGAAACTCGAACCACCCTCGTTAGGCTTGATAAAGCACGGAAGCCCCACTCTGCTCACTACATCCTCGTCGCTGACAGTCTGCCCTGCACGCAGAAGCATTGACTCAGCCACGCGCACGCCGAACCCCTTAAGGTACTGGTTCAGCACGAACTTATTGAACGTCATAGCCTCCACAAGAATGTTGCTCGTAGAATAAGGTATGCCCAAGAGTTCGAAATAGCCCTGAAGGATTCCGTTCTCCCCAGGAGTGCCATGTATAGTTATGTAGGCAAAATCAGGACGCACCACAGCGCCACCAGCCTCAAACGTAAAGTCATGGCGATTGACCGGAGCATTCACTCCACCATCAAGATGAGCCTCCCAAACTTGTCCTTTTATTTCAATTATATAGACATCAAACTTCTCCCTGTCTATCCACGAGTTAATGCCCTGGGCACTACGCATGGACACATCGTGCTCCGACGAGTCGCCACCGGCAATTATTGCTACAATCTTTTTCATTATTATCGTCAACGATTCTTATCATTATAAACCAGACTAACACTCCTCATTTTTCATATACACACGCCATTTCTCAAAAAGGGCCTGCATATCTGACGGAATCTCAGAAGAGAACATCATCTCTTCCCCAGTACGCGGATGCACGAATCCAAGCGTTTTAGCATGAAGCGCCTGCCGAGGGCAAATCTTGAAACAGTTGTCAACAAACTGCTTGTACTTGCTAAACTGAGTGCCTCGCAGAATCTGCTCGCCGCCATAGCGCGAGTCATTAAACAGCGTATGGCCTATACGCTTCATGTGAACACGTATCTGATGAGTTCGCCCTGTCTCAAGCACACACCGCACCAAAGTGACATAGCCAAATCGCTCCAGAACCTCGTAATGCGTAACGGCGTGCTTGCCAATCTCCGAATCAGGAGGGAACACAGCCATCTGCATGCGATCCTTCGGATGGCGCGCTATATTACCCTCGATACGCCCCTTATCCTCTGAGAAACTGCCCCAAACGAGAGCATTATATTCGCGCTTGGTCGTCTTGTTGAAGAACTGTATGCCGAGATGAGTCTTCGCCATGGCTGTCTTTGCCACAACAAGCAAGCCGCTTGTGTCCTTGTCAATACGGTGAACCAGCCCAATCTCAGGGTCGTTAATGTCAAACTCCGGCTTGTCCTTCAAGTGCCAGGCAATGGCATTGAGCAATGTGCCGTGCCAGTTACCGAAACCAGGATGCACCACAAGACCTGCAGGCTTGTTTATTACCATAAGGTCATCATCCTCGTAGACCACATCAAGCGGTATATCCTCCGGAATGATATCGTTGTCATACAGAGGACGATCAAGCATGACCTTTATCACATCGCCAGGCTTAACCTTGTAGCTACGCTTGACAGGACGGTCGTTAGCCATAATGAACCCCGCATCAGCAGACTTCTGAATACGGTTGCGAGTCACCCCTGCCAACTGGTTAATCAGGAATTTGTCCACACGGAGCAACTTCTGCCCCTTGTCGGCAATCACACGGTAGTGCTCATAGAGTTGCGACGACTCATCATCGTCGTCATCCATGTCAGTATTAGCAAAATCATCAAGCGAAGAATCCAGTTCCTCAGCTTCCATCATATTCAAATCTATATCCGCCACAATCAAAGCAATTAAAAATCAGCATCAACACCCACAATGGAATCAAGCGCGACAGAACTATCAATATAAATGGTGTCGTCATCATAACCGGCACCAACGCACAGCGTTAACGGCAAGCCCTTAGAAATCCTCTGTTCAGCCGTAAGCCTGCGGTCATTCTGCTTAATGCCGACAACGAGATCTTTCGGCTCGTCCTCAACTTCCTCGTCTGCAGTCAATTTAAATCCCAAAGACTTAAGCTGAGCTTCAGCCTCACGGCGCGAGCAGTTGCCCACCAAGTCAGGCAAAACAACAAGAGGCTCATGATCCAGATTCTTTGTAAGATACACAATCCGCCCGCTCTTAACCTCATTGCCAGCCTTAGGCACCTGCCTAATAATTACTCCGGCAGGCATATCACGCTGAAATGTAGAGTCGGCAACTACAGCCTCAAGGCCAAGACTACCAAGAGCAATCTCCGCCTCATAGACATTCTGACCAACCACATCTATGACCTCAACCTTCTCGCCATGATGAGTATAGTTGTCAAGAAATTGCAATCCTAACAAAGGGAATCCAATCAGAAGGACAAACATCAAAAGCACGTTTATCCAAAACACCTTTCCTGACCTCCCATTAAAATACGACTTCAGTCCCATCTGTAAGTATAAGTTATGTGTATATTCGGTTCAAAGGTACAAAAAAAAGCAGAAGTTATATATAAAACTCCTGCTTTTCATTATCATTATGGTAGTAAAATACAATATCTGCTAAAACCACAGCCTCATGCAACTACCTTAAATCAAAAGAGACGATTATTTTCCGTGGTGCTCGCTTGATACAGTAAGCTGCTTGCGGCCCTTCTTACGACGTGCAGCCAAAACTCTGCGTCCGTTGGCAGTAGCCATACGCTCACGGAAACCATGCTTGTTCACTCTCTTTCTGTTGTGAGGTTGGAATGTTCTTTTCATCTTTCTATATATTTTTAAGTTATTAATTCTTAATCAATACCCACAAAAATAAATCCGTTGCTTCATTACATCTCAATCAGCAACAAAACTTGACTTGGCAACTCTTTTTACCGAAATTATCCCAATCGGGTTGCAAAAGTAGTCATTTTTTATAAATCACCCAAAGTTTAAGACCTTTTTACGCATCTTTTTTTGTCATTTTATGAAAAAAGAGTACTTTTGCAGTCGATTTGCAACGGCATAGGTTGCAACGGCATAACTTAACAAGCAGTTGGTAAGTTTAAGTAAGAAAATAAAAAACATACCGGCTCATTAATCAACAAAAACATATAGAATTTATTTATGTTAGCAGGAGACATCAAGAAAAACGTATGCTTACGCATTGACGGCAGAATCTATGTAGTAATCGACTTCTTGCACGTTAAGCCAGGCAAGGGAAACACCGTGATGAGAACAAAGCTTCGCGACGTTGCAGACGGACGCGTACTCGAGCGCACATGGATCGTTAGTGCAAAACTTGAAGAAGTTCAGGTTGACCACCGTCAGTTCCAGTTCCTCTACAAGGAAGGCGAAGACCTCGTATTCATGAACAACGAAACTTTCGAGCAGGTAAACATCCCTCGCGAAGTAATCACAGGAGTTGACTTCCTTAAAGAAGGCGACAACATCATGGCTGCAATCGATGCTTCATCAGACACAATCCTTACAGGCGAAGTTGCAACAAAAGTTGTTCTTCAGGTCACATATACAGAGCCTGGACTCAAGGGCGACACTGCTACAAACGCCACTAAACCAGCCACAGTTGAAACAGGCGCTGAAATCCGCGTACCTCTTTTCATCAACGAAGGCGACATGATTGAAGTTGACACTCGTGACGGTTCATACGTAACCCGCAAGTCATAAAATAAAACACAACAAAACAAAAAACGGGGCATCCACTCAAGGATTTGCCCCGTTTTCTTTTTATCAGATCTTTCGCACACATTCATTCTTCTTCAGCCTCGCGCTGTTTCTTTTCTTCTATCAACTGGAAGTCTTTAGGACGAAGAACAAAGTTTGTACCCAGATACTTCTCTCTAACCACCCTATTCTCAGCCAGCTCTGGCGGAGCGCCCTTAAACAAGATACGCCCCTCGAAAAGCAAGTAAGCGCGATCCGTAATGCAAAGAGTCTCCTGCACATTATGGTCCGTAATCAAAATTCCGATATTGCGGTCCTTCAATTTCCACACAATATACTGAATATCCTCAACCGCAATAGGGTCTACTCCAGCAAAAGGTTCATCAAGCATAATAAACTTCGGGTCAATCGCCAAACAACGAGCTATTTCACAACGACGGCGCTCACCACCCGACAACTGATTACCCTTATTCTTCCTAACCTTCTGCAAACGGAACTCATCGAGCAAACTTTCAAGTTTCTCACGCTGATATTCCTTAGAGCGGCCCGTCATCTCCAACACCGTAGCGATATTATCCTCCACGCTCATAGTGCGAAAAACCGAAGCTTCCTGCGCCAAATAACCGACACCGCACTTAGCACGTTTCGACACCGGATAATTAGTTATCTCCGTATCATTGAGGAAAACCTTGCCTCCGTTTGGCACGACCAGTCCCGTAGTCATATAGAAAGATGTAGTCTTACCCGCTCCATTAGGGCCCAAAAGACCGACAATCTCACCTTGGCGAACGTGAATAGACACATCATTAACTACCGTGCGCTTCCCGTAAGTTTTATAGAGGTTACGAGTATACAGAGTCATGCGATCGTCTGAAAACTCAGGAACCTGCTCATCACCTGCATTAGAGAAAGCAGGCTTTTTCAAATCATCAATATTACCCATTATGATGCCTTAAACCATCTTTTACTAAATTCACAACAACAAAAGTACAAATAGTTTGCCTAATTGTCGCCCTATGCATCGAAAAACAATGTTAAAAGCCGAATATTTGGGCGTTTTTTGCTACTTTTGCACACCTAAACGCTAAAAAATGCTATCTATCAAAAACAACATCGAGCACGTTGGACGCTATGTGCAACTAATGGGCAGAGTACTGGCCATCCCCGATCGATGGAGAATGTTTTATAAACAATATGTGACGGAAATGTTCCAACTTGGCTACAATTCCATAGGCATAGTGCTAATAATATCCTTTTTCATCGGTGCGGTAATCTGCCTCCAAATCAAACTAAACATCCAAAGCCCTTGGATGCCTGTTATGGTTGTAGGTTACACCACGCGTGAAATCATGCTCCTCGAGTTCTCCTCATCCATCATGTGCCTAATCCTTGCTGGAAAAGTCGGCTCAAACATCGCTTCTGAATTAGGCACGATGCGCATCACACAGCAAATCGACGCATTAGACATCATGGGCGTCAATTCCGCCAACTATCTGATAATGCCTAAAATCGCAGGGCTAATAACAATAATGCCCATACTTGTTACATTCAGCGTAGCAGCCGGAATATTGGGAGCCTTCGCAACCTCATTCCTTGGAACAACCACCGTATCCGAACTAATCATCGGATTCAGATACGAATTCAACCAGTGGTTCTTTTGGTGCGGAATAATCAAAGCCGTTGTCTACGCCTTCATCATAACCAGCGTCGCAGCCTACAAAGGATACACTGTCGACGGCGGTTCGGTAGAAGTGGGCAAGGCAAGCACCGACGCTGTGGTAACAAGTTCTATATTAATCCTTTTTGCAGACATATTTCTCACCAGATTGCTAACCTGATGCCGGAGTAAAATCGCAAAGAACTCCCATTATTACACATGATTGAAATAAAGAACCTATATAAATCGTTCGACGGCAAGGACGTTCTAAAAGATATCAATGCCACATTTCTTAACGGACAAACAAACCTGATAATTGGTCAAAGCGGAAGCGGAAAAACCGTCCTTATGAAGAACATCGTAGGGCTACTGACTCCGACCAAAGGCAACATATATTACGACGGAATAGACTTCTGCACACTTTCTAAAAAAGAGAAAATTCTTTTACGAAGAGAAATGGGCATGATATTCCAAAGCGCCGCACTATTCGATTCCTTATCAGTTTTAGAGAACGTCATGTTCCCGCTAAACATGTTTTCTGACGCCCCGTATGAAGACCGCGTAAAGCGCGCTCGCATGTGCTTATCAAGAGTCAACCTCAATGGCACAGACAACAAGTTCCCTGGAGAAATCAGCGGTGGTATGCAAAAGCGAGTTGCTATTGCCAGAGCTATCGCATTGCAACCTAAATACTTATTTTGCGACGAGCCGAACTCAGGCTTAGACCCGAAAACCTCCATTGTAATAGACGAGCTCATCGCTGGTATTACTCATGAAGACAACATTACCACGATCGTTAACACACACGATATGAATTCGGTCATGGGAATAGGAGAAAACATTATTTTCATTTGTGAAGGCCGTGCCGAATGGACCGGCTCAAACAAAGAAATCATGGATGCAGACAACAAGCAACTTGAAGACTTTATTTTTGCCTCAGACATCTTGCGCCATGTCAAAAACGAGCACGACCGCAACAAGCAACTTTAAAAGCGGAGAAGGAGAGTATTAACGTCCCTTTGGCAATTCTATTCTAAAAGTAGTCCCTTTCCCTATCTCTGAATGCTTCACAAAGATCCTGCCTTTGTGATATTCCTCCACAATACGTTTTGCCAAAGACAGCCCAAGCCCCCATCCACGAGACTTTGTTGTAAATCCAGGCTTGAACACATCCTTGTAATTATTCTTAGGAATGCCCTTCCCGGTATCCGTCACATCAATAACAACCAGCATTGGTTCGTCATACACATAAAGGTCAATCTTACCTTCACCTCCCATAGCATCCACAGCATTCTTACACAAATTTTCAGCAACCCACTCAAACAACGGAGCCACAATCAGCATCTCCACCCGCTCCATCGGGAAATGCACAGCCAGTTTAACCTTACTTGACACGCGATGAGACATATAATCTACTACGCGTTGCAGAATTTCACACAAATCCTCCACTTTCGGCTCCGGAATAGAACCTATCTTTGAAAATCTATCAGCAATACGCTCAAGGCGTGAAATATCTTTAGTCATTTCTGGGATAAGTTCATCGTCTGGATAACTTTCACGAAGCACCTCCGTCCAAGCCATCAAAGATGAAATCGGCGTACCTAACTGATGAGCAGTTTCCTTAGACAAACCCACCCAGACCTTATTCTGTTCCGCCTTCATCGATGAGAACAAAGCAAAGAACGCAATCAAAACAAAGATTACAACAACAGTCAGTTGAATATAAGGATAACGGGCAAGACGCTGAAGAATCAAAGAATCATCATAGCATATTTCAATATAATCAGCACCAACCACATCATCAGTATTCACCTCCTGCATATTCAGATAAATCCTAATATTCCGTTCTTTACCCTTCATCTGCATAGCAGCAGACTTTACATCCTTCAAAGAATCCTCATAATTAGCCGCAAGAATATCAATATTCCTGAAATCCAAAACATTTCTTGCGCTATCCAGCACAACAATCGGAATTTTGTCATTACCATTGATAACCTTAAGAACAAGATTCAAATCAGTATTTTCATCAGCCGTGTTCAGCGACTTCATCGCTTCTGCCCAAACCTCCATGCTTTTAGCCTCTTCGCGTTGCAAGTCACGAATGAGGATATGTGATGTCACCAACGATGCTATTGCTATAAAAACAGCAACAACGACCAACAGAGTCTTTAGCTTACCTATTTTTTCAATCCCGAACATTAATGATTATGAATATTGATTTTTTTGCTGTTCACAAAGTTACTACCGAATCGTGCTTTTTCCAAACCGTTTCAGGAAAAAGTGAAGAGCCCTGCAGGAATTAAAAAGGCTGACAGGTTATAAGGTTATACAAAAAAATGCAGGGCCCGAACCATTGTGGAACGGGCCCTGCACATGAGGACGGCGGCGACCTACTCTCCCGCATTGCGGTGCAGTACCATCGGCGCGGCCGGGCTTAACTTCTCTGTTCGGGAT
>JAZNGW010000036.1:0-42811 GCA_045576655.1 Bacteroidaceae bacterium
TTCGCCCGTAGGTTCTGTTACATACCCAGACACCTCAGCTGTCAGGCTGTCGGTGTTGATATTGTAGGTAAGGTTGCCTATCTCCACGTCTTCCGCATATTTAGTGATGGCAACGATATTGCCAAACTCGTTCCATGGAGCGGTAGACTTGTATGCTTCCAGTGCTTCCTCCGGAACATGGAGAGTCACCTGGACACTTGAATATGTGTCTTCACATGCCGGAGGTTCGGCTGCATAGCAGTAAATATCGGTCAACGACGTGCTACGATATAAAATGGCAGTATAGCCAATCTCTGTGACGCCACTACCTATTGTCAGAGTCTTCAATCCGAAACAATCTCTGATAGACTCATCGCCGATAGTCGTCACGCTGTTAGGAATAATCAGATTCTCCAATTTTGACTGCTCATAAAAGGCTCTGAAGCCTATACCTGTCACAGTTTCAGGAATCACCGTGTTCTGGCAACCGGCAATGAGAGTGTTGGTTGCCGTTTCAATGATGGCGTTGCAGCCACCGCGACTGTCAAATTTCTTGTTGCTGTCGCTTACTGTCATGCTTTCAATGTTGTAGCAACGGATGAAAGCGCATACTCCGATACTATCGACCTTGGCAGGGATATACAAAGCCGTCAAACTTGAGCAATAACAAAAAGCGCAATCGCCGATGAACGTGACATTCTCGCCTATTGAAACCGTCTCAATGCCTCTACATTCTTCAAATGCGCTGTGCCCAATAGTCTCAACACTGTTTGGAATCTCCACCGAAGTTATCTCCGCACAACCATAGAAAGCACCGTTGGCGATTGTTTTGACGGAGCAGAGAACACCTTCGAAGTAGACACTTTCAGGTATAACTAAAGCTCCTGTTGGGGCAGAGCCGTAACCAACGACTTCTGCAATTCCGTCACTCTTCAAGATATTGTATCTCAGACCGCCATATTCCAGGATTGCGGCATTGGCGAATACGGAAAAGAGCACGGACAAAATTAAAAGCAGATTTTTCTTTATCATTTCTTGACTAATAAAGAAAAAGACGTGTAACCATTCTTCGCTTGCTATTGCTTTAGGTTACCGCCAAGTGACCTTTTGTACCAACAAGCACGAATAGTTCACGCCTTGCAGCGCGAACTTCCAGTTACTTGTCCTCGGTACAGAATAATTGGCGGTATTCAAAGCAATGAGAACAAGAGCTAAAAGCTCTATATCAATATGTTCCACTTCATTTCAAAAGAATGGAACGCTTCTTTTTCAGGGTTGATAATGTTTTTAACAGTTCTAACTCTTCGGCCGCTCAGCAAGCGACTCGCGAAAAAACGTTCTCTTTCTTGTCTTTAATTCATAGGCTATACGATATGGTTAGGGGTTAGTATAATGGATTTAATTGTATCTTTTTGTAAAACAGGCGCAAGTTATCAAAAATTTTCCTTTCTCGCAAGAAACTCACGGATGATTTTCAAGCGGCAGCCCCACACTCTTCATAAAGAATTGGGCGGGCAGTTTTGAAACATCAACACTGAAACGTTTGTAATGAAATACTGCAGCGGCAACTAGTTGGCGAGGGCTCGTTTGAAAACAAATGAGCCCTCGTTCGCATTTTTTTGAGCGCTCGTTTATAAAACGCCAAGCGCTTAAAAAATCTCCCTCAACACAGACAAAAGCGCCTGCAACCCACAGAAAGTTCCAAAATTTGCCCCACTTTTAACTCCTAAAACAAATTATTTGATTTCCAGGATATTAAAAGTTATTAACAAGGGTGTTGATAATTATTTTGAAAATAATCTGAAAAAAATGTGGGGGATTGTGGGGGAATGATTATTTTTGTAGTGAAATTTCAAAACAACCACATTTTTAATGCGTTTTATAGGCGATTTTCCGGCAAAGGCCGACGCGAAGGGCAGAGTGTTTCTTCCGGCGGCGTTCAGGAAAGTTCTGGAAGCGGAGAAGGAGGAAAGGCTCGTTCTGCGCACAGACCTTTTCCAGAAGTGCCTTGTCATCTACCCCGAAAGCCTGTGGAACGAGATGCTTGACGAGATGCGTTCCCGCCTGAACAGATGGAATGGCGAGCATCAAATGGTTTTACGTCGCTTTGTGGCTGATGCTGAGATTATTGAACTTGACAGCAACGGCCGTATTCTCTTGAACAAGCGCAAAAAAGACCATGCAGGCATCAAACAGGAGGTAAGATTTCTTGCCGTAGATGACAGGATTGAGATTTGGGACAAGGCCGTTTGTGACGAAATGCTGAAGGGCGAGAGTTGCGAAGGCGACCTCGGACAGAGTTTGACCAAACTGATGAGTCCCGACACATTGTTTAGTGTTGAACATTAGTAGATTTTGCAGATGAACGGCGAAAACTTGACATACCATGTACCCGTATTGCTACACGAGAGCATCGACGGCCTTGACATCAAGGACGGCGGTGTGTATGTCGACGTGACCTTCGGCGGCGGCGGGCATAGCAAAGAGATTCTGAAGCGCTTACCCGGAGGGGCACGGCTTTTCAGCTTCGACCAAGACGCCGACGCGGAGCGCAATATCATAGACGACGAGAAGTTCACTTTCGTACGTAGCAACTTCCGCTATTTGAAGAACTTCATGAGGTTTCATGGAGTGGAAGGCGTCGACGGCATCTTAGCCGACTTAGGTGTGTCGTCTCACCACTTTGACGACTCTGAGCGAGGTTTTTCGTTCAGGTTTGACGGCAATCTGGACATGCGCATGAACCAAAGGGCAGGAAAGACCGCTGCCGACATCATTAACACTTACGAAGAGGAAGCGCTTGCAGACCTCTTCTACCTATACGGCGAACTCAAGAACAGTCGCAAAATAGCATCTGCAATAGTCAGGGCAAGAAGTACAAAAAACCTGCGAAGCATCGAAGACCTGCTCAACATCGTCAAGCCCTTGTTTGGCAGAGAACGCGAAAAGAAAGAATTGGCAAAAGTGTTTCAAGCCCTACGAATAGAGGTCAACCAAGAGATGGAAGCCCTCAAAGAGATGCTCATGGCCGCCACAGAGATGCTCAATCCCGGAGGTAGGTTGTCGGTCATAACATACCATTCGCTCGAAGACCGCATCGTCAAGAATATAATGAAGACCGGCAATTGCGACGGTAAAGAAAACAAAGATTTCTTCGGACGCTCAAGTTCGCCTTTCAGGCTGGTAAACAACAAGGTCATAGTGCCTGATGCCGACGAACAAGAGCGCAACCCTAGGTCCAGAAGCGCAAAACTGAGAATCGCAGAAAAAATATAAGAAGAATTTACAAGTCTACACATTATTATATATAGCATATAGATGTCAAAGCAACCACATAACGACGAAGAGTTCGCAAGACCCGCTACTTCTGACAGTACAACTGAGAACGTTCAATTGAATGCAGTAGAGGAGAACGAGGCCATTGACGCAATAAACAAATACACCGAAGAGGAGAGCGAGAAGGAGGAAGAAATCTCGTTCAAGTCAATCTTCGGAGGCGACATCCTGAAGAGCCGTTTCATGATGAAGCAAATAGTGTGGTTCATGTTCGTGGTTGTGCTTATGATAATCTACACCGCCAACAGATACTCTGCCCAACACGATATCATAAAGATTTCGGAACTGAGAGAGGAATTACAGGAAATGAAATACAAGGTGCTGACTCAGTCAAGCGAATTGATGAACAAGACGCGCCAGTCAAACATCGAGCTCTACCTCAAGCAGACCAACGACAGCACTCTTGTCAACCCTACACATCCGCCATACCTCATTAAGTGAAAGGGTTAAAGGTTAAAAGTTAAAGATTAAGGGTTAAAGTTAAGAGCAAATGAAGTTCGAGAAGAAATACATATCAGGCAGATTCATTGTTGTTGTCATCTTGGCAATGCTCATTGGCATGGCCATTTTGGCACGTGCACTCTACACCATGACCGCCGGACATGAGCACTGGACTAAGATGGCAAAGGTCTTTGTCATCGACAGCACCAACATCAAGCCCAACAGAGGAAATATCCTCTCATGCGATGGTTTGCTGATGGCAAGCAGTCTTCCCGACTACAAAATTTACCTCGACTTCAAATCGGGAGGGGCCGACAAGGATCCGGAGATTTACGCAAAGAAGGACACTCTCTTCCACGAGAACCTCGATTCCATCTGTGTTGGACTAAGCAAGATTATCCCCGACTGGACTCCCGAAAAGTTCAAGGAACACCTCGAAAAAGGCTGGAAGAAAGGAAGCCGCTACTACGACGTGACTCCAGGACGGCACCTGTCATACATACAGTTCAACGAGGTGATGAGCCTGCCAATGTTCAACCTGCCCAACAAGAACGAGAGCGGAGTGTCAATTCTCCCACGCAACAATCGCAAAAAACCGTTCGGATCGCTTGCAAAGCGCACCCTCGGCGAGATGTTCGGAGCAAAGGATTCAGCGCGTTCGGGAATCGAGTTGGCATACGACTCACTACTAAGGGGCAAACCTGGAAAAGGGCACAAGAAGAAGGTTCGCTCGAACTACACAGAAATCGTAGACCGCGAACCTGAAAACGGATACGACCTGCTCACCACCATCGACGTAAGCATGCAGGACATCTGCGAAAGCACGCTTCGCGACCAACTGAAGTTCCTGAATGGCGACATGGGAGTAGTCATTCTTATGGAGACTAAGACCGGCGACATAAAAGCCATCGTCAACCTCATGAGATATGACGACGGCAACTACTACGAAGCTGCAAACTTCGCCCTTGCCTCACTCATGGAGCCTGGCTCAACATTCAAGACAGCATCACTACTCGTTGCGCTCGACGATGGAGTCATAACCCCCGACGACAAAGTCGACGTAGGATGTGGAGTGCTGAAGATGCACGGTTCGTTGATGAAAGACCACAACTGGACCCGAGGAGGTTACAACAAAGCTCTCGATGTGACGGAAATAATGATGTACTCTTCTAACGTAGGCACGAGCGTACTCATAGACAACAACTACGGCAGCAACCCGCAGAAGTTCGTCGACGGACTGAAGCGTATCGGCATAGGCGAACCGCTCAACCTCCCATTCACAGGAATGGCAGATCCGAGAATCCGACAGACCGACAGCAAATACTGGTCGAAGACCTCACTCGCGTGGATGTCAATCGGATACGAAAACCAAATACCTCCTATATCTACCGCAACGTTCTACAATGCCATAGCCAACGACGGTAAAATGGTAAGGCCTCGTTTCGTGAAAGGCATCATGAAGGACGGCGAACTCGTCAAAGAATTCCCCGTTGAAGTAATTAAGGAGAAAATTTGCAACGACAAAGCCCTTAAGGATATGCAAACAATCCTCGAAAAGGTGGTAAGCATCGGAACCGGAAAGAAAGCAGGCAACAAGCACTTCCCTGTATCGGGCAAGACTGGCACAGCGCAAATTGCGATGGGAGGAAACTACCGAGGCGGCAACATGTGGTATCTCGTTAGTTTCTGCGGTTACTTCCCGTCGGACAACCCTCAATACACTTGCATGGTGGCAATGCGCAAACCTGGTTATCCTGCTTCAGGCGGTACGCACGCTGGTCCAGTATTCTCTGCCATTGCGCAGAAGGTTTACTCGAAAAGACTTGCAACTGACATATCAAAGGCTCAGGATTCAACCTCATGTCCAATCCCTGACGTAAAGACAGGCGACATGGAGGCCGCACAGGACGTCCTTGAGGAATTTGGGATAAGATCATCATCATCCAACCCGTCCATCTCATGGCAGACAGCAGAAAACACAGGAAGCAAAATAAACTTCACCCCTGTAACGACCGACGACAACCTCGTTCCTGACGTAACAGGTATGGGAGCAAGAGATGCAGTCTTTGCCCTCGAAAGTAAAGGACTTAAAGTGAAGATCAACGGTTATGGGAAAGTGGTAAAGCAGAGTATTCCTGCAGGAAGAGAAATCCAAGACGGGCAAGAAATATCTATCACTTTCGACCGTAACACGGCTGAAAAGAAAACAACTAATAACGAGCAACATAATTCACACAATATATGAGACTGTCACAACTGATAATCAATATTAATCACCTCGGTATCACAGGCGAAACCAACAAGGATGTCAAGGGGGTCAACATCGATTCAAGAAAGGTGGTACAAGACCACCTATTCATAGCGGTAAGAGGCACTCAGGCCGACGGACATAACTTTATCAGCAAGGCTATTGAGGCTGGCGCCTCTGTCATCGTCTGCGAGGAGTTACCTGCTGACATCAATCCAGAGGTCACATATATCAAAGTCGAGAACTCCGAAAGCGTAGTGGGACACATCGCTACTGCATTTTACGGGAATCCAACTCTCAGAATGCAACTCGTCGGAGTGACTGGAACTAACGGAAAAACCACGATAGCAACAGTCCTGTATAACATGTTCCGCAAAATGGGATATAAGGCAGGACTCATCTCTACCGTAGTGAACTATATAGACGGCCTGGCCGTTCCTACAGAGCATACCACACCCGACCCTATTACTCTCAACGAACTGCTTGGAAGAATGGCTGATGCCGGATGCGAATACGCCTTCATGGAGGTAAGTTCGCACTCTGTAGTACAAAACCGCATCGGCGGGCTCAAGTTTGCAGGTGGCATTTTCACCAACATAACTCGCGACCATCTTGATTACCACAAGACTTTCGAGAATTATCTCAAGGCCAAGAAGCAGTTCTTCGACAATCTGCCTGAAGACGCATTCGCAATCACAAATGCCGATGACAAGAACGGCATGATTATGGTACAGAACACAAAGGCACGTATCAAGACCTATTCTGTGCGCTCAATGGCAGACTTCAGAGCAAAAATCATTGAGTGCCACTTTGAAGGGATGTACCTCGACATCGACGGGCGAGAGGTAGGCGTGCAATTCATCGGCAAGTTCAACGTTTCGAACCTTCTCGCTGTATATGGCACAGCATGCATGCTCAGCAAGGACCCTCACGAAGTGCTTGTTGCAATGAGTGCCATGTCGCCAGTGTCAGGACGCTTCGAGGCCCTGCGCTCTCCAGAGGGTTACACTGCCATCGTTGACTACGCCCACACTCCTGACGCTCTAGAGAATGTACTTAACGCCATTCACGACGTACTTGACGGCAAAGGTGAGGTCATTACCGTTTGCGGAGCCGGAGGCAACCGCGACAAGGGCAAGCGACCACTAATGGCGCAGGAAGCAGCAAAACAAAGCGACAAAGTCATCATCACAAGCGACAACCCTAGATTTGAAGAGCCTCAGGATATCATAGACGACATGCTCGCCGGTTTGGATGCCGCACAAATAAAGAAAGTCATAGCCATAGCCGACCGTCGCGAAGCAATCAAGACAGCCTGCATGCTGGCAAAGAAAAACGACGTCATCCTCATTGCAGGCAAGGGGCACGAAGATTACCAGGAAATCAAGGGCGTGAAGCACCATTTCGATGACAAGGAAGAAGTGCAGAAAGCCTTCGAGCATTAAAACGATTAAAACCGAGCAAAGTAACCAAACAAGATACCGAGTAATATGCTATATTCCATATCTGACTTTTTAGAACAACTGAACATACCAGGCGCACGCCTTTGGGAATATGTGTCGTTCCGCTCACTGATAGCGCTATTGCTTTCGCTATTCATATCTTTATGGTTCGGCAAGCGATTCATAAAGTACATGAAGCGCAACTCCCACATTGAAAGCGCCCGTGATGCTGAAACCGACCCTTACGGAGTACTGAAGAAGGGAGTGCCGTCAATGGGAGGTGTGGTAATCATTGCAGCCGTTGCTATCCCAGCGTTGCTTCTCGGCAGATTAGACAACGTGTATATAATACTGCTGATAATCTCGTTGCTATGGTTCGGGCTTCTCGGATTTATTGACGATAAGATAAAGCTTTCGGGCAACAAGGACGGCATGAAACCTCGCTACAAACTTCTCGGCCAACTGGCCTTAGGATGCGCTATCGGCATTACTCTATGGCTCAGTCCGCAAGCAGTGGTTCGCGAAAACGTCACTCAAGAAATCGGCAATTCCGAGGTCGTTTACCACAAGAGCGAAGCACGCAAGTCAACAGTTACAACCGTGCCGTTCGTAAAGAACAACAACCTCGACTATTACGAGGTATTCAACTGGATCAAGGACGGAAAGACTAAGCGCGCGTGTGGCTGGATTCTCTTCATTCTCGTAACTACGTTTGTCATCACAGCAGTATCAAACGGTGCCAACCTCAACGACGGAATGGACGGCATGTGTGCAGGTAATTCAGCCATCATAGGTATCACACTGGGAATCCTTGCATACGTATCAGGACACATCCAGTTCGCCTCATACCTTAATGTTATGTACATACCAGGAAGCGAGGAAGTTATTGTATTCATGTGTGCATTTGTAGGAGCTCTCATCGGTTTCCTTTGGTATAACGCCTACCCTGCCAAGATGTTCATGGGCGACACAGGTAGTCTTGCAATAGGAGGAGTGATCGCTGTTACCGCCATAATCATCCATAAGGAGCTGCTCATACCTATACTTTGTGGCGTATTCCTCGTGGAAAGCGTGTCGGTGATGCTTCAGTTGGGCTACGCAAAACACGGAAACAAGAAAGGTCTGAAGCTCCGCGTGTTCAAGAGGGCACCTATACACGACCACTTCAGAGTATTGCCGTCTCAACTGCAAAGCGGCTTCAAATATTTGATTAAGCGCCCACACGAGGCATTGCATGAGAACATGATTACGCTGAGATTCTGGATCATCACCATCATGCTTGCCGCACTTACCATCATAACACTTAAAGTGAGATAAAGAAGAATAAAACCACACACAACATAAAAGGATTAGTAAGAGATAATGAAGAGGATTGTCATACTTGGAGCAGCAGAGAGCGGTGCCGGAGCAGCGGTTCTTGCCAAGAGAAAGGGATTCGACGTGTTCGTATCAGACATGTCGAAAATCAAGGATAAATACAAGACCTTGCTCAACACTTACGACATCGCATGGGAAGAGGGACAGCACACGGAAGAACTGATTCTGAACGCTGACGAAATCGTGAAAAGCCCTGGAATACCAGACAAGGCCCCTATCGTTGTCAAGATTAAGGAAAAGCAAATTCCTATAATCTCCGAAATCGAGTTGGCTGGCAGATATACCAACGCCAAGATGATTTGCATCACCGGTTCGAACGGTAAGACCACTACTACCTCGCTCATCTATCACATCCTCCGTAACGCTGGCTACAATGTAGGTCTGGCTGGCAACATCGGACGCAGTCTCGCTCTGCAGGTGTGCGAAGAAAACTTCGACTACTACGTCATCGAACTCAGCAGTTTCCAGCTCGACAACATGTACGACTTCAAAGCCGACATCGCCGTATTGCTGAACATCACTCCTGACCACCTCGATCGCTACGACTTCAAAATGCAGAACTATGTAGACTCGAAAATGAGGATAACTCGCAATCAGACTTCTGACGACGCATTCGTGTTCTGGAACGACGATCCTATAGTGCGCAAGGAATTGGAGAAGTACGACATAAAGGCTAAGATCTATCCGTTCTCGGAATTCAAGGGCGACAAATCAATTGCCTATACCGAAGAGCAGGAATACATAATCGAAGTCCCTACGCCATTCAACATGGAGCAGGAAGAACTCGCTCTCAGAGGCAAGCACAACCTGTACAACTCACTTGCAGCGGGCATCACAGCCAACATAGCAGGTGTGACTAATGAAAAGATACGTGCAGGCTTGTCAAGTTTCATCGGCGTGGAGCACCGATTAGAGAGGGCTGGAAGAGTCAAGAGCATCGACTTCATCAACGACTCCAAAGCCACAAACGTCAATGCCTGCTGGTATGCGCTGGAGAGCATGACTCAGCCTACAGTACTAATTCTCGGCGGTTTGGACAAGGGCAATGACTACTCGGAAATCTTCGAACTCGTCAAGAAGAAGTGCGTCGGACTGGTATTCCTCGGAGTTGACAACACCAAACTCCATGCAGCATTCGACGGCTTTGGCATCCCTATCGCCGACGTGCGCAGCATGAAAGACTGCGTTGACGAATGCTACCGCATGGCCAAACCTGGCGACTGCGTTCTGCTAAGCCCTTGCTGCGCCAGCTTTGACCTGTTCAAGAACATGGAAGACCGTGGCGAACAATTTAAGGAGTGCGTGAGAAACCTTTAAGAAGAAAGCGTAAAAGAGATTAACTAAACAAGATAAAAAACTAAGTCGAATGGGCAAAATAGTGTCAGACTTCATACAAGGCAACCTTTTCAAGGGCGACAAGGTGGTTTGGATGATATACTTCTTCCTCTGCATGATTTCATTAGTGGAAGTGTATAGCGCATCAAGCTCACTTACGTACGACAGCGGCAACCACTGGGAACCGATGATCAAGCAGGCCGTATTCCTGTTCATCGGGCTGTTGGTAATTCTTGTATCCCACAAGATTCCTTGCAAAATGTACATGCTCATAGGTCCGTTCTTGCTTGCCGCTTCGATAATACTTCTGTTGTACACGTCATTACATGCCGGAGCAATCAACAACGCTAACCGCTGGCTCAATTTAGGTCCCATATCATTCCAACCATCCGAAATGGCTAAAGCAGGACTGATAATGACAGTTGCAGTAGTACTGGCAAAGACGCAGGCTGAGCGCGTCGTCATGAAGAACGGCAAGGAAGTCATTGAGAGAGGTGCGATAAAGGGTAAGCGCAACCTCGCCTTCAAAATCATAGCCATCATGATCGTTGTTGTGTGTGGACTAATCGCCCCTGAAAACTTCTCCACAGCAGCCATGCTCGGAACTGTGATCGTAGTGATGATGTTCATCGGACGCATCCCTACCGACCTCATGATCAAATCCATCCTCGCTCTGATAGCCGTAGGTGCCATATTCGTCACGTTCCTCCTGTCAATGAGCAACGAGACTCTCAACAACATTCCTATGGGGCACCGCATGTCTACTTGGAAAACCCGCATAGTCGATAAGTTTACCGAGGGCGACTCTAAGGATTCAACAGCCTACCTGTTTGAGAATGCTCAGGTGGCTCATGCCAATATGGCTGTTGCCAATTCAAACATCATCGGACGCGGTCCTGGCAATTCTGTCGAGCGCGACTTCCTTTCACACGCCGAGTCGGACTTTATCTTCTCAATCGTCGTAGAGGAGTTGGGCATCGGAGGCGCCCTCTTCGTGGTGTTCCTTTATATCACCCTACTTGTGAGAGTGGGCAGAATAGCACAGAAATGCCAACGGTTCTTCCCTGCATTCCTCGTCATCGGAATAGGCATGATGATTACGCTGCAAGCCATCGTCAACATGGGTGTGGCTGTAGACCTCTTCCCCGTAACGGGCCAGCCGCTTCCATTCATCAGCCGAGGCGGAACATCAATCATCTTCAGCAGCCTCTACATCGGCATCATCCTCAGTGTGAGCCGATATGCAGAAAAGGTCAGCGAAACGAAAGACGAGCCGGCAGAGAAGGCGTTCTTGGGGGAAACTGACGAGTACTACAGCCAGACCAATATGGCATAAGAAAAAAGAACGATTAACAACTATCAAAAACAAATAACATGGAGAAGGACACACTCAGAGTTATTGTCAGTGGTGGAGGCACCGGCGGACATATCTTCCCAGCCATATCTATAGCCAACGCCATAAAGGAGCAGCACCCCGACGCTGAGATTCTGTTTGTAGGGGCAGAGGGGCGTATGGAAATGCAACGTGTGCCGGCTGCAGGCTACCGCATCATTGGTTTGCCTATCGCAGGATTCGACCGCAAGAACCTGCTAAAGAACTTCTCCGTGCTACTGAAGATACTGAAGAGCCAGCGAATGGCGAAAAAGATAATAAAGGAGTTCAAGCCCATGGTGGCAGTCGGAGTTGGCGGATACGCCAGCGGACCTACGCTCAAGATGGCAGGAAGCATGGGAATCCCTACACTCATCCAGGAGCAGAACTCCTATGCAGGAGTGACCAACAAACTGCTTGCCAAGTCGGCTAAGAAAATATGCGTGGCATACGACGGAATGGAACGTTTCTTTCCTGCCGACAAAATCATCATGACAGGCAACCCTGTGCGTCAGTCACTGCTCAACGCCAGCATCAGCAAAACTAATGCTGTGAAATCGTTCGGACTGAAACCGAATGTACCGACAGTTCTCATAATTGGCGGAAGCCTCGGAGCAAGAACAATAAACGAGAGCATACTCGAGCATCTCGACGAGATTCACAACTCAGAAGTGCAGTTCATTTGGCAGACAGGCAAGTTCTACAGCGAGGAGATAAAGCAGCGCATGGCAGGGTACATGCCAGTGCCAAACCTCCACGTCACCGACTTCATCTCCAACATGGACCATGCTTACGCTGCTGCCGACCTTGTCATTTCAAGAGCCGGAGCAAGTTCTATAAGCGAGCTCTGCCTCCTGAAAAAGCCGTCAATACTGGTTCCGTCGCCTAACGTGGCAGAAGACCACCAGACGAAAAACGCCCTCGCCCTTTCGACAAAGGACGCAGCGCTGTTCGTAAAGGATGCTGAGGCAAAAGACACCCTCATACAACTTGCTATCAAGACTGTCGCCAACAAGCAATTGCTCGATAGACTCGGAGAAAATGCAGGTAAATTGGCTTTTACCGACTCAGCCAACCGCATAGCAGAGGAAGTGCACAAATTGGCCCTGGAATACGCGGCAACAAAATAGCGATGAGAGGCGGGCGCAGTTTGCTACATCAACGAGCGTTCATTAATAACAGCAAAAGCAAAACAATGGATATAAATAACATCAAATCGGTTTACTTCGTAGGGGCAGGCGGTATAGGCATGAGCGCCATCCTGCGCTATTTCCTCAAAAAAGGATACAACGTGGGAGGATATGACAAGACTGCCACACCGCTAACAGAACAACTTATAGGCGAAGGCGCACTCATCCACTACGAAGAGAGCGTCGACTCCATCCCTGAATGTTTCAAGCAGAAGGAAACAACCCTCGTGGTCTTCACCCCTGCCATCCCTGACGACCATGCCGAGCTGGTTTGGTTCAGAGAGAACGGTTTTGAGGTCCAGAAACGCGCTCAGGTGCTAGGCTACATATCCATGAAGCAAAAAGCCGTTTGCGTGGCTGGCACTCACGGCAAAACAACAACATCGACCATGGCGGCACACCTGCTGCACCAGTCGAGCATAGACTGCAATGCCTTCCTCGGAGGCATATCAAAGAACTACGGCACAAACTACATACTTTCCGAAAAAAGTGAGTTAGTAGTGATAGAAGCGGACGAGTTCGACCGCTCCTTCCATTGGTTGACCCCATACATGAGCGTCATCACATCAACCGACCCAGACCACCTCGACATCTACGGCACTAAAGAGGCTTACCTCGAGAGTTTCCGCAAATACACGAGCCTGATACAATCAGGAGGTTTCCTCGTAATACACAAAGGGCTGGAAATGCAACCCGACGTGCAGAACGGAGTGACTGTCTATGAGTACTCACGCACTGAAGGTGACTTCCACGCTGAGAACATCCGCATCGGAGGAGGCGAGATTACGTTCGACTTCGTTTCGCCAAAAGGCAGAATCGACGGTATCCGTCTAGGAGTGCCTGTAAGCATCAACATCGACAACGGCATCGCCGCAATGGCTCTGGCTCTACTCTGCGGGGCTACCGACGAAGAACTGCGACGAGGAATGGAGAGTTTCGGAGGAGTGGACCGCCGTTTCGACTTCAAACTGAAGACCGACAAGATTGTTTATCTGAGCGACTACGCCCACCACCCCAACGAGATAGAGCAGAGCGTAAAATCGGTGCGCGAACTCTATGCCGACAAGCGGATAGCGGCAATATTCCAACCGCACCTCTACACACGCACCCGCGACTTCTACCGCGAGTTTGCCGACAGCCTGTCGCTGCTCGATGAGGTGTACCTTTGCGACATCTACCCTGCTCGCGAGGAACCAATACCAGGCGTTAGCAGCCAACTCATCTATGACAACCTGCGCGACGGAATAAGCAAACACCTCATCAGCAAAAACGAGATAATCGAGAACGTGGAGAAAGGCACATTTGACGTGCTCATCACGCTCGGTGCAGGCGACATAGAGAACTACGCACAGCAAATCGCAGAAGTACTAAAAAAGAGATAACCCACCCACGACACACATACTCAGAGGAATGAAAAAGAAAATACTAAAACTGCTCAAAATCTTATTCGTGGCACTGCTGACATTGGCGGTAGCCGCCTATCTGGTCATCGCCATGACAAGCATGACCAAACCCGACCCCGAAGAAGTATGCGTGGACGTAACACTAAATATCGAAGCGAACCCAAAGTCGAACTTCATCAGCAAGAGCGACATCACCTCCATGCTGATAAAGCGCAAGCTGTACCCTAAAGGAAAGAAGATGGCGGAAATCAACACCCGACTGATCGAAACCTATCTGAAGCAGAACAAGTTTATCGAAAGCGTAGACTGCTACAAATCTGCAGCCAACAAGTTCTGCATCACAATCAAGCAGCGCACCCCTTCAGTCTATGTTGTGCCAAACAACAACAGCGGATTCTTCGTAGACCGCAACGGAGTGGTAATCCCGAACACAATCTACAAGACCAACCTCGTCATCGCCACAGGCGACATCGACCAGACATACGCAACAAAGGAACTCTTGCCGTTTGCAAACTTCATTCAGGACAACGACTTCTGGGATAACCAAATAGAGCAAATCCACGTAACCCGTAACGCCGAGAACAAACGAGTCATCGAACTCGTGCCGCGAGTAGGCAACCACATCGTCCACATGGGTAGCGTAAGCAACTACGAAAAGAAGCTCAAGCGGCTGAAGACATTCTACGACAAAGCTATCGGCACCGTGGGATGGAACAAATACGAAACTATCAACATCCAATACGACAATCAAATAATCTGTACAAAACATAAGAACTAAATCACTATGGCAGCATCGGAAAAAGACTTCATCGTAGCAATCGAACTGGGATCATCAAAGATTTCAGGAGTTGCAGGCAGGAGAAACAACGATGGCACAATGCAAATCCTTGCTTATGCCACCGAAAGGGTCACTGCACCTTGCATCAAGCGAGGCCTCGTCTACAACATCGACAAGACAACACAGAGTATCAGCAACATCATCGGCAAGCTCCAGGCCACACTCAAGACAAAGATCCTCAAGGCCTACGTGGGAATTGGTGGCCAGTCGGTGCGCTCATACAAGTGCGTTGTCAAGCGCAACCTGCTGACAAAGACATATATCACGGGCGAAATCATCGATTCCATCCGTGACGAAAGCTACGACATTCCGTATGCCGACTGCGAAGTGCTTGAAAACTTCCCGCAGGAATACACTATCGACCAAAATCTCGTGACTGACCCCGTAGGCGTCATGGGACTCAACGTCGAAGGCGAATTCCTCGACATCATCGCACGCAATACCGTAAAGGCGAACATTCGCAACTGCTTCGCCAACGCCGACATCGAAATCGTTGAAGATCTGCTCGCTCCTTGCCAACTCGCCAACAACGTGCTGACCGACACAGAGAAACGCTCCGGTTGCGCACTTGTTGACCTCGGAGCCGGAACTACCACAGTGATAGTCTGCAAGAACAACATTGTGCGTCACCTCGCTACCATACCGTTAGGCCAGCACAACGTGACACAAGACCTAAAGGAAATATTCCAGCTTGAAGACGCTGAAGCGGAAGAAGTGAAAATCAAGTACGGCAACGCCTGCATCGAAAACATCGAAAGAGGTGCGGAAGAAGGCGAAAAAGCTGTATACACTACATCCGACGGCAGAAACATCGAGGTGGAAAACATCCAGAACGTCATCGACGCAAGAGTGAACGAGATTCTCGAAAACGTCAAGATGCAGATTATCAACTCTGCATACGGCGACAAGCTCCTTGCTGGAATCATCATCACCGGAGGCGGCGCCAACATGAAGGACATGGACAAGGCATTCACTTCAAGCATGAAGTTCGACAAGATACGTATCGCAAAGAGCATAACTCCTTCTGCCATAATCAACGGCACGCAGACAGGCCTGCATCCTGACAACGCAATGAACAACACGCTCATTTCGCTCCTCCTTGCCGGCAACACAAACTGCAGCGGCGAAGACTTCAGCGGAATCGGCTCAATCTTCGACCAGCAGATCAAAGACGAGGAGCTCCGCAAGAAGAAGGCGGAAGCTGAAGCTGCTATCAATGCAGAAGCCGAAGCCGTAAAGACTGTAGGTACAGCTGTCGACACGATGCGCGCCCAAATCAACAACGTGACAGCAGCGCGAACTTCGCTCAACGAAAATCGCAAGGACAAGCAAACCAGAGTCAAGGCAGAAAACCTCTGCGAGCAAGCGTTCAGCGCCATCACCGAGGAATACCGCAACTGCATAAAGTTGCTTGAGGACAAGGACAAGCACAAGATTACAGTCAAGGAGGCAGCCGACATCGAAAGCATCCTCAAGAAAGAAGTGGCATTGCTCCGCGAACTCATCGCTAAAGTCAAAAGCGAAAACAGTCTGGGAGGCCGATTCAAGAAACTTCTCAACGACCTCATGGAAGACGACAACTAACGTCGCGTCGACCTAAACGAGAACGTCACATTCAACTTTAACCATTTCAAATTGCAAAGAAATATGTCAGACAACAACGATATGGCGATTTTCAACTTCCAAACCGGAACGCCAAGCATAATAAAAGTAATCGGAGTAGGCGGCGGAGGCGGCAATGCAGTCAACCACATGTATAACGAAGGCATCCACGACGTCACTTTCGTAGTGTGCAACACAGACAACAAGGCCCTTCTTGACTCGCCCGTACCAAACAAAATCCAGCTCGGCAAAGAGGGACTCGGAGCGGGCAACCGTCCTGAGAAAGCCCGAATTGCAACAGAGGAATCAATCGAGGAAATCAAGAACATGTTCTCCGACGGCACAAAGATGGCATTCATCACTGCCGGCATGGGCGGCGGAACCGGCACCGGTGCCGCACCTATCATTGCTAAAGTAGCCAAGGACATGGGCATCCTCACCGTGGGAATCGTAACCATCCCGTTCCGCTGGGAAGGCAACAAAAAGATTGACCAGGCTCTCGACGGCGTAGAGGAAATCAGCCGCAACGTCGATGCACTCCTCGTAATCAACAACGAGCGTCTGCGCGAACTCTACCAGGAACTCACCGTAACAAATGCATTCGCAAAGGCCGACGACACCCTCTGCAATGCCGCACGAAGCATAGCCGAAATCATCACTGAGCACGGCATCATCAACCTCGACTTCAACGACGTGAAGACTGTCCTCAAGGACGGAGGCGTAGCAATCATGAGTTCGGGCTTCGGCGAAGGTGAAGGCCGAGTGACAAAGGCCATCAACGATGCGCTCAACTCGCCGCTGCTCAACAACAACGACATCTACCACTCAAAGAAAATACTCCTCCGCATATCATTCTGCGGCGACACAGCCGAGGGCAGCTCTACGCTCATGATGGACGAAATGAACGAAGTGCACGAGTTCATGGAGAAAATCAAGGTTGAGGACGTGGAGACGAAATGGGGACTCTCGGTAGATCCTTCGCTCGGCAACAAGGTGAAGGTGACTATCCTCGCCACGGGATTTGGCGTGCAGGACATCCACTCCGACGAGATGGACAACCGTCTGCTCCAGCGCGACATCGCCCAGCAGCAGAAGCAGGCAGAGGAAGACGAGCGCAAGATGCGCAACGACACTCGCCGCGAAAACATCTACGGCCCTTCAGGCAACGTCAGCAAGATTCGCCGTCCGCGCTACAACTACATCTTCAAGGATGAAGACCTCGACAACGAAGACATCATCAGCATGGTGGAGGCTTCGCCTACTTACAAGCGCACGAAGGAAACTCTCAAGCAGTTCTCCGACCGTTCGGAAGAACACACATCGTCCTCACAGGCAGTCATCACATTCTAAAGTGAACACACAATAAACGAAAAGCGGGGAAGCCTCACATGAGACTTTCCCGCTTTCTTTTTACTACCAGCACTCTGACGAGGTCGCCTCAAGCCTTTCCTCCTCCGACATGTTCACAAGTTCCACAAGCCGCTCCACATCGAGCGCAAGCGCCTTAGCAAGACGCAGCCCATACTCGCAATCGGCAAGATAGCAATGCGCCGCATGCCGATACTTAATATTGTCCGTCACAGGCAGCATATCGGCCGCAGTGTTACTGATGAGCAGAGCACGCTTTTCCTCCGTCATGAGACGAAACAAGTCGCCTGGCTGACGGAACGGATTGTCCGACCGGTCCTTATACTGGTCATAACGCCCCGCTTCACCGCCTACTGGAGAATACAAATAATTCGCCCTGCCATCCGTCTGCCACTCGCCAATGCTGTTAGGGCTGTAGCCCTTAGTCGCACCGGCATTGCCATCTACACGCATCTGCCCGTCCCTGTGGAAGCTATGCACCTCGCAGCGCGCCCTGTTCACCGGAATCTGATCGTGGTTCACCCCAAGCCGATATCGCTGAGCATCACCATACGAGAACAAACGCCCCTGCAAAAGTTTGTCGGGCGAGAGACCTATGCCAGGCACTATATGCGCAGGCGAGAAAGCAGCCTGCTCCACATCCGCAAAGTAATTCTCCGGATTGCGGTTCAGTTCAAGCACGCCCACCTCAATGAGCGGATAATCCTTGTGGCTCCACACCTTGGTAATGTCAAACGGATTTTCCGGATGCTCAGCAGCCTGCTCCTCAGTCATAATCTGGAAATAGAGAGTCCAGCGAGGATAGTCGCCCTGAGCAATAGACTCAAACAAGTCGCGCTGATTGCTCTCCCTGTCACGCGCAACAACAGCAGCCGCCTCCTCATTAGTCAGATTCTTGATGCCCTGCTGAGTGCGCAAGTGAAACTTCACCCACACCCGTCTGCCCTCCGCATTTATCAAACTATAAGTATGCGAACCGAACCCGTGCATATGGCGGTACGACGCCGGTATGCCACGGTCCGACATCACAATCGTCACCTGATGCAACGCCTCAGGCAGCATAGTCCAAAAGTCCCAGTTGGTCTGCGGCGAACGCAGATTTGTCTGAGGATCACGCTTGACAGCATGGTTGAGGTCGGGAAACTGCAGAGGGTCGCGAATGAAAAACACCGGAGTGTTGTTGCCCACAAGATCCCAGTTGCCCTCGTCAGTGTAGAACTTGACGGCAAAGCCACGGATGTCACGTTCCGCATCCGCCGCCCCCCTCTCGCCAGCCACCGTAGAGAACCGCACAAACACATCGGTTCGCTTGCCCACCGCAGCGAACAGACTCGCACAGGTGTATTCCGTCACATCGTGTGTCACAGTGAAATGTCCGAAAGCGCCACTACCCTTAGCATGCATTCTGCGCTCGGGAATCACCTCACGGTCGAAGTGCGCCATCTTCTCCATCATCCACAAATCTTCGAGCAACATCGGGCCACGCTCGCCCGCAGTCAGAGAGTTACGGTTATCCTTCACCGGAGCCCCCACCTCGTTAGTCAAGAACTTCTTGCTTTTCATAATAATCAAATTTAGGTTTGCTTAATCAAACAAACTCACAGCCCAAAAAGTTCTTGCTCATCACCCCAAATTAATCAGCACCTAATTGAATGCCAATCACCTCAGCACTCAAAACTGTTCCTTATCCGCGTACAAAACTCCACCCTCTACGCTCAAAACTAATTACCACTGCGCCAGAAACTTACAGTCTCCTCGCTAAAAACTATAAATAAAACTTATATTTGTAAGAATAAAACTAATATTTATATAAATAAAACCATTATTTGTACAAATATTACTTTTATTTATACTTTTCGCCGCAGTGTCAATAAATTTCGACCGAGGAATCGGCAAATTTCCACCGAGGAAACCAAAGATTTCGACCACGCAAACAACCTGTTAACCCCCAAATGGCTGCCATCTGGCACGAGCAGTTCATAGTCACCCCTCACACATTATTATATATAGAGCAGAAAGATTCGTCCCTACACTACACAACAAAAAAGAACGCCAACTGCATCATCTCTTGCAATTAGCGTTCTTTTTGTGGACCAGCCTGGGCTTGAACCAGGGACCTCCAGATTATGAGTCTGTTGCTCTAACCAACTGAGCTACAAGTCCGAACAATATGTTTTAGTATTGTTTTTGGTTGTTCTACCAAGATTCGAACTTGGACTGAGGGAACCAAAAACCCTAGTGCTGCCATTACACCATAGAACAATCCTAAGCACTATTGGCAAAAATGGTTTGCCTCAAATGCGGTGCAAAGGTAACGGTTTTCTTTTTATTGCGCAAATGTTTTTTTGCTTTTTTTCTTTTGCCTCAGCTTATCGGAATATTTAGGCTGAAGTTCTTCGCTGTCAAAGACATTAATTGATACGCTCCTTGACATCAGCGCAAAATACAAGAAACATGCTTAACATAAAAATCTCCGAAATATCCAGTTTTGCCAACCAAAGCGTACAAAAACGCTCGTTTTTGCTCACTCAAAACTTGAATGTGCAATTTTATTGTATTTTATCATGATAAATTTTGCACGTTTATCAATATTTTTCCTAACTTTGCGCTCAGAACATTTTATAACAATCTATTTAATAACTTAAAAAATCAAGATTATGTCTGAAATTGAATCAAGAGTAAAAACTATCATCGTTGATAAACTCGGTGTAGACGAAGCAGATGTTAAGCCAGAAGCAAGCTTCACAAACGACCTCGGTGCTGACTCTCTCGACACAGTAGAACTTATCATGGAATTCGAGAAGGCTTTCGGTATCAGCATTCCAGATGATCAGGCTGAGAAGATTTCAACTGTAGGTGACGCTATCGCTTACATCGAAGCTAACGGAAAATAATTTTTGCCTACGCAAATTTATAGTTTAACGTTTGACGTTAATAGTTTTATCGTTTACCGTTCCTAACGTCTGTCGTTCAACGGTAAACGATATTTTTATATTATAAGACATACTTCTATGGAATTAAAAAGAGTAGTAGTAACAGGTATCGGCGCACTCACTCCGCTCGGATTGACAGCTGAGGAGTCTTGGGAAAACCTCAAGAAAGGCGTAAGCGGCGCAGGTCCTATTACTCATTTCGACGCTTCACAGTTCAAGACTCAGTTTGCCTGTGAAGTAAAGGGTTTCAATGCAAACGACTTTATCGACCGCAAGGAAGCTCGCAAAATGGACCTCTACACCCAGTACGCTATTGCTGCAGCAAAGATGGCCATCGCTGATTCTGGCATGGACATGGAAACTGTGGACAAAAAAGAAATAGGCGTTGTCCTTGGTGTTGGTATCGGCGGTATCCACACTTTCGAGGAAGAGGCTGGCAACTACGCCATCAACGGACCACAGCTTGGCCCTAAGTACAATCCATTCTTCATCCCTAAGATGATTGCCGACATCGCTGCCGGACACATCTCGATCGAGTACGGATTCCACGGACCTAACTATACAACAACTTCTGCTTGTGCTTCTTCTTCAAACGCTATCGCTGATGCGTTCAACCTCATCCGTCTGGGCAAGGCTAACGCTATTATCACCGGTGGTTCTGAAGCTGCAATCTGGCCTGCTGGCGTAGGCGGATTCAACGCTATGCACGCTCTTTCAACTCGCAACGACGACCCTAAGGGTGCAAGCCGTCCGTTCAGCGCAAGCCGCGACGGTTTCGTGATGGGTGAAGGTGCCGGCATCCTCGTACTTGAGGAACTTGAGCACGCATTGGCTCGCGGTGCGAAGATTTATGCAGAAATGGCTGGTGCCGGAATGTCGGCTGACGCTCATCACATCACTGCTTCACATCCTGAAGGACTCGGCGCTAAGCTCGTTATGCAGCGCGCTCTTGCTGACGCAGAGATGGATCCAAGCGAAATCGACTACATCAACGTACACGGCACTTCAACACACGTGGGCGACATTTCTGAGGCTAAGGCCATCAAGGAAGTGTTTGGCGAAAGCGCTTACAAACTTAACATCAGCTCAACTAAGTCAATGACTGGCCACCTCCTCGGTGCTGCCGGCGCTGTTGAGGCTATGGTAAGCATCCTCGCTGTCAAGAACGACATCGTTCCTCCAACAATCAACCACGCTCCAGAAGACCAGGACGAAGAAATCGACTACAACTTGAACTACACATTCAACGAGGCTCAGAAACGCGAAGTGCGCGCTGCACTCAGCAACACATTCGGATTCGGAGGCCACAACGCATGTGTAATTTTCAAGAAGTACAAGTAAGTTTTTGAGTTTGCGAGTTACGTAAGTTCGTGGAGCTAAAGCTTTAACCTCTTAACTCCTAAACTTCTTAACTCCTAATAAAAACAACACATAGTGATTCATACTATATCAGATAGAGTAAGGCTCCTTTTCATCAAGAACAAGGAGCCTTACTTGCAACTATACAAGATTATGGGGTTCTACCCCCGCAACCTCGCTCCATACAACGAGGCGCTGAAGCATAAGTCATACGCCAGAGTTGAGAACGACGAAAACCGATTCCGCAATAACGAAAGGCTGGAATATCTCGGCGATGCTGTTCTCGGCGCCGTCGTGTCGGACATCCTGTATGAGTATTATCCGAGAAAACAGGAAGGTTTTCTCACCACCATGCGCAGCAAACTTGTGCGTCGCAACACGCTCAACAAACTTGCCGTGCAGATGGGCCTGCACAAATTCGTCAAGCATGTCGGCCCCAGAACATCAGCCCACAACAGCTACATGAACGGCAATGCTTTTGAGGCGTTCATCGGTGCTATCTACCTTGACCGCGGCTACCCTTACTGCATGAAATTCATGCAAGAGCGGGTATTCAAGCATTACATTAATATAGAGAAGGTTGCCGCTACCGAAGAGAACTTCAAGAGTCGCCTAATAGAATGGTGCCAAAAGCACCAGACAGAGTTTGCATTCACCACAGAAGACCTGCCTGAAGAAAGCAACAATACACCTAAGTTCCATACCATTGTGACAATCGAAGACATAAATTGCGGCGAAGGCACCGGCTACAGCAAGAAGGAGAGCCAGCAACGTGCTGCCAAAGCCACCATCAACAAGATTCACAATGACAAAGCATTTAAAACGAGCGTCTTAGAGAGAAAAGACAAAAGACTTAACCCCGAACCAGCCATCGAAGAATCCCCCAAGGAGTAGGGCGGCATAACCCAAGTTTTCCCTATCTGTGTTTTTTGCACACTTATAGTCTCTTTGTTTCATTTTCTATGCTCAAAAAGGCCTGCATTGTTTCATTTTCGCTGTTTTTTGCACAAAATACAACTGTTTTGTTTCATTTTTATTGCACGTTATGAGTTTAATTTATACCTTTGCGCAAAATTAAACAAATTGAGCAATTATGAAATATTCATGTGAGAAGGACACCTTTCTCATCAAAATCATTGAATCAACACTAAAGGAGAACTGGGATTCTAAGGCACTCACCGACTATGGTGTTAAAGTCGAGTTGGAATACACGTACAAGGAAGTAGCGCAGCATATCGCACGCTTTCACTATCTCTTCGAAGAGTTAGGTGTAAAGCCTGGAGATAAGATTGCCATTTGCGACAAGAACAGCAGCAACTGGGTTATCACCCTTTTGTCTACCTTGACTTATGGTGCTGTAGCTGTACCTATCCTTAACGACTTCAACTTGGAGCAGATCGAGAATATCTACGAGCACTCAGAGTCTGTATTGTTCTTCTGCAGCAACCGCGTATTCACAGAGGCAGAGCGTCTTGACAAAAAGCAGATGATCAACGTTGCTGACTTCAAACCTTTTGCTGACGACAAGACTGTTCTTGCAGCTTTCGAAAGCGCAGAAAAGAAGTACAGCGCCAAGTTCCCTAACGGCATGCAGCCTTCAGACGTTTGCTACAAGGCTGAGGACCCAGAAGCACTCACTCTCTTGAGCTACACATCTGGTTCGACAGGAAACTCAAAGGGTGTAATGATTCCGAACCGTGCCCTCTGGTCAAACGTACTGTTCGCCGACGAGGTGCTTGCACTTGAAAAAGGCAGCAAAATCCTCTCCATGCTTCCGCTCGCCCACATGTACGGATTCTCTTTCGAGTTCCTTTACGAATTCTGCATTGGCTGCCATGTTCATTTCCTGACAAAGGCTCCAAGTCCGAAGATACTTCTCGGCGCAATCGCAGCAGTACGCCCATCCCTCCTCATTGCCGTGCCGCTAATCATCGAAAAGATTGTTCGCGGACGCGTGTTCCCATTGTTACAGACTCCTCGCATGAAGTTCATGCTCAGCATACCAGGACTCCGCAACATCGTACACAGCAAGATTCGCCAGCAACTCCTCAAGGCGTTCGGTGGCAACATCTACGAAGTCGTTGTAGGCGGTGCTCCGCTCAATAAGGAGGTAGGCGACTTCCTCTCACGTATCAACTTCCCTATAACAGTGGGCTATGGAATGACAGAGTGCGCTCCTATCATCTGCTACGAAGACTGGAAATACTTCGCTAAAGGCTCTTGCGGAAAGCAGGTGCCACGCATGGAAGTTAAGATTGACAGCGCAGACCCACACAATGTTGCAGGCGAAATCATCTGCAAGGGAACAAACGTGATGCTCGGTTACTACAAGAACCCAGAGGCTACAGCAGAGGCTATCGACGCTAACGGCTGGCTCCACACTGGCGACCTTGGCACTGTCGACAGAGAAGGCAACGTGTTCATCCGCGGACGCAAGAAGAGCATGCTCCTCGGCGCTAACGGACAAAACATCTACCCTGAAGAAATTGAGGACAAAGTGCTCAGCTACACTCCATTTGACGAGTGCGTAGTTGTTCAGCGCGGCGAGAAACTCGTTTGTCTTGCATACATCACTGACGCTGCAGTAGAGGCTAAGGGCATCAGCCGTGAAGAGGTGGCAAAGAACATCGACCAGATCCGCAACGATGTCAACGCTGTTCTTCCGAAGTACGCTAACATCTCAGAGTTTGAGATTCGCAACGAGGAGTTCATCAAGACACCGAAGAGGAACATCAAACGTTACCTCTATTCTTGATATTAGGAGGTAAGGAGTTAAGCGTACAACATCAAAAACCTCACAACCCCATAAAAATAAAGTTAGGGCATCCCTTGTGGATGCCCTTTTTTTATTCTAATTTTACATCCATAAGCTCCAATTTAAATATGTTTATACACCTTGACACAACAGACTCGACCAACAGCCACCTGCGTCGCATGATTGACAACGGAGCGGAGCTGCCCGACTACACTATAGTATATGCCACAGAACAGACTTCCGGCAGAGGACAGAGAGGCAATTCATGGGAGTCGGAGCCTGGCAAAAATGCCATTTTCTCGCTTCTGTACAGCCCAATAGCCATTCCGGCAACCAGGCAGTTCATCCTGTCGCAAGTCATCGCCCTGTCAATTGCAGACACCCTGTCGAAATACACGGAAGGCATCTCAATAAAATGGCCTAACGACATCTACTGGCACGACAAGAAGATAAGCGGTACTCTTATAGAGTGCGACCTCAAGGGCAAGAACGTCTGCACCTGCATCATCGGTTGCGGCGTCAACATCAATCAGACGGAGTTCTTGAGCGACGCCCCTAACCCCGTGTCACTAAAGATGATTACAGGCATGACCTACGACCCTCTTACCATAATAAAAGAGATAGTGGATGAATTCCAAAACATATACCGAAATGCGAGCATAGGAAGCATCATAGCCCGCTACATGCAGAAACTTTACCGCAATGACGGACTGCTACACGCTTACGAGGATGCCAATGGACCATTCCTCGCCAGCATACACAGCATTGAACCCACGGGCCACCTGCTCTTGCAGACCGCCGATGGCGACATCCGCCGCTACGAATTCAAGGAAGTGAAATTCATAATCTGATTTACACCAGCGAATAACATTACACACCGGCGAAAGAACTGCAAACTCAGGCTGAGTCCGTACAAACACAGTCTAAATCCGTACAAACTCAGTCTAAGTTCGTACAAACTTAGACTAAGTATGAAGTTTTCAGCGACCCCATAAACATTAAACATCCAACCATAAACATTTAACAACACATATGAGTAAACCTACAATGCAGAGGGTCAACGCCCTCAGAGAAATAATGAGAGCAAACGGAGTCGACGCATTCATCACTCCAAGCACCGATCCGCATTCAGGCGAATACGTGCCCACACACTGGGAATCACGCGCATGGATTTCAGGATTCACAGGCTCGGCAGGAACAGCTGTGGTGACAACCGACAAAGCAGCGCTCTGGACCGACTCGCGCTATTTCCTCCAGGCTGCCGACCAAATCAGCGGCACAGACTTCGTGCTGATGAAAGACAAAGTGGAAGGCACACCGAGCGTGGCACAGTGGCTGAGCGAAGTATTGCCAGAGGGGGCAACCGTAGCCGTCGACGGATGGGTCAACACCGTGACTGCTGTGGAAGACTTGAAAGACGAACTGGCCGTCTATGGACTTAATCTGCACACCAACCTCGAACCCTATGCGCAGATATGGACTGAGCGTCCCGCACTGCCAACAAGCGAAGTGTTCATCCAGCCACTTGAATTAGCAGGCGAATCAGCCTCAAGCAAGATTTCCCGCATCCGCGCCAAAGTAAAGGAAAGCGGAGCCGAAGCCGTGCTGGTGTCTATGCTTGACGAAGTGGCTTGGACTCTCAATCTGCGAGGCGCTGACATAGACTATAACCCCGTATTTGTCAGCTATCTGCTCATCACCACCGACAAAGCCACGCTCTACATCAACCCAGCAAAGATAAGCACAGAGGTTGCCGAATATCTCAAGGGCGAAGGAGTGGACATGCAGCCATACGCCGCCATCGAAGGCGCGCTAAAATCGCTTACCTGCAAAGTGCTCGTACAACCCGACAAGACCAACTATGCCGCCTATTCATGCATAGCCAACCCTGTGCGCAAGGACTGTCCCGTATCGACGATGAAGATAATGAAGAACGAAGCTGAGATACGTGGCTACCACAGCGCTATGCTCAAGGACGGACTCGCCATGGTCAAATGGATGAAATGGCTCATCCCTGCCGTTGAAGCCGGCGGACAGACCGAACTCACGCTCGATGAGAAACTCTATGCCTGCCGTGCCGAACAACCGTTGTTCCGAGGCGTCAGCTTCGCCAGCATCATGGGCTACGCAGCCCACGGAGCCATCGTCCACTACGAACCGACTCCCGAAACCGACGTCCCTGTAGAGCCAAAGGGACTGCTGCTAATCGATTCAGGCGCACAATATCAAGACGGAACGACCGACATAACCCGCACAATCCCGCTCGGTCCGCTCACTTGGGAAGAGCGACGCGACTACACTCTCGTGCTTCGCGGATTCATCAACCTCGGCCGCGCAGTATTCCCACGCGGCACCTACGGCACACAGCTTGACGCCCTTGCACGCACACCTATGTGGCGCTACGGCATCAACTACCTCCACGGCACAGGCCACGGCGTAGGTTCGTTCATGAACGTGCACGAAGGCCCTCACCAGTTCCGCATGAACTACATGCCCACACCGCTCCTCCCAGGCATGACCATCACCGACGAACCAGGCATCTATATAGCCGGCAGCCACGGAGTGCGCCATGAGAACACCATGCTCGTCGTTCCCGCCGACTTCAGCGACAAAGGGCAGCAAGGCAACGAGGGACTGACCTTTGGTCCTTACTACACCTTCGAGCACCTCACCCTCTGCCCTATCTTCACCTCGCCTATCCTCCTCGACATGATGGAGCGCGAGGAGATAGAATGGTTCAACGCCTACCAGCAGATGGTCTACGACAAACTATCCCCACACCTCGACGAGGAACATCGTCTCTGGCTCAAGGAAATAACCAAAGCAATCTAACCCCCTTTAAAACAGCAAAACCAAAAGCGGGCAGCCCTTTCGGACTGCCCGCTTTATGTATTAACTCCAAATAAGTCTTTTCTTACTCAGTAAGCCACTCTGTCACTGTATATGTGTCATAGTTGCTTCCCGCAGCAGCATTAGCTGACGGAATGCTGATGTAGAACGGGAAGTAGAACACATCCTGAGCCAACATACCCATTTCGTAGTCATACAAAGGATCGGCATAGATTTCTCCCATAGAGTGCATATATCCTGTAGTAAACGAGTCTACCTTGTTACCCTTCGAGTCAGTGAAATAGCAAGTCTGAGTTCCGTCCTCGGCAACCTCCCAGAACATATAGAAGTGAACGCCAGGAACTATTACATCTGGGAATCGGTAAATGCCAAGAATCTCAGAATATTCCAGCGGCTGTTCCCAAGAGCCAAAGAACCAAGCCGAATAAACACCGTTAGCAACAACCTTATAGTCTTCCTTTACGACATTCATCAGGAATACAGGAGCGACATTCTGCTGAGCATACTGATATGTATACTCTTCAGGAATGCTCAGACTAAGCATTCTCTCTGTAAAGAGAGGGAGTTTATCGCTAATCTCCACGACAAGCGTAGCCTCAGCCTCGCCAGCAGCAAAAGTAACGGTAGAAGGCACCTTGAACACCCCCTCGTCTATCACGTTATGTCTGATAGGCACTGTGAGTTCGTCGCTATTCGCTGTAATGTCACGCTCTACAACAATTTCCAGTTCTGTATCATCCATGCCAATAGCCAGTGATGTGCTATTGTACTGGCTGAAATACACATTGTAGCCATTCTCATTAGTCTTACCGCCCCATACATAATCGTCGTCATCGCTACAAGATGACAAGGTCAATACAGACAAGAGCAACAGACCTAATATATTTTGTAATTTCATGATTGCTTATGTATTATTGTTTCGGCAAGGACGGGCGCGCCTTTCCGTCACTCCCCGTCCGTGCCATAAAATCTGTTTATTTGAACTCTGCGTTTGTCACGCCGTCGCGAAGACCAGGGTTCTGACCTGGTTCTGGGATATGACCGCCCTCATTGTCTACGATTCCCGCATTAGTATTCATTTCTGTCTGAGGGAAGCGCATCAATCTCCATGGGTCGTCAGCAGCCATGTTGAATGCGAACGCATCAGGGAACGAGCCTGGATTAGTGTCGTGGAAACGAACCATAGGCTTGTTAAGACGCATCAAGTCGCTGACAGCGAAACCTTCGCCCCACAGCTCAACGCGGCGCTGATACCAGATTTCGTTCTCAAGCGTACGTCCGCTTGCTGTTGCGCTATAGTTAGGGTCGCGATAAGTCTTCACGAAGTTCTCGAGCTTAGTCTGAGCCTCGCCTGTGCTACCGCTCTTTGCAAGACCTTCTATCTCGACGAGAATCATTTCCTCGACACGCATGAGCGGATAGTCGCTACTGTTAAACGTGCTTCCCGTACCGTCCTTCATGGTGAACTTGACGTTGTTGTAAGGAGTGAACGGCACCTTCCAGTCCTCTATCACCAAAGTAGCGATGTCAATACCAGTCACACCGTTCCAAGTAGTAGTTTCGAGGAGCGGAGAATAGCAGTTCTCATCCAGCCACCACTGCTTGCGCACGTCTGTAGCAGGAATCTTGTCGTAAAGAAGAGTGTTGATAGAAGGAGTCACAGCACATGCAGCAGAATATCCTGTGCCTGAGAAAGGCGAGAACCATGAAGCTGGAGTAGCCAATACACCATTTCTCACCTGGTCTTCTGTGAGAGTGACACCCCACATCCAGTTAGCCTCGTTGATGTCGCAGAAGCGTGAGCCGGCAGCCAATTCTTCCATTGTTGCAGGTGTATAGCCCTCAATAGCCTTAGCAGCGTCAGCCGCAGCCTCCGCATACATACCCATGTTCATGTAAGCACGCGCACGGAGTCCGTAAGCCACCTTCTGGTCAATGTGCGCC
Source organism: Bacteroidaceae bacterium (assembly GCA_045576655.1). Lineage (GTDB taxonomy): Bacteria > Bacteroidota > Bacteroidia > Bacteroidales > Bacteroidaceae > RGIG8745. The sequence continues at coordinate 29,773 of JAZNGW010000036.1, forward strand.
TTGTTAGTGCGCTCAAATCCTTCAAGAGCCCCAACAGCGTAGTCCAAGTCGTCCATAATCAGAGAGTAGACAGTCTCCACGCTCGCACGCGGATTGTTAGCATAGTCCACGCCTGCCGAGAGCACTGGAATACTTGGCAAGTCCTTTGAAGTCTGATAGTTGAACTGGAAGTACGGCACAAGCAGCATATAGTCGAACGCACGCATAGCACGAGCCTGAGCCAACTTGTAAATAAGGTTCTCATCCTGAGTATCAGCTGCGATTGACGCCACGAACTCGTTTATAATACCAATCTGCTTGTAAGGCAAAACGTAGCGGATATAAGGGTTGGCGTAGTTTGCATCGCGCGAAGAGAACTCGCCGCAAGTGCTGAACCAGTTGTAGCCGCTGTTTGCCATCCACAAGTCCGAACCTTCCGCATCGAGCGAAAGCATAATCATTGGGATTCCCCAGTCGTCAGCACGTTCTGACGCGCCGAACACGCTGTACGGTTCACCCATCATGTTGTACATTCCCGCAAATGCAGCGTCAACTCGCTCAGGGATAGCCTCTGTAGACTCCTGCATCTGATCTGCGCTGAGGTAGCTTCCCTCCTGTATCTGCTCGTCCATGTCCGAACATGACACAACAGTCAAAGCGCCAAGCGCCAATATTGAATATCTATTAAGTTTCATATATGTGTCTTGTTTTAGAATTTGAGAGTTATACCAGCTGTAATTGTGCGCATTGCTGCGTAACCTCCACTTGCCAGACCTGCACCTGAAGTCATGCTACCGGTTCCGAAGTTGAAGCGTGGGTCAAGTCCCTGGCGCTTAGTGAGGAGGAAGAGGTTTTCGCCTGCCACATAAACTCGCAATGAAGATACTCCAAGAGGGAGCAAGAGGCTCTTAGGCAATGTGTAGCCGAGAGTAAGGTTGTTCAGCGCCAAATAGTCTGACTTAACCACGAATCGGTCGATTGGAGTCTGTGAGCCAACACCAGGGTCGTCGGCAGCAGCAGTGCTCAAGCGAGGGATGTTAGAGTTTGTGTTTTCAGGGCTCCATGCGTCAAGAAGGTCCTTGTGCATAGCGCGACCAGCACTTTGTCCGTTGTGCATCAACGACTGGTAAACACCGTCGTAAGTCTTACCGCCTACCTGGAACGAGAATTGTGCGCTTAAGTCGAAATCGCGATACTTGAGCGATGTGCCGAAACCTCCGACGAGGTCAGGAAGTGTAGTGCCACAGTTGTACTGAGTAGCAGAAGCGAGGTCGGTTGTTGTTGTTACGCCTGTAACATTGCCCTCTGCATCAACCACGTCCTTATAGTAGAGAGCCTTACCTGTTGACTTATCAACACCTGCATACTTTTTGAGGTACATGTCATAGATGGAACCGCCTTCGACAATGATGCTTGAACTGCCCTTGATACCTCCAGCAGCCTGGTCGGCAGGGTCTATTTCAGTCACTTCGTTGACATAGTGAGTCAGGTTGAGGTTGAGGTCCCACTGCCAGTTTTCAGTCTTGATTGGAGTTCCGTCGAGTGAGAGTTCCACACCACGGTTAACCATAGAGCCTACATTCACTGGATAGTAAGGAGCATTGATACCTGATGACAATGGTAATTCCTTTGTGTAGAGAAGGTCGGTTGTCTTACGGTGGAAGAAGTCGAGGGTACCGTTCAAGCGGTATTTGAAGAACGAGAAGTCTACACCTACGTTCCATGACTCGTTAGTCTCCCAAGTAAGTTTGTCATTACCCTTCTGAACCATCACAGTAGAGTATTCGCCAGTATTCTCGTCGTAGCTTACGTCGTACATATCAATATATGGCATATAACTTGAAGCGCGGTTTTTAACAGCGTCGTTACCCATAGAACCCCAGCTTGCCTTCAGTTTCAGGAGGTCGATCCAGCTTGCATCCTCAAGGAACGACTCTTTGTTAATCTGCCAAGCTGCACCGAGCGAGCCGAATGTACCCCAGCGGTTGTCCGGATGCAAGCGTGAAGAAGCGTCACGACGTACTGATGCGTTGAAGAAGTACTTCTCCATGAAGTCATACTGCAAGCGGCTGAAGAAACCTTCGCTCATGTAGCGTCCTGTGCTTGACGATGTGCTCTTGTTCTTAATACCGTGAGCATTACCAAGTTCACCCACGAACGGGTCGTAGAGGTGGTCGTTGTATCCGCTGAGCGACTGGCTTGTCACCTTGTACTGCTCATATCCGAGGAGCACGTCGAAGTTGTGCTTCTCATTGACAGTAGCGTGATAGTTGGCAGTATAGAGTTGGTTGATAGTGAAGTAACGTCCTGACGAAACTTTTACCGTTCCGTCATTATCCGCACTTCCGCCGAAAAGGCTGCCGAGACTTGTGCTGCGGCTTGTGATGTTTGTTGCTGAGAGTGTGGCCTGGAGAATCAGTCCCTTAACAGGAGTAATCGTTGCAGCCCACTTTCCAGAGAAAGTCTCCTCAACAGCCTTGTATCGGTCGTAGAGATTGTTTCTCACAGCATTTCCCACAAAACCAGGGCGCTTGAAGTTAGTCTGGTTTGCATCATAAACCACACGTCCGTTGTCGGTCATGATATTGCCATCAGCGTCACGCACATAAAGCGGATAGATTGGAGCGATTGAGTTTGTGATATAAAAGAGGTTACCGCTGCTTCCCCAGTCCTCCACGTCATAAGAAGGAGTTTCTGTTTCCACGCTTGTGAAGCTCATGTTTGTAGAGAGCTTCAACCAGTCCTTTGCCTGATACTCCACGTTAGTACGAGCCGAATAGCGCTCAAAACCTGAGTTCGCCACAGTACCGCCGTCGTTCAAGTAACCTACGTTGGCATAGTAGTTGAGCTTTTCTGCCTGTCCGTTAACCGACACGTTGTACTCCTGACGGAACGAGTTGTCATAAGTCTCGTCATACCAATCGTCCGGACGATAAGTGTATGTGCCGTCGCAATAGCCGAGAGTAGCGTTTGGATTGAGCTTGAAGTTTGTTCCGATAAACTTCTCTCCAGTAGGGATAGTGTACACCTGATAGCCCAAACCGCCGTTGTCGCTATTAAAGATGTTAGCATCGGCAAAAGCGTAAGCCTCAGCAGCAGTAGCACCATAGTAGTACTTTGAGTTGAACATCGCACGATAGTGAGTCTCGTAGTACTGGGCTGGGTCGTCAATCACATCATACTGCGGAATCAGACGAGAGTTAGAACCCCACTTTGCGTCGAAAGTAACCTGAGCCTCGTGGCTGTTGCCCTTCTTTGTTGTGATGAGGATTACACCGTTAGCACCGCGTGCACCATAGATTGCACTTGAAGACGCATCCTTCAACACAGAGATAGACTCGATGTCCTGAGGGTTAATTGACGAAATGGCTCCGTCGAAAGGAGCACCGTCAACAATGTAGAGAGGCGCGCTTGACGCATTCATCGAACCGATACCGCGGATGCGGATTGCAGGCGCAGAACCAGGAGCGCCGTCCGAACTTACTGCGCTCAAACCTGCCACCTTACCCACGAGGGCGTTTGTTGCACTTGAAGTAACGTGCGAAGCAATGTCCTCCGACTTGATTTCAACAGCCGAACCAGTGAAAGCGGAACGCTTCTGCGAACCGTAAGCCACAACCATCACTTCATCTACAGCCTGAGCATCCTGCTCCATGTAGATTTTCACATTTGCCTTGATAGCCACCTCCTTGTCCTTCATACCGAGGTAAGTGACCTTCAGAATCTTTGCTCCTTCCGGAACATCCTTAATGGTGAATCGTCCATAGACATCGGTAGGTGCACCTACTGCAGTACCCTTAACCATCACAGCCGCACCGATAATCGGCTCCGCTGTATGCGCATCGAGCACTGTACCCGACACAGTCTTCTGGGCGAAAGCCATACCTACTGCCATAACGAAGCAAGCAAGTACTAAGCATAATCTTTTTCCCATTTTTAATGATTTTAAATTGTTAATGAATAAAATTAGTTATTTTGTTATAATTGTTTCATAGCAGTTGCGAACCTCAAAAAAAATGAGTAGTCCGTCTTCGTGCAAGTCAGGCTTCACCTGCTTTGTATAAGACTTTTTACACCAAAACAATGGAATACAATCTTCTTTACCTCCTGTCATTCAATGGTTTAGGTTGCAAAATCGGAGTCTTTTCACGCTATTATACAATAATGACGGTCGCAAATTTATACATTATTTCACAAATTACTAAATATTTTCTTTTGAATTTTTAACTTTTAACAAAATTGTGGCGAAATGACGGCATTTCCCTCTTAATAGGTTCTGTTGCACGGGGTATTAGGTTGCAAAATGTCAGAAAACCCTGTTAAAATAGCTTTTCTTGCAGTTTTATGGTGGTCAAAACAGATGCTGGAGCACGCTACTTTACGCCATGTTTAACGTTATTTGAATATCGTGTGCCAATTTTCGTTAAAAGGTAAATTGGGGCGGGCATAATTGTCATGGATGCGGCCCCATATATATAATAATGTGTATGTAGCTGACTATTCTGTCAGTTTTTACGGTCAGCAGGATAGATAAATGGTGACACTTCGGCCCTTAATTCCCGCCTCCTCGCTGAAAACTATAAATAAAAGTAATATTTGTACAAATAATAGTTTTATTTATATAAATATTAGTTTTATTCTTACAAATATTACTTTTATTTATACTTTTCTCCGCAGTGGCGCAAAATATCCACCGAGGTGGAGGTAAGTTTTCATTGCAGTGGCGGTATTTTCGGGCGGGCGAACCCCGACCCTACGTTAACAAAGGGAACGATAACGACAACGTTAACAACAATGCACGTGTAGGGGCAGACCAGTGTGTCTGCCCAAGTGTAGGCGAGACCACAGATCTCACAGATTCACACAGATTATTTTTGGGACGGGAACGGGAACTGCTTATGGGCGGACACGTAGGTCCGCACCCTACGGTAACAACGGGAACGACAACGGGAACAAAGTAACGTTTATCGTTGAAAGTTAATGGTTTATCGTAGGGCGGGGTTGCCCGCCCGAATGTGGCACAGACCACAGATTTCGCGGATTCACACAGATTAAAAGTAACGTGCGAAAAGAATTAATCTGTGCAATCTGCGGTTTAGGCTTAAAGCTATCCCATTCTTAAATTTATTCATTAACAATTTAAAATCATTAAAAATGGGAAAAAGATTATGCTTAGTACTTGCTTGCTTCGTTATGGCAGTAGGTATGGCTTTCGCCCAGAAGGCTGTGTCGGGTACAGTGTACGACGCACAGACGGGTGAACCCGTTATCGGTGCCGCAGTGATGGTCAAGGGAACCAGCATAGGTATCGCTACAGACGTGAACGGTAAGTTCACCCTCAAGAATGTGCCTAATGATGCACAGTTCATCCATGTGTCTTACCTCGGTATGCACACTCAGGAGGTGGCTATCAAGCCAGTTCTTACAATCAATCTCAAGCCAGACACTGAGGCTCTTGACGAGGTGATGGTTGTGGCTTACGGTACAGCGAAGAAGTCTTCGTTCACAGGATCGGCTGCTGTAATCAAGGGCGAGAAGATTGCTGAACTTCAGACTTCTAATGTCGGCAAGTCGCTCGAAGGTGCTGTTGCCGGTGTGCAGATTTCGCAGTCATCAGGTCAGCCTGGTGCTGGTGCGAACATCTACGTTCGCGGTATCGGTTCTATCAGTGCTGGCAAAACAGCGCTCATCGTTGTTGACGGTGTGCCTTTCGATGGAGGAAGCTTGAACCAGATTGCTCCTCAGGACATCGAGTCAATGACAGTGCTCAAGGATGCTGCTGCCAACTCTCTTTATGGTGCGCGTGGTTCTAACGGTGTTGTGCTCATCACTACAAAGAAGGGTAAGCAAGGTAAGGTGAAGGTTACGTTCGAGAACCGTACAGGTATCAACATGCGTGGTGTGCCTGCTTACGACTTCCTCGAGAGTCCAAAAGAGTACTATGAGTTGTACTGGGAGGCTATGCGTAACCAGGCGGTATCAACTGGCAAGTCTTATTTGGCTGCAGGTCAGTATGCTTCTGCCAACCTCATCAAGAACTTGGGTGGATATAACAACTACAACGTGGCAGACCACTTGTTGGTTGACCCTGTTACAGGTCGTTTGAACCCTAATGCTAAGCTTCTCTATCATGACGACTGGTTGGACGAGGCGTTTGAAGTAGGTTTCCGTCAGGAAAATACACTCTCTTTCAGCGGTGGTACAGAAAAGACTAAGTATTACGCTTCAGTAGGTTACCTTTATGACGATTCATATACAGTAAGTTCTGACATGAAGCGTCTGAACGCACGCGTGAAGGTTGACCACGACATCAACAGCTGGTTCAAGGCTGGTTTCAACTTGGCTTACACTAACACTGAAATCAACTCGCCTAATGTAGGTGGAACTTCTCAGTCTTCAATCTTCTTCTCAGGTCAGACTATTGCTCCTATCTACCCTGTTTACCAGTACGACGCTAACGGTGAGAGATTGTACGACGCTAACGGCAACGTGCTCTACGACTATGGTGTGGAAATGGGCAAACGTCCTATCTATGCAAACTCTAACCCATTGGCTACTCAGTGCAGAGATATTCAGGAAACCAGAACAGACGCTGTCAACGCTAAGGTTTATGCTGAGTTCAAGTTCTTGAAAGACTTCAAGTTGACAATCAATGCAAGTATTGACAACTTCAATAGCCGTAACATTTCATTCCAGACTCCTATCGGCGGTGACGCTTTGAATGTGAACGGACGTAGCTACATCACTTCTGACCGCTATTTCGCTATCAATGCCAACCAGTTGCTCAACTGGAACAAGACATTCAACGACGTTCACAACTTCGACGTATTGCTCGGTCATGAGACTAAGAACGATCGCAACGAAGGTTTGACTGCTTACAAGGAGAACTTCCTCGTGCCTGACAACCCAGAACTTGCCAATGGTGCATATTTGGGCGATGCAAACTCAAGCGCAGCAGAATACTCTCTTGAAGGATACTTCGGTCAGTTGAAATACGACTATGACAACAAGTACTACTTCTCTACAAGTATACGTCGTGATGCTTCTTCTAAGTTCCACCCAGACAACCGTTGGGGTACATTCTGGTCAGTAGGTGGAGCATGGCGCATCAGCCGCGAGAAGTTCATGGAGAATGTAGATTGGGTTAACGAACTCAAGTTCAAGGCCAGCTACGGTACTCAGGGTAACGACGGAACTCCGTACAACCGCATGTACTTGGACATGTATCAGGTAGTTTCAAACGGTGGTAACATCGGTATCAACTATATCCGTCGCGGAAACAAAGATCTTACATGGGAAAAGAGCCGTAACTTCAATACAGGTTTCGAATTCCGCCTCTGGAACAGATTGAGCGGTAACATCGAGTTCTTCAGCAAGGAGACACGCGACTTGCTCTACGAAAAGCCATTGCCACCATCAATGGGTCTTCCAGGCTCTATCTGGGAAAACACAATGTCTATGCGCAACCAGGGTATAGAGGTGGAACTCGCTTATGACATCTTCCAGAGGGACAACTTCAGATGGAATGTGGCTCTCAACGCTACTCACTACAAGAACGAACTCCTTGAGTTGCCTGCAGACCGCCCTCAGGACGGATGGGCTTATGGCGGTTATTTCCGCAAGAAGGGCGAGTCAATCTATAACTACTACGACTATGAATTTGCTGGTGTAGACCCTGAAAACGGAGACGCTCTCTATTGGGCTGACGAACTTGATGAAGAAGGTAATGTAATCGGACGTAAGACTGTAGTTGGTACTACTAACGCTACACGTTACGAGTTGGGTAAATCGCCTATACCTGATGTATATGGTGGATTCTCTACAACTCTTGAGGCTTATGGATTTGACCTTACAGCAAACTTTGCATACCAGATTGGCGGTTATGTATATGACACTCAGTACCAGTCTTTGATGAACGCAGGAGATGCAGGACATAACTGGCACAAGGACATCTTTGACCGTTGGACTCCAGAAAACCGCTACACAAACGTGCCACGCTTGCAGGAAGGTTCACTCGACCAGAGCGCACAGGGTGATTATGCTTTGACATCAGCATCATACTTGAGTCTTCGCAACGTAACGCTTGGCTACACATTCCCAAGCTCAATGGTTGGCAAACTTGGCATCCAGAAACTTCGTGTATACGTAGTGGGCGACAACATGTTCCTCTGGTCTAAACGCAAGGGACTCGACCCTCGTCAGTCATTCACAGGATCAACAGGATACAACTACTCTGCTATGCGTACTATATCGCTCGGTATAAACATGGAATTTTAATAAATAACAATAGAGAAGATTATGAAATTTAATAAGATATTAATTTTGTCTGCCATCGCTTGCTTGGGTTTCCAGAGCTGTAGCAAAGACTTCTTCGAAGTGGAAGATGCAAGCGTTGTGAGCAAAGACCAAATCGACGAAATCGGAAATTCCAGTCCTGATGCGTTGATAGACGTTGTGGAACCTCTCATGTTAGGTCTGAACAACTACACTTACCAGTACAATACTCAGGGTAGCGCAAATACCGTACATGAAGACTTCGGTTTAATGGGTATCTACCACCTCGGTGACGTGATGAACGATGACTTGGCATTCTATATTCGTGGTAACGGTTGGTTTACTTTCGACTATGAGCTTGACTATTGGGCAGAGCAGTACAAGCGCCCTTATTTCTATTGGAACTTCTTCTACACAGTTATCGCTAAGGCTAATGAGATTATTGCATTGATTTCGCCAGAAGTGACAGATGCAGACTTGAAGGCATACCGTGGTGCGGCTTTGACTTACCGTGCTTTTGCTCATGCTTATCTTGCGCAGATGTTCCAGCAGACTTACATCGGTAACGAAGAGGCTCCAGGCGTACCTGTTGTTTTGACTAACGCTGAGGCGGCTGAAGCAATCCCTGGTCGTGCGCCACTTAACAAGGTTTACGCTCAGGTTGAAAAGGACTTCAAGACTGGTATCGCACTTCTTGAAGGCTGGGAGCGTCCTGACAAGACTATGATCGACGCTCAGGTGGCTTCAGGTCTCTACTCTCGTATCTGTCTCGTTACAAACAACTGGGACGATGCCATCACTTACGCTCGCAAGGCTCGCGAGGGATACTCTGTATTCTCTCCTGCAGAACTTGCTGCAAACGAGGCATTCAACAATATCAACTCTAAGGAGTGGATATGGGGTGCTGACATCACATCTGTGACAACAACAATGTTCGCATCATTCTTCTCATTCGTTTGCTCTTACGATGCAGGTTATGGCGGCGAAGTTGGTGCATACCGCATGATTGACGCTCGTCTTTATAGCATGATGGGCAAGAATGATGCCCGCAAGGTTTTGTTCAAGCATAGCGAGAGCGGTGCTCAATATACAGAGTACGAAAGTGAACTTCCTGACTATACAAACCTCAAGTTCAAGAAGGTTGCAAACTGGGAAGCAGACTATGTTTACATGCGTGTGTCAGAAATGATTCTTAACGAGGCTGAGGCTTTGGCTCACAAGGGTGATGGTGCTGTCGCAGCAACAGTATTGAAGGAACTCATGAGCCAGCGCGATCCTTCATGGAACAAGACATCTGTTTCTCCAGAGGAGGTTTATCAGCAGCGTCGTCTTGAGCTCTGGGGCGAAGGATTCTCTTTGTTCGACCACTTGCGTCTGAAGAAGGGCGTGGAGCGCAACTATGAGGGAAGCAACCACCTTGCAAGCGCACAGTACACAATTGCTCCTGACAGCTGGTATCTGCATTTCCAGATTCCATTGCGTGAGTTGGACAATAGTGCTGATTTGAACGCAGAAGACCAGAATCCTGCTCCAACTGAATCAAAGTACAAATAATCAAATAGAATCAAAAGATGAAAAAGATAGGTTTATTATTATTCCTTGCGTGCGGCTTTGCCTTGACTTCTTGTGAGGAGGACAAGACATTGGACGAAACACGCGTGACAACCGTTACAGAGCCTACTACGACTCTTGAAGTGTCTGTCAACAAATACGAAGCAACATTTACCGTGTCTTTGACTGATGGCAATCCTGCTGCACTCGAATGTGGCGTGATGCTTAGTGAGAGCCCAGAGGTAACATTGGAAAACTCTACTTCCTATTCCGTTGATGAAAACGGTCAGTTGACTCTGATGCTTAGTCCTGGCACAACATACTATGCTTGTGCTTACGCTCTTACTGCAAACAAACTCGTTGTTTCAGAAGCGCAGGAATTCACGATGGAATCACACCCTCTCGTTAAATACCTTGGGGCAAAAACTTTCACAGGACTTGACCTCTTCACTGGTGCTGAGAATCCAGTTTCTGTTACAATCTCTCCAGATGCTAACGATGAGTCTGTAGCGTACATTTCTGGTATCGCCTCAAGTCAGACAGGTGCTCCATTGGGACAAATCAAACTCGTGTTTGATGTGGAAAACGGAACTTGTAAAATTCCTGCAGGACAGTTGGTTCCTGACACATCATTGGGCGACTACCAATATGGTTCATTTGAATATGGCAGCGCTGGAATCAGCTATGACATGGAGGCTGACATCGTAGGTGTTCTCGGAGACGGAACGATTGATTTCGGTAATATCGGAGCTTTGATTGTTGTTGGCCAATATGCTGGCTACAGCCACATGCTCTACATGTATGCAAGCATCTATTAATCAATAGAGCATATCATAAAGAAAGCGGGCAGTCCGATGGGGACTGTCCGCTTTTCTCTGTCATACAATATGCGATGGCAAGATCACACGCCGCTGAAACTGCTGAAACCGCCGTCGACAGGGATTATTGTGCCTGTGACGAAACTTGCCTCATCGCTACAGAGGAAACGCACGATGCCGTTGAGTTCGCTTATGTCGCCGAAGCGGCGCATCGGGGTCTTGGCTATGACCTTATGACTGCGCTCTGTAAGCGTGCCGTCCTCGTTGATGAGCGCACGGCGGTTCTGCTCGCCGATGAAGAAGCCTGGCGCAATGGCGTTGACGCGAATTTTCTCGCTGTACTTGATAGCCATTTCCTGAGCCAGCCACTTGGTCAGGGCATTCACGCCTTCCTTCGCTATGGCATATCCCATCACGCGGGAGAGAGCATCGTATGCCGCCATCGAACTGACGTTGATGATGCTGCCGCTCTTCTGCTCTGCCATAATCTTTCCGAAAGCAAGGCAAGGGTAGATTGTGCCGTAAAGGTTGAGGTCGATGACGCGACGGAGGTCCTCGTCCTTCATGTCAAACACATGCTGGTCGTCCATGATAGTTGCGCCAGGCACATTGCCTCCGGCAGCGTTGACAAGTATGTCTACCCTGCCCCATTTATCCATCACGTAGTCGCGCGCCTTGTTTATCTCAGCCGAATCAAGCACGTTGCACACAAGCCCTGACACATCGCCATACTGACGAAGTCGTTCTACGGCTGCGTCCACTTTATTCTGATGGGCACCGATAACGAGTACTGTGGCTCCTGCTTCAAGGAGCCCCTGCGACACATTACTACCGAGCACACCGCTTCCGCCTGTGACTACGGCTATCTTTCCTGAAAGGTTCTTGTCCATGATATTTCTTTATGTTTTAGGAGTAAGGAGAATGCCTCATTCAACTTAAAACTCTCAACTATTAACTCTTAACTTTTAACTTTCAACATCCATATACCTCACGGCAGCCATGACACCGTCCATCTGTGCGAGTCCCATCATGCGGCCGTGGAAGGAGTAGCCAGCGTTATATCCCTTATCCTCATCGCCGAGCATGGTGCGGCCGTGGTCCACGCGCATCGGCACATCGGGGTTGAGCCTGTGGAATATGCGGCACACCTCTATCAGATTGGCGCGACCGTGCAGATGGTCAGCCTCGATGAAGTCGCCGTTAGGCAGCACGTCCGTACTCCGCAGATGAACGAAGTGAGTGCGCCGTGCATACTTGCGCGCCAGTTCGGGCACGTCGTTGTGCGCTCCTGCCGATAGCGAACCGCAGCAGAAAGTAAGTCCGTTGTGCGGATTGTCGACAGCAGAAAGAAACCACTCTATGTCGGCGTCGCAAGTCACGATGCGCGGCAGTCCGAGCAACGGCATAGGCGGGTCGTCGGGGTGAACGCACATGTTCATGTTCCACTCATCGCAGACGGGCATTATCTGTTCAAGGAAGTACTTCATGTTCTGGCGCAGCTTGTCGGGCGTAATACCCTCGTAGAGCGACAGAAGATTGCGGAAGAGTTCTACTGGATTATTGTCCTTCTCAGTGATATTGCCGTTGACAAATCCCTGAGTCTTCACAATGATTGTATCGACGAGAGCCGCTTTGTCCGCCTCAGTCATAGTCTTGTCCATCTCGGCAGCGGCAGCGAGTTCCTCAGCAGAGTAGTCGGCTTCTGCACCCTCGCGCTTAAGGATGTAGCAGTCGAAATAGACAAACTTGACCCTGTTGAAGTAGAGCGAGGTCGAACCGTCGTCCCACGGATGGTCAAGTTCAGTGCGCGCCCAGTCGAGCACAGGCATGAAGTTGTAGCAAATGGTATGTATGCCGCACTTGCCCAGATTGGCAAGGCTCACCTTGTAGTTCTCAATGAGGCGGTCGCGGTCGGCTCCACCATATTTGATAGCCTCGCAAACAGGCAAACTCTCCACTACTGACCAACGCAGTCCGTAGCTCTCAATATAGTTCTTAAGGTCCATAATGGCCTCAACAGTCCACACTTCGCCATTAGGCACATCGTGCAGCGCCGTCACTATGCCCTCCACTCCTATCTGCCGGAGCATCTGCAGGGTTATCTTGTCGTTCTTTCCGAACCACCTCCAAGTCTTTTCCATACGCTCAGTGATTTTTAAGTTCTGCAAATTTAATCAATAAAGCGAAAAAAACAAACCTTTGTGACGCACAAGCATTTTGGAGGACAACAGGGAACAAAATCGCCCTCACCGCAGTCAAAAATTCTCATCCCTGCGGAGTGTCTTTTTGTAAAATAGGTTGACTCATTAAAATTTTAATTTTATGAGTATACTTCGCAATGGTCTTCTTCCTTCGATATCAGGTAAGACCGAGAAATTCAGGGAACTTTTGGAACTTCATTACATCGATTGTCTTCC
>JAZNGW010000037.1:0-23706 GCA_045576655.1 Bacteroidaceae bacterium
ACGATGATCCATTCGTATGAAAGGTCTTCAGCAGCGCCTTCGAAACGAACTTCACCGTTTACGTCTGTAACAGACACACCGATACGCTCACCGCCCTTGATAGCAGGCTCCCTAGTAACTTGACCTTCTTCGTCATACTCATAGAGAGCGCCGTAAAGGTCTGGATCGGCCAACTCGATAGCCTTAGGAGAAACACTGAGGCTGTAAGTTCCGTTGCCGTTATCAGTGACGTTCCAGAAGAAGTTCATGTTACCCTCAACGTTGGCCTGGCGGTCCATCCAAACAGTTACCAAGTCTGTAAGACCGAACCACATTTCATCCCAACGACCGTGACGACGTTCTTTCGGATTGAATGCCTGAATGATGTAAGTCTGTCCGTCCCACTCCTCATCCCACTGGAAAATGTTTGAGCCTGAAGGAGTAGTTCCTTCCTTGATGTTGGCCTCAAGAGCAGGCTGGAAGATGATAGTGTCGCAACCTGCGATAGCAACACCTGCACGTGTGCCCCAATAAGGAGAATAGTTACCGTCACCAAGTCCGCGGAGGAATGCACCGGCTTCCTTGTTAAAAAGAAAAACCTTCTCACCTGGAACCAATTCCGATGCTGCTGGAGGTGCAGGTGGTGTCCAAAGATTCTGTGCGAATGCGCCCAATGATGTGAGTGCTAATGCACCAAGAACAAGTAAGTTCTTTTTCATAATGATTTGATTTTAGTTAAACAAAATGTTATATATAATAATGTGTAATTCCACTTCAATGATGCACTATGCACCAATGAATGGGCAAACGTATAAAAAAAAAACGAATCCCGCAAGAAAAAACGTAAAAAGTAACATAAAAACTGGACGAGAATGGGGATGATAACGTTTATCGTTTATGGTTTATGGTTTATCGTTAATGGTTTATCGTTAATGGTTTATCGTTAATGGTTTATCGTTAATGGTTTATCGTTAATGGTTTATCGTAGGGGCGGGGCCTGCTTGCCCGATAACACATAGCAAGGCACTTTTTTAGCCTTTTAGAGATTCTTCGCTTCGCTCAGAATGACTGGCAAGGGATATGTAGGGGCAGACCTGTGTGTCTGCCCGATGATTTTAAGACCACAGATTTCACAGATTCACACGGATTATTTTTAAAGACGAGAACGTTAACGGGGACGTGTATCGTTAATGGTTTATGGTTTATCGTTGAGGGGTTATCGTTGAGGGGTTATCGTTGAGGGTTAAGAGTTTAACGTTAATGGGGTTGCGTAGGGACTAGACCGTTAACGTTATCGTTCCCGTTATCGTCGTAGGGCGCACCCCTTGCGGGTGCCCTTTTTTGAGGCACGGACTACGCTGGAAACACGGAACGACACGGTTAATTGTTAATAAAAAAGCAGTGGCATCAGTGATGTCCGTGTGTTCCGTGCCCAAAAAAACAGTAACAGCAAGACGCTTTTTTAGCCTTTTAGAGATTCTTCGCTCCGCTCAGAATGACTGGCAAGGGATATGTAGGGGCAGACCTGTGTGTCTGCCCGATGATTTTAAGACCACAGATTTCACAGATTCACACGGATTATTTTTTAAAGACGAGAACGTTAACGGGGACGTTTATCGTTGAGGGGTTATCGTTGAGGGTTTAACGTTAATGGTTTATCGTTGAGGGGTTAGGGTTTAACGTTGATGGGGTTGCGTAGGGACATAAGTCTGCCTGCGTCACCATTGACTCGTAGGGACGCAACGTGTTGCGTCCGAGGAACAATCAGCGCAAATCCGCACAATCCGTGTTATCAGTGTTCAAATAAAATAATTGCTTTCGGGCGGACACATAGGTCCCTCGCCAAATTACCGAAAGGAATTATGCCAAATCACCGAAAAATATTACACCAAATTACCGAACATGAGATTATTTGATTACTTTTGCAAATCAAATATCTTTATTTATGGATGGTTACAGACATAGGATTATGGATAGCCTGCTTGAGAAGAAATTGCAAGCAAAAGGTGCTGTTCTGATAGAGGGACCTAAATGGTGCGGCAAGACCACTACAGCAGAAGAAGTCGCAGCCAGCAAAATTTTGTTGGCTCGAACTGATGTGAAGAACAACTTCAAGAGTCTTTTAGAAATAGATACAGATGCTGCGTTATTAGGAGATACCCCAATGCTTATTGACGAATGGCAGACTGTGCCCAAATTGTGGGATGCAGTAAGATATACAGTTGACCATCGCCGTAAAATGGGGCAGTTTATTTTAACAGGTTCTGCTGTTCCCGACAAGGAGGCAGAGGCGGAAAGAGAACATTCTGGAACAGGACGTTTTGCCTGGCTGACAATGCGACCAATGACTTTGTTTGAATCTGGTGACTCTAACGGAACGGTAAGTCTTGGCAACTTATTTACTACTCCAGAAAAGATATTGGAGAAGAATGAACTTAAATTGAAAGATATTGCTTTCTTGATTTGTCGTGGCGGCTGGCCTATGGCTGTTGGATTACCTGAGGAAGCAGCATTGGAACAGGCATTCGACTATTACGATGCAGTAACAAAGGAAGACATAACTAAAGTCGATGGTGTTAAAAGAGCATCGGAGCGAGTGCAACGCTTAATGAGAGCTTATGCCCGACATCAAGGTACACAAGCATCAATTGCTACCTTAAAGGAAGATCTAAAGAGCAACGATACTGCCACTCTTGATGATGATACCATAAGTTCCTACCTTGACGCTTTGAGAAAAATATTTGTGGTAGAAGATATGCCAGCCTGGAATCCAAATCTTCGCTCAAAGACAGCTATCCGCACAGCTGACACACGCTATTTTGTTGATCCATCTATAGCAACGGCTGCCTTAGGTTTAGGTCCCGTTGATTTAATTAACGACTTGAAGACAATGGGATTCTTTTTTGAGGCCATGTGCGTAAGAGACTTGCGTGTGTTTGCAGAAGCATTAAATGGCAAGGTATATCATTATAGAGATAAAAGCGGTTTGGAGTGCGATGCAGTAGTACACCTCCGCAACGGACAGTATGGGCTTATAGAAGTCAAACTCGGAGGCGAGACATTGATAAACGAAGGTGTAAAGACATTGACCTCATTAGCCAAGCAGATTGACACTACACGTATGAAAGCACCTGCTTTTAAAATGATATTAACGGCAACAGACGAACATGCTTATCGTCGTCCGGAAGATGGAATTTATGTCGTTCCAATAGGATGTTTAAAACAGTAAATGACGGGAACGGGAACGAGAACGGGAACCGTGTAACGTTGAGGGGTTAGGGTTTATCGTTGATGGTTTATGGTTTATGGTTTATAGTTAATGGTTTATCGTTAATGGTTTATCGTAGGGGCGGGTCTGCCCGATGATTTTAAGACCACAGATTTCACAGATTCACACGGATTATTTTTTAAAGACGATAACAATAACGTTAACGGGAACGTTTATCGTTTATCGTTTATCGTTAATGGTTTATCGTTGAAGGGGTGCGTAAGGGCATAAGTCTGCCTGCGTCACCATTGACCCGTAGGGACGCAACGTGTTGCGTCCGAGGAACAATCAGCGCAAATCCGCACAATCCGTGTTATCAGTGTTCAAATAAAATAATTGCTTTCGGGCGGACACATAGGTCCCTCGCCAAATTACCGAAAAATATTACACCAAACACTTATTTAGCGTCACTCCGCTCCTTACTTCCCGACTCTCCGCTGAAAACTATAAATAAAAGTAATATTTGTACAAATAATAGTTTTATTTATATAAATATTAGTTTTATTCTTACAAATATAAGTTTTATTTATACTTTTCTCCGCAGTGCCGCAAAATATCCGCCGAGGTGGTGGCAAGTTTTTATTGCGGGGCTGTCGTTTTCGGAAGCCGAAAACAACGATAACGGGAACCATGTAACGTTGAGGGTTAAGAGTTTAACGTTAATGGGGTTGCGTAGGGACTAGACCGTTAACGTTATCGTTCCCGTTATCGTCGTAGGGCGCACCCCTTGCGGGTGCCCTTTTTTTGAGGCACGGACTACGCTGGAAACACGGAACGACACGGTTAATTGTTAATAAAAAAGCAGTGGCATCAGTGATGTCCGTGTGTTCCGTGCCAAAAAAAACAGTAACAGCAAGACGCTTTTTTAGCCTTTTAGAGATTCTTCGCTCCGCTCAGAATGACTGGCAAGGGACGCCGAGTGTGTTGCGTCTGCAGAACAATCAGTGCAAATCCGTTTTATCCGTGTCCAAATAAAATGAGACGCCACAATGTGACGTCTCTACAGTATGCGTTATCGGGCGGGCGAACCCCGCCCCTACTTTTTAATTTTTACTTTAATCACTGTTCCATTGCCTTTTCGACTGCTGCCTTGAGGGCGTCGCCGTGAAGGTCGCGGGCTACGATCTTGCCGTCAGGGGCGAAGAGGATAATCTGCGGGATGCCCTGCACGCCATAAGCATCGGAACCTATGCGCTGTGCATTGATGATTTGCGGCCAAGGCAACTGGAGGTCTACGATAGCCTTCTCTGTGTCTGCTGGCTTGTCCCAAGTGGCTACACCGAGAACTTCGAACTTGTCGCCCTTGTACTTCTCGTAAATCTCCTTGATTCCTGGGATGGCACGCTTGCATGGTCCGCACCAGCTTGCCCAGAAGTCAACGAGGACGTACTTGCCCTTGCCCACATAGTCGGAGAGTTTCTGAATCTTTCCGTTGTATTCCACTTCAAAGTCGGTGAACATCGTGCCTGGAGCTGTCTTTGCCTGTGCTTCCCAAGCAGCCTTGCTTGCCTTCACTGTTGAGTTCTCTGTGATGACAGGACCGCACTTCTCAACGATAGCCTTGAGGTCTTTAGCGTCGAGCGCTGAACCAAACTGAGTGACTGCGATGAGTCCGAGGACGTCGTTGTTGTGCTTGCTCATCAAAGCCTCGATAAGCGGTTTGTACTGGTCTCTTGAAGTAACTGTCTGCATGTCAGCGAGCAACTTGCTGAGGTCATCGTTCATAGGAGTGCCTTTTGCTGTTCCCTGAGCGAGTGTGATGTTACCTGGTTCGAGGATGAAAGCGCACTGCAATCCAGCGTCTCTTGAGTTGATCATAGCGAAGAGCGGAGTGTCGACATTTCCCTTGAACTCGAACTTGCCGCCAGCAACAGTTGTTGTGTCGACAACTTTGCGTCCGAAGTTGTCCATGATATAAATCTCGCCTGTGAAATCTGCTTTGGAAACTTCACCCTGCACAGTGTACTCGCCCTGTGCGATTGCGCTTGTTACGCCCATGATGGCGAACATCCCTAATGTAAAAATCTTCTTAATCATATTTTGTAATTGGTTTTAGTTATTCGGAGGATTCGGAATAATCTGAATATTCAGAACATTCGGAATAATTCAGAACACGTCATTCTCGGCACAAAAATAACAAAAAAGTATCTGCAACCGTACTGAAACACAGAGTTTTTTGCTCTTGTTTCCGAAAAACGCTAACTTTGCACATTGTTATTAAGTTAATAAGATGTTTTTTAAGGATTTTTAAAAAGAGAAAAGGTAGTTTTATGAAACTGTTCTCATTCAAACCGGAACTTTTCAAGACGTTGAAAAGCTACAACAAACAGACTTTTTCCGCCGACCTCATGGCGGGCATAATCGTGGGTATAGTGGCTCTGCCGCTTGCCATTGCTTTCGGTATCGCTTCGGGTGTGTCGCCTGAGAAGGGTATCATCACTGCCATCATTGCCGGATTGGCAATTTCGCTTTTCGGTGGCAGCCGTGTGCAGATTGGCGGTCCTACGGGTGCTTTTATTATCATCATCTACGGCATCATCCAGCAGTTCGGGCTGCAGGGGCTTGCCATAGCTACAGTGCTTGCCGGAGTGTTTCTGGTATTGCTTGGACTGTTTCGTTTGGGCTCGATTATACGTTACATTCCTTATCCTATCGTAGTGGGATTCACGAGCGGTATTGCGCTGACTATCTTCACCACGCAGATCAAGGACTTGTTCGGTCTGAGCATTGAGGGAAGCGTGCCTGCCGACTTCATTTCGAAGTGGGGCGTTTACTTCGAGAACTTCAGTACTATTGACCTGTGGACAACGGCGGTGGGCATCTTGTCGATAGTGATAATTGCCTTGACTCCTAAGTTCTCGAAGAAGATTCCTGGTTCGCTCATCGCCATCATAGTGATGACGCTCGTGGGGCTGCTGCTCAAGAACTACGGAATCAACGTGGAAACCATAGGCGACCGCTTCAAGATTAATCCTGCCATACCTGAGGCTATGATGCCCGACATGGACTGGCAGACTATCAAGGGGCTCATATCACCGGCTATCACCATTGCCATCCTCGGTGCTATCGAGTCGTTGCTCTCCGCTACTGTCGCCGACGGTGTGATAGGCCATAAGCATAACTCTAACCAGGAACTTGTGGGACAAGGTATTGCCAACATCCTCTGCCCTATCTTCGGAGGTATACCGGCAACTGGCGCCATTGCCCGCACAATGACTAACATCAACAATGGCGGCAAGACTCCTGTGGCGGGTGTCATCCACGCCGTTGTGCTCCTGCTCATATATTTCTTCCTCATGCCTTATGCGCAATACATCCCTATGTCGTGTCTTGCCGGCGTGCTCGTTGTGGTGAGCTACAACATGAGCGGATGGCGCACAGTGCGCGAGCTTATGCACAACCCTAAGTCGGACGTTTCTGTGCTGTGGATTACGTTTATCCTCACTGTCATTTTCGACCTCACCATCGCTATTGAGATAGGTCTTGTGCTTGCATGTCTGCTCTTCCTGCGCCGCATGACCGAAACAACGAATGTGTCTGTCCTCACCGACGAGATAGATCCTGACGACGAGAGCGACCTCGACGCGAGCAGTCTGGAACATCTGGTGATACCTCAGGGAGTGGAGGTGTACGAGATCAACGGTCCGTACTTCTTCGGCGTGGCAAACAAGTTTGAGGAGGTCATGGCAAGCATGCAGCAACAGCCTAAGGTGCGCATCATACGCATGAGAAAAGTGCCGTTCATCGACTCGACGGGCATACACAACTTGGAAAACCTCATATCTATGAGCCACAAGGACAATGTAACAATCATTCTCTCAGGTGTGAACGACAAGGTGCGCAAGGTTCTTGACAAGAACAAGTTTGAGGAAATCCTGGGCGAGGGCAATATCTGCCCTAACATCAATGCGGCTCTGCTCAAGTCAAAGGAATTGGTTGAGAAATAACAGAATAACGTCATAACGAAATAAGCAACCTCATGTCACGAATAGCAATCATCGGCGGAGGTGCGGCGGGTTTCTTCCTTGCCGTCAACCTGAAGGAGCGAGCAGCTGACGCCGAGGTGTGCATATTCGAGAAATCAAGACGAGTGCTCGCCAAGGTCGAGATTTCGGGTGGAGGACGATGCAACTGCACCAACTCCTTTGCTGAGGTGGGCGACTTGAAAACGGTCTATCCCCGCGGCGACAAACTCATGAAACGCCTCTTCAAGGTGTTTGACCATGAGGATGCCTACCGATGGTTTGAAGCCCACGGCGTGCCGCTCACTACCCAAGACGACCAGTGCGTCTTTCCAAAGTCGCAGGACTCGCACTCCATAATCAACTGCCTGACTACCCATGCCCACCGTCTCGGCGTGAAAGTGATGCGCTCATGCAGTTGCAGCGACATCGCTCCGTGTGAGGGTGAAGGATTCTCTCTATCGTTCAAGACGGAAGAGGGAGTGCGAACTGAGAGGTTTGACAAGGTGGTAGTGACTACTGGCGGTTCGCCTCAGCGCAAAGGGCTTGACTGGCTGGAACGGTTAGGCCATGCCATCAGCGATCCTGTGCCGTCGCTCTTCACCTTCAGCATCAACTCATCCGCCCTGCGCCAACTCATGGGCACGGTGGTGGAGAACGCTACGGCGAGTATACCAGGAACGAAGTTCCGAAGCACCGGACCGCTACTCATCACCCACTGGGGCATGAGCGGACCAGCCATACTCAAACTGTCGTCCTATGCCGCACGCCACTTGGCTGAAAACGCCTACCGTTCGCCGCTCATAGTGAACTGGACGGGCGAGACGAACACCGACAGCGTGATAGAGCACATAAGTATCACGGCACAGCAGAACACTCAGAAACAACTGTCATCGGTGCGTCCTTACGCCACCATACCGCAGCGCCTTTGGGACTACCTCATAGAGAAATGCGACATGAAGCGCGACAAACGATGGGGCGAATTAGGCAGGAAAGGAATCAACCGCATAGCTAACATACTGACTAACGACACATATAATATAGAAGGCAAGAGCGCTTTCAGGGAAGAGTTCGTCACGTGCGGCGGAGTGAGCCTCTCATCGGTCAACATGAGCACTCTGGAAAGCAAGCACTGCCCGGGGCTGTACTTTGCAGGCGAGGTGCTCGACATCGATGCCGTGACAGGAGGATTCAACTTTCAGGCAGCATGGACCACGGCATACACTGTGGCGCAGAACATATAATTTAAACCGACACCAGCTATGATTATCGACTTCAATTCGATGCCTGCAGAGGCGTTCCAAAACTTCAAGGGAGGCGAGAAAGAACTTAATGCCAAGATGTACTTCGACGGCACACACCGCATCCTGCACGGTGAACTCCAACCAGGTGCGTCAATAGGCATGCACACCCATGAAACGAGTTCGGAAACAATCTTCATCGTCAGTGGCGAGGGCACAATCATTGAGAACGGCGAAGCGTCGGCCATCACTGCCGGACAGTGTCACTACTGCCCTAAAGGACACACGCACAGCCTCATCAACACAGGCGCCGCACCGCTCCTCTTTCATGCCGTAGTGCCTGAATTGTAAAAAAACACAAGCAAATGATAGAAATCAAAGACACGATCGTAACGCTCGACCTTTTCCGCGAGCACTTCTGTTGTGACCTCGGAGCCTGCAAAGGTGCGTGCTGCGTGGAAGGCGATGCCGGAGCACCAGTGAAAATAGAAGAAGTGGAACAACTTGAAGAGGCTGCCGAGATTGTCTGGGACGAACTGTCGCCCAAGGCTCAGGCTGTGATAAAAGAGCAGGGCGTGATCTACACTGACCGCGACGGCGACCTCGTGACAAGCATCGTAGACAACAAGGATTGCGTGTTCACTTGCTACGACGAGAAGGGGGGCTGTTATTGTGCCATTGACAAGGCTTACCGTGAGGGCAGATGCAAGTTCCAGAAACCCATCTCCTGCCATCTCTACCCTATACGACTGACTAAGATGGGACCGATGACTGGTGTGAACTATCACCGTTGGGATGTGTGCAAGGCTGCTACCGTATTAGGCAAGAAACTCGGATTGCCTGTATATAAATTCTTGAAGGAGCCGCTGATAAAGGTCTTCGGACAGGAATGGTGGGACGAGTGTGACACCGTAGCCGAAGAACTGAAGAAAGCGGGGTATATTTAAGTTGAGAGTTAAAAGTTAAGAGTTAATAGTTAAGAGTTAATAGTTGAGAGTTATGAGTTGAGAGTTGTGAATTATGAACTAACTTTTAACTCTTAACTTTTAACTAATTAAAAACTCTTATGGCTTGACCGTCGTAGGTGATGCGGTAGCGGTATAGCACTCTGGCGTTATTGACCGAAACGCTATCTGCATCAACGATGACACCGAGATTGTTCATGTCGTAAGTAATGCCGCACTTGCTGCATTTGGCTGTACCATTGCCCTTGAGGGAAAGACGCCGTTCTGGGCGGTCACAAGTAGGACAAGCAAGGTCATAAGCAAGGAGGTCGAAACCACTGTTTATATTAGGTACATTAGACGTGCCGACAATCAACCCGCCCAAACCATACAAGAAGTCTGTACTGCCCACGTATGACAGCGAATAGTCATTGCCGCCGAGCGTGTTCTCAATCCTGACATATCCTGTGCCGCTCTTGCGGCGGATAGTAACATATTCGCCAGGATTGCCTATAGCATTGATGAGTTCGGCTGAAGCCGACACGTTGAAATAAAACCTCACCGGATATTTGGTGGAGAACTGCGAACTATAACTGTATTCGTCCTTGCAACTTGAAAGAGCAAAGACAGCACACATCATCAAAGCCAATATTCTTTTCATTTGTCGGGAAATATCTACTTGATTCCTACCTTCAACCCCTCACCTTTCTACACTCTACTCTCTTCTCTCTACTATCAAAACGAGAGTTCAGGCTTATTGATAATATTGTCGATGGCCTGAAGTTCTTCTTCTGAAAACGCCAGATTATCCAAAGTGTTCAGATTGTTGTTGAGCTGAGTCACTGAAGATGTGCCTATGATGACCGATGTGACACGCTCGTCGTTGAGTACCCACGCCAATGCCATCTGGGCAAGCGACTGTCCGCGCTGCTTGGCAATAGCCCCAAGTTGGCGTGCTGCCTCAATGCGTTCGGGTGTGACCTGCGATGTCTGGAGGAAGCCTGTGGTGCGTGCCGCACGCGAACCTTCAGGTATGCCGTTGTCGTACTTGCCTGTGAGGAGTCCCTGGGCAAGGGGCGAGAAGCAGATGATGCCGCTGCCGTTGTCGGCTGCCAACTGGAAATTGTTGCGTTTTGCCTTCAAGTCGAACATTGAACAACGGTACTGGCTGAGCAGACAAGGCACTTTTGCTTCTTTGAGAATGGAATAAGCCAATGCCTGCTGCTCTGGCGGATACTTCGATATGCCGACATAGAGCGCCTTGCCCTGACGGACAATGTCGATGAGTGCCTGCATGGTCTCCTCGACAGGAGTGACACCGTCATAGCGGTGGCTGTAGAATATGTCGAAGTAGTCCAGTCCGGTACGCTTCAGACTCTGGTCGCACGAGGCGATGAGATTTTTGCGTGAAGACCCCGTGCCATAGACGCCGTCCCACATGTCGTGGCCCGCCTTGCTCGAAATGAACATCTCGTCACGATGCCCTGCAAGGTTGTCTTTCAGAATACGCCCGAAGTTAGTCTCCGCGCTGCCTGGAACAGGCCCGTAATTGTTGGCAAGGTCGAAATGGCAGATGCCTGCATCGAAAGCCTTTACTATCATGTCTGTTGCCACACCGAAATCGTCGACAGAACCGAAGTTGTGCCACAATCCGAGTGAAAGTTTTGGGAGCTGCACTCCGCTATGTCCGCAGTATTTGTATTGCATAGTTTGTGGTTTTATCTCTCCAACAGTTTCTCTACCGCCTTTTCCATGCGCTCAAAGTTGAATCCTGCCACTACGTCCTGCATGAGCGACTCGATGCGGTCGTTGCAGAGATTGCCAATGCTGCCTTCGTGAGTGTGGCAGATGTTCTTGTCAGGGGTGAAATTGCCGGCTTCGATGTCGAGACCAACATTCTTGTAGGCATCGCGGAAAGGCATTCCCTCGCGGGCAAGACGGTTCACTTCCTCCACGCTGAACATGTTGTCGTAGATAGGATTATCGAGGATATGCTCGTTGACCTTCATCTTGTTGATGATGTAGGCAGCCATCTGCAAGCAGTCCTTCAGTTCGTCGAACGCAGGAAGGAAGGCTTCCTTTATAATCTGCAAGTCGCGGAAATATCCGCATGGCAGATTGTTCATTATCAGTGTGATAGTCTGTGGCAAGGCCTGAATCTTGTTGCACTTGGCGCGTGTGAGCTCGAACACGTCAGGGTTCTTCTTGTGAGGCATGATGCTTGAACCTGTGGTGCAGTCGTCAGGAAGTTTCACGAAGGCGAAGTTCTGGCTGTTGAACATGCAGGCGTCGAAGGCGAGTTTCGCTATCGTGCCCGCTATGGATGCCATAGAGAATGCCACGTTGCGCTCTGTCTTTCCGCGTCCCATCTGTGCGTAGACCACGTTATAGTCCATCGAGTCGAAGCCGAGGAGGTCGGTTGTCATCTGACGGTCGAGCGGGAACGACGATCCGTAGCCTGCAGCCGAACCGAGCGGGTTGCGGTTGGTAATCTTCCATGCTGCCTGGAGGTACTGCATATCGTCGACAAGCCCTTCTGCATACGCTCCGAACCAAAGTCCGAAACTTGAAGGCATGGCCACCTGAAGGTGCGTGTAGCCTGGCATGAGCACATCCTTGTAGCGGTTGCTCTGCGCTATGAGCTCATCAAAGAGGTTGTGTACAAGTCCGGCAATCTCCTTTATCTGATCGCGGATGAAGAGTTTGAGGTCGACGAGCACCTGGTCGTTGCGTGAACGGCCGCTGTGAATCTTCTTGCCCATGTCGCCGAGGCGGCTTGTGAGCATCATCTCCACCTGAGAATGCACGTCCTCCACACCTTCTTCAATGACAAACTCTCCCCGCTCAGCCTGCGCATAGATGCTGCGCAACTCAGCAAGAAGAGTCTTCAGTTCATCGGCCTCAAGCAGCCCGATGCTCTCAAGCATCGTGATGTGCGCCATCGAACCGAGTACATCATATTTAGCAAGATAGAGGTCCATCTCGCGGTCTCTGCCCACGGTGAACCTCTCTATCTCTTCAGTCATACGGACATTCTTAGTCCATAGTTTATCTGCCATCTTTAAATTATTGGGGGGTTAAAGTTATGCGTAAGGAATCATCGCCAGCATGTCGGCAAGTTTTTCCACGCCTTCCTTGAGCGGTTTGTCAACCATCGCCTTGATGAACATATTGACTGCTGCGTCAATTGTGAGTTTCATCTTGCATGAAGTGTCGCTCGTAGGCAATACCTGAATCCACAACTTGAAGCCTATAGGCGAGTTGGTCGATTCGAACTTTATGCACTTGTCCTCCTCGCGCTCAATGATGCGTATTGCCACAACTCCCACAGGAGGCACGTCAATGCTCACCGAGTCGCGGTCGAACTGCATTGAGTCAAGTTTCTCGCGGATTTCCGCCAACTTCTCTTCCGGCAACTTCTCCTTCATAATCTCCGCCATGCGCGGGTCGTCGAGCTTGGTTTTCAGCGCCTCCAGATTGTTAAGGTCGGAAAGTTTAGCGTACACTTTTGAAATCGGTGAAGCAATCTGCTTCACACCACTTTCGTATTTAGCCATTTAGAATCTTTTTGTTTTTATAAGTAGGGGCGAGGCTTGCCCGCCCTTCATAATGTTTGGATTTCGATAGGATGGTTATCCATTCCAGTGAGCAGGGTCCTTGCGCCACTCGTTAAGCATTCCGATATGGCCCTCAGTGATGTAGCCAGTCTGGAGAGCCACCTCAAGCACAGCCTCATAGTTAGTCAGAGTGATGAGCTTAACGTTAGCGTCCTCGAATGCCTTCTTGGCAACATCAAATCCATAGGTGTAAGAAGCAACCATGCCGATAACCTCGCAACCATTTTTGCGGATAGCCTCAACAGCCTTCAAACTGCTGCCACCAGTAGAGATGAGGTCTTCAATGACAACAACTTTCATGCCAGGTTTCAACTCGCCTTCGATAAGATTCTCCAATCCGTGGTCCTTTGGTTTTGAACGAACATAAGCAAACGGGAGATTGAGAGCGTCAGCCACGAGTGCGCCTTGCGCAATGGCACCTGTTGCCACACCTGCAATAGCATCGACCTCCTCAAAATTCTCAAGCACAACGCGAGATAGCTCCGTCTTCACGAAAGTGCGCAAGTCTGCAAAAGAAAGAGTCTTGCGGTTGTCACAATAGAACGGTGATTTCCATCCAGAAGCCCAAGTGAACGGATTCTCTGGCTGAAGTTTGATAGCCTTAACTTTCAACAGTTTGCCTGCAAAAATTTTCTCCAAAGTTTTCATATTCTTATCTTTTTTAAGTGATTAATCCAAAAAGAAAGTGTGGCGCACCACATCTGCCTCAGTGCCATACCACTTCAACATACAAAGTTAGTCATTTAAATTAAAGGAGAAAACAAAAAGGGAGAAGAATAAATTTATTGGTGCCCTATAAAGTTTGACAAGCTCTGTGCGCTCAAATCTATAAACTCAGACTAAGTTTGTACAGACTTAGACTAAAAACATACAAACTCAGACTAAGTTTGTACAGACTCAGACTAAGTTTAAAGTCTTCACCCCTATAAAAAGAAAAATCCTCCACCGTTCCGCTGAGGAATGATGGAGGATTATGTATGTTTCAGCGTTTATGCCTCAAGGATTGTGCATCCTTCGCATGGCTTGAGCTGCTTGAAGAAGTCGTTGCCCTTGTCGTCGACGAGGATGAATGCAGGGAAGTCTTCCACTTCGATCTTCCAGATTGCTTCCATGCCGAGTTCTGGGTATTCCACGCACTCGATGCTCTTGATGTTGTTCTGAGCAAGGATAGCTGCCGGACCGCCGATTGAGCCAAGGTAGAATCCACCGTGATCCTTACAAGCGTTAGTCACGTCGATAGAGCGGTTACCCTTAGCGAGCATGATGCGGCTGCCGCCATGATCCTGGAACTCGTAAACGTAAGGGTCCATACGGCCTGCTGTAGTAGGTCCCATGCTTCCGCACGCCATGCCTGCCGGTGTCTTGGCTGGTCCTGCGTAGTAGATTGGATGGTTCTTCAAGTACTCTGGCATCGGTTCGCCTGCGTCAAGGCGTGCCTTGATCTTTGCGTGAGCGATGTCGCGGCCTACGATGATTGTTCCGTTGAGGGAGAGGCGTGTGCTCACTGGGTACTGGCTGAGCTGCTTGCACACTTCGTCCATTGGGCGGTTGAGGTCTACGCGTACCACTTCGCCTTCGCCTGCGTTGCGGAGTTCTTCTGGGATGAGTTCGTATGGTTTGTCGTCCATCTTCTCGATCCAGATACCGTCCTTGTTGATCTTACACTTGATGTTGCGGTCGGCTGAACATGATACGCCGAGACCGATAGGGCAAGATGCGCCGTGGCGTGGGAGGCGGATGACGCGTACGTCGTGTGCCATGTACTTACCGCCGAACTGAGCGCCGAGACCAATCTTGTAGCACTCCTGAAGGAGCTGCTTCTCGAGTTCGATGTCGCGGAATGCGCGTCCTGTCTCGTCGCCTGTAGTTGGCAGGTTGTCATAGTAGTGAGTAGAAGCGAGCTTCACTGTGAGGAGGTTCTTCTCAGCTGATGTGCCGCCGATAACGATTGCGATGTGGTAAGGAGGGCATGCCGCTGTGCCGAGGCTCTTCATCTTCTCCACGAGGAACGGGATGAGCGTGCCTGGGTTCTGGATGCGTGCCTTTGTCTCCTGATAGAGGTATGTCTTGTTGGCAGAGCCACCGCCCTTTGTCACACAGAGGAAGTGGTATTCCATGCCTTCAGTTGCCTCGATGTCGATCTGTGCAGGGAGGTTGCACTTTGTGTTCACCTCGTTGTACATGTCGAGCGGAGCGTTCTGACTGTAGCGAAGGTTCTCTTCTGTGTATGTATTGTAGACGCCCTTAGAGAGTGCTTCTTCGTCGCAGAAGCCTGTCCACACCTGCTGTCCCTTCTCGCCGTGGATGATGGCTGTGCCTGTGTCCTGGCAGAGCGGGAGCTTGCCCTTGGCAGAAACCTCTGCATTGCGGAGGAATGTGAGTGCCACGTACTTGTCGTTGTCGCTTGCCTCAGGGTCGCGGAGTATCTTGGCTACCTGAAGGTTGTGTGAACGACGGAGGAGGAAGCTCACGTCGCGGAATGCAGCATTAGCCATTGCTGTGAGTCCTTCTGGTTGAATCTTCAGCATTGGTTTGCCTTCAAACTCGCCCACGCTGACATAGTCTTTGGTGAGCAGATAGTACTCTGTATCGTCCTTGCCCAACTGGAACATAGGTGCATACTTGAATTCTGGTGCTTGTGCCATAAGTTTGAGTTTATGAGTTTTGAGTTATTAAGTTTTTGAGTTTATGAGTTTTTAAGTTATTATTCAAACGCTAAACCTTAGCGGGGCATGAAGTCGCTCACATCGTGTCCGTAGCTCATCAGTTCGCGAACGACGCTCGAACTGATGTGCGAATATTCGCTTTCGGTCACAAGGAGCACGGTTTCGATGCCGGTGAGCTTGCGGTTTACATCGGCGATGTTCTTCTCAAATTCGAAGTCAGCGATGTTTCTCACTCCACGAACGAGGAATGTCACACCCTGACTCTTGGCAAAGTCGGTTGTCAGTCCGTCGTATGCCATGACCTTCACCCTGGGTTCGTCAGCATAAAGGCGCTGAATCGCCTCGATGCGCTGCTCAAGGGTCAGCATCGTGCGCTTGTTGATATTTCTGCCTATCGCCACAATAACCTCGTCAGCTATGGCGAGAGTGCGATTGACGATTGACTGGTGTCCGCGTGTGAACGGATCGAAACTGCCTGCAAATAAAGCCTTGCTCATTACTTTTTTACTTTCAGGAGTTGAGGAGTAAGGAGTTGAGGAGTCTGATGCCTCCATTGTCCTAAACTCTTAACTTTTACTTTTTAATTCTTACTTTTTACTTTAAGCAAACTCTTCCTCCTCAGGACGGTCTTCCTCTATGACGAGGTTGTTGATGATGAAGTTCTGACGCTCCATGGTGTTCTTGCCCATGTAGTACTCAAGAAGTTCCTTCACCTGGTCGGTCTTGCGCAGTGTCACCTGTTCAAGACGGATGTCCGGTCCTATGAAGTTCTTGAACTCGTCGGGCGAGATTTCGCCGAGTCCTTTGAATCGAGTGATCTCAGGATCCGGACCGAGCATCTCGATGGCCTTGAGGCGCTCCTCCTCGCTGTAGCAGTAGAGGGTGATGAAGTCGCCCTTGTCCTCCTGACGGTCTCTCATGAGTTCTTTCAGAGCCTCTTTGCGGATGCGCTTCTTGCGGTTGCGCACTCGGAAGAGCGGTGTCTGGAGTATGTGCACGTGCCCCTTGCGGATAAGTTCAGGGAAGAACTGCAGGAAGAACGTGATCATGAGCAGACGGATGTGCATGCCGTCGACATCGGCATCGGTTGCCACGATGACCTTGTTATAGCGCAGTCCGTCGATGCCGTCCTCGATGTTCAATGCCGCCTGCAGGAGGTTGAACTCCTCGTTCTCGTAGACGACTTTCTTCGTTAGTCCGAACGAGTTGAGCGGTTTGCCTCGCAGTGAGAACACGGCCTGCGTGTTGACATCGCGGCTCTTAGTGATGCTTCCGCTGGCAGAGTCGCCCTCGGTAATGAAGATGCAGCTCTCCTCCTTGCGGTCGCCTTTGGCGTCGTTGAGATGTATGCGGCAGTCGCGCAGCTTGCGATTGTGCAGGTTGGCTTTTTTGGCACGCTCACGCGCCAGTTTTGTCACTCCTGCTATAGCCTTACGGTCGCGCTCATTCTCCTGAATCTTCTGCTGTATGGTCTCCGCCACATCGATGTTCTTATGCAGGAAGTTGTCGACCTCGTTCTTCACGAAGTCGCCCACAAACTTGTTTACACTCACACCGCCGTTCGGTTCCATAGTGAGCGAGCCGAGCTTGATTTTCGTCTGACTCTCAAACTGGGGTTCCTCCACATTTATGGCGATGGCTGCCACTATGCCGTTGCGGATGTCGCCGTATTCGTAGTTCTTGTTGTAGAACTCCTTAATGGTGCGGGCAATATGCTCCTTAAACGCACTTTGGTGCGTGCCTCCCTGTATGGTGTGCTGTCCGTTGACAAACGAATGGTACTCCTCGCCATACTGCTGGCTTGTGTGCGTAAAGGCTATCTCTATGTCGTCGCCCTTGAGGTGTATGATGGGATAGAGCGGCTGGGTCGTCATAGTATCGGTGAGGAGGTCCTTCAGACCGTTTCTCGACACGATGCGTCGGCCGTTATAGTAGATTTCGAGTCCTGTATTAAGATAAGTGTAGTTGCGCAACATAGTCTCCACAAATTCCGTCTGGAACTTGTAGTTGAGAAACAACGTGTTGTCGGGCTTGAAGTATATGTATGTGCCGTTCTCCTCAACAGAATCCTCTGTGATGTCCGACTGCAAAAGCCCCTTCTCGAAGATAGCCTTGCGCACCTTTCCCTCGCGGTAACTTCTCACTTCAAAACGGCTACTGAGAGCATTCACCGCCTTCGTACCCACTCCGTTGAGTCCGACGCTCTTCTTGAACGCCTTGGAGTCGTACTTTCCGCCGGTGTTAAGCATGCTCACCGCCTCGATCATCTTTCCCTGCGGTATTCCGCGTCCGTAGTCGCGCACTGTCACCGCCAGATTTTCCTCGATATCGATTTCGATGCGCTTGCCGGCATTCATCTTGAACTCGTCGATGGAGTTGTCGACAATCTCCTTCAGCAGCACGTAGATTCCGTCCTCGGCATGCGATCCGTCGCCCAATCGGCCTATGTACATACCCGGACGGGTACGCACGTGGTCCATATCTGAGAGGTGGCGGATGTTATCGTCGGTATATTCCACCGGCTGTTGCTCCTGTTGTATGTTGCTTAGCTCTTCCATTTACTGTTTAACTGTAAAAGTTATGTCATAAAACACGAATTACTTCTTCATAGACTTTGGGGAGATCTTTAAACGAAAGCCTAAATTTAGTACCATGATTATGCCCTGTTCTTGCATCAAAATCTATGTATAGACATCCTTCTTCTATTGCATCTATAAATTTATCTATGTTCACACGCTTTAGCATTAAAACTTGGTTGTAGCAAAAGAACTCTTTTCCGTTTTCACGCTTAACATCAGCTAATACATAAAAACAATTCAATAGTTTTGTACCAGCCTTGGTATACAAATCGTTAAATCCCCAATAAGGTAGAATTTCAAAAGACCCTAAACCCACCCGTTCTTCAACACTTTTCAACCAATCACTATGACGTATATTACATTTCGAACTGTCAAATATAAATTCCAATCTTTGTTCTTGCCGATTCACATTTAATTTAAATCCCCTATCTGTAAACGACACTGCATTTGTTGTACTTCTAAATGATTTCTCATCAACAGGATATTTGGAACCGGCCAATTTGTGTGGCCATCCGTATTTTGGCAAAAGGACATTTGGAACTAAAGATAAAGCTCTTGGAGATGGTTCCATATGACACAAAGTTACTAAAGAAGTCGTATTTGCACGTTGTGCTTTCAACTCCCATTCGGCAGCATTTGGTATAGGGAGATTATTTTCTGGTATACCAAGCAAATCTTCTAAAATATTACCTACAGCACCATCATTACCTCGCCTATAATTTTCGATCCATCCCTTAGATTGAATGATCCTAAATTTATCTATAAGCTCCTCTTTTGTAATGACATTTAACGTTGTAGCCATATGTTTTCTCTTTAATTTAAAATTTAAAATAGCGAAGGGCTTTCTGTAGCAATAGGTAGTCCTTGTGTCGCCTTAATTCTATTTATAGCAACGTCGCAATATGATTGAGACAATTCTATGCCGATATAGTGACGATGCTGTCTAATAGCAGAAACCGCCGTTGTCCCCGATCCCATAAAAGGATCTAGAACTACATCAGCATTAGTGCTTCCAATAATCCTATCAATTAAAGCCACAGGAAATGGTGCTGGATGTGTATTATTTGTTTCCTGCATAAACTCCCACACATCTCCTACGCTATTGGCTTTGGGCGCTAATTTAAAATCTTTTTTTGCAATTAAATATATAACTTCATATGTCGGCAGAAAATATCCGCTATTAAAATTTATTCCTCCTTTCCTTTTCCATATAATTATTTGCCTGACAGGGAAATCCTTAACGATTTCGGATCTGTCTTGTATGAGTCCATTTTGAACCCTCCACTTGTGATTATAAAAAATCGCACCATCATTCTTTATAAGTCTCATCATCTCCGTCAGGCACTCCTTTTGCCAAGAACAATATTCGTCATATGGCATATTGTCATCATAGTCAGCATAACCATTACACAAAGCTGCACCTTCCCATTTGCCACCTCTTCCATCTTTCATCCCATTACCAGTACTATTTTTCAGATTATATGGAGGAGAAGTAACAACAATATCACAACATGCATCTGGAAGTTGCTTCATTACAGTCAAACAATCGCCACAAAATATTTTATCTAAATAATCTGTAATCATGTTATTCAAGAGAAAAGATTTCTGCCCAATAATTAAGAAAGCGCCTTCTTGAAGCAGCGGCGGCGCTTGTGTTGACGGCGCTCGAAGTATATCCACTGTTGCTGCACTTTAGAGTTTGACTCAAGCTCCACGTTTGTCTCCACATATTCATAGCCCTCCTGGATATAGATTGGCAGAAGGTCGTAGAAGAGGAGGGAATTGACGCCCTTGCCCTGATATTCAGGCTTTATGGCCACGAGCATGAGGTCAAGAATCTTCGGCTTCTTCCATTTGAGAGCCTTGAGCAGATGCCACCAGCCGAACGGGAACATCTTTCCCTTTGCCTTCTGCAACGCCCTCGACATTGACGGCATTGAGATGCCCACACCGATGAGACGGCCGTCGGCCTCGGTGATGAGCGAAATGAGTTTGAGATCCAGGATTGGCAGATAAGTCTTTACATACTGGTCAATCTGCTTTTGCGACAGTTCTGAATAGCCGAAAAGCGGCTTGAATGCCTCGTTGATGAGCTGGAAAATTTCCTGTCCGTAGTCGGCAGCAAGCTTCTTTGAGGATGTGTACTTCTTGATTTGGAGATTGTACTTCTGCATCACAATCTCTGAGATGCGCTTGAGCCGCTCAGGGAGTCCTGTCTCGCGCGGCACATTGATAAGCATCTCTATCCAGTCTGCCTCCTTCTCATAGCCGAGAGCCTCCATGTGCTTCGGATAGTAAGGGTAGTTATAGATGGTGGCCATAGTGCCGAGTTCGTCAAAGCCCTCGATGAGCATGCCCTCGGCATCCATGTCGGTAAATCCGAGAGGGCCCTGAATCTCAGTCTTTCCTTTTGAGCGCCCCCACTCCTCAACGGCCTCGAGGAGCGCACGGCTGACCTCAGGATCGTCAATGAAGTCGATCCATCCGAAGCGCACGGCGTTGAGATTCCAAGTCTTGTTGGCCTTGTGGTTGATGATACCGGCCACACGGCCCACAACCTTACCCTCCTTATATGCAAGGAAATAGACCGCCTCGCAAAACTCCATCGCGGCGTTCTTGTCGGAGAACGTGTCGAGCATATCCTCATAGATGTCCGGCACGGAATACTGGTTGTCCTTATATAGTTCGTAGTTGAAGCGGATGAACTTCTTCATCTCACTCTTACCTTCTACTTTTTTGATTACAATACTTCCCATAATAGTGTGAAAAACATTAGCGCATCACCCCACACAGCCATATCCATAGCAGTACAGGGCTATTCGTCTCAGCAAATATACAACTTTTTTGTGTTAAATTTTGCGTGATAACTTAATAATAACTAATTTTACCGCGAGAATATTAAAAACTTTTAAAAATATCAATTATGAGAATTCTTAAATCATTTCTATTGGCGGTAGCAGTTGGCCTTTTCAGCGTGAGCGCTACAGCACAGGACAACAAGGAGAAGGAACTTGACTACAAGCCATATCCACACGGATTCATCCAGCTTCAGGGTGGTGTCGGAACAACCTTCACAAACGTTCCTTTGGTTGACGCAGGCAGCCCATTCTTCTCAGACAAGAGCCTGATTTCACCTACTGCAAGCATCGGCGCCGGTGCATTCTTCACACCTGCAGTGGGAGCCCGACTCCATGTTAACGCATGGGAATCAAAAGGCGGATTCCGCTCTATAGAGGACAACTACAAGTTCAACTACGTGAACACTAACGCTGACCTCCTCATCAACCTCACAAACCTCTTCTCAAAGAAGAAGTATCACACATTCAACCTCATCCTCGTGGGTGGTGTAGGCCTCAACTACGCATGGAACAACGACGACCTCGATGCTATCCTTGCTACTCAGACTCCAGCCGAAAGCACTTGCAACGCATGGGGCGAAGGCAAGAGCCGTGAAGACCTCCTCAGCCACAACCTCCGCGTAGGTCTCTTGGCCGACATCAACCTCGCTAAGCACTGGAGCCTCGGTGTTGAAGTTGACATGAACTCACTCGACGACCGTTTCAACTCAAAGTATAACAACTCAGACGACTGGATGCTCACAGCACAGCTTTCGCTCACTTACAAGTTCGGTTTCAAGAAAGTGGCGCAGAAGGCCGTTCCTGTTGCACCTGTTGTAGTGAAAGAACCTGAAACAGCAACTCCAGCTCCGGTAGTCGAGAAGAAGGTTGAACCAGCTCCAGTTGTAGCAAAGAAGGAAGAACCGCTCAAGGAAGTTCTCTTCTATGTTATCCGTGGTGCAGAAATCAACCCTGAGGCTATCATCAGCAAGGCAGCAGAGTGGGGTAAGGAATATCCAAACAAGAAAATCACAGTTTCAGGATATGCTGACAAGGGCACAGGAAACGCCAAGATCAACATGGAATACTCACAGTTGCGCGTTGACAAGGTTGTGGAAAGCCTCAAGGAAAAGGGCATCCCTGCAAGCCAGATCGAGTCAAAGGCATACGGCGATACAGTTCAGCCATTCGCTGAAAACGACAAGAACCGTTGCGTTATCATCGAAGGCAAGTAATCCGAAAACTTTCGATAGAAACATTTTTAATTAAAACATAGACAGGGGCAGCGCACACACAGCGTTGCCCCTGTTCGTTTATGCTAATAACATTATGTTTTGCATTAGAACTTTTGCATTTTGTAATAAATATATTACCTTTGCGGCATGAGAACAATGCTTAGAAGTCCAGAGTTTGATGAATTTTACCACTCGATGCCTACAAACGTTCAGAGCAAAATAAAATATGCGATGAATGTTATAGCAGAAATAAAAGTAGTAAACACTAAATTAGTCAAGAAGTTGGTTGACACAGACTTTTACGAATTAAGAATATCTGTAGGAAATGAATACCGTGTCATACTCTTTACGATAGACCACGAAAACTTTATCGAAGCAGAACAGATCATACTCTTGAATGGTTTTATGAAAAAATCAACAAAAGACTACAAACGAGAATTGGAAAAAGCACAACAAATCTTAAACAAATTACAACAATGAGACCTAAGATCGACATAAACAAACTTAAGCATCTGCCTACAGCGGAAGATATGTTTACAGAGGAGTATGGCGCAAAAGGCTGTGCTACTCGTGAAGAATTTGACGCAAAGTCACGCGCCTGGTACTATGCAGAAGTATTGAAAAATGCTCGCAAATCAGCCGGTATTACACAGCAACAACTTGCTGACAAAATAGGGAAGAAACGCGAATACATAGCAATGTTGGAGAAAGGGGAAACCGACATGCAACTATCTACCTTCATAATGATTTCTGATGCTGTAGGATTGAAATTCGCACTCACATACTAAAGTTTCATGCTTTATCAAAACAAACATCGGCAGGGGCAGCGCACACACAGCGTTGCCCCTGTTCGTTTATGCTAATAACATTACTTCCGCAGGGCGGGCGAACCCCGCCCTGCGGCGATGATGAGAACGATAACTATAACGGGAACAGCAATTGTTTTCGGGCGGACACATAGGTCCGCACCCTACAACCCCCTCCCTAACCCTCCCCGAAGGGAGGGAACAATAATGCCCCTACGGAGCCCCTGCCCTGTGTCTTATTGAAATAATTGCCTGTAGGGCGCACCCCTTGCGGGTGCCCGAAAACAACAGCAGTAGAGACGTCACAGTGTGGCGTCTAAGGAAGAAAATACCAATAACAATAATAACAAATAGAAATAATAGAAATTGGTGCAGTGCACTCAAAAAAGTGTTCCTGCCTCGGTGCAAAACCGCCGTCACTCCGCTCCTTACTTCCCGACCCCTCGCTGTGTCTTTTTGTAAAATAGGTTGACTCATTAAAATTTTAATTTTATGAGTATACTTCGCAATGGTCTTCTTCCTTCGATATCAGGTAAGACCGAGAAATTCAGGGAACTTTTGGAACTTCATTA
>JAZNGW010000038.1:0-51614 GCA_045576655.1 Bacteroidaceae bacterium
TCGTATGCCTCCTTTGTCTCCGTAGAAGTCAAAATAGGGAAAACATAAGGCGATAATGCCGATGAATACTGGTCAATAATGCGTTGTATGCTCGGCTCTATACGCACACTCAATAATTGTCCCGTTTTGCGTCGGGCATAACATATCACTCCGTTTTGAATATTTTCTTTCTTCAGATAGGCAATATCAACGAATGCCATTCCACGAGTACAATAGCTGAAAATGAATATATCCCTTGCAAGTGCAAGAGGAGCACCTTCTGCCAAATTGAGTTTATACAACTGTGATATTGCTGATTCCGACACAGCACGCTTGCGGGTACGATCTATACCAGTATAAACCTCAGTAAACGGATGTGATTGTTCAACAAGTTTTTGTCTTACCGCCTTGTTGTAAACGGCACGCATTATACGCATATAGAATGAAATTGAGTTCCTAACCATCCCTCGCTGCACAAGGAAGGCATTGTAGTCCGCAATAAGTTGTTCCGTCATTGCCGAAAACGGCAAGTTGACTCCACCAAGAAACTCGGCGAAGTTTTTCATCGTTTTCTCATAGTTCAGGGCTGTACCCAAACGATTGGCATTACGCATCAACCGTATCTGATTCTTCATAAAGTCCAATACAGACACATGACATTCTGGAGACTTGTAGCGTTTGATAATATCTCCAACCGAATAGGTTACGCCGCTATTATCCAAGTCTTTGACAATTCGTTTCAATAGTGCAATATCACTATCTATACGATTCTGAATAATGCTTTTGTTAGCAACACTTACAACAACCTGTTCACCTATTGCATCCCATTCGCCAGGCTGCAATCGGATATTGGTTGTTATCTGTTGCGTTAATCTACGATGAGTCACTTGATAATATACAGTTCCTGCACGCCCTACGACTGATGACGGACGTAGTTTTACTTTAATTGTTGCCATAAGCGTTATAAACGATTTAAAATGATACAATAGAGGCTTCTCTCAATTACTTAAGGGAAGGCTCTTTAAATAACGGCTACGGGATATACAGCAATTGAAACCCTCTTTTTACTGTAATTCTAATATGCGCCATCTCCTTAATTCTTAGATTTAAAGTTTATCCTTGGGCTGTTGTCTATCCTTGATGGATTTGGCTTTGCTCTCTTGTAGCCTTGCTGCTTGCTCTTTCAATCGTGCTTGCTCGGCAAGAGCAGCTTGTTTGCGAACAGCCTCTTCGCAAGTCTCCACATCTTCACGCATCTGATTGATTGCTTCGGTGTTGCGGTTGAGTTCAAAGATTTCTCCAACGTGGCTATCTGCTCAACCGAAGCATCACCTTTAATTTTGAGGTAGCTATCAATGCGGTCTTGGTTATGTTTCTCTAATATTATATTCCATGTAAATAATCCCAAAATCAAAGCCGTTTCTATCACAATCGTCCAAAAGACAAATGGCGTTTCAAAACCTATTTTATGGTGTTTGAAATTGTGAGCACCT
This sequence comes from Bacteroidaceae bacterium, assembly GCA_045576655.1. Classification (GTDB taxonomy): domain Bacteria; phylum Bacteroidota; class Bacteroidia; order Bacteroidales; family Bacteroidaceae; genus RGIG8745. Next base: position 1,473 of record JAZNGW010000038.1, read on the forward strand.
GCCTCAATTAGTTGTTTTCAACTTCTGAACAAGCGTCTTAACCTCATCTGATTTTCCTCTTTGCCCTACCACAACAACTCTTGAAGGAATAAAAGAATATTATAACAATTTAAATGCTGGTAAAATATTCCACACAAATCAATATGGAAGTGGTATTATATCAGATTTTGCATTATCAGAAGACTCTCAAAAACTATGGGTAATAACTGACAATGGGGCAAATGCATTCAAACAATGGGGACTGGCTGAAATTTACATTAAAGGTGAAGCATTCGTACACAGATCCTTAGGCACATATTTTGAAGAAAAAAGTGCGCAAAAATATTTTACAATAAATCAAGGAAAAGAATGGACTGGAGGCGATTGCTTCGATGACAATTGTTAAACTAACGTGTAAAGAATTTATGAAAACATTATTCGCAATACTTATATCACTTTTCACTTTGCCTGTCATTCATGCGCAAAGCATTAAAATAGACAGCACGAATGTAGCAAATATCGACTCAACACACGCAGACTCTGGTCATATTGAGAAAGTTGCAGACAAAGACTCAGTCATGTTGAGCAATATTCAAGGCATTTATGGGCTTGTAAACACATTAAAACCAAGATACAAGATATATCAAACGGAACACACATATATATTACTAAAACTCGGCACAGCAACAGGGCGCGTATGGATGGTACAATATAGCGTGGGAGACGTAGACGATATGGTAGTCACTGTAGACGATGATTCACTGCTTGGATATTTTGACGAAATCATCCCTGGCCGATTCGAATTGTACCCAACAAAAAACATGTACAATTTCATATTACTTGACACCTTCAAAGGCTATACATACCAAGTACAATGGCATCCCGATACAAATAAAAGATTTAGAATACCTTTATGGTAAACTTCGACTTAAAGAAGGTGATTAACCCACAAACCTAATATCTATATGTTAGTTGTCGAATTAACTATTAAGGTTTGGAAATTGAAGATTGCAAAATTCCGAGTTTCAATATTCTAATCCAAGAAGGGGTTGCGAAAGCATTAAAGGTCTAACGACCGCCCTATCTTATGGGTTAATCAATGCAAAAGTAGCAAAATATTTCAATTCTTTATCGGCAACTCAATTATTTTCATACTTACCGACAAAATCGTCTGCTTTTATAAAGTATGCTGCTTTGCCAATAAACAAGGGGAACTTTATGGTATCAACCCATAAAATCCCCTTTAAACCCTTGAGAAGTAAATAAGCCCTAAACCCTAAACGATAAACATTAAAACAGCCTCACGCTCTGCCTGAGTTGCCGATGAGTTCTTTGACTTTGTCGTTGAATGCAGTGGCTGAGAGGAGTTGCTCAATGGTGAGGTGCATGCGGTAGCGCCAGTAGTGACGAGGATTGGACGGTATGTTTATGCGTTCGTCTTCTGGATTAGGATGGCGCAATGTCTCGTCCATGGAGAGCCAGTCCTGCAGAGAGAGGAGGCAGAGGGCTGACGGCGAGAAGAGGTGTCGGCTGATGATGTCTTCTGCCAACCATGCTGGGAGGACTTTCGGTGCAATGCCGTCGTTGTAGAGGGCGTTGTTGTAGAACTTCTGTGTGCGCTCGTAGTCTTCTTCCCACCATAGGCGCATTGGCGGCATGTCGTGGGTGGAGATTGTCGCTACAGAGCGGTATGGGTTGTTCTGCGGTAATCCGAATTCGAGTCCGAGCTGCTTTGGCATGGTCTGTATTTCGAGACTGAGCATGCGGAGGTTGTTCATGACCCACTGCACGCTGTCTGGCACCATTCCAAGGTCTTCGGCACAGACGAGCATACGTGTAGCTTGTGTGAGTGCCGGGAGTTTCTTCATTGCCTCGCGATACCAGAACTGGTTGTGACGACGGTAGTAGTAGTCGTTGTAAAGTCGGTTGAAGGCTTCTTTCTTCTGGTTTGAGAGGTTGTGGTAAGAGAATGTGTGCTGGGCTGCTATGCGCGGATGGTAGAGGTTTTCGTCCTTGCGGTCGCGTACGAAGAGCACGTCGCTTACGAGCGAATAGAGTCCGTCGCGCAGGTTGCGGCTGTCTTCATCATCGGCTTTTGCCGCGAATGCCGCTTCTATTTTGCGCTGTGTGTCAAATTCTGATTTGAGTGTGTAGCGTCCGTCAAATGATGGGTTAAGATAGAGGAGCTTGACCAGTTCCTTCTTGTAGCCGAAGACTGCCTCTATGACTTCATCTGTGATGTATGGGCGTGTCATGGTGTCGGCGTCGAAATCGAATCCGAATGCCTGTATGTCAATAGCACTGAGCGGGAGTGACGGAGAGAACTGTCCGAGCAGTCCGTGTACGCTGTGCATTGGTATTTCCCAGATGCGGAAGAATCCGAGAACGTGGTCAATGCGGTAGGCGTCGAAGTATTCTGACATTTTCTTGAATCGGCGCTGCCACCATTTGTAGCCGTCCTGTGCCATTACTTCCCAGTTGTATGTAGGGAATCCCCAGTTCTGTCCGTTGACTGAGAAATCGTCGGGCGGCGCTCCTGCCTGTCCGTCGAGGTTGAAGAGATGCGGGTCGGTCCATGCTTCCACACTGGTGCGGCTGATGCCTATCGGTATGTCGCCCTTGATGACTACCCCATTCTTTCGTGCTGTCTGACATGCGTCGAGGAGCTGCAGATGGAGTTTGTACTGAACGTAATAGTAGAATGCCACCTGCCCGTATTCCTTGCCTTTAGGGGAGCACAGGCGTGTTATTTGCGACTTGTTGTAGACGCTGTGTTTTGGCCATTGGGTGAAGTCGGGTGTTCCGAATGTGTCGCGCAGATGACTGTAGGCGGCGTACGGTACGAGCCAGTCGGAGTTTTCCTTAAAGAATGTCTTAAATCCATCGGTTGCCATCTCGTCAGCCCCTTCCTGTGCGTATGCCATGTGCAAGTATTCGAGCTTGAGCTTGTTGACACGCTCGTAGTCAATCTGCGGAAGTGAGTTGAGTTCCTGCTGCTGCATGAGGAATTTCTCCATGCTGAGCTTGTCCTTCAGACGTGGCAGCGCATTGAGGTCGCAATACATAGGATGGAAGGCGTAGATGCTGATGGAGTTGTATGGATAAGAGTCCATCCACGTGCCGTTCATCGTCGTGTCGTTGATGGGAAGTATCTGAATGGCGTGCATATCGGTGCGCACTGCCCACTTCACCATTTCCTTCAAGTCGCCGAAGTCGCCCACTCCGTAGCTGCGTGACGTGCGGAGGGAGAATACAGGTATTACCACTCCGGCACACTTCCAATGTGGCAGGTTGAGGCGGGGACGATGTTCGGTCTTTATCCACATCTGTCCGTCCTGCATCTTCGGACTGCGCACGTGGCGGTTCACTCCGTCCTCCCACTTGATGACGCTTCCGTCCTCGTCTACTATGACAAACTTATATTCCAGTTCATTATAGAGCATGGAGGCGTCGAGGTTTATGGCCCATTCCTGCAGCCCTATACGGTTCATTCTGACAGGACGTTCCCATTCGCCCATCTGGGGGCTGTTGCCTACCACTGCGAGCCACTGTCCTGAGCGCAAACGAGGCTCTACGACTCTCATCTGCAGCGTCTGCTTGTATGCCTTGTTCAGTTTTTCCTCATTGTGCCATCCTACGCACTCTGTGAATGCCGAACTGTAGAGCGGCAGGTCTTCAGGTATAGGCCGCCACAAGTCGGTAAGGATATAATTGGTAGTTTTTCCGTCAAGTTCAATTCTGTGGGGAGCCACCTCCCATTCAGTCCATACCAGTTCGCCGTCACGATAAAGGGCGTACTTGTATTCGATGCTCTTCACGCCCGTCATGGGGAAGGACACTTCTCCTTCCCATTGTGTTCCGTCATAGGTTTCGAGCGGATATTCCTTTTGCCTGAGTCCGCCTTCAGCCATTACCTTTGTAAGTATGACACGAAGTTCTTCCTTCCACTCAGTCTTGTACTCTATCGTAAATTTAATCTTCATATTTTATCCTTGCTTTTATTAGATTCAAAAGTTCAATAGCAAAAATAAGAATAAATTATGAATTAGCGGTTAAAGATTCACCGGAATAATCTGAAAACGCCGAATATACGGAAAACCACAAAACTCTCCGAGCAAAGGACTAAAACGTCACCCTGAACATAAATCGCACACCGTCCTTGTTGATGTCAGGATTATCGAGATAAGTGAGTCGGCGCACATATTCCACATGGAAGAGTTTGAAAATGTTATGAATGCCAAAGCGCAGTTCGACATAAGGTTTGTCAGGGTCCATCATGCAAGTGTTCGACTCGTACGAACCGTCAGCAAGAAAATGTCCTGGAAAATAGAACAAATCCTTGTCTGCATAATTAGACGTGGCAGGATTGTTCTTATCGCTCAAAGCTCCCCAAAGCACATTCACGCCTATCATCTCGCGCCATTTGAGTCGCTTGAGCAATGGTATGCGGTTGAAGATTTTTCCGTTCAAGTCCCACGATGCCATGAGGGATACGTAGCGGTCGTTCAGAAACTCCAGGTTGTTGATGAGGTTGAACGTATTCGTCTCGACAATATACGACTGGTTGGCTGCAGGATGGATGAGCAACGGGAACGGCACCTTAGACCATTGTATGCCTGCCTTGACATCGGCATCAATCTTTCCCCACGACCCAAGCCAAAAGCGCTTGTACACGCCAGCCTCAGTGACATGATAGTTGTATTCGCCGCCAAAGAGCCCATCAACACCCATCGTATGGCTGAGAGTGTAAATAGGCGCATCCTCATTAACCCTGAGGCGGCGCTGCTTGGTGTTGACATACGTTGCCCCTGGCTCATAGCTTATCTTCGCCTTAAACTCTGCGGTGCGCATGCGGTTAACCCACTTCGACGGGTCGTTGGTAGGAACAAAAAGTTTCGTGTCAGCAACCTGTCTGCCTGTCCCAAGAGGCTGATAGAAAAGAGCGTCGACAGCCTTGCTGCTCGTATGGGCAAAGGAAGAATAGAACTGGAAACCATTCTCCCACTCGCGGTCATAAGCCACCTTAAACTCCTTGACGTGGTTGAACTGGTCGACCTTGCCTGTCTTGAATGCCAGGAACATATTGTCCTTATCGGTAGGCAGGAACTTGTCGAACGGAGACATCACATCGTTCATGTAACTGACCGAAAGGTTGTGCTTAGGGAACTCACGCTGCAAATACGCTTTCTTATTGAAGGAATAGGTGACATCGAGCTTTCCATAAACATTTTCCGAGTTAGTACCATAGGCAACGTATCCGCCAAAGAAAAGGTGCGGATTAAGATTGGCAGTGGTCAGACCGGAGAGGCGGAAGCGGTACTTGTCGTAATGGTTGTAGGAGATGGTCGTGTTGATAGGGCCTATATCAAACTTGTTGGTTTCAAGCGAGTCGCTTGTCTCGACAAAGTTCTCCATAAGCACCTTGACTCCAAAGATGAAATACTTGAATCCCTTGATGTTCTGTATGCGGTTGATGAACGTGCCCATCTTGCTCTCGCTCTTGGTCAGTTCCACCTTGCGCACGCCAGTCCAGAACTGTTCGGTCTGCATGCGTGCATCGGGCTCGACGAGCATCTTGCCCTTGATACGCTTGAACACGTCGTCGGGCACAGGAGCAAAGGAATAGTCGGTGTTGCGTATGGTGCGCTGCACCTGCAGTTTGTTGAGCCAGCTTATCACCTTTATCTCAATGAGCATGTCGTTGCTCTCGACAACAAACTCGCCCGTAGGCAACTGTCTGAAGTCCTGCCTCACCTGCATGTTCTCGACGAAGTTGACATCGCTCCTTGCCGGTATGGTCAGTTCCACACGGCGCACCTGGTAGGACGAGTCGGCCATGATGTACAGATGTCCGGAGAATCCGAAATCCTGCTGGTTATTAGGTGTAAATCCGACTCGGACAACCTTGTCATCATCAATATATGTCGTGTCTTCGAGATAGTAACGATAGAAGCCGATGGCATTGTCGGCTATAGGGCTCTTGAAAGGATACTGAAGCTGTCGGCACTCGTTCTCATAGATGTCGACATCGGTGAAGACATCCTTGAGCATCGTGGTCAGAATCTCGCCCGTGTTGATGAGTTCGTTGATGCCCTTGTCGCTCTCCGCCTTGACGAGAGTCTTCTCTGCGTTGGGCGACTTGCGGTAGTACATCTTCGACAGGCGTTCGTTGACGGTTATCGGCAAGATGGTCTTGCCTGTCTCCGGACACACCTCGGCATGCTCCTTCATGAACTCGAATTTCTTGTGCTTGCCGTCATTGAAAAGCGTGTCGTTAAACTCGTTGATAGAGAATGTCATCTTCTCATATTTGTCAAACGAATAGTAGTCGCGCGAGCGCAAGTCGGTCATCTCCTTCGCCTCAATGACCTTACGCATGAGGTCGACGGCAGGATTGTTCTTGCGGGCGTAGCGCTTCTTCTTGGCCGTGACAGTCACAGCATCGAGTTTGCGCGGTTCGGGCACAAGACGGATGGTCAGTCCCTTCTTCTTACCCTGTTTGAGGCGAATGACTTGGGTGACATATCCTATCGACGATACTGTCAGCTGATTCCAATTGTCGTTTTCCTTCACAGTGAAGCGTCCCTTCTGGTCGGTCTGCGTGCCCACTCCCTTGCCGTTGTAGTACACGTTGACATAGTCAAGCGGCCTGCGTGTCTGCGAGTCGTAGACTGTGCCGGTGACCTGGGCATTGGCTGCAAGTGAAAAGATTAAGGCAAACAAAGCAATTATCCGGTGTAGGCCGCAATGCTTCATACAATAAGTTTAGGTTAGGTATAAGTGGTTTAGGTCAAATTTCAAAGAACAAGTAGAGACGTCACAGTGTGGCGTCTCCACTCTATTTTAGATACAGTCTGTTCAAGCAGACAGATTAGTCGATTTCTTCATCAGCCTCATATCCGCCCATCTCACGGATGGCATTCTTAAGCATCGTATACTGCTGGAAGAGGTGGTTCACAGGCACTTCATCAGTTGTATAGTCGTACATTGGCGCCTTGAGGTAGAAACTGAGGAAGCGCTGTATTCCGTAACGTCCTGCACGTGCTGCGAGGTCTGAGAGCAGACAGAGGTCAAGCAAAAGCGGAGCAGCGAGAATAGAGTCGCGGCAGAGGAAGTTAATTTTAATCTGCATAGGATAGCCCATCCAGCCGAAGATGTCGATATTGTCCCATCCCTCCTTGTCGTCGTTGCGAGGCGGATAGTAGTTGATGCGTACCTTGTGATAGTAGTCTGTGTAGAGGTCTGGCTGTTTTTCAGGTACGAGGATAGACTCAAGAGTAGAAAGCTTTGACACCTCCTTAGTACGGAAGTTTGCAGGCTCGTCAAGAACCAGACCGTCACGGTTGCCCAGAATATTAGTAGAGAACCATCCGTTCAAGCCCAAGCAACGAGTACCGATAATAGGCGCAAAACCTGACTTCACAAGCGTCTGGCCTGTCTTGAAGTCCTTTCCGGCAATCGGCATCTTAGTCTTTTCAGCGAGTTCCCACATTGCAGGAATATCGATAGTTGTGTTTGGAGCACCCATAATGAAAGGCGCGCCTTCTGCAAGAGCCGCATAAGCATAGCACATTGACGGAGCAATATGTTCTGTATCATTATCCTTCATCGCCTGCTCAAGAGCAGCAAGGCTTCCGTGTACAGGTTCATACACAGGAACATATATCTCTGTCGAAGCAGCCCACGCCACAACAATACGAGAGCATCCGTTCTCTGCCTTGAACTTGCGGATGTCCTCACGAAGCTCCTCAACCATTTCCCAACGAGTCTTGCAGTCCTTAACGTTGTCACCGTCAAGACGTTTTGCAAAATTCTTGTCGAACGCAGCCTTAAGAGGCACAATTTTCTCGAGTTCGTCCTTAACTGGATTAATGTCCTTTTCCTTAAGGACTTCGCAATACATTGCCGAACGATATGCATCAGCAGGATAAACATCCCATGCACCGAACACTATGTCGTCAAGTTTCGCCATAGGAACTATCTCCGAATAAGGAAGATACTTCTTATCAGCACCCTTGTCAACTCGTATTTTGTCATACTGAGTCATTGAACCAACAGGCTTTGCAAGTCCCTTACGAGCCATCAGCACACCTGTCATGAAAGTAGATGTCACAGCGCCAAGCCCGACTACCATAATACCTAATTTACCATCGGCTGGCTTTACATTACAATTTCCCATATTATATAATATTTTATACGTTTAATGTTCCTTTGAAGAACAAAGTTAATGTTTTTTTAAATTCAGAAATTACACAAATAAAAAAAATACTTACATATTTACACATCTTTCAGACAGAAAGGACATCCAGCACCTCACGACAAATACCTCGCCACACTTGAATATGCACGTTTCACAAAAGGCACACGCATAATCAAGAGTTCAAAAACACAAAGTCCGATTACTGTACACATTATTCCAAGCAAAACATCAATCATATAATGATGGCCGCTATAAACTGCAGAGAACCAAATACCCAAAGATACAAATGCCAACAGGGACAGCCAGAATTTGGACGGTGTTGTCTTCAACGCATAATAAAATGCTATTGGAACGTATGCAGAATGGAGCGAAGGAATAGCAGCAAACACATTCGCATTCTTTTCATAAAGCATCTTGAATATACCTAATCCTGTCATATTATCAAAGTGCACGAAACCTGCCACTTGCCCACCAATACTATGATCCGGCACGAATCCATAGTCCATGACATACCAAGGTGGCGCTGCCGGATGAATGTAATACCCAGCAAAACCTATCAGATTGACAAGCAAGAACGCTGTGGTAAAGCGCAAACACAAGCCGCGTCGACCTGTGAAATAAAGATAGATTCCGTAAACTATTGGCAACGGCACCCAGCACAAATAGAAGATGCCAGACATAAAGTCAAGTACTCCCCAATGATTTTGCTTGAAATATTCACATGGAATGAGTCGTCCCTCTGGCGTCGAAATGCCAAAAAGCGATTTTTCCAGTTCGTATACACCTTCCGTGTCAATAGGGTTTACCAAATAATTGGGATAAACCCTCATGAAATCGTATATCAAGACAAATAGAATTATCGGAAGAAAGGCAACAATGAGTTTGCGCACTTCAACGGACATATTAAACAGCAAGTAAACTGCAAACACTACTATTGTAGTTGGTAGTGAGAACCCTATAAACAAGGTGTTTGCCACTATATACAGCAAACAACACATGCCTGATACAAATAATCTTTTGCGAATTTTATCCATTGCCTATTTTTTCAGCTCCTTATACACATGATGAATGCGCACGCAAGCGGTGAGATTAGCGAGAACGGCAATTAGCATCTGCGGTACAAGCAAAAACCAGACTGGCGAAAAATCATCACGAACAGTATCAGCTAAAAGTCCACAAAGAATAGCGCCAAGACTTGTCAGCACCACTCTTTCAGGACGTTGCATGAGCCCGACCTTACACTCTACATCAAGACCTTCGGCACGAGCACGAACATAGCTCACCATTATGGAACCGATGAGCGAAAGGAAAGTGACAACAGCACCTAAGTCATTGCCATGCCTCATAAAATAAAAGCAAATGCCACTCAACGTAAACAATTCGCAATAACGGTCAAGCACCGAATCATAGAATGCGCCAAAAGTCGAAGTCTGATTCGAAGTGCGTGCAAGATAACCGTCAACCATATCAAAAAGGCTGGCAAAAATAATCACTCCGCCTGCAATCCCGACAAGCGAATAGTCATTCTCTGGCACGAAAATTGCTGAATAGACAAACAATGCGGCTGCACACAAGTTGCCAATGAGTCCAATAGTAGTGACCATATTAGGTGTGACACCTATCCTCGCCATAAGTTTCACCGACGGGTCTATAATTTTGTACACACCCATCTGAATCATATCTCTCAGCTGTTTTGCAATTTTTGAAATCATTTTATTTTCGTTTTTTATAGACAAAATATTTTTGCATTAGGAAATTCCACAACACTGCCACGAGGACAGCAACTATTACTTTTGAAAGAAGCACAGAGTCAAGCCCTATATCGCTTTTGCCTGATAGAATACGCGCGCCTATGGCCGTACCCCATGTATTCAGGACTATACTACCACCCCATACCAAACAATACTTTATCGCGACACTGAGTTTTGACTGGCCATTCCCATTGAAAGTCCACTTGTAATTTACGACACAATTGACCACCCCTCCTGTTACAGACCCCAAAAACGTGCTCCACACATAGTATACTCCACAAAAGCGGAAAAGTAATGCAGTGACGGCAAAATCAACCAACGTTGCCGTCAGCGATGAGATTTGCGCTTTGCAAAACTCTGCAATTGAAGCAACAGTTCTTTTACTTGACATTATCAAAGAATCATATTTATCAAGAACAACACAATCGCCCCGTACACGCCTGCCAATATGTCGTCAAGCATCACCCCCCAGCCTCCGCCAATCTGTTCCATTCTGCGCACGCCCAAAGGTTTCACAATATCAAAAAGGCGGAAAAGGACAAATGCTCCTACTATATATCCCCAATGCCCGTCGACAGGTACAGCCAAAAGTGAAATCCATACACCTACCATCTCATCAACAACAACACGCGACGGGTCTTCTCCCCAAATCTTTTCAAGTCTGTTTATAGACGGTATACTCAATAATGTAAAAACCAATATTGCAACAGATGTTACAATCTGCAAACAGACATAATCAAGGAAGAAGTAGCCGATCAACCATATCAACGTAGCAACCAGCGCACCCATTGTGCCTGGAGCAAAAGGAGAATAACCGGAGTAAAACCCTGTTGCCAGCGCTATATCCCAATTTGTATATAACTTATTACTTTTCACAAACAGCTCTACTTAATATGATTAAAATCAAAACTTCCTATAGGTAAGAACCAAATCTTCACGACGGAGTATCATTGCATCCGAATCAAGTTTTACAACCTTATATCTATTATTCAATGAATATATACCCCATTGCTCAAGTTTATCTAACTCCGCCTCCGTTATCCATTCATTATTATCTGTAGCCGTTTCGTTTTGGGAATTATGACATAAATCATAAATGAACAACGAATCGCCTTCATGCTTGAAACGGCCGTAATAAAGTCGGGAATGGAATTTGCCCCCATTATCCTTATTTGGTCCGTCAAGCTGTACCAAATGAAGTTGAAAAGACATATAGATTTTATCCGTCTTTACATTCTTCGCCCCATTTGCGTCCTCTTTTACCATCAATTGCCACATACCGTCGAGATCGCCATTCATGGGCACTTTGTCGCAAGATATACAAAGCGCAAACAAGAGTAATATGAATAATATATTTTTCATAACTAAAAACAGACAAAAGATTTTCTTAAAGTAAACTGCCCTCCAAAAGAATTGCCCAAAAGGCTGCCGTCGTCATAAGCACAACCCATTGTTGCGGACCACCCTTTCAACTTTTTGGGTGAATAGGACACTTCGAACAGAAAATAGTTCTGGCGCAACACATCATCAAAAGGCTGGTCATATGTTCCCCAATTACGGCTGAATGTCAGCAAAGCCCTATAGCCCAATTCTGATGTTGGTTCTCCACTAACTCCCAAATGCCATGCCTTGATTCGGTTATTATAGAAATAAATATGACCGTTATTATTATATATAGGTGAAGTCAGTAACGGATTGCCCATAGTCATGCCCCAATGCTGATTCCCTGTATAAAGCGAATGGTTGTAGTAGTTGTCACGACCATTCATTTTGTCTGGAATATTCTCCGTTTTGTCATGATAGACAGCACCAGACTGGTCTGTTGTACTTATATGTTCAACGACAAAAGATGTGACAATCGGATTCTTAGGAAGATTTATTTCCAAACCAAGAAGATGGTCATATATTCCATATTGAACCGTAAGCATTGACTGGTCATCAAAAGTACGCTCAAAATAGGCTCTTGCTCCCCAAGTTTCACCCTTATAAGTCAGAGCCATATTATAACTCCCGAAGTGATTGCCCGCTGTATTGGGTTCCGTACCATCCGTAGCATCGCTTCCGCAGGCAAAAGTGGCATCCCAAAATGCTTGGAAACCTTGGCTATGATGAAATGTTGTCGCTTCTTGATAGTTACGTCCCTTTCCATTATAGGTAGTTCCTCCGAACTGGGTTGCCATCTGTAATCCAATTTCAAAAGTCAACGGAAAAACCTCCTCTTTACCAAACTTCCAGTACATAGCCTTTTCGTGGTAAAGGGTATTGCTCGTATATCGTAACTTAGGATGAGAAAACTCCTTCTGCCAATTTCCATCGGTGGTCATACCATAACTGCCTCTAAAACGCATTTTCCACCAATGATTCATTCCCGGAATACTGAAATAATCGGATTCCAAACGAATCTGCGGTATCGGATGAGTATTAATGCCAAGTCCTAACCCTCCGCTTGTCAACTTGTTATTACGTAAATCAATCGGATGTTCTTTAGCACCAACAGTCAGTTTCATCTTTTTGTAGGCAACGTCTGCATAAGCCTGATGTATAATGTAATCATATATAGAATTCACACCAACCGCAACATCTAATCCATAACCAACCTTCCACGCTTTCAATGAATCAATTTCATTTGAGCGAAACAAAGAAATTCGTTCATAATTAGAATTAGGTTCAACCGAGGTCAATCCATATCGGTTACTACTCAACCAAAACGGAGCAAAATCGCCAGTACTGACTACCGTCGAACTTTCAATATTGACATTCAATCCATCAAACAAATTGTGTTCTTTTACCTGTGCATTAGAACTAACAATAAAAAGTCCTAACATAAGCAGACATACACAATACAATCTATATTTCATTACTAACATCCTTCTTTCATATTCAGAACACCCCTATTACCAACTTTTATAAGCAACATTCCTATAGCCGTCCAAAATAGTTCTCTTATTCTGCATATAATGGAAATAAACACACCAAGAGTATTCGTAAAACCAAGTTGGACGCACGACATCACAAAACCGCCCTCACGTCCTCCAAGTTGCAGCGGCATAAAGAACAAAAGGTTAGCAAACAAGGATGTCAATGCAATTATCAAAGTCGCATATAAACACAGTTGCAAAAAACCTCCGGCAATTCCTAATGCCACCAACACGCAATAAACCTCAAAGGCCTGAAGCACCCTGCCTACAAACTCTAAACAAAACGACAAGTAGAAACTTCGTCTGTCCTGAGTATGAAGAGAAGCAATCTGAACGTCTATTTGCTTTAATTCATCCCTGTGAGAATGCATGAATCGTGCCATTCTATTCTTCAATCCAGGAATACGGGATATAGCATTAAGTATCTTCATGACCATGCCGTTCCTGTATCCTTTTAAAAACAGATACACTCCGCACAAACTGAAAATTATCATAAATAGCAAAACGCAAAACATTGCAGAATTGACGTCCAACAGAAACAGATACAGCAACGATGTCGCCAACCAATACCAGAAATGTGAAAATATATGCGTCATGCTAAACAACAAGACAGAAGACGTCGCGCGCGCTCGGCCTACATAAGGTGTTAGTTCCATTATTTTATAAGGTTCGCCACCCATTAGTCCTGCTGGAGTTGCATAATTCAAAGCAAAACCAGAGATAGTCAGCTTAAACAACAATGCATACGGAACAGCGCAATCACCACTACCTTTCAGAATGATACGCCATGTCAAAGCATTCATAAGATAAAGAGGAATCCACAGCAATAATATTACTATTATCCACCCTCTTGCCTGGCAAATGCATTCCCACAAATCTGTCAAACTAACGTCTAACGTGAAAAACATTACAACAACAGCAATGACGCCAAACAAGAAAAATATATTCCTTATCCTATTAGTCATTCAAACATGATTTAACCTATGCCTCGTCATCCACTTGGTCTAACCGCAACTTATCGCTATCATCCCTCTTTTCATAATATTGTTTTTTGAGGGGCGAAGCATTTGCCTCATCATATCTTTCCCTATTACGCGCTATGTCTATTGCCGCATATACAGCATTACGGAATGAATCTTCGGAAGCGCATCCTTTGCCAGCAATGTCATAAGCAGTTCCGTGTCCTGGAGATGTGCGCACTATCGGCAGACCTGCAGTATAATTAACAGCACCATCCATTGCTATCGCCTTGAAAGGAGCAAGTCCCTGGTCGTGATACATCGCAAGGACAGCATCAAAATGCTTATATGTTCCAGCGCCAAAAAATCCGTCAGCCGAATAAGGACCATAGCAAACCAGTTTATCGGAATTGGCCTCTGTTATTGCAGGAATTATAACTTCATTCTCTTCGTTTCCTATTACACCACCGTCACCGCAATGAGGGTTAAGTGACAAAACAGCAATACGTGGAGCGCTTATCGCAAAATCCCGTTTCAAAGATTTATGCAATATTGCTATCTTCTCTTTTATAAGTTCCTTTGTAATGACTGTAGAAAGTTCAGATATAGGCACATGCGTCGTAACCAATGCTACCCTCAGGTTGTCCTTCATTAAAATCATCAATGGTTTTTGCCCATCTCCGACTCTATCTTCTATATATTCTGTATGTCCCTGAAATTTAAATTTATCGCTCTGTATCGTATTCTTATTTATCGGCGCAGTGACAAGTACATCATACGCCCCTTTTTTGTAATCTTCCATAGATCTCTCCAAAGCGCACAGAGCAATACTTCCAGCTTCAGACGTAGCAGAACCGAAATCAATTTTGCAATCATCATCACCAAAGCAATTCACAATGTTCAAACAATTTGGAGCAACATTGGCTGCTGATTCTTTCACCACAAAATTGGTTTGGCACCCTATTGCCTTCTTATGGTAAGTTGCCACTTTAGGCGAACCATATATTATAGGGGTACAAATTTGAAGCATCTCCTCGTTTTCAAAAGTCTTCAAAATCACCTCATATCCCACGCCATTTATATCGCCATGAGTTATTCCTACTTTTATCATATTATTCATAGATATTGTTTTTCCTATTTTTATTAATATTAAATCTTAAGGCACTCTCAACGTGTAAAGCGCGGCTTCAAGACGTCTAATCATAGTTCTTTTCATCTTTTCAGGCGCATACACGAAACCTTCAACCACAACTATGCGATTGTTTACCGTATCGACTACAGAATGAGCAACAAAAGGTCCACCCATTGCATCATTTTCCATATGCCACAATCCACGCGCCTCTTGGGCGTATTCTCCTCTCACTGTTATATTTTTCACTTCAACATAATTTCTGTCTGTTGCCATATACTGGTTTGGTTTTCCTCCCGGAATGTTTTTCTTCATAAATGAATCACGAAGTGCTATATACACTCCCTTGCGGAACACCTTTTCCGTAACATACGGATAACTGTATATCACTATGTTCTGCAATCCAGACAATGCGTCATTTGAGGCCCATATAAAATCCTCACCTATCTTCATCTTCTTTATATCTACCGGAATATAAAATTCACAGTCAAACATCTCCTTCACTTTTTCCGCAAACTTTATATTATGCTCATCATGAAATTCACGAGCAGCCCGATTGATTTCTTCGTCAGAAAAGAACTTTATAATATAATTTGTGTGTTCTGTTATATATATCGAAACAGCTTCAACGGTAGGTCCTTGAATTGTCATAACGACCTGCGGAGAAGAGTGTACATCACGTTCTATGCGAAACTTTGGTTGCACATATTCTCTTCCTATCTTTATAATTATTATATTACGGAATAGATTTGTAATTCTATCGTAATGTGCATTAGACACTCGTGAAACATGAAATGTACTCTCCACTTGCGGAAGTCCCTTAAGAGGTTTGTTCAGTACATCATTCAGGGCCCTACCTGCATATCCATGCCAGATACTGTCATCTGCAACAACCATCACTTCATATGGATTTCCCGATGATACCGGAAACAGCCAAGAACGCTGCACCTGTTTTTCTCTTACTTTTTTATCGTTATTGCATGCGGTAAAAAAGCATCCAAATAGAACGGTCATAAAGACCAAACCTAAAATTTTATTTTTCATATACATATAAAAAAACATATAGTGTCGCCCTATAAAGCATTTCCTTCCTTACGAGCAGTTGACAGCAACCCGCATGCAGCCCAAATATCTTCACCACGAGAGGCTCGAATTGTCGTATAAAGTCCTTTGGAAGTCAAATAATCCCTGAATTTCAACATTTCATCTTTACTACACCCTTCCAATTCGATACCAGGAACACTATGAAAACGGATCAAGTTTACCCTACAATCCAATCCATTTAGAAGTTTCAGCAATAACTTTGCATGAACTTCGCCATCATTTAGCCCCTTAAACATTATATATTCAAATGTTAGTCTTCTCTGATGGCTAAAATCATACTCCTTCAACAACGCCACAATTTCCGCTATAGGGAACTGCCTTTCAGCTGGCATCAAACTCATACGTTGCTCATGGGTTGGAGCGTGAAGACTCACTGCCAAATGGCACAAGCTTTCATCAAGAAAACGTTTGAGATTTTTCTTCAGTCCGACAGTTGAGACAGTGATTCGCTTAGGGCTCCATGCAAATCCCCAATCAGAAGTCATCACATCAAGCGCCTTCATAACATTATCAAGGTTGTCAAAAGGTTCACCTTGCCCCATAAAGACAACATTAGTGACCTTATCCGCATTTTCTACAGACAGAACCTGATTTATTATGTCTGCAACACACAAATTCCCATTAAAGCCCTGCTTGCCTGTATGACAAAACAAGCAATTCATCTTGCACCCGTTTTGACATGACACGCAGACAGTAGCACGGTCATTGTCTGGAATGTATACAGTTTCGACATACCCGCCATTGACCAATCCGAACAAATATTTAACAGTGCCATCCTTAGAACGCTTAATATCAATAGGAACAGAGCGTCCAACAACATAACCTTTTTCAACAAGGGAGTTGCGTAACGCCTGCGGCAAATCAGACATTTCACCAATATCTGACACTCTATTAACATAAAGCCATTTAGCCAACTGACCTGCTCGATATTTTGGAGCTCCAAAATCTGCCATCAAGCTAACCAATTCGCTATAAGTCAATCCCAAAAGGGTATTAGCCATATCCTGAATTACTTAAATTACTTTTCGTCTTTTCTGCAAAGTTAATCAAAATAATTCAACACTCAACAATTTACCTATTCTTTAATATAGCGCTACACATGACGCTACTCGCTTTCCGTATAAGGCAAACCGAAATTTCCCTCTGAAACACTCCTCCATGTATCCAATAGAAAACGTAAATGCGGATATTCCTCTTTAAACTTATCATTAAAAAATTCCTGGTCTAATTTGCCATCAATGCCATCAACGTCCCACAAAACGCAATCATCACATTCCTTCCACTCTTTAACTTCGTCATCGGAACAATGAACAACAAACAAATACACCACTCCCCGCCCACTTACATATTCAGACCGATGTTTTAGGCAGAAACGCACATCTTCAATATTAATTTTGCCAAGCGAAGACACCATACGCAACAAAGCATCTTCCAATGCTTCATTGGCACCAACAAAAGTTTCCAAAGCCAAATCCCATTTCTTTTTCACACCGTCACAAGTGAATGGGCGCAAAAGTATAGCACCGTCACAAATAACAGCAATACGAATTTTATTCCTTACAGCTACTCTCCTGCGATAAAATGACGCATCTAAACATTTACTGCGAACAGTTTGTATCTTCCAATATAATACAAATACAATAACTAAAATTAAAAAAATGAATGCGATAACCATTGATGTCCTTTTTATTGAATTCAATATGAAAACAAAAAATCGACAATCTATGTTCAAACAAGGTCTTTTTAATACAAAAAGAGGTGTAATATTCACTTAAAAACAACAAAAAAGAAGAAAAACAAGATTTTTTTTGTGTGTTATGCAAAAAGTTCGTAATTTTGCATCCGGTTTTAAAAGCAAATATATTTTTAATTTTAAAAGTAGTAAAAAAAATGAAGAAGTTGGTATTTATGTTCGCTGCTATCGTTGCAGTTTCTTTCGCATCTTGTGGTGGTTCTACAACTGCTGAGGTAGCTGATTCTACAGCTTGTGATTCTGCATGCTGCGACACAACAGTTTGCTGCGATTCAGCTTGCGCTGACACAACAGTTTGCTGCGATTCAGCTTGCGCTGACACTGTAGTTGCTGAATAATTTAGCAGACTCACTTATTTATGGGGAAACCCATAAGAGAGAATTGAAACCTGTATGACCAACGTCTAACAGGTTTTTTTTGTGCTACCAATTGAACCATTAGTAGCAATAATAACACAAAATAGCAGGAGGGAGACATTCATGGGCTCCCTCCTGTTTTATCTATACGCCATTTGCCAAAAAACTATCCTACGAGCAATATTTTATTTTCATGCGCCAATTTGCGCAGGTTTATAATTGCATATCGCATACGTCCAAGCGCAGTGTTAATGCTAACGCCTGTTATGTCCGCAATCTCCTTGAAACTCAAGTCTTGATAGAACCGCATCAAAACGACGTCTCTTTGTCCTTGAGGCAACAACCCTATAAGCCCTTTGACTTCATCAAGAGTCTGCTTGTCTATCATCTGCTTCTCGATACTGTCTTCCAATTCCAAAGATGAATTATTAAATAAATCAAATTCTATCTCATCGTTTGAAATTGTATTGTCGTTTTTGCTTTGTCTAAAATAGTCAATGACTAGGTTATGGGCAATGCGCATCACCCAAGAGGAGAACTTACCGTACTCAGTATACTTCTTCTGACGGAGAGTTGTAATAATTTTAATAAAAACGTCTTGAAACAGATCCTCAGCCAGTTCTTGTGCACGAACCGAATAAAGCAGATATGTAAATACTTTGCTTTCGTAACGTTTCAAAAGCACATCAAATGCATTATTATTGCCATCAATATACAAACGAAGAAGAGTTTCATCCGTTTGAACTCGCAAGTTATTCATTATGCGTAATGTTTAAATATTAGCGTAATGTTTCTTCTATAGGCAATAATTTTTAGTTAATAAAACAAGTATTCTGTCGGCAAATTAAGTAATAATTTATTTAAAATACAAATAATCAAATAAAATATCGATTAAATATGCTAATACCGCAGTTAGAATAACCATGCTCAATCACCGGAAAACGGCATTCTCTGCAAATTTATACCCGCGCAAAAATTCTTCGGTTTGCATTTTCTTTTTCCCTGCAATCTGCAATGTTTTCACCTTAACAAAACCTCCGTCAGCAGCGACTTTCACCTCTGATTTGCCATCTGTCAATATCGCTCCTTTTTCATATTGAGAAGAATCAGCAGGCACTTTCTCCGCTTCAAATACCTTCACACTTAAAACCTTATCGCCATTGACAAGTTCTGTCCACGCCGCTGGATAAGGGCTCAGCCCTCGTATGAAATCATAAATTTGCTTTATGTTCATGCCTTTCCAATCTATCCGACACGTGTCATGAAAGATTTTTGGTGCAGGACGAAGTTCTTCACCGTTAGCAAGCATATCATCCTGTTCAACAGATGTAACCGTTCCATTTATAATATTGTCAACAGTCTCAACAACAAGTTGTCCGCCAAGCATCATCAAGCGGTCATGCACATCGCCCACATTGTCTGTATCCGAAATTGGAACCTTCACCTGCTGTATTACCCTACCAGTGTCTATTTCGTGCTGAAGGAAGAATGTTGTTATTCCTGTCTCCGTGTCACCGTTAATTACCGCCCAGTTTATAGGTGCAGCACCACGATACTGTGGCAGAAGTGATGCATGCAAGTTAAAAGTCCCCAAGCGTGGCATATTCCACACCACTTCAGGCAACATTCGAAATGCCACTACAATCTGCAAATCGGCATTAAGCGAACGTAGTTCATCGACAAAAATTTCATCTTTCAACTTTACTGGCTGCAAAACTTTCAGTCCCTTCTCCATTGCATATTGTTTTACGGGACTCGCCTGAAGCACACTGCCATGACGGCCTATAGGTTTGTCGGGCATAGTAACTACCCCCACAACATTATAACCACCTTCAACAAGGGCTTTCAAACTCTCCACGGCAAAGTCGGGAGTTCCCATATAAACTATCCTTAGTTCCTCTTTTGTCATAAGATTAATACGTCCGTTTTATATTTGTATGCAAAATTACAATTTTATTCGCCACACAAAAGCGCGTAACATATTTTTTAGTAAATTTGAGCACATTTAATCATATCACAATAGTGTTAAAACATACCATATCATGAAAAAAAAGGCACTCTTTCTCACTATAATAACATTATTCACAGTTTCTGCAATCTACTCACAACAGACTAACAATTCTGATATCGCTGAAATTTTGAAAGGTAAAACAATCAACGTGATTGGCGACAGTTATGTAGCAAACCACAAACGTCCGCGCTCAGAGTCTTGGCACAGCAAATTAGCGCAGAAATACGGCATGGTCTATAACAACTACGGCCGCAATGGCGGATGCGTGGCGTTCGACAGGACAAAAGATGGATTTGGCCCGTCGCTGATGGTACGCCACAAGGATATGGCAAAAGACGCCGACTTCATCCTCATCATTGCCGGACACAACGACGCCTCCAAGATTGGCAACTCCAAAGACTCTTTATCAATGTTCGCCGACAGCTTGAACATTCTTCTTCATTCGATAAAGCACAATCATCCCAATGCAAAAATTGGTTACGTCACACCTTGGCATATTGACAGGGCCGGATTCTCCCCTGTCGTCAAGACTATCAAGAAAATATGCCGCAAACACAACATCCCCGTACTCAACAATTACAGCAAAAAGAGCATCATAAAAGTTCGCGATTCTGGATTCAGAAAAAAATACTTCCAAGGCGCAAACGACACGGCACATCTTAACAATGCAGGACACGACCTCTTCCTTCCTGTCGGAGAGGACTTTATCTTTAAAATGACCTGTCGGTAATCACAAATCGCTACAACCCACTTCTCCTTAAACCTCCACCGCCTTCGCTGTCCAACACGACCGCAGTGGTAACGTAACACGACCGCCCTCAAGATTGAACGCCACCGCAGTGGCGACGCAACACGACCGCCCTCGTCTTACACACAACATCTATTTTATAAACAGCAACATACGCCCCTTCTATTTGCGCATAAGGAATAAAATGACTAAATTTGCAACTTGATTGCGCAAAAATCGCACAGAATTAACACACATTGTAATATAATATCTAAACAGTAAAACAAAAAAATGAGACTCGACAAAAATACTATTATCGGTTTCGTGCTTATTTTCTTAATATTAGCAGGTTTCCAATGGTACGACCAGAAGAATAGAAAAGAGAATCAAATTGAATACGCAAAAAATCAGGTTATAAAGGCTAAGGAAGACAGTCTCAGATTAATCGCTGAAAATATTGAAACGCAAAAGCTTGAAGAGAAATTACAGAAAGAACTCTCCGACAGCACAAACGCCCTTTTCGAAGCACGCCAAACAAATGATGGCGTCAGCACTATTGAGAACGAATTCCTCAAACTCAGCATATCAAACAAAGGCGCGCAAATTGTACGCGCAGAACTTAAAGACTCCACTTACAAGAGCAACGACATCAAAGGACGCGAAGGCATCAAGAAGGGAGACAACATCGTACTTTTCGAGCAGGGCGATGCTGAGATGAACATTATGCTTAACGGTAAAGAGCATAACATCAAGACATCAGAACTCTATTTCCAGAAAGTCGAGACACAAAGCAACGACTCATGTCTGCGCATGCGTCTCCCAATAGCCAGCGGAAATATCTACATAACATATTCACTTACACCAGGTTCTTACCTCCTGAAAATGAGCGTCCAAGCAGAAGGACTAGACGGTTTCTTCTCTGTCAGCACCAAAGAAATGGAAATCGTTTGGAACGAGCGCGTACCGCAACAAGAAAAAGGTTTCTCATTCGAAAACAGTCACTCATCTATCAGTTTCCGCACAACTGACGGCGACACAGACGTACTGAGTTCTATGGGAGCAGACGAGGTTATGGACGAATTTGATGAAGATGAAGAAAAACTCAAATGGATTGCATTTAAGTCACAGTTCTTCAGCCAAATATTCATTGCCGACGACGCATTCATTGTAAGCAAGCTCTCAAGCAAACAAGACAAAGAGGGCTCAGGATATTTGAAGACATACAATGCCGAGATGAAAGCGAAGTTCGACCCAACAGGTGTCACAACAACAGATTTCGCATGGTACATCGGTCCAAACAAATTTTCGACTCTTAAAGAAAATGAAAAGATTCTGGCATCAAACGACGACCTAGACCTCCAGAGCATGGTATATCTCGGATGGCCTATCGTAAGGTGGATAAACCGTTTCTTCACAGTCTACCTCTTTGATTTCCTTACAGGATGGGGTATCAATATGGGAATCGTATTATTGCTTCTCACAATCTTAGTGAAACTTATCGTCTATCCTCTCCAGCGCAAATCATACATCTCATCAGCAAACATGAGAGTATTGCGTCCGAAGGTTGATGAAATCAGCAAAAAATACCCTAAGCCAGAAGATGCAATGATGAAGCAGCAAGAAATGATGCAGCTTTACAGTCAGTATGGAGTTTCACCTATGGGCGGCTGCCTCCCAATGCTCATACAGATGCCTGTATGGATTGCACTCTTCAACTTTATCCCTAACGCAATCGAACTCAGAGGACAGTCGTTCCTATGGGCAGACGACTTGTCTACTTATGACGACATTATCAACTGGGGAACAGATATCTGGCTTATAGGCGACCACATCAGCCTCTTCTGCGTACTATGGTGCGTTTCCACATTCGGTAACACATGGATTTCAATGCGCCAGCAGAAGGACACAATGATGCCAGAGCAGCAACAAGCAATGGGTATGATGAAGTGGTTCTCATATCTAATGCCAGTAATATTCTTCTTCTCTTTCAACGGTTATTCTGCAGGACTCAACTACTACTACTTCCTTTCAGGACTCATCGGAATACTCATGATGTGGTATTTGAAGAAAACTACAGACGACAAGAAACTGCTACAGAAACTTGAAGAAAGATACGCACGCAAAAAAGCCAATCCGAAGAAGACGTCCAGCATGATGGAAAAGCTACAAGCCCTTCAGGAAAGGCAACAGGAAATTTTGCGCCAGCAAGAAGCTGCAAGGAATTATAACAAAGAAGAGAACAAAAGATATAATAAATAACAACAGACATAAGGGCGAGGAGAAATCTTCGCCCTAAATTGGTTTATATGAACAAAGGACTATTAACAACAATGATGGCAACGTGCCTAACTATCGCAACACCATCGCAGGCGCAAGATGCCCCTGCATTCATCGGCAGGCAAAAACCCGCAATAAAAGAACGCACATTCACTCCCGAAACACTTTGGACTATGGGCCGAATTGGTGGATACGAAGTCGCTCCAGACGCTAAGAGCATAGTCTACAATGTAAGTTACTACAGCGTTGAGCAGAACAAAAGCCACTCTGTAATTTACACCATCAACACTGATGGAACAGAGGAAAAGCTCCTCACAACATCAAAAGGAAGCGAACTTGCACCCAAATTCATCGCCAACGGCAAACTCATTGCGTATCTTGCTGCCGACGACAACGGCACAATGCAGGTTTGGACCATGAATCCAGACGGAACAGACCGCAAACAGATATCTAAATTGGGAAAGGACGTTGACGACTTCATGTTCTCTCCCGACGAAAGCAAAGTACTTATTATCCACACAGTCAAGTCTGGCAAGCGTGCATCAGACATTCATCCCGATCTCACAAAGACTACAGGCCGAGTTCTAAATGATGCTATGTATCGCCATTGGGACGAATGGGTTGAATCTGTTCCACAACCATTCATCTACAAATTCAACGGAACAGAAATCTCAAGAGAGGCAACACCTATACTCGGCAATGAACCATACGAATGTCCAATGAAACCATTCGGAGGAATAGAACAACTCGCATGGAGCCCCGACTCCAAGCAAATAGCATACACATGCCGCAAGAAAACAGGTTTGGAATATGCCGTGAGCACCGACTCCGACATTTTCCTCTACGACATCGAGAGCGGCAAGACAGCAAACCTCTGCAAACCTGTTGGATATGTTGCACCAAAGGTTGATTATACACGTTCACTCCAAAACCAGGCAGTGAATGCACCGATAAAGGAAGGCAAAGACTACAACCTTGGATATGACACAAACCCACAGTTCTCGCCTGACGGCAAATTCATTGCATGGCAGAGCATGGAGCGCGACGGATACGAAAGCGACCGCAACCGACTCTGTGTATACGAAATCGCAACAGGAACAAAGACATACGTCACAGAACTGTTCCAAAGCGGAGTAGATGCATTCTGCTGGGCAGAAAATTCTAAGAACCTCTTTTTTGTAGGTACATGGCTCGGATGCACCCACGTCTATGCAACCAACCTTAACGGTGAGATTAAGAAAATTACAGACGGACAATACGACTACACATCGGTTTCGCTCTGCGGTAAGAACCTCCTTTGCGGACGTCAGTCCATGTGCGAAGCAAAAGAACTCTACCTGGTTAATCCTAACCTCACTCCTGAGGGCAAAAAGATTAATATCTACAAAGCGAAGGCACCTAAGAAGTTTTCTCATTTCGGGGGTGCTACCTCATGGGATTTTGAAGAACTCAGCATCAAGAATGATGATGTAACAAAGAATGTCACTCAGCTTACAAAGGAAAATCAGTACTTCCGTGACAATATTGATTGGGGAACAGTGGAAGCATTCATCACAACCACTGTTGACGGAAAGAAAATGCTCAGTTGGATTGCATTCCCTCCAAACTATGACCCGAACAAGAAGTACCCTACCCTCCTCTTCTGCGAAGGAGGTCCGCAAAGTCCGGTAAGTCAGTTCTGGAGTTATCGTTGGAACTTCATGGTCATGGCATCACAAGGCTACATTGTTGTTGCACCAAACCGTCGCGGCCTGCCAGGTTTTGGCATGGAATGGCTTGAGGAAATCAGCACAAACTACGGCGGACACTGTATGGATGACTACAAGAGTGCTATAGATGCAGCCGTAAAGCACTACCCTTCAATCGACAAAGACCGTCTTGGATGTGTCGGAGCAAGTTTTGGCGGATTCAGTGTCTATTGGCTTGCCGGCAACCACGACAAGCGCTTCAAGTGCTTCATTGCCCACGACGGAATCTTCAACCTTGAGCAGCAGTATCTTGAAACAGAGGAGATGTGGTTTGCAAACTGGGACCTTGGCGGAGCACCATGGCATCAGGAAGACCCTGTAATCAAGCGCACTTATGACAATTCGCCACATAAGTTTGTCAACAAATGGGATGCACCAATCCTTTGCATACAAGGCGAAAAGGACTACCGCATCGTCACTTCACAGGCAATGGCAGCATACAACGCGGCTCTGTATCGTGGCATTCCTGCCGAGTTCCTCGTATTCCCAGACGAAAACCACTGGGTACTGAAACCTCAGAACGGAATCTTATGGCAACGTACATTCTTCAGCTGGCTTGACCGTTGGTTGAAATAAACAGCAGAATATTAATCCATTAAGTATATACTAAACATGACAGAAACTTTAAGACAAACACTTCGTGACTCCAAAGTAGCGCGTTGGTCAGCACTAATTATTATATCTTTCACTATGATGTGGGGATACTTCTTGACAGATGCAATGTCACCATTAATGACAATGCTAGAAGAAGAAATGAATTGGTCAAGTTCTGACTTCGGAATTTTCAATTGGGCGTATTGCTGGTTCAATGTTTTTCTTTTCATGCTCATCTTTGGGGGCATAATCCTTGATAAGTTTGGAGTAAGAATTACAGGACTCACCTCATGCCTATTGATGGTTATAGGAGCCTTCATTAAATACTATGCTGTTGAGTTCATCTCATCGACACCTGAAACTGGATATATATTCGGAATACGTATACAGGTCTTTATTGCAAGTTTGGGTTATGCAATATTCGCTGTAGGTACAGAAAACTGCGGTATTACAGTTTCCAAGGCTATTGCAAAATGGTTCAAAGGAAAAGAAATAGCACTGGCTATGGGTATTCAGGTTGCCGTTGCACGTTTAGGCCAAGCACTTGCATTGATTGTCTGCCCACTTATTGTTACAAATTTCAGTATGTCAGCGCCATTACTATTTGCTTTAATCCTCATAGTAATTGGATTCTTTGCATATATTATCTTTTGTATCATGGACAAAAAACTGGACAGGCAAGTTCATGAAGAACAAGATGGAGAAGATACATTTCGAGTTTCAGACCTAAAATTAATAATTACAAATCGCGGTTTCTGGTTAATCGCACTTCTTTGTTTGCTTTTCTATTCAGCAGTCTTTCCTTTTATGAAATATGCAACATCGCTAATGGAAAACAAGTATGGAATGGACAATGCTTGGGCTGGATGGATTCCTGCGCTTATACCTATGGGAAACTTGATTATGACTCCTCTATTTGGTGGCATATATGACAAAAAAGGCAAAGGGGCAACTATTATGATTATAGGTTCTGCAATGCTTATTCTTGTACATGTTTTATTTGCTCTACCATTACTCAACTATTGGTGGTTTGCAGCATTTATTGCAATATTATTAGGAATTTCCTTCTCTCTTGTTCCTTCTGCAATGTGGCCTAGCGTTCCAAAAGTAATCCCTGAAAAACTACTTGGTTCTGCCTATGCATTAATATTCTGGGTGCAAAATATCGGATTAGGTTTCGTGCCATTGCTTATTGGTTGGGTTTTGGACAAATATTGCATTGCAGGTACAAGAATTGTTGACGGCAAAGAACTAACACAATATGACTACACTTTACCAATGTGTATTTTTGCCTTATTTGGAATTATCGCATTATTATTAGCCTTTGCATTAAAAAGGGAAGATAAAATCAAAGGCTATGGTTTGGAAAAGGCCTCAAGATGTTAAATCCGAACCAACTTATTTCATTTTAGACCAAACCAATATTCACTAATAAAAAACTTAAAATTATGTTTCAAGGACAACCCAAAGGCTTATTCGCCTTAGCACTTGCCAACACCGGAGAACGTTTCGGTTACTACACAATGTTGGCAGCCTTTGTCTTATTTATGCAAGACAATTTCGGGATGAACGGTGATGATGCAGGAGAATATTACAGTACATTCCTTGCATTTGTTTACTTCTTGCCACTTGTGGGTGGTATTTTGGCCGACAAGTTCGGATATGGCAAGATGGTTACAGCTGGTATATTCGTGATGTTCCTAGGTTATCTTCTTCTTTCTGCACCACTTGGTAACGACAACACAGCACTTTGGTCAGTTGTGGGCGCATTAGGACTAATATCTTTAGGAACTGGTTTATTTAAGGGTAACCTGCAGGTTATGGTAGGAAACCTATATGATAATCCTAAATATGCAGAAAAGCGTGATGCTGCATTCTCATTGTTCTATATGGCCATCAATATCGGAGCCTTGTTTGCGCCTACAGCAGCAATAGAAATTATGAACTATGGTCAGAACACTCTCGGTTGGACTAAGGCTGAATCATATCACCTTGCATTCGGCGTTGCATGCGTATCGCTCATTATATCTATCTTGATTTATTTTGCATTCCGTTCAACATTCAAGCATGTAGAGGGTGGTAATGCGAAGAAAAACGAAACTAAAACAGCCGAAGTACCTACAGAAGAGTTAACGCCTGCAGAAACTAAAGCACGCGTCGTTGCACTTTGCTTGGTGTTTGCCGTAGTTATCTTCTTCTGGATGGCATTCCACCAAAATGGTTTGACTTTGACTTACTTTGCAAACGAATTTACAGAAAAGACTTCTACTGGAACTATGAACATTTTGTTCAGTGTATGGAACCTTGTCGCTATCATAGTACTCGTTTATGGTGCATTCTCTATTTTCCAGAGCAATACCACCAAAGGAAAAGTAATCTCTGTGGGCGTTGTGTTAGCAGCCGTTGCATTCTTGGTATGGCAGTACATCGAAACTGTTAACGGCACAGTCCCTGTTGACGAGAAATACTTCCAATCATTCAACCCATTCTATGTGGTTGCACTGACTCCTGTCAGCATGGCTGTTTTTGGTTATCTTGCATCAAAAGGCAAAGAACCATCAGCACCTCGTAAGATTGCATACGGCATGGTTATTGCAGCCCTCGGATTTGTCGTAATCGCATTAGGCTCTATCGGCCTGCTCACTCCAAACGAGCAGAAAGTTGCAGGAGATGCAGCGGTATTAGTTTCACCAAGTTGGCTCATTAACACTTACCTCGTACTCACTTTCGCAGAACTCTTCCTTTCTCCAATGGGTATCTCATTCGTTTCAAAAGTTGCTCCTCCAAAACTCAAAGGATTGATGATGGGTGGATGGTTCGCATCTACAGCAATCGGAAACTACCTTACAAAGGTTGGTTCCACTTTCTGGAATGACATACCACTTGTTGGAGTTTGGGGCATATTCATAGCACTCTGCGTAATCTCTGCAATCTTCATGTTCATCATGATGAAGCGTCTTGAGAAAGTTGCAAAATAACCAAGCACATAACGATTTAGTATTAAAGGCTATTTACCCACAAAGTAAGTAGCCTTTATTTTTTCATACCGACCCAAAGTCTACTACACGACCGCGGTCGCGTTGCGTCACGAGCGCAGTGGAGACGCATCACGAGTGCGGTCGAAACGAAACACCACCGCGGTAGCGGCATAACGCCACCGCGGTCGAGATAAGACTATACCGCGCTATCCTTCTTTACAACATCGACTATATAACACAAACATAAAGACAATTTTTCGTGGAAAAATCCATGCATTAACGGAACAAAAAGACGGTCAATGTAGAACAAAGAGAAATTATTTTAATATCTTTGTAAGATAAAGTAATCCTCAAACACATATGGCTACAAAAAATCAGAATCTATCCGCATACGATGCGACTAAAGTTCCAAATGCCAAGGGCATGAAGTTCGGCATAGTAGTAAGTGAATGGAACGACAATATCACAACACCACTAATGGAAGGCGCAATAAAAACTCTTAAGGCTAACGGAGCAAACGAAGAGGACATCGATGTGTTCCATGTTCCTGGAAGTTTCGAATTGATTTATGGAGCATCCCAGTTAACAATGGACGACTATGACGCCGTTATCGCCATTGGATGCGTGATAAGAGGCGACACTCCACATTTTGACTACATCTGCGAAGGCACAACTGCAGGATTGGCAAGGCTTAATGCCGAGCAGGACGTGCCAGTCATATACGGACTAATCACTACAAACAATATGGAGCAGGCGCTCGACAGATGCGGAGGCAAGCATGGAAACAAAGGAGACGAATGCGCTGTCACTGCTATTAAAATGGTTGATTTCAGAAGAAAAGTTGTTGGCTAATACATTGGCATATGAAGAAACTTATAACCTTTACCATCATTTCAATGCTCATCTGCTTATGCGCAGAGGCAAAAAAGTACCCAGAAATCAAGTTTGAAAAGACTACAATCGACGTTGGAACATTCTCGCAAGACGAACCAGAACAAAAGGCTGTATTCAAGTTCACAAATGTTGGCAAGGCTAAACTTGTGATTAACTATGTGCATACGTCATGCGGGTGTACCGTAGCTGAATACCCGAAAGATTTCATATCCCCAGGAGGAACTGGCGAAATAACTGTAACCTACAACGGTGAAGGCAAAATGCCTGGCAAATTCAAAAAGCACATTCAGATATTCACGAACTGCAAGGATGACTTGTCACGCGTATTCATACAAGGATATATGAGCGCCGTTCCCGTAGCAAAAGATTCAATTAAATGATTGTTTACAATATCACATTTCAGGTAGATTTCAACGATTCACAAGTTTTCGTCGTGTTTTTGCATGATGTCTACATCGCCGCTATTGAGGCAGACAAGTCATTGCACAACCCACGCCTGTGCAGGATTTTAAGTCATAGAGATAACGAAACGGAATGTTTCGCATTACAATTTGAATGTGAATCTACTGCAGCATTACACCGATGGTATACAACAAGCGGAAACAAACTTAACGAAGAAATAAGAAAAATCTTCGAAGAAAGAGTCGCTAGTTTCCCAACCATGATGGAAGTCATCTAAACACACAGTAGGAGAAAGAAGGCGTATGGAAAAAATCATTTTGGGAATAGACCCTGGTACAAACCTCATGGGATATGGATTGTTGCACATAATAGACAACAAGGCCCAAATGATTGCAATGGGAGTAATAGAACTCTCGAAATACCCAAGTCACTATCTTCGGTTAGGAAAAATATTTGAGCGAATAACATCAATAATAGATTCGTACCACCCCGACGAAGTGGCTATAGAAGCCCCCTTTTTCGGCAAGAACGTGCAATCAATGCTAAAACTTGGACGCGCACAAGGGGTTGCCATAGCTGCAGCGATAGAGCGCGACATTCCAATCTCGGAATACGAACCAAGAAAAATCAAAGTTGCAATAACCGGCAACGGAGCAGCATCAAAAGAACAAGTCGCAGGCATGTTGATGAGATTGCTCAAAATTCCAGCAGAGGATATGCACGTACAGATGGACGCTACAGACGCCTTAGGAGTGGCATACTGCCATTACCTGCAGATACGCATCCCCCAAGCGCAATCAAACAATAAGGTTTCATCCTGGAAAGATTTTGTAAGCAAAAACAAAGACAGGATAACAAACTATCCTACAAGACAGGCAAAACAATAATTGTAACTACCCAACATAATGAACGAACAAAGCATAGAAGAATACAATAAGCGAAAATCATTCGCTCTCGAATACGGCACACTCTTGGGAGCATCATGGATTGGCGTATTTGCGGCCTACATCATAGGACTCAGAACGTTCAATCCTATTGCCATGATGTTATGCTATGGAGGGCTGTTTGCCATCACATTTGTCCCATTCATTCTTGCATACCGTTATAAAATAAAACATACCCAACCTGAACAAAAAATATCATATGGACAGGCTGTACATTTCTGCGTACTCATGTTCAGTTATGCAATACTGCTCACAGGGATAGGCGAATACATTTATTTCGCCTTCATGGATAACGGTGCTGTGATAAATTCACTTGACACATATCTTAATAATGAAGAAATAGGCATCGCACTCAAGAACATGAATATGGGAGACATGAAAGACGCAATGCAAGAAAACATCAATATGCTGTCTACCATCTCCCCATTCGACATAGCACTTAGTCTTGCCCAGATAAACATTACTGTCAGCATTTTTTTCATATTCATCGTTGCTGCTATAATGAAAAAATGAAAACATACATTAAATAAAAACATACAAAAGAATAACAATATGGACATATCAGTTGTAATACCATTATACAACGAGGACGAATCTTTACCTGAACTCCATTCTTGGATAAAGAAAGTAATGGACACTAATGGTTTCACTTACGAAATAATCTTTGTCAATGACGGTTCAACCGATTCATCATGGGAGGTAATCAAAAAGCTCCATTCTGAAAATCCTGACAATGTGCATGGAATCAAATTCAGAAGAAACCACGGCAAATCCCCTGCCCTATATTGCGGATTTGAAAAAGCGCAAGGAGATGTCGTAATAACAATGGATGCAGACTTGCAAGATTCCCCTGACGAAATACCTGAATTATACCGAATGATAAAAGAAGAAGGATATGACCTCGTCAGCGGATATAAGCAGAAACGATACGACCCGTTGTCAAAGACAATCCCTACAAAACTATTCAATGCCACAGCTCGCAGAGTTTCAGGAATTAAAAATCTGCATGACTTCAACTGCGGACTAAAAGCATACCGCAAGGAAGTCATAAAGAGCATTGAAGTATATGGAGAAATGCACCGCTATATCCCATATTTGGCAAAAAATGCAGGATTTAACAAAATAGGCGAAAAAGTAGTGCAACATCAAGCACGCAAGTACGGAAAGACCAAGTTCGGACTCGACCGATTCGTAAATGGGTATCTTGATCTGATGTCACTTTGGTTCCTGTCCAAATACGGAGTTCAACCTATGCACGTATTCGGTCTCGGAGGCACAATAATGTTTATCATAGGTTTCTTCTCCGCATTTTGGGTAGGCGCATATAAGTTAGTATCCATGTGGAGCGGCAACAACCCTGGATTAGTGACTGACTCACCTTATTTTTATATTGCCCTCACAATGATGATTCTTGGCACGCAATTATTCCTGACAGGTTTCCTCGGCGAACTCATTAGCAGAAATTCACAAGAAAGGAACAAGTATCATGTCGAAACAAGTTTCTAAACCGCATTATAAGATGTCTATCAAACAGATTGTATTTTCTTTGCTTACTACACTACTGCTCACAGTATCATGTAGCAGCAACAATTGTCCGTTAAGCAATGTTGTAACCTGCAATTACCATTTTTACGACAGCGAGGGGCATTCAGTGAAATACGCAGACTATCTCACAATAAAAACACTTCAACCTGGATACAAACAGCAATATACATACCGAAAGTTAGGAGAAAGCACCGTCGTTAGTGATGAACCTCTGGATTCTTACATTGAAAACGGATATACAGAAACCATATCGGAAGTAAGAAAAGACACTATACTTGTAAACAAAAGCAACAATAGAGACAAAGTGAGCGTACCGATGAGTTTCACAAACACATCAGACACGCTACTATTTCAATATGGAAGCATCCTATATCCAGATACCATCATTATTGAACATAATCCATATCCGTATGTAGAACTTCCTGAATGCGGTTCATACATGTTCCATACACTAAAATCTGTAACGTCAACAGAATCGGGCATCGACAGAATTGAAATTATAAATTACAAGGTTGATTTTGAGGGTAAGGAAAATATAAAAGTGTATTTTAACGGAAGTTCCGAATAAATTAGAATACTATCCACATGAAACTTAGAAGGAACATAATTCTAGCATTTATGTGCATTTTCATTGCGCATAAAATGTACTCACAAATACCAGACTCAACATACAACGAAGGACCTCGCAAATACATTGCAGAAGTCACAGAACAGCCCAAACTCACATTCTTTCAAGGTTTTACCGTATCTGCTGACTTATTCGGTCCAATCCAATATCTCTTGTCTGACAAGGGGAATATAGAAGGTGCGATAAGACTTAACTTAAAAAACACTTATTTCCCTATTGTCGAATTAGGATTAAGCTCATGCAAAACGCTTGACAGTAACACTGACATAAAGTACACCACAACAGCCCCATACGGAAGAATTGGTTTCGACATAAACTTCCTTAAAAATAAGTTTCAGGAAAACAGGCTATTTGTCGGACTCAGATATGGTTTTTCCAAATATCAATACGATTATGAGGGACCAGAAGTTTCAGACCCCATCTGGAACGGCGAATACAGCCTGAACATTAAAGATGTAGAAGCAACATCACATTGGGGAGAAATCGTAATGGGAGTACAAGTCAAAATTTGGCGCAACCTGCACATGGGATGGTCATTGAGATTGAAAAAGGAACTCTCTACTTCTGGAAATAAAAGTTCAAAACCATATTATATTCCAGGGTATGGCAGTACATCTTCTGGCACGTCATGGGGAGGAACATACAGTCTGATTTTTGACGTGAATTGGGGAATGAAAAAACAGAAAAGCATCCAATAACTGCTTATCCAAAACTAAAACGCAGAATGTTCTCAATAATAGAAACCATTTTCATAGGAATAGCATTAGCGGTCGACTGCCTTACTGTAAGTATGGCCACAGGAATCACGCATAAATCATCAGACAAGAAATTCGCGTTAGCTATGTCTTTTTCATTTGGTTTCTTTCAAGCACTTATGCCAGTAATAGGATGGCAGACAACTGTGCTCATTGGCGATTTCATCCAGACAATAGACCATTGGATTGCATTTGCATTACTATCATACATCGGATGGAAAATGATAAAAGATTCAGGAACAGATAGAAACAGCTCTATAAATAGCAAAAACTTTCTACTCATTTTATCATTATCAATAGCAACAAGCATTGACGCTTTAGCCATAGGAGTAACTTTCACTTGCGTTGGATATAAGACTTTTGAAAGCATTATAATCCCCATATCTATCATTGGATTAACATCACTAATCTTTTCATTTGCAGGATATTCCCTTGGAAGCATTATTGGAGGAAAGGCTAAAATGTCTATCGAAAAATACGGCGGCATCGTGCTCATAATTATCGGATTTAAAATACTTATAGAACATCTACTATAAAAATCAGAAATCATTCAACTATGAAACTCAATACACAAGATAACCAGAACATTAATAAGCGCAAAATAAAAATACAGCATATAGTTTTTCTAATAATATTGGTATGCGGAACTATTTACGTTGCCTACGAGAACAACTTGCAGACAACAAACAAAAATGCTGGTTCATGGAATGAAAACAGCATAAAAAAGTGTCACGGGAACATATTTGGCACAATATACAACATCACATACAAATCCGATATAGACCTTCATGCTGAAATCGACAAAGTTCTTACAGACGTAGACAATTCATTGTCACCATTTAACAAAAAATCCAACATCACTGCCATCAACAACAATGAAACCGATGTTGCTGATGAAAGAATGACTGAAGTCTTCAATCTATCAAAAGACATATCAGAAAAAACAAATGGTGCTTTCGACATCACAGTAGCTCCACTTGTCAATTTATGGGGATTTGGATTTGAAAATTCAGAAGATATCTCGTCAACAAACATTGACAGCATAAGAAACCTCATTGGATTTGAAAAGGTTCAACTTGAGAATAATAAAATCATAAAACAATCACCACAAATAAAACTAGACTGTAGTGCCATAGCAAAAGGTTACGGAGTAGATGCAGTTGGAAAATATCTGGAAAAAAGTGGAATAAACGACTACATGGTTGAAATCGGTGGAGAAATACGATGCAGAGGGTGTAATCCTAACGGCATTAGGTGGCGAATCGGAATCACAAATCCGCAAGACG
Source organism: Bacteroidaceae bacterium (assembly GCA_045576655.1). Lineage (GTDB taxonomy): Bacteria > Bacteroidota > Bacteroidia > Bacteroidales > Bacteroidaceae > RGIG8745. The sequence continues at coordinate 36,411 of JAZNGW010000038.1, forward strand.
ATATTAGCGGCAAACAAACGGAAATAGAACAAGTGCTTGAATTGACAGACATTTCACTCGCAACTTCTGGAAACTACCGAAATTTCTACATAAAGGATAACAAAAAATATGCACACACCATAGACCCTCGTACAGGTTATCCTGTACAGCATAACATACTCTCTTCTACTGTCATCGCATCAGATTGCGCAACAGCAGACGCATATGCCACAGCATTTATGGTCTTAGGCCTTGACAGCGCTATACAAGTACTAAATAACAACCCTGACATCAACGCATTTTTCATATATTCCATCGATAGTATAAAAACTGGAGTATGGTACTCCCCCGCTATTTCTAAAATGATTCAAGAAAATTAATATGCGCACGATATTAATCATACTGCTTATAATGTGTGTCCAACCTAAAGTTATGGCACAACAAAACGAGTCATTCGCAGACCATATAAAATCCCTTAGAGTAATGAAAAACGGCGAATGGGATTTACCGCCTGTAATCACTTTTGATAAAAATGAATACGTGGAAATCTCTTTTGATGACTTAAAGCATGAATACGTCAGATACAACTATGTTGTCAGACATTGTAATGCAGATTGGACATTTTCCGACATATTGGAATCAGAATATATGGACGGTTTTAACACAAATATCATCGAAGATTATACACAGTCTATGGCTACTAAAGTGGAATACAACAGATATTCATTGTCAATACCAAATGAAAATGTCAAACTGCTCATAGCCGGAAACTACTGTGTTCAAATATTTGAAGAAGACGAAGAATCTCCAATAGCACAATGTTTTTTCAGCATTGTTGAACCTCGCATTATAATATCTGCAGAAATCAACGGAAATACTGACATTGACACATACGACAGTCATCAGCAAATAAATCTCACAATTAATCATCAGCACTACAATATTCGTAATCCACATAATGACATCAAAGTGATTGTCTGTCAAAACAGACGTTGGGATAATTACGTCACAAACATTAAGCCAACTTACATACAGAACAACAGACTTATTTACACTCATAACAAAAACCTCATATTCAATGCAGGAAATGAATATCGCAGATTTGAGATTGTTGACGAATATGTTCCTGGGATGAATGTTGATAAGATTGAGTACCATGAACCATATTATCATGCAACTCTCTATACAGACGAGCAACGCATAAACTATCTTTATGACAAAGACCAGGATGGAAAATATTTTGTAAGAAACTCAAAAGACATCGACAACGAGACTGAAAGTGAATACATCTACACGCACTTTAAATTGGAAATGCCACAATTAGCTGGCGGGAATGTATTCATCAATGGCGACCTTTCAAACAATGTTTTCACCAAAAACAATCAAATGATTTACAATAGCATGAACCATGCCTACGAAATTTCCCTTTTGCTCAAACAAGGTTCATACAATTACCAATATTTGTTTGTGCCTAATGGTGAAAAACAAGGATATACCCACCCTATTGAAGGCGATTTTCATCAAACAGAAAACAATTATAGCATATACGTTTACCACCGTGGATTCGGCGACAGACATGACCGATTAATTGGTTTCGTCGAAATATGATAACGTATCAGTTTAAATATTATGAATAACAAACAAACTATTACTCGATATTTTTTCTTATTCATCCTGCTTGTAACAATGCTTTCTAATGTATCTGGACAACAATTAAAAAGCATAGTCAAGGATTTCGTGGAGAATTACAAACCAGAGCATGCAAATGTTGCGCCATCAAAATTAGAGAAACTCTATATTGACTCCGAAGAAAAAAGCATGTCAATATATGTAACTAAAGGATTGCAGGAACAATATTACACTGACAGCATCGCAGAAAGTGTGTATGAAGCGTTACGCGACACATTGCCACAAACATACAAGTCGTACAAATTGAAAATCTATGCAGACAACCACCTCATTGAAGAGCTAGTTCCTAACTCCATCAGGCAGCATATCGACATTGACAGAAAAAGACTTGAAAATACAGACTTCAAAGGGACACCTTGGATTAGTAATCCAAGCAGGCCATATTCTGTAACAAAAGGATTGACCGGACGACATTTGGCAATCTGGCAAAGCCACGGAATCTACTACACAGAAAAAACAGACCGTTGGGAATGGCAAAGACCCAGACTTTTTTGTACATCAGAAGACCTATTCACACAAACGTTTGTTGTTCCTTTCATCATACCGATGTTGCAAAATTCAGGTGCTATCATATACACACCTCGCGAACGTGACTGGCAAAGCCATGAGATAATCATTGACAACGACAAACCAGAGTTTAACGGTTCTTATGTGGAAATAAGCAACACGAATCAAACAGGCTGGAAAACCACTTCTGAAAAAGGATTTGCACAAAATAAAGCAACATATTTCAAAGGGGAAAATCCATTTAAAGATGGAACTGCACGCTATACCAGAACCACAACGTCAAAAAGAAATACTGCTTCAGCAGTTTGGATTCCAGAAATACCAGAACGAGGCAAATATGCTGTTTATGTATCATACCAAACAACTCCGCAGAGCGTTTCAAACGCAAAATACAAAGTTCATCACAGTGGAGGATGTACAGAATTTCTTGTCAACCAGCAAATGGGCGGAGGTACATGGGTATATTTAGGAACTTTTGAGTTCGAAGAAGGTAGTAGTGAAAACTGTATGGTTACACTAAGTAACCATAGCGACGAAGACGGTATCATTACAGCTGACGCAGTAAGGTTTGGCGGAGGTATGGGCAACATTTACAGAGGTGTATCATCTGCTGAATCATCACCAAGCGGTCTACCACGATGGGCTGAAGGAGCATTGTATAATCTGCAATGGTCAGGAATGCCAAATGACGTCACATACGACAGATATGAAAACAACGACTATAAAAACGACATTAACTCTCGTTCGTGGTCTTTAAATTACTTATCTGGCGGTTCCATCTACAATCCTGAACAAAAAGGGTTAGGCATTCCATTTGAACTCTCAGTAGGCATACATTCGGATGCAGGATTCAAACCCGAAGATGAATTAGTTGGAACACTTGCCATATATAACACGAAAGCCCATAATGGCCAAACACCAACAGGTACAAGCAGATATGCCGGTAGAGATTTAACAAGTATGCTTTTGCAAAACCTCGCATCAGACCTCAAGAACTACAATTGGAAAGTACGTGCTTTATGGAATAGAGACTATAGTGAAGCACGCGAACCTATGGGGATATCGGCAATTCTTGAACTTCTTTCACATCAAAATTGGGCAGATTTGAGACTAGGACACAATCCGCATTTCAAATTTGACCTTAGCAGATCTGTTTACAAAACCATCACTAAGTTCTTGGCAACACAGCACAATACTGATTACGTCATACATCCGCTACCTGTCAATTCTTTCGCAATAAGTTTAAATACAGACAAGAGTTCAGTACAACTTAGTTGGGAACCGACAGAAGACAAGACAGAACCTACAGCCATATCAAAAAGTTATGTGCTGTACACTCGCAAAGGAAATTCATCGTTCGATAACGGAAGAATCATTGACAAAAATTTTTGCAGCATAAACATACAACCAGGTGTAATCTATTCTTTTCGCATATCGGCCTTAAATGAAGGAGGGGAAAGTTTTCCTTCTGAGACATTATGTGCATACATATCCCCTAATAAAGAAAGTAAAAAGATTCTTATTGTTAATGCTTTTAACCGTTTAGACGGACCTGCAGAAATAAACACTTCAACAAAACAAGGTTTTGACCTGGAAACAGATCCAGGAGTTCCATTCGGCGCGTTCCCTGGTTATTGCGGAAAACAACTATGCTTTGACCGCAGCACGATTGGAAAAGTCACGCCTGACGGACTGGGTTATAGCAGCAATGAATATGAAGGTAGAATAATAATGGGCAATACATTCGACTATCCATTCATTCACGGTTTGGCAATTAAGTCTTCCAGTGATTTTTCGTTCACATCCATCAGTGAGGAAGCATTGGTTAGCAAAAACATGAATCTCAATTCATTTGAGATTATCGATGTAATATATGGCGTGCAAACGCAATTTAACAATACAACCACACGACTTTTGGAGCAATATGTCCAAAACGGCGGAAAACTTATGATTAGCGGAGCTAACTTGTTTAAGGACAAGAACTTCAAGCTTCGCAGTCTTGCAGTAGAAAAGATGTCCGTAATAAACAATAAAGACATCACTGAAATAAATAACGGCGAAGGATGGTCTTTCAACATACACCGCACTCCTAACCCCGCGTCGTATAGTGTACCATCCCCTGTCTCTTTGCGTTCAACAAAGCCTGGAACTCGCACTTTATTCCGATACAAGAACGGAGAGATTGCATCCATCATAAACGATAACACAAAATCAATAACTATCGGATTCCCTTTTGAAAGCATAACAGAACAGCACAAACGCAACAAAGTCATGGGACTGCTACTTAAGGAACTGTCAGAAAAGCAATAACATCTCAAACAACGCACATATGCAACTTACAGACTGGCTGCCTACAACAAAGAAAGAAGTTGAACTCCGCAAATGGGAACAACTAGATGTCATAATATTCAGTGGCGACGCTTATGTAGACCATCCTTCATTTGGAATGGCCGTTATCGGCAGGTTGCTTGAGTCTTTAGGTTTAAAGGTTGCTATTATTCCACAACCTGATTGGCACGGCGATTGGAGAGATTTCAAGAAACTCGGACGTCCAAGACTGTTCTTTGCCATATCACCAGGAGCAATGGACTCGATGATTAATAAATACACCGCAAATAAAAGATTGCGCTCTGAAGATGCTTATTCTCCCAATGGCAGACATGACCTCCGTCCAGAATACCCGACCATTGTCTACACTAAAATTTTAAAAGAGTTGTACCCTGACACGCCTGTAGTCATAGGTGGCATAGAAGCATCTCTCCGCCGATTAGCTCACTATGATTATTGGCAGGATAAACTGCTGCCATCTATTCTATTATCCAGCAATGCCGATCTTCTTATATACGGAATGGGAGAGAAACCGTTCATGTCGTTGATAGAAAGACTTAATTATATCGACGGAATTTTAGACGTGCACGAGTTTAGAAACACTCTTCTACGCAACCCTATCAAGCAAACCGTTATGGCATTTAATACGGCAAATGAAATTCCAGGAAAAATCAAACCCGACGACAGACTTCTTCACTCTTATGCCGATTGCATGCGCAATAAAAAGTGTCATGCAGAAAATTTTAGACACATCGAGGAAGAATCAAACAAATACAATGCTCAACGTATTGTACAGGAAACCAATGGTAAATACATTGTAGTATTCCCGCCCTTCCAACCTATGTCACAAAATGAATTAGACCAATCATTCGATCTCCCATACACAAGAATGCCACACCCTAAGTATAAAGGCAAAACTATACCTGCATACGAAATGATTAAATTTTCCGTATGTCTGCATCGCGGCTGTTTTGGAGGATGCGCATTCTGTACCATTTCCGCCCATCAAGGCAAATTCATCACTTCGAGAAGTAAACAAAGCATACTCAACGAAGTGAAAGTCATTGTCAACATGCCCGATTTCAAAGGATATATCAGTGATTTGGGAGGACCAAGCGCAAACATGTACGCCATGCAAGGACAAAACACTAACATCTGTCATAAATGTAAACGTCCCTCATGCATACACCCGCAAATATGCCCTAACCTCAACACAGACCATGGCCAGTTGCTAGAGATATACCGCGAAGTGGATAAAATTAAAGGCATCAAAAAAAGTTTCATCGGAAGCGGTGTTCGCTATGACTTACTTTTACACGAATCCGAAAACCAGCAAATCAACAAGAACAACAAGCAATACACGCAAGAACTGATTGAAAAACACGTGAGCGGACGACTTAAAGTGGCTCCAGAACATACCTCCGACGAAGTACTAAACCTTATGCGCAAACCTTCATTCGAACAATTCTTTGAGTTCAAGAAAATCTTTGAGAAAATAAACGAAAAGCACAACTTGCGCCAGCAAATCATACCATACTTCATCAGCAGTCACCCTGGTTGCACAACAGAACACATGGCAGAACTGGCTGCTATAACAAAAAAACTGAATTTCAAACTTGAACAAATACAAGATTTCACACCAACACCGATGACTGTGAGCACAGAAACCTGGTACACAGGCATACACCCATACACACTGCAAAAAGTTTACTCAGCCAAATCACCAAAGGAGAAACTTGCTCAGCGCCAATTCTTCTTTTGGTATAAAAACGAAGAACGAAAAAACATCATACGCGAATTAAAAAGGATTGGCCGCAACGACCTCATAACCCAAATCTGCGAACACTAAAATCTCCACCGCCCTCAAGACAAACCACCACCGCGGTCGAAACGAAACACGACCGCGCTCGTGTCATAACAGCACCGCGGTCGACATACAAAACCACCGCCCTCGTGTTGCAAAACGAAGGCGGTGGTAAACTAATAAATAATGCGGATACAATATATATGTCAATCCGCATATATTGTCCAAAAATCAGTTCTATTACTTCTTTCCCTTAAGCAAATCACGAATTTCTGTAAGCAAAACTTCCTCCTTGCTAGGAGCAGGTGGAGCAGGCGGAGTGGCAGGCGCTTCAACCTCCTTTTTCTTCTTCATTTCTGTAAGTCTTGTTATACCCTTAATCATAAAGAAGATAGCAAGGGCTATAATCAAGAAGTCAACCACATTCTGTATGAATGCACCATAATTAAGAGTAACTTCTGCAACAGCAGCTTGAACAACATTCCCTGCTTCATCCAACTGTTCTGGAATTGCATCCTTAAGCACCACCTTAAGGTCCTTAAAATCAACACCGCCAACAAGGACACCAATAGGTGGCATAATAATATCATTTACAACAGAAGTAACGATTTTGCCAAAAGCACCACCGATGATAACACCGACAGCCATGTCAACCACATTACCCTTAAGGGCAAAAGCCTTAAAATCTTCAATAAATTTTCCCATAAATTTACTTCTAAAATTAAAATATATTCTTTATTCCATTGCAAAGTTAAAAATAAATATCGTAACTTTGTAGAAGATAAGGTAAAACCGCATGAAATATAAAGTATATTTTTTCATAACACTCTTAGTTATAGCCGCTTTAATGATTGCGTGTTCTACAGCTGAACGCTGTAATTGTGGATAAACATATCAATAGAATAACACAAAAGAGAGATTTAAAATATTTTTCAAACCTTTTAATTAAAACGAAAAGAAAATGGCAACAAAAGTTGGTATTAACGGATTCGGACGTATCGGTCGTTTCGTATTCCGCGCAGCTCAGACTCGTTCTGACATCGAAATCGTAGGTATTAATGACCTCTGCCCAGTTGACTACCTTGCATACATGCTTAAGTATGACACAATGCACGGCCAGTTCGAAGGAACAATCGAAGCAGACGTTGAAAACTCTAAGCTTATCGTTAACGGAAAGGCTATCCGCGTAACAGCAGAGCGCAACCCTGCAGACTTGAAGTGGGACGAAATCGGTGCTGAATACGTTGTTGAATCAACAGGTCTCTTCCTTTCAAAGGACAAGGCTCAGGCACACCTCGAGGCTGGTGCTAAGTATGTAGTAATGTCAGCTCCTTCAAAGGACGACACTCCTATGTTCGTTTGCGGCGTAAACTTCGACAAGTATGTTAAGGGTACTCAGTTCGTTTCTAACGCATCTTGCACAACTAACTGTCTTGCTCCTATCGCTAAGGTTCTCAACGACAACTTCGGTATCGTAAAGGGTCTCATGACTACAGTTCACGCTGCAACAGCTACTCAGAAGACTGTTGACGGTCCTTCACGCAAGGACTGGAGAGGTGGTCGTGGTATCCTCGAGAACATCATCCCTTCATCAACAGGTGCTGCAAAGGCTGTAGGTAAGGTTCTTCCTGTTCTCAACGGCAAGCTTACAGGTATGGCATTCCGCGTTCCTACTTCTGATGTTTCAGTTGTAGACCTTACAGTAGTTCTCGAGAAGGAGGCTACAATGGCAGAGATCTGCGCTGCTATGAAGGAGGCTTCACAGGGCGAGCTCAAGGGTATCCTTGGCTACACTGAGGATGCAGTTGTTTCAACTGACTTCCGCGGTTGCGCTAACACTTCTATCTTCGACGCTAAGGCTGGTATCAGCCTCGACGCTAACTTCGCTAAGGTTGTTTCATGGTATGACAACGAGTGGGGTTACTCAAACAAGGTTCTCGAGATGGCTCGCGTTATCGCAAAGTAATCTGAAGACCATAAGAATACGAAGGCTGCCTTTAGGGCAGCCTTTCTTTTTATCATAATTTCTTGAGTGTCCTTTCGTCTGTCACATTCAGATCGACATACCCGTCTATACCGTAGACCACGGCGTTGTCGGAGAATTGCCATATATGCCACTTCTCACAACGTGGGCTGGCTGCTCCGTAGTGTGCAACCCAGATAGGGTAGTTCTCCTTGATTTCCTTGCAGAGGATGTCGTTTATGAAGGAAGCTGATGAATAGACGATCGGCTTCCTGCCGTAATGCTTCTCAACCGCCTTCAGCCATATCAGAGCCTTGTCGTTCAATGTCTTGTATGAGCAACCCTTATGGATGGTCTCAATGTCAAGTACTGGCGGGAGGTCGTCTGCTGAAAGGTCGCCGACTGTCCTGATGAAATGTCTGGCCTGCATTTCAGCATCTTTGGATGATCTGAAAAAGTGGTATGCTCCTCTTCTTATCCCGCTTTTTCCGGCATTTCTCCAATGCTTCCTGAAGTACTTGTCTTTAAATGAGTTACCCTCTGTAGCCTTGACGAATACATAAGATACATTCCTGATGTCTTTTGCCAGATTTACAGAGTTGGTGGTGCGTCCGTGCGCATCTGTAAGGACCTTGATCCTGTCCCATTCGATGTCGGTCTGATATCTTGATATATCTATGCCGTAGCAATAGTATCCTGCAGGAACTGCAGCGCCTTTATCCACTTTGTCCCTTTCCTTGATATAGGGCTTTGCAATCAGTGCTGCGACTGCAAGAAGCACGATGACCACAGCCGACATTACGTAGGCTGTCACCTTTATCTTTATAGGCTTTCTCCTCTTTTTCCGTTTCCGGACGGCTTTCTTTTTTCCGCCCCTGCTGTTTGCCGCTTTTTTTGCCATACCAATACAAAATTATGAAAAATCCGTCAATTTTAGTAATTTCGCGACCTGTCAGTAGTAGTAAAAGTGTATAAGAAATGAAATTTTTCAGTCGTGGCGAGAAGCCGTCATGGTGGGTTTCGCTCATTCCGTTCATAGTCCTTATAGCAACCCTTGTGGTGGTGATCAAGGTCTTTGGAGCAGATGCCCTTGAAGGAGGCAGCCAGGTCTCGCTTCTTTTTGCAACCGGAGTCGTGGTTGCCATTTCAATGATATTCTACCGTATCCCATGGAAGGACTTCGAAGAGGGTATTCTGGATAACATACGCTCGGTCGGCTCTGCTATACTCATTCTTCTCCTTATCGGTGCGGTTGCAGGCTCATGGATGGTAAGCGGTGTGGTGCCGACCATGATATATTATGGCATGAAGGTCATCTTCCCTTCTGTCTTCCTTTTTGCATCATGCCTTATATGCGCATTGATCTCAATAATGACCGGCAGTTCATGGACAACCATAGCGACCGTAGGTGTGGCGCTTGTGGGTATCGGAACGGCTCAGGGATATGAGCCCGGATGGATTGCCGGAGCTATCATCTCCGGCGCATATTTCGGAGACAAGGTGTCCCCGTTGTCTGATACGACAGTGCTCGCTTCGTCATCATCCGGTACGCCGTTATTCACTCATATCAAGTATATGATGATAACAACGGTGCCTTCCTACCTGATCGCAATGATCGTTTTTCTTGTTGTCAGCATATGCCACGAGGCGCCGGGCGGGTTCCAGACCCAGGACTTTACCGCCGACCTCATTTCCACTTATAATATAAGTCCATGGCTGCTGCTTGTGCCTGTCCTGACCGGAGTCCTTATCGCCCGCAAGGTGCCGGCGGTCCTGACCCTCTTTGTCGCTGCGTTGCTGGCAGGTGTGGCTGCGTTCTTCTTCCAGCCGCAGATCATCGGAGCCGTTGCATCCGGCAATGCTCCCGATCCGTCGCAGCCGTTGACCTTCCTTGACGGATTCAAAGGCATATTCATTTCGTATTATGGAGCAACTTCCATCGATACTGGAAATGCTGTGCTGAACGAGCTTGTTGCGACCCGCGGAATGTCAGGCATGATGAATACCATCTTCCTCATCATCTCGGCCGTGGCGTTCGGAGGTTCACTTGTGGGCAGCGGAATGCTTCAGAGCCTGACCGAACTTCTTACGCGCTATATCAGACGCAGAGTCACAATGGTTTCGGCGACAGTCGGAACCGGAATATTCTCCAACATGATTACAGGAGACCAGTATCTGTCGATCATCCTCACCAGCAGCCTATACAAGAAGCTCTATCAGGAGAGGGGATACGAGCCGAAACTCCTGAGTCGTTCGGTGGAAGACTCCGCAACAGTAGTGTCAGTGCTGATTCCGTGGAATTCCTGCGGCATGACTCAGGCAACCGTCCTTAAGGTGAGTACATTGACATATCTGCCTTATTGTCTTTTTAATCTGATTTCTCCTGTCATGTCCATTTTCATAGCTATGATTGGATATAAAATTGCAAGAAAGTCAAAATAGTTTTATATATTTGTTAGGCTAAACAGCCCGTCCCGCCAGGGACGAACAGATGTACCGGATTAAACTATATAATTATGAAAGAATTGAAAGGAACAAAGACTGAAGCTAATCTTCAGACCGCATTTGCGGGTGAGTCAATGGCCCGTAACAAGTATACCTATTATGCTTCAAAGGCCAAGAAGGACGGATATGTACAGATCGGCAAGCTTTTCGAGGAGACAGCAAACAACGAGAAGGAGCACGCAAAGATCTGGTTCAAGCTTCTCCATGGCGGTGAGATGCCTGATACAGCTGCAAACCTTCTTGATGCAGCAGAGGGTGAGAACTACGAGTGGACTGACATGTATGCAGGTTTTGCAGTGACAGCACGTGAGGAAGGCTTCGACGAGATCGCAGACCTTTTCGAGAAGGTGGCTGCAATCGAGAAGATGCATGAGGAGCGTTATCGTAAGCTTCTTGCAAACGTTCAGGGAGGTCTCGTATTCTCACGCGACGAGGATATGATGTGGGAGTGCTCTAACTGCGGTCATATAGTGATCGGCAGGAAGGCTCCGGAAATCTGCCCTGTATGCAAGCATGCAAGAAGCTATTTCATGATTCATCCTACCAACTACTAATGGTACGTAAGATTTTTTCTGCTGCTGTCGCCATATTGGCGGCAGCAGTTCGTATCTATGCCCAGGATACGGTGGAGCAGCGTGTAGAGTCTCTTCTTTCACAGATGACGCTGCAGGAGAAGATCGGACAGCTCAACCAGCTTTCGATAGGTGGTTTCAATCATGGGACTGCAGGACAGGTCCGTGCCGGTATGGTGGGTTCCGTCCTGAATGAGGTCAATCCCAAAGTTCTTAACCGTTATCAGAAGATTGCGGTAGAGGAGTCCCGTCTTGGTATTCCGATCATCATCTCACGTGACGTGATCCATGGTTTCAAGACCATGTTTCCTATACCTCTCGGACTTGCGGCAACATTCGACCCGGAACTTGTTCAGCAGGGTGCACGCGTTGCAGCAGTGGAGGCAACGGCAAGCGGTATCCGCTGGACATTCTCTCCTATGCTCGACATTGCCCGTGACCCGCGCTGGGGACGTATCGCCGAGGGCAGCGGTGAAGATACATACCTTGATGCACAGATGGGCGTGGCTATGGTCAAGGGTTACCAGGGTGAGACAATCGATCAGACCAGCATGGCTGCCTGCGTGAAGCATTTCGTTGCATACGGTGCTGCAGAGGGGGGTCGTGACTACAACTCTACTGGCGTCACCGAGAGAACCCTCCGCAACGTATATCTTCCGCCGTTCGAGGCGTGCGTCAAGGCAGGTGCCATGACCCTGATGACATCCTTCAACGATAATGACGGTGTTCCTTCGACTGGAAACGGTTTCCTTGTGAACGACGTTCTCCGCGGTGAGTGGGGATTTGACGGTTTCGTGGTAAGTGACTGGGCATCAATCTATGAGATGGTGAACCATGGCTTTGCCGAGGACAACAAGAATGCAGGTGAGCTCGCCATCAATGCCGGTGTGGACATGGATATGATGTCTTATGCGTATATTTCGCATCTTGAGGAACTTGTCAACGAGGGCAAGGTATCAGTGGAGACAATCGACAACGCCGTGCGCAATATCCTCAGGATCAAGTTCCGTCTTGGCCTTTTCGAGAATCCTTATGTGGATGAGTCAAAGACAGAGGCTGCATTCTATCTGCCTGAGTCTCTTGACGCTGCGCGAAAGTCCGCAGTGGAGTCTGCCGTCCTCCTTACAAACAATGGAATCCTTCCGCTGGACAGGGCCAAGGTGAAGACAGTGCTCGTTACGGGCCCGATGGCTGACGCTCCGCACGATCAGCTCGGTACCTGGACATTCGACGGAGATCCTGCACACACAGTCACTCCGCTCAAGGCCATCAGGGAACTTTATGGTAATGATGTTCAGGTAATCTATGAGCCTGGTCTGACCTTCACAAGAGAGTTTGACAAGGGTGGCATTGCAAAAGCAGTCAAGGCTGCTAAGAAGGCTGATGTGATCCTTGCATTCATGGGTGAGGAGGCGATCATGTCCGGTGAGGCCCACTGCCTGACTGACATCACTCTCAAGGGTGACCAGAGAGCGATGATTGAGGCGCTCAAGGCTACAGGCAAGCCTCTCGTGCTCAATATCATGGCAGGACGTCCGCTCGAGCTTGATTTCGAGATGGCCAACTCAGATGCCATACTTTACTCATTCCATCCTGGTACGATGGGTGGTCCGGCTATCGCTCAGCTCATCTTCGGTGACGAGACACCAAGCGGAAAGACTCCTATAACATTCCCTAAGAATGTGGGACAGATTCCTGTCTATTACAACCACAACATGACAGGCCGTCCATACAATGGAACAGAGACAATGCTTTACGACATCCCTCTCCGCGCGGGTCAGACATCACTTGGAAACACAAGCTACTGGCTTGACACTACATTCGAGCCTGAATTCCCGTTCGGCTACGGTCTTACCTATACTGCCTTTGAGTATGGTGCGACATCGGTAGCGGAGACTGAGCTGGGTGTGGATGATGTCCTCAAGGTGAAGGCTACATTGAAGAATACAGGAAAGAAGGAGGCTACTGAGGTGGTTCAGCTTTATGTCCGTGACCTTGTGGGTTCGGTCACACGTCCTGTAAGAGAGCTTAAGGGCTTCCGGAGAGTGACATTGGCACCAGGTCAGAAGACTGAAGTCGTTTTTGAACTTCCGGTCCAGGATCTTGCCTTCTACGGCAGGGACATGGTCAGGAAGGTGGAACCTGGCAAGTTCCAGGTCTGGATCGCCGGAGACAGCGCATCAGGCACACTCGCAGAGTTTGAGGTGAAGTAACAAGAAATCGTCTCCCAAAATAGTGCACATTTTTGGGAGACGATGATCTTTTAGTTAATATAATCAGTGAGCTGCTCGCTGATCTGAGCCATGCCCTTGATGCTTGGGTGGCCCCAGATCTTGTCGATGTCTTTCAGCAGCAAGCATTGCACTCCGTAATGTCTGCAGGCTTCTGCGATGCCTTCTGTGATTTCTTCCTTCAGTTCGGAGTTTATCAGGAAAACGATCTGTGACTCCTTGGCAGCGGCAGTGAAGTATTCCAGCATAAAGCAGCATGAAGGAAGGCAGCTGTACATATCTTTAGATGTCCAATCATTGAACTTAAGCTCTCCGATAGGGGCATTGGCCCATGAGTCGTTGGTTCCTCCGAAGATGATGATCAGATCAGGATTGCCGGCAGTGACATTGAACATCCTTTTGGTGAAAGCCCTGTCGCTGTAATCAGCTCCGTCATAACCGGTGTTGCAGATGGTCGATCCGCTGTAACTGTCGTTCAAAAGCAGCTCATATCCATTCTCCTTGGCAAAAAGATGCCACCAAGTCTGCTCAACGCTGGTTACGTCATTTTCGCCATGTGGGGTAGTGGAGTACCAGCAGGCATTCCCTTCTGGGATATAGCCCTCAAATGTAGAGTATGAATCTCCGAGGATCGCGAATGTCTTTACCTCATTACTCTGCGCATAGCAATCCGCAAATACGAACGACAGGAGAACTGCCAGAAATATTTTGAAATGTTTCATCATAATAGTTGTATTACAAAAAAGAGACTGACATTTTTGATGTGAGTCTCTTTTTCATTTATCTGACGATCACTCTGTGGATCAGATTCATCACAATATATAGAGTCATTATGATGAAAATGGCGTAGACCACGTGTCTGCCGAGAATGAATGTGAGGATCAGTGCAACTGCCGAGAGGATCAGGAATGTGATTCTTCTCACTTTAAGGGATGGTTCGGCGCCTTTCTTGAACTTCATCGAGAACATTGGAATTTCGCTCACAAGCAGAAGTGACAGGATCACTGAAACAACAGGAATGATCCATGTGCTCTGTATAACCGGACCAGCTATGTTCATGATGTCTATCTTGCAGATTGTAGTGAAGGATCCGCAGAGCATGGCGCATGCCGGTGTCGCCAGGCCGATGAAGTTTTCGCTCTGCCTTTCGTCGACATTGAACTTGGCGAGTCTCAGCGCAGAGAATATTACAATGATCAATGGCACATAGCTGAACCACTGTCCCGGATGATACTCCTGCATAGTCTGGAACATCATTATTGACGGGAGCAGTCCGAATGTGATCAGGTCGGCAAGCGAGTCCAGTTCCTTACCCATTGGGGAGTAGGCATTGAGAGCCCTCGCGGCCAGTCCGTCAAAGAAATCGCATACGGCTCCTGCAAGCATGAAGCAGAATGCGGTTTCGTAGTTGCGGCTAAATGCAGCTATCACTCCAAAAACGCCGCAGAGGACGTTCATGGAAGTGATAGCGTTAGGAATATGTCTGGTGATCTTCATCCTTATTTGATGCCGAGCTTCTTGGCGATGTGCTTAGGAAGAGCGTCCTTGTGAACCACGATGTTGAGAGTCTTGTAGCGTACGAATGCGTCTGAAGCATACCATACGCCCTTGTATTTGCCGGTCTCA
>JAZNGW010000039.1:0-19058 GCA_045576655.1 Bacteroidaceae bacterium
TCGATGTAATGAAGTTCCAAAAGTTCCCTGAATTTCTCGGTCTTACCTGATATCGAAGGAAGAAGACCATTGCGAAGTATACTCATAAAATTAAAATTTTAATGAGTCAACCTATTTTACAAAAAGACACTCCGAGGGGGTAGGAGTTTGTCAATGCGGTGGAAGTGTTTTTGCTTAGGCATACTCTCGATTTTTTTTGCCGTGCCTTTTGCTGTTGTACGGCACGTTCAGTCTTGACGATGCATACTTCCGCTATTTCTCTGTAAAAGAGAACAAATGGAAAGACTACGAGGGGAGATGCCGGTTGTATCTTGCGTCGTCGTCAGAGGATAATGGAAGCAAGGTTGTCATAAACAGGTGAGGTCTGAATAAATAGAAAAGTAGGGAGTCATAGCTGTAGAGGTTTGATAGGGGCGGGAACAAATTGCCGTTGCAGTTGTTATGTGGTTGTATGACTAATCTTTTTAAAAACTTTTACAGCCATGACTTCTTTATTTATGAAATTCTTAATTGCTACGCTCCCTTATGCGCCTAATGCGTTGGAACCTGTCATTTCACGGCAGACTGTCGAGTTGCACTACGGCGTTCACTATCAGACGTATGTGGACAAACTCAACACTTTGATTGCGGGGACGGAACTTGAGGGCGAGTCGCTTGAGGACATCGTGAGGAAGGCTCCAGAAGGCCCTGTGTTCAATAATGCAGGACAAGTGCTTAACCATCAGCTGTATTTTACCCAGTTTCAGCCGGCAGATGCTCCTGAAACTTATCCTTCGGACGAAATGATGCGTCTGATTGACCGAAGTTTCGGTTCGTTGGAAAACATGAAGCATGAGGTGAGCAAGGTAGCGTCGGCTTTGTTCGGGAGCGGATGGGTGTGGGTTGAGGCGGATGCTGACGGTAATATATATGTGTGCCAATACAGGAATGCCGACAACCCTGTGCGCTACGGGCGTATTCCGCTGATTGCTTTCGACGTGTGGGAGCATGCCTATTACCTTGACAGGATGAACAAGCGGACGGCTCATGTCGACGCTTTGTGGGGGCTGATTAATTGGGATGTCATAGCCGAAAGGCTTGGTTAAATCCGCATTTTTTTTATTTGTGACAAATTGCAGAGCATGCGGTTGCGCTTCACGTTCTTTTGCATAGGGCGTGAGGTCTGCAGCCCGTGCTTCTGCTTTTTTTTGAGGGGCAAGCGTGTAAATAGAATATTTTTCCGTAAGTTTGCATCGTTGCAAAGTATGCTTTCTGATGAAACAGTACGTAAAAGTCTTGTTGCTCTTGCTCATTCCGTTGCTGCTCGTTGCGTCGTATTCGATGTGGGGCGGCGACTGGTGGTTGGAGAAGACTGACTTTTCCGAACTGAAATCGGTGATAGACTCTTGGGTAAGACCTGGGGGCGAGGCTGTGGAGGTAGACGCTGATAGCACGTTTGCGGTGGCTGAGGTTGTTACAGATTCGGTCGATTCGGTTTGTACTGCAGAAGTGGAACCTGCTCCTATGGATACTGCAAATCAGAAGATTCTGTTTTTTGGTGATTCTATGCTTGAAGGACTGTCGCGCCGGATGTGCGACTACGCTATGGAGAACGGCCACGAACTGACGAGCGTCATCTGGTATAGTTCCACTTCGCAGACTTGGGCTGAGTGTGACACTCTGGAATACTTCATTAAGAAAACTTCCCCGTCGTTTATGGTCGTATGTCTTTGCAGCAACGAACTCTTTGTGAGAGACTTGACGGAGCGCGATAAATTTATCGGGCGTATTGTATCGAAGATGGGCGACGTGCCTTTCGTGTGGATAAGTCCGCCAAATTGGAAGGAGGACACTGGCATCAACGACTTGATTATAAAGCATGTGGGCGAGGACCGCTATTTTGACAGCCGCCACTTGGAGCTGAGGCGAGGGCGCGACCGTGTGCATCCTACGTTTGATGCTGCTGCTGACTGGATGGACAGTGTGGCGGTGTGGATGAGCGGCGACAGTACGCGCCACCCTATACGTATGGCTGTGCCGCTGCAGCAACGTCCGCGCAAGTTCAAGCAGATTCTTCTGCTGCCACCGGAGTGATTCTGAATTAGGAATGGTGAATTTCAATAGTCAAATCAAAATAACCTTAAATAAATGCTGTTCACGACTATACCGTTTTGGGCGATGTTCATAGCCTTCCTGCTGGTTTACGCTTTGTTGCGCAAGTCAACGCGGGTGGGGATGCTGCTTTACGTCGTGGCGTGCAGTTTGGGGTTCTTTTATCTTGCTAACGGGTGGCTGATGCTCCTGCTTCCTGCGACAGCATTGGTGTCGTGGGGGTTGACTTGGTGGATGTCGAGACGGGAATATGGAGCGCGAAAGTTCCTGCTCTTTCTGTCGGTGACGGTGAATCTTGCACCGTTGGTTTATTACAAATACACAAACTTCAGCATCGAGGTTTTCAACCACATTCTGCAAACTAATTTCGCTTTTCTTGACATAGCGCTTCCTGTCGGCATATCTTTCTACACGTTTCAAGCGATAAGTTTCTCTACTGATGTCTATCGCCGAAACTTTTCGATGGATGTGTCGCTGCTCGAATACTTGTTTTACATTTCATTTTTCCCGCTTCTGCTTGCTGGCCCGATAACTCGTCCGGGCGATTTCTTCCCGCAGGTCCGCCGTCGTGGGCCGGTTTCGGAGCGTTTGCTCTACTTGGGCGTGTGGCTCGTGTTGTGCGGCTTGATGAAGAAAGCGGTTGTGGCTGACTATATTGCACAATACAATAACTGGATTTTTGATTCGCCCGAAACCTATTCTGGGTTTGAGAACCTGATGGGTGTGTTAGGATATACGGTGCAGATTTATTGCGACTTTTCGGGCTATAGCGATATTAGCATCGGACTTGCGGCACTTATGGGCGTTCATCTGAAAGATAATTTCCGCTTCCCTTATCAATCGACTAATCTCACAGAGTTTTGGCGACGTTGGCACATATCGCTTTCTACTTGGTTCCGCGACTATGTATATATTCCTCTTGGCGGCAATAGACATGGCGCTTTGAGGACTTATTTCAATAATTTGCTGACGATGGCTTTGGCTGGGTTATGGCACGGATCGACGATGATGTTCGTGTTCTGGGGATTGATTCACGGGCTTGGGCTGGTCGTGCATAAGTCGTTGAAAGGGATGCTTGATCTGATACCAGATAAATGGCCGGTGCGTTTCATCTGCTGGCTGGTGACGTTCTGCTATGTAGCGGTGGCGTGGGTTTACTTCCGCTCGCCCGATGTGGAGACTTGTGGTGATATTTTCGTGAGGATTGCAACCGATTTTGATTTCGCTCACTTCTTTCCTTTTGTTAAGGCGCGCCCTATGTGGACAGCGCTGGTCGTAGGAGCATTACTGCTTTGCGGGTTGCGTGAGTCGGCATACAGTCGTTTGCAGACGCGTTTCGTGGTGTCGCCTTGGGTGGTGAAACTCCTGCTGTTTGCCGCTGTAATCCAGTTAGTAGTGGAATTTCACACAAACAATGTGCAACCCTTTATCTATTATCAGTTCTGAAAAATGGACAAAAAGAGCGGATTTGTTTGCAAATATGAGCATTTTGTCTAATTTTGCATGTGGAGGTGCTCCTTGAGTGAACTGCTCTTGCGAGTTTGCACCTTAAATGTTATTACAAACCTAACAATCAAGAAACTATGGAGAAAGCTAATTTGAATGTGATTGAAACAATCACAAAGGGTGTGACAATCGGTGTTAAGAACTTCCCGTCCTTGGTAGTGGCGGCTATTCTGTATGTGTTGACAGTATGGATTCCATATATCAATGTCGGCACGACAATAGCAATGCAGACATTGCCAGGACGTTTGGCAAAGGGAGATGTTATCTCTCCGGCGTTCATCTTTGATTCAAAATATCGTGACGACTTTAGCGCCTATTTCTTGCTGTGCGCTTTTGTTTACCTTTCAGTGATAATAGGAGTGCTCTTTGGCTATATTCCTGGAATTGTCATAGCGGTGTCAATGTCTTTGGCGGTTTTGATCCTTATTGACGACAAGGTGTCACCAACAGATGCGATGAAGCTCAGCAATGAGGCTACAAAGGGGTATAAGTGGATGATATTCCTTATACATGTTGTTTTTGCGGTTGCTGTCTTTATCGGATATTTGATTGTTTCCGGCATCGCCTCAATATTCGATTCTGAGTCTTTCACGGCAATTCTGCTTATAGCATATACAGCATTGCTGTTGCCGTTTAATCTCGGAATTACTTCTGTAATATACCGCGTGCTTTATCTAGACAGAAAGGAAACGCCAAAAGATTGCGCAGAAGAGACAGGAGGTTTGGCTGAGGCTTAACTGACTCCATGTGTGGCTGTATAGAGAGAATGGTGGCAGAAAGTAAGGAAAATGTGTCTTTTTTAGCATTTGTTTTGGCTATATCAGCAAAAGTGCTTACATTTGCAAAAAGACTAATTATTGTTTAACTTTTTAATAAATGTGAAATTATGACTTTTGGACAATCTATTAAGACTTGTTTCGGTAAGTATGCTACATTCTCAGGACGTGCAACTCGCTCAGAGTTCTGGTGGTTCTGGCTCTTTCAGGTATTGTTGGCTTGGACATTTATCGTGCCAATCATCTGTTTGATTCCTGCAATCGCTGTTTTCGTTCGTCGTATGCACGATACAGGCCGTAGCGGATGGAACTTCCTTTGGGCTCTTATACCATTTGTAGGGCAGTTGATTATTATCATATTCTTGCTTGGTGGTAGTAAAGGCGACAACAAGTGGGGACCTGCTGAAGCGTAATGCCGCACTGAAATAGATATCCCGTCTTGGCAAGTGGCTGGGACGTACGATAAAACACAAAACCTCAAGGCTGTTAAGTCTTGGGGTTTTGCTTTATGGCGTAGGCAACCTCAAGATTATTTGCTTTGATCGTTTAGGCGTCTGATCTTTTTGTGCAGGTTTCCGCAGCAGGAGAAAAATGTCGAGGTTAATGAATGTTTATAGTTTTGCACTTCGCATCTAAAATGTTATCTTTGCAGAATTAAGTAATATGGATTATTGTGCTTGCAGGAATGTTCTGGCAGGCGAAAGATAATAAAGCAGATAAATATGTCGTGTATATTGCATATAGAGACTTCTACCGATGCCTGTTCGGTGGCTGTGAGCCAGGACGGTGCGGTGATTTTCCATGTGGAGGATTTTGAAGGACCTTCGCACGCTCAGAAACTTGGAACGTTTGTAGATGAGGCGCTTTCGTTTACGGACAACCATGCCATTCCGTTCGATGCAGTGGCTGTGAGTCAGGGGCCTGGTTCGTATACAGGTTTGCGCATCGGCGTGTCGATGGCAAAGGGCATTTGCTATGCTCGTGACTTGAAACTTTTGGCATTGCCAACGTTGAAAGTCATGTGTGTGCCTGTGCTTCTGGGGCAGGAACTTCCAGAGGATGCCTTGCTGTGTCCAATGATTGATGCGCGCCGCATGGAGGTTTATGCAGCCGTATATGATCGCGCTCTTAATGTGGTGGAAGAAACGGCTCCTATGGTAGTCGACGATGCAGCCTTTGCCGATTTGCTTGAAAAGCATCCGGTATATTTCTTTGGAAACGGTGCTGCCAAGTGTGAGGGCGTAATTGAGCATCCTAATGCGCACTTCATTGATGGAATAAAGCCTGTGGCGAAAAACATGATGCCGTTGGCGGAGAGGGAACACGCTATGGGAGCATTTCAGGATGTGGCTTATTTTGAACCGTTCTACTTGAAGGACTTTGTGGCCATCAAGTCGAACAAGGTGGATAAGATTATCAGAGGATGAACTATTCGAGCTTTTGCATAAACAAAGAAGATGGAAAGAAATATAGACTACAATACGGAGCGTAAGCGACTGGTTATGCCTGAATATGGCAGAAGCATACAGCAGATGGTGGATCACGCCCTGACTATAGAAAACAAGGAAGAGCGTTTGCGTTGTGCAAAGACCATTGTGAAGCTGATGAGAAGTTTTCAGGAGCATAATGGCGACAAGGAAGATTTGCAGCAGAAGCTGTGGAATCATCTTGCTGCTATGTCTGAATACCAGCTCGACATAGACTATCCTGTTGAGATAGAGCGTCATGATGAGGCGGAAGGGGTGCGTGCGCGCGTTCCTTATCCGCAGAAGAAAATCAGCCGCCGCCATTACGGGGCGGTTGTCGAAGAAGTTGTACGTAAACTTGCAGAAGTGGAAGACGAAGGTGAGCGTAAGGCGCTGGCAGAGCATGTTGCCAACCAAATGAAGCGCAATCTTGCGGCATGGAACCGTGACATCATGGACGACGAGAAGGTGCTTGACGACTTGGCTGAATATACGGGCGGCAAGGTGCGCCTTGTTGTGGATGACGTAGAGTTTATAACAGACCATCAGGCTATTTACGGAACAGCTCAACATAGCGGTAAGAAGAAAAAGAAGGGGAAGTGATTTTTGGAGTGAGGAGCTATAATTCATAATTGACAATTCAATAGTTACACTTATGGCATCTTTTATTATTGAAGGCGGACATAAGTTGCACGGCGAAATAACTCCGCAGGGTGCAAAAAATGAAGCGTTGCAAGTGATCAGCGCAGTGTTGCTAACGTCAGAGAAGGTGATTATGCGAAACGTACCTGACATTCTGGACGTTAACAATCTCATAAGTTTGATGGTGCAAATGGGAGTGACTGTCAATCGTGTAGACGATCACGATTGGGAGTTCCAGGCAACGGATATAGATTTGGACTATCTTAATAGCGATGAGTTTGTGCAGCGTTGTTCCACATTGCGTGGCTCAATACTCCTTTTAGGTCCACAGTTAGGACGCTTCCATAGAGCTTGCGTAGCAAAACCTGGCGGTGACCAAATAGGACGTCGTAGGCTTGATACCCACTTCCTGGGAGTGCAGGAGCTTGGTGCAAAGTTTAAGCATAATGCCGAGCGAGGGGTGTTTGAAATCGAAGCCGACGAACTGAAAGGCAAGTATATGCTTCTTGACGAGGCGTCAGTTACGGGTACAGCGAATGTCATAATGGCTGCAGTTCTTGCCGAAGGAACAACGACAATCTACAATGCGGCGTGCGAGCCTTACATACAGCAACTTTGCAAGATGCTCAACTCAATGGGAGCAAAGATTTCGGGTGTAGCGTCTAACATGCTAACAATCGAAGGTGTAGACTCGTTGCATGGGACGGAACACATAATCTTGCCTGACATGATTGAGGTGGGGAGTTTCATCGGAATGGCTGCAATGACCGGTAGTGAAATTACGATAAAGAACACATCATACGATAACCTCGGAATCATACCAGGGATGTTTTCGCGTCTTGGCATCAAGATTGAGCGCAGGGGTGATGACATATTCATTCCGGAGCAAGAACACTACGAAGTGGAGTCGTTTATCGACGGAAGTATCATGTCGTTTGCTGATGCTCCGTGGCCAGGACTTACGCCTGACCTGCTGAGTGTGTTCCTCGTTGTGGCTACTCAAGCAAAGGGAAGCGTGCTGATTCACCAGAAGATGTTCGAGAGCCGCTTGTTTTTCGTCGACAAACTCATCGATATGGGTGCCCAAATAATCCTTTGTGACCCGCATCGCGCCGTAGTCGTAGGACACGACAAGAACTTCAAGCTTAAAGGGGCTCGTCTGACATCGCCAGACATTCGTGCAGGAATAGCGTTGCTCATCGCCGCTCTTAGTGCAAATGGCATTAGCATGATAAGCAATATTGAGCAGATTGACCGTGGATATGAAAACATCGAGGAGCGCCTTACTGCTCTCGGTGCAAAAATTAAGAGAGTGGATTAAAAGCCTATGATACGCAGGGAAGACGTTTATAAGATTGGTCAGATAACGAAGACGCATGGGTTGAAAGGCGAGGTAGTGTTCAACTTCGTTGATGACATCTTCGACAGGGTTGATGCGGAGTACTTGATTTGCGACATGGACGACATACTCGTGCCTTTCTTTATTGAGGAATATAGGTTTCGCTCCGACTCCTCGGCGCTGATGAAATTTGAGGACATTGACTCGTCGGAGGCGGCGTTGCGACTTCGCGGAGTGGACGTGTATTTCGAAAAGAAGTATGCGACAGAGGATGAAGACGGTGACGTGTCGCTTAACTACTTCATAGGTTTCAGAATGATTGACACTGATGATGAGGAGATAGGCGAGATAGTTGCGATTGACGACAATACAGACAACTGGCTCTTTGTGGTGGAGCGTGCCGATGGCGGCGAAGTTCTTGTGCCTGCCCATGAGAAATTCATTGCGGAGTTTAGAAATGTGGAGAAGATTGTGGTTGTTGATCTGCCGGAAGGATTGTTAGATTTGTAACCTTTCTCTATTTATAGGAATGGAAATGGAAAAGAAGAGAATAGCGATATTAGGTTCGACTGGTTCTATTGGAACTCAGGCGCTTCAAGTTATCGACGAGCATAGTGATTTGTACGAGGCGTACGTGATAACGGCAAATAACAGCGTTGGCAAATTAATTGAGCAAGCGCGCAAGTATGTGCCAGAGGCGGTAGTAATTGCTAATGATCAGCATTACGCGGAGGTGCGTGACGCTCTCGCTGATTTGCCGATAAAGGTATATGCAGGTGCGGATGCGCTTTGCGAGGTCGTTCAGGATGATAATGTGGACATTGTGCTTGCTTCGATGGTGGGGTTTGCCGGATTGCGGCCGACGATAAGCGCCATAAAAGCGGGTAAGATGATAGCGTTAGCAAACAAGGAGACTCTTGTTGTTGCTGGCGAACTTATAAATAGTCTTGCGTCGGAGTATAAGGTCCCGATTATTCCAGTCGACTCGGAGCATTCGGCGATATTCCAGTGCTTGGAACCTGGCAACAGGATTGAGAAGATTCTGCTTACCGCTTCTGGCGGTCCTTTCCGTAAATATTCGAAGGAGGAGCTTAAGACCGTGACAAAAGCGCAGGCTTTGGCTCATCCGACGTGGAATATGGGCGATAAGATTACAATCGATTCTGCAACATTGATGAACAAAGGTTTTGAGGTGATTGAGGCGAAGTGGCTTTTTGGTTTGTCGCCTGAGCAGATAGAAGTAGTGGTGCATCCGCAGTCGGTCATTCATTCTATGGTGCAGTTTGAGGACGGTGCGGTGAAGGCGCAGCTCGGAGTTCCAGATATGCGTCTGCCGATACAGTATGCGTTCAGCTATCCTCAGCGTCTGAAGGCGTCGTTCGATCGGCTCGACTTCTTCCAGATGCGTGAACTTACTTTTGAGAAACCTGATACATATCGTTTTCCTTGTTTACGACTGGCGTTCGAGTCGTTGCGCAGGGGCGGCAATATGCCTTGTGTCGTTAATGCGGCCAATGAAATAGTGAACCGTGCATTTATAGAGGATCGTATCTCTTATGAAAAAATCAGCGAGGTGATTGAGAGTGCGATGCACTACATTGCTTTTAGCTCTGATTCTTCGCTCGACACTTATCTGCAGACCGACAAGGAGACGCGCGAGTATGCTAAGTCGTTGATTTAGACAGGTGTGCTATGTCATTGATTTAAGGAATAGAAGAATAAACAATCATAATAATTGATAAACATTGGAAACTGTAGTAATTAAAATCGTGCAATTGTTGCTTTCGCTATCGTTGCTTATTGTTTTGCACGAGGGAGGACATTTCTTGTTCTCGAAACTTTTTAAGGTAAGAGTTGAGAAGTTCTATTTGTTTTTTGACGCATGGAACTTCAGTCTGTTTAAGTATCCTCGTAAGAAGAAATCGGAGGATCAGACGGAGTATGGTATTGGATGGTTGCCTCTTGGCGGTTATGTCAAGATTGCCGGTATGATAGATGAGTCGATGGACAAGGAGCAGATGGCACAGGAACCGCAGCCGTGGGAGTTTCGCACTAAACCGGCATGGCAGCGTTTGCTCATTATGCTTGGCGGTGTGATAGTCAACTTCATCGTGGCTTTTGCCATCTATTCAATGGTGCTTTTGGTGTGGGGCAAGCAGTATCTTAAACCTACCGATATGACTTATGGATTGAAGTTCAATACTGAGGCTAAGGCTCTTGGATTTCAGGATGGTGACCAGATTGTGATGATCGACGGTGATTCCGTTGAGGCTTGGAGCGCTGCTTTGGCTCGTGATATCTCGACTGCAAAATCTGTCACTGTGAACCGTGGCGGTGAAAGCGTTGTAGTTGACTTGCCTGGCAATTTGAATATGCTCAAGATGCTTGAGGAGCCTCGTTTTGTTAGCGAACTTGTTCCGATGGAGGTGGATAGCGTGATGCCAGCTTCGCCTGCAATGGAAATAGGACTGAAGCGTGGTGATGCAATCACTTCCGTCAATGGGGTTGCTGTTGCCGACTACAATGATTTTGTTTGGCAGGTGGCAAATTTGTCGCAGAATCTTAATGAGAACAGCATTGCTGATGATAGTTTGAAGGCTCGCACTGTAGAGGTTGTGGTCAATGGAGCTGATACAGCTGCAGTCGTGCTTACTTCCGACTTCAAGTTTGGCTTTGTTGCGGCGTTGCCTGAGTATAAGATTTCGACAAAGGAGTACGGTTTCTTTGAATCAATCCCTGCAGGTATAACTTATGGCTGCGATATTTTGTCGGGTTATGTGAGTGACCTGAAATATATCTTCACAAGGGAAGGTGCTAAGCAGGTGGGAGGTTTTGGCGCTATCGCCAGCATTTTCCCTGCTGAATGGGACTGGCGCATTTTCTGGAATATGACGGCGCTGTTGTCAATAATCCTCGGATTTATGAACGTGTTGCCTATTCCAGCTCTCGACGGTGGCCATGCTGTGTTTGCTGTCTATGAGATAATTACAGGACGCAAACCGAGCGACAAATTCCTTGAAAGAGCGCAGGTGGTAGGAATGATAATACTTTTCGGATTGCTTATCTTTGCTAATCTGAACGACGTCCTTCGCTGGATTGGTATTTATTAGGAGGTGAGAATTGGCTTTGAATGCCGGTTTTGCCTGTTGAAACTATGGTGTGAGTTTTAAACTTAGACTAAGTTTATAAAAACACAGTCTGAATTTGTATGAACTTAGACTGAGTTTGTACATACTCAGACTGAGTTTGAAGTTTGGAGGCGGTGATATGAATGTTTATAAGTAGAAGTATATGAAAATATTGGCAGTAGGCATGAACTATGCCGCACACAATAAAGAACTGAACAATTCGTTTTTACCTACAGAACCGGTGATATTCTCAAAGCCGGAGTCGGCTCTGACTCGTGAAGGAAAGCCGTTTTTCGTGCCTGATTTTGCTGAGCGGTTCGACTACGAAACGGAGATTGTGGTTCGAATTAACAAGCTCGGCAAGAATATTGCGGAGCGTTTTGCTCATAGATATTATGACGAACTGACTGTTGGCATAGACTTTACTGCTCGTGATTTGCAGGGCAAGCTGCGTAGCGAAGGTCTGCCTTGGGATATTTGCAAGGGATTTGATGGGTCGGCGGCTATCGGAACGTTTGTTAATAAAGCGGAACTGCCTGAGATTCAGAATTTGAATTTCCGCCTGGACATTGACGGACAGACGGTGCAGAAAGGCTGGACGGGGGATATGATTTTCTCGGTAGATAGGATTATATCGTATGTGAGCCAGTTCTTTACACTGAAAACGGGTGACTTGATTTTTACGGGTACTCCGGTTGGTGTGGGCGCTGTGCATGAGAACCAATTGCTTGAAGGTTTTGTTGAAGATAGGAAGTTGCTGGAACTGAAGGTGAAATAAAATAACTTTGGATTATGACTATATGTGATAAATTGAAATCAATGTTGCTGTTTGGGGTACTCCTTGTTTCTCAGGCGGCAAATGCTCAGTTTGTCAATATTGATTGGATGCCTAATGATACGGTGCTGCCATATTATGCGGAGTCTTTTGATGTTGGCAAGGATTATAAGTTTAATACTTATGATTTTGCTATGGAGTACGTCGAAACGGAGCCTGCCACTCAGGCTGAACTGCAGAGGTATGGCGTTAGCGCTGATGATATTTCGGATAAATTCGAAGTGGAAACCTTCATGGGGGGTAGCCGTGGCAAAGGAAGTCTTGATGTGTCCGTTTGTCCGCTGGCAAAAAAAGACGGGAAGATAGTCAAGCTCCTTTCTTTTAAGCCAGTTGTAAAGACTGTGCCGAATGTGGAAGCGCGCACTCGTGCTGCTGAGACGTCTGGTCGCTATGCAGAACACTCTTTGTTGGCAACAGGCAAGTGGGTGAAGGTGCGAGTGCAGTCGGAAGGTGTGTACGAACTCACAAAATCGACACTTTCATCAATGGGATTTTCCAATCCTGACAAGGTCCGCCTTTATGGATATAATGTGCCAGTGTTGCGTGAGGGTAATATCGAACTGATCCCTGATGATATGCAGGAAATCCCGTTGTGGCGTAAACCGAACGGCGGTTTACTCTTCTATTCTTGCGGAACAGTCAAGTGGACTCGAAAGAGTGCTACTTCGTTGGACTTCAATCATTTCAATAATCCATATTCTACTCACGTCTATTATTTTGTAACGGACTCGCCTGAAGGCGAACCTGCCAAGTTTGTGCAGCAGGACGAAACTCCGGCCGTCGCGTCGGAGATGGTCACTTTTGCTGAACATAAGGTGATTGAAACTGATGAGTTTAGTTTCATCAACTCGGGACGCATGTTCTTTGAAGGATATGACTATGCTAACGGCAACAAAAAGACGTATAGCCTTGATTTGCCAGGTTTGACAACAGGTGATGTGAATTTGACGGTTCAATTTGCTGCGGCAGGGTCTGCAGCTTCATCGTTGAATGTGTCTGCCGCTTCCAAAGACTTAGGTACAATGACGTTCGCGGCATTGACCGATTACATATATGCACGAGTGAACACTCGTACATACAAGATGCAGGGCGTAACTGGCAGTAGTTTGCCTGTGACATTGACCCATACAAGGACCCAGGGCGTGTCTGGTCACCTTGACTATATTCGTGCTTCTTATGAGAGGAAACTCAATATGTCAGGACTCAGCGCATTGCCGTTTACTCCTTTGAATAATACCGCTAACGTTTATGTCATAGACGGTGCGTCAGAATCTACTCGCGTGTGGCGTGTTACTTCGCCTGAAACAACTTGTGAATTGAAAGGTAATTTATCTGGCGGATTGTATAAAGTGGGAGCAAAACCGTCAACGGAGAGGATAAACCAGCACCGGTATGTTGCGGTGGATGTTAATTCTTCATATCCGGCTCCAGAGGTGATGGGACAAATCAGCAATCAGGACTTGCACTCAACATCTCCAACCGATTTGGTGATAATAGTTCCCGCAAGCGGAAAACTGGCGATGCAGGCTCAGCGTTTGGCCGATGCACATGCTGCCAGGGATGGCATGAGGTGCTTGGTCGTAAGTGCTGATAAAATATATAACGAATTTTCTTCAGGTACTCCTGATGCTACAGCTTATCGCCGTTTCATGAAAATGCTCTATGATAGGTCTGAGAATGAGGAGGATGCCCCTAAGAATATACTGCTTTTGGGTGATTGTATTTGGGACAACAGAGTTGTCACTTCAAAGATGAAAGGTCGCTCGCCTGAAGACTACTTGTTGTGCTACGAATCGAACAACTCTGTTAGTCATACAGACAGTTATGTCTTGGAAGAGTATTTCACCTTATTGGATGATGGCGAAGGTGTACGCCCGTTGAAAGAAAAGACAGATATAGGAGTGGGGCGCATCCCTGTGACGAATGCAGCGGATGCCAAGACCGTTGTTGATAAGCTGATAAGATATATCAACAACGAGGAAACTGGAGCATGGAAGAACACGATCTGCATTCTTGGCGATGACGGAGATAAGAATCAGCACATGGATGACGCTGAGGATGTGCTTCAGTCAACGGAAACGCTTTTCCCAGAATATCGGTATAGACGAATTTATTGGGATGCGTACACAATAGAAAAAACCTCGACGGGCGCAAATTTCCCTGGTGCTTATTCCGACATTAATAAGCAGATGGAGGACGGAGCGCTTATCATGAACTATACAGGACACGGCGCAGCCTATAGCCTTTCGCATGAGAAAACAATTCGGCGCACTGATTTTGAGCGATGGAACTCGCCGCGACTACCTTTATGGATAACTGCAGCCTGCGATATTAGTCCGTTTGATATGAGCGAGGAGAATATCGGTGAAACGGCACTTCTTAATCCTAAAGGTGCAGCAATGGGTTTGATAACAACTTCACGTACCGTGTATTCTTCACAGAATCGTAAGATTAACAAGAATTTCATGAAGCATGTCTTAGGACGTAAAAGCAACGGAAAGCGTATCACTTTAGGCGAGGCCTTGAGCTTGGCGAAAAATGATATTGCTCAAGCTGGTTCTATATCTGCTCGCGACAGCATAAACAAGTGCCATTTTGTACTGCTTGGTGATCCTGCTATAACATTGGCTACTCCGACCTTTACGGCAAAGGTTGATGAATTTAATGGTAAATCGGCAGAAGGTGATGCAGACATGTCCATTAGTGCAGGTAATGTCGTTAAGGTTAAAGGACACATTGTTGACGAGGAAGGTAACATCGCTACAGATTTCAATGGTGTTGTCTCGCCTACCGTTTTTGACAATATAGAGAAGGTGGTTTGTAAGAACGGTGCTGGTCAGGATATAGAGGAGCCGATGTCATATTATGAGCGCCTCAAAACAATCTATGCAGGTTCGGATTCGGTGCGTAACGGCTATTTTGAGTTCTCGTTTCCAGTTCCGCTTGACATAAATTATAGTGATGAAAGTGGATTGCTTAAGTTGTATGCAGTCAACTCTGATCAGACTATTGAGGCGAATGGTAATTATGACGATTTCATTGTTGGTGGAACAACTCCTGATATAAATACGGATTCTTTGGGACCTGAAATCTCTCTCTATTTAAATTACGATTCGTTTGAGAGCGGAAATCGTACCAACGATACGCCTGTCCTTGTTGCTGAAATCTTTGATGCGGACGGAATAAACACTACAGGGAGCGGAGTGGGACATGACATTATGGCAATCATTGATAATGATGAGTCGATGTCGTATTCTTTGAATAGTTACTTCGCGCAGCATCCGGGCGACTATACTCGTGGAAATGTCGTTTTCAGAATGCCTGTTTTGCCAGAGGGCAAGCACACTCTGCTTCTGAGAGCCTGGGACGTGATGAACAATCCGTCGTCGCGCACGATTGAATTTGAAGTTGTAAAAGGTCTTGCCCCTTCGATGTTTGAGCTTGCTTGCCAAGGACCAGTGCGGTCGTCTGCAATATTCACTGTTGTTACGGACCGTCCTTATTCTCAAATGGACCTGAGGTTGGTGGTTTATGATATGGCCGGTCGTGAGGTTGCTCATTTAGACAATCAGTCTGGCGACAGCAAAACAAACTTCTATACGTTTACTTGGGATTTGTCTTCAAGTGGTATGCGAATTCTACCAGGTATATATATATGTCGAGCCATATTGACCGACGACAGTGGCGCATCTTCTTCTAAGGCGTTGAAATTTGTCGTTCTTGGTGAGGGAAAAGCGGAATAAAACGCTACACGATACAATAAAAACTAATATTTTGAGTTATTGATAAGTGTATGTCAAATAATAAGAATAAGATGAAACTCAAATTAATATGCGCAATGTTCCTTCTTGCTGCAACAATTTCAATTAAGGCGCAAGATGTGAAGAACCAATTCAATCCGGTATACTATGGTGTGACGTCATTGGCAATTGCTCCTGACGCTCGAGGAGGTGGTATGGGTGATATAGGTGCTGCAACCGATCCAGATGTGAACTCTCAGTATTGGAATCCTGCAAAGTATCCGTTTTGCATTAGCCGTGCAGGGGTATCTCTTAACTATACTCCATGGTTGCGTCAGCTGGTCAACGATATAGACCTTGCTAACCTTACAGGATATTATCGAATAGGCGAGTATGACGCTCTATCGGCTTCGCTCCGTTATTTCTCTCTTGGCGAAGTCATAGCTGGCTCGGAAGACGCTACGATCAAACCTTACGAAATGGCAATAGACGTGGCATATTCACGAATGCTCAGCGAGACATTCTCGGCAGCAGTTGCACTTCGCTACATCTATTCAGACCTGGCATATAAGGACGACGAGACAACTCCAGGATCGGCTTTTGCTGCAGACATCGCAGTCTATCATCAAGGCTATCTGATGGTGGGAAATCGCGAATGCCAACTTGGTTGGGGTGTTAATGTGAGCAATATCGGTAGTAAAATCTCTTACGATGAAGGAAACTCAAGCGAATTCTTGCCTACAAATCTCCGTATAGGTGCTTCGTTCCTCATCCCAATTGACGACTACAACCGTCTTTCAATATCTGCCGATGCGAATAAGTTGCTCGTGCCAACCCGTCCGACGATGCAGCAGTATATAGAGGAAACAGGCGAGGCGGAGGATGACTATTCAGGTTACGCTACTTGGCTGCAGGGAAAAGGATATAATGATGTGTCGTCTATTTCTGGTATTTTCAAGTCGTTTAGCGATGCTCCTGGCGGGATGAAAGAGGAACTTCAAGAGATCCAATGGAGCGTTGGTGCGGAGTATTCTTACAACGATAAGTTCTTCTTGCGTGCAGGCTATCATTATGAGCATCCTAATAAGGGAAACAGAAAGTATTACACATTAGGTGCAGGCTTTAAGATGAACGTTTTCTCGCTTGATGCTGGTTATGTTATATCTTCGGCACAGACGAATCCGCTCGACCAGACGTTACGATTCTCTCTCTCGTTCGATATGGACGGAATTATGGACTTGCTTGGACGCAGGAGGTGAAATAAAGGGGCACGGTGTAACGTGCCCTTTCTTTTTTGAATTTATAAACTTTCATAGATTGAACTGGATATATGAAGATACGTGTAGGAATGGGCTTTGATGTTCATCGTCTTGTTGAAGGACGTGAACTTTGGATGGGAGGAGTTAAGATGGAGCATGCAAAGGGGCTCCTAGGCCATAGCGATGCGGATGTGCTTATCCATGCTATTTGTGATGCTTTATTAGGTGCAGCAAACATGCGTGATATAGGCTACCACTTTCCTGACACTGCAGGCGAGTATGAGAATGTGGACAGCAAGATCCTTCTTCGGAAGACAGTGGCGCTCATTGCCGGCAAAGGCTTTTCAATAGGCAATGTCGATGCCACAATCTGTGCGGAGCGCCCCAAGATGAACCCTGTAATACCCGAGATGAAAAAGGTGCTTGCCGAGATTATGGGTGTCGACGAGGACGACGTGTCCATCAAGGCCACCACGACAGAGAAACTTGGTTACACGGGACGCGAGGAGGGTATAAGTGCCTACGCTGTCGTGCTTATAGAAAAAATTAGGAACATTTGCTTATGAGACTGCTCTTTCTCCTTGTCGGTCTGATGACCGTTCTGAATGTCAATGCACAGAATCTGCAAAAAGGCGATTATGGCTATCTGTATTGCCACATGAGCGGTCGCGGAGAGTGGACCGTCTATGCCATTAGCCGTGACGGACTTAACTTTGAGGACCTTATTGGGGGCGAACCGGTTTATGACGTGGAGGAGCTTTCTCCCATTGAAGGCGGAGCGCGCGATGCCTATATCTGCCGCACTTTCGACGGCAAAGGCTATCTGATGGTTACCACCGACATGTGCAACCGTAAGAGCCGCACTTGGTTCAACTATGGCATAGATCTTCTGAAGAGCGACGATCTCATCAACTGGACTTCCGTGGCTTTCGACTATCGTAAGGGGACGGAGATATTCTGCGATCCCCAGTCGCCCGATGTCTATAAGGACATCAGCACGGTGAAACGCGTGTGGGCGCCGCAAATCTTCTGGGATCCTCAGTACGTCTGGCCCGACGGGACTCAGGGCGGTTACATGATATACTATTCAATGTGGAACCCTGACGAAGAAAAGTATGACCGTATGTATTACTCTTATGCAGATCATTCTTTTACCAAACTCACAAAGCCCCAGTTGATGTTTGATTGGGGATATGCAACTATTGACGCTGACATCAACTATCTCCCTTCAGACGGAAAATACCACATGATAATAAAGAAAGAGGGAGGCCAACCAGGAATTTTTCACGCCACTTCCGACAAACTTACAGGGCCTTACAGCATAAAGAGCGAGACCGATTACGTTAAGTTTGAAGGCAACCGCAAATGCGAAGGGTGTTCAGCTTTCCAGCTTATAGGTGATAGTACATGGCGGGTTGCTTATATCCAATATTCAACACGCCCGAAGCAGTACCGCATTTGTCAGGCTGACGAGACAATGCAGAATTTCCATTCACCAGTAACCATACAGGGCGTTAGGGATCCTCAGCATGGTTCCTTCATGCGACTTACGAAGAAAGAGTACAAACGTCTGAAGAAATGGTCAGACAAGAAAATGAAAGGGAGAAAAAGTGAATAAACTATACGGTGAGCGGACTTAGGTCCGCCCATTTTGCTTTATTCTTTTTTTTAGCGACCTCCACACGAACCAATGCCGTAAGTAATTCGGTGGAGATTAATATTTTTGCGGTAGCATTCCGAACTCTTCTGCATTTCTGCATATTCACATGACTGCAGATGTCCGTCCTTTACCTTCAGGTTTCTGTTCTATATTCCCTCAAAACCTGCGCTTTTGTTCTGCTTTTTGTATATTTTTCACATTTTCTCAAAAAATAATCGCTGAAGTTCTTGCTGTTTCGGAAAAAGGTTGTACCTTTGCACTCGCTTTCGGAACGGAAGGCATTAGAACTCGTTCTTTGACAGACTGTGGACAACAAAAAGACAAGGCAGCCGCGCCGCTATTTCTATAGCGTCGCAGGCAGATACAAGCAACGTCAACCTTTATATATAGGTAGGAAAAAGATACAATGACAGCGGATATTAAGAAGCCTGGCCTGGAATCGACGGAATCACTTCCCCTAATGGGGATATAAAGAAATTTTTTTACAGTGAAGAGTTTGATCCTGGCTCAGGATGAACGCTAGCTACAGGCTTAACACATGCAAGTCGAGGGGCAGCATGAAGTTTGCTTGCAAACTTTGATGGCGACCGGCGGATGGGTGAGTAACGCGTATCCA
>JAZNGW010000040.1:0-4046 GCA_045576655.1 Bacteroidaceae bacterium
TGTCCTGCAGAAAGCCCGTTTTGCCAAATAAGTAGCCGCGCATAAAACATAAGCGCATGAGTACAAAGTTCTTCAACAACGTACTCGGCAACACGCTATTCGACAAACTCAAAGGCATAGCTGCCTCGATGACTTCATTCGAGAGCTTCCTCGCCGTAGCCGGATTCTTCCGCTCGTCGGGTTACTACAAGCTACGCAGAGAGTTAGGCGACATTGCCGAGATCAAGATACTCGTCGGCATCAACATCGACGACATCTTCCGACATCACAACAAAGCACTGCTGATGCTCAGCGACGAGCAGAAAGCTAAAGAAATCTATAACGACGATTTCAAAAACGACATCCTCAACGCACACTATTCCCCCGAAGTGGAAGAAGGCATCATGCAGATGTGCGACGACCTCGCCTGCGGACGACTGCAGATGCGCATACACGCCACCAAGAACCTCCACGCCAAATTCTACCTCTGCCTGCCGAGAAACCACAACGAAAACAGCGACGGCTGGGTCATCATG
Source organism: Bacteroidaceae bacterium (assembly GCA_045576655.1). Lineage (GTDB taxonomy): Bacteria > Bacteroidota > Bacteroidia > Bacteroidales > Bacteroidaceae > RGIG8745. Next base: position 516 of record JAZNGW010000040.1, read on the forward strand.
GGCTCCTCCAACATCTCCGACGCAGGATTAGGCATCAAGCAACCTCCCCAATACGAACTCAACGTAGCCATGAAAGACTACGACGATGTCAAGTTCTGCTCCGACGAGTTCTGGCGGCTCTGGAACGAAGCCATAACAATAACAGCCGACGACGTCAACAAATTCAGAAACGGCACCTACCTCGGCGACGACAGCCTCCAACTCACACCCTACGAACTATATATCAAAGTCCTCATCGACACCTTCGGCGACCAAGTAGAAGACGACTTCTCCTTACAGCTCCCCGATGGCGTCATCGACTTGAAATATCAGAAAGACGCCGTCATACAAGGCTATCAGATGCTTATGCAACACAACGGACTCTTCCTCGCCGACGTGGTAGGTCTCGGCAAGACCATGATAGCAACCATGATAGCAAAACGCTTCGTCGAAGCCAACGGCAAAAACACCAACATACTCGTCGTCTATCCGCCAGCGCTCGACGACAACTGGAAAAACACATTCAAACTATTCGGCATAAAAAACAAAACACAGTTCATCACCAACGGAAGTCTCTACAAGATACTCGAAGGACGCGACCAATACAAAAGCAAAGAAGAATTCGACCTCATCATCGTCGATGAAGCACACGGATTCCGTAGCGACAGCTCAGGAAAATACGACGAGCTGCAGAAAATATGCAAATCCCAACGCCGTAAAGACTCAACATCATGCGGCACAGCAAAGAAAGTCATGCTGTTATCGGCAACGCCCCTCAACAACCGTCCCGACGACCTTCTCAATCTGTTGCTGCTCTTCCAGAACAGCCAGAGCTGCACCATCGACGGCATACCAAATCTCAAGGCGTTCTTCTCGCCCATCATCCAGGAATATAACAAACTGATGCGCGAAAGAGACAAGACCGACATAACAGCCAAAGTCGATAAGATATACGACAAGATACGTAACAAAGTCATCGACAAGGTAACCGTACGACGCACGAGAAACAACATCGAAAACGATCCCGACTATCTCGCCGACATCAACAAGCAAGGCATCAGCTTCCCTAAGATACTGCCACCCAACGAACTCACCTACATCATGGACGCCGACACAAGCCGACGTTTCTATGAGACGCTGAAACAACTCACCGAGAAGATACACTTCGCACGTTATCGTGCCATAGAATTTCTCAAACCGCAGTTCCGGAGCAAATACAAAAACGCCGAGCATATCGGTCAGAGCCTCGCCGGAATCTATCGCGTCCACACCGTCAAACGATTAGAAAGCAGCTTCTACGCCTTCAAGAAATCGCTCGCCACCTTGCTGCGTATCACCAACGACATGATCAAGATGTTCGAAGAAGACAAAGTCATCATAGCGCCCGACCTTAAAGTCAAGGAACTGCAAGCCAAAGGAATGGAGTTAGACGAAATCATCGAACACGCCATCACCAAAGGATACCTCAAAGAAGACATACTATATCCCGCCGATGCCTTTGAACCCATCTTCCCTACCATGCTACAACACGACAAGAAAATACTCGAACACCTCAACGACGAATGGGCTCAAGAACACGACGACCCTAAATACGACCTCTTCAGCAAGAAACTCAACGAAGAATTCTTCAACACCAACATCAACCATTCCGGCAAGTTAGTGCTCTTCTCAGAAAGCGTCGATACGCTCAACTACCTCTACGACCGACTCACCAACGAGATGCAACGCTCCGATGTCCTGATGGTCAGTGCCACCAACCGCAGCAAGCTAACACCCGACATAAGAGAAAATTTCGATGCCAACGAAACCATCGACCAGAAGAGATACAATATCATCATCACCACCGATGTCCTTGCCGAAGGCGTCAACCTGCACCGTTCCAACGTCATCATCAACTACGACTCCCCATGGAACGCCACCCGCCTCATGCAACGCATCGGACGTGTCAACCGTATCGGCTCCAAAGCCAAACACATCTACAACTATATGTTCTACCCCTCACGTCAGGGCGACAACGAGATACAACTCTACAAAAACGCCCTCCTCAAACTGCAAGGCTTCCACTCAGCCTTCGGCGAAGACGCGCAGATATACTCCAAGGAAGAAATCGTCAGACAATTCAAGATGTACGACAACACCGTCAAAGACAACATCGACAAGAAGATAGCCCTCCTCCGCGAAGTACGCGAACTCTACAACACCAACCGCAAACTATACCACAAAATAAAAAACCTCCCCATGAAAACCCGCCTCTGTAGAGACGCGTCGACAACGAAGTCTGTTGACTGTTGTCCGTTGTCTGTTGACCCAAAAACAATAGTCTTTATCTCCTCCGATGTCAAGACCGAGTTCTATCTCGCCGACGACAAAGGCGTCCAAGCCATCGACTTCTTAGAAGCCGTCAGCTACCTCAAAGCCACGCCACAAGAAAAAGCGATACCCTTCAACAAAAACACCTCACATTACAACCACGTCAACAAAGCCTTAGAACTCTACACCAAAGAATACGTCGAAGCCGCCGACACCACATCAGCAAACCGCAACGACTTAGACAAAAGCTCTTTGGAAGCCAACAAATTCCTTCGCACCATAATGCAGATAACCACCGACGACGAACTACGCAAACACTGCACCACGCTCATCACCTACATCAACGAAGGAATATACTCACAACTCCCGCGTCACCTCAAGACACTCGCACGCGAATACAAAAACGACCGTCTCAAAATAAAACAAGACGAATACACACTCCTCAGAAAAATAGAGACACTCATCAAAGAATACCACACATACAACAAACAGCAACAAACAAACCACACAACCGACCCGCAAATAATAATATCAGAAACATTTATTATGACAACGGACAACAGTCAACAGTCAACAGAAATTAAGTATTAACAATAGCTCGCAGAGACGCCGAGAACGCTAACATTCATAATGAACTTTGCGAACTTTGCGCCTTTGCGAGAGACAAAAAATGTACCCCATGACCTCCGAACAATTAAGAAATACTTTCCAATCACCTTTCGATATAAACCAATGGTATAATCTCCTGCACGACATCTTCAAGGCGAGCGAGTTGAAAGTCACGCCCGAGAAGATCAACGACGACCCCGACGAAGAAGGCTACTATCTCGGCAACGTAGCCACCGCCGACTACTACCGCATCGGATTCTTCATCTTCAACATACGACGCGGCTCCGTCGCCAACCGCCGTATAGGACTACGACGCTTAGTAAGAAACTTCACCAACCCACGATGGGGAGAATTCGACGCCGCCCTCGTCATCTTCAACGAAAGCCCGTCCTCGCTCCCAAATCCCGATTCCTCCCCATGGCGGCTGTCATTCATCAGCGACATCAAAGGTAAAGCCACAGCGCCAAAACGCTACACCTACGTCTTCGGCTTCCCCGACCTGCTCTACAAGACACCCATCGAACGCTTCGCCATACTTCAGAAAAAAGGCATCACCTTCGAGAACCTCATGACAGCCTTCTCCGTCGAGGCACTCTCCGACGAGTTCTTCGACAAATACCGCGAGCAATACGC
>JAZNGW010000041.1:0-27630 GCA_045576655.1 Bacteroidaceae bacterium
AGGAACAAGGTGTTGCAGTCTATTATAAAGATAAGACAGTTTGGTGTACCCAAAAAGCTATGGGTATGCTGTTTGATTGCTCTACAGATAACATCGGACTTCATCTAAAGAATATCTTTGCTTCTGGGGAACTTGAGAAGGATTCAGTTACCGAGAAAATCTCGGCAACTGCTTCCGATGGCAAGAATTATATGACGCAGTTCTACAACCTTGATGCTGTCATTAGTGTAGGTTATCGTGTGAACAGCATTCGTGCAACTCAATTCCGTCAATGGGCAACATGCGTATTGCGAGAGTTCGCTATACGTGGATATGTCTTGGATAAGAAGAGAATGGAGAACGGTTCGTTCCTTGGCGAAGATTATTTTGAGCATTTATTAGCAGAAATACGGGAGATTCGACTATCGGAACGTAGATTCTACCAAAAACTGACTGATATTTATGCCACTGCTATTGACTACAATCGGGATGCGCCGACCACACGGTTATTCTTCAAGATGATGCAGAACAAGATGCATTATGCTGTTCACGGACGTACAGCCGCAGAACTGATTGTAGAACGAGCTGATGCAGAGCAGGAGCACATGGGACTTACTTCGTGGGAGAATGCACCAGATGGTAAAATCGTAAAGACAGACGTGGCAGTTGCCAAAAACTATCTTAAAGAGGTTGAACTGGCAGATATGGGACAGTTGGTGAATGGTGTACTTGAATTGGCTGAAAGAATGGCAAAACGTCATATTCCAATGACAATGGAGGATTGGGCCAAACAGATAGACACCATTTTGGCTGCTGGTGGAAACGAAGTTCTACAAACGACAGGACAAGTGTCTGCTGAACAAGCAAAAAAACATGCAGAAACGGAGTTTGAAAAGTATCGTATCATACAAGACCGCCTATTCCAAAGTGACTTCGATAGATTTATGGACGCTCTTCCTTTTGAGAAAGAGCCTAAAGAATAAATCCTATTAGGCCAACTGAAGAAAAAATGTATAAACTAAAATAGGGTGTAACTCATTGAGCTACACCCTATTTGGTTATCGATTTTTATCGTTTGTTATCTTATACTACTTGACTTCCTCAAAATCAACATCTTGAACATCGTTGTCGTTGTTAGGCTGCTGTGCACCGCCCTGTGCGCCGTTGAAGCCTGCGCCTGGGCCTGCTTGTGCGCCGCCTGCCTGACTGTACATCTGCTGGCTTGCTGCCTGCATCACGTTGTTGAGTTCTGCTATAGCAGCGTCAATAGCAGCGATGTCTGCGCTCTTGTGGGCTTCCTTGAGTTTTTCAAGTGCAGCTTCTACAGTAGGTTTCTGGTCTGCAGGGAGCTTGTCGCCGTTTTCCTTCAAGAATGTCTCTGTCTGGAATATCATAGAGTCTGCCTGGTTCATCTTGTCGATGCGCTCGCGCTCCTTCTGGTCTGCTTCTGCATTTGCCTCAGCTTCAGCCTTCATGCGCTTGATTTCCTCATCGCTCAAACCTGAAGATGCTTCGATACGTATTGTCTGCTCCTTACCTGTAGCCTTGTCCTTTGCAGACACTTTGAGGATACCGTTTGCGTCGATGTCGAAAGAAACTTCGATCTGAGGAACGCCGCGGCGTGCAGGTGCAATACCTGTGAGGTTGAAGTTTCCGATTGACTTGTTCTGTGAAGCCATAGGACGTTCGCCCTGAAGCACGTGGATAGTTACTTCTGTCTGGTTGTCAGCGGCTGTTGAGAATGTCTCAGTTTTTTTGCAAGGGATTGTAGTGTTAGCGTCGATCATCTTTGTCATAACGCCGCCGAGAGTCTCAATACCCATAGAAAGCGGAGTAACGTCGAGAAGTACGATGTCACCAACGCCTTCTTCCTTGTTGAGGATTGCACCTTGGATTGCGGCACCTACAGCAACAACTTCATCAGGGTTAACGCCCTTTGATGGAGCCTTGCCAAAGTAGTCCTGAACGAGCTGCTGAACGGCAGGGATGCGGCTTGAACCTCCCACAAGGATAACTTCGTCGATGTCGCTTGTTGAGATGCCTGCGTCGCGCACAGCGTTCTTGCATGGTTCGAGGCATGCCTGGATGAGTCCGTGAGCGAGGCTTTCGAACTTGGCCTTTGTGAGTGTCTTTACGAGGTGTTTAGGCACACCGCCTGCAGCAGTGATGTAAGGGAGGTTGATCTCTGTTGAAGAACTTGAAGAGAGCTCGATCTTTGCTTTCTCGGCAGCCTCCTTCAAGCGTTGCATTGCCATTGGGTCGAGAGTGAGGTCAATGCCTTCCTCTGCTTTGAACTCGCCGGCCATCCAGTCGATGATTACCTGGTCGAAGTCGTCACCACCGAGGTGAGTGTTACCGTTTGTGGAGAGCACTTCGAACACGCCGCCACCGAACTCGAGGATTGAGATATCGAATGTACCACCACCGAGGTCGAACACTGCAATCTTCATGTCCTTGTTAGCCTTGTCGATACCGTAAGCGAGAGCAGCAGCTGTTGGCTCGTTCACAATACGCTTCACTTCAAGACCTGCAATCTGTCCAGCTTCCTTTGTAGCCTGGCGCTGTGAGTCAGAGAAGTAGGCTGGCACTGTGATGACAGCCTCTGTAACTTCCTGCCCGAGGTAGTCTTCAGCAGTTTTCTTCATCTTCTGAAGAATCATTGCGCTGATTTCCTGTGGAGTGTAAAGACGTCCGTCGATGTCAACACGTGGAGTGTTGTTGTCGCCACGTTTCACTTCGTATGGTACGCGGCTTATTTCCTGAGACACTTGGTCGTAAGTTTCACCCATGAAGCGCTTGATGGAGAAAATTGTGCGCTTAGGGTTTGTGATGGCCTGACGCTTAGCTGGGTCACCCACCTTACGTTCGCCACCGTCAACGAAACCTACCACAGATGGAGTAGTACGCTTTCCTTCACTGTTTGTGATAACCACTGGTTCGTTACCTTCAAATACTGAGACACAAGAGTTAGTTGTTCCCAAGTCGATACCAATAATCTTTCCCATAATCTTCTATTTGTTTTTTTGCTTTTACTTTCGTGTTAATACTTTATATATAATGTGCGGAATCCTGTTTTGTTCATTTTTTGATTTTGTCGCACACTTGTTTATATGCAAACTGCGTGCCAAAACAAAAATGACAAGCAAGAATCTATCCTGCTTGTCATTTTGTCATGTATGTAGATCTTTTCTGTCATTTCGTCTGACAAGGTTGCCGTTTTTATGTCGCTATCTCACTAAATATTTCTGTCCGTCAATGATGTATATGCCTGATTTGAGTTTTGTGTTTGAGTTTTCTGATACTAATCTTCCGCTCAGATCATATATTCTGCCGTTTTGTGAGTTGCCCCAACCTGAGATTTTGTCTACTCCTGTAGTATTGTCAATCACATTTCCTTCGCCGGCAGCAAACTCGTACTTACCTCCGCCGACAATGATTGTTGCTTTGTTTTCAGAATATGTCACACTGATTATGCCGTTTGTTCCAGCAGAGATTTCCTGCCCGTTTTCTTTGACAACCTGTCCCTTTGAGACCGGAACTATGATGTTTGCTTCCGTTCCTTGTGGCACGGTGAATTGGAATCGATATCCGTCAGTGGTTTTTTGCCATGCCGAACGTATTGTGCCGTAATTGCATTTTGTTGAAATGTCGCAGTTGTTGAGGTCTGCTGGGAAATATGGATGAATATTTATCTTGTCGAAAGCCATACCGGCATTCTGTATGCCACCAAGTTGGGTGAAAAACCATTCTTCTATGTGATCCATCATGCAGTGGTTTTGTGAAAATGCACCCACATCCCAATATTCAGGCGTGGTAGTGTAGCCTTGCATAACCCAATATCCGTAGCTCGGACATTCTGTTTGGTTTGCCATTTCCCACACCACGTCGTTGTATCCGTATTGTGCAAGAGTCATGAACACTGGTTTTAATGCAATCTCTCCGGTCTTTATCTTGTAGTTATCCTTCTGCACTCTCTCCGCCAAAACTTTTGCCACTTTAGCCTCGTCCCCATCAGGCACCAAACCGTAGTAAAGCGGCATGGCCTGTTCGCTCTGTCTACCACCACCGCCGTTCACGCTAGTGTACACTCCTGTGGCGCTGTTATAGAACTTTTTATTGAAAGCATTTATTGTCTTGTCCGCCAGGTCGGTATACTTCTCCGCGTCGGTTGTGCAGCCTAATTCAGAGGCGATTTCTGCCATAGCTTTGAGCAGATAATAGTATGTCGTAGTTTCTGTGAATTCGGTAGGCACCATAGGCGAAACGCCCGCAGTCTCCTGCCCCCAGTCACTCAGCACACTGAAATTGTTGTTTATAATGTGGTTTGTAGTACATGCTGTATAATGGTCTATCAACTTCTTCATCTGTTCATAGTAAGGTGCAAGCAGACTCTTGTCGCCATAGTATTTCCAGTTGCGGTATGGAACCAGGATTGCTGCTCCTCCCCAGTTCGTATCGTCTACATATACGCTCATGTAGAACGGAGAAACCGAAGGGACCATGCCGTTTGCTTGTTGTGCGTCAAAGCAGTCCATCACCACTTTCTTGTACAGATTTTGCATGTTGAAGTTGCTGTTCAGCGAAACATACATTTCGTTAGGCACGTCAAGCCAACCTAGTTTTTCTCTTTGCGGGCAATCTGTAATACTGTTGTAGAGTTGTGAAGCAATTGCATCACGGCAGATGGTGTGAATGCCGTTTATGAGTGCATTGCCTGTCTTCAAGTGGCCGATGTTTTCCATGCAACTTCTTATACGCATGGCTTTGAAGTTTTCCGCTTCGGGTTCTTCATCCAGACCGATAATCTGCAGATAGCGGAATCCGTGGTACATGAACTCTGGTCCCCATTCTTCGCCATCCTCATCGCCTCTGAAAGTATACTCTTCATAGGTGTCTGCCGGTCCTGTGTAGTAGTTCTGCATATAAATCGAACCGTCAGGGTTAAGGCTCTCACCGCATCTCAGACTTATCTTTTGTCCTGCTTTGCCTTTAAGTTTGAAGCGATATTGTCCGGCAAAATTGCGACCGAAATCGACCATGCGCAGAGTGTATCCTCCCGATGTGATGGTCTTTACATCTACAGCCTCCCATTCCTCCACCACTTTCAATGGTTCGTACATCCTGCTCTTCAGCGTTCCGAAGCCGCTAACACCAGAATGAGGACTACTGAAGTGTGGGGAGATTATGTCCACATTTTCCCAACTGCTCACGTCATATCCCGCTTCGTCTATACCAGCCACTTCCAAGCGTGCGTCATAGTCTTCGCCGCCCCACCAGTTGGAACCGATAGTCGCACTCTTTGTGGTCTTCCATGTTTCGTCGGTAATGATGTTTTCAGTTGTGCCGTCCTCGTATTCTATCAGCAGTTCGCCTATCAGAGCAGTTTCGCCGTTATTCTTCACTTCTCCTTTTGAGAATCTGCCATCAAGATATTCAATGTTGTAAATACCACCAGCCACCTGTGCTATGATAGAGTTGTTTCCGTCCCTTAGCAGGTCGGTCACGTCGTAAGTAGAGTAGAGTACACTCTTTTCAAATTCGCTCTCTCCTGGCTCGAGTACAGCGTCTGTCACAGCCTTCCCGTTTATCTTCATGGTGAACACACCCAGGGCTGACGCATACACTCGTGCACGTTTCACTTTTTTGTCAATGCTGAAGTTTTGTCCGAAATAAGGCACCCTGTAAGTGCTTCCGCTGAATTTAGGCGCTTCTATATCCTTTGCAGTATACTGAGTAGTATAACTGAGTGAAGTCGCTGTTCTTATTGTGAAAGAAGCAGGAAAATTAGCCGCAAGCCGTTCCCCTGTCTTTGCATGGTCATCTTGGCGAGGGTAAAGCACTACTTTGTCTATCGTGTACAAACCACCCAGATTGGCAGTAAGGGTGATAGGTGTTGACGGGTTCTGTGTGGTTGTCCATCCCAATGCCGATGCGTCACCGATCTTACCATCGTTTATATAGCCCAGTTTCCAGTTGCCTACGTTCCATGAGTTGGTTGCAGAGAAAGTCGCCTTACGAGCCACATTTTCTCCGTTGGAGTATATCTCAATCTCGTCAAATTGTGCAAATGTATAGTTAGGGTCTGTTGATGCTGATATACCCAATTTCGTGATATATAGTCTCACGTTCTTGCATTCGACAGGTTCGTCAAATACAATCTCCATTGCGGCAGATGGTTTCTCTGCTTTCTTGCCTATCCATTTGCCAGTCCACCCCTCGCCGTTGATGAATGCCGTCTCGAAAGTCGACGAGGCAGATGCGGACTCTCCGTTCTGGCTATTTACCGTTACACTCCATGTGTATGCCGTTCTGCTCTTTAGTTCAATACCGTTGTATTTGATTCCAAACTGTTGAGACGAATTTACAATTCCGCTGTTCCAAACCTCGGTTCCGTCAGCGCTTTTCACGCTGATGCAATAACTTGTCTGCTTGCATCCCCTTATGTCGCTGTCAAATTCCCAACTGAATGTTGGTGCTTCCACATCAATGCCCAAGGGAGAAATCTGGCCATTAACCTTCATATTCGTTATGCTTGTCTTTGCACATATGACATTAGAGACAGCCATTAAAAATCCAAATATAAACAGGGATTTATACTTCATACAAACTATAATAAAATGTTTTACATGTTATCTTTACAAATTTATTGCATAAATTTTTGTCTGCAAATTTATTGCATAAATATTTCACCCAGGTATTTCGTATGTAGCAAATATTGACAAAATCGTAACATTTATATTCTTCAGTTTGTCTTGAGGGATGTTAATAGGTTGAGGTTCACAAAATCTTCTTATACACCCTTTCCATAGGTGAGTCTTCTCTGAAAGTAGGTACGCTCTCCATGAATATCCAGCCGAACTTTTCGTACAGTCCCACATGCTTAGTATATAGATACAAATGAACCAGTCCGGCTTCTTTTGCATTTTTGCCCACAGTCTCCATCATCGCCCGACATACGCCCCAGCCCCTTGCTTTCTCATCTACGTACACGTTTATGAGCCAAGGATATAAGTCCGGTCTGCTCTGCAAGTCATCCGACATAGAAAGTTGGTACATCCCCACAACCTCACCATCCATCCGTGCTATGAAAGTCTGCGGAAGTTGATTGCCACAACACAGCGAGTGCTCCATGTTATATCTCACTTGTTCCAGTGTCAGTCCGTCTCTCACTCCCCACCACCCATGACACCACAAGCATATCTTTTCGAAAGCCTCGCCTTCAGCCTTTTCCAGTCGCTCTACTATTATCTTGTTCATATCGGGGTATTTGTAAGGAGTTAAGGATTTAAGGAAGTCTCCAACGGGTTGTCCTCTGCAGCTATATCGCAACTTAAGTTATCTTCTGGCAGTTCATACCTTTTCATCTTGCTATCCTCCAGAAAAATATGGTTCAGAGTGTAAGCCAATCCATCAAGCGTTCGCTGACGCACCTTAGGTTTCAGTTGGCATTCCCACACAGTGATGCAGTGCCACCCCATCCGTGCCACCTTGCTTTGCGCCTCAAGATCCCTGGCTTTGTTCCTCTCGATTTTTCTGCTCCAATATTCCACATTCGATTTAGGTAGCACAAAAGTTTGACATCCCTCATGGCCGTGCCAGAAGCAACCGTTTACGAATATCACGGTCCTGTACCTTCTTAACACAATGTCAGGGCTCCCTGGCAAGCGTTTGTGATTTAGGCGATACCTAAACCCACGGCTGAACAGAAACTTGCGCACAATCATTTCCGGTTTCGTATCTCTCGATCGAATAGCCGCCATGCATCTATGTCGTTGTTCCTTATTCAGTTTGTCCATGAGAGAGGGTGCTAAGGGTTGTTAAAATCCGAGGACGGCCTGTTGGGTTATCTTCTTGGCCTCTTTCTTGGTGAGTTGGTGGCTCCAATTCACTCTGGCTGTGGTGTTGGCACCTTCTCCCTCGTTGCCGAACTCCATGTAGCGGGCGGTCTGTTGGCGATGCTCTTTCCAATGATGCCATCCTTCGGGGCGGATGTGACTGCCAAGATTGCAGTTCATGAAAAGTGTGTAACCATGATCACGCCACGGGCGTCCGAGATAGACCTTGTTAATTCCGCCTGCCGCAGTGAGTGTACAGTTATTAAAGATATATCCGTAAGTTTGGTCTGCCGGTGTCGACGCTGCTGTGATGTAGGAGTTTGAAAGACTATGGATGGTGCATCCTTCAAACCAAGCCGTCGAAGGTCCGAAGATGAAATCGGTAGTGCCGCAGATATAGCAGTTGAGAAACAGCATACGTGTATAGGGCATGCCAGTGTAGACTGTGTCCTGATGCCCCAGGAAATGGCAGTTGATGAACGCCAGGCGGTCACCCTCTGTGTGAAGGGCCACGGCCTGCCCGAGACGCGGAGCGTTGTTCTCCACCGTCAGATTCTTGAGAGTTATCCCATTGCCCTCAATCTTCATTGTGTACGTGCGGAATGTACCCATAGGCAGTCCCGTGTCGGGCAGTGGTACATTGGCATGATGGTCGAAAGTGATGATTGTGCCTTCTGTGCTTTCGCCACAAATCTCTATGTTCTGCAACCACTGTGGTAAAACGAGCTTCTCCTTGTACACGCCATTCTTGACATATATAACCTTGTGGTAGTCCATGAATGCACGACACACCTCTATAGCCTCGCCTATAGTGCGAAATTCCGCTGTTCCGTTGCAATCAACAAACAGAGTGTCGGGGTTGTCGTAGACAGATGTGTTGACCGGCGTGGCAGGAGCTGGCACCCTGTACTTTCTGAGCAGAGGCACCTCTTCGCACATGGCATCGGCAAGAAGGCGTGCCACGACACGCGCACCATACACATTATAGTGGGTGTTGTCCTGTCTGCCCTCAGGTACACTTGCTTCCTCGCCTGACAGAAACCACATATGAAGCTTTTTCGATGCCTCACGTCCCAGTCCCTGTTCCAGGTCATGCGTTATGCGGTTGGCGTCGACAAAATGTACGTTCAGACGTTGTGCCACATTGCGCGGAGCAATGCGATAGAGTCCGTGAGTGTCTATGAGGCTGTCGCCCTCAACCATCTTCACTCCGTCCTTGAATGTCGTAGTGCGCAGATGCTCGTCGTCGATGCTGTCAGTCTGTCTCACAAAGAAGTTGCGTCTCACCACCGCATTCATCATTATAGGTATGCCACCATGTTCGCGTGTCTCGCGCACGAACTTCTCAAGATTGGCATCAAAGGTTGACCCTGGTTCGGTGTGACGGTCAGGCTTTGTTTTTTCGTCATTATGTCCGAACTGTATGACGACATAGTCGCCCGGACGCATCTTTTCAAGCACCTTGTTCCATCGCCCTTCGTTGATGAACGACAAAGACGAACGACCGTTCACTGCATGGTTGTCGACACGTATATTCTCGTCAAAACATTCCTGGAGCATCATGCCCCATCCTCGTTCCTGTTTGCCGCCCGACGTATCTTTATTAGCCATTGTCGAGTCACCAATCATGAAAATCGTGACCACGTTGTCATTACGAAACGCCGTAGCCACAACCGCCAGCATAAGAGTAAGGAATATAGTCCGTATTTTATTCATAGTCGTTTTTACAGTTAAGAAATCAGGTTAACAAGCATATCAGAAACCGTTTATCCATCCTGGATGGTTCATTCTTAGTCGCAATGCAAAGATAATATGTAAATGAAGAAATGGAGTAGGGGAAGGGGCACTATTTTAAAATCTCTGCAGGAAAAAAATGAAAAGGCGATTGCGGGAAGCGCAAATGGAACAGGGTAGTCTTCTAAAAACGCAGATGAAAACGGATTGAACGGATTTCGCTGGTTAATTGTTCATCTCTGTGAGAATCGATTGTATCCGTTTATCAGCGTTTAAAATAAAGGTTGGTAACATTTCCTTTTAACGATTTAATTCGTTATTTTTGTGCTGAAAAGGTATAGGGAAGTTCAGCCATCACTTTCAACCTTAAACACTAAACTTTCAACTTTTAATATTTAATACTATGGATATTAAGCAATACATTAAAGAAAACGAGAGTAGGTTCCTCGACGAACTGTTCAGCCTAATCCGTATACCGAGCATTAGTTCAAAATCAGAGCACAAGGGTGATATGCGTCTCTGCGCTGAGCGATGGCGCGAGCTGCTCATTGAAGCCGGCGTAGACCGTGCCGAAGTGATGGAAAGCAAAGGCAACCCGCTCGTTTTTGCCGAGAAGCACGTGAGCGACGACGCGCAGACTGTGCTAATTTATTCGCACTACGACGTAATGCCTGCCGAACCGCTCGAACTGTGGAAGAGCAACCCTTTCGAACCTGAAGTGCGTGACGGGCATATCTGGGCGCGTGGCGCCGACGACGACAAGGGCCAGGCGATGATTCAGGTCAAGGCGTTCGAATATCTCGTTCGAGAAGGTCTGCTTACTCACAACGTGAAGTTCATCTTTGAAGGCGAGGAGGAAATAGGTTCTCCAAACCTCAACGCTTTCATCAGCGAGCACAAACAGTTGCTCAGCGCTGACATTATTCTCGTGAGCGACACCAGCATGCTCGGTGCCGAACTCACATCGCTGACTACAGGACTGCGCGGACTTGCTTATTGGGAAGTGGAAGTGACAGGGCCTAACCGTGACTTGCACTCAGGGCATTTCGGTGGTGCCGTGGCAAACCCAATCAACACCCTCTGCGAAATGATGGCAAAGATTGTAGGTGAGGATGGGCGCATACAGATTCCTAACTTCTACGACGACGTGGAGTCTGTACCTCAGGCCGAGCGCGACATGATTGCACAGATTCCGTTTGACGAGGAGAAATACAAGGCATCCATTGGAGTGAAAGCGCTCAAGGGCGAAATAGGCTATTCTACGTTGGAACGCAATAGTTGCCGTCCGTCGTTCGACATCTGCGGCATCTGGGGCGGATACACTGGTGAGGGTGCGAAAACCGTGCTTCCGTCAAAGGCATACGCTAAAGTTTCGTGTCGTCTCGTTGCCAACCAAGACCATGAGAAAATTTCTCAGCAGTTTATCGACTACATCACTGCCACTGCACCAGAGTATGTCAGCGTGAAGGTTACTCCTATGCATGGCGGCCAGGGATATGTTTGCCCTATCACATTGCCAGCCTACAAGGCTGCAGAAAAGGGATTTGCCAAAGCCTTCGGCAAGCAGCCGCTTGCGGTGCGTCGTGGCGGAAGTATTCCTATTATCAGCGACTTCGAAAAGATTCTCGGAATCAAGACTATTCTCATGGGGTTCGGGCTTGAGAGCGACGCTATCCATTCGCCTAACGAGAATTTCCCTCTCGATATTTTCCGCAAGGGCGTTGAGGCTGTTGTGGAGTTTCATAAGAATCTTGACTGACGTAACGAATTGGACATGTCGTAATGCGTCAGGTTCTTGACAGTTACGAACGGAAAAGAAAGTACCTGTGCTTCAACAGCAAGGCACTTTCTTTCCTTTTTTTCCTAATTACCCATCCTTTTAGGGAAGCGTTTTGAAAACCATTAAAAAAAAGTCCTGAGAAATATTTGCAGGCAGAAGAATTTGACTAATTTTGCGTAGAGAGAATATGATAAACGCCATTATAAGATTAAAACAAGGACAAAACAATCCCCCAAAAAAGTAAAGATTCATACATATATTATGCTAATGGACTTGATTCTTGCTTAGGCAAGATGAAACGGGTCGTGAGACTCAGGTCCTTCCCCCAATAGAAAATAACATTTCACCTGCGATGTCTGGACTGAGAAGTCCGGGCATCGTTTTTTATGAGCATTCTTACATCCTTGCTCCTAGACTCCTCGGGCGCAGAACTTTGCTGTTCCGCACTTTTAAGGTTATCGTTAACGTTGTCGTTCAAATTAGAAGCACTCTCGTATCGCTTCGTCGTCAGGGATCTGCTCGCCGTTTTCATCGAAGCAGATGAGGTCTGGGAAGCAATAAACATCAGCAGTATCGTTCACCTCGGCATCTTCTGCCACAACGCTGACTCTGATAGTGCCGTCGATGTTTTCAACTACTAACACGTCGTCGTAGTCATACTGCTCGTCGATGTAGTTCTGAACCTTCTCAGTTATTTCCTTAATCAAATTCTCCATAATGTATTATAGGTTTTGTTAGTAAAAAGGGCAGACACGCGGCCTGCCCCTAATTTTCACTTTTTAATTTTTACTTTTTAATTTAAACGATGCCTTGCGTCATCATAGAGAAAAAGACGTTGGCTCCGCTTAGCTCCGCCGAAGTCGCTTTCCTACACGATGCCTTGTGCCATCATAGCTTTGGCGACTTTCATGAAGCCGGCGATGTTAGCGCCCTTCACGTAGTTGACATAGCCATCTTCCTCTGTGCCGTACTTCACACAGTTCTGGTGTATGTCCTCCATAATCATGTGCAGACGGTTGTCAACTTCTTCTGATGTCCATGACAAGCGTTCTGAGTTCTGACTCATCTCAAGGCCTGATACTGATACACCACCTGCATTAGCAGCCTTACCTGGAGCGTAAAGAATCTTGGCCTCCTGGAATACGCGGATAGCGCCTGGAGTAGATGGCATGTTTGCACCCTCGCTCACGGCAATCACGCCGTTGGCAACGAGAGCCTTGGCTGCCTCTTCGTTGAGCTCGTTCTGAGTAGCTGAAGGAAGAGCGATGTCAGCCTTTTCGTTCCAAGGCTTAGCACCTGCCACATACTTGCAGCCATACTGCTCTGCATACTCGCGGATACGTCCGCGGTAGAGGTTCTTGAGCTCCATGATATAGTCGAGTTTCTCGCGGTCAATACCGTCCGGATCGTAGATGTAACCGTCGGAGTCGGACATTGTGAGCACCTTACCACCTAGTTGGAGCACCTTCTCAGCAGTGTACTGAGCCACGTTGCCCGAACCAGAGATGAGCACAGTCTTGCCCTTGAGGTCCATGCCCTTAGTCTTGAGCATTTCCATGAGGAAGTATACGTTACCGTAACCTGTAGCCTCTGGACGGATGAGCGAGCCACCAAACTCGCGGCCCTTGCCTGTGAATGTTCCTGTAAACTCGTGAGTGAGTTTCTTGTACATACCAAACATGTAGCCTACTTCGCGTCCGCCAACACCGATGTCGCCGGCTGGAACGTCTGTGTCAGGACCGATGTGCTTAGAAAGTTCGAGCATGAATGCCTGGCAGAAACGCATAACTTCAGCGTTGCTCTTGCCGCGTGGAGAGAAGTCTGAACCTCCCTTGCCGCCACCCATAGGGAGTGTAGTGAGCGAGTTCTTGAAAGTCTGCTCAAAAGCAAGGAACTTGAGGATTCCGAGGTTTACGGAACTGTGGAAACGGATACCGCCCTTGTAAGGACCTATGACGTTGTTGTGCTGCACACGGTAGCCCATGTTTGTCTGCACCTGTCCCTTGTCGTCTACCCAAGTGACGCGGAACTGATATACTCTATCCGGAATGCAGAGGCGCTCAATAAGATTTGCCTTGTCAAACTCCGGGTGTTTGTTGTATTCCTCTTCAATAGTGCCAAGCACTTCTTCTACTGCCTGATGATACTCAGGTTCGTTTGGAAAACGACGCTTCAAGTCTTCCAAAACTTTTTTTGCATCCATAAAAAATCTTTTTATTTATTGTGTAACTAATTTAATCAAAATCTCTCAACCCTCAACTTTCAACTGTTAACTTAAAAAATGACACCCGTACGTTGAGCGTCGGTGCCATATTCTTTTACGTCGGCAAAGTTACTTCTTTTATGTCAAACTGCAAATAAGAAAGTGAAAAAATATCATTTTGTGAGCAAATTCATTCTTTTGCTTTCTTTTTGCCATGATTATACGCGATTGTGCGTAAAACAGATGAATGTGACATTTTGTTAATTATGCTATAGAACATACGTACAAAAGAAGACGTTACAGATATAAAAACTATATTTGCTATCACACTTAGGTTTACAAAACGTCAGCGCAGCGGGGCGCTATCCGCTGTGACGTTGCAAACATAAAGTTAGACGAGAAAAATATTTGCATCGGAATGATGCCGTAACACCTTAAAACCGTAACACTATGAACATCCAGAACATTATGGCCCAGCTTGAGGCCAAGCATCCAGGAGAAAAAGAATATCTGCAAGCAGTTCACGAAGTACTCGTGTCGATCGAAGAAGTCTACAACCAGCACCCTGAGTTTGAGCGTGCTAAACTCATCGAACGCCTCGTCGAGCCGGAACGCATCATCACCTTCCGCGTGCCGTGGGTCGACGACAAAGGCGAAGTGCAGGTCAATATCGGCTACCGCGTGCAGTTCAACAGCGCCATAGGTCCGTACAAGGGCGGTCTGCGATTCCATGCTTCGGTCAACCAGTCCATACTCAAGTTCCTCGGATTTGAACAAACATTCAAGAACGCCCTCACAACCTTGCCTATGGGCGGTGGCAAGGGAGGTTCCGACTTCTCTCCACGCGGAAAGAGCGATGCCGAGATTATGCGTTTCTGCCAAGCTTTCATGAATGAGCTCTATCGCTACATTGGCCCTGAGATTGACATCCCTGCAGGCGACATCGGTGTGGGAGCAAGAGAGGTGGGCTATCTCTTCGGGCAGTACAAGAAACTCACACGCGATTGGAGTGGCGTCTTCACAGGCAAAGGCCTTGAGTTCGGCGGTTCGCTCATCCGTCCTGAAGCCACAGGCTTTGGTGGCCTTTATTTCGTCAATGAGATGCTTACGACTCACGGCATTGACATCAAGGGCAAGACAGTAGCCGTCAGCGGCTTCGGCAATGTGGCATGGGGCGCAGCAAAGAAGGCGACCGAGCTTGGAGCAAAGGTCATCACCATCTCCGGACCTGACGGTTACATATACGACCCTGAAGGTCTCAATGACGAGAAAATCGAATATATGCTTGAACTTCGTGCCAGCGGTAACGACATCTGCCAGCCTTATGCCGACGAGTTCCCAGGTTCCACATTCTATCCTGGCCGTCGTCCGTGGGAGGTTCATTGCGACATCGCCCTTCCTTGCGCCACGCAAAACGAACTCAACGGCGACGATGCCCGCCAGCTCATCGCCAACGGCTGTCTCTGCGTAGGTGAAATATCCAATATGGGATGCACTCCTGAAGCCATTGATGCCTTCATAGAGGCGAAGATGCTTTATGCCCCAGGCAAGGCAGTCAATGCCGGCGGTGTGGCAACTTCAGGACTCGAAATGAGTCAGAACGCCATGCACCTCAGTTGGACCGCCGCGGAGGTCGATGAGAAGCTTCACCTTATCATGCACAACATTCATGAACAGTGCGTCAAGTACGGCACCCAGGCAGACGGCTATGTCAACTACGTCAAAGGCGCCAACATCGCCGGCTTCATGAAAGTCGCCAAAGCTATGATGGCGCAAGGCATCGTGTAGAAAAGCGACTTCGGCGGAGCGAAGCGGAGCCAACGTCTTTTCCGCTATGATGGCGCAAGGCATTGTGTAAAGTTAAAAGTTAAAAATTAAAAGTTAAGAATTAGGGGCAGATCACAAGTGTGTCTGCCCCTACATATTTATATATATGCGGTTAGTGTAGTGCTATCCACTTATTCCTTCACGTACACCATGTGAGGAGCGTGGCCCTGCACGGTGATACCGGAGTTCTCGTCTTTGCGGAAACGTCTCAGTTCGGCGCTCGCTGACGAGTGAGGCATCTTGGTCATCTTGGCATACTCAGCCACTGTCATTGACGGATTGTCTTCCAGGAACTTATGAGCCATAGCCAGACGCTCCTCGGCAGTGTAAGGAGATTTCTTCAAAAGACGAGCTTCGCCGTCTCTCTCCATGTGGCAAGCGCAATGGATGTCGCGCACCAACTTGCGTGAAGGTATGTAGTTCACCTTACCCACAACGATGCTCTGAGCGTTGCGGCGCTCCTCGTCTTCGCCCATCTGCTCTCTCTCCTTGTCTTTTGCCATACGCAGACGAGCGGAGAAAGTGCCCAGTTCGTTAATTTTAACGCTGTAGCCTAAAGCCAAAAACTCCTTCATTTTGTTGGCTACGGCATGGAGCGCAGCCTCCAGTTCGCCACGCGACAAACTTGATGAATCTGCTGCCATGTCAAGAAACTCGTTATTGTCCAAACATCTGGTGTGCACCATCTTAGGATAAAGCACACTCTTACCTTCGCCCCTCACGTCGGGCATTTCCTGCATTACATACTTTACTGCCATAATCTATTTTTTAAGTAAAAAGTTAAAAGTATAAATTAAAAGATGTAGGGACAGGACGTGTCCTGTCCGTTGTTGAGGCGTGCCCTGCCTTTTGTAGGGGCGAGGTCCGCTCGCCCTGTGGTGCCGTCCTAACTTATGAACAGCAGCGACGTTTGCATTTCTGACCAGAGGCTGTCCCCGTTCTAATTACAAATTTACTCCACTTTGGTGCAAAAAACAAAATTCCCCGCTCATTATTTCGCAACACCTGCACAAAAAGTATAAATTAAACTAATATTTATATAAATAATGATTTTATTTGTACAAATAAAACTTTTATTCTTACAAATATTACTTTTATTTATACTTTTCTCCTGGGCGCCAGGATATAAGTGCTGTGGTGAAGGGATGTTTGTATTGCGGTGCTTTGTTTTTTGGGGCAGATGATTGTTATTGTTTTCTCTGATTATTCGTGTTTTTTTGAGTATCTTTGCAGAATTGTAATTGAGAGTAAAAACAACTGATGAAATCTGCTCTTTTCAGAATTTTAGCGGCGCTGTCGTTCTTTACGCGCCTGCCGTTTTGGCGTTTGGCCGATGTGCCGCGTAGCTACTATGAGCGCGTGGTGCCGCTGTGGCCTTTGGCTGGATGGCTGACGGGCGGTGTGATGGGCTTGACGTTCTGGCTGTCGGCGATGGTGCTTCCTGCTGATGTGAGCGTTGTGCTGGCATTGGTGGTGCGTGTGATGCTGACTGGTGCTCTTCACGAAGACGGATTCGCCGATTTCTGCGACGGAATGGGCGGAGGCGCAGACCGTAAGCGCACGCTTGAGATTATGAAGGATTCGCACATCGGCACTTATGGAGTGCTGGGACTTGTGCTTTATTTTCTGCTGATGTTCTGCCTGATGAGAAATGTGCCTGTGGGGGTGTTGCCGTGGGTGATGCTTTGCGGCGATGCTTTCTGTAAGTGGGTAAGTGCGAATGTGATTCGTGTGTTGCCTTATGCCCGTACTGAAGCGGAAGCGAAGAATCGTTTGGTATATAGCCGTACTGAAGCGGTGGAATCTGTTGTAAGTCTGTTGCTTGGCGGTCTGCCAGTGGCTGTGATGGTTGCTACGGCTGTTTTCCCGCTGAAGTGGTTGTTTGTTCTGATATTGCCTTTGCTGGTTTTCGTGGTGATGACGATGATGATGAGGCGGCGGCTGGGTGGATATACGGGCGACTGTTGCGGAGCGTTGTTCGTGGTTTGCGAACTGATGTTCTACATTGGCGTTGTGGCTCTTATTGCTTGTCATTAAACGTTCTACTCTAAACATTCTACATTAAATAATATGGAAATAGCATTACTTATCTTAAAGTTTGTCGGTGGTCTGTTCCTTATCGTGAAAGGTGCAGACTGGCTGACTGATGGTGCGTCGTCTATTGCGCGCAAGTTTAACATCTCTACATTGGTTATCGGACTCACAATCGTGGCTTTCGGTACGTCGGCTCCTGAACTTGTAGTCAGCAGTATGGCGGCTTTGTCGGGTGAGACAGACATTGCCATAGGTAACGTGGTTGGCAGTAATATATTCAATGTTCTTGCCATCATGGGTGTTACGGCGCTGATAGCTCCTGTGCCTGTTAAGAGCAACAACATCAAGTATGAGGTGCCGTTGGCAATTCTCGCTTCTGTGGCTGTGTTTGTCATGGCGAATGACATCATGTTTGACGGGGCGGGCTCTAACATGATAAGCAGAGTGGAAGGTATTGTTCTTCTTTGCTTCTTTTCGATCTTTCTCGCATACACATTTGCTATTGCCCGTAAGGGAGCAGACGAGCAGACGGATAGTCAGGCTGAGGTGAAGATAATGCCCGTATGGAAGAGCATACTTCTGTTCCTGGTGGGATTGGGATGTTTGGTATTTGGCGGTGACACTATGGTCGACGGTGCGTCGGGCATTGCTTTAATGCTGGGTGTGAGCCAGTCGGTGATAGCATTGACGATAGTGTCAGCAGGAACGTCATTCCCAGAACTCGTGACTTCCATCGTGGCGGCGAGGAAGGGTGACACGGACATGGCTATGGGTAATGTAGTGGGCAGCAATATATTTAACATCTTCTTAATCCTTGGTGTAGCAGCAACAATCTGTCCGCTCGGAGGTGGTAACATCACAATCGTAGACTATGGAATGTTGCTCTTCTCGACAGTCGTGCTCTGGATGGCATGTACTTGGGGAAAGGTGTACCACAAGGTGACACGCACGGAGGGTGCTATGCTAACGCTGTGCATGATTGCCTACTATGTGTATATCGTGTATAATGCATAAGACTATATAATGGAAACAACTATAGAACTGAGAAACCTCACAACTGGTTATCGACTGAAGAAACACAATAAGATTATCAGCCGTGAGTTTAATGCTTCGCTGAAAGAGGGGCAGATGACCTGTATGCTGGGACCTAACGGTGCGGGCAAGTCGACGCTGCTCCGCACGCTGGCAGCATTTCAGCCTGCACTGAGCGGGGAGATTATGCTCAACCATCGTCCGCTGTTGAAGTACAGCCCTAAGGAACTGTCGAAACTGATAAGTGTGGTGCTGACCGACAATTCGGGCATTAAGAACATGACCGTGTGGGAGGTCGTTGCGATGGGGCGCAGTCCGTATACAGGTTTTTGGGGCAAATTGGCTGAGCGCGACAAGAAGATGGTTGAGAAGTGCCTCAGTTGGGTGGGCATAGCGGAATATGCCAACCGCAAGATGCAGACTCTGAGTGACGGCGAGCGTCAGAAAGTGATGATTGCAAAGGCCATAGCGCAGGAGACTCCTGTGATATTCCTCGATGAGCCGACGGCTTACCTCGACTATCCGAGCAAGGTGAGCATGATGCTCCTTCTGCATCGTCTTGCCAAGGCGCTGAAGAAAACGATATTCCTTTCGACTCACGACCTTGAGCATGCGCTCCAGGTGGCAGACAACATCTGGCTTGTAGACAGGGAGAAGGGACTGACGACAGGAATGCCTGAAGACTTGTGCCGAGAGGGATGGGTGGAGGACTACTTCAAACGAGACGGCCTGCAGTTCAATCCAGATACTGGCACCTTCTCTGTTATGCACGAAACGGCGAGAGAGGTTATTGTTGACGGGGCAACCAACAGCATGGATTATAAACTCGTATGTCGTGCATTGCGGCGCAACGCCATACTGCCAGTGAAGAATGCCGACGACAAGAATGTTATCGTGCGTGTGCTGGGCGACGGCAAGTTCCGCTTGTTGCAGTATGGCAAGGAGATTGCTTGCGTTGACAAGATAGAACATATTATAGGCGTGACTTCGTCCACTCTCGTGAAGACTCAGATCAACGCAGTGCGCCATGCCGCAATGCTGGACTGATTTTCCTGGATTGCTTTATTACAACATTACGGTAAAACCTTATAACGACATTTATGAAAAAAGTGCTTTTGGGATTATTGATGGCGATGTCAGTCTCTTTTGTAGCATCGCAAACCACGGTTATGCAGCAGGACATGTTTGCTAATATGGGACCAGATGACAAGGCCGTTGTTGTGGCTGTTCACTACGGCTCGACCGATGCCGATGTGCGCAAAGATGCCATTGAGAAGTTTAATGCCCGCCTGCGCAAAGAGTTTCCTGATTGCGACTTCCGCCAGGCATGGACCTCTCGCTCTATAGTGCGCCAGCTCGATGCTCAGGGCGAAGTGATTCTCACCCCAGTGCAACTGCTGAACGAACTGAGCGTTCTGGGCTATACCCACGTACTCATACAGTCGTCAGAAATGACCGACGGTGTGGAATTGCAGCACCTGAGAAATGAGGTCCAGGCAGCAAAGCGCAAGTTTAAGCAAGTGCGTCTTGGAGCGCCCCTATTGCATAATGTCAAGGACTACGAAATGATGATACTCGCCACGGCTGCTGCCTACGGAGAGGAGAAGATGGGCAATGTGCTTGTGTGCTATGCATCAAAGGGCTCACTGGACACAAGTTATACTATGCTTGACTACATGTTGCGCGACAAGGGGATGGACAACTGGTATGTCACAACCATAGGAGGTTATCCTGATCTGGAGAACCTGAAGCGCGAACTCAAGCAACGCAAGGACAAGAAGATTAATCTGATCCCCTGCGTTTTCCTTGCAGGCGAGCACATCAAGGCCGATGTGGTGGAGAAGATGAAAGACGAGTTGGAGGACGCTAAGTTTAAAGTGAAGGTGACAATGCATAGTCTTGGAGAGTCGGACGAGATTCTGGACCGTTATATGGAGCATGCGAAGTTTGCACGCCAATACCGCGCCCTGACACCATCGGAGATTAAACTTGTAGAATCAACCTATTAACGATAAAGCTAATTCCTAATGAAAACAATCATCTTAGCAATGCTGTCGCTCTTCGTGGCGGCTACAGCACAAGTCACCGCACAGGAGAAAAACACCGCTTTCCGTCCTAAGGAGGTTTGGAAAGACACCGAAGGCAATGCCATCAACGCCCACGGCGGAGGCATAATGTACCACAAAGGCACCTACTACTGGTATGGTGAGTACAAAGTCGGAAAAACAATCCTGCCTTCATGGGC
The DNA here is from genome assembly GCA_045576655.1 of Bacteroidaceae bacterium. GTDB lineage: Bacteria > Bacteroidota > Bacteroidia > Bacteroidales > Bacteroidaceae > RGIG8745. The sequence continues at coordinate 20,670 of JAZNGW010000041.1, forward strand.
AACGTGGGAGTGCTACCGCACCGACGTCACAGGAGTAAGCTGCTACTCAAGCAAAGACCTCCTCAACTGGAAATTCGAAGGACTCGCCCTTAAGGCTGTGCCCGACGATCCTAACCACGACCTTCACCCGTCAAAAGTGTGCGAGCGTCCTAAAGTCATCTACAACAAGAAGACAAAGAAATTCGTCATGTGGGTGCATGCCGAAAGCGCTGACTACAGCATGGCTGCAGCAGGCGTGGCGGTGAGCGACCGACCGGAAGGACCATACGAATATATCGGAAGTTTCCGCCCTAACGAAACAATGAGCCGCGACCAGACCCTCTTCGTCGACGATGACGGTACTGCTTATCAGTTCTCGTCTTCGGAGCACAACCAGACACTTCACATCAACCGCCTCACCGACGACTACCTGCGTCCCGACGGAACATACGTGCGCCGATTTATCGACAAAGCACGCGAGGCACCCGCAGTGTTCAAGTATGACGGCAAATACTACATGCTCTCAAGCGGTTGCACCGGATGGGACCCTAACCAGGCAGAACTCGCTGTGGCCGATAGCATCATGGGCGAATGGACAGTTCTCGGCAATCCATGTACAGGCATCGACGCCGACAAGACATTCTATGGGCAGAGCACCTACGTCATACCTGTCAACGCCAAGAAAGGCCACTTCATCGCCTGCTTCGATATGTGGAAGAAGAAAGACCTTGCCGACAGCCGCTACATTTGGTTGCCTCTCAAGATAGACAAGTCCACAGGCAAGATGACTATCCCGTGGATGGCTGAGTGGACTCTCCGCGATTTGAAGCGAAACTAAGTTGGGTGGGTTATTCAGTACTCCTTTCAATGTTTTTCTGATAGCTTTTATAACAAGAATCCCCGAAGGCGCCTTCGGGGATTCTTGCTTATGTAGATATGTAGTTGTGCTATTTGTCAGTGAAGGCCCGCTTCAGGTCTTGCGAGATGTTGATGATGAAGTCACCCATCCGCTCAAGCTCATTCACGATGTCCATGTAGTAAACGCTGGTTTGATAATGCTTTCCGCCTGTTTCGATGTCTTCTATCTCAGCGTCGCGGAGGTTGTTGCGCATGTTGTTGATGCGGTCTTCAGCGTTGTAGGCGTTGGAGATGTTTTCAAGCGTGCCTCTGTGGACAGCGTTGAGGTTGTCGAGCATTGCGCCATAGGCATTGTCGACGGCGTCGACCATATCGGTGAGTTTCTTGACGGTGGTCTGGTCAAAGGCTCTCTTATGGATGTTCTTGCGTGACAGGATGCGGCTGATAGACTCTCCAGAGTCGCCAAGCGATTCCAGCTCGCCTATAATCTTGTACATTGCCTTGACTCTTACGGAGGTGGTTTCGCTGATGTCGCCTGCGGAGACGGCGTTAAGGAATGACGCTATTTCGTATTCGATTCTGTCAGATATTTCCTCGTACTTGACAAGTTTGTTGCGAAGCTCTTCAAACTTGTCGGAGTCGCTTTCTGCAATGGCCTTCTTAGCGTATCCCAGCCCATTTCTTGATATCTCTGCAAAATGGATGATTTCGTCAAACGCTTGTTCTGTAGCGAGTTCTGGCGTAGCGAGTGGTCCTGCGGAGATGTATTTGAGTCTGAAGGCGTCGTTTTCCTGATTCTTAGGCGCTTTGACTATAAATACGACAACTTTTTCGATGTACTTGGTGAACCATATCAGCACAAGAGTATTGATGGTGTTGAACAGGGTGTGCAGCATCGACAATCCGTAGAGTGCGGCTGTACCTTCGTCAGAGGTAGGGTTGCTTACGGCAAAACCTTCGGCGGCAGGATTAGGCAATCCGAAGAGTTCGATGATTACCCCGACAAGGGAGAGGAATGGGACAAACAGTACTAATGCCCATATCACACCGAACACGTTGAATATCGTATGCGACATGGCGGCTCTCTTGGCTTGTGTGTTACCTACGGCGGCAGCGATGTTGGCAGTGATAGTAGTACCGATGTTTTCACCCAATACCATAGCGCAGGCCATGTTGAATGGAATCCATCCCATGCTGAGCATGATGAGCGTGATAGCCATAGTTGCGGATGAAGACTGGAGTACGAGCGTGAGGATCGTTCCGAAAGCCAAGAATATCAATACCGAACCGAAGCCGTGGTTTGACCATGTCTTAACGAACTCGAGTACTTCGGGCGTTTCGTTAAGGTCTGGAACGGACTCTTTCATGAAGGAGAGGCCGAGGAATAGGAGGCAGAAGCCCACGATAAGTTCGCCGATATTCTGTCGCTGATTCTTTTTGGAGTTGGAGAACAGGAAACCTAATGCCATGAGCGGGATGGCGAGGATGGAGATGTCTGACTTGAATCCGAGCCATGAAACGAGCCATGCTGTCACGGTGGTACCGATGTTGGCACCCATGATGACGCCTATCGCTTGCGCCAATGTGAGAAGTCCGGCGTTTACGAAACTGACAACCATGACGGTTGTTGCCGATGACGACTGAATTATTGATGTGATGCTGAGTCCTGTCATCACGCCTTTGAAGGGGTTGGATGTCATGGCCGACAAGAATCCGCGTAGTTTATTGCCAGAGGCCTTTTGAAGTCCCGAACTCATCAAGTTCATACCGTATAGGAACATGCCCAGTGCTCCTAACAGGGTGAATATCTGAAGAATTTCCATTGTTGTTTAAATGTGTTGAATTGTAAAATCTTTAATAATGAAATAACTAAAACGCCAATATGGCGGTATCTTCCCGATCAAGGGAAAATATCGCATAGAATCTGTTATGTGTGGACTGCTAAATAACGAGTTTACCAAGACGGATCAGTTTGTGAGCAGGCTTGATAAACGGAGCGTGAATTATTAAAGAATCTCGTTGAATGAAATTGCCAAAGTTTGTGTTTGGTTTCTTGCAGACTTTGACTAATCCAAAGAAATGCTTGTTAGAAGTGTTTTTCTTCAGGCGAAGAACTTGTGATGAAGGAACCTGATGCGATAGGCACAAGTTTGCATCGTGTGTGACGTCTATATAGCAAGTCGAAATCTCTGTCGATAGGGCTTCATGCGGATCGCTTGAATTGCATGGGTGTGTATCTTCTATGCCACAGGTCAGAGTGACTGCGGCTAAAACGACAAGGGCTATATATCTCAGCAGACTTTTCACGATTGTCAACAGGTTCGCTGTATCTTCAGCAAAGATAGTAAGAAATACGGCTAAAAGCAAAGTTTTTTTAAGTTAAAGCCAAGCCGTCTCTGAGTTTGCGCGGCAGTTTCTTTACCACCTCGGAATAGCTGTGGCGTATGAGTTGGCGGATAAGTTCGTCGGGCAGTACGCCGTAGAGATTGATTTGGTTCCAGTGTTTCTTGTTCATGTGCCACGCCGGAGCGATGTCAGCATGTGCGTCACGAAGTTCGATGGCGTAGTCGGGGTTGCACTTGAGGACGAACCATTCGGTCTTCTCCAGGTCAATCATGGCGAAGATTCTGCCTTTAACTCGAAAGGCGAGTGTGGTCTCGTCGAACGGGAAATCCTCAGTTGCTTCTGGCATTGACAGGCAGTAGTCTCTAACGCTTTCTATGTTCATAGTGATGATGTGGATAAAAGTAAAAAGGGCAGACACAATGGTCTGCCCCGCTTCGTATCATCTGATTTTGTTTGTCTTAGATTAGAACAACTTCTCAGGATATACGCCGTCCTTGACGAGCTGTGCGATGCGCTCAACTGTAGCGTCGCGGTCAGCAGCGTAAGTCACGCCGAACCACTTAGAAGTAGTGTCGAGTACTTCGCATGTTGCAGTGCCGTCGTTGATGAGCTTGTTGACCATGAGAGGAATGTAGAACTCAGCCTTGAGGTTCTCCATGTTCTTAGGGTCAGAGAGGAACTCCTTGAAGTATGCTTCGCTGTGCTCGAAGTAGTCAGGAGTGAATCCCCACATGTTCATTGATACTGGTACGTTTTCGTCAACAGCAACCCATTCGCCTTGCTCGTCCTTGTAGCAGATAGGACCGTCAGCCGGAACACGCATGATTTCTGTGCGCTCTACGACGTCTGTCAAGTGGTGGTTGTCGTCGTAAACGCATACGCCGCGTGCCACAGAACCGTTCTCGCTGAGGGTGTTGCAGCAGCGGAAACCAACCATGGCATACTTGTTTGTGCTGCCTTCTGGGAGTTCGCTGAGGAACTTGCCTACTGATGCGAAAGCGTCCTGTCCGTAGAAGTCGTCGCAGTTGATTACAGCGAATGGTTCCTTGATAACGTCCTTACCCATGAGTACTGCGTGGTTTGTACCCCAAGGCTTAACACGGCCTTCTGGGCAAGTGAATCCTTCAGGAAGAGCGTCGATGCTCTGGAAGCAGAGTTCGCAAGCAACCTTTCCTTCGTACTTGGAAAGGATCTGAGTGCGGAACTGCTCTTCGAAATCCTTACGGATAACCCAAACGATTTTGCCGAATCCTGCACGGATAGCGTCGTAGATAGAGTAGTCCATGATTGTTTCACCGTTTGGTCCGAGACCATCGAGCTGCTTCAAACCACCGTAGCGGCTTCCCATACCTGCAGCCAAGAGGAAGAGAGTAGGTTTCATGTGTTTAATTGTTTTAGTTTATGTGTTATATTAGTAAATGTTCTATTCGCAAAGTTAAAAAATATTATTGTAAATCGTCAAACAGGATGTGGAAAATATTCGTTTCGCCCCAATAAAGATGTGTGTAACCTGCCAGCAGGTTCTTGTGGCGATAGAGGCAAGTGCCAACTTCCTTGTTCTTGGCGTCAAATGCTGTGCAGGTGTTTTCTTCGCCATCTCCGATGGGGCGCACTTCTGAATAATGGAATTCGTGTCCGTAAAGTTGTTGGTTAGCAACGACGATTTTCCTGTATCCCAAATGCAGGTGCATATTCTCAAAAGTTCCTTCGAGACTGAGCACATCGGCCATGCCGTAATTCTTCCCGTCCATGCCTATGATGTTGCGGCACAGATATAGCATGCCGCCACACTCGGCGAAGGCGCGTCCTCCTGCCTCGATATATTCGCGTATGGACTTAAGCATTGACTTGTTTCCTGACAATTCTTTGAGGAAAAATTCAGGATAGCCTCCTGGCAGATAGAGGAGGTCTGTGCCTTCAGGTATTTTCTCGTCTGTCATAGGCGAGAAGAACTTGACTTCGCCCATCTCTCTTAGAGCGTCGATATTCGCTCTGTAAGTGAAGTTGAACGCTTCGTCCTGAGCCACAGAGATGAGAGACCCACCCCTTACCCCTCCACAAGGGAGGGGAATGTCCTTGCTCCTCACTTCCTTACTCCTCACCTCCTCAATGTAAATCTGTTTCTCCACATTGGCTATGAACGAGTCGATGCGCAGCTTCTCATCGATGCTAAGTCCGAGATGACGCGACGGCAATTCTATGTCCTTGCATCGCTTCATATATCCCAGGCACTTCACACCGGCATCCTCGCATGCTGCCTTAAGGTGGGCGTAGTGGCTCTCCGAAGCTACTTGGTTGAACACTACTCCTGCCAGTTCTATCTCCGGGTCGAAATTCTTGAAACCGTAAATCAGCGGAGCGACGCTGTAGGCTGTCGACTTCGCATTGACGAGAAGCACCACTGGCAGACCGCATAGTTTTGCAACCTCGGCACAACTGCCTGCCGACTTCTCCCATCCGTCGAAGAGTCCCATGACACCCTCAACGACACACACGTCGGCGTCAGCGCTGTAGCGCGCAAAGGTCTCCTTGACGTGCTCTTCCGACGACATCCATAGGTCGAGATTGACAGACTCCCTCCCAGATGCTAACGTATGCCATTTAGTGTCAATATAGTCCGGTCCGCACTTGAACGGCTGAACCCTCAGCCCCATGTTGCGCAGACGGCGCAACAGCCCAATGGTGAAAGTGGTTTTTCCACTTCCCGACGATGCGGCGGCTATGAGAAATTTCTTCATTCTTCGTTTCACTTATAAATGCAAATTTATCAAAAAACGCTCATTTTCGCAAATTCTTCATATTTGTCGTGAACATTCTCGCAAATAATTATGTTAATAAGTCAGATTGCAAAATTCAGATTTAATATGAATACAAAATTCAAAGGAACAAACGTGACGCTCGAAGGGACATTTCTTAATGTAGGCGACACGATGCCCGCTTTCAAATTAACCCGTACCGACCTGAGCGAGTTTGACTCAAAGGAATGCAAAGGGATGTGGCTGGTGCTTAACATATTTCCAAGTCTTGACACTTCTGTGTGCGCCATGTCGGTGAGAAAGTTCAACGAGCAGGCTGCAAAGCTCAAGAACACGCTCGTGCTGTGCATCTCGCGTGATTTGCCTTTCGCAATGGACCGATTCTGCGCAACGGCAGGCATAAAGACAGCCATACCGCTTTCCGATTTCCACTATGGTTCCACTTTTGGCCGTGACTTCGGAGTGATGCAGACCACCGGACCGCTCAACGGACTTTTCGCCCGTGCCGTCTATGTCGTTTCGCCCGACCGCAAGATTGTTCATGCCGAACTCGTGCCGGAGATAACTCAGGAGCCCAACTATCTGGCGGCGTTGAGAGCCATCAGCCGATGCAGTCCGTGCTCTCCTTCATTGCCCGACTTTATGGACTTTTTCATTTGACATCCATGTAATATCAGATTTTTAGATTATTTGTGACTATACGCCGACAGACCACGGAGTCGTGAGACTCGCAGGTCTGTCTTTTTTTGCGCATCCTTCAAACTGTCATGATAAACGTGAAAGTAGAGGTAGAGCCTCGCATAAAACTTTTCGCCACCTTACGGAAAACTTACCGCCACCTCAGTGTAAACTTCTCGTGACCTCGCTAAAAAAATACCTTCACCTCGGTGTGTCTTTTTGTAAAATAGGTTGACTCATTAAAATTTTAATTTTATGAGTATACTTCGCAATGGTCTTCTTCCTTCGATATCAGGTAAGACCGAGAAATTCAGGGAACTTTTGGAACTTCATTACATCGATTG
>JAZNGW010000042.1:0-21769 GCA_045576655.1 Bacteroidaceae bacterium
ATAAGTGCCAGCAGTCAACCAATATAGCAAATAACAACCACAATGCTCAACCCAAAACACAACTAAGCAAAAACATAGTCAACTAAATTTAAAACTAATCTTAAACCAAGTCAACCTAAGATATAAATAAGACGGAAAAGGTCAACCAAATTCGTTAAACCACACTGAAAACTATAAATAAAAGTAATATTTGTACAAATAATAGTTTTATTTATATAAATATTAGTTTTATTCTTACAAATATAAGTTTTATTTATACTTTTCTCCGAGGGGGCGCAAAATATCCACCGAGGTGGAGCAAAGTTTCCACTGCGGTGGCGGTGTTTTCGGGCGGGCTAACCCCGCCCGAATGTGGCACAGATCACAGATTTCACGGATTCGAGCAGATTAAAAGTAACTTGTTAAAAGAATTAATCTGTGAAAATCTGTGCTATCTGTAGTTTAGAGCCTGTGAGTTGAGATCCTTCACTAACGTTCAGGATGACAATGGCAGGCGCTGTCGGGCGGACACATAGGTCCGCACCCTACATGGATAACGCTAATGACAACATGAGCGGTTACAATGATGTGGCACCTTAATACCCTAAGCACACCACAAAGACTTTATCGCTCCCAATGACAATTCCCACTCATAATTAGCACCACAGTGTTTTTTTTGCTACTTTTGCGATAGAGAAGCCGAAGGTGTTGATATGGGCGTCACTTTGGAAAGTGGAGACGCTGCTTTACAGTCGCAAGGACTATTATATTTGTGAGTAGTGAGAATTTAGTAATTAGTAATATCTTGCCACATGTTTGCATTTGACGATGTCATTCTGACAACCGAAGGGAAGAAGAATCTCAAAGACAATGATTTGTTTCATGGAGATTCCTCACGTCCGCTCGGAATGACATGTTTGTGCAAGCATGCGTATTATTGCCTTGGCTTCTCTGCAAGGAGATTTTTGTGCTTCACCGCTATGTTGCTTATTGCGAGCGTTCTTCTTGCGCAAAAGAGCCGTGGGAAGCACTGGGGCGCGGAGGTGGAGTTTATGCCTGGCAAAGCGCTGGTCATGGATGAATATCAGCGTAAGTGGATGAGGGGCAAGGACAACTACACTATTGGGGTGAGGGCTAACTACAGTACGTTGCCAAGCGACAGCGATGACTTTGCTGCCGACTACAACTACCCCACTCTCAGCATCGGACTGCGCTACAGCATGAACAGCAACGTCACCATGTACCGCGACAAGGATAAGGATTGGCCGCTGATCGAGCCTGTCGACTACAAAAGCCGATTGGGCAATATTGTCACGCTCTACGGCATGTTCTCACGCCCAATCTTCCGCTCACAAAAATGGGAATTTGGATATTCACTGGCTGCAGGTGTTGGCTATAGCAAAAACAAGTACAACACGCACGATGCCATTGACAACGAACTGATCGGTTCGAGATGGCTCATATATTTTGGCGCCGGACTGAATGCCACATACAGATTTGCTCCCAAGTGGGGATTGAAGGCGGGTCTGGACTTCTACCACCACAGCAACGGTGCGCTCAACCGTCCGAACAAGGGCGCCAACATCTTAGGACCATCGTTAGCTCTATGCTATCAGCCTTATGCTGAAGAGGTTGCAGATACGAAACAGACTTTCTCGCCTGCTTCGTTCAAGAGTTTCTGGTACTGCAACATCACTGCCGGCATAGGTGGCAAGACTATGCTGGAAGACTGGATTGACACACAGTTTGACACCCCACCAAGCGAAACTGACTACCGCACAGACCAGTTCAAGTCGTACGTTGCCTATTCGCTGCAGGCCGACATCATGTGCCGCTACGCACGCCGCTGGGCATCGGGAGCGGGAGTTGACTTGTTTTATGGCACCTACTCCGCACACATAAGAGATTTGGACGCTGAGAAAGGGCGCAAGGCCAAGCACAGTCCGTGGTCTGTGGGCATAGCGGCCAAGCACCAAGTTTACTTCCGCAACCTGTCGCTTGCCATGTCTGTGGGCTACTACCTGTTCCGCGAAATGGGGCATAACGCTAAGGAGAACGAGAAGCGCTACTACGAACGCATCGGAGTGCACTACACCTTCCCGTCGCTCGGCGGACTCACCATCGGAGGCAATGTAAAAGCGCATCTCACTAAGGCCGACCTGACGGAGTTTGTCGTGTCATATCCCATTAAGTTGTAGACCTCGTCTAATAAGGAGTTAAATTGGGGGAGTTAAATTGGGGAAGTTAAATTGGGGAAGGAGCGTCTGATTAGAGCGTAAAAGTCAACGTTAAAGTTAATTAGGTCGCATTCTCAGGGCATTCTGCCACATGTTTCATTTCTTTGTTGTATCTTTGTAAAGAATTATAACACAATAGCAATACGATGAGTATAGAAGAAAAAATCATAGCAGCCGTACAAGAAGGAGTAAAGGCTCTGTACGGAATGGAAGTGCCTGCCGAGCAGGTTCAGTTGCAGAAGACAAAGAAGGAATTTGAAGGTCACATCACAGTCGTGACATTCCCGTTTGTTAAGGCAGCCCGCAAAGGGCCTGAGCAGGTAAGCACCGAATTAGGCGAATACCTCCAGAAGGAGGCATCTGACGTAGTGGCAGGATTCAACGTCGTTAAGGGATTCCTCAACCTCACTGTAAGCAACGCTTGCTGGATCGAACTGCTCAACGAAATCAGCGCTGACCATGAATTCGGATTCCTCAAGGCTACCGACGAGTCACCACTCGTCATGATTGAATACTCTTCACCTAATACAAACAAGCCTCTTCACCTTGGACACGTGCGTAACAACCTTCTCGGTTCGGCTCTTGCACGTATCGTGGCAGCCAACGGCAACAAGGTTGTCAAGACTAACATCGTGAACGACCGCGGAATCCATATCTGCAAGTCTATGCTGGCATGGCAGAAGTGGGGCAACGGCGAGACTCCTGAGACATCGGGAAAGAAGGGCGACCACCTCATCGGCGACTACTACGTGGCTTTCGACAAGCACTACAAGGCTGAATGTGACGAACTTGCTCAGCAGTACATCGCTGAGGGCATGGAGGCTGAGGCTGCCAAGGAAAAGGCAAAGCAGGAGTCACCGCTCATCAAGGAGGCTCATGACATGCTCGTGAAGTGGGAGCAGAACGACCCTGAAATCCGTTCGCTCTGGAAGATGATGAACGAGTGGGTTTACGCCGGATTTGACGAGACATACGAGCGCATGGGCGTTTCGTTCGACAAGATATACTACGAATCAGACACTTACCTCGAAGGTCGTGAGAAGGTGATGGAAGGTCTTGAAAAAGGATTCTTCTATCGTCGTGACGACAACTCCGTATGGGCAAATCTCGAAGCAGAGGGACTGGACGAGAAACTCCTGCTCCGCAGCGACGGTACATCGGTCTACATGACTCAGGACATCGGTACTGCAAAACTCCGTTTCCAGGACTACCCAATCGACAAGATGATCTACGTTGTGGGCAACGAACAGAACTACCACTTCCAGGTGCTCTCCATCCTGCTCGACAAACTCGGATTCAAGTGGGGCAAGGACCTCGTGCACTTCTCCTACGGAATGGTCGAACTCCCTAACGGAAAGATGAAGAGCCGCGAGGGTACGGTAGTCGACGCCGACGACCTCATGGACGCAATGGTAAGCGACGCCTACGACGTGTCAAAGGAAATGACCAAGAAACTCACAGATGTGACAGAGGAAGAGGCTCGCGAGACTGCACGCAAAGTAGGTCTTGGCGCACTCAAATACTTCATCCTCAAGGTTGACGCCCGCAAGAACATGCTGTTCAACCCTGAAGAGAGCATCGACTTCAACGGCAACACCGGCCCGTTCATCCAGTACACTTACGCACGTATCTCTTCTATCCTCCGCAAGGCTGCAGAGGCTGGCATCAGCGTGCCTGACACCCTGCCTACAAACATCGGCATAGAGACCAAGGAGACAGAACTCATCCAGAAGCTCAACGGATTCTCAGCAGCTGTGCGCCAGGCTGGAATCGACTACAGCCCTTCAGGCATAGCAAACTACTGCTACGAACTGACTAAGGAATTCAACCAGTTCTACCACGACTTCAGCATCCTCCGCGAGGAAGACGAGGCAAAGAAAGTGTTCCGACTCGTACTCTCTAAGAACGTGGCAAAAGTTGTAGCCCTCGGAATGGGACTCCTCGGCATCGAAATGCCTGAGAGAATGTAAGCGATGGCTAAAAGCAAGTTTTACGTAGTCTGGAACGGTCTGAACACTGGAGTTTTCTCCTCGTGGAAAGACTGTGAGGCGCAGATAAAAGGCGTGCAGGGAGCGCTGTACAAATCGTTCGACTCAAAAGACGAGGCCGAAAAGGCGTACAGCTCCAGCCCCTGGGACTACATCCAGAAGAAATCACCAGCGGAGGGTAAGGCAAAGAGCGAGGACGTGCCTTCATGGCGAAACGACACCGTCCTGCCCCTACCGCCCGAAGTGGAAGCCGAAGCGCTGGCTGTCGACGCGGCCTGCAGCGGCAATCCCGGACAGATGGAATACCGCGGAGTATATCTGCGCACAGGACAAGAGATATTCCATTACGGACCGACGCTGGGCACAAACAACATCGGCGAGTTCCTCGCCATAGTCCACGCACTTGCGCTGCTCAAGCAGAAGTCGTCCGCGATGACCATCTACAGCGACAGCAAGATTGCCCAGCTGTGGGTGAGAAAGCGCGAATGCAAAACCAAACTGGAGCGCACTCCCAAAACAGAGAAACTCCTTCAAGACGTTGACCGTGCCGTGGCATGGTTGCACAACAACGCATACCAGAACAAGATTCTCAAGTGGAAAACTGAGGAGTGGGGCGAAATTCCAGCCGACTTCGGAAGGAAATGAGGTGCCCCTCCCTAACCCTCCCCAAAATGGAGGGAACAATAGAATTGCATAAAAATCATAGTCTTTATCTTCTCCCCCTGGGGAGATAAGAGAGGGGCTTTCAATTTTCAAATTAATACAGGTGAGAGAGTTCTACAAAATCATGGGCAAGTACTTTGCCCGCTACAAGGGGTACATCATCGGTACCCTAAGTGTGAATATACTTTCAGCTATATTCAACGTCATTTCATTCTCCGTACTTATGCCTATACTCGAAATCCTGTTCGAGACGAAGCACGAGCGCTACGTGTTCATGGCGTGGGATTCGGGCGACATCAAGGATGTGGCTTTCAACAACCTCTACTACTACTCACAGGTGTTGGTCGACACGCACGGACCAGCCACAACACTGCTATTGCTTGGCGTGGCGCTCAGCGTGCTTACCTTGTTTAAGACTGCCGCATACTTCGGAGGTTCCGCTTGCCTGATGCCTCTGCGAACAGGTATCGTGCGCGACATCCGCAACGACATCTACAAGAAAGTGCTTCACTTGCCTCTCGGATTCTTCTCTGAAAAGCGCAAGGGCGACATCCTTACACGCATCACCAGCGATGTGGGCGAAATAGATTCGTCCATAGGCAACTCGCTCGACATGGCCATAAAGAACCCAATACTCATCTGCGTCTATGTAGGTACGCTAATAGCCATCAGTTGGCAACTCACCCTCTTCACTCTCCTTGTCGTGCCGTTTCTTGCTTGGGGAATCGGTTCCATCGGCAAGAAACTGAAGAGCCGCTCTCTCCAGGCGCAATCAAAATGGAGCGACGGAGTGAGCCAGATTGAAGAAACTCTCGGCGGACTGCGCATCATCAAGGCTTTCATAGCCGAGAAGAAGATGGAAGACCGGTTCGTGGCTGTAAACAACGAGTACCGCAACGCAGCCATGAAAGTGGCGATACGCCAGTCGGCAGCCCATCCTGTGAGCGAGTTCCTCGGCACATGTATGATCGTGATAGTGCTTTGGTTCGGCGGTTACCTCATCTTCAGCGGCGACTCCTCTATCGACGCCAGCGCCTTCATCTACTACCTCGTCATCCTCTACACCATCCTGCAGCCTATCAAGGACCTCTCAAAGGCAGGCTACAGCATACAGAAGGGTATGGCATCGATGGAGCGCATCAACAAGATCATGAATGCAGAGAACAACATCCGGGAACCTGAGAATCCCGTTCAGGCAGACAACCTAAACGAGAAGATTGAAGTGAAAAACGTTTGCTTCAGCTACAACGAGAGCAAGGAGATTCTTCACGACGTCAGCATCACCATAGAGAAAGGCAAGACTATCGCCCTCGTAGGTCAGTCCGGTTCAGGAAAGAGTACGCTTGTCGACCTCATACCTCGCTATCACGATGTAAGCAAAGGCGAGATTCTCATCGACGGAACCAACATCAAAGACTTCTCGGTGCGCTCGCTCCGTTCGCTCATAGGCAACGTAAACCAGGAAGCCATCCTCTTCAATGACACCGTGTTCAACAACATCGCTTTCGGTGTGGACAACGCCACCCAGGAACAGGTAGAGGCAGCAGCACGCATCGCCAATGCCCATGAGTTCATCATGGAACTGGAGGACGGCTACCAAACCAAAGTGGGCGACCGTGGCGGACGCCTCTCCGGTGGGCAGCGCCAGCGCATCAGCATAGCACGCGCCATACTAAAGAACCCTCCTATCCTCATCCTCGACGAAGCCACATCAGCACTCGACACAGAGTCGGAGCGCCTTGTGCAGGATGCGCTTGAGAAGCTCATGAAGTCACGCACGACTATCGCCATAGCACACCGTCTGTCAACAATCAAGAACGCTGATGAAATCTGCGTTCTTCACGAAGGACGCATCGTTGAGCGCGGTACTCACGAGAAACTCATCGCTCTCAACGGATATTACAAGAAACTCAACGACATGCAGGCACTATAAACACCATGAAAGAACGGCTGAAATACCTCGTCACAATGTTTCTGCTGATTATCGCAATCTTTGCAACGCAGAAACCCTTGTTCATGCTCTACAACTCAGGAGTGGCAAACGACATCGGCTTTGCCGACTTCTTCATGGTCATGCTCCACGGGCTCAAGCTCGACGTCACCATGACTTCGTACCTCATGGCAATCCCTGCACTCGTAGTGTTGGTAAGCTATTTCATCAAGATGCCTCTGCGCAAAATTCTTGCGGCTTATTACATACTAATCATGTCCATTGTTGCAATCATCTTCGTTGCAGATTGCACAATGTACAACTTCTGGATGTTCAAGCTGAATGCCTCCGTGTTCATGTACACTGACAAGCCTGGCGACGCGCTTGCAAGCGTATCCACATGGTTCGTCATCGTGCGTCTCCTTGCCATAATCGCATTTGCAATCCTATACGGCTGGCTTTGCCTCAAAGCAACCCCAAAGACATTTGCCCGCCTGCCAAAGCACAAACTGTCATCACTCATCACAATACCCGTGTTAGGACTCCTCTTCCTCGGCATCCGCGGCGGCGTAGACGAGTCGACTGCCAATATTAGTGATGTGTACTACTCCGACAACCAGTTCCTCAACCACGCTGCAGTCAACTCAACGTTCAACATGCTCTACACCATGACTAAGTCGGAAGACCTTTCAAAGGAATTCCAGATCTTTGACGAAAGCAAGCGCGAGGCACTCTTTAATCAGTACTACACTACCAAGAGCGTCGACACCGACACGCTTCTCACCACAACCCGCCCCAACGTGCTCATTGTTCTTTGGGAAGGATGTGGCGGATTCTTCGTCGAAGCCGTAGGCGGCGAACCAGGCGTCACACCTAACCTCAATAAGCTGGCAGCCGAAGGCGTGGTGTTCACAAACTGCTATGCCAATAGCTACCGCACCGACCGCGGCGTGCTCAGCACCCTCAGCGGATGGTTAGGCATGCCTACAACATCGCTCATGAAACTCACCGAAAAGAGCAGCACCCTCCCAGGCATAGCCGAGAGCCTTGCTGGAGAGGGATACGCAACCGACTTCTGGTATGGCGGCGACGTAGGTTTCACTAACATGAGCAGCTACCTCTTTGAGACAGGCTACCAGTCAGTAAAGGGCGACACGTATTTCTCTGCCGAAGACCGCAACTACAGCAAGTGGGGGGCTCCCGACCATGTCGTGCTCGACAGCGTGGCAAACACCATCCTGCGACGCTCCGGCGACTCATCCCCGTGGATGACCACAGTGCTCACCCTCAGCAGCCACGAACCGTGGGAAGTGCCATACGACCGCCTGGAAGACGGAAAGCGAAACAGCATGGCCTACACCGACCACTGCCTGGGACAGTTCATCGACCAGCTGAAAGCATCAGACCTCTGGAGCGACATGCTCATAATCATACTCCCCGACCACGGCATCAGAAGCGAAGACACACAGACCAACAGCAACTACAAAGTGGCCCATATACCTATGGTCTGGACGGGAGGAGCAGTGAAAGAACCGCGTATCGTCCCAACCATAATGGCGCAGTCCGACATGGCAGCCACACTGCTCGGCCAGCTCCGTATCGCCCACGACGAATACATCTTCAGCCGCGACGTGTTCAGCAAGACCTACACCAGTCCGTCGGCATTCCATACATTCAGCAACGGAATGTCGCTCATCGACACCACCGGAGTCATGACTTTCGACAACGACGCACAGAAAATCATCTACACTGAGGCGTTCACCGACAGTCTCGCGTTCAGTCCGGCACAACAAGAAGAGAAGGCTAAAGCCATCCTCCAAACCGTATACAAGGACGCCGGAGCAAGATAAGCATGTGGGGGGGGGCACCTCACACACGACACACACAAAAGGCACAGACAACCATATGCCAGTCTGTGCCTTTTTCCATTTTTGAGAAAAACATGCCGTCCCCCTGTAACAAACCAACCTCCCGACTCGTTAGTACAGATAGAAAAGCTAAAACACAACCAATAAACGACAAAAGACATGAAGAAAAGTATCTTAACACTGGCAATGCTAATCATAGCAAGTTGCACATTCGCTCAGAGCGCCGACTATCTCATCAAGCAATACAGAAAAGCCAAAGGGGCTGACTACGAGAACATGACGAAAAAAATCAAGAAGCAAGCTAAAAAGGAGCGGTACATCAACCCGAAATATTACAGCGAATCGCTACGCATCAACAAAGCGGAAATTCTGACCGTGGAGCTCAACGCAAGCGAGAGAGAAGCTCTCACGAAAAACATCGAGAGCATCGACAACTACAAATGCCTGTATCAGCAGAAAAGTAATACAGAAAACCTACTAAGCAATGGATTCACCCTCTTCCCTAACCGACAATACTACGGCATAGAAGAGAACGACACCATAAAGGACGGCATAATCCGTGCTGACTTCCGTACCAATGGAAAGATAAAGACTTTTATCTTGCACGTCACTGGGGCAGTAACTTTGGAGGAGTACATGAACCTCATGTGGTTTGAGGAAACGAAGAATATTAACATCAAAAAAGATTAGAAGAGCCACGCCGGAAGACCTAAGGCGAGATAACAACACGTATGGACGCACAGGAGTTTAAACAACGGTTCATGCCCTACCACAGGATGCTCTACCGAGTAGCCTACAGGTTGACAGGCAACGTACAGGAAGCAGAAGACCTGTTGCAGGACACGTACATGCGATTGTGGCAGAAGAGGGAACAGATAACCGGAGAGGCGCTGACAGAGGCATACCTCGTCATCGTCATGAAGAACCTCCATCGCGACAAGATGCGGCTTAAAAGCATCGACACCTCAGCCGACCTGACCGAACGCATCGAACCGCCCGATGACACCCGCCCCGACGAGAACACTGAAAGGGAAGACGAGGCGTTCATCATGAAAGACCTGATAGACCACCTGCCACCACGAGAACGCAAGATAATAACGATGTACCTGCTGGAAGAGCAATCCTACGAGGAGATAGAGACAACCACAGGACTCAAGCAAGGAAACATCCGACAGATAGTGATGAGAACCCGACAGAAACTAAAAGAACAATTCAATAAACTCGCAAAAACATGGATGAACTGAAACACTTAAATACCGAAGGGCTCAACGACATAGAGATACCTGACGGACTGGAAGCCAAACTCTCCATGAAGATTGACCAATGGGCTGAGAGCGAACGCAAAGCAGCCAAACCGTCACCGCAGCAACGCAAAAAACGCATCAGCCTGCTTCGCACCGCAAGCATTGCAGCCAGCATAGCACTGCTTCTCGGCATAGGCATAACGCTCAGCAACCATGACAACAAAGTCCAAAGAGACACATTCGACAATCCAGAGCAAGCCCGCCAAGAAGCAGAAAAAGCCCTAAACCTCCTTGTCTACAACCTCGGCAAAGGCATGGAGCAGCTAAACAAAATGAAAGAAATCAGCGGAAGCACAAACAGCACCATCAACAACTCATTAAAACTATTAGAAAACCATGAATAAGGCAATAGCAAAGATAATAGCAATCGTGACAATGGCATTCATCTGCACCACGGCAAACGCCCAGTCCAATCCGTTCGACAAATACGCCGACTCAAGAGACGTCACATACATCTACATCTCAAAAACCATGCTCGGACTGATGGGGTCTAAAATATCCGCCAACATCAACGATGTCAACATAAGCGAAATCATCAACGGCCTCAACAGCATCCAGATCATCACCTCAGGCACCGCAGCCACCAAGAAGTCGCTGAAGAACGAAGCGCAGTCAATCGTCAAGAAGAACAAGTACGAACTGCTCATGCAAGTGTCGGAAAACAACAGGAAAGTCGACATCTACCACAAGGAGAGCAAAGACAACTCCGTAATCGTGATGATTACCGACAACGAGAACGAGACCGTCCTCATCGTATTCTCTGGCACATTCAGCACGGAAAACGTCATGAAGATGATTCAGCAATAAGACTACTGGCGGCGGGTGGCGAAGTTCGCCGCAGAGCCGCCACAAACAATATTCCTCCTCGAAATCATCGAACGCACATCAATCGGAAGCCGCAAAGCAGCGGCAAGTTCACCTTTCGGACAGTCGGCTGCATGCACCTTCGGATCGCCTAAGCGCAGCTTCATCACAAACACGCTCGGCCCTGTAGTCATGCTCCCCACAAAAGAATCGCACGAAAGCAGCAAGTCTACAGAAACAATAAGACGCACAATAGCGCCCTTCTTTTCTGACGGTTCCACCCTACAGAACTTCTTGTGGTAATACCCCCTCTCATCCTCACGGCAAAGAGTCAGAAGCCTGAGTTCCGGAAAATCCGCCCTTACCTTCAGGAACTGCCGGTAGTCATCAGTCAATACAAACAGGCAATCTCCAGCCTGAAGCCCCAACCTCCCCACAATGGTTTTGCCGTCGACCAAGCACGCCTCCGTCACCTTGTCGCCACCACGAATCTGCACACCTGAATAGACCGACGGCAAGGACATACTCTTCCTGCATGCCTCCCTCTGCGACAGAACATAAGGATTAAGCCGCCAAACCATACGCGCCACTTTGGCAAACGCTCCCATATAGTCATCGTCAATGCCGAGTTCAGGCACACATATCCTCTGCAACCTATCGACCCGCACATCCTGGGCAAACAAAACGCGCTCCCCATAAGTCACCAACGCCATCAAACGCCCTATCCGCGTCAGCATCCCCTTCTTGAACTTCCATACTACAGGTCCCAAGGACCTTTGCGCCCTGCACAACTTCATTATGCGGCGCCAGGACGGCAACCTGTGGAAATTGTATTTCCTGTGGAACGCCTCATGCCTCTCCTCACAGAACGGCATGAAATATTCGGTCCACCCCACCCCTGTGCCAAAATTCGCATCATCGGAATACATCTGAAACCTTATCCGATGCGCCAGACAGTACAGCACGGCGTCAACCATGTAATTCATTTCGACAAACAGACCGCAGTCCACACCAATGCGGCACACCATTCTTCTGCCGCAAGATTCATTAAATTTACGATAGGCATCCAAATCCAGTTCTCCCATTCCCTCTTTTAATTTTAGTTCATCTTAAGTTTTACCGGGCCTCAATGGTCCCCACTTATATAGATGCCCCAGAAGAATCAAAGACTGCATCAAGCCCCTTAGGAGACGGCCTTTAATGGAGTAGCAGGAGTGACGTTTCGCTTAGGAGTGCATCATTGTAACCGCCATGTTGTCATTAGCGTTATCCACGTAGGGTGCGGACCTATGTGTCCGCCCGATAGCTCCTGCCACTGTCATCCTGAACGTTAGTGAAGGGTCTCAACTCACAGGCTCTAAACTACAGATAGCACAGATTTTCACAGATTAATTCTTTTAACAAGTTACTTTTAATCTGCTCGAATCCGTGAAATCTGTGATCTGTGCCACATTCGGGTGGGGTTCGCCCGTCAGAAAACACCGCCACTGCAGTGAAAACTTTGCTTCACCTCGGTGGATATTTTGCGCCGCCGCGGAGAAAAGTATAAATAAAACTTATATTTGTAAGAATAAAACTAATATTTATATAAATAAAACTATTATTCGTACAAATATTACTTTTATTTATAGTTTTCAGCGGGGAGTTGAGAATTAAGGAGCGGGGTGTAGGGAGTTTTGCACCGAGGCGTAGAGGACTTTCCAGTGCGATAGTGCTGATTTTTAACGCAATAAGGCAAACAGCAGTATACTCGTTGCCCATGTAGGGATGAGGGGGTATATCAAAATGCAGACTTACTATCATTTTGTATACCCTTTACCAACTTATTCTTAAGCCTGTTCTTCCATTCCCTTTTTGTTTTCGCTAATCTTAAGTTTTCGGAGCACAAATGTACCCACTTATATAGATACCCAAAAGGCATCAAAGACTGCACGCCTAAAACTTTATTTTTTGCCATGCAGTCATCATCCTGAGACCTGAGGACAACAAAACAGAAAGGCAAGAATCCGTCTGAACACGGAATCTTGCCTTTCCACCACAGCAGAACGCTACCAGGTAATCCTTATTCCGAACGGGCATGTAAACATCACAGGCTGTTCCGTCCAAATCGTATGCGTCTCGCCGCCTGAAGGGATAAACCAGTTGAAAGTCGGCTCGACAAATATGCTCGTGTTTGGAGCAAATTCATACTGAAGCCCGACGCTTGCTCCCGTTTGCCACTGCAAAGGAGGGCTGAAGCGCTTGTCACCGAATATTATGCGCTTCCAATCATTGTCTGCACTGCCTACCAACTTGCTGTAGACTGGGACATGAAGTGTTACACCGGCAGAAGCGTATGCTGACAGGCGCTTGTAGTCCATCCACTTGTATGACACTCGGAGCGGCACTCCGAGATAATGTATCTTTTGACGTGTGGCAGCGGAGTCGCCTCCCTCTCCCATCGTGAAGCGGGACTTAAGGATGGAGTATTGCAGACCTGTCTCCAGACTCCACCTGTCGCTGATAGGTTTTGTGACGGATATGCCAAACGTGATTGGCTTTTCATGATGCTCTTTATGCACAATCTTGCCGCTGTATTGCTCTGCTATCTGGATAAGCTGAAGCGTATCGGCAGAGGCATTGTCGGAGGCAATCGCCTTCAAGTACTTGCAGTATTCCTCCCAAGTGCTCACATGGCTTGGCATTTCGCCTAACGGGCCGTCCATCTCCGGAAGGAGAGACGTGTTGATAGCAATCAGGTTGTAGACATTCTGCACCAAGGCTGGTCCTAACGAACCTAATGCGAGGAACTGCCACTTCCGGTTTTTCCTGCTGTCAAGTTCAGCGATATTTATCTCTGGCAGGAGTATCGGTCTGATGACAGTATCTGCCACATCAACGCTAAGCGTATCGGCAATGGTCTCTGCTATCAGAATGCTGTCGATATTAGGTTCTGGAGCAAACGTAACAGTCGCTGTATCAACCAACGAGACTGTATCTGCAGCAGCGCGAGCCAACGCCTTCATCTCTTCCGGTCTGACTTTCGGAGCAGGTGCCAGTTTTTCTTCCGGCAGAGCACGCTGCTCCGCAACACTGTCAGTGGCATTCCGTATTATTTGCGTTGGCATGTCAGCCTCAGCATTTACCTCAGCTACTTGGTCGTGCCCCTTCTCTTCTTCACGCAACATCAAGTACCATGCTATAGGAATGAGCAGTAAAGCCAGCACGCCCAGAAGCATGCGTTTGAGCAAGCGCTTGGCACGCGATAATTGCGAAGAGGAACTATGAGGTTCTATGCCGAGCATGTCTGCAATCTCCTTGTGGGAAAAGCCCTCGACGACGTAAAGGCGCAGGATTTTGCGATAGCCCTCCGGAAGTTGGTCGATTAGTCCGAGCAGTTCCTTGTGGTCCATATAGGAATCTGGAGATGACGCAGGATCGACAAACACGGCATCTTCCTCATTGACAGTAGAGAAAGGCTGGATGCGGATCCGACCTCTTCGCTCAACATGCTTCAATGAAACATTTCTGACTATTGACGTAAGCCATTCGCAAAATCTTGTGTTATCCTTAAGGCTGCCGATAGAGACGAAAGCCATGACAAACGCGTCGTGGACAAGGTCCTTGGCTGTTTCCTTGTCCTCCTTTATGATATTCATACATACCCCCATCATTTTCAGGTAGTATGTCCTGTACAATATGTCGAAAGCATCCGAGTCCTTATCCTTTGCCCTCTGAATCAAAGCATCCAAATCCATCTGTCTACGGAACCATTAAGACGGCCCACATCTATATAGATACAAATTTATGGCAAAAGACTGCACCGGCAAAAGGAGCACCAACTAAAACGGCACTCCTGACAGCTGTCCTGAGTTATCACGCCCATCAATATTACAAATCAGATGGCAACAAAAAGGGACAGACCCGTCTGGTCTGCCCCACACTATATTACTTAATCGTTACCGGCCCCTCCGGCTCCCCCAGAAGGGGAGTGAAGGAGTTTGTTTAGATGTGTGTGCTGTCACCGTTAACGTTAACGTTAACGTTATCGTTACCGTTAGTTTCCCTATCTTGCGATAAGGAGGAAGTACTTCTTCTTGCCCTGCTGAACGAGGATGTACTTGCCGTCGAGAAGGTCGTCGGTAGTGATGACACGGTCGAACTCAGCGAGCTTCTCCTTGTTGATGCTCACGCCGCCGCCCTGGGTGAGTTTGCGCATCTCGCCCTTGGACGAGAACACCTGTGCTTTCTCCACGCAGAGGTCTACGGCCTTGATGCCGGCAGCGAGTTCTTCCTTGCTGATTTCGAACTGAGGCACTCCGTTGAAGACATCGAGGAGAGTCTGCTCGTCGAGCTTGAGGAGAGCGTCCTTTGTAGCCTTTCCGAAGAGGATGCCCGAAGCCTCAACCGCCATGTTGTAGTCTTCCTCAGAGTGAACCATAATGGTAACTTCCTTGGCAAGACGCTTCTGCAGCACACGCTGACCTGGGTCGGCATCCTGCTCGGCGATGATGGCGTCGATTTCCTCTTTAGTGAGCGACGTGAATATCTTGATGTACTTCTTTGCATCCTCGTCAGGCACGTTGAGCCAGAACTGGTAGAATGCGTAAGGCGACGTGCGGTTGCGGTCGAGCCAGATGTTTCCGCTCTCAGTCTTACCGAACTTGCGACCGTCGCTCTTTGTCACGAGCGGACAAGTGAGGGCGTAGCACTCGCGTCCGTTGGTGCGGCGTATGAGTTCCGAACCAGTGGTTATGTTTCCCCATTGGTCGGCACCGCCGAGCTGGAGTTTGCAGTTCTTGTGCTCGTTGAGGTAGAGGAAGTCATATCCCTGGAGGAGCTGGTAAGTGAACTCGGTGAATGAGAGTCCGTCGCGCGCCTCACCGTTGAGACGCTTCTGCACCGACTCCTTCGCCATCATGTAGTTGACTGTGATGTGCTTGCCCACCTCGCGTGCGAAGTCGAGGAACGTGAAGTTCTTCATCCAGTCGTAGTTGTTCACAAGCTCCGCCTTGTTAGGAGCGTTGCTGTCGAAATCGAGGAAGCGCGAAAGTTGCTCCCTGATGCAAGCCACGTTATGGCGCAGAGTGTCCTCGTCGAGGAGGTTGCGCTCCTGACTCTTTCCCGAAGGGTCGCCAATCATACCAGTGGCACCACCGATGAGAGCCAGTGGCTTGTGTCCGCAACGCTGGAAATGGCGCAGCATCATCACACCGCAGAGGTGTCCGATGTGCAGCGAGTCGGCTGTAGGGTCGATGCCCAAGTAAGCCGTTACCTGCTCTTTCTGAAGCAGTTCGTCTGTACCTGGCATCATCTGGTGTATCATACCGCGCCAGGTAAGTTCTTCAACAAAGTTTTTCATCGTTATATATTTGTTTTTATGTTAATGCTTGTTTCAAGGGTCATACCACCCCCGCCCCTTGGGGAGGGTTAGGGAGGGGTCTCCTTAGTCCATGTGGAACATTTCAGGCAGCGGAATGGAGACAGGCGAGTTGTCGGGGTTGGTCTCCATGATGTCGGCCATGTATGCCCACCACTTCTGCACGATAGGGTTGTCGCCCATATCCTGCGAGCCGCCGTCGCCTTTCACCTTCTGAAAAGCGAACAGCGTGTTGGTGTCCTCGTCGAGATAGATGGAATAGTCGTACACTCCGCCGTCCTGAAGGAGTTTCTTCAGTTCCGGCCATATCTCTGCATGGCGTTTCTTGTACTCTTCCTTGAAACCAGGTTTCAGGAACATCTTGAATGCATCTCTTCTTTCCATATTGTATGAGTTTAAGTATTCTAATGGATTATCACCATCGTAGCGCCGAATCCGTACTGCTGGAACGATGCGTCCTGCCAAGTGCAGGATTTGTACTTGTGCTTGAGTTCAGTGATGAGGGCATTGCGCAACACGCCTTCGCCCTTGCCGTGGATGAACACGATGCGGCGGCCCTTCTCCTTCAGATGCTCGTCCATAGTCTTGCGGAACACCCCGAGCTGGTAGTCCTTTATCTCGTTGGGAGAGAGTCCAGCTGTAGTGTCGAGCAGTTCATGAGCGTGGAGGTCCACCTCAATCACCGCCTTAGGGTCGGGCTTCTTGTTGTCCACCCTCGCACTGCTCTTCTGACGGCGCTCGTCCTCGCCCTTGTCATACATGGCACGCTTTATCTCCTCGGCTGTGACAACAAGAGGGCGTGCTGGCACGTCGTCTTTCACGACGTAGTACTCAAGCGTAGGTTCGTCGAAGAAGAGACTCTCACGGAAGGTGTGCAGTTTGTAGAACTTCGTCACGTCAATCCTCATGTCGGCGCTCACCGCTGGCTTCATCGCAAACGGTTTGTCCTCCTTGTAGGCGATGAGTTGCACCGCCAAGCGCTCCATTGAGTTCAGGTCCTTATGCTCGAACTCCTCGATGAAGACCTTCGTGTTAGGTTCTATCACTCCCGAAGAGCGCAGGGTCCATACGGCATTCTCAGCCGACATGTATGTGTAGGCAACGTAGTAGTTGCAGTCGTTTACGATATATGCCTCGAACTTAGTCTTCGACAGTTCCTTGATATTCACCGGCACGAATGCCACGCACACGTTCAGCCGCTCGCCGTCTTTTCTCTCCTGAGGCTTCGGACGGAACGTCACAGGGCGCTCATCCCATGCCAGCGGCTCAGGCTTTTCCGCTTCTCCCTGTGTCTTTGGCGCATTGAGCGACGGCTTGCTGCCCATCGTCACCTTTGGAGGGGCAGGCTTTGCGATGTTCAAATCGTTTGTTTCGATAACCACACACTCCTTTGCCGGAACGGGAATTTCAAAGCCGTCCTCGTCCTCCACAAGCACGATATTGCCTTTCTGGAAACCGCAAACGACACCGCCGCCCACGTCGCTCAGGAATCTCACCTTGTCGCCTATGTTTATTGCCATCTGATAGTTCGTCTTATATATAATTGTGCAAAGATAGTGAAAAACCTCGGCTGAGGGCATACGCTTACGGGATTTTTCATCAATCGCGCGTCTGAATGGGGAGTAAAAATCCTCACTTTCGCCCCCTGCTCTCTCTTACCTGCTTAGGGGTGCAGCCGCGATCCTCCTGGAAGCACTTGCTCATGTGGCTGGCTGAACTGAAGCCTGTCTGTTCTGCCACATCGGCTATGCTCAGGTTGCTCTCAATCAGGAGTCGCTCGGCGTGCTGAAGGCGGATGCTCCTGATGAACAGGCTCGGCGACTTGTCGAGCAAGGTTGTCATCTTCTTGTAGAGTCCTGTGCGCTCCATACAGAGGTCCCTGCTCAGTTGCTCCACGCTATAGCCCTTGGTGTTGATATTTCTCTCCACGAGTTCGATGGCACGGTTGACGAAATCATTATCATTCGCCGCCTCTTCCTGAGGCACCTCTGGTTCCTCCGGCTTCTCCTCCACCTCATTATCGCTTTTCTCGCGCAGTTTCTCCCTTTCGATAAGGTTGCGGATGCGCATGAGCAGAATCTCCTCCTTGTGCCGCTGACGGATGCGCAAGCGGGTGATGCGGGTGTAGACAACAAAAACAGCAATAAGCACACCTACAAGCAGCAGCAGAAAGACGCTACGCGCCCAAGCGGTCTGCCACCACGGCGGGGTAATAAGGAAACGCAGGGCAAGCGGTTCCGTCTGCCCATCTGCCTTCACTTGAAGCGTATATTCGCCTGGAGCAGCCTTGAGCAACGACAGATGCATCACTCCACGATGGTCTATAAGCCCGTTGACCACCGAGGCCGTATGCCAAAGCGTATCAGCCTGAGCGTGGTCCGACATTATGCGGTAGCGCATCACCGTGTGTTCGGGCAGGGCATAGTTGAGCGACGAGATGTCGAAACGGATATTGTTCTCATCATGGCTGAACTCAAACTCCCGCATGAACGGTTCCGCCTCAGGCAAAAGCGTATGCCCCACAGGAATGCGCTCGCCATTGAGCGACAGTCCGGTAAGAGTAGGCATCAGTTCCACTTCGCCATAGTCCACGCTGTCGGGATGAAGCACTGTATAGCCGTCCACTCCCTCGAAGAGCAACTGCCCGCCAGGCAAGACAGCCGCCGCATTGTCGGCATACGCCCCCGACAAGGTGCCGTCCTGCGATGTGAACGCCTCAATGCTCAAATCTGGTTTGATGCGGTTAATGCCGTAACCCGTCCCCACCCATATATCGCCGTTCCTGTCTTCCATGATGGAATGGATGGAATTGCTTGAGAGTCCGTCCTCTGTGTACAGCATGCGTGTCTCGCCCGACTCGGGTTTTGTCAGTTCCAATCCGTCAAAACTCCTCTTCCACACCCATCCTCTGCTATCGGTAAACGGCGACTGACTTGGCGGCAAGTCCTCGCCCTCGTACTTGTTCTTATACGACTTGATGCGGAACCGCAACGGATGGGCGTAGAGCAGTCCCTTGTCGTAAGTGCCCAGCCATACGCCACCCTGACGGTCCTGGTATATGGTGTTCAGTCCCTCTGTGTGAGGTTCGGAGTCCTTCACATTTATATGTGGTATTTCCGCCACACTGCCATCCACCGCATTGATGTGCAACGTGTTTCTGTTTGTTGTCACATACAGGTCGCTGTCGGTAGGCGCAATGACGGTGTGCAGCAGGTCGTTTGTGCGCAGCAGTTCCGTCCATTCGCCCGAGTCGGGAGCGAAGCGCAGACAAACGCTTTCACTGCCGTTGCGCAACTGATACAGAGTGCCGTCGGGCGACTTAACCACGAGCGACGTGCTGGCCGTGAGCGATGCCTTATCACTTCCATAAGCAGCGCAACGATAGGACTCACGCCCATCGCCGCCGTAGCATCTCACCTCGCCGTTGCTATAGAAAAGGTAATCCTTGCCGCCGCTGGTCTCTATGTCCTGCAACGTGGCATCGCCCGCCTGTCTCGCTATGCTCACCCCGTCAGTCGTATTGACCACCGCCCGAGGAGTGACCACCCACATTTTCTTGTCGGAGTCGATGAACAAATCCGTCACCTCGTCCGCTATTCCGACAGAACGAAACAGGCTGTCGAAGTTGCTCACATAGCGATTGTGGCGAAGGTCGAAACAGCGCAGTTTCTGCCATTCCTTGACCCACAGGCGCTCGTCTTTGTCAACGTACACATGGTAAGCGCCATTATATTCCCTCAGTGCGCCCACATGCTCATTGTCGGCATGAATATAGCGAAACTCCGCACCGTCAAAGATGTTGATGTTGCCACGCGTGGTTATAGCCATACGCCCGTCGGGCAACTGCATGATGTGCTGCACCAGATTGTCGTTCAATCCGTCCGATGCGTCCATGCGAGCAAACGTCAGACTATGAATCTGCGCACCAGCGCCGACTGCAGCCAACATGAATGCCAATATGAAAACTATGCGCCCTTTCATTTCATCAGGAATCTCTTAAACTCCGACTCGAAGTTCGGGGTAAACACTCCTTTGCCCATGCTCTCCATCAGTTCGTCCATCGGCCAGAAGCGCCCTCCGTCCACTTCACCGCTCGGGCGCACCTCACCGTCGTACACGGTCTTATGGACAAACACCAGTTCGCGCTCCACTTCCGACTCAAACACATACTGCACCACCAGTTCGGGAGTGAAGTCCGCAATGCCGAGTTCCTCGCCCGCCTCGCGCAGGAGAGCCCGTTCCACGTTCTCGCCCAAGTCTACATGGCCGCCCACGGCAGTGTCCCACTTGCCAGGCTGTATAGTCTTCCACTCCGGACGTCTCTGCAGATAGATTTCGCCCCGTGAGTTGTAGACGTGAAGATGCACTACCGGATGCAGGCGCTTAGTCCCGTCATGGCACTCGCCCCTTGTGGCTGCGCCTATTATATTTCCCTGCTCATCAACGAGAGGAAGCATTTCGTCATTATTGTCGTGCATGTTTTTTTAAGGAGTTAAGAAGTTAAGGAGTTAAGGAGATGAGGAGTTACATTCGCAAGCACGCCAGGTAGTCGTAGTGGTCGCCGTCGGCAACCTTTTCGCACTCGAAGCCCGATTCGTTGGCATACATCTGCAACGTGGCAAAGTCAATGTAAAGCCAATCGAACGAGTCGCCCTGCACGGTGCGGTACTTCATGGCATAGTCGACCTCACCGTAATAGCCTGCCGCAAGGTCAATATCGAAAGAGCCGTCTTCATTCTCGAACACATACTTCAAGTCCGACGAGTCGAGCAATATACGCCCGCCAGGATTGAGCAGTTGCTTCGCCCGCTTGAAAAACTCAGGCAGACGCTCCACCCTCCCCACTATGCCTATGCCGTTCATCGCCATGATGACAGTGTCAAACCGCTCACAAAATCTCTCATCGAAGAAGTCCACGCAACGTGCATCCACACCTCGGTCCTTCATCACCCCGACCGACAGCGCAGAAATATCTATCGCCACAACCTCCCTGCCCATCTTCATCAGTTCCAGACTGTGACATCCCGAACCGGCACCCACATCGAGCACCCTGCCCTCAGCCATGCCCAGCATCCTCTGCTCCAGGCGGGGCATATCGTCAAAACCCCTGAACAACGTCTTCACAGGGATGTTGTCCTCATAGAACATCGACGAGAACACACGCAACTTGACCGCATGCCCCTTCTTGTAGTATTCCGCTATCGCCAGCCCCATCGGGTCCCTATCCTTTTCCAGCATACCAGTAAAAAAATAAATAAATCATTTCAGCCCAATCCATTCGGACTATGCAAAAATAGTCATTTAGTTTCGCAAAACAGGCATAGCCGCCTTAAATTCAGCCTTCTGCACTCCAGAAAAATCCCTCCTCCTCGGTTAAAAATCCGTCAAACCCCAGCAAATAATCCGCCACACTGCGGAGAAAACTATAAATAAAAGTAATATTTGTACAAATAATAGTTTTATTTATATAAATATTAGTTTTATTCTTACAAATATAAGTTTTATTTATACTTTTCTCTGTGGTTTAACGAATTTGGTTGACCTTTTCCGTCTTATTTATATCTTAGGTTGACTTGGTTTAAGATTAGTTTTAAATTTAGTTGACTATGTTTTTGCTTAGTTGTGTTTTGGGTTGAC
>JAZNGW010000043.1:0-34198 GCA_045576655.1 Bacteroidaceae bacterium
TGGAAGACAATCGATGTAATGAAGTTCCAAAAGTTCCCTGAATTTCTCGGTCTTACCTGATATCGAAGGAAGAAGACCATTGCGAAGTATACTCATAAAATTAAAATTTTAATGAGTCAACCTATTTTACAAAAAGACACAGCGAAGGGTCGGGAAATAAGGAGCTGGGTGATGGTGGTTTTCGACCGAGGATTTGTGAAGTTCCCACTGCGGCGTTGATGATTTTCCACCGAAGAAGCAATAATGTTAACGGAAATGGCAACTGATTTCGGGCGGACGCATAGGTCCGCGCCCTACGAACAATGACAGCTGCAGCAACGGGAACCACATCTATAAGCAAAAAAGGGGCGTCACACCGTGACACCCCTACAAGATTGGCCCTTATTATATATATATGTGTTATGCTTCCGTGCGGTTGCTGCGCTTGCGCTCGAGGTGGTCGAGGATGACTTTGCGGATGCGCATGCTCTTCGGCGTTACCTCTACGTATTCGTCAGCCTTGATGTACTCGAGTGCCTCTTCGAGCGAGAGTTCTATCGGCGGAATGATGCGTGCCTTGTCGTCTGTACCGGACGCACGGGTGTTGGTGAGTTGCTTTGCCTTGGTCACGTTGATGACGAGGTCTATTTCATGTACGTGCTCGCCTACGACCTGTCCGGCATAGACTTTGTCCTGCGGGAAGATGAAGAACTTGCCTCGGTCCTGAAGATGGTCCATTGCGTAGGCTACGGCTGTGCCCGACTCCAGACAGATGAGGGAGCCGTTGGTGCGGCGTGTCATGTCGCCTTTGTATGGCTGGTAGTTCTTGAAGCGGTGTGCCATGATGGCTTCGCCCTGGCTGGCTGTGAGGACATTGGTGCGGAGTCCGATGATGCCTCGTGAAGGGATTTCGAACTCAATGTTGACGCGGTCGTCGCTCTGGGCTTCCATTGAGAGCATTTCGCCCTTGCGGCGTGTGACCATGTCGATCATCTTGCTTGAGAACTCCTGTGGCACGTTGATGGTCAGTTCCTCGATTGGTTCGCACTTCTGCCCGTCTATCTCCTTGAAGATAACTTGCGGCTGGCCTACCTGAAGTTCGTAGCCTTCGCGGCGCATTGTCTCTACAAGCACGGAGAGGTGGAGCACTCCGCGTCCGCTCACAATCCAAGCATCTGTGGAATCTTCCTTCTGCTCTACGCGGAGGGCGAGGTTCTTTTCGAGCTCCTTTGAGAGTCGGTCGCCGATGTGGCGGCTTGTGCAGAACTTGCCTTCTTTGCCGAAGAACGGCGAGTTGTTGATGGTGAAGAGCATTGACATTGTAGGTTCGTCGATGCTTATGGTTGGGAGTTGCTCCGGTGTTTCGTAGTCGCAGATGGTGTCGCCGATTTCGAAGTTGCTGAGTCCGATGACGGCACAGATGTCGCCGCTGCCGACTTCTTCTGTGGCGCGATGGCCCATGCCCTCGAATGTGTGGAGCTCCTTGATTTTGGTTTTCTCCTTAGACCCGTCGCGATGGCAGATTGTGATGTTCATGCCCGAACGGAGTGTTCCGCGATGCACGCGTCCCACAGCGATACGTCCTGTGTAAGTAGAGTAGTCGAGCGATGTGATAAGCATCTGCGGTGTTCCGTCGAGTCGCTCTGGTGCAGGAATCTTCTCAAGTATTGTGTCGAGCAGGTATGTGATGTCGCTCGTAGGGGCATTCCAGTCGGCGCTCATCCATCCGTTCTTTGCCGAACCGTATACTACAGGGAAGTCGAGTTGCTCCTCTGTGGCATTGAGTGAGAACATGAGGTCGAAGACCATTTCGTAGACTTCCTCAGGTCGGCAGTTGGGCTTGTCCACTTTGTTGACAACGACAACAGGCTTGAGTCCTATCTCAAGTGCTTTTTGGAGCACGAAACGGGTTTGTGGCATCGGTCCTTCGAAAGCGTCAACGAGGAGGATGCATCCGTCCGCCATGTTGAGCACGCGCTCCACCTCGCCACCGAAGTCGCTGTGTCCTGGAGTGTCAATGACGTTAATCTTCGTTCCTTTATAATTGATTGAGACATTCTTTGAGAGAATTGTTATGCCTCGTTCTCTCTCAAGCTCGTTGTTGTCGAGAATCAAATCACCTGTCTGCTGGTTCTCTCTGAAGAGGTTGCCAGCCAAAAGCATCTTGTCGACGAGGGTAGTCTTTCCGTGGTCGACGTGCGCAATAATCGCAATGTTCCTAATATCTTGCATATTCCGTTCAGGAGTTAAGGAGATAAGGAGCTAAGAAGTTAGATGCACTTTCAACTCTCAACTATCCTTATTCTACATTCTACTTTCTACCTTTTTCGACTGCAAAGTTACTGATTTTTTCTCACATACGTTTGTCAGTCCGAAAAATATGCGTACCTTTGCACCCGCTTTGCGGAATAATCTTCGGATTGACATGCCGTGACGACGGTCGCAAAGTGGAGAGATTAACATTATTTATATTAAAAACAAAATCTGTTATGTACTTAGATTCAGCTAAGAAACAAGAAATCTTTAGCCAGTACGGAAAGTCTAACACTGACACTGGTTCATGCGAGAGCCAGATTGCATTGTTCTCATACCGTATTAGCCGTTTGACCGAGCACATGAAGGCCAATCACAAAGATTATAGCACAAACAGAGCTCTTGTAAAGCTTGTAGGCCAGCGTCGCAGCTTGTTGGCTTATCTCAAGCGCAAGGACATTGAGCGCTACCGCGCCATTGTTAAGGCTCTCGGTTTGCGTAAGTAATCATCCTCTTTCGCAAACACGAAAAGATTTCGCCGCGGTTTCTTACATAGGAAATCGCGGTTTTTTGTTGTAAACAGGCGGCAAATCGCTTGAAAATCACTAACTTTGCAACCGTTTTGCGGACGGCGCGTCCGTTAAGCCATATTTAGAAACGTCTAAAAACATTATCATCTTGAAGACATTTGAAGAATTGGGAGTCTGCGAAGAGATTCTCAGAGCGATTACAGAGATGGGATACGAGAGTCCGATGCCGGTACAGGAAGAGGTTATCCCTTATCTCTTGGGGAACAACAACGACGTAGTGGCACTCGCACAGACGGGTACAGGAAAAACGGCAGCCTACGGACTGCCCGTGTTGCAAAAGGTCAACACCCAGAGCACTGACACCCAGGCTATCATCATCTCTCCTACACGAGAGCTCTGCTTGCAGATTGCCGATGATTTGAAGGAGTACTCCAAGTATATCAACGGGCTTCACGTGCTTGCCGTTTATGGCGGAGCAAGCATTGAGACCCAGATACGCCAGTTGAAGAAAGGCGTGCAAGTCATCGTAGCCACTCCTGGCCGACTCGTCGACTTGATGGAGCGCGGAGTGGCACAGCTGGGCAACGTGGAAAACGTAGTTCTCGACGAGGCCGACGAGATGCTCAACATGGGTTTCTCGGAAAGTATCGACGCCATCCTTGCAGGCGTTCCCGACAACCGCAACACCCTGCTCTTCTCCGCCACCATGAGCAAGGAGATAGAGCGCATCAGCAAGAACTACCTGCGCAACGCAAAGGAAATTGTTGTGGGCTCAAGAAACGAGGGTGCGGAGAAAGTGAACCACATCTACTACCTCGTATCTGCCAAGGACAAGTACAAGGCGCTCAAGCGAGTGGCCGACTATTACCCTGAAATCTACGCCATCATCTTCTGCCGCACCCGTATGGAGACACAGGAAATTGCCGACAAACTCATACAGGACGGATACAACGCTGAGTCGCTCCACGGCGAACTCTCGCAGGCGCAGCGCGACCTGACGATGCAGAAGTTCCGCCAGCACAGAGTGCAGTTGCTCGTCGCTACCGACGTGGCAGCCCGCGGACTCGATGTCGACAGCCTCACCCATGTCATCAACTACGGATTGCCTGACGACATAGAAAGTTACACTCACCGAAGCGGACGAACAGGACGTGCAGGAAAGGCAGGTACCAGTATCTGTATCATTCACGTCAA
The DNA here is from genome assembly GCA_045576655.1 of Bacteroidaceae bacterium. Lineage (GTDB taxonomy): Bacteria > Bacteroidota > Bacteroidia > Bacteroidales > Bacteroidaceae > RGIG8745. The sequence goes on from JAZNGW010000043.1 coordinate 3,957, forward strand.
GGAGAAACCGAAGGTGCGTGCCATCGAGAACCAGATCGGCAAGAAATTTGTGGCTGGCACACTCCCTACAGGCGAGCAAATCTGCGAAAAGCAACTCTACAAGGTTATCGACGACATAGAGAAGGTTGAGGTCGACGAGGAAATGATTGCGCCTTACCTTCCGTCCATCTTCCGCAAGTTTGAACTCATGGAGAAGGAGGACATCATCAAGCGCGTGGTATCGATGGAGTTCAACACCTTCCTCAACTACTACAAGAATGCGCCAGAGATCGAGGTGCCAACTGAAGGCGGCAAGAAGCGCGAGCGCGATGGCAAGAAGAGCAAGGGCGAACGCCACGTTGCCGAAATCGGCTATGTGCGCCTCTTCATCAACCTCGGCAAGAAGGACGGTCTGCGCCCTCGCGAGTTCATGGGATTCATCAACCGTTGTGCACGTGGCAAGCGTATCGACCTCGGACGCATCGACCTGATGAACAACTTCTCGTTCTTCGAAGTGCCTGAAGGACAGGAACACACCGCCATTGAAGTCCTTGCTGGAGTAGACTATGATGGCCGCAAGGTTAACGTAGAAATCAGCGACCCGTCAACTTCGGGGAAAAACTCTGCAGCATCTCAAAACGATGACTTCGGAGGCGGACGCAACTCATCACGACGTGGAGAACGCAACGACCGAAAGGCACGCTTCGAGCGTGAGGAACGCCGTGAGCGCCCTGACCGCCGTGGCACTCGAGGAAAGAGCCGCAACGAAGATCCATTCGCCAAGGTGCGCAAGAAAGGGCGTGGCGCTGCGGAGGAACGCAACCGCCGCAACGACCGAGAAAACGAGGGCCGCGCCCCTAAGGGACTTCCTGAATGGGCCAAGTTCTTCGAAGGACAGGTCATAGACCAGCCTTTCTACAGCGAATTTACTAAGAAGAAAAAAAAGAGGTAAGAAGATAGGAGGTAAGGAGTCTTCTGAAAACTCTGAATAATCTGAATCCTCCGATTATTCCGATTATTCCGAAAAACATCAACAACAATGAAAGTATTCCAGCATGTAACCGACTTGGGCGATCTCAAAACAGCCCTTGACGAAGCATTCGAGATAAAGAAAGACCGCTACAAATACAGCGAACTGGGCAAGAACAAGACTGCCCTGCTCATATTCTTCAACAACAGTCTGCGCACACGCCTCAGCACTCAGAAGGCAGCAATGAACCTCGGCATGAACGTCATAGTACTTGACGTGAACCAGGGAGCATGGAAGCTGGAAACCGAGCGTGGAGTCATCATGGACAGCGACAAGAGCGAGCACCTCCTCGAAGCAATCCCTGTCATGGGCAGCTACTGCGACATCATCGGAGTGCGCTCTTTCGCCACCTTCGAAAGCCGCAAGGACGACTACGAAGAGAAAATCCTGAACCAGTTCATCAAGTATTCAGGTCGTCCGGTGTTCTTCATGGAAAGCGCCACAGTGCACCCTCTCCAGAGTTTTGCCGACCTCATAACCATTGAGGAGTACAAACGTACGGATCGTCCGAAGGTCGTGCTCACATGGGCACCGCATCCTAAAGCCCTACCGCAGGCTGTGCCTAACTCTTTCGCCGAGTGGATGAACGCCGCCGATGTCGACTTCGTTGTCACTCACCCCGCAGGCTACGAGCTCGACCCCAAGTTTGTTGGCAATGCCCGAGTGGAGTATGACCAGATGAAGGCCTTCGAAGGCGCCGACTTCATTTATGCCAAGAACTGGAGCTGCCCTGGAGTGACACGCCCGGAGGACTATGGCAAAATTCTCTCAAAGGATATGGACTGGACTGTCAGCGCACGCCAGATGGCGGTGACAAACAACGCCTTCTTCATGCACTGCCTGCCTGTACGCCGTAACATGATCGTCACCGACGATGTGATAGAGGCCCCTACAAGCCTCGTCATACCAGAGGCGGCTAACCGCGAGATTTCCGCTACCGTGGTACTTAAGCGGATGCTCGAAGCGCTCGACAAATAACATACCTTAATATTTCATTCTTTGCCAATAAGCAAAAAAAGCGTATATTTGCCGGCACTAAAATCGGAACATCACGATAATCAGCGTTTTAAAACAAACAAAAAACACAAAACTATATATGGACAAACTTAGTTATGCATTAGGATTGGGCATCGGACAGCAACTCAAGCAGATGGGGCTGAAGGACTCGCTCAAGATCGAGGACTTCGCACAGTCAATCACTGACGTGCTCAACGACAACGAACTCAAAATATCAAACTCTGAGGCGCAGACTCTCGTAAACTCTTACTTCCAGGAAATGGAGGAAAAGATGCAGAAGGAAGCAGCAGAGAAAGGCAAGCAGGCACTTGAGGAAGGCCGCGTGTTCCTTGAGAACAACGGCAAGCGCGCAGAGGTGACTACCACAAAGAGCGGACTCCAATACGAAGTGCTTAAGGAAGGCAACGGAAAGCACCCTAAGGCAACTGACAAGGTGCGCTGCCACTACGAAGGCACACTGCTCGACGGCACAGTGTTCGACAGTTCGTACAAGCGCAACGAACCAGCCGTGTTCGGACTCAACCAGGTCATCGCAGGATGGACTGAGGGCGTACAACTCATGGGCGAAGGTGCAAAGTACCGCTTCTACATCCCTTACCTCCTCGCTTACGGCGAGGCAGGAGCAGGCGCGTCAATCCCTCCTTACAGCACACTCATCTTCGATGTCGAGCTTCTCGAAGTGCTTTAAGAATAGACAACATTAACAATCAATAAACAAACAAGAAAAATGAAAAAGATCAGTTTCTTTGCAGTGGTTGCAGCCGCTGCAGCATTTACTTCATGCAACAACGTAGATGCAACTTTTAACAACGAAAACATCGTTGTGGCAGAAGGCGACACAATCATGGTTGACTCTCTCGCATACGAGTTCGGTGCAGCAAACTCAGACCTTAAGTACATCGCACAGGCTCAGTTTGGCGTTGACTCTGCTTATCTCGCAGACTTCGTGGCAGGTATGAAGAAGAGCGCACTCGAAAGCGAAGTAGACAGCGCAGAGCTCGCTTACAACAAGGGTGCAGAGTTCGGACGCATGGTTAAGGCTACAGCCGAAAGACTCAGCGGATTCGTTTACGAAGACGACTCAACAAAGACACTCAGCACAGCAGTTATGCTCAAGGGTATCATCGACGGATTCGAAGGAAATGTTGACGTAGCTACCGCGCAGACTGGTTTCCAGAACAAGATGGCTGCTATCGAGCACGCAAAACTTATTGAAGAGTTCGGTCCAAACAAGGAAGCAGGCGAGCAGTTCCTCGCAGAGAACGCAAAGAAGGACAGCGTCGTAACAACAGAAAGCGGACTCCAATACAAGGTTCTTGTTGAAGGCAAGGGAGCTCTCCCAACAGATTCAACAATCGTAAAGGTTAACTACGAAGGCCGCCTCATCGACGGAACTGTATTCGACTCAAACGCAAAGAAGGACAAGCCATTCGAAGTAAACATGAAGTACCCTTCTGTTATCCCAGGATGGGTAGAGGCACTCAAGCTCATGCCTGCTGGTTCAAAGTGGGAAGTTTACATTCCACAGGAACTCGCTTACGGCGAACGCAACACAGGCACAATCAAGCCATTCTCTACACTCATCTTCACTATCGAAGTGTTGAACTAATTTTTTAGCCACAGACAATAAGAGAGGAGTAAGTAGATGGAGATTTCCTCCGCTACTTGCTCCTTTTTCGTAACAGATTTCCCTACACGTGGATGGGAGAAAGCAAGAGGGTGTATAGCTGTTGCAACGTAGGGGAACACAAGCACAAACTTTGGTGTCGTCCCCAATTTAACTTCCCCAAGTTAACTTCTGCAATTTAACTTCTGCGATTTAACTCCCGATTATAACTTCTTGAATTTACTCCATTAAACCCTTGTGCACCCGCAAGGAATGCACATAACTCCTTAACTACTAAATTAAACTTCCTAATGAAAAAGACAATCCTCTTTGCGGCATTCGCATTCGTCCTCGCATCAGCCGCAACCACATCCTACGCCTTCGCCGACAAGAAACCGAAAAAGGCCAAGAAAGTAAAACCCATGAAAGTTGAAGTGCCTGAACTGAAAGACGGAGGCGACTCGCTTGCCTACGTATTCGGCACATGGCAGTCAACAGGGCTCAAGGAATATATGCAGCAGCTCAAGGTCGACACACTCTGCATCAACGACTTCGGTCGCGGCATCCTCGATCGCGTAAACACCGACCCAGCCGACAAGAAAATGTTTGCCTACATACAAGGACAGCAAATAGGCGAACAGATTGAGCAGATGGCAAAGTCTGTATCAAGTGAATACTATGCGTCCGACTCAGGCAGAATCATCGACAAGCGTATCATCGCCGCAGCATTAGTCAAGAGCCTCTTAGGAACAAACGAACTCAATGCCGACAGCGCAAGCGTCACATTCCAAAAGACCATGACAGCCCGCCGCGAGTACAACCAGGAATCCATGTACGGCGAAAACCGCATCTTAGGCGAGCAGTGGCTTGAAGAGAACAAGAAAAAGGAAGGAGTCATCACCCTTCCTAGCGGACTCCAGTACAAAATCCTTGTCAAAGGCACAGGAGCAGTGCCTACAGCCTCACAGAAAGTGAAGGTGCACTACGAAGGTCATCTCATCGACGGAAAAGAATTTGACAGTTCATACAAACGCAAGCAACCTACCACATTCCGTTGCGACCAAGTAATCAAAGGATGGACCGAAGCGCTCTGCAAGATGCCTGTAGGTTCGAAATGGGAACTCTACATCCCATACCAGTTAGCTTATGGCGATCGCAACACAGGCTCTATCAAGCCATATTCAACACTAATATTCACAGTCGAACTCCTCGACATCGTTGAGTAATACTTCCGTTAACGTCCCCGTTATCGTCATTCCCGTAGAGGCAGGCCAATGCGTCTGTCTCTTTTTTGTTCCCGTTATCGTTATTACTGTAGGGGCGGGGTTCGCCCGCCCGAAAACAACGCCACAGCAGAAACTTGAATACACCTCGGTAATTATTTTGCGGCACTGCGGTAAAGAATTTTCACCTCTTCGGAGAAAAGTATAAATAAAACTTATATTTGTAAGAATAAAACTAATATTTATATAAATAAAACTATTATTTGTACAAATATTACTTTAATTTATACTTTCCTCCGCATAGCAGTGAAATATTCACCGCATCTCCACATAGTTTTCACTGAAGAATGCGGAGATAGCTACGCTGATGTTTTGTCTTTTTGACTTTTTGTGCAGTAATTCCGTTTTTTCGATTAAAAAGTTTTAAACTTATCAATAAATAGTTTACATTTGCAACAATTGTACGCCGAAAGTGTTTGGCTGCAATTACTTTGTGGGAAAAATATAGCGTTTGCTTTTATTCTATATCATCTGTTGAAACTTAGGAACTTTCAAAAAGATTATACGATAAGAATAAGATTGCAGATGCCTACGCTTGGCGTAGGTGCATCTTGTTTCTTTGTATAATCGGGTATCCTAAGACCTCAGCAGATGAAGGACATAAAGATGTGTCTACGCTTTCTTTGTGTCCGAGGGCTTAGGGTATGGTTATCGCTATTTAAAGAAATAACAGTTCTATTTTAGTTATCTCCGAATAGTATTAATCAAATAAATAAAGTAATTATGGAACAAAGAAATTATCTGAAACTTGTGTGGATTTTGGCTTTTGGCGCTTTTGCTGCAGTTAGCTGTTGGGCTACTGCTGAATCTTTACATTTATTGTTGCCAACTTGGCCTGTTATTATGTGTTGGATTGTGACTGTAGGTTTCTTTATTATTGCATCTTTGGGGACAAAGATGATTGTAGACAGCTTGAATTCCAATATTTATATGGAGAAACGAGGTTTGCACCTTATAGGAGGTGTAATACTGTTTCTTCTTTTCTGGTTGGTTTGCAGTATGCCTACTAATACTCATACTTTCTTCTATAGAACGGTAATTAATGATCGAGTAACAGCGGATATATCTACAACCAGGGGTTATTTGGGGCAGATTAAGAATAATACAAATAACAAGAATCAGGCGGATATTAAAGTTTCAGAATTTTGGAATGATGTGAATGTTCTGTTAGGCGAATTAGAAGCTGAAATAAAAAATGAAGCAAATCCTGGCTTTGGACCTAAATCAAAGGAGATTTTAAGAAAATTCGCTAATTTGCTCGGGGTGGATAAGGTGGAACCTTTGACTGCTAAAAGTTACTCTAAGCAAGATCGTGATAAATTATGCGATGCTTATCGTACAAAAATTTATATACTTGGAAAAACCAAGGAGACAAATATTATGAACAATATATTATCACCAAATGCGGATAATCTTAAAGAGGTTGAGACTATTGACAACAATCTTGCGTTGGTGAAAAAATATATAGCAGATGGTTCTATTGATTTGAACCAGCCTGAAGATATTACAGGTGATAATGGTGTCTGCGACAAACTCAACGAAGCTTATAGCGCAATTAAGAAAAATAAGGACTTCGTTAACTTTGCATCACCTACAGACGAGCAGAAATATACGGCAGAGAAACCGTTGACTGAAGTTAAGAGATTGGTAAGCGTTTTTGATGTTTGGGAAGACTTTATAAAGGGTGTTTATGCTGGTCATGGATTCGCTTTCTGGATAGTAATTTCGATATTAGTCGATGTGGCAGCGTTTATATTCTTTGATTTAGCGTTTAAGAAAAGTGAAGATTAATATATAAAATGGTTAATAAATAAAGCAAATAGGATTATGGCAGACATGAATTTTGGCAATTTGAATGAGGACGTTCAAATCCCAACAGAAGATACGTATACAAACGATACTTTTGTTACTCCAGAGTCAACACCGAGTGAAATCGGGGATAATGGTTTGAGTTTGGAGGAAATGAATGATGCGAACAAAATAAAGGTGGAGATTGCAGATTATAAGGCTCCTCTTGTGATTTTGTTTGGCCCTCCTTCTTGTGGCAAGACAATGACATTGGTGCGTTTGGCGAGATATTTGCATGATAAGCCCGGTTATACAGTTAAACCTGATACTTCTTTCCGTCCGTCTTACGATAAGAGGTATAAGGATATGTGTGATAATTTTGACGCAATGATTTCCGATGATGAGGCTGCAAAATCAACAGATAAGATAAATTTTATGTTGGTGAAAGTGTTGTATCAAGGTAAGACCTTGTGTCAGATATTGGAAGGTCCTGGTGAGTATTATTTTAAGCCGGAAGATCCAAAGGCTAAATTCCCTAAATATGTTAATGCTATTATTAATAGTCAAAATAGGAAGATTTGGGCGATTATGGTTGAACCAGATAACACTAATAGCAGAATGAATTCTGTTGCCCGTAGCAATTATGTGGCTAAAATTCGTAGTCTTAAGACAAAATTGAATTATAGGGACAAGATTTTGTTTGTGTTTAATAAGATTGACGAGACTGATTTTGTTATTGCACCAGGTAAAATTAAGTATAATTTAGCATTGCAGCATACGAATTTCTTATATCCAAGTATCTTTGCGCCTTTCAAAAATGTTAATCCTATTACTAAGTTGTGGAAACCTAATAATTTCGATTTTGTTGCTTTCCATACAGGTGATTATTCAGAAACCGCAGATGGCTCTAAGACTTTTGAAAAGGGACACGATGTTTATCCTATGAAATTATGGGAAATTATAAGTAAAAGAATAAGAGGATAAAAATATGGATGTTGAATTATTCGTACATGGAGTTCCTAATGGTGAAGCCTTTTGGGGAAAAGATGAAACCTGCAGAAACTATATGGGGCAATTTTACGTTGAGTGCTCGGATGAGGTCCGATTCTTGATTCAGGCATGCGAGTTGAAAGGTAGGCGTTTTTGCTTCTATAATTATCTAGTGTACAAATCTGCAGGTGCACTAGAGCCTAATGTGGTAGGTTTTGATGGTCGAGACGGCTCTTACTTCGGTTTGACGTTACGCTTAGATGCTTATTGTAAAGACGTGGCAAAAGTTTATCGTATTTTGGATACGATTTACAACGTGTATATCTTGGGCAAAATCCTTAAAATGGATAAGTCGAAGCTTAAGTATGTGACCCCTGATTTCTCTGGAGTGTCAACGCAACTGCAACTAGTAGAAACTGCGACTATGCAACTGATACAAAATGCTTTTGTTGCATCAGATTTTAGCGGGATTAATGACTTTGCTATAGGAGGGACTACGCTGTCTAAGTTTAATTTGAACGATTGTACTCCTGATAGAGTTTTAGAACAAGTTAAGAAATGTGGTCTGATAGCAATTTCTCCATATTATCCAACGATAAAAGAGATAGGTCTGCAACAATCGTATGGAACCCAGATACAAACTGTTCAACAGCAGTGTGAGGCTAAGATTAATGCGATAGTAGAGTCTAATAATCGGGAAAAGAATGATATTCGTAATAACTTGTCGTTGCAGGAAAGCATTACGAAACAACTTCAGCAGACCGTATTACAAAAAGAAGAGGTTATCCGACAACAGAACTCGCGAATTTTGGGATTGGAGAATGATTTGAAAAGAACTGGCTATAGCAGAAAGGTTGCACAAATAGTTGAGCCAATTCAAAAACCAATTAGTGAATTGAATCTTATTTTGAGACAAATATGTCCCAAAGGAACGAGTGTGGAAAAACGAACGTCAGACTCAATGAAGTGGGTAAAACTGATTCCAGTATTGAATACATTGTTGTTGATTCTTCTGATAATATTCGTAACTGCTCAAGCGTTGGATTTCAAGGGCATGGGCTTGATTGGAGGAGGACCAGGAACTGATGCGCGCATTGATTCCTTGATGTGCATAAATGACAGATTGAGTGAAGAACTGGCTTCTGTGAGAACGGAAAAAATGGAAGTTGAAGAATTGGCTGTTCTTAAAAAGTATATTACGGGAATTGATCTTGAGGAGTATAATGGTATAAATTTCAATAAGGAGCCATATACTTTAAGACCTAAAATATTGGGTATAAAATGGAAAGTTGAGAATGCTAAGTTGAAGAAAGATGACTTATTTAAGGCATCGGAGTCAGATTCTCCAACCGTAGAAATGATGCCTGATAGTGGTGATACTGTGAAAATTTATTTGTCAATAAACGGATATGAAGTTGTAAATCGTAATATCCCTAAATAAACATAGTGATGAAGAACTTTTTATTTTATTTACTGCTGTCTTGCGTATTTGTCTCTTGTGGTGATGGAAAGAAGCGAGTGCCTGTCTATTATGATGCGGATGACAGTAATGACTTGGAGGTTTATGCTCAAGCAGGTGATATGGTTGCTGTGCCATTCCGCAATGAAAATGGAGTTAAATATGTGCAGGTCAAAGTTAATGGTGTCGGATTGGAAATGATTTTCGACACAGGGTGTTCTGGAACATTGATTTCATTAGCCGAAGCAAATTATTTGGCTCAGAAGGGAAAACTGACTCAAGAAGATGTTTTGGGGACTGCTACATCTCAAATTGCTGATGGTAGTTTAGTAGAGAACATGGTGGTTAATCTGAAAGAGGTGATTATACATGATCGGATTCTTTGTTCAAATGTCGTGGCTACAGTTTCAAGCAATGTGAATGCCCCGCTATTGTTAGGGAACGAAATTCTTGATAGGGTTGCGACTGTTACAATTGACAACGAAAACGAAACTCTTAATTTTAAGCTTAAGTAATAAGAGGTGAATAGTAACGTGTATGTGTTTGGTCGTTTGGGTACTGGTTATACACAGTACCCAAACGACTATACAAATATTATATTCGACGAGCTTAGTTCGAGGACGTCTGGACCTTCTCAAATGGCAATCCATAGAGATGGTGATATTATGTATTATGCTTATATACGTAAGCTCGATAGAGAGCAACTGTATATAGGCTTTTGTGTGGTTTTGAATGGCGTTAACTTTTCTTTTCCAACAAAGTTGTTTGGTGTTTTTGAAAATGCGGTAGCCGACTTGGTTGCTCGTGGCGAAATTCTTATGTTTGAAGAAAATGGGGATATTTCGTCAAAGGTGAGCAACTTAAATGAAAAACCGTTTGAAGTGGAATATATAACTACGGTTATTTGTAAGGGTGTATCTGGTTTGTCTGGTGAAACAAAAAAACTTCCTCCGGAAAATTATAGTGTAGCAAAAACAGATGGTATGCTCTTTTCTGCTAATGATGGTGACGAGGAAATTGCAAAAGCAGCGTGCAGGTATCCATATGTTCTTATTCAGAAAGATAGGAATCTTAATACACCTACGCTAAATGGTTATAAGGGTGTTTTATCTCGCCTGCATAAAGAGAAGGAAAGTTTAATGCTTCAACATAAAGAACTGCAGAAAGAATTTGATAATTTGCAAAAGCAAAAGAAACAATTCCAAATGGTAGTAATATTAGGTGTGGCGATTTTAGGATGTTGCATTGGACTGTTCTCTTTAAAACATAGTTTGTCTTCTACAGAGTCAGAACTGTCTTCTGCATTGGACACAATATCTGTTAGGGATAACGAACTTCGGTATAGAAACTTTCAAATTGATAGTTTGCGTGTTAATATAGCGGAAGTGAAAGAGAATTTGAGTCGGGAGAAAACTTCCAGAAAAGAAGCGGAAGAGCGTTGTGCCAGTTTAGCCGACTCTTTATCATTACTGAATGGGGTTTTAGCGGGGATTCAACCAATGATAGTAAAGTCTACTTCTTTTAATTGGGATTCGGGGTGGCTAACGTTAGAATATTACGGGTTTGAGGAAAAAGACGTGTCTTTGCAGGTTCGTGTATATAATAAAAGCGTGAATATATTGAAAACTGCTGATTTGTCTGTGAAAAAGGGATGGAACAGCACAATGGTTTTTGTTAAGTCTTATCTTAATCGAGGTCAATGGTATTCTTTTGAATTGTTGCTGGGTGATAAAATTATAGGGGGCGGCCGTCATTGAATATCTTCAATTAAAATGACGTGAAATAAAGTTTGATGTTTAATAAATGTCATTTATGAAAAGGTTAGTGTTGTTTTGGCTTGCTTTGCTTTGTTTGGGCTCGCTGGAGGCTCAACATGTTGTTTTTGAGGATATATTTTTGACGATTCTTTGGAATCGTGTGGGGTAAAATTGCAAAATAGCGGTTTTAACCTGGTAGAAGAAGATAGGAGTGGTTGTGTGATGTTTTATGAAGGGTATGTCTCTGATGTGAAATTATCTGTATTTGTTCGATACACCCCTTGCAGTAGAAAGGTTTATGAGATAGCTGTTCGTTTCGATCCGATTTATTGTGATAAAGTACGGGAGTATGTTGAGCAGAAATACAATTTGCATTCTGTTGGACGTCATGATATGGCAGACTTTAGTTCGTATTCATTCAAGTATGTTTACGCAATTGGGGATTATGGCTGGATAGGTTTGCGTAGAGATTATCTTGTAATAAACGATCGTGAATATAGTGACTAGTACCTTGCGGAAACGATTTGTCCTAAGATTATAAAGAAACGTGTCCTTAAGAAATGGCAGAGAAAATATAAAAATACGCTGTTCTATGACGCGAATCCCAATGTGAGATAATTTGTAAAAATAAGATGTAGGGTAGATTTATTTGTTGTTATGACTAAACAATTGTTGATTTTCTTGTGTGTGATGTTGTGGCCGATCATGTGAACCTTCTCCTCTCTTAAATAATTTAAATCGTGCATGGATTTTGTGTTTTTTGCGGTAAAATTTTGTCAGTTGGTAAATTTGCCGTAATTTTGCCGTCCGTTGGGAAAATCCCGACTTATACTATTATTAATCAAACATTAAATTTAAAAAGGAAACGAAATGATTATCGTACCTGTTAAGGAGAACGAGAACATTGAGAGAGCTCTCAAGAAGTTCAAGAGAAAGTCTGAAAAGACTGGCGTGATTAAGGAAGTTAGAACTCGCAAGCAGTTTGACAAACCATCTGTTCTTAAGAGAATTAAGATGCAGCGCGCTATTTACGTGAACAAACTCAGAACTGCTGAAGATTAATCTTCCAGCTTGAGTAAGATTTTTTAAGAATTTTTTTACACAAAATTTGATTGCATTTCGAGGAAAATCGTTAATTTAGTCGCACAAAACAAGTGGAGACTGAAATGTTGATAGATTCTTTCTTGGAATACTTGAAATCGGAGCGTAACTACTCTGTTGCTACGGTGGAGAATTACGCTATTGATTTAGTCCAGTTTGAGACGTTCTTTGAAAGTTTGAATGAAGGCATTACGTGGGAAAAAGTAGACGCGTCGGTTGTCAGAGAATGGGAAGTACAACTTCTTGATGACAAAAAAATGTCTGCCGCCTCGGTAAACCGCAAGTTGAGCGCTTTGAGATCCTTCTACCGATACTTGCTTATGGTGGGTAGGGTGAAGGCGAATCCGATGCTAAAGATTGCGGGGCCCAAAAACAAAAGCAAATTGCCTGTGTTTGTAAGAGAAAAGGAGATGGATCTTCTTTTTGAAATCATGGACTTGGACAAGAGCTTTAAGGGGGTGCGCGACAGGTTGGTGATACTGATGTTCTACTTGACGGGTATGCGTCGCGCTGAATTGCTGTCGCTGAAGGATGCAGATGTGGACTTTTCGCTGAAGCAGATAAAAGTGACGGGTAAGCGCAGCAAACAACGCATTATCCCAGTGGGAACGGAATTGATGGATGCAGTAAAGGAGTATGTAAACGAAAGAAACAATTCATTTACAGTGTGTTCGGATTTTCTGTTTGTAAGTGATGACGGGCTGCCACTGACAATTGGTGAGGTTACACGCATTGTTAAAGATAATTTAGCAAAGGTTACCACTAATAAGAAGAGGACCCCGCACGTGCTTCGGCATTCTTTTGCCACAGCGATGCTTAACGCTGATGCAGATTTGCCGTCAATCCAGAAGATTCTTGGACATGAGAGCCTGAAGACTACGGAAGTGTACACCCACTTGTCATTTGAAGAACTGAAAGATGCTTATAAGAACGCACATCCGCGTTCCTAAAAAAACTTAAGACTATGGATATAACGATCAAGGCAATCAAGTTCGACGCAACTGAAAAGTTGCAGGACTTCATCCAGAAGAAGGTTAGTAAACTGGATAAATTTTGTGACGACATAAAGAAAGTAGAGGTGTCATTAAAGGTCGTTAAACCTGAGACAGCTCTCAATAAGGAGGCGGGAATAAAAATCCTCTTACCTGGCGGAGAGCTGTTCGCTGAAAAAGTTTGCGACACATTCGAAGAAGCTGTAATGGAATGCCTGGCTGCGTTGGAAAGACCGCTGGGGAAATATAAGGAAAAACAGGCTAAGTAATAAAAAAGTCTGAAAAAGTTTTTGCATTTGAAAAATAATGCCTAATTTTGCACCCGCTTCGCATGGGGTAGACTCGTGCGAGCGGATTTTTAAGCCTCTTTAGCTCAGTTGGCCAGAGCACGTGATTTGTAATCTCGGGGTCGTTGGTTCGAATCCGACAAGAGGCTCTAAGAAGAGGCTCAGGCGGAAAGATGCGCAAAGCAAAATCAATCCGACAAGAGGCTCGGGATTGGAGAAAACAGGAAAGCGGGCATATTCCAGAGCGGCCAAATGGGGCAGACTGTAAATCTGCTGGCTTTCGCCTTCGGTGGTTCGAATCCATCTGTGCCCACCTTCTAATTATAAAGGAATGAGTGAAACACTGAAAGGCTGTTATAGCTCAGTGGCAGAGCACTTCCTTGGTAAGGAAGAGGTCACGAGTTCAAATCTCGTTAACAGCTCTAAGGTGTGTCGAGATAAAAAGAGTGAAACTATTAATTATTAACAAATACAAGAAATTTTTTAAGCTATGGCAAAAGAAAAATTCGAGCGTACCAAACCCCATGTAAACATTGGTACTATCGGTCACGTAGACCACGGTAAGACTACTCTTACAGCTGCTATCACTACAGTACTCGCAAAGAAGGGTCTTTCAGAGTTGAAGTCATTCGACCAGATTGACAACGCTCCAGAAGAAAAAGAGCGTGGTATCACAATCAATACTTCACACGTTGAGTACGAAACTACAAACCGTCACTATGCTCACGTAGACTGCCCAGGACACGCTGACTACGTTAAGAACATGGTTACTGGTGCTGCACAGATGGACGGTGCAATCATCGTAGTTGCTGCTACTGACGGTCCTATGCCTCAGACACGTGAGCACATCCTTCTCGCTCGTCAGGTAAACGTTCCACGTCTCGTTGTATTCATGAACAAGTGTGACATGGTTGACGACGCTGAAATGCTCGACCTCGTTGAGATGGAAATGCGTGACCTCCTTTCACAGTACGACTTCGAAGAGGACACTCCATTCGTTCGCGGTTCTGCTCTCGGTGGACTCAATGGCGTTGCTGAGTGGGAAGATAAGATCATGGAACTCATGGATGCTTGTGACACTTGGATTGAAGAGCCAGTTCGTGACGTTGAGAAGCCATTCTTGATGCCAGTTGAGGACGTATTCTCAATCACAGGTCGTGGTACAGTTGCTACAGGTCGTATCGAGACAGGTATCGTTAAGGTAGGTGATGAAGTTCAGCTCCTCGGTCTTGGTGAAGATAAGAAGTCTGTTGTAACAGGTGTTGAGATGTTCCGCAAGTTGCTCGATCAGGGTGAAGCTGGTGACAACGTAGGTCTCCTCCTCCGTGGTATCGACAAGAAGGAAGTTAAGCGTGGTATGGTAATCACTCACCCAGGTGTGATCACTCCACATGAGAGCTTCAAGGCTTCAATCTACGTATTGAAGAAGGAAGAAGGTGGTCGTCACACTCCATTCAAGAACCACTATCGTCCACAGTTCTACCTCCGTACAATGGACTGTACAGGTGAAATCTCTCTTCCAGAGGGCGTAGAAATGGTAATGCCAGGTGACAACGTGGAAATCACAGTTAAGCTCATCTACCCAGTAGCTATCAACGTAGGTCTCCGTTTCGCTATCCGCGAAGGTGGTCGTACAGTAGGTTCTGGTCAGGTAACTGAGATCCTCGACTAATCACTTAGTTAAATAAATTAGTCAGTTCCCTTTGTGGGACTGGCTAACCTACGGGAATAGCTCAGTCGGTAGAGCACTGGTCTCCAAAACCAGGTGTCGGGAGTTCGAGCCTCTCTTCCCGTGCTAAAGATGTAAGAATTATGTTCAAAAATATTTCTACTTATTGTAAAGAATCCTACGACGAACTTGTTCACAAGACAACTTGGCCTACATACAAAGAGTTGGCTAATAGCGCAGTGATTGTTTTAGTTGCTTCCGTAATTATTGCGCTTGCAGTATTTGCCGTAGATTCACTTTTCGAGCACTTGTTGAAATTTGTTTACTCACTCTTTAATTAATAAGGAGCAGTATGGCTAATGTAGAGAAGAAGTGGTACGTATTGCGTGCTATCAGTGGTAAGGAGTCAAAGGTCAAAGAGTATATTGAACTTGACATGAAAAATCACGGTTACGCAGAATACGTTACTCAAGTTCTTATACCAACTGAGAAACGTGTTTCAATGCAGAACAATAAACGCAGGGAAAAGGAGACAAATCTTTTGCCTGGTTATGTTTTGGTAGAGGCTGCTTTGATTGGTGAGATTCCTCACATGTTGAGAAATACCCCAGGAGTTCTCGGATTTTTGGGAGGAATGGACAAACCTTCTCCTATTCGCCAGGCTGAAGTCAATAGACTTTTAGGTATTGGCGTAGAAGAAGAGACTGTAGCAGATGAGGTTTGCGTCGATTATATCGTGGGCGAACCAGTTAAGGTTACAGACGGTCCTTTCAACGGTTTCAACGGTATAGTTGAGGAGGTGAACGGCGAAAAGAAGAAACTCAAGGTGTCGGTTAAGATTTTCGGAAGGGTAACTCCTCTCGAATTGAGTTTCGGACAGGTTGTGAAAGAATAATGATTTTGTTACGCTCGTTATTCTGTCGTATTAATAATTAATAATAGAAAACAATGGCTAAAGAAGTTGCTGGATTAATCAAATTACAGATTAAGGGTGGCGCTGCGAATCCATCTCCTCCAGTAGGACCGGCTCTCGGTTCTAAGGGAATCAACATTATGGATTTCTGCAAGCAATTCAATGCCAGAACTCAGGATAAGGCTGGAAAAGTTCTTCCAGTTGTTATCACTTATTATTCTGACAAGTCTTATGATTTCGTGATCAAGACTCCTCCTGCAGCAGTGCAGCTCATGGAGATCGCAAAGGTTAAGAAAGGATCTGCTGAACCTAACCGTAAGAAGGTTGCTGAGGTTACATGGGATCAGATTAAGACAATTGCTGAAGATAAGATGCCTGATTTGAATTGCTTCACAATCGAGTCAGCTATGACTATGATTGCTGGAACTGCGAGAAGTATGGGTATCACTGTTAAAGGAGAATTCCCTGGTAAATAATTAAAAAACTTCAATTAAGATGAGTAAACTGACAAAAAATCAAAAATTGGTTGCCGACAAGATTGAAGCAGGGAAGGCTTACTCTTTGGATGAGGCAGTTAAATTGGTGAAGGAGATCACATTCACTAAATTTGATGCGTCTTTCGATATCGACATCCGTTTGGGTGTTGACCCTCGTAAGGCTAATCAGATGGTTCGTGGTGTTGTTTCTCTTCCAAACGGAACAGGTAAGGAAACTCGTGTTCTCTGTTTGTGTACACCAGATATGGTAACTGCAGCACAGGAGGCTGGTGCTGACTATGTAGGTCTTGATGAGTATATCGAAAAGATCAAGGGTGGTTGGACTGATATTGATGTTATCATCACAATGCCTTCTTGCATGGGTAAGATCGGTGCACTCGGACGCGTTCTCGGTCCTCGTGGATTGATGCCTAACCCAAAGAGCGGTACTGTTACAATGGATGTCGCAAAAGCTATTCGTGAAGTAAAGCAGGGTAAGATTGACTTTAAGGTTGACAAGACTGGTATTGTTCACGCTTCAATCGGTAAGGTGTCTTTCGCACCTGAGAATATGGCTGAGAATGCTAAGGAGTTTATCAACACAATCATCAAGTTGAAGCCTGCTACTGCGAAGGGTACATACATCAAGAGCATTTATCTTTCAAGTACAATGAGTATGGGTGTCAAGGTTGACCCTAAGTCTGTTGAATAATTTTTAAATACGGATTGAATCATGAAGAAAGAAGATAAAAGCTTATTGATAGATAGTCTCGTTGAGACACTGAACGCTTATCCACATTTTTATCTTGTAGACATGACAGCGTTGAACTCAGCTTCTACAAGCGAGTTGAGACGCGAATGCTTCAAGTCAGAAGTTAAACTTCAGGTGGTTAAGAACACTCTGTTTGGAAAAGCTTTGGAGAAGATCGAGGGCGATTTTTCTGCTCTTGACACTTGCTTGAAAGGCACAACAGGTGTTATGTTCTGTAACACTGCGAATGTTCCTGCTAAGTTAATCAAGTCTTTCGGCAAGACTCACAACAATATGCCTGCTCTTAAGGCTGCTTATGCAGAGGAGAGCTTCTATGTTGGAGAAGACCAGCTTGATGCACTTTGCGCAATCAAGAGCAAGAACGAACTCATTGCAGAGGTTGTTTCAATGCTCGAAAGTCCAATTCAGGGTGTGCTCTCTGCTTTGGATGGTGGAACTACAATCCACGGACTTTTGGACGCAATCGAAGAGAAGAATGCATAATCCTTTGATAAGTCCAAATTAAATTAATCAAGAAAAATTAAAGAATAATAACTATTTAAATTTAAAAGACGATGGCAGATATTAAAGCTATTGCTGAAGAATTGGTAAATTTGACAGTAAAGGAAGTAAGTGAACTTAAGGCTGTCCTCAAGGATGAGTATGGAATCGAGCCTGCTGCTGCAGCTGTTGCTGTTGCTGCTGGTCCTGCTGCTGGTGCTCCAGCTGCTGAAGAGAAGACATCTTTCGATGTTGTTCTTAAGAGCGCAGGTGCTGCTAAACTCCAGGTAGTTAAGGCAGTTAAGGAGTCTTGTGGTCTCGGACTTAAGGAGGCTAAGGATCTTGTAGACGCTGCTCCTGCAAACGTTAAGGAAGGTGTTGACAAGGCTACTGCTGACGCATTGAAGGCTGCTCTCGAGGCTGCTGGTGCTGAGGTTGAGATTAAGTAATTAAACTCCTTAGATAGTTAGGTTAAGAATCCTCTGGTAGAGGGTTCTTAACCTTTTTGTGTATATATTCAAGTAAATCTACAAAATCATAGAGATGTCTAAAATTATAAACAATCGAGTGAACTTTGCATCTGTGAAGAATCCGATGCCTTATCCGGATTTCTTGGAGGTGCAATTGAAGTCTTTCCGCGATTTTTTGCAGTTGGATACTCCACCAGAGAAGCGTAAGAACGATGGACTCTACAAGGTTTTTTCTGAGAATTTTCCTATAGCGGATACAAGAAACAACTTTGTGCTTGAGTTCTTGGATTATTATATTGATGCTCCTCGTTATACTGTGGAAGAGTGCTTGGAGCGCGGACTTACATATAGTGTGCCGTTGAAGGCGAAGTTGAAACTGTATTGTTCAGATCCTGATCATGAGGATTTTGACACTGTTATCCAGGATGTGTTCTTAGGACCAATTCCTTACATGACAGACAATGGAACTTTCATTATCAATGGTGCTGAGCGTGTTGTTGTGTCTCAGTTGCACCGCTCGCCAGGTGTGTTCTTCGGATCTAGTGTTCACTCTAACGGTACTCAGTTGTTCTCTGCACGTATTATTCCGTTCAAGGGTTCGTGGATTGAGTTTGCTACAGACATCAATAATGTCATGTACGCATATATTGACCGTAAGAAGAAGCTTCCGGTAACAACTTTGTTGCGTGCAATAGGTTTTGAGACAGATAAGGATATTCTTCGTATTTTTGATTTGGCAGAAGAGGTTAAGGCAACTAAGACTAACTTGAAGAAGGTGGTTGGTCGTAAGTTGGCTGCTCGTGTTCTTAGATCTTGGAATGAAGATTTTGTAGATGAAGATACAGGTGAAGTTGTTTCTATTGAGAGAAATGTCGTAATCATTGACCGTGAGACAATTCTCGAAGAGGAGCATATAGAAAAAATCCTTGAATCTGGCGTGGAGAATATTCTCGTGCACAGAGAAGGTTTGAATTCGTCTGACTATTCTATTATATTCAACACTTTGCAGAAGGACCCAAGCAATTCAGAAAAGGAGGCGGTCGTTTATATTTATCGCCAGTTGAGAACTGCAGATCCTGCTGATGAGGCAAGTGCTCGTGAGGTAATCAACAACTTGTTCTTCTCTGAGAAGCGTTATGATTTGGGCGATGTCGGACGCTATAGAATTAATAAGAAACTAAACCTCAACACAGACCCTGACATTAGAGTTCTTACGAAGGAGGATATTATTGAGATTATCAAATATCTCGTAGAACTTGCAAATTCTAAGGCTGTTGTTGATGATATCGACCACTTGAGCAACCGTCGTGTGCGCACAGTGGGCGAGCAGTTGTCAAACCAGTTTGCTGTAGGTTTGGCACGTATGAGCAGAACTATCCGTGAGCGTATGAATGTACGCGACAACGAAGTGTTCACTCCAACAGATTTGATTAACGCAAAGACTGTTTCTTCTGTTATCAATTCTTTCTTTGGTACTAATGCGCTTTCACAGTTCATGGACCAGACAAACCCATTGGCAGAAGTAACACACAAGCGCCGTCTCTCAGCTCTCGGTCCTGGCGGTCTTTCTCGTGAGCGTGCTGGATTCGAGGTTCGTGACGTACACTATACTCACTATGGTCGCTTGTGCCCTATCGAGTCGCCGGAAGGTCCAAACATCGGTTTGATTTCTTCTCTTTGTGTTTATGCTAAGATTAACAATCTCGGATTTATCGAGACTCCATATCGCAAGGTGACAGACAGTGTCGTTGACATTAACAACGATAATGCTGTATATCTTTCTGCGGAAGAGGAGGAAGGCAAGATTATCGGTCAGGGTAACGCTCCGCTTACTGATGATGGTAACTTTATCCGTAAGGTCGTTAAGTGTCGCCAGGATGCGGATTATCCTGTAGTGCCACCTTCACAGGTCGATTATGTCGACGTTGCTCCTCAGCAGATTGCATCTATTGCGGCAGCTCTCATTCCGTTCCTTGAGCACGATGACGCTCACCGTGCGCTGATGGGATCGAACATGATGAGACAGGCTGTGCCATTGTTGCGTACTGAAGCTCCTATCGTGGGTACTGGTATTGAAAAGCAGGTCTGCGAGGATTCACGTACAATGATTACAGCCGAAGGTACAGGTGTTGTTGAATATGTTGATGCAACAACTATACGTGTTCTTTATGACAGAACTGAAGATGAAGAGTTCGTTAGCTTTGAGCCTGCATTGAAAGAGTACAAGATTTCTAAGTTCCGTCGTACGAACCAGAACATGACTATCGACCTTCGTCCAATCTGCGAACGTGGTCAGAAGGTTAAGAAGGGTGACATTCTTACTGAGGGTTATGCTACTGCAGACGGTGAGTTGGCTCTTGGACGCAACTTGCTCGTTGCATACATGCCTTGGAAGGGCTATAACTATGAGGACGCTATTGTTCTTAACGAGCGTGTGGTACGGGAAGACCTCCTTACATCAGTTCATGTTGACGAGTACTCTCTTGAGGTACGTGAGACTAAGCGTGGTGTTGAGGAACTTACTTCTGATATCCCTAACGTGAGCGAAGAGGCCACTAAGGATTTGGATGAAAACGGTATTGTTCGTGTAGGTGCTCGTATTGAGCCAGGCGACATTCTCATTGGTAAGATTACTCCTAAGGGTGAGTCAGATCCTTCTCCAGAGGAAAAATTGCTTCGTGCTATCTTCGGTGACAAGGCTGGTGACGTTAAGGATGCTTCACTCAAGGCTACTCCATCACTTAGCGGTGTGGTTATTGACAAGAAACTGTTCTCTAAGGCCATCAAGACTCGTGCTACAAAGAATCAGGATAAGTTGCTCCTTCCTAAAATTGATGCTGAGTTTGAAGACAAGGTTGGCGATTTGCGCGCAATCCTCATTGACAAGCTTCTCACTCTTACAAAGGGCAAGTTGTCTCAGGGCGTGAAGGACTATATTGGTGCTGATGTTATTCCTGTTGGCGCCAAGTTTATTGCTGGTGCTCTTGAGAATATAGATTATGCAGCTGTACAGCTTAATAACTGGACAGATGACGAGCATACAAACGAACTTATCCGTGACCTCGTTATAAACTATCTCAAGCAGTATAAACTTCTTGATGCAGAACTCAAGCGTAAGAAGTTCGCTATCACTATCGGTGATGAACTTCCATCAGGAATCATCCAGATGGCTAAGGTTTATATCGCCAAGAAGCGTAAGATTGGTGTGGGCGACAAGATGGCGGGACGCCACGGTAACAAGGGTATCGTGTCAAAGATTGTACGTCAGGAAGATATGCCGTTCCTTGAGGATGGTACTCCTGTCGATATTGTTCTTAACCCGCTTGGTGTGCCTTCTCGAATGAATATCGGTCAGATTTTCGAGACTGTTCTTGGTGCTGCAGGTAAGAAACTCGGAGTGAAGTTCGCTACTCCTATTTTCGACGGTGCTCATCTTGAAGATCTTTGTGAATGGACTGATAAGGCTGGACTTCCACGCTACGGACGTACTTACCTCTACAATGGTGAAACAGGTCTTAAGTTTGACCAGCCGGCAACTGTAGGTGTGACTTACATGCTTAAACTCGGTCACATGGTTGAGGACAAGATGCACGCCCGTTCTATCGGTCCTTACTCTCTCATCACTCAGCAACCTCTTGGAGGTAAGGCTCAGTTCGGTGGACAACGTTTCGGAGAGATGGAAGTTTGGGCGCTCGAAGCATTCGGCGCATCTCACGTTCTTCAGGAAATCCTTACAATCAAGTCAGATGACGTTGTTGGTCGTTCTAAGGCTTATGAGGCTATCGTTAAGGGCGATTCAATGCCGACACCAGGCATACCAGAATCTCTCAACGTGCTTCTCCATGAGCTCAGAGGATTGGGACTTAGCATCTCTCTCGACTAATATAAGGAGATTTGATAGAACAGCAATGAAGTCCAAAGCGAGTTAATGCTTGGACGGACTTCTAAATCTTTCACCAATTATACACAAATAGAATAAAATGGCTTTTAAGAAAGATAATAAAATAAAGACAAATTTTACGAAGATTTCCATTGGTCTGGCTTCGCCTGAAGAGATCTTGGAAAATTCGTATGGTGAGGTGTTGAAACCTGAAACCATCAACTACCGCACATATAAGCCTGAGCGCGACGGTTTGTTCTGTGAGCGCATATTCGGTCCTACAAAAGACTATGAATGTCATTGCGGAAAGTATAAGCGTATTCGTTACAAGGGTATTGTTTGTGACCGATGCGGTGTTGAAGTGACAGAAAAGAAGGTGCGTCGCGAACGTGCTGGCCACATCGCACTTGTTGTGCCTGTTGCCCACATCTGGTATTTCCGTTCTTTGCCAAATAAGATCGGTTATTTGCTCGGTCTTCCAACTAAGAAATTGGATTCAATCATCTACTACGAAAAGTATGTGATTATTCAGGCTGGTGTTGCTGACAATGGCGAAAATATCAGAGATTTAGAATTGATTTCTGAAGAGGAATACTACGATGTCATTGATAATCTGCCAGCAGGCAACCAGCAGCTTGACGATTCGGATCCTAACAAGTTTATTGCAATGATGGGTGCTGAAGCTCTGGAAAAGATGCTCCAGCGTGTAGACCTTGATAAGTTGTCATATGAACTTCGTGACCGCGCTAGCCAGGATACTTCACAGCAGCGCAAGACCGAAGCATTGAAGCGTCTTCAGGTTGTTGAGTCTTTCCGTGCTTCACGTGGAAAGAACAAACCTGAATGGATGATTATGCACAATGTGCCAGTGACTCCGCCTGAGTTGCGTCCGTTGGTTCCGCTTGATGGTGGACGCTTCGCTACATCTGACCTCAACGACCTTTATCGTCGTGTTATCATCCGTAACAACCGTTTGAAGCGACTCATTGAAATCAAGGCTCCAGACGTGATTCTCCGCAACGAAAAACGTATGCTCCAGGAGGCAGTTGACAGCTTGTTCGACAATTCTCGTAAGAGCAGCGCCGTTAAGTCTGAATCAAACCGTCCTTTGAAGTCACTTTCTGATTCTTTGAAAGGTAAGCAGGGACGTTTCCGTCAGAATCTCCTCGGTAAGCGTGTAGACTATTCAGCGCGTTCGGTTATCGTCGTAGGTCCTGAACTTCAGATGGGTGAGTGCGGTCTTCCAAAGCTTATGGCAGCAGAGCTTTACAAGCCATTCATTATCCGTAAACTCATTGAGCGCGGTATCGTTAAGACTGTTAAGTCTGCAAAGAAGATTGTTGACCGTCGCGATCCAGTTATTTGGGATATTCTTGAGTACGTAATGAAGGGCCATCCTGTATTGCTCAACCGTGCCCCTACACTTCACCGTCTTGGTATCCAGGCATTCCAGCCTAAGATGATTGAAGGTAAGGCTATTCAGTTGCACCCGCTCGCTTGTACTGCGTTCAACGCCGACTTCGACGGTGACCAGATGGCGGTTCACTTGCCGCTCAGCAATGAGGCAATCCTTGAGGCTCAGCTTCTGATGCTTCAGTCACATAATATTCTCTCTCCTGCAAGTGGTGATCCTATCACTGTACCTTCTCAGGATATGGTGCTTGGTCTCTACTACATCTCAAAGATTCGTCCAGGTGCAAGGGGTGAGGGACTCACATTCTACGGACCAGAAGAAGCAATTATCGCTTACAATGAGGGACGCGTAGAAGTTCACGCTCCAATTAAGTGCCTTGTTAAGGACTTGGATGAGAACGGCAACTACATTGAGCATATCGTTGAGACTACGGTAGGACGTATCATAATCAACGGCATCGTGCCTGATGAAGTGGGTTATGTTAACGAGGTTATCGGTAAGAAGGCTCTTAAGAAGGTCATCACTAAGGTAATCAAGAACGTGGGTATGGCACGTGCTTGTCACTTCCTCGACGGAATCAAGAACCTTGGTTACCGCATGGCTTACGAAGGTGGACTTTCATTCGTGCTTGACGATATTATCATCCCTGAGGAGAAGACTCAGATTGTTCAGGACGGTCATGACGCTGTAGAGCAGATTCAGCAGAACTATGCATTCGGTCTCATCACTGACAAGGACCGCTACCAGCAGGTTATTGATACTTGGACTAAGGTTAACGACAAGCTCAAGTCTACGCTTATGAAGCAGATGACTGAAGCAGACCAGGGATTCAACGCCGTGTTCATGATGCTCGACTCTGGTGCCCGTGGATCTGCAGACCAGATTGCACAGCTTGCAGGTATGCGTGGTCTGATGGCTAAGCCTCAGAAGGGTGGTTCGGATGGTGCGAACATTATCGAAAACCCGATCCTTTCTAACTTTAAGGAAGGTATGTCAGTGCTTGAGTACTTCATCTCTACTCACGGTGCTCGTAAGGGTCTTGCCGATACCGCCCTCAAGACTGCTGACGCAGGTTACCTTACTCGTCGTCTTGTTGACGTTTCTCACGACGTTATTATTACAGAAGAAGACTGTGGCACTCTCCGCGGACTTGTTTGCACTGCTCTTAAGGATGGCGACCGTGTTGTTGCATCGCTTGCAGAGCGCATCCTCGGACGTGTTTCAGTACACGATATTGTCAATCCTTCTACAGGCGAGCTCATTGTGGCTTCTGGTGAGGAAATCACAGAGCGCATAGCTGCAGAAATTGAGGCATGTGGCATCGAAAGCGTAGAAATCCGTTCAGTGCTCACTTGTGAGTCAAAGAAGGGTGTCTGCATGAAGTGCTACGGACGCAACCTCGCAACTCAGCGCATGGTTCAGAAGGGTGAGGCTGTTGGTGTCATCGCTGCTCAGGCTATCGGTGAACCTGGTACTCAGCTCACACTCCGTACGTTCCACGCCGGTGGTGTCGCTGGTAACGCAGCTGCCAATGCACAGATTGTTGCAAAGAACAAGTGCAAGCTCGAGTTTGAGGAGCTCCGTACTATTGACCGTCCTACAGAGGACAATCCTAATGCTAAGATTGTTGTAGGTCGATTGGCGGAACTTCGCTTCGTTGATATCAACACTGGTATTGCTCTCTCAAGCGTGAACGTGCCTTACGGTTCTAACCTCTTCTTCGGCGAAGGCGATATCGTAGAAAAGGATGCTGTTATTGCAAACTGGGATCCGTTCAATGCCGTTATCGTTACAGAATTTGCCGGACGCGTTCAGTTTGAAGGCGTGAAGGAAGGTGTAACATACCGTGTTGAGCAGGACGAAACAACAGGTCTCCGCGACTACATCGTTATCGAGTCAAAGGATAAGGCTATTGTTCCTATGTGTCATATCCTCAACGAGAACGGTGATCTTCTCCGCACATACAACTTCCCAATCAACGGACGCATCTCTGTTAAGGACGGCGATGATGTTGCAGTCGGAGATGTGCTTGTCAAGATGCCTCGCGTAGTGAGCAAGGCTGGTGACATCACCGGAGGTCTCCCACGTGTTACAGAGCTCTTCGAGGCTCGCAACCCTTCAAACCCAGCAGTCGTTGCCGAAATCGACGGTGAGGTTACAATGGGTAAGGTTAAGCGTGGTAACCGCGAAATCAGCCTTACATCAAAGGTTGGCGACGTGCGCAAGTACCTCATTCCGCTTTCAAAGCAGATCCTCGTACAGGAGAACGACTATGTACGTGCCGGAACACCGCTCTCTGACGGTGCTATCACTCCAGCCGACATCCTCGCTATCAAGGGACCTACTGCCGTTCAGGAATATATCGTAAATCAGGTACAGGACGTTTACCGTCTCCAGGGTGTGTCTATCAACGACAAGCACTTCGAGATTATCGTTCGCCAGATGATGCGTAAGGTTCAGATCGAGGAGCCAGGCGACACACGCTTCCTCGAAGGCGGTATCGTAGACAAACTTGAGTTCGCTGAAGAGAACGACCGCATCTGGGGCAAGAAAGTTGTTACCGATGCCGGCGACTCTGAGACAATGCAGGCTGGTATGATCGTTACAGCACGCAAGCTCCGCGATGAGAACTCTATGCTCAAGCGTCGTGACCTCAAGCTCGTTCAGGTTCGTGATGCAGTCCCTGCAACATCTACTCAGATTCTTCAGGGTATCACACGTGCTGCACTCGGAGCTTCAAGCTTTATGTCAGCCGCATCGTTCCAGGAGACAACAAAGGTGCTCAACGAGGCTGCAATCAGCGGAAAGAGCGACCCACTCGAGGGTATGAAGGAGAACGTTATCTGCGGTCACCTCATCCCTGCCGGTACTGGTCTTCGCGAGTTCGAGCGCATCGTTGTTGGTGCTAAGGACGAGGCTTACGAAATGCGTCGCAAGCAGTTCAATCCAACTGAAGCTTTTGCTTCGTTCGACTAATGAAATCCACGCCCTCGGGCGTAAATGATAAAGTTAGCGGCAAGATTCCAATAGGAGTCTTGCCGCTTTTTGTTTCTATACGTTCCTGGTTCCTGAAGACCTTTTGTGCGAGGTGAATCTCTCTGATAGCAATAGCGCCCTCGTCTGCTTGGTTGCAACAATCTTTTGCCGTGAATTTTATTTCGTCCGAAAAAGGGAGAATGCATAGAAAAATGTGTAAATTCGCAAATACAATAATTCTATCGGGATGAATATCAAGGAAAGAATAATGGCCTTGCTAAGCGAAATAGGCAAGGGACTCTACGAGAAGGACACGGAACTGCGATTGGGCATTCTTGCGGCTTTGGCAGGCGAGAGTATTATTTTGCTTGGTCCTCCAGGCACAGCGAAGAGTATGGTGGCACGTCGCTTGAAGAATGCCTTCAAGGGTGCTTCTTCTTTTGAATATCTTATGTCGAGGTTTTCCACTCCTGACGATATCTTTGGACCTGTAAGCATAAGCAAATTGAAGGTGAGCGATGCTTACGAACGTGTTGTCGATGGATATATGCCTACAGCCGATGTCGTCTTCCTTGATGAAATATGGAAGGCTGGTCCTGCAATCCAAAACACGCTGCTCACTGCTCTTAACGAAAAGGTATTTCGTAATGGCGACAAGGAGATGAAACTCCCCCTGAAACTATTGATTGCTGCCAGCAACGAACTTCCTGCAGAGGGCGAGGGCTTAGAGGCTTTGTGGGACAGATTTCTTGTTCGCTGCGTGTCCTCTCCTGTAAAGGACGATACGGCTTTCCTTTCTATGATATTGGATGCTGAGGAAAGGGATTTGCCTGGTAGTTTGGAGGAACTGAAGATTACTCCAGAGGAGTATGCTCAATGGCAACGTGCTATAGGCGATATTGATGTTGATGAAAGCGTAAGGTCAAGCATTCTTTATATACGCAACAAATTGAAGCGTATAAAGGACAAGCTTGGCGAGTCGGTTTATAGCATTTATGTCAGCGACCGCAGATGGAAGAAAGCCGTGAAACTTCTTAAGACATCCGCATTCATACATAACCGCCCTGCTACCAATCCTACCGACATAGCTGTTCTTTCCTATTGTCTGTGGAACGACCCTGTCGAGCATGATGTTGTGAGGGAGGTGGTAGCAAAGTCGATTTTTGCCGCTGTGGAGGAACGCCATGCCGAACTACGTAAGCGTGTAGAGAAGAACCTTCGTCTAAAAAGGGCTTCGATGGCCTTGAGCGAGTCTCGAGCTACTGCGCACCCTGAAGATGCCAATCTAATTCTGTTCGATGATTTCTACTATAGGTTGAGCACTTACAATACTGGCAATACATATATTTTCGCGCCTGATTTCCACCGTCTTCCTGCCTATTCGACACGCAGATCTGTTTCTGGACGTCTGTACAAGGATCAGAGGGAGGAGGTGAAGGAGCGCATACGTGCATTTGATCAGTCTGCGGCTTTAAGCGACGGACGTGTGGTTAATCTTGCTCGCGATAATGAGTATCTTTATGTTAATGGGGTGCGTTGTGAGCTTGAACGCTATTCTGCACGTGAGATGTTAGCGCGTCAAAGCGCTGCGACGACTCCTCCTGGATTGGACGATTATGATTTTGAGGGGGAAGTGGAGACTATAGCTGCTTTGCTTCGCCAGATTACGTCCTCTCTGGAGGACAATGTTTTTGCCACACCCGACGACAGGGCGTTTATTCGTGGCAAGGTTGATGAATACATGACCAGCGTGGCTCATACTCGGTCGGACATAAGCGATTTGCTATATGTATGAAATATTGCGTAGCAGTTATTTCCAACGTCTTGAGGAAAAGAGACGTGAGGATTTCGAAAAGTCAGGAGATCCATATTGGGCCTCGCCTTTCTTCTTCGAACCTAATCACTATGTGGGTATCCTCAATGAGTTTGTAAGGACTGGGCAGGTGCCCGATGCGCCTGATCCTTGGCATGAAGACTATCTTGAACGCTATTTGCGCGAGGTGATGGGCGATTCTTTCGTTGCCTTCAGTGTGCTGAGCGACGAGGTGAAGGCACGTGTGTTCTACGACAATATGCTTGAGTTCATTAAGCAGATTTTTACGCGCGAAAAGTTCAGACGCGCTTGCTCTCAGGGCCAGGAGCAGAAGATGAAACAGGCCCTTCAGTGGAGCGAGCGTAAGAAGCGCGACGGGTGGCGACGGCTATTGTCGGAGATTAGCGATGAATTCCAGGAATTCGGATTCGATGAGGGTAAATACCGCGATAAGTTTGAAGGCGAGGGTGGCACAGACAATCATGATGATTGGAAGCGGATGATAGAAGACTGGAGCAAGGCTTTCGAGCGTCAGAAGCAGCAACAGCTTCAGCATGATATTGATGAGTTTAAAGATAGCAACACCAATGTCCTGAAGCAGAATCTCACTCAGATACCTGAATATCTTGAGAAGCGTAATATCGACAAGGATAGGTTCTATCAGGTCTGGGGGCTCATGGGAGGGCAGTGGAACACTCTTGTTTTTGAGCACCAGCTCCGCGTTGTGGACTTGCAGAAGAAGTATCCGCAACTGGAGCAGATTGCCAATAGGATGGGGCGCATAGCCGATGAGGAATCGGACGAACGAATGCCCGTTTCTATAGGCGGAAATATGAAGATGGAGCATGCCGCAAAGAGCGACATTCTTGGAGTGGCTCTTGGCAAGGATATCAGCTTGATGCTGCCGCTTGAAATGGCGCAAAGCAGCGACGACGACTTGTATGATTTGTTTCTGTACAAATACGCAACTCGCTGCCTGCAGACTTTCCACCATAAGAGCGAAATGCTGAAGCCCTCGCGCCGTGTAGCACCTCGTCCGGCGCGCTTGCGTGGCCCTATGATTGTGTGTGCCGACAGGTCGGGGAGTATGGCTGGACTTCCTGAGGAACTTACCAATTCGCTTATGATGAAACTGCTCCTTATTGCGGAACGCCAGCACCGCGACCTTTTTCTTGTTTCGTTTTCTGTCGAAGCTCGCCCCATAGATGTCGTTCGTGAACGCAGTGCGCTCCTTGAGTTTTTCAGGCAACGGTCAGCGGGTGGCACTAACGCGGCTCAGATGCTTCAGCAAGTGTTTGCCCTCCTTGCTGGTGGAAGGTTCTCTTCTGCCGATGTGTTGTGGGTTACTGACTTTAGCATTCCGCTTTGCAGTGCGGAGCAACGTAAGCAACTCATGCAATACCGCCGTCAGGGAACCAAGTTTTACGGATTAAAGATAGGACGCGCTTTCAAGCAGGGATGGGAGGCGTATTTCGATGAAATATTGGCTTTGGAGTTTTAAATCAGAGCTGACAGGCAGATACTTTTAACCACGGAATATCTATCAGTAGAGGCGTCCATTGCGGATGCCTCTATTTTTTTACTGATTGCTGTTTTTGTGCGATATTGGGTGCAAAAATGGGGACGCTGCGCTGGATTTTTACACGCACTTCGGAGAAAAGTATAAATAAAACTTATATTTGTAAGAATAAAACTAATATTTATATAAATAAAACTATTATTTGTACAAATATTACTTTTATTTATAGTTTTCTCTGTGGTTTAACGAATTTGGTTGACCTTTTCCGTCTTATTTATATCTTAGGTTGACTTGGTTTAAGATTAGTTTTAAATTTAGTTGACTATGTTTTTGCTTAGTTGTGTTTTGGGTTGACCATTGTGGTTGTTATTTGCAATATTGGTTGACTGCTGGCACTTATGCAGCCTGCAGCTGCAGGCTCCATAAGTGTTGCCTCGCCGCCAGCGTCTGCCATTGCCCTCTTTATGGCCATGTCCCTGTAGCTCGTCCACCTCTTGCTTATTTCTGCGGCGCACTTGGATGCCTGTACTGGCGTCATGCCGTCTATGCTCCAGTGCGGGCGCATATTGTT
>JAZNGW010000044.1:0-97670 GCA_045576655.1 Bacteroidaceae bacterium
TAGCAAATAACAACCACAAGGGTCAACCCAAAACACAACTAAGCAAAAACATAGTCAACTAAATTTAAAACTAATCTTAAACCAAGTCAACCTAAGATATAAATAAGACGGAAAAGGTCAACCAAATTCGTTAAACCACACCGTGTATACATATATTAATATAGATGTGGGCATGGACTGCTAATGTGTGCAATCTGATAGTTATGTTGTCGGATATGCCTTGCAAGAGGAGGTGATTCGGGTGTGTATAACGGTGATATCGCCTTCTGGAGGGTTAAATAAAGTTAAATACATCGTCCGTGAAAAATATTTTTAGGTGGCAGATGCATTTTGTTGCTCAAAAAAGATGCTGTTTGGCAGAAAAGTGCTACCTTTGCACCGCTTTTTGGACTATTGTGCCTGTTCTACATACAAAAGACAGGTGCAGAACTTAGAATGCGCATATACAAATTAACAATAATATATAACTAAAAAATTAACTAAAATGCCTACTATTCAACAATTAGTAAGAAAAGGAAGAAAGGTGTTGGTAGAGAAGAGTAAGTCTCCAGCTTTGGATTCTTGCCCACAGCGTCGCGGTGTTTGCGTACGTGTGTACACTACTACTCCTAAGAAGCCTAACTCAGCGATGAGAAAGGTAGCGCGTGTGCGCTTGACAAACAAGAAGGAAGTAAACTCTTACATTCCAGGTGAAGGACACAACTTGCAGGAGCACTCAATCGTTCTCGTGCGTGGTGGTCGTGTTAAGGACCTCCCAGGTGTACGTTATCACATCATTCGCGGTGCTCTCGATACTGCAGGTGTAGCAAGCCGTACACAGCGTCGTTCTAAGTATGGTGCTAAGCGTCCTAAAGCAAAGAAGTAAAAAGATTTATTTTTAAGTAAAACATCAGTTTGTTGGAAAGCTTAAAGGGTTGAGTAAATGTCCGGGTGCGGACGTTGAAGACACACAATTTGCAACCTCAGACTAAAAAAAGAAACAAACAAAATGAGAAAAGCTAAACCAAAGAAGCGCGTGATCCTTCCGGATCCGGTTTATGGTGACGTTAAGGTTACTAAGTTCGTTAATAACCTTATGTACGATGGAAAGAAGAGCATCGCTTATTCTATTTTCTACAATGCTCTTGGCATCGTTGAGAACAAAATGAAGAACGAAGAGAAGTCTTCAGTTGAAATCTGGAAGAAGGCTCTCGACAATATCACTCCACAAGTAGAGGTAAAGTCACGCCGTATCGGTGGTGCTACTTTCCAGGTTCCAACAGAGATCCGTCCTGACCGTAAGGAGGCAATCTCAATGAAGAACATGATCCTTTTCGCACGTAAGCGTGCAGGAAAGTGCATGGCTGACAAGCTTGCTGCAGAGATTATGGATGCATTCAACGAGCAGGGTGGTGCATTCAAGCGTAAGGAGGATATGCACCGTATGGCTGAGGCTAACCGTGCGTTCGCTCATTTCAGATTCTAATAACAACGATTTAAATCCAAAGGAATTATGGCAAAACGTGATTTGCATTTGACGCGCAATATCGGTATCATGGCCCACATCGACGCGGGTAAGACTACTACTTCAGAGCGTATCCTTTTCTATACTGGTTTGACTCACAAAATCGGTGAGACTCACGACGGTACAGCAACAATGGACTGGATGGCTCAGGAGCAGGAGCGTGGTATCACAATTACTTCTGCTGCAACAACTACTAGCTGGAACTATGCTGGTAACACATACAAGATCAACCTTATTGACACTCCGGGACACGTAGACTTCACTGCAGAGGTGGAGCGTTCACTTCGTGTGCTCGACGGTGCTGTTGCTACTTACTGTGCAGTAGGTGGCGTTGAGCCACAGTCTGAGACAGTATGGCGCCAGGCTGACAAGTACAATGTGCCACGTATCGGCTATGTAAACAAGATGGACCGTTCAGGTGCGGACTTCTATGAGGTAGTTCGCCAGATGAGAGAGGTTCTCGGCGCAAACCCATGTCCGGTTGTTATTCCAATCGGTGCTGAGGAAAAGTTCAAGGGACTTGTTGACCTCGTGAAGATGAAGGCTATCTATTGGCACGATGAGTCAATGGGAGCTGACTATTCAGTAGAGGAAATTCCTGCAGACCTCGTTGACGAGGCAGAGGAATGGCGTGGCAAGATGCTCGAGACTGTAGCTGAGTATGACGATGCTCTCATGGAGAAGTTCTTCGACGATCCTTCAACAATCACAGAAGAGGAAATACTTCGTGCCCTTCGCGCTGCAACAGTGGCAATGGCATGTACTCCAATGCTCTGCGGTTCTTCATTCAAGAACAAGGGTGTTCAGACTCTCCTTGACTACGTTTGCGCATTCCTTCCTTCACCACTCGACACTCCGAACGTAGAGGGTACTAACCCAGACACTAAGGAGGCTGAGGAGCGCAAGCCAGATGAAGACGACAAGACTGCAGCACTCGCATTCAAGATTGCAACAGACCCTTATGTAGGCCGTCTTACATTCATCCGCGTTTACTCAGGTAAGGTAGAGGCTGGTTCATACGTTTACAACACTCGCTCAGGCAAGAAAGAGCGCGTATCACGTCTTTTCCAGATGCACTCTAACCACCAGAACCCAGTTGAGGTGATCAGCGCAGGTGATATAGGCGCAGCTGTAGGTCTTAAGGACATCCACACAGGTGATACTCTTTGCGACGAGTCAGCTCCAATCGTTCTTGAGTCAATGGACTTCCCGGATCCAGTTATCGGTATCGCAGTTGAGCCTAAGACTCAGAAGGACCTTGACAAACTTTCAGTAGGTCTTGCTAAGCTTGCAGAAGAGGACCCAACATTTACAGTTCACACTGACGAACAGAGCGGCCAGACAGTTATCTCAGGTATGGGTGAGCTCCACCTCGATATCATCATCGACCGTCTGAAGCGTGAGTTCAAGGTTGAATGTAACCAGGGTAAGCCACAGGTTAACTACAAAGAGGCAATCACTAAGACTGTCAACCTCCGTGAGGTTTACAAGAAGCAGTCAGGTGGTCGCGGTAAGTTCGCAGACATCATCGTAAACGTTGGTCCAGTAGATGAGGACTTCAAGGAAGGCGGACTCCAGTTCGTTGACGAAGTTAAGGGTGGTAACGTGCCTAAGGAATTCATCCCTTCAGTGCAGAAAGGTTTTGCTAACGCAATGAAGAACGGTGTGCTTGGTGGCTATCCAATGGACTCAATGAAGGTTACTCTCGTTGACGGTTCATTCCACCCAGTAGACTCTGACCAGTTGTCATTCGAAATCTGTGCGCTTCAGGCATACAAGAGCGCATGTGCTCAGGCTAAGCCAGTTCTTATGGAGCCAATCATGCGTCTTGAAGTTGTGACTCCAGAGGAGAACATGGGTGACGTTATCGGTGACTTGAACAAGCGTCGCGGTCAGGTAGAAGGAATGGATACAAGCCGCTCTGGCGCTCGTATCGTTAAGGCCCTCGTTCCGCTCGCAGAAATGTTCGGTTATGTAACAGCTCTCCGTACAATCACATCAGGTCGTGCAACATCATCTATGCAGTATGATCACCACGCACCAGTTTCAAGCACAATCGCTAAGGCAGTGCTTCAGGAGTGCAACGGACGCGTAGACCTAGTATAATAAACAAGGGCAGGAGGTGCAAGTTAGCAAACGACTCTTAACTTGCATACCTCCTTTCCTCTATTAATAACAATAATTATTAAAAACAAAATGAGTCAGAAAATTCGTATTAAACTCAAGTCTTACGACCACAACTTGGTAGACAAGTCAGCAGAGAAGATCGTTAAGACAGTGAAGGCAACTGACGCTGTAGTAAGCGGCCCAATTCCATTGCCAACACACAAGCGTATCTACACAGTGAACCGTAGTACGTTCGTTAACAAGAAGTCTCGCGAGCAATTCCAGCTCTCAACTTACAAGAGACTCATCGACATCTATAGCTCAACA
The DNA here is from genome assembly GCA_045576655.1 of Bacteroidaceae bacterium. GTDB lineage: Bacteria > Bacteroidota > Bacteroidia > Bacteroidales > Bacteroidaceae > RGIG8745. The sequence continues at coordinate 3,938 of JAZNGW010000044.1, forward strand.
GCTAAGACAGTAGATGCTCTTATGAAGCTTGAGTTGCCAAGCGGTGTAGAAGTAGAGATTAAGGTTTAATAAAATTGAGAACAACTAAAATTAATTTGAAATGCCAGGATTATTAGGAAAAAAAATCGGAATGACATCCGTTTTCAGTGCTGATGGCAAGAATCTTCCATGCACTGTTATCGAAGTAGGTCCTTGTGTTGTAACTCAAATCAAGAATGTCGAGAAGGATGGCTATGCTGCAGTGCAGGTAGGTTTCCAGGAAGCTAAGGAGAAGAACACTTCTAAGCCTATGGCAGGACACTTCAAGAAGGCAGGTACAACTCCAAAGAGACACTTGGCCGAGTTCACTTATGATGAGGAGCACAACTTGGGCGACGTTATTACAGTCGAACTATTCAATGATGCCCCTTATGTAGACGTTGTTGGAACATCAAAAGGTAAAGGATTCCAGGGTGTAGTTAAGCGTCATGGTTTCGGTGGTGTAGGCCAGACTACACACGGACAGGACGACCGCTCACGCAAACCAGGTTCTATCGGTGCTTGTGCAACTCCATCACGTGTATTCAAAAACATGAAGATGGGTGGTCACATGGGTAATGAGCAGGTGACAACACACAACTTGCAGGTGATTAAGATTATCCCTGAACACAACCTTCTTCTTCTGAAGGGTTCTGTTCCAGGATGCAAAGGTTCAATCGTAATAATTAAGAAGTAATGGAAGTTTCAGTTTTAAACATTAAAGGTGAAGATACTGGAAAGAAGGTTGAATTGAACGATGCTATCTTCGGAATTGAACCTAATGACCATGTTATCTATCTCGCTGTAAAGCAGTATCTCGCTGCACAGCGTCAGGGAACTCACAAGTCTAAGGAAAGAAGCGAAATCACAGGTTCAACTCGCAAGCTCATCCGTCAGAAGGGTGGTGGCGGAGCACGCCGTGGTGATATCAAGTCTCCAGTACTTAGAGGAGGAGGCCGTGTGTTCGGACCAAAGCCACGCGACTATTGGTTCAAGCTTAACAAGAAGGTGAAGAATTTGGCACGCAAGAGTGCTCTCTCTTATAAGGCGCAGCAGAATGCAATCATTGTAGTTGAGGACTTCAATTTCGAGGCTCCAAAGACTAAAGATTTCATAAAAATGCAAAATAATCTTAAAATTGAGGGTAAGAAGCTTCTCCTCCTTTTGCCAGAGAATAATAAAAACGTATATTTGTCTTCCCGTAATATACAGCGTGTAGAAGTTATGACAGCTAGCGCACTCAATACTTATAAAGTAATGAATGCAAATGTAGTTGTTGTAACTGAAAATGCGCTTAAGTTGGTTGACGAAACATTTAATAAGTAAGGACTACAATGGGATACATCGTAAAACCGTTGGTCACTGAGAAAATGACCGCTATTTCAGAGAAGCAGAACAATAAGTTCGGCTTCATTGTGCGTCCTGAGGCCAACAAGATTGAGATCAAAAAAGAAGTTGAAGCTAAATATAATGTAAATGTAGTTTCTGTTAACACTATGAACTACGCTGGTAAGCGTAAGAGCCGCTATACTAAGGCTGGTGTTATCAAGGGTAAGACAAAGGCTTACAAGAAGGCTGTCGTTACTCTTAAGGATGGCGAAACTATCGATTTCTATAGTAACATTTAATATTTAAAATGGGTATTCGTAAATTTAAACCGGTAACTCCGGGTCAAAGACACAAGGCTATTGGTACTTTCGATGATGTTACTACATCAGTACCAGAAAAATCTCTTGTATTCGGTAAGAAGAGCACAGGTGGCCGTAACAACCAAGGTAGAATGACTGTTCGTTACAGAGGTGGTGGTCACAAGCGCCTTATCCGTATTGTCGACTTCAAGAGAAATAAGGATGGAATACCAGCAGTAGTAAAGACTATTGAGTACGATCCAAACCGTTCGGCTCGTATCGCACTCCTTTTCTACGCTGATGGTGAAAAACGCTACATCGTTGCTCCTAACGGACTGCAGGTAGGCATGACTCTCATGTCAGGTGAGACTGCCACTCCAGACCTCGGAAACACACTTTTCCTTAAGGACATTCCAGTAGGTACTGTAATCCACAATATCGAACTCCGTCCAGGACAGGGTGCTAAGATGGTAAGATCTGCAGGTAACTTTGCTCAGTTGACTTCACGTGAAGGAAGCTATTGCGTTATCAAACTCCCTTCTGGAGAAATTCGTAGAATTCTCGGAATCTGCCGCGCTACAATCGGTAGCGTAAGCAACTCTGACCACGCTCTCGAATCTTCAGGTAAGGCAGGACGCTCACGCTGGTTGGGACGTCGTCCACACAACCGTGGTGTTGTGATGAACCCACATGATCACCCAATGGGTGGTGGTGAAGGACGCCAGTCAGGAGGACACCCACGTTCACGTAACGGCTTGTATGCTAAGGGTCTCAAGACACGTGCACCAAAGAAGGCATCAAGCAAGTATATTATCGAAAGACGTAAAAAATAAACAAGTTAACTGATTTAAAAATATGAGTCGATGATTAAAAAAAGGTCCATATATTAACGTAAAGCTCGAAAAGAAAGTTCTCGCAATGAATGAGAGCGGAAAGAAGAGCGTTATCAAATCATGGGCAAGAGCTTCAATGATTTCCCCAGATTTCGTGGGACATACTATTGCAGTTCATAATGGTAATAAGTTCATCCCTGTTTATGTTACAGAAAACATGGTAGGACATAAGCTTGGTGAGTTCGCTCTCACACGCACATTCCGTGGCCATGCTGGTAATAAGAAAAAGTAAAACAGGTATTACTTAAGATTAAAACGAAATTAAATAATGGGAGCAAGAAAAAAATTAATGGCCCAGAAACTTAAAGAGGCTAAAAAGACTACCTATTTCGCTACCCTTCGCGACATCCCTTCATCACCACGCAAAATGCGCTATGTTGTTGACCTTGTGAGAGGTATGGAGGTAAGCAAGGCATTGGCAACTCTCAAGTTCTGTTCAAAGGACGCATCTAAGGATGTAGAGAAGGTGCTGCGCTCTGCTATCGCTAACTGGGAGCAGAAGAATGAAAGAAAGGCAGAAAACGGCGAATTGTACATCTCAAAGGTGTTTGTTGATGAAGGTGCTACACTCAAGCGTATGAGACCTGCACCACAGGGAAGAGGATACAGAATTCGCAAGCGTTCTAATCATGTTACTTTATTTGTGGACGCTAAAACTAATGTTGAAGATTAATTATGGGACAAAAGTGTAATCCAATAAGCAACCGTCTCGGCATCGTAAGAGGTTGGGACTCTAACTGGTTCGGTGGAAAGAGTTTCGGTGACAATATCCTTGAGGATAGCCAGATCCGCAAATATCTTAACACTCGTTTGGCAAAAGCCAGTGTTTCTAAAATCGTAATAGAGCGTACTCTCAAACTCGTTACAATCACTGTTTGCACTGCTCGTCCAGGTCTCATCATTGGAAAGGGCGGACAGGAAGTTGACAAGTTGAAGGAAGAGTTGAAGAAGGTAACAGACAAAGATGTGCAGATCAATATCTACGAAATCAAGCGCCCAGAACTTGACGCTGTAATCGTAGCAAACAATATCGCACGTCAGATTGAAGGCAAGATCGCTTATCGTCGTGCAATCAAGACTGCTATCGCTAACACAATGCGTTCAGGCGCAGAGGGTATTAAGATTCAAATTTCAGGACGTTTGAACGGTGCAGAAATGTCACGTTCAGAAATGTATAAGGAAGGACGTACTCCGCTCCATACATTCCGTGCTGACATTGACTACTGTTTGGCTGAGGCTCTTACTAAGGTAGGTCTCCTTGGAATTAAGGTGTGGATTTGCCGTGGTGAGGTGTTCGGAAAGAAGGATTTGGCTCCTAATTTCGCACAGACTAAGGAAACAGGCCGCAACAACAATGGCGGTAAGAGATTCAGAAACAGAAAGTCTAACCGTTAATTAGATTTATTATGTTACAGCCAAAAAGACAAAAGTATAGAAGACCGCAAAAAGGTCGTGGTCGTTTGAGCGGCGTTTCTCACAGAGGAACAGAACTCGCTTTCGGAAGCTTCGGAATTAAGGCCCTCCAAACTCGCTGGATTACAGCACGTCAGATTGAGGCTGCCCGTGTGGCAATCACACGTTACATGCAGCGTCAAGGACAGGTTTGGATTCGCATTTTCCCTGACAAACCAATCACTAAGAAGCCTGCTGACGTCCGAATGGGTAAGGGTAAGGGAGATCCATACCAGTATGTATTCCCTGCAAAACCAGGACGTATACTTTTTGAGATTGAAGGTGTTTCTTACGAAATTGCAAAAGAGGCTCTTCGCCTTGGCGCACAGAAACTTCCTACAACAACTAAGTTTATTGTAAGACGTGACTACGACAAAAATGCTTAATTATGAAAATTTCAGAAATAAGAGAACTTACAACTGCTGAACTTGCAGAGCGTATTGAGGCAGAGGTTGCTAAATACAGCGACTTGAAATTCAACCACAATATTTCTCCTGTTGAGGATCATTCACAGATTAAGAAACTACGTCGTGATATCGCTCGCATGAAGTGTGAGCTCCGTCAGAGAGAACTTAACAACTAATATTGAGCCGAAACATGGAAGCAAGAAATTTAAGAAAACAAAGAATGGGTGTTGTTTCTAGCAACAAGATGGACAAGACTATCGTCGTTGCAACTAAATTTAAGGAGAAGCACCCTATATATGGTAAGTTTGTTAGCAAGACAAAGAAATACCATGCTCATGACGAAAAGAACGAGTGCAATGTGGGTGACACTGTGCTGATTATGGAGACTCGTCCGTTGAGCAAAACTAAAAGATGGAGATTAGTACAAATCGTTGAAAGAGCTAAGTAATTATGATACAGACAGAATCAAGATTGACAGTTGCAGACAACAGTGGTGCACGCGAAGTTCTTTGTATCCGTGTACTCGGAGGTACAAGACGCCGCTACGCTTCTGTTGGTGACGTGATTGTCGTAACAGTAAAAAATGTAATCCCTTCAAGCGATATCAAGAAGGGTACAGTATCAAAGGCTTTGATTGTACGTACTAAGAAGGAAGTACGTCGTGCTGATGGTTCTTATATCCGCTTTGATGACAATGCGTGTGTGCTTTTGAATAATGCGGGAGAAATGAGAGGAAGCCGTATCTTTGGTCCTGTAGCTCGCGAACTCCGTGCTGCTAACATGAAAGTAGTTTCTTTGGCTACTGAGGTACTTTAATTTTAAACGATTATAGTAATGAGTAAATTACATATAAAGAAAGGTGACACGGTTTATGTAAACGCTGGAAACTACAAGGGACAGACAGGTAAGGTGTTGTCTGTGCTTGTAGAAAAGCAGCGCGCCGTTGTCGAGGGTGTAAACATGGTGTCTAAGAGCACTAAGCCAAGCGCTAAGCACCCACAGGGAGGTATTATCAAGCAGGAAGCTCCTATACATATTTCTAACCTTAACGTTGTTGACCCTAAAACAGGAAAGCCAACACGTATCGGAAGAAAGTTGGGCGCTAATGGCAAGTTAGTTCGTTATGCTAAAAAATCAGGGGAGGAGATTTAATGAGTACAACTGCAAATCTTAAGAATGTATATGCTGAGCAAATCGCTCCAGCTTTGATGAAACAGTTCAACTACACTTCTCCTATGCAGATTCCTGTATTGAAGAAGATTGTTGTTAACCAGGGTCTTGGTATGGCTACAGCTGACAAGAAGGTTATTGAGGTGGCTTTGAACGAGCTCGCTCAGATCACAGGTCAGAAAGCTGTTGCAACAATGTCAAAGAAGGATATCTCTAACTTCCGTTTGCGTAAGAAGATGCCTATCGGTGTGATGGTTACTCTTCGTCGCCAGAAGATGTACGAGTTCCTTGAGAGACTTGTACGTGTAGCACTTCCACGTATCCGTGACTTCAAGGGTATTGAGTCTAAGTTTGATGGTCGTGGTAACTATACACTCGGTATTCAGGAACAGATTATCTTCCCTGAAATCAATATCGACCAGGTTGATAAAATTATGGGTATGAACATCACTTTCGTTACAACTGCACAGACAGACGAAGAGGGTTATGCTCTGCTCAAGGCTTTCGGACTTCCATTTAAGGATGCTAAAAAATAATAGACAATGGCAAAAGAATCAATGAAGGCTCGCGAAGTTAAGCGTGCTAAACTTGTTGCAAAATATGCTGCTAAGCGTGCAGCGCTTAAGAAGATCGTTAATACAGGTGATCCTATGGAGGCTTATGAAGCTGCACGCCAGCTCCAGGCTATACCTGCTAACGCTAATCCAATCCGTTTGCACAATCGTTGCAAGATTACAGGTCGTCCAAGAGGATATATCCGTCAGTTCGGTATCTCTCGTATTCAGTTCCGTGAGATGGCTTCTGCAGGACTTATCCCAGGTGTTAAGAAAGCAAGTTGGTAATTTATTTTTAGTGTTAAATATTGTCGGGGTGTCCCGATTAATTTAATTTATTATGACAGATCCAATAGCAGATTATCTAACGAGGTTGAGAAATGCAATCAGTGCAAAGCACAAGGTTGTTGAAATTCCTGCCTCAAACTTGAAAAAGGAAATCACTAAGATCCTTTTCGATCAGGGCTATGTACTTAACTACAAGTTCGTAGAGGATGGTCCTCAGGGAACAATCAAAGTGGCTCTTAAGTACGATGCCGAGTCAAAAACAAGCGCTATCCAGTGCTTAAAGCGCGTGTCACGTCCAGGTCTTCGTAAGTATACTGGATACAAGGACATGCCAAGAGTAATTAACGGATTAGGTATAGCTATTATATCTACATCTAAAGGTGTTATGACTAACAAGCAGGCTGCTGAACTTAAGATCGGTGGCGAGGTGCTTTGTTTCGTTTATTAATTAAGGAGGATATATAATGTCTAGAATTGGTAAGTTGCCTATTAATATTCCTGCAGGAGTAACAATTACTCATAAGGATGACATTGTAACTGTAAAAGGTCCTAAAGGTGAGCTCACACAGTATGTAAACCCTGCGATAAGCATCGTTATTGAGGACGGAAAGTTGACAATGGAGGAAAACAAGGATTTGATGATTGACAATCCAAAGCAGCGTCACGCTTTCCACGGATTGTACCGTTCTCTTGTGAACAACATGGTTATCGGAGTGTCTGAAGGTTACAAGAAGACTCTTCAGTTGGTGGGTGTAGGTTATCGTGTGTCAAACACAGGTAATCTTCTTGAACTCTCTTTGGGTTATTCTCACGCAATATTCTTTGAACTTCCAAAGGAAATCAAAGTAGAGACTAAGTCTGAAAGAAATCAGGACCCTCTCATTATGCTTGAATCATGTGACAAGCAGTTGCTCGGTCTCGTGTGTGCAAAGATTCGTTCTTTCCGCAAGCCTGAACCATATAAGGGTAAGGGTATCCGTTTCCAGGGCGAAGTTGTTAGAAGAAAGTCTGGTAAGTCAGCAAGTGCTAAATAATTTTTAATTGTACGAATATGATAACAAAGATAGAAAGACGTATCAAGATTAAGTATAGAGTACGCAATAAGATTTCTGGTACTGCTGAACGCCCACGTATGTCTGTTTTCAGAAGTAACAAGCAGATTTATGTACAAATCGTTAACGATGAGACATCTACAACCCTTGTTTCCGCTTCATCTCTTGGCATGGAAAAGTGCCCTAAGTGCGAGCAGGCTGCTAAGGTTGGCGAACTTGTCGCTAAGAAGGCAATAGAGGCAGGCATTTCCGCTGTAGTTTTCGACCGTAATGGTTATTTGTATCACGGAAGGGTTAAGGAGGTAGCAGATGCTGCCCGTAACGCTGGACTTAAATTTTAATTGAATTATGGTTAATAGAGTAAAAATAGGAAACGATATCGAGTTGAAGGACCGATTAGTTGCTATTAATCGTGTTACCAAGGTTACAAAGGGTGGTAGAACATTTACATTCGCAGCCATTGTAGTTGTTGGAGACGGAAATGGTGTGATTGGCTACGGTCTTGGAAAAGCTGGTGAAGTTACTGCTGCTATCGCTAAGGGTGTAGAAGCAGCCAAGAAAAATCTCGTTAAAGTACCTGTTCTCAACGGAACTGTTCCGCACGAGGTATATGCTAAGTTCGGTGGCGCAAGAGTTCTTATCATGCCTGCTTCTGAAGGTACAGGAGTTGTTGCAGGTGGTGCTATGCGTGCCGTTTTGGAGAGTGTTGGTATCACAGACGTTCTTGCAAAGTCTAAGGGATCTTCAAATCCACACAATCTTGTCAAGGCTACAATTGCAGCACTTGCAGAGATGCGTGACCCTAAGACTGTGGCACAGAACCGCGGTGTAAGTTTGACAAAAGTATTTAGAGGATAAGGAGATTAATCATGGCAACAATTAAAATTAAGCAGGTTAGAAGCCGTATCGGTCGACCTATTGATCAGAAGCGTACACTTGATGCTCTTGGGCTTACTAAGATGAACAAGGTAGTTGAGCATGAGGACACTCCTTCTTTGCGTGGAATGATCCGCAAGGTTAATCACCTTGTTGAGGTTGTAGACTAAGTATTTAATTTAAATTAATTCGAAACACATGGAATTACATAATTTAAAACCAGCAGAAGGCGCAACTCATAATAGCAAGCGTGTTGGTCGTGGATATGGTTCTGGAAAGGGTCGTACATCTACACGCGGACACAAGGGTGCTAAGGCTAGATCTGGATACAAGAAGAAGATTGGCTTCGAAGGTGGACAGATGCCACTCCAGCGCCGTGTCCCTAAGTTCGGTTTCAAGAACATCAACCGCGTTGAATATAAGGCCATCAACCTTGGTACAATCCAGAAGCTAGTTGAAGACAAGGAATTGACAAAGGTTACAATTGCAGACTTTATTGCTGCAGGTTTTGTTAACTCTAATCAACTTGTTAAGGTTCTCGCTAATGGAGAATTGACTGCTAAAGTTGAAGTTGAGGCACATGCTTTCTCTGAGAAGGCTGCTGCTATCATCACAGAAAAAGGTGGTAATGCTGTAAAACTCTAATGTAATGGGAAAAGCAATCGATAAAATAAAGAATATCAAGATTGTAAAGACATTGTCTAACATTGGGAAAATCGAGGATCTTCGTCAGAGAATCCTCGTGACCCTGATGTTGGTCGCTGTTTATCGTTTCGGATCTTATGTGGTTCTTCCTGGCATTGACACGGAAGCTCTCACAGGTGTTCAGAATCAGACAAGTACAGGACTTATGTCTTTGCTCGACATGTTCTCAGGTGGTGCCTTCTCTAAGGCTTCAATCTTTGCACTTGGTATCATGCCGTACATCTCTGCGTCTATCGTTATGCAGTTGCTTGGTATTGCTGTTCCTTATTTCCAGAAAATGCAGCGTGAAGGTGAAAGTGGAAGACGTAAGATGAATCAGTATACAAGATATTTGACCATCTTCATTCTTCTTTTACAGGCTCCTTCATATCTTTTGAACTTAAAATGGCAGAATGGCGGTCTGAATCCGATGTATGATTCTTTGGATTGGACCATGTTCGTGATTTCATCAACTGTTATACTTACCGCTGGTAGTATGTTCGTCCTTTGGTTAGGTGAGCGCATTACAGATAAAGGCATCGGTAACGGTATATCTTTGATAATCATGATAGGTATTATCGCACGTTTCCCACAGGCATTCATTCAGGAATTTACAACAAGATTTACAACTCCTGGTCAAGGAGGTCTTATTGTGTTCTTGGTGGAAATTGTAGTGCTTCTAGCTGTTATTGCATCTGCAATATTGCTTGTGCAAGGTGTTAGACGTGTGCCTGTACAGTATGCTAAAAAAGTAGTAGGAAACAGACAGATTGGTGGTGCAAGACAATATATTCCGTTGAAGCCTTATGCTGCAAACGTGATGCCTATTATCTTTGCTCAGGCTATTATGTTCATTCCTATCACTTTGGCAGGTTGGGCTACAAATGGTCAGTTGAGTCCGTTTTTGCTACAGGTTATGGATAATACTAGTGCCGTTTATAATATTATCTTTGCAGCTCTTATTATTATCTTCACTTATCTCTATACTGCGATTACGATCAATCCTGTTCAGATGGCTGAGGATATGAAGAAGAATAATGGCTTTATTCCTGGTGTTAAACCTGGAAAGCCAACTGCTGACTTCTTGGATAATATTATGTCACGAATCACATTCCCAGGTTCTTTGTTCCTCGCATTTATCGCGATCATGCCTGCTTTTGCTGGCTTGTTCGGTGTTCAGCGCGAGTTCGCACAGTTCTTTGGTGGAACATCTCTGTTGATTCTTGTAGGTGTTGTACTTGATACACTTCAACAGATCGAGAGTCACTTGTTGATGAGACACTATGACGGACTTTTGGAATCAGGACGTATTCGTGGTCCACGTTCAAATGCCGGTGCTTATTAATATAAGGAATGGTATATCTGAAAACGGACGAGGAGGTAGAACTCCTTCGCAAGGCTAATCTCTTAGTAGGAAGTACTCTTGCAGAATTGGCGAAAGTAATTGAGCCTGGTATTACAACTAAGCAGCTGGATACTATAGCAGAGACTTTTATTAGAGATAATGGAGCGGAACCTACTTTTAAGGGTTTTCCAAATCCTTACGGCGGTCCTTTTCCTGCGAGTATTTGCACATCTGTTAACAATCAGGTTGTCCATGGAATACCAAACGATACTCCATTAGAGAATGGTGATATAGTTTCCATTGATTGTGGTACTTTATTGAATGGTTTTTGTGGAGATTCATGTTATACATTTAAGGTGGGCGAGGTTTCTGATGAAGTGTCCAAACTGTTGGATGTAACGAAGGAGTCTTTATACAAAGGAATAGAGCAGGCTGTAGTTGGTTCAAGAATCGGTAATATTTCTTATGCTGTCCAGAACTATTGTGAATCTAATTCTTATGGTGTAGTACGCGAATTTGTTGGCCATGGGATAGGACGCGATATGCATGAAGAACCTCAAGTTCCTAATTATGGAAGAAGAGGAACTGGAATGCTCCTAAAAAATGGGCTTTGCATTGCAATTGAGCCGATGATAACTCTGGGTAAGCGTGATATATCTATGCTGGATGATAATTGGACAATTGTTACTCGCGATGGTAAAGTTGCCGCCCATTATGAGCATACAGTTTGCGTGCGAAAGGGAAAAGCTGATATTCTCTCGTCTTTTGATGAAATAGAAAAAGTTTTAAGATATAAATCATAATTATGGCTAAGCAATCTGCAATTGAACAGGATGGAACAATCGTTGAAGCGTTGTCTAATGCGATGTTCCGCGTAGAGTTGGAGAATGGGCATGAGATTATAGCACATATCTCTGGTAAAATGCGAATGCATTACATCAAGATTTTGCCAGGCGATAAGATTAAGGTTGAAATGTCTCCTTATGATTTGTCAAAAGGTAGAATAGTGTTTAGATACAAATAAAATAAAAGATATGAAAACAAGAGCATCTTTAAAGAAACGTACACCTGATTGCGTTATCGTTAGACGTAAAGGACGTCTGTTTGTAATTAATAAGAAAAACCCTAAGTATAAGATGCGTCAGGGTTAATCTTTAGTAAGACAAGAAATAAAATAAAGATATGGCAATAAGAATTGTAGGTGTAGACCTCCCGCAGAACAAGAGAGGTGAAATTGCGTTGACATACATTTTTGGTATTGGACGCAGCAGCTCAGCTAAAATTTTGGAAAAGGCTGGTGTTGACAAGGACATGAAAGTTAAGGACTGGAACGATGACCAGGCAGGTAAGATTCGTGAGATTATCGCTGCTGAATACAAGGTAGAAGGTGATCTTCGCTCAGAAATCCAACTTAACATCAAGCGTTTGATGGACATTGGTTGCTATCGTGGTATTCGTCACCGTATTGGTCTTCCAGTACGTGGTCAGAGCACAAAGAACAATGCTCGTACTCGCAAGGGAAAGAAGAAGACAGTTGCAAACAAGAAAAAGGCTACTAAATAATAATTAGGTATGGCAAAGAAAACAGCTTCTGCTAAGAAGAGAGTTGTCAAAGTAGGTGCACAGGGACAGCTTCATGTTCACTCATCTTTCAATAACATCATTGTTACTTTGGCAAATAGTGAGGGTCAGGTAATTTCTTGGTCTTCAGCAGGTAAGATGGGCTTTAGAGGTTCTAAAAAGAACACTCCGTATGCAGCACAGATGGCTGCTCAGGATTGCGCTAAGGTTGCATTTGACCTCGGATTGAGAAAGGTTGTGGCTTACGTTAAGGGACCAGGTAATGGACGTGAGTCTGCTATCAGAGGTGTCTATGGAGTAGGTATTGAAGTTACAGAAATTATTGATGTGACTCCACTCCCACACAATGGATGTCGTCCTCCAAAGAGAAGAAGAGTTTAATTATTTATAGTGATCAGAGTCTGGGCGTATTTTATTGACTGTATCTTTCCTTTCTACAGTCGCGGCTGCAATACAAAGGACTCAAAATTAATGAAAATATATGGCAAGATATATTGGACCTAAGTCAAGAATTTCTCGTCGTTTCGGTGAAGCAATCTTCGGACCAGACAAAGTGTTGTCTAAGAGAAATTATCCTGCAGGTCAGCATGGAAACAATCGTCGTAAGAAGTCTTCCGAGTATGGTCTCATGCTCGCTGAGAAGCAGAAGGCTAAGTACACATACGGAGTACTTGAGCGTCAGTTCCGTAACTTGTTCGAAAAAGCTTCAACAATGAGCGGTGTAACAGGTGAGGTTCTCCTTCAGCTTCTTGAGGCTCGTCTTGATAATGTAGTTTACCGTTTGGGTATTGCTCCAACACGTGCTGCTGCTCGTCAGATGGTTAGCCACAAGCACATCACAGTCGATGGTCAGGTTGTAAACATCCCTTCATATAGTGTGAAGCCTGGTCAGATTGTTGCTGTTCGTGAGAAGGCTAAGTCTTTGGAAGTTATTGAGGCTTCTTTGGCAGGTTTCAATCACAGCAAGTATCCTTGGATTGAGTGGGACGCAAACGTTATGGGCGGTAAGTTCTTGCACAATCCAGAACGTGCAGATATTCCTGAGAATATTAAAGAGCAGATGATTGTCGAGTTGTACTCTAAATAAAAATTAGCAATGGCGGTATTAGCATTTCAAAAACCAGAAAAAGTAATAATGTTGGAGGCCGACGATAAGTACGGAAAGTTTGAGTTCCGTCCGTTGGAGCCTGGTTTTGGTATTACAATTGGTAATTCCTTGCGCCGCATTCTTCTTTCTTCTTTGGAGGGTTATGCCATCAACACAATCCGTATTTCGGGCGTTGATCATGAATTCTCTACTATTCCAGGTGTTAAGGAGGATGTAACTAACATTATTTTGAATCTCAAGCAAGTTAGATTCAAGCAAACAGTCGAAGAGACTGAAGCAGAGAAGGTCACAATTACTATCGAGAATTCAACTGAGTTTAAGGCTGGAGATATTAGCAAATATCTTAACGGATTTGGAGTGTTAAATCCTGATTTGGTAATTTGTCATTTGGATCCAAAGGCAACAATGGAGATTGAATTGAGTATCAATAAGGGACGTGGTTACGTTCCTGCTGACGAAAATCGTGAGTTCTGCAAGGAAATCAACGAGATCGCGATTGACTCAATTTACACTCCGATACGCAACGTCAAGTTCGCAGTAGAGAATTATCGAGTACAGCAGAAAACTGACTATGAGAAGTTGGTTGTTGAGATTCAGACAGATGGTTCTATCCATCCGAAAGATGCTCTCAAAGAGGCTGCAAAGATCCTTATTTATCACTTTATGTTGTTCTCTGACGAGAAGATTTCTCTTGAGAATGCAGATCTTGATGGAAACGAGGAGTTCGATGAGGAGGTATTGCGTATGCGTCAGTTGCTTAAGACAAAACTCGTAGATATGAATCTTTCTGTTCGTGCCCTCAATTGTTTGAAGGCAGCAGATGTGGATACTCTGGGTGATTTGGTACAATTTAACAAGACAGACTTGCTCAAGTTCCGTAACTTTGGTAAGAAGTCACTCACAGAGCTTGACGACTTGCTTGAGAGCTTAAACCTTTCGTTCGGAACTGATATTTCCAAGTATAAATTAGACAAAGACTAAGAAATGAGACATAATAAGAAATTCAATCATTTGGGTCGTAAGGCTCAGCATAGAGCTTCGATGTTGTCTAATATGGCAATATCTTTGATCCAGCACAAGAGAATCACTACAACATTGCCTAAGGCTAAGGCATTGCGCAAGTATGTTGAACCTCTTCTCACAAAAGCGAAGGATGACACTACTGCATCACGTCGTGTCGTTTTCAGTTATCTTCAGAACAAGCATGCTATCACTGAGCTTTTCGGTAATGTTGCTTCTAAGATTGCTGATCGTCCAGGTGGTTACACTCGTATCATTAAGTTGGGCAAACGCGCTTCCGACGATGCTTCAATGGCATTCATCGAACTTGTTGACTTCAATGAAAACATGGCTAAGACTGAGGCTAAGAAGACTCGTACTCGCCGTTCTAAGAAGTCTGCTCCTAAGGCTGAGGCTCCTGTCGCAGAGACTCCTGCTGTTGAAGCTACAGAGGCTGCAGAATAAACAGATTTTGTTAATTCGCATATATTTGAATCGCATCAGATTGTTCTGGTGCGATTTTTTTTGCTTTCTTGCTTGAGACTCGAATATTTTCCTTAAGTTTGTTATTTAAAATGCTCTTTGCTCATGAAATCTCCGTGGCTTTTCCTTTCTGACGTCTCTGATATGTCGTCGTTGCATGGTGCCTATTGGAGGTAAGGGCGTGAGAGTGTGTGAGTCTCTTTGCGGGGTGGATTCGTTTCGGTTGTGCTGGCAAATTCTGTGGAATATGGGGTGTGGGGATTCTGTGAGATGGATTTGTTTCGCTTGCGCTGGATGATTTGGATGAATAGGAGCGTGTAGGGGTTTTTGCGAGGTGGATTCGTTTCGGTTTGCTGGCAAATTCTGTGGAATATGGGGTGGGGATTCTGTGAGATGGATTTGTGTAGCTTGTGCCGGATGGCTCGGAGGAATAGGGGCGTGTGGGGATTTTGCGGAGGGTGATTAACAATGCTTGTTCGTGTTTTACTCCGTTGAATGTGGTTAATAGAAAATCTTAGATATGAAGCGTGTTTTTTTATTGTCTTTAATTGCTATTTTGTCTTTGGGGATTGCGGTTGATGTGGCGGCTCAGGACTGGATGCGTGTCAATGCGACGTATGGCAATGCTGTGTGGTCTTTCCCTTATAAGAACGCCCATTTCTCTCATTTTGACTTCCTTGAGGCTGATGATGCTCTTTGGGGGCATTATGTTGATGCTAATGGCGAGGCTCGCTATGTGCCGTTCTCTATTTCCTCGGTTGACAGCATAACTTTTGTTTCTGAACTGGATTCTTTCCCTAAGAATGAATATAAGGTTTTCGCAATGAATATTACAACTGATGGTGGGGCGCCGATTAATTCTAAGGATGAGTATGTGGGCTGTTATGTGTCTATTGATGGCAGGGGCGAGTTTAAGGATTATTCGGGTACGGCGCGTATTCGCGGACGTGGCAATTCCACTTGGCTGTGGTATGATAAGAAGTCCTACCGCTTGAAGCTTGATGTGAAGGATAAGGTGCTGGGTTTGAAGAAGAACCGCGACTGGATCCTTCTTGCTAATTATCGCGATGCTACTGACTTGATGAATACGTTTGGTTTTGAAACAGCCCGTTGGATGGGGATGCCGTTTACAAACCACACTCGCTATGTCGAGGTCTTCCTTAATGGCGATTATATTGGGCTTTACCAATTGACAGAGCAGATTGAGGTGGGCGGTCATCGTGTGGATATTGATGAGGAGAATGGTGTGCTCCTTTCGTTTGACCTTGATGACGGTCCTGGGCTTAGTCCTGGCGTTACGGATAATTTCTATTCGGAGGTCTACGGTATGCCGATGTGCGTGAAGAATCCTGATGATCCTACAGCGGAGCAGATTGCCCAGATTCAGTCTGACTTTGCGGTTTTGGAGAATGCTGTTAAGGCGAAGGACTTTGCGCTTGTTGATTCCTTGCTTGATGTGGAGTCGTTTATCAGTATGCTTCAGCTTCAGGAGTATCTTTATAATGTGGATTTCACTGCTCCGCGCAGTGTTTATATGTTCCGCGATGTCGACGGCAAGTATACAATGGGGCCTGTTTGGGACTGGGATGCCGGATATGATTTCGATTGGAACCAGATGGAGACTTCTCACAACTTTTTTGCTTCTTATCAGGAACTGATCTTTGGACGTGCGCCTTATAGGCAGAATGGTAATTACGGTTTGCCACGCTTCTTTACAGATATGTTTGACAATTATGAGTTTGTCACTCTTTATAAGGAGCGCTGGGCAGAGCGCAGCGATTCAATTTTTGTTCGCAACTGGAATGCCGTGCGCAAGTATCAGCTCCAGCTTCAAAAGGGCGCCTACTCCCGTGATTCGGAACGCTGGCCTATTGGCAAGAACCCGCAGACCGAGATAAGCGCGATGAACAGTTGGCTTCGCAATCGCAAGGCTTATATGGACGAGGTTGTTGCGTCATATCCTGTTCCGGAATATGTGGGTCCCGTTACAACAGTCTTCTGTGGCAGCATTCCTCTGAACCTGACGCTCCAGTATTCAACGGGTTATGACCAGAGTGTCAAGGTAAATGTGCCTGCTGAGCAGGTGGCTGCTCTTATGGGCATTAGTGTGAGTGAACTTCAGTCCGCTGCGCTGACCATCGTGCCGTTGCATCGTGACGGTTCGGAGGGCGAGAACAAGACCAATGGCAAGTACGGAGGTTGGTTCAATGCCGATGGCAATCCGTTTGACTGGGGGCAGGGACATGTGTATATCGAGGTTTTTGACGACCTCTTTTCATGGGACTGCGGAGTGCGTGCGGATAACGGCTATTGCGAACCGGGGCATACTCACGATGTCACTATGCAGTATCGTTGTGACAAAGTAAATAAGGTGCTTACTGTCAATGTCGACATCAAGTTTACGGTAGAGTAATGTGCTTTACCTGATCCTGACCGAATAGGGGCTGTGCCGAATGGGCGCAGCCCTTTTTCTTGCGTTGTCCTGAGTGTCGGAGTGTTCTATGCACTCGGAGTGCTCGGAGGACTCTGAATATCCGAATATTAGGAATACTTCTGAATGTGCTGAGTGTCCGAATATTCCGAGTCATCCGCTGGAAATTCGTCGTTCCCGCAGTGGAAATTCTGTTTTGCTTCGCTGAAAACTATAAATAAAAGTAATATTTGTACAAATAATAGTTTTATTTATATAAATATTAGTTTTATTCTTACAAATATAAGTTTTATTTATACTTTTCTCCGAGGAGTTGCAAAATATTAACCGAGGTGGAGCAAAGTATCCGCAGAGGTATAGTTAAGTTTTTACTATAGTGGCGGTGTTTTCGGGCGGGCGACCCCCGCCCCTACGGCGGGAACGGGAGCGGGAATTGCTTTTGGACGGACACATAGGCCCGCACCCTACGGATGGTAACGGTAACGATAACGATAACGTTAACAATGATGCACGTGTAGGGGCAGACCAGTGTGTCTGCCCGAAAGTAAGTATGAATTCTTTTAGGCGCGGACGTCACGGACAAATATAGATGCTGTTTCTCTTTGTTCTTAGATGATTAAAACCCTGTTTTCCGCGGACCAGTTTATTATAGCAGAATGTAAAATCCAACTTTGCAAAATGGGTGAAATGGCAAAATTGGGGGTCGCATGTATGTTAAAAAAGCATAAAAATGCAATTTGTAGCCATGCATTGAGCCTTGTGCGTGAATGTTAAAAATGGGCTTGGAACTTATTTTTTATAATTAAAATTTGTTGTTCTGACTGAAAATTTGTTCATTTGCATACTTTATATGGGTGTATTGGCTATGTACATGAGTGCTTCGAGACTGGACGAACAGTATGTGATTTGTCCAGTTTTGTGCGGGAATCGTCTTCCGTATGATGTTATGCGCTTGTGTATCAATCGGATATGATTGGGGCCGCTGCGCTTTGCTGATTTGAGAAAAATGAGAGAATAAAATATAATTAATCTATTTCTAATATTATGTTGTATAATTTTCAGAAGACAAAACTATGCAAACACCTCCTGGTAGGAGGCGCATTGTTTGCCGTTGGTTTTGGAATGAATTCTTGTACCGACACTTATGACCTCGACACTGAGCAGCCTGGTGGCTTGAATAGTATCTATGGTTACATGGCCGAGAGGGGTAACTTCCAGAACTACATGCGAATTGTCAAAGATCTTGGACAGGAGGAAATCTTGTCAAAGACAGGTAGTAAGACTCTCTTTCTTGCCAACGATGCGGCGTTTGAAGAGTTCTACAAGACTTGCACTTGGGAAAACGAAAATGGCGAACCAGTGAGGAGCTATGAAGACCTTACTTTGGAGCAGAAGAGAGTTTTGCTTGGTGCTGCAATGATTGACAACCCATACACAACAAGTATGTTGTCTACAGCGCAGGGTCCTGTACGCGGTGAAGTTTGTCGCCGTCCTACATCTCAGACTCTTTATGACATGATTGAGATTGTTAAGTCAGATGATCTTCCTGTATCGTCTAACTGGGAGCCATTGCGCGCTAAAACTGACGGCGTAGTGCTTTTCCGTGACGCTTCGATGGCGCCTCCGACAGTGCACTTCACACCTAAGTTCATTCAGATGAACAAACTCGTCAGCAGCGACCTCGAATTCTTGTATCGCTTGCCAGAAGGCTCACTTATCTCTGATGATGTTTATGTGGGCAAGGCTAAAATCACTAATCCAAACATTTTCTGTAAGAACGGATTTATCCACGAGGTAGACCGCGTTATGGTGCCACTCGACAACATGGCGGAAATCCTTCGCAAGTCAGAGAATGAAGACCCTGCAAAGTCTGCAAAGATTTTCAGCGACCTCGTAGAACGTTTCGCAGCGCCTTGGTGGACTGCAGCTATGCAGAACAACTATAACGCTCTTTTCGGCGAAAGCGACTCAGTGTTCATCAAGCGCTACTTCTCAAAGCGTTCAGTTCCTACTTCAACAACAGTATCTGCTTCACCTTTTGAAGAAGACATATTCCAAAATACAGCAGAGGCTACTTTGAAGTTCGATCCAGGTTGGAACGCTTATATCCCTACAGCATTCTCTAACCGTAACGCGCTTATGGAGGATATGGCAGTGATCCTTGCACCGACAGACAAAGCTATGTCTGACTGGTGGTGGGGCGAAGGTTCTGGTAAGTTGCTTCGCACTCGTTATGGCGGTTCTGAAAGGTTGGAGAACGTCCCTTCTACAGTAGTAGCAGAGTTGCTCAACAACAACTTCCTTGAGCAGTTGACATTGTCTCTTCCAAGCAAGTTCAATGAAACTGTTTACGACGACGCAAACGAAATCATGGGTCTTGACACTGCAATGATCAGTGCCGTTTCTATCGGTTGTAATGGTGCAGTTTACTACACAGACATGGTTTACGAACCAGCATCATTCCGTTCAGTCCTTTATCCAGTAGTCGTTAATTCAGATGCAACTACTAATGTGATCTATAACGTCATTGACCAGCTTGACTACAAGGCATATCTCAACTCAATGGTGTCAAGATATTCATTCTTCTATCCTACAAACAAAGGCCTGCTTACTTACATCGACCCAGTGTCATACGGCAAGCAGAACCGCGAGCTGTGGACCTTTGAATATGACCCTACAGCCACATCAGAGTCGCAGAAGCTGATTGTTAAGGTCTATCGTTTGTCAGAGTTGACTTATGACCCTGCAACAAGAAGCTACAATACAGACGAGGTGTCTCCACGTACAACATACAAAAACCCATCAATCAAAGGAAGCAGTGCCAACTCTATGATTGTTGACCGTTTGGAAGACATCCTCGACAACATTATCGTAATTGGCGAAATCACAACTGACCAGGAGTACTATCCTACAAAGGGACGCAGTTTCCTCCGCGTCAAGACTGATGGCACACACATAGACATCGAGTCAGGAAAGCAAGTGCCAAACGTGGTGGCAGTAAGCGGTTCTTGGCAGGATCAAGGTGGTGACGATCCAGTGAATACACCGCTCGCAATATCCTCTTCAACAGTACACGACAACGGATATTCATTTGAAGTTAATAACGGAATCCCTGTAGGCGGAAGCAAATCTGTCGTAGATGTTCTTGCAGGTGTGCCAGAGTGTAGCCTTTTCTACGAAATGCTCTTGCGCTGCGCAACAAGTACTACAGTTGCTCCAAGCGAAAAAATGGCATGGGTGTCAGCGTCAAACAATGGTAACCTTATCAGCATCCTCGAAAAGGGTGAAATAGGTAATGAGGACAGCAAGAACAAAAAAATTGCATACCTTCTCAACGGATATCATTACACAGTCTACGCTCCGACAAACGATGCAATGCAAAAGGCGTTCGATCTCGGATTGCCATCACTCGAAGATCTCATAGCAGCAGAAGCTTACGATGAGGCACAGCCAGACGAAGTGACAGGCGCTGATAATTACAGACCGTATGCCGACTCATTGCGCGCTGTTATGCTCGACTTCGTTAAGCTCCACATCCAGGACAACTCAATCTACATGGACAACGGATTCAACTCTGGTGATTATGAGTCGTCAAAGATTGAGCTTGTTCAGAGCCACAAAGTGATAAATGAGGAAACAGGCGAATCAGTGCCAGACTCAGTATCAGTAACAGAAAATGGCGTTTCATTTAAAGTTGCGGTAGTAGAACCACGTAAACCTTATAAGCTTACAGTGAATGTCAGCAAGGATGATATGACGGTTAAGGTTAGAAACGGAGACGGAACAGAGGTTCATGTTAAGAAGTTTGACGCCGAGGGAAAACCTATGTACAACCTACAGGCGCGCGAATATTGGCTTGACGATGGAGATGGTAAAGTCAATACCGCAGAAGAAGCAACAATGATAAATACTGCATCAAGCGCAGTTGTTCACGCAATTGACGGAGTGTTGCTCTATGATACATCAGTTCCAACAGATGAAAAAGGCGATCCTGTATATCATAAACTTTCAGGAAAGGAAATCAAGTGTGGCCAGTTCCAGTATGTCCGCAGAAAACTTTCATCATCTAACTAATTAATCGCTCGAAAAAAACATATTTATTATGAAAAAGATACTATCAATACTAATGCTGCTTGCCTGTTTCAGTGCAGTGAGCAAGGCACAGGTAGCAGCGGGCGACGTTATCAGTGGTAATGTTTCCGACGATATCGAACCTCTGATGATGGTGAATGTTGTCGAAATAGACAAAAACGGACGTATCGTTGCCCACGGAGTTACCGATATTAATGGTAACTTCTCTTTCCGCTGCGTTAGCCCTAAGAACAGGCTCAAGATTTCTTACATCGGTTGCCAGACGCAGATTCTACCTATCAACAAGAAGTACTTTAAGGTTAAGCTTGCCAGTGCTACTCAGTTGAAGGAAGTCGTTATCAAGTCTGTCAAGAAAACCTCATCATCAGGTCTTGCAATTCCTGTAACTGAGGTTTCCGCGGCAACTCAGACTATTAGCATGAAAGAGTTCGAAGGACTCGGAATGACATCCGTCGACGAAGCTCTCCAAGGACGTATCTCAGGTCTCGATATCGTTGCCAACTCTGGTAACCTCGGTGCCGGAACAACAATGCGCCTTCGCGGTGTCAGCACCATCAACGGAAATGCCAATCCGCTCATCGTAGTAAACGGAAACGTCTTCACTAACGACTCTGATGCCGACTTCGACTATACTAATGCTAATGAAGAGCGTTTCGCAGAGCTCCTCAACGTAAACCCTGAGGACATCGAAGAAATCACCGTGCTCAAGGATGCCGCTTCAACTGCAATTTGGGGTTCTATGGGTGCTAACGGTGTAATCGAAATCAAGACAAAGCGCGGTTCACGCGGTACGACACGCGTAAACTATTCATATCGCTTTACAGGTTCTTGGCAGCCAGAGGGTTACAAACTCCTTAATGGTGACGACTACACCATGTATATGAAGGAAGCTTACTTCAACCCAACACTTGACAACTCGTTTGCAGACCAGACAAGTACTAACTATATCCCTGAAATCAACTACAATCCGATGTTTACGGAATACAACATGTATAACGACAACACTGACTGGGTTGATGCAGTGAAGCAGTTCGGTACTAACCAACAGCACTACGTGTCATTCACTGGTGGTGGTGAGAAGGCCAACTTCCGTATCTCAGGAGGTTATGACCGTGCAACAGGTACAGCAATTAAGCAGGAACTCGACCGCTTCACAACCCGTGTGGCTCTCGACTACTTCGTTTCTGACCGAATCTCAATCCGTACCAACTTCGACCTCACTTACACAAACAACAAGAAGAACTATAATCACGGCGGAGACCTTTTAGGAATCGCATATACCAAGATGCCTAACTTGTCAATCTATGAAGAGGATCAATATGGAAATGATACAGACCGTTTCTATACAATGAACCAGTATGTGACATCTCCGTTCCCTGCCGCAAGAAAGCTCCTCGACGACCAGTACGCGAAGGTTAACCCTGTAGCGCTTGCGCATGAGGCAAAAAATGATGAAAAGACTATCAACCTCTCTCCTGAATTCATCCTTAAGTATGAACTTCTTGGCACTCAGGATGGTGAGTCACGCCTCACATACGAAGGACAGGTGCTGTTCAATATCTTCAACAAAGACAACAACACTTATTTCCCAGGCTATTTGCTCTCTTCAAACTTCCTTTCAGACTCTTACAATAATTCGTCTATGGACGCTTATAAGAGCCACAGCCTTTCAACACGCCACACTTTGACTTTCGCACCTCATTTCAATAATGAAGACCACTCACTTCTCTTCATGGCGCGTTCAATCTACGACTCAGGTAACTCTACAAGCCAGAACGTAGGCAAGAAGTGGTTGCCAACAAGTGACATCACATCTTCTCTTGGCGGCGGTGTAATCACAGGTTATGGTTCTGGATCAGGTGAATGGCGTAGCATGCGTTTCGTCTTCTCTCTTCACTATGCTTATAAGGGACGCTATATCTTCGATACAACCCTCTCTCGTGACGGTTCCACTAAGTTCGGTCCATCAAAGCGTTGGCTTAACTATCCAAGTGTCAGCTTCCGTTGGAACATCTCTGACGAACCTTGGATGGATAAGTTCGAGTGGCTCGACATGTTGTCAATCCGTCCAGGTTGGGGTATCGTAGGACGCCAGCCAGGAGGCGACTTCCTCTATATGAGTAAGTATGGCAATGGAGCGAACTACATTGGTGAATCTTCAGTTGTACCTAATAACATCCGACTCTCAGACTTGCGTCCTGAAAAGAAGGAAACTTGGAACCTCGGTTTCGACTTAGGACTCTTTGAAGGCAAATATACAGCCGACCTCTCTATCTATACACAGAAAACTACCGACCTCCTTATGGGTGGATATGCAATCCCTTCATCATCAGGTTATACCTCATTTGCTTACAAGAACGCCGGTTCTATGCGCAACAACGGTTGGGAGTTCAATATCAACGGTAACAGATTTATCAAGGCTGGCAAGTTCTCAATGGACTTCAACATTACTTTCGCAAACAACCGAAACGAAATTCTCTCAATGGATCCGACAATCCTTGAAACCATGAATGCTGATTTCGGTTATAACAACGGCACATACCTCTCACGCGTACAGCTCAACAACCCGCTCGGTTCAATCTACGGATTCCGTTACAAGGGCGTTTATCAATATACAGACTACAGCGAAGTAGAGGTTAAGGGTGTAAGCGGACCTAACGCTCCAGTTGCACGCGATGCAAACGGCGATGTAATCCTCAACTCAGCAGGTAATCCAAAGGATATGTACTTCGACTACGACGGTAAGAGATACGAATTCGTTGGAGGTGACGCTATTTATGAAGATGTAAACTATGACGGACAGATTAACGAACTCGACATTGTTTACCTCGGTTCTTCACTCCCTAAGCTCACCGGAGGTTTTGGTATGAAGTTCCACTATGACCGTTGGTCACTCAACCTTCAGTTCAACTACCGTTATGGCAATAAGGTTGTGAATTATGGCCGCATGAATATTGAGAACATGCACAACAATAACAACATGTCTCAGGCTATCAACTGGCGTTGGCATAACGAGGGTGACATTACAACAATGCCTCGTGCCGTGACTGGCAAGACTAATTTTGAGTCATTTAACTACTTAGGTAGCGACCGTTTCGTAGAAGACGCTTCATTCCTCCGTCTTAACTACGCTATGTTGTCTTACTCATTCCCTACAGATTTATTGAAGAAGTGGGGTCTCAGCTCATTGAAGATGAACCTTACCATGAACAACCTCTTCTGCATCACAAAATATTCAGGTGCTGACCCAGAAGTTGCTCAGGCAGGTTTTGCTCCAGCAGGCGACTCTTCAAGAACGCCACGTGGTAAGTCATTCACAATCGGTCTTAATGTTGGATTCTAATACCAGAAAACGAATATGAAAAAGATAAATAAATTAACAGCGATAGGATTGGCTGCAATCGCGGGATTTTCCACTGTATCGTGTGATCTCGATTTGTTGCCAATGAACGAAGTCGTTCTTGAAAACTACTGGAAAGAGGAGGCCGACGTTAACAGCGTTGTGAACTCTTGCTATGTCGGCATGCAGGAAGGCGGCTTTATCAACAAGATTATTACATGGGGAGAGTTGCGTGCTGAGAACGTGACTCAAGGTCCAGACGTGCCAGGCGACATCCTGCAGTTGCTGAAGTGCAACCTCTTGTCTACTAACGGATGCTGTAACTGGGATGCCTTTTATAACGTAATCAACCGCTGTAACATCGTTCTGCATTACGCGCCGACAGTGGCAGACGTGGACCCTAACTATACCACAACCGACTTGAACATGACGAAGGCGGAAGTAAAAGCAATTCGCGCACTTTCCTACTTCTATCTCATCCGCACATTTAAGGATGTGCCTTTCACTCTTGATCCGTCAATCGACGATTTCCAGAATTATGTTATTCCTGCTACAAAGCACGAAGTGATTCTCGACTCTTTGATTTACGATCTTGAAGAATGCAAGGATTTTGCTCCTTTGAAGAATCCGGATCGCAGGAAGAACTCAGGCCGTGTGACCCGCAACATGATCTACACATTGCTTGCTGATATGTATCTCTGGAAGGCTTCCGACTATAATCTGCCGGTTGCAGCTCAGCAGGAGGCTTACAGAAAGTGCATCGAATATTGTGATATGGTGATCAACTATAAGATAAACCAGTACAAGATCGATGAATACGGTGATTTGGACAAGGCAATGGACAAGAAAGTCTATACTGAGTATGGATATCCTTTGTTAGCAGAAAAACGTGAGGGTTCTACTGTACCAAATGCTTACAATGCTATTTTCGGTACGGGCAACTCATTTGAAAGCATCTTCGAGTTGACATTCGGTAGTGCAGAGTCCGATATTAAGAATACGGATCTTACTTATATGTATGGAGGTTCTGATAAGGATGGCAAGCAGATTACGTATGTGGCTGGTAATGAAAACCTTATCCCTACTGCTATCACATCTACATCATATAACGACGAAACGTTGTTCCCTGTAACATATGACTATCGTTCTCTTACATCTTTGCACTTTAGCGATGGAAAAGCTCCAGAAATCAACAAGTATATAGTTCCTAGTTACGTAGGTACAGAAACTGATTTCGGTAAAGTGGGTTCTGCATGGAGCGCCGCTACTGCTACTCGCAGCAACATTTCTTGGGCTCAAACACAGATGGGAGTTAACTGGATTGTTTATCGCTTGTCTGATGTTATGCTGATGCGTGCAGAGGCTGAGATTAATCTTGCGGCAGCTCTCACACCAGTAGTGGAAGAGCCTGAAGAAGGAACAACACCTGCTAAGACAAGAGCAAACGGTTCTTCTCTCTCTACTGCGGAAGAACTCTATCAAGATGCTTTCAACTTGATTTCAGCAGTTTATCTCCGTTCCAACCCTGAAGCGTCTACAGCAGGTCGCCCTGCTTTCGCAAATTATAAAACTTACGAGTCTATGATGAAACTTCTTGATAATGAACGTCGCCGTGAATTCCTCTTCGAAGGAAAACGCTACTACGACCTTGTGCGCCGTTCACGTCGTGAGGGCAACACTGACTACTATGTGGCTTCTCTTACTTCTAAGTTTGGCGAGGCTTCAAAGGCCGTGCTTATCAAGATGGCCATGCTTGACTTTATTTATATGCCGTATGCAGAACGACAGATAGACGTTAATCCGTTGCTCAATCAGAACCCTGCTTACGCTAAAGAAGATGAAATCGTTAAAAACTAATGCTCTATGAAAACAATAAAGAATTTCAAATTTTTGGCAATAATGGCTTTTGCCATATCTGCTCTGCAGATTTCTATTGTCAGCTGTTCTGATGATCCAGGGGCAGAAAACTACTATACGTCGACATCAGAGTATGCATCTGACTTTTTGCGCAACAGGGACAAATTCTCAAAGTTCGTACAGGTTGTAGAAAAGTCTAATAAAATGCACCTTCTCAGTACGTGGGGACAGTACACGGTGTTCGCTCCTACCAACGAGGCTTTCGACCTTTATCTCGCTGGTCGTGGATGGACAATGGACTCACTCCTTAGCCATCAGGCAGACTGTGACACAATCACTCTCACTCATATCATTGAGAATGCTGCTTACTTCACTACAGACTTCAGTGATGGTACATACAATCAGACAAACATGCTCAACCGCGTGTTGACAATCTCCAGCGACTCCGACACGTTGTCAGTTCCAGGCGAAGTTCGTTTGGCAATGTATATCAATAAGTCAGCACGTATCATCCAGGCTGACGACTCTGTTGATAATGGAGTAGTTCATACTATGGATAAGGTTATCGGTGCTCAGAACTTCATGCTTCCAGACATTATCGGTAAGGATACAACAGCAACACTCTATTATGAGGCTTTGGTTAAGACCGGTATGGCTGACAGCTTGCAGCGCTTTGAGGACTTTTCTTATTCTGTAGGTTCTGACTCAATAGACTGGACAAATGACGCTTTGGTTACAAGTACTGCCTCTGAGTATGATAATGTGGCATATCCAAAGAACCGCCTCTACAAGTATACGGCTTTCGTGGTACAGGATGCGGTGCTGAAAGAAAAGCATGGCATTGAGGACCTTAATGGGCTCCGTGAATTAGCAGCATCAATCTATGATGAGGTCTATCCTGAAGACGCTAAGTATTATGACGACTTGAAAGACCGTCGTAACTCACTTAACAGATTTATTTCTTACCACTTGCTTAATCGTATCGGTACTTATTACACGTTGACTTGCGTAGACGGCGCTAACAGTACTCTTGCAATCAACTGGGACCGACGTAACTGGGACATCGCTGACTGGTATGAAACAATGATGCCTCATTCTTTGATGAAGTTCTCATTCCCTCAGGGTTCTGCAGCCGGTCTTTATATCAACCGTCGAGGTGTTCAGACTCGTCGTGACAGCCGTGGAGTTTTTATTCCAGGAGTAAAAGTCTACTCTCCAAGCCAGGTTAAGATTGACCAGTCTGCGGTTAATGGTGTATATCACTATATCAATGACATCGTTCATTATGGTCGTGAAACTCAGGAAGTGGTTCTTGATGAGCGTCTTCGTTTCGACGCATCAACTCTCTCACCTGACTTCATGAACAGTGGTGCCCGTGGACATTATACGCGTTCAAGCTACGAAAATGGTAAGTATGGTCTTTGGGATAATAATGCAACTCATAATAACCGACAGACTTGTCTCGGATTCAAGGCCGGATTCGTTGAGAACTTCAAGTATGACAATGCAACTCACTTGCACGTTCGTCCTCGTGTGCTTTCTTTCTGGTCTTATCAGGGCGACGAAGTAACTATTAAGGGTATCTTTGACTTTACAGTCAAATTGCCTCCAGTGCCTGCTGGTACATACGAACTTCGTCTATTTACTTGTACAGGTTTCGCCTCACGCGGTATCATTCAGGCATACATAAAGAAGGGCGATGGCGGTTATGAACCTTGCGGCATTCCATTCGATATGCGACCTAGTGGTTCAGACCCTAAGATTGGTTGGAGAGGTGATAGCGACCTCGGCGATGACGATGCTATTGCTGCATTTGACAAGGCGTTCCACAACCGCGGATGGATGAGAGGACCTCATTCTTACGGAAATGCTACTACAGAAGCAGGTGGAACAAGAGGGGATTCGTTCGCTAACTTGGACCGTACGTTGCGTAAGGTTATTACCACATTCGAAACAGATGGACAGACTGATATATACTTCCGCGTGCAGCAGAAGATGCAGTCTATCAATAACGAGATGAACTTCGACTTTATTGAACTTTGCCCAAGCTCGGTTTACAACAACGAGTTCTATCCAGAAGACAGATGGTAATAGAGTGCTTTTCGTGAGTGAGGTCTGAAGGGAAACCTTCTTACCTCCTCCGGAAAAAATAAGTAACTTAACAAAAAATACAAATATATGAATACAAAGATAAAAAAAGCGTTAAGTCTTGGCGTTCTCGCCTTGGCAGGGCTGTTTGCGCTGTATTCTTGCGCTGACAAATGGGAAGACCATTATGAAACTGTGCAAGGAGAGACTTACCAGGGGACTTTGTTGGACTACCTGGAAAGCCAGAGTGAGCAGCTTAGCGATTTCGCTGAAATATTGAAAGCGGTAGGATATGAGTCAAACCTTGCGTCAAATCAGATGTTCACAGTGTGGGCACCAGTTAACGGTTCTTTTGATAAAGAGGCACTTCTGGCAACAATTGAGAGAGGTGACAAGGAACGTGTTGTAGAACGTTTTGTACAGAACCATATCGCACTTTACAGTATTTCTCTCTCTCCAAATGAACAAGATGTTACTTTGCAGAACAGCAAGGTAATAAAACTTTCAAGTGCTGCAGAGGCTAAATTTGGCGACTGCGATATTATCAAACCAAATGTAGCTTGCAAGAATGGTGTCTTTAACGTTATTGGTGCAGAAAACGTTTATATTCCTACTATCTATGAGATCATGGAGGATGATTACAAGGATTATCTCCTTGCTAATCCTGATTTGAACCCAGAAGAAGTTGTGTCTATGATGTCATTCCTTGAGGCTTATAATGCAGATTCACTTGATGAAAGCAAGAGTGTGTTCTTCGGGCTTGACATGAACGGAAACCGAGTTTATATAGACTCAGTTATGATTCGTAACAACACAATCCTCAAGATGCTTGATGCTTTGGTTTACGAAGAGGACTCTACTTACTGGACCGTAGTCCCTACAGTTGAGGCTTACCAGCAACGTTACGAAGAAGCTAAGAAGTTTCTTGTTTACAATCCAAGCGTGAATGCTATTACACCTAACATGTCTGATTCGCTTCAGAACCGCTATGCACATCTTTTTGCTATGCGTGACTTGTTCTTCAATGTCAATGCTAATGAGCATTATAGCGACTCGCTTAAGTCAACAGATTACAATGCTTGGCTTAATTGGAAGGAACATGTTTATCGTGGCGATCCATTCGGCTCAGACGGCATTTTGGCAAATGCGGAGGTCGTTGAATGCAGTAACGGTAATATCTACAAGGTTAATGAATATCCATACTCAATCTATGACCAGTTCTTTAAGGAAATTTCTGCTACTCTGACAAATAGTTTGGTGGATGTGACAAATAGCAACACAAAGAACTGTACAATGGATCCAGTACCGTCAGGAAGAACGATTTTTACTGAATCGATTTCTGGAAAGGTTTGGAATTTGGAATATCTCCATCTTATTCCGACTACTAATTTGGTTCAGCCTCAGGTGACATTTAAGATTACAGGAACATTATCTGGCACTTACGACCTCAAGTTGGTAACCCTTTCACCACAATTCTTGGTTAAGGGCGAAATAAATCCAGAAACTGATGATAAGTTGTATAAGTTCCGTGTTAACCTCTTCCAGAGAGACGAAAATGGTGATATGCCTCAAAGAGCAACAACTTTGTATGTCCCAGGAACAAAAACTCGTGACTTCGAGTCTCATCCAGTTACGGAACTCTCTACTCCATACGACACTATCGACATTTGTCCTATCACGTTAGATCATTGCTATTACGGACGTGACGAGGCTGGTATCATGGTTCAGCTCGTAACAAATGTTAGCAGTAGCCTCTTGAAGAATGGCTACTCTCGTGAAATGCTCTTGCATAAGATACTTCTTGTACCTCATGTTGAAGAAGAGGAATCTGGCGAATAATTAATTCTGATACAATGGAAAATATGAAATATCAAAAAAATAATATGCAGCGCGTTTGCAAATGCGGACTTGCTGCGATGATATTCTCGATTGGCGCACTTCCTGCATTTGCGCAAGAGGAGGCACCTGAGGTTGCTCCTGTTAAGAAGGAGGCAAAGGCGCAGAAGAAATATCAGATGGTAGAGATAAAAGGTAAGGCTGTTGATGCAGCTACTGGCGAGGTGCTTGCCGGTGTGCAGATTCAGGCTTACAATAACGGCAGTTATACAGCGATGACAGACGATACAGGTACATATACTATCAGTGTTCCTACTTTTGTCACTTCATTGACTGCAAAACTTGAGAGTTACAACATGGTTCGTGTTCCAGTTGGCACTTCTGGCGAAGTTGACTTTAAACTTTATTCTGATAGATTCCTTTCAAGCTACAGTGCAAAAACTTCAGCTTCAAAGACTGTCGGTGTTAAAGACTTTGAGAAAACAACTGCTATTACAGCCGACCAGGAAATTCAGAACCGTCTCGGTGGTGACGTTCGTACCGTGAGTCGTTCTGCTCTCCAGGGGCAAGGTGTAGCAATGTTCATCAATGGTTTCAATACTCTTAATTCAAATGCGCAGCCGCTTGTGGTAGTTGACGGAGTTATCCAAGACCAAATCTATGGTTCTCAGATGTTGCATACTGGATACTTCAACAACTTGCTTGCAGGTATCAATATGGACGATATCGCAACCATCGAGGTGATGAAGAACGGTACCGCTATTTACGGAGCCAAGGCTGCCAATGGTGTTATTCTCATTACAACAAAGCGTAACACAAGCATGGCTACACGCATCGATCTCAATATCTCTGGTTCTTATGAATTCATTCCTAAGAGCATGGATATGATGGACGCAGGTGAATACCGCCGTTATGCTTCCGAGCTTCTCAAGGGAACAGGAACAAAACTCAATGAGTTTAAATTCTTGAACTCTGATCCAAATTATTACTACTACAATATGTATCACAATAATACAGATTGGAATGATTTGGTTTACGACGAAGCGTTCTCACAGAACTACTCAATCCACATCCAGGGTGGTGATGATGTAGCGAACTACAACCTCTCAGTAGGTTATATGGATGCGGAGTCAACACTCAAGATGAACGACATGAACCGCTTCAACGTGCGATTCAATACCGACATCCTTTTGAGCGATAATTTCAGCACTCGCTTCGATGCGTCTTACACAAACATCACTCGCAATATGCGTGATGCCGGTTGGAATTCAGACTACGCATCTTCACCTATTGCTTCGCCTTCTGTATTGGGACTCATAAAGTCTCCATTCCTTAGTCCTTATGACTTTGACGCTCGTGGCGAGATCTCTTCATTCCTTGCTGACGGCGATGATTATCTTGATGAGGTGCTCGGCACTAAGGGGTCTTTGGCAAACCCAGCTGCAATTCTTGAGAATGGTGATGCCAAGAACAAGAACTACATGGACAATACCTTCGTGAACCTTGTTATTGCTCCAAAGTGGCAGGTGTCAAAGAATTTCGCCTTGACAGAGACTTTCGGCTACTCAGTTCAGAGCTACGACGAGACATACTATACGCCTCTCGTTGGTATGCCGAATTATACAATTGACGGCAAGGGTCAGATCCAGAACACAAAACAGGTGCTTTACACTAAACACAATGCTGTGACGAGCGACACTCGCTTTGATTGGAAACTCCCTCTTGGAGCTCACCGCCTTGACATCTTTGGAGGTGTGCGCTATATGCACGACTCATACACTACTTCCGACCTTCTTGGTTACAACTCAGGTAACGACAAGACTCCAAACCTTGGTGGCTCACTTGCGTTTAAGACTTCAGATGGTATCGATGACATGTGGACTTCGCTCTCTTACTATGCAAATGTTGACTACAACTACAAGGAGAAGTACTACTTGCAGGCAACAATGTCTATGGAGACATCTTCACGCTTCGGTAAGGATACTGATGCCGGTTTGAAAATGTTTGGTGTGGCATGGGGATTCTTCCCTTCAGTTCAGGCTGCATGGGTTATCTCTAATGAGAAATGGTTCAAGCTGAGAGGTGTAGACTATTTGAAACTCAGCGCAGGCTTCGAGTCTGTAGGTAATGATGCTCTCGACAACAACGCAACTATCACCTATATGGCTGCCAACGATATGCTCAAGCAAGGATTTACAGGTATCGGACTTGCTGGTATCGGTAATACGAAACTTCGCTGGGAGACAACTAACCGCTTCAACGCTGGTCTTGAAGGAAACTTCTTCGGCAACCGTCTCAATGTTCGTTTCAACTACTTCCGTTCAAAGACGTCTAACCTCGTAACTCTAGGTACGTTGGCATACGTAGCAGGTCTGAGCGACTACTGGACAAACGACGGAGAGTTGAAGAACGAAGGATTTGACGTAGCCTTCAACGCAAAGGTTGTCAATGCTCGTAAGTTCAAGATGGAACTCGGCGGTAGCGTAGGCCACTACAAGAACGAAATTACTAAATTGCCAGAAGGTGCTACAGAATTTACTACAAGCATGTACGACGGTACAATCCTTACTCGCGTAGGTCAGGCTGCAGGTATGTTCTACGGTTACAAGACAGACGGCGTATTCGCTAAAACAGAGGATGCTGTTGCTTCAGGCAAATATATCATGGACAACACAGGTAAGAAGACTTACTTCGAGGCTGGTGACATGAACTTTGTGGATAAGGACGGCAACGGCGAAATCAATGATGCTGACCGCTTCGTTATCGGTGATCCTAATCCTGATATCTATGGTAACATCTTCGCAAACTTCTACTTCGGTAAGCGTTGGTCAGTTTCTGCAAACTTCAACTATAGCATAGGAAACGACATCTACAACTTCCAGCGTTATATGCTCGAAAAAGGTTCTGCATTCATGAACCAGACTACAGCTGTAAACCGCCGCTGGAGTGTGGAAGGTCAGAACACAGATGTGCCTAAGGCTACTTACGGCGACCCTATGGGCAACGGTCGTTTCTCTGACCGCTGGATTGAGGACGGTTCTTACCTTAAGTTGAAGAACGTTACAGTAAGCTATAAGATTCCTATTCAGAACGAGTACATCCAGGGTATCACTGTTTGGGCTGCAGGAAATAACCTCTTCACTCTTTCACGCTACCTCGGAAGCGATCCTGAGGTTTACTGCGGAAACGGTATTCTCATGCAGGGTATCGATGCAGGTTTCTTGACTCCAGGACGTAGCGTTACTCTCGGTGTGAAGGTTAACCTCTAATATTACTTGTAACTTGAAAAACTATTATAGAATATTTATGAAAGCAAAATCAATAATACTGTCAGGACTGCTCCTTTTGGGAATAGGAGCAGCCACAACATCCTGCGAGGACATGTTTGAACCAGAGAACAACATGGTTGAAACTAACCTTACTCCACAGGATACTGTTTATCAGGTGATGGGTATTGTGAAGAAGATGCAGAAGCTCGTTGACCGCACCGTGCTCCTCGGTGAGGTGCGTGCCGATCTCGTGAATGTCAATGCGAGCGCGTCTTTGGATCTTAAGGAACTTGCTGCCAACAATGTCAGTGAGACTAATGCCTATAATAATCCTACCGACTATTACGATGTCATCAACTCTTGTAACATTTATCTCGCTTATGTCGATGGCGATCAAATATCAAATGGCGAGCGTAAGTTCTTGAGGGAAATCATCGCAGTCAAGTGCTATCGTGCTTGGGCATACCTTGAGCTTGCCAAGATTTATGGCGAGGTGCCTTTCGTTACGACTCCTATTCTGACTGCTGATGCGGCAGAGCAGGCTGTTGCTTCAGGTGAGAGACGAGATATGGTGGGTATTTGCGATTATCTCATCGAAGACCTCAAGGAGTATGGTGAACTTTCTAAGAACGACGAGCTCCGCCATACTTATTCAGCAGAGTTCAATAAAGTGCCTTTGGATAAGTGCTTCTTCCCTGTGCGCGTTATGCTGGGTGAGCTTTATCTTTGGCGCGGTTCGTTCACACAGAACCGTATGGACTTTGAAGAGGCTGCACGCTATTATCATGACTACCTCGCATTTACTAATGAGGAGATGAGGAAGACTACAACAATGGAATCTGCAAATTGGAATGATCCGAATTTCAACTCTGTTGCATCTTTCTATACCTCATTCTTCTCTTTGTCTAATGCTGAAACTCTTACAGCAATTCCGATGGATACAGTGGAGTATTTCGGTACTTATACAGATCTCGCTGCATTGTTTAACTCTCAGCATAAGAACAACTACTATGTTGCAATCAGTCCGTCAGAGCGTATTCGCGAGATTTCGCAGGCTCAGACTTATTGCTACCTCAACCCTGGTACATTGATTGATGACACGTTGTATGCTCCAAAGGATAAGAGCCAGTTCAATAATGAAGAACTTAAAGTTGGTGACTTGCGTCTTTACTCAGTGCTTACAGAAATGAGCTATAACGACAAGTATCACGGTGAATACAGCAAGGAGCGTCAGAGCATTGCTAAATATTCTACTGGTTCGTCTATTACTAACACTTCTGCTGATATGCGTTTGGAGTCAGTTACGTTGCTCCGCCTTGGAACTGTATACCTTCACATGGCTGAGGCGCTCAACCGTGCTGGTTTCCCTGAAACAGCATTTGCTGTGTTGAAGTATGGTTTGACAGAAGATGCTCTCCAGGACACTACTATCGTTTCTAAGAATGAATATGCTCGTCTTTCTGCGCTTACTTCTCGCGGATTTACAGGCGACTTCACAACATGGAACCCTAACAGAGTTGTGTCTTTGGCTTATATCGATGTTCCGATTTCTGGTGGAACAGTATTCATTAGTTCTGCATACGGTGTTCAGATCGGTATACATAGCCGTGGTAGTGGTGACTCTTATGCAAACGCTACTTACTATCTCCCTGCCGACTCTGCAAGCGTAGAACTCATGGCTTACGATGAGGCTCTTGCTCTGAAACTTTCTGAAGAAGGTGCAACAGCAGAGGATACTCTCGCTTACTTGGCTAACCGTGCTGAGGTTGACGAGCATAACTACACTGCTCTCCAGCCTTCACGTATGGAGAAGGTCGACAGTCTTATCCTTGAGGAAATGGCGCTCGAACTTATGTTCGAAGGTCACCGTTTCTACGATCTCATGCGTTACTCTAAGTACAACGGCAAGCCAAACTTCTTGGCTGAGCGTATCGCTGAGCGTGCAGGAAAAGAGGGCACTGTTGACGCTGATGTTCTCGGTCGCCTTTCTAACGAGCAGTGGTATCTCCCTCTTCGTAAGAGATAGTCTCTTTGGGGTATAATATAATTGGGGGCTGCATCAGTATCTGATGCGGTCCCTTTTTTGTTTTCGAGGTTTTGAGGTTCTGGGGGCTTTAAGGTCTTTAGGGGCATTAAGGTTATTGGGGTCTTTAGGGAGTTTGGGGCTGGATGCGATGATGAAATGTCGGGCTGGAAACTTCGTACTTAGGCTGAGTCTGTATAAACTCAGTCTAAGTTTGTACGTATTTAGTCTGAGTTTGTACGAACTTAGTCTGTGTTTGTAACTTTTAAGGAGGGTAAGGTCTTTAGGTCATTGGGTCATTAAGGTCATTGGGGTCTTTAAGGTCATTAGTGCCATTAGGGTCTTTAAGGTCATTGGGGTCTTTAAGGTCATTAGGGTCGTTAGGGTTATTAGGAACATTAAGGTCTTTGAGTTTAGGGCTATTAGGGTGCTTTGCTCCTTCTGTTTATGAAAGTTGAATTATTGACAATTAATCATTATCTTTGTGGATTAAATTGCATATTATGAATTTGAGAAAGAATACGTTGTCTGTCCTTATTGCTGTTTGCGCCTTTTGGGGGCTTGCGAGTTGTGGAGAGGACAGGACTTATCAATATGAGGAAAAGACGTCTGAGGCAAGATGGGTGGAGACGGCTGTGCAGGAATGGTATCTGTGGGCTGACTCTATGCCGGAACTCGGATGGAAGGATTATTTTGCTGGCAGCGAGAGTTTTCTGAAGAAACTGACTTCAAAGATTCATTCTGCTGATAAGTGGAGCTATAGCGAGGTGGATTCGCTCGCGAAGGATTATCATCCGAGAGGGTTGTTTGACCACTTGACGTCGTACGGGCTGGATGTGAATATGATTACTGACCCTACGGGTAATACGAGCCGCCAGTATGTGCGTGTGAAGACTGTTTATCCTGATTCTCCTGCTGAACGTTGCGGTTTGGTGAGGAATGATTTCATAACTCATATAAACGGACAAAAGGTGTCGTCGTCGAATATGACTGATTTGAAAGGCGGTTTGGCGCGTACGTTGGTGCGCACTACGCTTAACTACAGTCTGGAGGAGCAGATGTTTTTCTGGAGCGAGGCGGACACGCTTGAACTTCCTGCTTCGGAGTATGTGGAGGATAAGGCGTTTCCGCTCGATAGTGTCTATGACTTCGGTGGTTACAAGGTGGGCTATCTGATGTGCAACCGTCTTGTGGCAAGCGCTTACGAGAAGGGAAGTGCTGCGGGTGAGTATCGTGTGGCGCTTGACGATGATATGGTGCGAATGAAGTCGGAGGCGGTCGATGCTATGGTCCTTGACCTGCGTCTGTGCAATTATGGCGAGATGGATATGGTGCGTCGTTTGGCAACATATATTGTTGGCGCTAAGGATGCGCCTCTGTTGCAGACCTTTTGGAAGGAGAGCAAGAGCGATATGAACGAACAGATTTTTGTTGACGAAAGGGTTGCTGCAAATGCACTCGCTCTCGAGAGGGTTTATGTCATTACGAGCAGTTACACTCAGGGGGCTGCCGAGTGGCTGGTGCAGGGGCTTAAAGGTGTGCTTGGCGAGGAGAATGTGCTGACTTTCGGTACTAAAACTGCCGGGCAGAACGTGCTGCTTCACCCTGTAGAGTCGGCAAGCGGTGATGTCACTCTTCAGCTTGCCACCGCCTATGTGGCTGACTGCAATGGCAGTTACGACTATGCCGGAGGGCATGTGCCTATGGTCGAAGTTGACGAGTATTCTTATGCCGACCTTTATCCTTATGGCGACTTGAGGGAGGCTGTGCTTGCCGAGGTGCTCGGAGCGATGTTTGGTGAGTAGTTTTTTTAAAGCATGGGCGTGGTGCCCGATGGATATTTGAACGAATGATAGAGAAACATATAGTATTAGAGGATATAGATTTGCTTACATTCTACGGTGTGAACAACATTCACCTGCAGATGATAAAGGCTCTTTATCCAAAGTTGAGGATTGTGGCGCGCGGCAACATCATCAAGGTGCTTGGCGACGAGGAGGAGATGTGTGCGTTTGAGGAGAACGTGGAGCAGATGCAGGCGCATTGCGCCAAATATAATTCGCTGAGCGAGGAGGCTATCTTGCGCATCGTGAAGGGCGACAGGATTGGCAACGACGAGTCTTGCTCAAGCGCTATCTGCTACAGTGTGACGGGCAAACCCATCACTCCGCGCAGTGACAATCAGAAGGCTCTGGTTGAGGCTTACGAGAAGGATGACATGATTTTTGCTGTCGGACCAGCCGGTTCGGGCAAGACTTATGTGAGCATCGCTCTGGCTGTGCGTGCGCTGAAAAACAAGGAGATAAGGAAAATCATACTCAGCCGTCCGGCTGTTGAGGCTGGCGAGAAACTTGGATTCCTTCCTGGCGACATGAAGGAGAAGATAGACCCGTATTTGCAGCCGCTCTATGATGCTTTGCAGGACATGATTCCTGCTCAGAAGCTTCAGGAGTACATGGAGCAGAATGTCATCCAGATTGCGCCGCTGGCGTTTATGCGAGGCCGTACGCTTAACGATGCGGTGGTCATACTTGATGAGGCGCAGAACACCACCACTCAGCAGATGAAGATGTTCCTCACCCGTATGGGGCATAACACGAAGATGATTGTCACGGGCGACATGACTCAGATCGACCTGCCGCGCTCGGTGCGTTCGGGATTGGCTGAGGCTTTCACTGTGCTTGGCAAGGTGAAGGGCATCAGTTTCATCACTATGAGCGAGCAGGACATTGTGCGCCACCGCCTCGTCACCCGCATTGTCAATGCTTACGATGCGTATGAGGAGAAGATGAAGGCGGAGCGACTTAAGGCTAAAAGGGAAGAGCAGGAGGGCAAGGCATGATGAACGAATATGTGGAGCTTTTGTTTAAGGAATTTCACTCTCTCTTAGGCGAGTGGTCGGCATTAGCAAAGCCTATTGCCATAATCCTGATTCTGCTGTTTTCGTGGCTCTTGGATTTGCTGTGCCGCAAGATTGTTATTCCTGCCGTTAAGAAGGTGGTAGGCAAGACTAAGGCGGCTTGGGACGACATCCTTTTCAGCGAAGTTGTGATAGGACGCCTGTGCCACATTGTGCCTGCATCGGTGATAAACAGTTTGCTGCCTCTGACATTCTTTGACAAACCTCTGATATTCTCTGTCCTCACTAAGGTGACGGAGATTTATCTCATAATAGCCATACTCAGATTTCTGCTGAGCCTTGTTCGTTCGCTCTATCTCATATCGGAGAATAGCGGGGGCGACCGAAACCGTCCGATGAAGGGCGTGTTCCAGATGATTCAGGTGATAGTCATCAGTGTCGGAGTAATTCTTGTGTTCAGCGTCTTGTTCGGCAAGTCGCCAGTTGATTTGCTTGTCGGGCTCGGAGCGGCAGCGACGGTGCTGATGCTCGTCTTCAAGGACACGATTGTGGGACTGGTTTCAGGCGTGCAGCTGTCTGCCAACGACATGCTGCGCAAGGGCGACTGGATAGCTATGCCTAAGCACGGTGTGGACGGACGTGTGGAGGAGGTAAACCTGACGACTGTGAAAGTGCGCAACTGGGACACGACAATATACACAATCCCGCCTTACACACTTGTGAGCGAGTCGTTCCAGAACTGGCGCGGCATGGAGGCCGACAGCCAGGGACGCCGTGTGAAGCGCCATCTGAGGCTCGATATGAACAGTGTGCGTTTCTGCACTCCCGACGAACTGCGCAAGTACAGGAAAGAGGGGCTTGTTAGCGATGAGGAAATGCAGGCGGAAGTGGCAAACAGCACGGTGTTTCGCCGTTATCTACTGCGCTATCTCGGCGCTCTGCCTACGGTCAATGCAGACATGACCCTCATGGTGCGTCAGCTGCAGCCTACAGAACACGGTTTGCCTATCGAACTCTATTTCTTCACAGCCAGCAAGGAATGGGCTAAACACGAAACAGACCAAGCCGATATATTCGACTATATAATTGCCGCTTTGCCTAAGTTCGGACTGCGGGTGTTCCAAAGCCCGTCGGGAGCGGATTTCAAGAAGACTTAGTTCTTCACGTTTTTGACAGAAACCTCATAACTCTAAAACTCAATGAAAGACCTTCTGATAGCACTTGCAGCCGTATTGCCTGCTTTGGTGATTGTAGTCTACATAGTGTTTCGCGACAAAAACAAGCGTGAACCTATTCCGCAGGTGTGGAAAGGCGTGCGCTATGGTATTGGATCTGCTTTGGTTGCAATTGCTTTTGCCACACCGTTTTCTGCGCTGGCAGAAATATTGCCTGTGTTGGACTATGCAGAGACATTTTGGGGCGCTATTTATGGGGCGTTCTTTGTTGCAGCAATACCTGAAGAACTGGCAAAGTTGCTGATGCTCTATCTGTTGCTGAATAAAAATCCATATTTCGATGAACGCATGGACGGAATAGTCTATGCTGTGGCTGTAGGTATGGGTTTTGCCGGATTTGAGAATATCTTATACTTATTAGAGAACGAGGAGACTTGGGAAATGGTTGGTGCTATCCGCGCCCTCTTCTCCGTTCCAGGTCATTTCTGTTATGCAGTATTTATGGGCTATTACTACTCTCTGGCCCATTTTGACAAAAAAAATCACCATGGACTTAATCTTTTCCTCATGGTGGCAGTCCCAATAGTGTTGCATGGAACTTTTGACTTCCTGCTCATGTCACTTCCGCACCTGCATCCAGCCCTGATAATCATGGCTGTTATGGCATTCTTGGGGTTGTGCATAGGCATGAACATCATTGCTCACATCAAGATGCGCCATCACCTGAAAGCGGATGAGATAATGATGGCAGAGGCAGAAGTTGCAGTTTCAGAATCTTCCGTATCTTCTGAAAACTCTGAGGATTCCGAAATTTCCGAATGTTCTGAATCTTCTCAATTGATTGAAACAGACAAAGCTAAAGACGAACAAACCATAGTACTATGAATAAATTTGTGAAGTGGGGTATCGTAGGAGGTATAGCCGTAGGCTTGACCATAATAGGCATAAACACTTTTGTACCTCAGGTAAATGAAGACTTGAAAGAGGTTCCTGCAAAAAAGACAGGACCACGTGGCAGCAGAGAACTGAATGTCAGGGCTGTGACTTTGAAGGAGGAGACGCTTTCTGACGCACTTTTCGTGAGCGGAAGCATCATTCCCGATGAGCAAGTGGACTTGTCGTTCGAGGCTTCGGGCAAGATTACCGCAATCTATTTCCGCGAAGGTGCCCGTGTGAGCAAGGGCGAACTCCTTGCTAAGATAAACGATGCACCTCTGCAGGCTGAACTCCGCCGTCTGGAGGCGCAACTGAAACTCTACCAGGACCGAATGTTCCGTCAGAACGCTTTGCTTGAGAAGGAGGCGGTGAGCCAGGAAGCATTTCAGGAGGCACAGACCAATCTCGCCACGTTGAAGGCTGAGATAGATATGGTCAAGGCAAAGATTGCGCAGACGGAACTGCGTGCGCCGTTTGACGGCGTTCTTGGACTTCGTGAAGTAAGCCAAGGTACATTTGCGTCGCCTACCACAACAATAGCAAAGCTAACCAAGACCAATCCGTTGAAGATTGAGTTTTCTGTGCCTGAACGCTATGCAGGAATGCTCAAGGCAGGAAACGACCTGAAATTCACGGTCGAAGGCGACCTCGAGGAACGCAGTGCAAAACTTTACGCTACAGACTCGCATGTCGATAGCGACACCCGTACATATACGGTGCGCGCTCTTTACGACAATGCCGATGGCAAGCTCGTCCCAGGACGATATGTCAGCGTAAGTCTGACCACTCAGGAATTTGACAAAACTATTGCTGTTCCGAGTCAGGCTGTCATCTCTGAAATGGGAATTGACAAGGTGTTCGTGTATCGTAATGGGATAGCCGAGCCAGTAGAGATAACCAAAGGATTGCGCACGGAGAAGTATGTGCAGGTACTGCGTGGACTCTCGGTGGGCGATACTGTCATTACTACCGGAACGATGCAGTTGCGCGTAGGTCAGAAAGTTGTGCTTGACGCAGTAGAATAATCCATATAACTATGAATATATCAGAACTTAGCATACGCCGGCCAGTTCTTGCAACGGTGCTGACGCTCATTATCCTTCTTTTCGGTGCAATAGGATATATGAGCCTTGGAGTGCGAGAATATCCGTCGGTCGACAATCCGATAATTTCCGTTTCTTGTTCCTATCCAGGTGCGAATGCCGATGTCATTGAGAATCAGATAACGGAACCGTTGGAACAGAATATCAACGGTATTCCTGGTATCCGTTCGCTCACGAGTGTGAGCCAGCAAGGTAGCAGCCGTATCACAGTAGAGTTTGAATTGTCGGTCGACCTTGAGACTGCGGCAAACGACGTGCGCGACAAGGTGTCGCGTGCTCAGCGTTTCCTTCCTCGCGACTGTGACCCGCCTACAGTATCAAAGGCAGATGCCGATGCGATGCCAATCCTCATGGTGGCTTTGCAGAGTGAGAAACGCTCGTTGCTCGAACTTAGTGAGATAGCCGATTTGACCGTGAAGGAACAGTTGCAGACGATTCCGGAGGTGAGCAGCGTGTCCATTTGGGGAGAGAAACGCTATTGTATGCGTCTGTGGCTTGATCCGGTGAAGATGTCGGGCTACGGAGTGACCCCTATGGACGTTAAGAATGTTCTTGACAAAGAGAATGTGGAACTCCCTTCAGGCAGTATCGAAGGCGACAATACCGAACTTGCCATCCGT
Source organism: Bacteroidaceae bacterium (assembly GCA_045576655.1). GTDB lineage: Bacteria > Bacteroidota > Bacteroidia > Bacteroidales > Bacteroidaceae > RGIG8745. The sequence goes on from JAZNGW010000044.1 coordinate 46,106, forward strand.
ACTCTCGGACTGATGCACACCACGGAGGAGTTCAACAATATAGTCATAAAGGAGAGCGAAGGCCGAATAGTCCGTTTTAGCGACATAGGTCGCGCCGAACTCAGTCCGCGCGACTTGAAGAGCTATATGAAGATGAACGGTGTGCCTATGGTAGGAGTCGTTGTCGTTCCGCAGCCTGGAGCAAACCACATCAACATTGCCGAGGCCGTGTATGATCGTATGGAGCGTATGCAGAAGGACCTTCCGGAGGATGTGAAATACAGTTATGGTTTTGACAATACGAGGTTCATTCGCGCTTCCATCAATGAAGTTAAGACTACCGTCTACGAGGCTTTCGTGCTCGTTATTATCATCATCTTCTTGTTCCTGCGTGACTGGCGCGTCACCCTTGTGCCTTGTATCGTTATACCAGTTTCGTTGATTGGAGCTTTCTTCATGATGTATATTTGCGGTTTCTCCATCAACGTGCTTTCCATGCTGGCCATCGTGCTCTCGGTGGGATTGGTGGTAGACGACGCCATTGTTATGACGGAAAACATATACATCCGAATAGAACGAGGAATGCGGCCTATGGCAGCCGGAATAGAGGGAGCCAAGGAAATATTCTTTGCCGTAATATCCACGTCGATTACTCTGCTTGCAGTGTTCTTCCCTATCATATTTATGGAGGGAACGACTGGCCGCCTGTTCCGAGAGTTCAGTTTTGTGGTGGCTGGATGCGTGATAATCTCGACGTTTGCTGCTCTAACCTTCACTCCGATGCTTGCCACAAAGATACTTGTGCGCCGTAAGGAACAGAAGTGGTTCTATCGTAAAACAGAACCTTTCTTTGAGGGCATGAACAATTACTATCGCAAGAGTCTGATGGCTTTTTTGCGGTACAGATATATAGCCATAGTCATAATGGTTGTGGCTCTTGGACTTTGTGGCTGGATGTGGACATCCATACCTTCTGAGATGGCTCCGCTTGAGGACCGCTCGCAGATAACCATCCGCACTATGGGACCAGAAGGCGTTACTTATGAGTATATGCGTGATTACACAGAGGACGTCAATCGTATTGCCGACTCTATTATGCCAGACGCCGCATTCATCACAGCGCGTGTGTCGAACGGTGGCGGTAACGTGCAGATTACCTTGAAGGACTTGAAAGAACGTGACTATTCACAGATGGAGGTTGCAGAGAAACTCTCCAAGGCTGTGCAGAAGAAGACCGAAGCACGTGCTTTCGTTCAGCAACAGTCAACGTTCGGAGGACGTCGCGGTTCGATGCCTATTCAGTATGTGCTTCAGGCAACTAATATAGAGAAACTTCAGGAAGTGCTCCCTGAGTTCATGGCGAAAGTCCACGATAACCCTACTTTCCAGATGGCGGATGTTGACCTTAAATTCAGCAAACCGGAAGTGCGTATCGAAATCAATCGTGAGAAATCCAACACGATGGGCGTAAATACAAGAGATATAGCGCAGACTCTTCAGTACGGCCTCAGCGGCCAGCGCATGGGTTATCTCTACCTCAACGGTAAGCAGTATGAGATTGTCGGCGAAATCAATCGCCAGCAACGCAACACGCCTGCCACATTGAAGTCGATATACATGCGAAGCAACAGCGGCGAGATGATTCAGATGGAAAACCTCGTTGACCTCATTGAAGGCATTGCTCCGCCTAAGCTCTATCGTTACAACCGATTCGTGTCGGCAACGGTGTCTGCCGGACTCGCAGAGGGAAAGACTATAGGCGAGGGGCTTGACGAGATGGATAAGATAGCAAAGGAGGTTCTTGATGATACGTTCCGTACTGCCCTGGCCGGTGACTCAAAGGAATTCCGTGAAAGTTCGTCAAGTCTGATATTCGCATTCTTGTTGGCGCTCGTGCTTATCTATCTCATTCTTGCAGCGCAGTTCGAGAGTTTCAAGGACCCGTTTGTCATAATGCTCACAGTGCCGCTGGCCATCTGTGGTGCGCTGGTATTTATGACTGTCGGGGGGCAGACAATGAATATTTACAGTCAGATCGGTATAATAATGCTCATCGGCCTTGTGGCTAAGAATGGTATCTTGATTGTTGAGTTTGCCAATCAGAAGCAGAAGGCGGGAGTGAGCAAGATGGCTGCCATTAGCGAGGCTTCTGTGCAGCGCTTGCGTCCTATCCTTATGACGAGTGCTTCAACCGTTCTCGGACTCCTGCCGCTGATGTTTGCCACAGGCGAGGGTTGCAACGGACGTATTGCGATGGGTACTGCCGTCGTGGGCGGTATGCTCATATCGACGTTGCTGACAATGTACATCGTTCCGGCTATATACTCGTTTGTATCTACTGATATAAGCAAGAAGGTTGAAGGCTGAAAGTTTAAAGTTGAAAGTTAGAGTAAGTCTATGAAGCAATCGATAAAGAAACTAATATCCGCTTTTGTGGTTTTTGCAGTTGCGTCAAATCATGCGGTGCTGTCGCAGGAACTGACGTTGCGCCAATGCCTTGAGAAAGGCTTGGAGAATAACTATTCGTTGCGAATCGTGCGCAATGAGCAGCAGATGGCAGATAATAATGCTAACCGTGCCAATGCGGGGCAGCTGCCTACACTTTCGGCTTCTGCCGGTTATAGCGGTTCTCTTAATAACAGAAGTACGACTTCGCGCGAGGGAGTTACTACCGACGACCGTAACTTCCTTGACCATACTTTTTCGGCAGGTATCAACGCCGAATGGATGGTGTTTGACGGTTTCAAGATGCAGGCGGATTATAAGCGTCTTCGCGAACTGAAACTTCAGAGCGACACTCAGACGCGTATTGCCGTCGAGGATTATATCGCCGAGCTTACCGCCGAGTACTACAATTTCGTGCAGCAGCTTATTCGGCGCCGAAATCTTAACTATGCCGTGCGTCTTTCCAAGGAGCGCCTGCGCATAGTTCAGGAACGATACATCATCGGTAATAATTCTCGCCTTGACCTTCAGCAGGCCCAAGTAGACTTTAATGCTGACAGTGCGCAAAGTCTGAAGCAGAATGAGACTCTGGCTTCGTCGCGCATACGTCTGCGCCGTCTGATGGCTGACAGCAATATCGGCGATTGGCTCTTGGTTAAGGATTCAGCCATTGTTGTCAACCGTAGCCTTGACTTCGACAGTCTTTGGACCGCCACTCAGCAGCACAATTCAGCCCTCATCAATGCGGCTCATAACCATGCGCTTGCTGAGATTGACCGCAAGAGCATCCGCTCGCGCGACTATCCTTATGTCAAACTCAGTGCTGGCTATGGCTATTCATTGAGCAAAATGGCGATAGGCTCAACTAAGCGTCGCCAGGAGTGGGGTGCTGACTTTGGATTGACTGTCGGCTTCAAACTTTTCGATGGTAAGCGCAGAAGCCAGGTGCGCAATGCGCGTCTGGCGGTTGAGAATGCCGAACTGGAACAGCAGGATTTGGAACTTTCGCTTTATGCAGACCTGTGTGACCTCTGGCAGGCATATGAAAATAATCGTCACTTGCTGGCACTCGAACGCCAGAATCTTGTTTCCGCTCGCGAAAACTATTACATCGCTCACGAACGCTACTTGCTTGGCGACCTTTCGGGTATTGAGATGCGTGAGGCGCAGAAGAGTCTGCTCGATGCAGAGGAACGCCTGCTCGCAGCGCTGTACAGCACTAAGATCTGCGAAATATCACTCCTGCAGGTTAGTGGGGGAGTGACAGGTTATTTGAATTGAAAGGTGAAAATCAAGATTTGAAAGTTCGCTCAACTATTAGTTGTTGTCCCGCACGTCTCATATTCTCATAGGCAATGCTTCGCTGCATTGCCTTTTCTTTTGGCATGTCGGGGTTGCTGGCCTCAAGTATCTTGGCAAAACCGCTTTTCCTGAGTTCGTCGCACCACTCAACCCTTCCTCCTATGGCAATGACAGGGATGCCTTGCGCCGACGCTCTGCGTAGTATGCCGCTTGGAGCCTTGCCCATTACGGTTTGATGGTCTATTCTGCCTTCACCTGTCACGATGAGGTCGCTGCCCGTTATTATGTCGTCAAATCTGATAGCGTTGAGCACCATGTCGATGCCCCGCTCAAGTCGGGAGTTGAGCAGGGCGTACATTCCTGCTCCCATACCTCCGGCAGCACCGCCGCCTGGGATGTGTGCCACGTCTTTTCCGTTGAACTGATATATTGCTGAGGCAAAGTTTCGTAGTCCGGCATCTAATTGTGCGACCATTTCTTTGTTTGCCCCTTTCTGTGGTGCGAAGACATGGGCTGCTCCGTTTGGACCGTAGAGTGGGGCGGTCACGTCGCAGGCAATGACAAATTCACAATCTTTTAGTTCGGACATCGCTTGTGATGCGTCGATTGAGGCAATCTCTGCAAGTGTGCCTCCGCATCCTTCCAGCGTGTTTCTCTCTTTGTCGAGGAAACGGAATCCCAAGGCAGAGAGCATGCCTGTTCCGCCGTCGTTTGTGGCGCTGCCGCCTATGCCTACGAGGAATCTTCTGCATCCCCTGCTAATGGCGTCGGCAATGAGTTCGCCTGTGCCGTAGGTCGTAGTGTGCATTGGGTTGCGTTCCTCAGGCTTGAGCAGTGTCAGTCCGCTTGCAACGGCCATTTCTATTACAGCGGTCTGACCGTTGTCTATTATGCCGTAGCGTGCTTTCACTGCTCGTCCTATCGGGTCGCTCACTGTCGTTTCGATGAAACTTCCGTTGAGGCTTTTTACAATCGCTTCCATTGTGCCTTCACCGCCGTCGGCAACATACGCTTTCCTCACTTCGCAGTCGGGAAGAACGGTGCGGAGTCCTTCCTCGAAAGCGTCTGCTACCTCGTCGGAGCGTAGCGAACCTTTGAATGAATCGAATGCTAAAGTTATGGTCATGTCTTTGTGTTTCAGTGTGCTTGCTCTTGTTGTCCCGATTGGGCGAGTGTGCATTACTGTCTGTAGCTCGCTGCTTTTTTGTCATCGCCCCGCTGCTTATTCGTCGCTACCTCGCTGAAAAGTATAAATAAAACTATTATTTGTACAAATATAATCAGTATTTATATAAATATAAGTTTTATTCTTACAAATATAAGTTTTATTTATACTTTTCTCCCCAGTGCTGTGAACTTTCCAGTGCGGTCGTTGCGATTTTCCTCTTCGGCCACTCTGACTTTCCGGCGGGCTGTCGTGCGTGCGCTTTTGCCCTTGGAGGTAGCTTTTTATGTGCAAAGATAGCATTAAAGAGGGTGATAATACAGAACAATTTATTACTTTTGCAATATAAAGAGTAGAGTATTCAAAACGACAAATGCTATATGAAGAATTACAGGACTGAGGCCTTTATTATTGCAGTAGGTCTCCTGCTAATGGGATTTTTTGTCGGCGGTGGCATCAAGGATCTTGCTAAGCCCGAACGCACTGTTTTTGTCAGAGGACTGGCGGAGATGGAGGTTAAGGCTAACCACGTTACCTGGCCAATCCTTTACAAGGAGGCTGGCAATGATTTGCTTGCTTTGTGCAACAAGGTGAGCAAGTCGAACGATGTGATTGTGGAGTTTCTGAAGAACGAAGGTGTCGGTGAAGAGGAAATTTCGATAAATCCGCTTGAGGTCTACGATACTAATACCGACCGCTATTCCAACCAGAATGCGGAGTTTCGCTACAATGTGACGTCTGTCATAACGGTTTCGACTGCTAAGGTCGATCTCGTGCGCCGGCTGATTAACCGCCAGGGCGAGTTGCTGGACAAGGGTATCGTGATTGTTGACGGCGACTATCGATATAGGGTCGACTATGAGTACACTGACCTAAACACGGTTAAGCCGAAAATGATTGAGGAAGCCACGAAGAACGCTCGTGCCGCTGCCCAGAAGTTTGCTGTCGACTCCGACAGCGAGCTCGGCAAGATTAAGCAAGCCTCACAGGGGCAGTTTGAGATTAGCGACCGCGACCAGAACACTCCTTACATCAAGAACGTAAGGGTGGTTACAAGTTTGACATATTATTTGGAGGATTAGGCATCTATGGGATTAGGTAAATGGATTGGCGGAGTGGCTGGATTTATCGCGTTCGGACCGCTCGGCGCATTAGCAGGATATGCTCTCGGATCTCTGTTCGAGAAGGCAAAAGATATCACTTTTGACGGTTCCGAACCGTTGCAAGGTGGTGGCTATGACGGCGGTGACGCTCGCGGGCAGCGCAACAGCTTTATGTTTTCGTTGCTTGTTATGGCATCCTATATCATCCGCGCCGACGGCAAGGTGATGCATAGCGAGATGGAGTACGTACGCCGTTTTCTGCGTGTCAACTTTGGCGATGCGGCGGTTGAAGAAGGCAACCAGATTCTGCTTCGCTTGTTTGAGGAGCGCAAACGCATGGATGCCGCTAATCCTAACGCTTTCCGCAACACTATTCACGACTGCGGCGTGCAGATACGCAACTATATGAGTTATGAGCAGCGTCTGCAACTTCTCGGATTTCTTGCAGCCATAGCTAAGAGCGATGGCAACGTATGTAAGGAGGAGATTGAGGCGCTGAAGGAAGTGGCATCATCTATGGGACTTTCTGACCAAGAAGTCGATTCGATGCTCAGTCTTGGTGGTGAAAGTTTGGAAGACGCCTACAAGGTTCTTGAGATTGACCCTTCAGCCACAGACGATGAGGTGAAGGCCGCCTATCGCAAGATGGCTCTGAAGCACCACCCTGACCGTGTGGCCACTCTTGGCGATGATGTCCGTAAGGCTGCTGAGGAGAAATTCCAGAAGATCAACAATGCAAAGGAGCGCATATTTGCTTCTCGCGGCATGAAGTGATAGGCGAGGGGGCTGCTCTATGAAAGTTAAAAGGCCTCCCTTAACCCTTAACCTTTAACCCTTAATATCCTCTTCCTCCTTGTCCAAATTACCGCTCCAGAGGTATTTGCGCGTTTCTTCCACTATGACGTTTGAGAGAAACAGCAGGCAGAGGAGGTTCGGTATGGCCATCAGAGCATTGAATATGTCGGCGAGGTTCCAAACGACGTCAAGGCTTACTACCGCTCCCAGATAGACCGTAATGAGAAATACCACACGGTAGGCGTTAGTAGCGTTGCGTTGCCTGATTCTGTAGTATTCTTCCGAAGCGTTTTTCCCCCTTTTGTGGTGGCGGAACCACTTGTTTGACAAGTACTCCAGTCCGCGCTCTCCGTAGAGTCCCCAACCGAGAATCGTTGAGAACGCAAAAGTCAGTGTGCCTAATGCTAAAATCGGTTCACCGACGTAAGGAATCTTCGAGAACGCCATCTTAGTCAGTTCGCCCCCGTCATTCACGCTAATCTCAGGATATGCCAGAATGGACGAAACGATGGTTATGCCCGTGAGAGCGCAGATGACCACAGTGTCCCAGAAAGTTCCAGTTGATGACACCAACGCCTGGCGCACTGGATTCTTCGTCTGTGCCGATGCTGCCACGATTGGGGCGGAACCCAGTCCGGACTCGTTAGAAAATAGTCCGCGGGCTATACCGTAGCGGGCAGCAATCATGATTGATGCTCCCGCAAAACCGCCTCCAGCAGCCTCAGGGTTGAATGCCGACTCCATGATGAGTTTCAGCGCGGGCCACACATAGCCGCTGTTAATGCAGAGGACGGTGATGCACCCCAGGATGTAGAAACCAGCCATGAGCGGCACTAAGGTTCCGCAGCAACGGGCTATGCTCTTCACTCCGCCCATGATGACGGCTGCCGCAAAAATCGTGATTATGCCGCCCACAACAATAGGTGATATGCCGTATACCTCGCTGCTCATAGTTGATATGGCGTTGGCCTGAACCGTCGAGCCGATGCCGAATGTGGCAATGGCGGTAAAGACGGCAAATGCAACTGCCATAAATTTCCAGAACTTACGTTTGGCACCCTTTGCCGGTTTTGCCAGTCCGTTCTCTATGGCGTACATCGGACCGCCAAGCATCCTGCCGTTTGAACTTACGCGATATTTCACGGCAAGAAGTCCCTCGCCGTATTTCGTGGCAATGCCTAACACGCCCGTAATCCAGCACCAGAACACTGCTCCCGGACCTCCCAGGGCGATGGCAGTGCCTACACCCACAATGTTTCCCGTTCCGATAGTGGCAGCCAGGGCTGTTGTTAATGCGCCGAACTGCGACACTTCGCCCGAAGCACCCTTGTCCTTGCTCAGCGAAAGACGTATTGCCATGAGCAGATGCTTTTGAGGCAGTCGCAAACGAACGGTCAGGAATATGTGTGTTCCCAGCAATAGCAGCAGCATGGGCGGTCCCCATACCCAACCGCTCACTTCTGTCAGTATGTCATTAATAAAATCCATGAGATAGTTTGGTTGATTGTGCAACGAAGTTGCAAAGATACGAAATATGTGCCAATGTGTGAAGCATTAAGCGGCGCGGTGCGCTCTGCTTCCGAAAATATCAGTAACTTTGCAACTGAAAAAGACTCATGACAGATATGACAGAACAAAAAACAAGTATATTCCAGCGTCCCGTATGGGTCGTGGTCTTTGCTCTCACGGCGGCAATATCGTGGGGATGGGCTTATCCGCTTATCAAACTCGGTTTTGGAGAGTTTGCCATCACGCAGGAGATGACTGGTAGCAAGATGCTCTTCGCTGGTATCCGTTTTGCCATTTCAGGATTTATAATTCTTGCCATAGCGGCAGCCACACGCCGAAGTTTTAAGGTTTGCAACACTGCGGGCTGGAGCTACATACTTTTGTTCTCCCTGATGAACACCTCGCTCCATTACGCATTCTTCTACATAGGACTGTCCCATAGTGAAGGAGCGCGGGCAGCAATCCTCAATTCCTTGAGCGTCTTCTCGCTGGTGCTTCTTGCCTGCGTGTTCTTCAAGAGCGACCGCTTGACAACCAATAAGATAGTGGGTTGTATCGTGGGTTTTGCTGGAGTGCTTGCCCTCAACGTCGGGGGAGGCAGCAGCGGACAGTTCACGTTCTTGGGCGACGGTATGATAATTCTTAATGCGCTTTGCTCGGCTGTGGCAGGGCTTATGACTCGCGGACTGGGTCGCCGAGTAGATGTATTCGTGGGCACAGGATATAGCCTTGCTATTGGCGGCGTCATGCTTGTGGCAGCCGGACTCGTTACAGGTGGCGCTTTGCCTGTAGTTAACTTGTCCGGACTCACTATTCTGTCGCTTCTTATATGTATCTCCACCCTCGGTTTTGCGCTCTACAACAAACTTCTCAGTTGCAACCCCGTGGGTAAGGTGGCAATCTTCAATTCGCTTATCCCTGCAGTGGGTGCACTCACCTCATGCCTCTGCCTCAGTGAACCTTTCTACTGGAAGTATGTCGTTGCGGCAGTTCTTGCAACTCTCGGCATATATATCATTAACAAAGGGAAGAAGTAACGTTTAAACGGAAAATCTCGTCACTCTATTGCTTTTTCGCTTCTAACGAGGTCTATTGTTCGGTCCTTCAAGCCGCAGAATTCCTTCAGTTTGATATTCTTTGCCTCTTTGAGAATTAAGTGAGGAGAACCGACTGGCTTGTCGGCGCGTATGTCGTGCAATCGCACGTCTTCTGCATCAATGATCAGCACTGCAGGACGTCCGTCCTGTTCTATTGTTTCCAATGTTACATTGTTTATAGACACATTTTTGGCATGGCTGATGAAAAGTCCGTACGTAGGCAGTATGCCGTGTGAGGACGGTTCGGGATAGCCCTGCTCCATCTGTGGCACATCGTAAGAGCTTGGTGCCTTATCGCTCTTGTCATCGTTTTTAGTTGCAGCGGTGGCACTGCTGTTGCTGTGTTTCCCCGTTTCGTTTAGTCTGTTGTTCCCTCTGGTGAAAAATGGGTTGGCACCTCTTTGCTCAGCCACGTCATCCATTGTTATGCCACCTTTGTACTGTATGTGTATGTTGCTCAAGGCCACGTCTTCTATCATGTGGTTCTCTATGCCGAATATCATTGAGGCGTAGCGGCAATCGGCATTCTTAACACTGATGTTGCTCAGCATTACTCGTCTTATAGCCCCCACAGATGTTCCTTCGGGACCGCGTGCGCGGTTGCCCAGACGGACGTAGATAGGTGAGTTGCATATGTCACGCATCACAATATTGCTGATAGCAATGTCCTCGATGACACCTCCGTCTACAGTTTCAAGCGCCAGTCCCCGACACCGGTCAAAAGTGCAGTTTGAGATAGTTATGTTACGGAATCCGCCGTTCGATTCTGTTCCGAACTTTATGCGCCCTGTAGGACCGTCGCGGTCTGGAGCGGTGTTGGTTGTAGTTCCGTAAGTGCCGTCAAGCATCGAACCTATGTCGTAGCCCAACACATGGCAGTTGGTGATTGTGACATTTTCTGTTGCCTTTGCATATCCCAGAGCGTACGAGCTTTTAAGCACGATGGCATCATCGTTTAGAGTGTTCACGTGGCAGTTGCTGACTCTGACGTTGGAGCAACAGTCTATGTCAAAGCCGTCGCGGTTCGTGTCGCAACGCACATTGTCGATAGTCAGATTGTCCACACCGGTAAGAAGCAAGGCGAAGTGCCCGCACCGTAGCATGCTGATGTCGCGTATGGTCACGTTGCGGCACTCTTTAAGAGCGATGGCTTTGTTGGCGGCAGGATGTCCGTTCATGAGTCTTTGTCCGCGAGTCAGCCCGTCAGTTCCGTCGATTAGCCCAAATCCTTCTATCGTAACATCATGCAAACCAATGCCCCAAATGAGGGAGTTTTTCCAATGGCTGTGCCCAAAGTCCTGATATGTTGACGTGTTTTCCTCTGGAAGGTCATAATGGTGATCAGCAGTAGGCTCGGCAGCCCTCACTATTGCACCGTGGTCGAGATAAAGGCGGATGTTGCTCTGCAGTCTTATGGAGAGGCACTGATACAGCCCTGCAGGAAAATATACCGTTCCGCCACCTTTGCTTGACGCGGCTTCTATAGCCTTGTTAATGGAGTGGCTGTCAATGCTCGTACCGTCCCCCTTGGCGCCATAGTCCTTCACGTTAAATACAGTTGAGGCAGTGACGTTAGTGCAGAAAAACATTAAAATTGACGCTAACAGTAATATGCGTTTTGCCATTGTATGCTGTTTTTAGTGATATTCTTGTCAATCCCAAAAGCCTATTACCATCATCACGATGACGGCAATGCCGTAGAAGAACTTCATCCCAGTGGTCAGGATGAAAGCCACGAACGACAGCGAAGCCACCTTGAGTGCCTGCCCAAACGGTTTCTTCGTCAGGAGTTCGCCTACTAACGCTCCGATGAACGGTCCGAGAATCAGTCCCCACGGACCGCAGAACAAACCTATGATCAGACCGATTGTGGCACCGTGCATACTCAGTTTCGAACCGCCCCCAAGTTTTGTCATCCATATCGGGGCTATATAGTCAATCACGCTCACCACCACCATCAGTACGCCCATCACCCACAGACTTGTAGACGACACGCTTCCTTTGTCGTACAGCCACATCATCCATAGCGTAACGTAACTGACTGGAGGACCAGGTAGCATCGGAACTATTGCTCCCACCAGTCCCACAACAGCGCACACGATAGCTAAAGTAATCCAAACGTATTCCATAAATTGCGGTTGTTTTCTATGTTGTTAAACAAGACAAAGTTAGCATTTGTTGTTTATAACTACAAGAATGTAATGAAAAAGGATGGTGGCATTTCTGCTCTCCCCATCCTTTATTGTTTGTTAATATCACCTTTCCTTCTGAAGTTTGGCAGCCTCATCCGCCAGAAATTGGCGAAGAGTGCGACCGTCATCAGTCCACATAGAATCCAGTGTTTCCTGTGTAAGTTTGCGACCACCGGCCATGTAGTTATAGTAACATAGAGGGAAAAATTCAAAGATTTAGGAGAAAAAAAGGCTATTTTCCCGTTTTGCACCATTTTTTTTATCTCCTTTTGTGAAATGTCTGCTCGGTGCAAAGTTTGGAATGCTTGCCCGAAAACTTCTTCATGATGCGTTGCATAAATCGAATTTCCTGCATGAAAACTATATATTGCAGTGCGTTATATACAAAACACAGTGCGTTATGTGCATAACGCAGTGCATTATATACAAAACGCAGTGCGTTATAGAGTTTTCTGTGGGGTGTCAGTGGAAAAAAACATCCGCAAAGCTGTTTTGTTAGCCTTGCGGATGCTTATATGTAGGGCGGATAGGGTGATTATCCGCAGTGGAAGTACTGGTTGACGAGTTTGAGCATCTCTTCCTGGTTGCCGTTGATGTCGGCACGGAGGGTGCGGTCGCCGTAAGAACGGAGCTTCTTGATGATGCCGTCGATCATGGCTGGACTGAACACGTTGTACTGTTCGAAGACGGCACGCTGCTTTTCGATGCAGTCGGCTGACGCTTCGCAACTGTCTGGCAGGCAAGCGAGTGAGTTGAGTTTGTCGGCGTTCTCCTTCTGATGGATGTTGACGTTGACGTATGTCTTTTCGGCGATGTCGAGTGCGTTGTCGAGTTCGAAACCGTGGCGGCATGCTACTGCGAGTCCTGCTATGAGCTGGTAGATGTCGGCAGAACCGTCTGGCGAGCGCATCTCTACAGTCTGCTTCTGAGTTGTGTCGTAGTTGCTTTCCTGCTCAAGCGGGTTGGCAATCTTGCACATGTCGCTCTTTGCAGCCCATCCGAGCGGTACGCGCACGAGCACAGAGCGGTTGCGGTCGCCCCAGCAGATGTTTGTTGGCGCTTCCTGGTGAGGTACAAGGCGGAAGTATGAAGTAGGGTTTGTGTTGCCGAATGCGGTGATTGACGGTGCGAGCTGCATCATGCCGGCGATGGCGCGGCGTGCTGTGGCTGAGAGTACTCCGCCGTCGAGCATCTGGTTCTGTCCGTCCTTGACGATGCGCATGTGGATGTGCAGACCTGAACCGGCCTTGCCCGCTGTAATCTTTGGTGCGAACGTGATGTCGTAGCCCAGTTCGTAGGCGAGGTTGCGAATGATCCACTTCGCTATCATGAGTTGGTCGGCAGCGTCTTCTGCATTGACTGGGAGGAACTCGATTTCGTTCTGCTCGTATATCATGCCGTCGATGGTGAAGTTGCCCACCTCTGAGTGGCCGTACTTGATTTGTCCGCCAGCCTGAGCGATGTATGCCATGCACTGTGTGCGGAACTCGTTGAACTTGGCGTAAGGTGCCGACTCGTGGTAGCCCTTCTGGTCGGTTGCTGGGAACATTTCCGTGTCGGGCGCAATGACGTAGTACTCAAGTTCGCCCATTGCCTGGAACTCCATGCCTGTCACTTCCTTGAATGCGCGGCATGCCTTGCGCAGTGTGTTTTCGGGTGAGCTCTCAAGCGGTTCGCCGTCCTTATTGAAGTAGGAGCAGAGCATGGAGAGGGTAGGGATTTCGGCAAACGGATCGAGGAACGCTGTGCTGAAGCGTGGCAGGACATAGAGGTCGCTGCTGCCTGCCTCGATGAACGGGAAGAGGCTTGAGCCGTCTACGCGCTCGCCGCAAGTGAGGATGGCGTCGAGGTATGCCATGTTGTTGATGACGAAGTTGAGTGTCTTCAGGCGTCCGTCGCCTGCGGGGTACATGAAGTTGACCATGCGCACGCCGTTCTCCTGGATGAAGCGGATGATGTCCGCCTTTGTGAACTCCTTGCAAGGTTTGCCGAGGAAGACAACGAGCTTGTTCGGATTCATTTCGAGTTCTCTGTTCATATATATTAATGTTTAGTGTTTAATGTTTAGGTGGTAGTGTTTAGGGGTACCTCCAATACTCCTCAGTTGCTCAGTTGCGCAAATATACGAAAATTTGTTTATTTTTGCAGTAAATACAATTAATATGGCAATTATCAGAATAAATGTTTTCTTGCTTGCTCTGCTATGTGCTGTGGGTGCTATGGCGCAAGGCCTTGCGGTCAATGGGGCTTGCTGTTGTCTCTACGTCATAGCCTAACTGCTCCATTTCGAGCGAAGCCCAAATGAAAGGCCCTATGCCTTTGGCGTCGTTGTCGCGTATGGGTTCGGACAAATAGTACTCGTACGAGCCGTCACGGCGCTTGTTCTCCTTCACCTTCGGAGCCGCTTTGAGCACTTTTTCGCTTAGTCCTGGGCCAAGTCCCGCCACGGAGCAGCAGTTGGTGAGAGATATTGTTTTGTCTTCGTTGACACGGATGAAGTTGTTGATGATGCCTCGGTAGGCACGTATGCCAGCATCGCGGTATTTATCGCCGACGTAGCCCATGCGGTATGCTTTCAGAAGCGAATAGGCGAACATGGCAGAGCAAGTCGATTCAAAGTAGTTGCCTTCGCGGTCGGGCGAGTCCATTACCAGGTACCATACGCCGGTTTGCTTGTCCTGCCAGCGGACAACGGCATCGAGTGTCTGGTGAAGTATGCTGATTATTTCCTCGCGGCGGGTATAGTCCTTAGGCATGGCATCGAGAAGTTCCACAAGTGCCATGGTGAACCATCCTTGCGCACGTCCCCAGCAGTGTTGGCTCAGGCCGGTCTGCTTGTCTGCCCAAAACATTTCGTGGGTCTCGTCCCATGCGTGGCGGTTCAGTCCTGTCTGTGGGTCGAGGGTGCGGCGATAGGTTGTCTTCACCTGGTCTACCGCATCGTCATAAATCTTTTTCGCTTCTTTCGGGCTATAGAGCATTGATGCAGTCAGCGCGTTGTAGGGCAGTCCCATAAAGATGCCGTCGAGCCATACTTGGTAGCTGTATATGGCCTTGTGCCAGAACACTCCGTCTTCGACGGTACGGGGCTGCTCCTTTAGTTGTCGCATCAAGGTCTGCATGGCGATAAGGTTTTTTGCTCCGGGTTTTTGCTGATACATGCGTGCTACGAAATGCCCCGTGCGTATGTTGTCGAGGTTGTAGTCCTTGTACTTGAATCCGCGGATTTCGCCCTTTGCGTTTATCATCGTGTCGGTGTATTCCTGGCAATAGTCCCAAATGCGTTTGTCGCCATAGCGAAGGTAGGTGTCGAGCATTGACTCAAGCTCGATTCCCATTACGTAGCTCCACTTCGGGCGCTTGGCAAAGTCGAGCATGTAGCTCTGCGGCGTGCGTTTCATTTCGGAATATGTCATCCACTGGCTGTAGTTCTTGTAGGGCGGTGTCTGAAGCAC
This sequence comes from Bacteroidaceae bacterium, assembly GCA_045576655.1. Classification (GTDB taxonomy): domain Bacteria; phylum Bacteroidota; class Bacteroidia; order Bacteroidales; family Bacteroidaceae; genus RGIG8745. The sequence continues at coordinate 61,148 of JAZNGW010000044.1, forward strand.
AAGAGAACCGTTCAGCTGTAAGCGGTCAAACTTTACGTCTCGTGTTTTTCCCGTGATGCTGTTGCCCGACTTCACTCCGTCGAAACGGCAGTTGCGTACGGTGATGTCATGCACGTATGTGTCTTCGTCGAGTCCGATGATTTGCACTCCATACTTCGATTTCTGGCATGTGACATTCTCCATGAGCACATTGCGCACGGTAGGGTAGTAGCCACGGCAGCAGATTTCGTTGTGCTCGTAGTCGAGGTTGATGCGCAGCACCGCCTCGCGGCACTGTCCCACCTCGATGTCACGCATGAAGATGTTTTCGATCACTCCTCCTCGGCACGAATTGGTTTTGATGCGCAGCACGCGGTCGAGGTTTGGCGAGTCCATCTTGCAGTCGTGGGCAAACAGGTTGCGCAGTCCGCCGCTTATTTCCGAACCGACTACTACTCCGCCGTGACCGTTTCTCATTTCGCAACGGCGTATGATGATGTTCTGGCTCGGCATGTCGCGATGGCGCCCGTCGGTGTTGCGTCCGCTCTTTATGGCTATGCAGTCGTCGCCGGTGTTGAAATAGCAATCTTCTATTAGTACGCGGTCGCACGATTCAGGGTCGCAACCGTCGCCGTTAGGCCCGTCGTTGTTGATGTGTACGCGTCGCACAATAACATCGGTACTTTTGAGCGGGTGAATGACCCAGAACGGCGAGCGTAGCAAAGTGACGTCCTCGATGAGTATGCGGTGGCACTGGTTGAGGCCGATGAGTTGAGGGCGCAGCCCATCGGTGGCGGTGAATGTGCGCTCCTTTGTAGGTTTGCCCTTCTCGTCGGTCATAGGCACTCCGTCTTCGCCATTGCGGAGCAGTCGCGGACGTGCCTCAATCTTTTGGCTGGTCATTCCTTCTTTCCATCCGTATTTTGTGGCTCCGCACCAAGGCCACCACGTCTCTCTGGAACCTCCTCCGTCAATAGTGCCCTTGCCAGTTATGGCGATGTCGTCAGCACGCAGTGCGTAGATGCATGGTGACAGGTTGTAGCAGTCGAGCCCTTCCCATGATGTTTCCACTATTGGGTAAAGGTCCGGTTGGAATGCAAACTCCAGCACAGCGCCTTCGTCAATGTGGAGATTAACTCCGCTCTTCAGTTCTATTGCTCCAGTGACGAACTTCAAGCCGGCAGGAACGATGACCCTGCCGCCGCCTTTCTTGGCACAGCGGTCTATTGCCTTCTGTATGGCCTTCTGGTTGCGCTCGGCGGTTGCATCGGGACTTGCTCCATAGCGGCGTATGTCGATTTCGCGGTTTGTGTTGATGCGTGGCGACTGTATGCTTTGCTCTATTTGTCGGTAGAGCGTTTCATCCCAATCTTGTGCATAGGATGCCAATGACGCCAGCAATAATATTATGGAAAGAATGGTTTTCATATGATTTGAGGAAATAAAAAGAGCCAGGAGCGATCCTGACTCTTTGACTTATGGAGATGGTATCAGAACTTGACAGTCTTGACAGTCTTGTCTGCAAAGGTAACAGTCACGCTGCTCTTGTCGTCAGCAATCTCGACCGACTTGACAGGAGTGAGTTCCTTCTTGCTAAATTCCTTGTCGCCCTTCTTCCAGAGCATGAGAGTGACCATCACGTCCTCTTTCTGTATGTGCTTCTCGTTCTGGATGAGTCCGCACTTGTATGTCACAGGATGTATGCCTTCAGGATGGAGCACTTCGGTCTTGTCCCAGTCTGTGAGGTTGACCATTGCAAGGCTGTACTCGCCGTTGCTGATGATAGTTGCCTCAGGAACGTTCTTTGACTTGCGCTCTACGACTGGCTTGCCGAATGTTTCCGACAATGTGTAGTGGCCAAGACGGATGTCTGTAGGTTGAGGCACGCTCACCTTGTCTACACGGAGTACGCCGTTAGGAAGCGGAATGTCGGCAAGGTTGTACTTGATGTCGAGGTTTGTTTCCAGTACTGCGTCGCGGCGGTAGATGCCGTCTTCAAAGCTCTTGAATGTGTAGAGGCGGAGCACTTCCCACTGGCCTTTGCCGTTCTTTGTGGCGTAGTTCATAGAGACCTCGCCGTTCTTGCCGTCTGCCATCCAAGGGAATTCTGTGTGGTAGGCAAGTTTGTTGTAGTTTTCCGAACTGCGGAACTTCTGCCAGTCCTTAGCCACAGTCTCATGGCACCATGAGCGCATCTCCGAACCGCCCACGTTAGGATAGTCGGTGATGAGCAGGTTGGTGGCTGGCTGGAACTTGTTGTACACCTTGTTCTTCTTGAACTCCTTGTCCCAAGGTCCGTTGTTTTCCTTTGCAGTCCAGAAAGGATTGTCGGCAGGGAGGAGGAGGGAGAGGAATGCCTTGGCGCACCAGTAAACGCTGCCTCGGCAACTGTAAATCTGTACAGCAGGCTCGAACGGACCGTAGAAGCCGAGAGTAGGCACGTTGTCCTCAAGGAGGTTAGGATTCTGGATGAACTGAAGGAGGGTAGATGACGCTATGCGGCGCATCCAACCATAGTTGATGTCCTTGTCTGTCTGATAGCCTAAGAGAGCCAAAGGCACTACAGCGCCGAAGCGGTAAGGGATGCTGCGTCCCCACATATTCATCTTGCCCTCGGCATTGAACATGTATGGGTAGTTGTCGATGAGGTCGGCCTGGTTCTTCATAAACTGAGCGGCATATTCTGGATAGAAGTGGCCGTAAGTCTGCGCCCAAATTGGTCCGTACATCTGGAATGCCCACATGCTGTAGTAGTCGTAGGCAGGTGCGTCGTTATACCAGCCTTCGCCACGATAGAGAGCGAGGAGCTTCTTCAGACAGTCTTCCATGCGCCAGTCGTTAACCTTATAGCCTTCCTGTTTGAAGAAACTGATCACGAACACGTTGAAGAACATCCAGTTGCTGCCGATAGTAGGTCCGTTGCCATAGCTGAGCATTGTAGCGGCGAGTTTGTCCTTCTGCTCCTGAGTGAGAGGGTCCCAAAGCACGTTCTTTGCAGTGGAGAGCGAGATGGCCAAAGCGCCGAACTCCACGAGAGTCTGGCTCGGACCTCCGTTCTTGCCTAAAGGTTTGACGTAGCTCGGACTCTTAGGGTCGAGTAGGTTAAGGAGCTGGTGGCGGTAGTAGTCGGCCACCTTGATGCCGTTGAGAGTTAAGTCGGGGTTTTCTCTGAGGAGCGGAGCCGCAAGGAAGAGTGTGCGGCAGAATCCTTCAAGTTTGGCAGTGATGACACCGCCCTCGTTACGTGGATAAGTCTTCTCAAATTGTTTAGGGAAATACATCGGGTCGTCGATGTCGCGCACATAGGTAAACGCACCTTCGAGCAAGTACTCGGCTGCGTCAATCCATCCCTGGCGGTCCAAACCTGTGTAAGGGCTCACCTTGTAGTTAGGGGCAGGGATTGTAAACGTCTGCTCAATCTTGTGAGTCGGAGTGGCCTGCGCAAAAGCTGCAACGCTTCCGAGCGTCATGATGGCAAAGAGAATGCCTTTTAATGTTTTGTTCATCGTATTATGATTTAGTTGTTGATTGTTCTTTGACCCCAAAGTTACAATTTTTTCTGATTAATAGATATAAAATGCAGGCTTAATAATTTCTGGCGCCAGGCTTAGTCGGTGAAAACTTTTCGCCACGGTGTGTTGCTTTTTGAGTAGCAATCCTTATATTTGCATCAGTGATATGTAGAATAGAGCAATAACTAAACAACTAAATCTATGGAAATTAAAGACAAAGTTTTAGAGACAATGAAGGCATCAGGCGAACCTTTGAATGCAGGCAAGATAGCAGAACTCAGTGGCATTGACCGCAAGGAAGTGGACAAAGCCATGAAACAACTGAAGGAAGAGGGCGCAATAGTGTCACCGGTGCGTTGCAAGTGGGCGCCTGCGAACTGAAAGAATTTACTCCCCTCCGCTGCATATCCGAAAAGACGGACAACTCGTTACGTCCAATCAGGTTTATGCGGCGATTTGGCGCTATCCCTCGATGTTTGTCAAAGCCGAAGGACGAATTATGTTAATGAGCTAAAAGAATGAGACTTTATGGCAACAGATACATTCAAAGATAAAGTAGTCATATTAACAGGTGGTGCCAATGGTATTGGCCGATGCATCGCCGATGAGTTCCGCAGTAGGGGAGCCGTAGTCTATGTGATTGACAAACAGGAGGGAAAGCATTTCGTCGGGGACATTTCCAAGAAAGAGGTGTTGGAGACTTTTGCCGCCGAGGTGCTGAGCAAACACAGCAAAGTGGATGTTATCGTCAACAATGCCTTGCCGTTGATGAAAGGGATTGACGAATGTTCCTACGAGGAGTTCCAGAATGCCCTGAGTGTGGGAGTCGTCGCACCATTCTATCTGGTCAAACTCTTTATGTCTCATTTGTCGGAAGGGGCATCCATCATTAACATCTCCTCCTCGCGCGACCGCATGAGCCAGCCGCAGACCGAGAGCTACACCGCTGCCAAAGGTGGCATTGCCGCACTCACTCACGCATTGGCTGTCAGCCTGTCGGGACGAGCAAGGGTGAACTCCGTTTCTCCTGGTTGGATTGACACAGCCTACACCGTTTACGAAGGTCCCGATGCCACGCAGCAACCTGCAGGCAGGGTAGGGAATCCAATGGATATAGCCAATATGGTGCTGTTCCTTTGCAGCGACAAGGCAGGTTTTATAACGGGCGAGAATATCTGCATCGATGGCGGTATGACCAAGCAGATGATTTACCATGGCGATGGCGGGTGGAAATTGGACAATATTTAAAATCTGAGAGGATATGAAGAGAGAAGTGAACGTTGAAGAGACTACACGTGCAGAAGCCTTTTCGCTTTGGATGACGTCTCCCATGCCGATGGTTACATTGACAAAAACATTCAACGTAACCAAATTGCTCAAGGCAAGCAAGAGACGTGGTATCAAATTTAACGCCCTACTATGTTGGTGTATAGGTAAGGCCGCAAGCAAAATAAAAGAGTTCTATATCCTGCCCGAAAAAGGCAAGCTCTTCGAATATGACAGCATTGCCATAAACGTAATTGTACGCAATAGCAAAGGTGGTATCAATTCTTGTGACATTGCATACACCGAAGATACCGAGCAATTCGCCGGAGAATACAACCAACTGACAGCACAGGTTGCCATGCAGTGCAAGAGTTCTTTCCTTGAGGATAGTATGATTGTGGGGACATCGGCAATGATAGAGACGCAACTCGACTGCATTGTAAACCAATACACCGACAAGTTCTGCAACCCAATGGTCATGTGGGGCAGGTATCGCCGTAATTGGTTCAGTGTCACATTGCCCGTGTCGTTTCAGTTCCACCACGTGCAGATGGATGGCGGACACGGCGCCCGCTTTTTAGAGCAACTCCAGCAAGTCATTAATGAATTATAGGCGCTTCGAAGCCCCACGGCGCCCGAAAACACCACCACTGCAGTAGAAAATTATCTCCACCTCGGCGGATATTTTGCGCCACTGCGTTAAGTATTTTGCAACCCCTCGGAGAAAAGTATAAATAAAACTATTATTTATACAAATATTACTTTTATTTATAGTTTTCAGCGGGGAGTAGAGGATTAAGGAGCGCGGTGGCGGCGGTTTTGTACCGAGGTGGAGCGGACTTTTCAGTGCGATAGTGCTGATTCTTACCGCAATAAGTGAATTTGGGAATCTTCATTGCCTCTCTGTGGTTGCAATGCCTTCATGCGCCAATGCACATGTTGGTCGGCGCCTTTACCGAACTCACGTTACTTATTATGGCACTGTATACTTGTATAATTATGTGAATATATAAAGCCTATATCGTACTTTATGGGTAGATATAGGCTTGTATTGTATCTTTGAATAGGTATATAATTGCAGTTATTTGTATGGCTATAATCAGAGGAATGCCGTATTTGAATTTCTTATGCAGGGTCTTGTGGTGCCATATTTTTACACCGCACCATGCTCCAATACTTCCGCCAACAATGGCGAGTAGGAGCAAGGTGGATTCCGGAATGCGCCATTTCCCTTTTTTAGACTTTAGCTTGTCAATGCCATAAACAATGAAGGTGATGACATTGACTATTGCCAAATAGCACAATAAGCTGGTCCCCATTATTTCAGTTTCTTTCCGTCGGCAAAGGCATTGCCGACACGTTGACCTAAACTGATGTAGCCGTGATGAACAGGGTCATAGGTGATGAGCTGCATCTTTTCCACATCAGGTTTGCCGTCCTCGCCGAGGTAGGCTTCATCAACAAGGATGTTGACAATCTCTGCCACAATATAGTAACCCTCTTCGCTCTCGTCAATCTTGCGGAGAATGCGGCACTCCAGGGTCATCGGAAAATCGGTGAATACGGGAGCGTTCACGTTATCTGCCTTCGTGGCAGTCCACCCCGTCTTCTGCATCTTTTTAGGGTCGTTCTTGGCACTTACGATACCTACAAAGTCCGATGCTACCATCGTGTCCTTTGTGGCGAAGGCTACCGTAAATTCTCCGCAACGGGCAAGGTTCTCCGTGGTGGCATGCGCCCCCATGCTGATCATGATTTCCTTGCTGTCCCATTGGCCGCCCCATGCCGCATTCATGGCATTGGGAGTGCCGTCGCTGTTGTATGTGCCGATAATCAGCACCGGTTGTGGGAGTACCCACGGTTTCTGTCCAAAACTTTTCATAAGGATATACTTAATTGCTTGTTGTTGATTACAGTTCAGCCATCTTGCGTCCAGCCTCGAATGCCTTTTGCAAGTCCTCCTCCCAATGTTCATCGCGCCAAGCGTGCTTTGCCTCCTCAGAGAAGCTTCCAAGTTCGTAATTGCCATATTTCGCTACCTGGCAAGTGTTATAGCCGATGATACGCTCAGGTTCGCCAAGGGCAGTTGTGAGGCACCACTCCATCGAACCGAAATGGTTGCTGTTGTTGCGCTCCGGCATGCCGTTCATGGTTTCGACAAGAACCACAGGCATGCGCTTGGGAGCGGTGAGGCTGTAGTCGTTGTACGAGAGCCACGGGAACGCCAAACGCTCCAGGAAGGCACGCATCAGTCCCGTCACCTCGCCGAAATAGATAGGCGAGCCGAGCGCGAGCCCGTCAGCCTCGGCAATCTCCTCCAAGAGGGGAGTCAGAGCATCCTTGAAACGGCAGATGTTTGATGCCTTGCCTTTTAGTTTGCAGGCCATGCAAGACATGCAACCCTTATAGTCGAGGTCATAGAGACGTATGGTCTTAACTTCAATATCACTACCCGCAGATTTCGCTCCTTCTGCAAAACTCTGCAACAGCTTTGCGGTGTTCATATTCTTTCGTGGACCGCCATCGATGATTATAATCTTTCTCATAGCCAATACTTATAACGTAGTTTTGTTAAAGTTGTTCTGTGAAACACTTTTTGTCAGAATGTTCCGTACAAAGATATGGGGATAAATCCAATTAGAGAAAATAATGATGTATAAGTGTGGTGTAGAGGCGATAAGTTTATTGGAATATATTTTTGTCTGCCTGATTATTTCATAAAATAGAGGATTAAAACATATGTGCTATGAGACTTATGCAAAATAAACGGAAGAATCTTAATAGCACTTGTAAAATAGCTGTTTCAAGTTTTTTCGTTCAAATGAGAACCTTTTAGGACATCACTTCCTACTTGTGTCAATACAAAATATTTACTTTTCGATGCAGAGTTTTTTTTAACGCCCATTTATAACTTTATAAACACTTGATACATAGTATATTGTAAATTTTACCGAAGGACAAAAGTTCGTTCGGGGGGGACAGACAGGGGACTGCTTTTTTACAAAGAAACCAATAAAATCTGCAAAAACGCACTTTTTTTAGAATTTTTAGCATATTTGCATTTCATTGCATGGTAAAATTGCCTTTAATTGAAGCTGAAATTGTACCTGAAATTGCTATTAAATTTAGTGGTTTAGTTTAGTCCAATGTATATATAGAATAGGAGTAAACTAAACTGCCTTTATTGCCAAATATAAGAGGTCTGTTACAGCAGTGGCTTTTCACTCTTTTAAAATGAGCTTTGTCCCTCTCATTTGCAGATGTTATGTCTTTCTTTACATCCGTCTTCCTTTTAGTAGGAGTTTCTGAGAAGTGCCAAAACATACTCTTTTGGCTTTTCAAAAGAATTTCTGCACCTAGAGCGACTACAAGCAGCGTATGCAAGACTGGTGGAAAGACCTTGACTTTATCACATTGGAAAGCATAACAGGCTTGCGTGAAGCAGACTTTTCATCGGAAGATGGCTCACAATCCTTTATTGATGCTTGTAATGATTGGTGGAATGGTCAAGACTACGATACCCCAAACGAGAACTCTATAACAATTCACAATCTTAATGCTTACTGCTATGGCTGAGAATGAAATCATCGAAAGAATATGTGGCTCGTGTAACTGCGATGAAGCGACAGCAAAGGAGTATCTGAATGATGAGATACGCCACCTCAGAGAGCTGCAAGAGGTAAACGACCTGCAAGAGAGAGACATTGAAATCTCTTGCAGTGGTCTCGGCATCGAGGCCGAGTGTATGGAGTATTTTACAATGGTATTAACCTACTAACATTTACTACTATGGCTTACTTTAAGAATATACATTCATTGGCAGAACTCAAGAAGGAGTATCGCCGATTGGCATTGAAGAACCACCCCGATAAAGGCGGCAGCACCGAAGTGATGTAGCAGATCAATGTAGAGTTTGAACGGCTCCACGAGATCTGAAAGAACGATACCACCATATCAGCAAATGCTTCAGGTTATGAGAATGACTATGCAGGAGCATCGGCAAAGGAGTATGCCGACTTCGTATATAATGAGTATCGTTGGAAAGGTCGCAACTATCAAGGACAGCACACTCCTGAGATTGTGGAGTTGGTGCGTAACTGGATGAAGGAGACCTATCCCAAGTATAAGTTCTCGGTATCAAGGCACCACTATAACTCTATCCATATCAACCTTGTAAAAGCTGATTTCGAGGCGTTCAAGAAGGATAAGGGCGTAGTGTTCCACCACGATGTTAACCACTACCATATTGACAATGACGACACCCTCACCGACAGAGCTAAAGAAGTAATGAAGAATGTCTACGACTTTGTGATGTCTTATAACTTCGATGACAGCGATCCGATGACCGACTACTTCTGTACTAACTTCTATCTTACATTGGGAGTTGGAACCTACAAGAAACCATACAAGGTAGAACTGCCGAAATTAGATTGCAAGGGTAAGAAGCCTGATGTGTTCAAGCACCCCGAAGGTGCTTCACACAAGGCAATACGCCAGGCATTGGGCGGTGCATACTTCAGTTTCTACAACAGCCAGCGATTGCAAGGTAAAATGATACTCGGAGAAGACTCCTACGGACATAGTGGCGACAAATACTTTTGGCCATTATCTTATTCAAGTGCCAAGACCGCACAGAAACGAATGGATAAATTGGAGAAAGCAGGTATCCGCTGCAAACTCACAGGATACAATAGCGGCTGCATCGAGTTCCTCGGCTACACTCCCGAAACCGAAGCCCTACTTGAGAAAGAGCGTCAGGATGTTATCATCGCTCATCAGGCTTGGCTGGCTAAGCAGGTGCAGACTGCGTAAAATCCTTAATATTTTAAGTAGGTTTAATTGTGTCGAAAAAGACATAATTAAACCTACTATCTATCCATTAATTGTTTTTCTCAATGTTTAAGGCTGTTAATATAACATTTTTATCGACCTTATTTAAAGGCTTATTTATCAATTGTACAGCACACTTCCTCACCACATTCGCTATTGAGCCACCAGATAGTTCAGACTGTGTTGCCGTAGCAATGAGTTCCTCTGCATCATCGCCAAGCCATTCCTTTGGAAGCATACTGCGCCAGAGTTCGGCACGCTGTTCCTCAGAAGGCATCGGGAAGTATATGATGGACTGAAAGCGACGTGAAAATGCTTCATCAATATTGGATTTTAGGTTAGTGGCAAGAATGACCGTACCAGGAAAATCCTCGATGCGTTGCAGAAGGTATGCGACCTCCTGATTGGCGTGGCGGTCATTCGAGGTGTTGGTTGATGTTCGCTTGCCAAAGAGTGCATCCGCTTCATCGAAGAAAAGTATCCAGTTGCGGTTTTCTGCAAGGTCAAAGACCTTGGCAAGATTCTTTTCTGTTTCTCCGATGTACTTTGATACAATCATTGACAAGTCCACGCGATAGACATCCATATTGTTCTTCTTGCCGAGCAAAGTCGCAGCAAGTGTTTTACCTGTTCCCGGAGGTCCATAGAACAATGCACGATAGCCTGGCTTGAGTATGCGTTTCAAGCCCCAGTCTTCCATTATAGTGTGTTGATGCTCAATCCAAGTATTTATCTCTTCAAGTGCTTCGTGCGTCTGATAGTCCAGTACCATATCTTCCCACTCAAGAGGTGTGGTAATAAGTTTGGCCGGAAAACCGATGCTGTAATCAGGTTTGTATTCCCTATCAAGCAATACATGACTCAAGAACTCTTCAGACACTCGTAACTGACCACTAAGGAATGGTTCTCCCTCGTTTGCACCTTCCAACCGCAGAATATTCGATGTATAGAACCAATGGTCGCGCTGGAACATTCGCGCTACTTCACACCTCTTGATTGGGTCATCGCCTGCGATAATGAATACCGCAGTCTCTCCTGTTGGCAAGAAACCTCCGTGAGACAGCCCTTTCCAACCCCCGAATTGCGTAAATTGCCTATCAAGCGCACCATTCTGAAGAAAGAAGGTATCAAGAGCCTGCGGTTTGATATGTGGCATCAGGGCAAGCATCACAATAACCCTTTCCTCAAATGTTATATCGCTATGTTTGGTCGCCCCCTCCAACCATTCACTTGAAGGAGGTCGTATCTGACCAACGGAAGCTTTCTCAAAACCTTGTTGATGAAAATACACTCCTATAGTCACGTGTAGTACCGCTTCAAACCACTCAATATGCCCCCTCATAGTCTACAGATTTTAGTAACTATTCGCTCTTGCTCCCATAACATCAGCCTCGTGTTCGAGGGCAGCGTTGTCGTTCACAGGCATACCGCCAATCTCAGTTGTAGGTTCTACACGACCTGCCATCTGCTGAGCTACGTGCCAAGCTTCGTGAGGCAGGTGGCGTTCCTGTCCCGGTGCGATATGGATGTCAGTGCCTTGCGTGTAGGCGTGTGCCTGAACAGCAGCAGGCTTGCTTGAGCCATAATGCACCCTCACATCATCCATCGAGAATCCCGACAAATCCTCTATACCTGCTTTCAAATTGTCCGGCATACCTGTCAGATTCTTTTTCTGAACAGGAGCCTCAAATTTGCCTTGTACGGCTTCTTCGTCATCCTCCATACGTTGGATCGGTTGTGCAAATTTGTCCTGCAAAGTCTCCTCATCATCTTCCACCCTTTGGATAGGTTGTTCCGACATCGCCTGAAGTATTCCGGCAGGACGGTTGTCAACCATTTCCAATGCGCCTTCGCCACCACGCTTCTGCTGAATGGTGCGAGACGGCTGTTTTGTGTAAAGTCTTTCCGCTTCCATATTATAATAGTTTCAAGTTTCTTAAATTCCATAGTCTTTATTCAGAAACGATGACTCTTACATAAAATCGTAATCATCATCATTCTCAAAGCTTTCTCCAGTAATATTTGAAAATATTTTTTGAGCAAACAATTGACAATCTGCCTGATCGTATTTGGGCCACAAATTATGTGTTTCACAAAACACTTGCAATGCTGCATCTACGTTTGTATCAATTTTTTTTGATTTTAAGTCATTTAAACGTTTCTCGTTAGTAACCATAGCAGTATCCTTAGCATTATTTCGAGAAAATCTCAAGTACATTTTGCTAGTTGGCGAGACACTTTTCTCAAATTCACACATTATTTCTTGATGCACACCTGAGATAAATGAATCACCACATAGGATAATCTTATTAAGTTTTTCTTTTCCATAAATACTAGGATATACTCTTTCTGTATCTAAAATATTTTGCATTTGTATAACAGACTGTTTTTGGATAGGGTGTTCCGACATCGCCTGAAGTATTCCGGCAGGACGGTTATTCTTATATTGGAAACCGTTATTTCGTTGTTTTTTATGTTCAAAATTACCTGTTTTCTTCTTTCTCTCGATTACGTAGCCCGCTACGCGCCCTCGAAAAATAATAAAAACATTCCACTTTTGACCTATAAAAAACTTAAAGATATAAATTTAAACAGCTTCTTAGGCTCGACGGCTTAAGCATGAACGAGCTATGAGTGGCTACCGAGGTAAACCAGATTGGAGGGTACGCTTTCATTGGTATGTATAACGTTTGTGTCTTTATTCCGCCTTTATTCTAGCCTGTTTTCGGTGCTCTTCAACCCCTTGATGTCAGGTTGGAGAACGGGTTGTGGTGGAGTTGATTATTTGAAGCCTGTCCATCCATTTGGGGTGATTGCTACACTGGCTGTCCGATAAAATGTGTACTTTTGCTCATGGCTGTATTTTAAGTGTGACAACTCAAGGATAATCAAAAAGGACTGAATTCATTCAAACGGAAGTTGTCCTAATTTTATTATACCATAAATATCGGACAGTAATATTCCAAAATACAAGTTCTCCGTATCAAGAAACAACAATAACTCTGTCCACATTTACCTTGTAAAAGCCGACTTTGAGGTATTAGAGAAGGGTATAGGTGCAGTGTTCCACCACGATGTGAACCGCTACTATGTTGATAGTGATGATGCTCTAACAGACAGAGCCGAAGAAGTGATGAAAATGTATGCGACTTTGTGATCTCATATAACTTCGATGACAGTGAGCCAATGATGGGTTGCTTCTGCGCTAATTTCTACTTTACATTAGGTTAGGCGCCAACAAGAAGTTTTGTTAAGACATAATTGTCTAAATTGGATTGTAATGGTAAGAAACTTGATGTATTCAAGCACCCCGAAGGTGCTGCACACAAGGCAATACGCCAAGCATTAGGAGGTGCCTATTTCAGTTTCCACAATAGCCAACGACTGCAAGGCAAGATGGTACTCGGTGAAGATTCCTACGGATATAGTGGCGACAAACACTTCTGGCCACTCTCATACTCCAGTGCCAAGACAGCACAGAAGCGTATGGATAAATTGGAGAAAGCCGGTATCCGCTGCAAACTCACAGGCTACAATAGCGGCTGCATTGAGTTCCTCGGCTACACTCCCGAAACCGAAGCACTACTTGAAAAAGAACGACAGGTTGTTGTTGCTCATAGGGAATTCTGTGTGGTATCTCAAACAGCATCTGTCAAGATTTTTCCAACCTTTAGAATTACAAATACGGTTGATTAAACTTAAACAAACTAAATTAGATGCAATAATTGCAGGGTTTAAACAAAAATTAGATAATAAAAATCCTATTATTCAGAATGGTTGTAAAAGAAAAGTTTCCGTTATAGCGTCAAACAGACGATAACTTTAAGAGGGTTCGAAATCGTGACGCCATACTAGAAGAGTAAGAACTTTTTGAGATTACACTTCTATGTTATGCACTCCCGATGATGTAATTTTGCAAGATAGACGTCCTGCCTGACAAGAGGCATTGTTTTCCCATTGCAAAGGACGAAGGTTGGAGAGATTGTCTGCTCCTCCCATATAGATAGGTGTAATATGATCTATCTCCCATCCATATTCACTATTCCTGTTACCATAGAATTTTCTTCCAATCCAGGCTTTACATTGATCTTGACGCCATATGTCTGGGTTTTGTCCAGAAATGTTGGTTGCTTTCTACCAAACTTTTTGGATGCTTCTTTCTGAAAAAATTGCCATAAACTTTATATTAAAAATAAATTTTCCTCTTTTACGGAATGAAGTCCGCTGTCTTTAGCTTAAACGGCCTTTACACCTATGTATCAGATTTTAAGCAAAGGCGAATGCCAATGGTATTGTTATTCATCTTGCAATTTTTGTGCTAATCCTATTTGTCTGCCAAATTGTCTTTATTGATTGATAAATTATGACATTGTAGTACGTCTGAGTTGTCATAATAATTTTAATGCTACACAAAGAAATGTGTTTATGGATAATATATGATCAACTATTGCGTGTGGCAATAATTAAGGTGATTATATTGAAATAGCTGTGGATTATGAAAGATGTTGTCTTGCGAAGTTAAGGGAAATGTTTTTTACCTTTCCTCATTTTTCCTACTTTTTTTACTATTTTTCATATAAACCTGTCAAATAAAATGGAGTGTAAGTATTGATTTATAATATTTCTTTATTAAATTTGTAGTTTAATTAGTAACAAAAGTATAATGCCCATTTTGCAACATAAGCGTAGAGGTCGGCTTCCGCGTATAGAAGTCGTAGACCTGTTTTGTGGAATTGGTGGCTTAAGCTATGGAATGAAGCAAAAAGGATTAGAAATCATTGCAGGTTTTGATATTGATGATACGTGTAAATTTGCATACGAAACTAATAATAATGCACGCTTCTTCTTCGAAAATATAGTAAATGTCACACCTGATAAAATTAAATCATTATATTCTAAAAAGTCTGTTAGAGTCTTAGCCGGTTGTGCTCCTTGTCAACCATTTTCATCGTACGCATTTAAAAATAAGAATAAAGATTCTGAAAAGTATGATTTGTTGTATGAATTCTTAAGGTTGGTAAAAGGTGTAAAACCAGATATTGTTACAATGGAGAATGTGCCCTCTATTGCGGCATTCAAACTAAAACCTGTATTGAAAGATTTTGTGGATGGATTAAGTAAAGAAGGATATTTTGTAAAATACCAGGTGGTGTATTGTCCTGATTATGGTATTCCACAAACTCGTAAGCGTTTGGTGCTTCTTGCATCGAAACTAGGCGAAATAGATTTAATACCACCAACTAATAAGAAAGAAAACTATGTAACGGTTTTAGATACAATAGGAATGTTGCCTGAATTAAAAGCTGGTGAATCCTCTGTTTCGGATCCTTTACACCGTTGTTCTGCGCTAACTGAAATTAATTTGAAAAGAGTTCAAGCAACCCCTTATGGTGGTGGTTGGAAAGATTGGCCTATTGAATTGCAATTAGATTGTCATAAAAAGGAGAAAGGAAGAAGTTTTGGTAGCGTTTATGGAAGAATGCGTTGGGATAGGCCTGCACCGACAATGACAACGCAGTGTACGGGTCTTGGAAACGGACGCTTTGCCCATCCAGAACAAGATAGGGCGATATCTGCTCGTGAAGCTGCTTTGTTTCAAACATTTCCTATTGGTTATAAATTTTTTGCGGATGAAGAAAATGTCTCTTTAACAAAGGCATCTCGTTATATTGGAAATGCGGTGCCTCCTGTTTTAGGTGAGGTAATCGCTGAAAGTATTAAGTTACATATTAGAACTCATTAGTATAATATTATGAATGAACATGGCGCATTAAAATGGAGGTTTGACGTGAGTACATTTCGCTTAATTGGGCGAGATTTAATCACGGATAGAGTTACAGCATTATTTGAATTAGTAAAGAATTGTTATGATGCTAATGCGACTGATGTTACGATTACATTCAATAATGTGAGTTCAAAACAAAGCGATTCCTTCATTTCCGTAGCGGATAATGGTATCGGAATGTCCTTTGTTGATATACGTGATAAATGGATGGTTATTGGTACGTCAAATAAGCGTGAACATTCATATACGCCAGAACCAATAAAACGTAGATGTGTAGGAGAAAAAGGAATTGGACGTTTTGCTGTTGATAAACTCGGTGATATTGTAAATATTAGAACCAAGCAGATTAATGAAGATAAATGGTTAGAGGTAGTAATTGATTGGAATGCTTATTTTGACAAAAGCAAAGAAAAGGGTGAAATACAGCTGTTTACTGATATTGAGAATAAATATTCATATACGGATGCTGACAATATAAGTGAGCATGGAACAAGATTGTTGATAACAGGTGTTCGTGAAGCGTGGGCTAAAGGAGACATTATGCGTTTTATTTCTGAAATATCTAAGATTGTTTCTCCTTTTGCTGATTTTAGTTATCCTTTTAAGATTAGAGTTATTGCCCCAGAATTTAATATTGATACATTAGCCTCAAGAAATATAGATGATGTAAACATTGCAACTTTAAGTTTTACTTTGGATTACAATACTTTTCAAGGTTATCAGGAAGTTGCCAAATATAATGAACTTAGTGGTAATATAGAAATTGATAAAATTCCATTAAAGTCTTTTGGTGGAATACGAATGCGTGTTTATTATTTCGATGAAACAGCACGAAGAAAGTATAGAAAAGATTTCCCGAATAACCAAATTGATGGTATAAAAATATATAGAGATGGAGTCATCACAACTCCATTTGCGGAAAATGAGCACGATGATGATAAGAAAAGAGATATTCTAGGTATAGACAAACGAATTTGGATGAATATCTTTGATAGGGTAAGCTCTAGGGAAATAATTGGATTAGTCGAAATAACAAAGGAAGGAAACCCTTTAATTATTGATGCAACCAATCGTCAGGACTTTGTTGATAATGAAGAGTACAAAGAACTGAAAGATTTTATCATAAAACAGCTTGATTGTATAGAGAACTACAAAAAGTATCGTCGTAAAGCCAAAAAGAAAGAGAGTCAAGGAACACTGGAAGTTGCGGGGCAGAATATTTTGGATTTTATTTCATCTGTAGAAAGTATAACTCGTGATAATCCAAATTTGAAAGATAGTTTTGCCCCGGTTATTGAACAGGCCAAGAAAACGGGTAAAGCTGTCAGAACTGCAATAAAAGAGAAGAAAGAAGCTGAGGAGGAATTTGCTCGTAAGGAGAATATATATATGAGTATTATGTCGTTGCAAGAATATGCAATACATATAACTCATGCTGTAAGAACAACTCTTAATAAAATACGTGATAGAGTTGAATATTTTGATATGTTCTTTCCAGATCAAGATGAGGAGGAATTGTTTAAAAGATATGCCAAAGAGATGTTTCGCGAGTTCAAGGTCTTGAATCGTGTTATTGATTATATGTTGAGCTATTCACAGTCAAATCTTCATCCTGAGGATATTGAACTAAATGACACAATTAGAGAAATCTATTCCGAATATGCTCCTATTTTTACTTCGAACCAGATAATGGTTGATTTGGTTTTGCCTGGTAAAATAACATTGAAGGATACAAGAAAACAATTTTTTAGAGATATTTTTCAGAATTTGTTGGATAATTCTGTAAAAGCAGTTCGTAATACCGATAAAAAGATTGTGAGATGTGAAGTTGTATTAGAGAAAGAAAAATTAATCATTCTTGTTTCTGATACCGGATATGGTATTCCTGTTGAAAATAGGCAATGGGTGTTTGGTATATATAACACAACAACACAGGAACAAGGAGGAGCGGGTATTGGATTGTATATTGTTAAAACCAGGGTTGAATCTTTGCAAGGTCATATAGAAATTATAGATAGTGAGTTTGGTGATATTGGTACCACCGTAAAAATAGAATTACCATTCAAAAAATAAAAGAATATGAATTATAAGCTTGTATTTATAGACGATAATATGCGAGAAGGATTGGAACACCCTTTTGTTCGAGCCATTGGTAAGAAAAGGAAAAGTGCAGAATTGAGCGTTTTTATAGATCCTTCTAAAGGTTTAGATTATGTTTTAAATAATCTGAATTCTAAAATGATTGTTTTTCTTGACTATAAGTTTGATGGTTATAGTCTTCAAGGAATTAATGTGCTGAAAGAAATACGTAAGCGTACATCTTTGTTGTATATTGTAATGATGTCAGCTAATTCCATAAATCAAATTGCAGGCTTGGATATTCTTGAAATGATTAATGAGGATTATATCTGGTTTTTCGATAGGAATAATGGAACAATAGATGATGCTTGTAATTTGATTGATAAAATCAATCGATTGTGGAATGTACGTTTTGATTGTATATTAGAGAATTGGATAATAAAGCATCCTGATGATGCAAATAAGAAAGTTTTTTCTCAACCGGGGCAAGAAGAATCATATACTTGGGAAAGAATATTAGTGGAACTACGTGAACAGACACCTATAGGAAAGATGTTTGAAAAACTCATTAATCAGTTTTATATATATAACCTTACTACAAAATCTGAGCAAAATGCCGAAGATAATAATAGCATACAATAATAGTCATAATATAGAGTCACACAATTTTTTTCAATTATGCGCAGATTGTATTAAGCAAAGTTGTGTTGATAATAAATATGATTATACCTCTTTAATGCCGCCGGAATTAACAGAGGAAAAGATTATGGAAAACATTCTAACACATAAATTCTGTTTTATTGCAGCCCATGGCGATGTAGATGGCGTGTATAATGAAAATAATGAGGATGTAATATCTACAAGAACGACAAATTATGCATTTAAGGAAAAATGTTTTTATTCTGTAGCTTGTCATTGTGCTAACAATCTTAAGGATGAATTAATGCGAATTGGTATAAATTTATTTGTTGGTTATGAGAATGAATACCGTATAGGATATAATGATTCTGTTTTCGCTGATTGTGCAATGGAGGGCGCAAAACAAATTTGTTCTGGTTATACATTTGAAAAGTCCAAAGCATTTATGCTTGCAAAATATGATGATGCTATAAATGATATATATAAATCTTTGGATAGTGAAAAGAATGATTCAATAAAAAATACATTATTTTGGGATGCGGCTTTTTTGCTAGAAAATAAGGAAAATCTTGTTTTTGAAGGGAAACTATCGTTAACACTCTCTGATATTGTATAAAATAAGTTTATTGGCAATGATAATTTAATAATAATTTAAAGATGAGAAGAACTCTTTGTTTATTAGGTTTTATAACAATCCTCCTTTACACTATGTCATCATGTCGTGATAAGGTTGATGTGAACGAAAATATGTCTGTAATTCATTATACGGATTTTCCTGAAGTCGTAGAATTGACAGGTGAGGAATATGTAGTGAATGATGCTATGATGCAATATCCTTTTAGGATAAGAGTCATAGATGACTATTTGTACGTTATGGATTTGCATGCAGATGAGAATTTTATGCATATTTTAAATAAAAACACAATGGAGTTGGTTGCTTCTTTTGCTCAAAGGGGCAATGGACCGAATGAGGTTATACAAGCAAAGAACTTTTATTCTATGTCGCACGATTCTATTTGGTTATATGATATGGCAAAACGAAAAATAACAAGATGGAATTTCGATACTTCTGATAATTCAGTAAAATGTGTAGAGAATATTGAACTGGATGAAAGTATAATGGCTCCTTTTGATTTTACTCTATATTCTGACACAAGTTTTATTTTTACAGATGATTCAGGTGTTAATCGTTATATAGAAGTGAATATGCACGGAAAGCCTATTAATGCTTTTGGTAAAATACCTTTGAGTGAAAAAGCACGAACTGATGATCCTGTACTTATAGCACAAGGTTGGGCTTCCTATCTGCTATATAGTCCAATCCATAGAAAGTTGATTTCCGCAACTCAATTAGGTGATGTTCTTGAAATTTATGATATTGATGATAGTTCATCCGTTGTTTCGTATGGTAAAACAGCTGATCCTAAATTTGCACCTCAGCAGGAAGGATATTCAATTCCTATTGGCTTGATGGGGCATGGCGATATTCAGATTACCGATAAGTATATCTATACAATTTTTTATGGGCGTGCTTTTCGTGAATTATTTCGTACAAATGGAGAAACTTCTGATGGAGGAAAATACTTAAATGTATATGATTTGAATGGTAATCCATTAAAGCAGTATATATTGGATCATGAAATTACAGGAATATTTGTTGATGATAAAGAAAATGTACTTTGGGCTACGGATGTAAATACGGAGGAACAGATAATTAAATATGTTATTTCTAATTAAGAGGATATACTTTATTATCAATGAGGATGACTCAAAAGTCATTTAATAAGGAATGCAATCCCCGTTAGAATATACCCTAGCGGGGATTGCCGTCTAAAAATCAGGCTTTTGGGTCAGCCTCATCTCGTTTATGAATTGTATTCTCTTTTGAAATTCATTATTCTTCCTTAATATTTTTGGAAAAGGAAAGTTGTAATGCTGTATCTTTTATTGTTTGAAGTTCAATATCGGATATCTTAGATAAACTTTCTCTTAGTCTGAAACTTAACGCATTATATCTATTACTACCATCTTTTTCATTCAATTTCCATAACTTACAACAAATCTCCTTTTTTGTTACACTATAATTTTCAGCTTTTATAAGTAATTCAAATGTAATTGCTTGTGTTCCTGGTAATTTAATATGTTCTCCAGTCCTTATGTTGGAAATAATTCTATCGTCATAGTTGTATGCAATGTCTTCTATAGCAATTATTGATGATTCTTCTTTTTTACTTTGGATATCATCGATTTTATTTATAGCAAAAGGCGTAGTTACGGTTATGTTCTTTTCTTTTGAAGAGCGGAGCGTTATGTAAAACCATGCTATGACTGCTAAGCAAATTGCAATCCAAAGTTCTAATCCCCACCATTTGGCATTTTTTATTACTTGCAGTGCCGGAATATGTATTTCGCTGAAGATATATGCTTGGTTTTGTATTCCTAAACCAATTGAATCTGTGACGAAACTTCTCTTTTCTTTTAAGTGCTTTGCAGAGTATATAGGAACTTTAAAATCTATTCTTATATTGCTGTCTTGAGGAAACATTTCACGTAAGTTTTTTACTGAAAGAAATAGAACGCTTTCTACATTTAAACCATTTGATTTTAGATATTTGTTCCATATTGAGTCTGCAAGATCTAGGTTAAACGAACCTGTATGTAGTAATAATGTTTCTGTACCTCTTCTATGGAATTCTGCAAAATCATATCCCTTTATAAATTTATGTGGTACAACAATAATTCCATTTTCATCTTCAAATTTTAGGTCATGAATTTCTTTAAATCTGTCAGTATCACTTTTCTTTAAAAAATAGAAATCTTCTTTTATTATTATACTATCAACTAAAGATTTGGTATATACATTGAATAAATGATTGATTTTACATCCAATTTCTTCTTTTTTTTCTTTGTATGAAAATGTGTAAAATAAACAATAAGTGAGCATAAATACAACACTGCATATTATGATTTTTTTCATAATTATTGATTTTCTTATAGTTGGTTTTATTCTTCTTTCTAAAAATGACGTTGCAAATATAATGGATTTTATTTCAGAAAAAAACTTTAAAAACTTATAATATACGTTATTGTATTAAAATGAGAATTTGTTAATGTTTTTTAATAAAATAGGGGGTGGGTGAAATGAGTTGTTGATATACAATTTGTTATAGGTATCGTTGTGGTAACCTTGCACGGTTTGTTGAAAATGTAAGGTTTGTAAGGTAAAATATAAGGTACGTTGTTAATTCTGATTGAATATTTAAGATACTTTTGCGTAAACTTTAATAATGTATAAATATGAAAAAGAAACAAATTTATTTTGTCAGTATGTTTTTGTGTGTAATGTTATTGATTTGTTCAGAACGACCTATTAAATTAAATAATGGATTGTTGCTTGATAACGTAGAAGCCTTGTCTGAACAATTAGAAACAACTGAAGATGCTCAATGTATCAAATCTGGAAATGTTAAATGCCCTTACAGTTCGCGTATGGTAAAAACAAATTTTACTTTTAGGTTAGAGGAAGAATATTATATGTATTAATACAATGAATGGTAAAGTCTTAAATACGTTTTTGATTTCTTTTTTCTCTTTTTTCTTATTCTCATGTGGCGATAAAGACAAAGAAGAAATCACTCAGTTAGTTACCCAATGGCAGGGAAAAGAGATTATAATCCCTAGTAACAGTGTTTTTACAATACAGGGTAAGGACACAGTTGATGTTAATTTGAATACCGAGCATAAAATCTTGGTATATGTTGATTCTGCAGGTTGTACAAGTTGTCGTTTGCAATTATACAAGTGGAAAGAATTTATTGCTGATGTGGATTCTGTGGCTAAGGAGCCTGTGCAATTTTTGTTCTATCTAACACCAAAGAGTGTAAAAGAAGCACGTTACATAACACGTCGTGATGACTTTACATACCCGATGTGTGTGGATATTAATAATGAAATTAATAAGAAGAATCAGTTTCCACTGAAGGATATGTTTCATACATTTCTTTTAGATGCAGAAAATAAGGTACAAATTATAGGCAATCCTATACATAACAGTGCCGTACGAGATTTGTATTTGAAAACTATAAGTCAATAGTATTAGCAATATGAGAATAGCTATATTATATTTATCAGCATTATTGTTGTTGCTGTCATCTTGCAATAGCAATGAAACTGAAAAGAATATTGCCGATGAAGCACGCAAAGACAGTGTCCTTACTGTTAAACGTCGTACAGGCGAGCCTATAAAAGCGATGGTACTTACTGAAAGTACATTCAATCGTGAACTTGCAAGTAATGGCAAGGTGGTTGCAAAGCAATCTTCCGATTTACGTTTCAATGCAAGTGAACAGATTGCTCATATATGGGTAAGGAATGGAGACAAAGTTCGCAGGGGGCAGAAGATAGCCCAACTTGAACTATTCTCTCTTGAACGCTCATTATCTCAGGCAAAAGACAATCTTGAGCAGAGTAAACTGGATTTACAGGATGTGCTTATTGGTCGCGGCTATTCTTTGGAAACACAAGCAAACGCACCAAGTGAAGAAGTTGAACTTGCAAAGGTAAAGAGTGGATATAACAAAGCCCTTATTGCATACGAACTTGCCGAGGATAATTTGCGCAAGGCGACTCTTGTTGCCCCATTTGATGGAGTGATAGCCAATTTGAAAGCAAAAGAGAACAACACTCCGTCAACGGGAGAGGTGTTCTGCAACGTGATTGACGACGGAACGCTAGAAGTGGAGTTCTCTGTGCTTGAAAGCGAACTATCACTAGTAAAACGCGGCTACACCGTATATGTACAGCCCTTTGTGAACAGTTCTGCTGAAACACTTGTCGGAACTGTTTCCGAGGTTAATCCTGTTGTTGAAAGCAACGGTATGGTTAAGGTTAAGGCACAAGTTAAGAATAACGGTACACTGTTGCAAGGTATGAATGTTAACGTACTATTGCGCCAACCAATGGAGCAAGCGCTTGTAATACCTAAGAGTGCAGTTGTAATGCGCTCGGGCAAGCCGGTTGTTTTTACTCGTGTAAACGGTAAGGCGCAATGGAACTATGTGCAAATTATATCAGAGAATAGCGATTCGTGCATCGTTGCACCCCGCAGTAAGGAATACGAGGGTCTTTCTGTCGGAGATTCTGTCATTGTTTCAGGTAACCTGAATCTTGCACACGAAACAGATTTGAATTAATAAAATTGTAATTATCATTTGATTATGATACGCTTCCTCCTTCGCCGTCCCATTGCCGTATTTATGGCATTTACAGCCTGCTTCATAGTGGGTATGGTAACGTATAACACATTGCCCGTATCGTTGTTGCCCGATATTGCCATTCCCGAGATTACAGTACAGGTAACGGGTGAGAACACATCGGCACGTGAATTGGAAAACACAGTTATGCGTACCCTGCTTTCACAGTTGATGCAGGTGGGACGGCTTGAGGATTTGCGTAGTGAGACACGTGACGGCTCGGGCATTGTGCGTATGCGTTTCGAGCATGGCACGAATACCGACCTCGCATTCATTGAGGTAAACGAGAAGATAGACGTTGCAATGAGCTATCTGCCCAAGAGCACCGCACGCCCTCGTGTAATAAAAGCAAGTGCAACGGATATTCCTGTACTTTATCTCAATCTCACATTAAAAGATGACAAAGCCGATGCCCCTGATGCAGAGGAGCGTTTCCTTGAACTCTGCGACTTTGCCGAGAATGTAGTGCGCCGCCGCTTGGAGCAGTTGCAGGAGGTAGCAATGGTGGATATCTCCGGATTGACACACAAACAGGTGCAGATAGTACCTAAATACTCCAAGATGGAGGCATTGGGAGTAACTGTTCAAGATATTGAAAATGCACTTGCAAACAGCAATGTCGAGCCGGGCAGTATGACGGTGAGAGAAGGATACTATGAGTATAACATTCGTTTCTCTACCGTGGTGCGCACTGTAGAGGATATAGAGAATATCCCTCTCAGACACGATGGACGCATAATGCAGATGAAAGAGCTTGCCGACATACGCATTGTGCCGACAACGGAAACCGGACTCACACAATATAACGGCAAGCGCAGCGTAAGCCTTGCAATAATAAAGCAGGCCGACGAGAATATGGAGCGTATGAAAGCAGCACTCAACGGAACAGTGCGCTCGCTCGAATATGCCAATCCCGATATAAGTTTCAATGTCAGCCGTAATCAGACAGAACTGCTCGATTACACACTCACCAATCTGCAGCAGAACCTTACGCTTGGTTTTCTCTTTATATTGATTGTTGCCGTACTGTTTATGGGCGGTGTGCGTTCGCCTGTGGTAATCGGTATCTGTATGGTAGTGGCAATAGTCATCAGTTTTATATTCTTCTACCTGTTTGGTATGTCACTCAATATCATATCTCTTTCGGGTCTTATTCTTGCCGAAGGTATGATGATAGACAATGCCATAATTGTAACGGAGAATATCACACAGTATCGGGATATGGGCTATAGCGTAGATGATGCCTGTAACAGAGGTACAAACGAAGTGATTACCCCGATGCTCTCATCATCACTCACCACAATCGCAGTATTCTTTCCATTGGTATTCATCAGCGGAATAGCAGGAGCAATATTCTACGACGAGGCTTTTTCGGTAACGGTGGGACTTATCGCATCATATATCACCGGAATTATCCTGTTACCTGTACTCTATAAGATTGTATTTAGTGCCAAGGTTCCCGAGTGGATAAATAAACGCCTGCATACAAATAAAATTACTAATAAAATAAACAAGACCGGCAGTATCAATCTGAATACCCCCTTGCAACGTTTCTATGACAAAGGAATTGAATGGGTATTTTCTCATAAGGCAATGACTGTAATATTCACGTTGCTTTCAATTCCTCTATGCGTGCTTATGTTCAATGTGTTGCCAAAAGAGCGTATGCCACAGACAAGCCGTACCGAGCTGTCTGTATATATCGATTGGAACGAAAATATACACCTTGATGACAATCGCGAACGTATGGAGGAGTTAGAGGCTTTTTGCACCGAATACACCGAGGAGAGCAGCATGCACATAGGCATACAGCAGTATCTCTTGGAAAAGAGCCTTGTATCTACAACCGAGGCAGAACTCTACCTGCGTACTGCAACAACCGAGCAGTTGGAACGATTGCAACAAGCGTTGCAAAAAAAACTGTCGGAGAAATATCCTATTGCAACAGTAAGTTTCAAAGAGCCCGAAAATGTGTTCGAGCGTATCTTCGACACTAATGAACCCGAACTTGTCGTGGAACTGTATAACAAAGACAAAGAGAAACAGAATGATATAGCATTGTTGCGTGAGATGGAGAGCAATATAAACGATATTGCAGGGGAAAAAGCCACAGCCCCGGCCACCGGACAGCAGATAAACCTTACCATCGACCGTGAACGCCTGCTTATGTACGGCGTTACCTACAACGAAATAACCAACCTGCTAAAGACCGCGTTACGCGATAACAAGATTGCGACACTGCGCTCGTTTCAGGACTATCTGCCCATAACAGTTGCAGGCGGTGAGCAGACTTTAGAGGGGATACTCAACCGCACGTTTGTAACAATCCCCGCAACCGATGGCAGCAAGAACAGACATCAAGTGCCATTGCGTGCCTTTGTAAAACAGTCGTTCGGTGAGGACCTGAAAACCATTACTGCAGGAACAGCTGGAGAGTACGTGCCTTATACTTTTGCCGAAACAAAGAACGCAAAAGAGATTACAAACAACATAAAAGAGGCTATGCGTGGCAACAGCGACAACTGGGAAGCCGGTTTCTCGGGTGCATTCTTCTCAAGCAACAAGATGATAAACGAACTTGTTGTGGTACTCTTCATCTCCCTGCTGCTGATGTACTTCATCCTCACATCACAGTTCGGCAGTTTTCTGCAACCGCTTATAGTGCTTGCCGAAATACCAATTGATGTGGGATTTGCATTGGTTATTATGAGTATGCTTGGCATAAGCCTTAACCTGATGAGTGCAATAGGTATAGTTGTAAGCTGCGGTATTATCATCAACGACTCAATCCTTAAATTGGATATGATAAATGTGCTTCGTAACGAAGGCGCTCCACTGCTTGAGGCAATACATACAGCCGGCAGCCGTCGTTTGCGTTCAATCGTGATGACCTCGCTCACCACAATACTTGCAATGGTACCGTTGCTCTTCACACACGACTTCGGCTCGGAACTGCAAAAGCCGCTTGCCATAGCAATGATAGCCACAATGACAGTGGGAACACTTGTGAGCCTTTTTGTAATCCCACTCATTTATTGGTTCATATACCGTAACAAACCGATTACAGTGCAATATAAACATATATTATGAAAGCTATTATAAGATATACAACACTTGCAATATTGCTCCTCGCTACAGGTGTAAACGCACAGGAGATACGTCTCACACTCAACGATGCAATAACAATGGCTGCCGACAGCTCTCTATCGACAGTAAAGGCAAAGCGTTCCTATCAGTCGGGCTATTGGGAATATCGCGCATATAAGGCTGCACGCCTGCCGAGCCTGATGCTCAATCTCACCCCCGCGCAATATAACCGTAACATAGTGCAACGATACGACTCGGAGAACGACCGCGACGTGTTCCGCACACAGCAGTCCTACTATGCTTCGGGAGGTTTTTCCATTGTACAGAATGTGGATTGGACAGGAGGTACACTTTATCTTAATTCGAGCCTCGATTTCTTGCGCAGCTTCGGCGATGATGCCTACTCGCAGTTCAGTTCTGTTCCTTTCAGAATCGGTTACTCACAGAGCCTTATTGGATATAACCAATTCAAATGGGACAAGCTCATAGAACCGTTGAAATATGAGAAGAAGAAAAAAGAACTCACATATAATATGGAGCAAATCTCGGAAGAGGCCATTATCTACTTCTTCTCGCTTGCACAGGCACAGGCAGAATATGACCTTGCCGTGAAAAACCTTGCTTCGTGCGACACTCTGTATAAAATAGGATGCGACCGCCATAAGATTGCAGCAATATCAAAAGCAGACCTTCAGACACTTAAACTTGATGTGATAAATGCAAATAACACACTAAAGAACAGTGAAATATCTTTGCGTAGAGCAATGTTCCAGTTGGCGTCATTCCTGAATATGGACAAGGAGCAGAAACTCAGAATTGAACTCCCCGAAAGACCAAGGCTGTTTACAATATCCGCATCCAAAGCATTGATGTATGCACGCGAAAATAATCCCGAGTTTCTCACACTCAAGCAGAATATACTTGAAAGCCGTCAGGCTGTAGATAGAACAAAGAAAGAGAGCGGAATAAATGCTTCACTCAATGCAAGCATCGGTTTCAACCAGGTCGGCAGTGAATTTAACCAAGTGTGGAGAAATCTGTTACAGCAGGATATGGTATCGGTGAGCCTCTCTATCCCAATACTCGATTGGGGTGTACGCAAGGGCAAATACAATATGGCAAAGAATAATCTCAATGTTGTAGAAATATCTTCGCGTCAAACGGAGCAACAGATTGAAGAGGAGGTAATAATGACTGTAAATGACTTCAATGTGCAGGGTGGAATGATTGAGAGTGCCGAGGAAGCTCGCCTGCTGGCAGAATCGGCATACGAAGATACCCGTATGCGCTTTATCATAGGCAAGTCCGACATTAACAGCCTCTCAATGGCTGTGACACGCAAAGACACAGCCGAAAAGAACTACATATCTGCTTTGCGTAACTATTGGCTCAGTTACTACAAGATACGTCGCTTGACAATGTACGATTTTGTAAACGAAAGTGTGATAGACACGGGAAATGATATTATTAGGGAATAAGAAGAATTTTCTTCATAACAACAAAAGTCTTAATTGAGAGAAAAGGGGACGGGAAGCACACCTCTAATCAAAAGCCTTCCCATCCCCGACACTCTCCCCCTTAAAAAGAAAGGAGGTGAAAAGTGGTACAAAAGTAAAGAATATTATTGAGAATACAATACATAGGATACTATGATTTTGCAAACGAGTTTTGAGTGTCGTTGCTCGTTAACAGGAAAGAAAAAGGCACAAACACAAAATATTAACAATTTAAATTGAAATACAATGAAGAAATTATTTAGTATAATGGCTGTTGCAGCCACATTGTTTGTAGGTTACAGTGCTTATAACACACACTGCAATAATGAAAGTTCTGATATTTCGTTGATGAATGTAGAGGCATTAGCTCAAAGTGGAGATGTAGTTGAATGGTGGGATTTTTTTAATAATTACGAAATAGAAGAACGTATTCCTATAAATACAACAACTTGCTCTAATGGAAAGTTTAGTTATAAAGGAATCACGGTTTCTATCGGTTCGTGTGGCAAATATACCTATGCAGTAATACACAACTGTTATGATGGCGGTAAAAGAGACGAATGTACAAGTTCTCATGTAGCTTATTATATCTAATCTAAATCTTATTTTAAATGGTGGCTGATTTATATTTATAATATCAATAAAGTATTGTAAATCAGTCACCATTAAGGAAAATATTAATTACTAACTATACAAGCATAGTATGAAAAAAATATTATTTCTCCATATTTTATTAATCTGTTTTACATCATGTTCTAATAAAAGGAATGAACATTTAATTGAGGTTCAAGACTATAACAATATTAAACCTGCAACTAAGACAATTGATATAGAAATAAATAAATCTAATCACAGACTTTTGAGTGATCTTATAAAAGATATTAAATATATAGAACTCCAGGAAACAGAAGATGCATTTATGTACCCCATTAAGAATGTCAAGATTATTGATAGTTTAATTTATATTCAGGATACAGAGGATCAACTCAAATGTTTTAACTTTGATGGTAAATTTATAAGAAATGCTTATAAAAAAGGAAATGGACCAGACGAGGTTATACGGCTGTATGATTTTGATGTGGATGATAAATATTTATATATATTAGATGGAACCTCATCAGTAATTTTGAAATATACTCATACTGGGGTTTTTATTAACCGACAACAACTAGGTTTTCGTGCAATACGTTTCAAACGTATGATGGATGGTAATTATTTGTTTGAATTAGCACCATATACATTAAACAAAGAAGATGAGTCATACACAATTGCAATAACAGATAGTGCTTTTTTTATAAAAGATAAATTTCTTAACAGAACTGATAATGCTTTAATCACGAGAACACCTTATTTTGAAAATCAAACAGATTCAAAATATTTTTCACCCATATATGGACGAAGTATATATCAAATAGAAGGTGATAGTCTATTTATGAAATATTATCTAAACTTTGAAACCCCTTACCAAGAACTCAATAAAAAAATTGATGATAGCTCAAAAATGCAAAATAATGGATTGTTTTATACATATGACAACCCTATGCATAACAAAAGTTATCTAATACAAAATTTTGTTCTTTCAAAGGAAAATATGGGATTACTTGTTCTAGAATTATCAACAGGGAAACACCTCTTTGTAAGAAACATTGAGAATGATATGGACGATGTTTATAATTTTGATTTTATTCAAACTAAATTCTATGATATAAGAACAGACTATTTTGTTTCTTCTGCAAATGTTTATTATACAGAATTTCATTCAAATGAGGAGATAATAAAAGCAAGAGAACATTTAAATGATTCTATTGAAAAGATTGTAATAAAAGATGGAATTGAGAATAACAATCAAGTCCTTATGCTTTATCGTTTACATAATGACATAATAAAATAACATATATGCAATACTCCGTCAATAGAACATCATTCGCAGTTATCGTCTCATTCCTATGTATAGCATTGGTTGGTGCGATAATGCTGCCGATGTTGACTGTGCGTCTGCATCCTCTCCGTTATAACCCATCGATAACGGTAAATTTCAGCCTGCCCGGCAGTTCGGCACGTGTGGTGGAGATGGAAGCAACATCAAAGCTCGAAGGGCTATTGGCACGAATGAAAGGGGTGAACTACATACAGTCGAGTTCCTCAAACGGAGGCGGCAGTATATGGGTATATCTTGACAAGCACGCCAATATAGATGCTCTACGATTGGAGGCATCGTCTATTGTTCGTCAGGCGTGGCCCGATTTACCGGATGGCACAAGCTACCCACAGGTTACGGTGAACACACCAAGTGAGGGAAAGTTAAGTCCGTTCCTGACATATACCATAAACGCACCCGAGACACCGGCAAGCATACAGCGGTATGCCGAGGAGTATATCCAACCGGTTTTGTCGCGTGTCAAGGGTGTGTACAAGGTTAGTGTAAGCGGAGCATCGCCAATGGAGTGGCGTTTGACATATAATCCGCAACAGTTGGAAACGCTTGGAATATCGTACGGTGATATTCAAAGTGCAATAAGTTCTTATTACGGGACGGAATTTATAGGCAAGGTGCGTGTGGAAGAGAGTGGTTGGCATCAGTTGGCTATTACCCCCGAAAAGAACATAGGCGACAAATTACCGCTTGAGCGTATGTTCGTAAAGAACAAAGATGGCAGGCTGTTGCGCGTTTCGGAACTTGTGAGTGTACTACACGTGGAGTCAGCTCCGCAAAGTTTCTATCGTATAAACGGACTGAATTCCATATACCTTTCAATCACAGCCGATGAGAATGCCAACCAGATTACTCTTGGTGAGGAGATAAAGAGCATGATGAAAGAGTTGGAGGCGGCTATGCCGAAAGGGTATGAGACACACATCGGCTATGATGCAACGGAATACATTGACAAAGAACTCGATAAAATATATTTCCGCTGCGGATTGACGGTACTCATACTGCTGCTTTTTGTTCTGCTTATGACACGACAATGGAAATATACATTCCTTGTGGTAACAAGCCTTACTGTCAATCTGCTAATTGCGGTTGTCATTTATTACTTTGCAGGAATAGATATACAACTATATACCCTTGCCGGAATCACAATCTCGTTGAACCTGATAATAGACAACACTATTGTGATGACCGACCATATTCTGCAACGCAAGAATATGAAAGCCTATCTTGCCATTCTTGCAGCAACACTTACCACGATTTGTGCATTGGGTGTGGTGCTGTTCCTTGATGAAGGACTTAGAGCAAAACTACTTGATTTTGCCATTGTGGTTATAATAAACCTTGCAGTGTCGCTTGCTGTTGCCCTGTTCTTTGTTCCGGCGATGATGGATAGAATAGGACTGAAGAAACGCAAGGCACGAGGAAAGCGTGCAAAGAGGATGATTGTACACTTTACACGCATATATGGTAAGATGATAGGCTTCACCTGCCGTCATAAAGTGTGGGCTTGCGTAATATTGGTACTCGTATTCGGGCTACCGGTGTTTCTTATTCCAGAAAAGATGGAGGACGACAAAGGGTGGCACAAATGGTATAACGAGACACTCGGTAGCGACTATTACAAAGAAAAGATTAAGCCGATAGTAAACACCGCGCTCGGCGGTACGTGGCGTCTGTTTGTGGAGAAGGTGTATAATGGCAGTTACTTCGATGAGAAACACGAAACGGTGCTTCACGTAAATGCAACACTGCCCAATGGCAGCACATTGGAGCAGATGAACAACCTTATTGCACGCATGGAAGAGATACTGAAAGGATACAGCGAGATAAAGCAGTTCCATACGCAGGTACACAGTGCTTATCGTGCCTCTATCGACATATATTTCCACGAGGAGCATCAGTACAGCAGTTTCCCTTATCGCCTAAAATCAGAAATCACCTCGCGTGCCCTTGAACTTGGCGGCGGCAGTTGGAGCGTCTATGGATTGGAAGACCAGGGTTTCAACAACGATGTACGCGAAACAGCCGGTTCGTACAAGGTACGATTGAAAGGCTATAACTACGACCAACTATATGAGTATGCCGAGACACTGAAAGACTCATTGCTTACACACCGTCGTGTACGTGATGTAGAGATTGCGGCACATTTCAAATGGTACAAAGATGACTACCGCGAGTTCCTGTTCGATGTTTCCACAAAGCGTCTTGCCGAAGCAGACATTACACCAATGGAACTTTATAATTCAATGCGTGGAATATTTGCACGTGATGTATCTTGTGGCAATCATCGTTCGGCCTACGGTACATACGAAGCCATACGACTATCCTCGTCGCAGGCCAACAAATATGATACGTGGCAACTATCCTATAACCCTTTGCAGAGCGGAGAAAAGGAGTTTAAACTATACTCGCTTGCCGATATCGGCATAACACCCCAAGCAGCGGAGGTGGTAAAATATAACCAGCGTTATGAATTGTGCCTGCAATATGAATATGTGGGTGCATATCGTATGGGTACAAAGATGCTTGAACGAGAACTTAAGAAATTCAACAAGTGGTTGCCTACCGGTTATGAGGCTAATTCTGAAATGGGTGGTGGTTATTGGTCGAGTAAAGACAATAGCCAATATCTGTTGTTGTTGCTTATTGCTGCGGTAATATTTATTGTAACGAGCATTCTGTTCAACTCGTTGAGAAAACCGTTTGCCATACTGTTTGTAATCCCCGTATCATTCATAGGCGTATTCCTCACATTCTGGCTCTTTGAATTGAATTTCGACCAAGGAGGATTTGCAGCGATGATTCTGCTATGCGGAATAACAGTAAACGCTGCCATATACCTGCTTGATGAATACGGCAACATACGCGAAAAGTTCCCGCAGATGGACAGCATAAGAGCATACTTGAAAGCGTGGAATGTGAAGATAGTACCTATAATGCTTACCATTATTTCCACAATCCTCGGTTTTGTTCCATTCATAATAGGAAGTTCAAAAGAGGGATTCTGGTTCCCGTTGGCTGCCGGAACGATAGGAGGACTACTGATGTCCCTTGTAGGAATATTCATATTTCTGCCGATATATGCCCTGAAGGTAAAAAAGAATAAATAATAACACGATGACACGACAGAAGATGACATATATAATAAAAACAATTGCAACAGCTTTTGTTGCCTTTTGCCTGCTATGGATTACACTGCTGGATGTTCACACGGGTTGGTGCGAGGAGTTGCCTGTACTGCTAAATGCTATGCTTGTAATAGGTAGCGTGGCATTTGTGTCTGTTATATTCAAGAAACAGATGTGTAAAATATGTTGGTTGGACAAAACCGTTCTGTTGTGGTTCGTATATATAACATTCAACTATTGGTTTATATCTCCTTATCCTGCAGGGGAACGATACTTCGTGCTTCTATCCTCGCTGTTGTTGTATATACTTTTACGCTATACATTGGCAAAAAACAATAAACAGATACTGTTGCTCGCTTTATGTGTCGGTGGTGCTTATGAAGCGGTGCTTGGCGTGATGCAACTGGTGGGGTGGGAATACTCACGGCATTCGATGTTTGATGTTACAGGAACATTCTTTAATCCAGGTCCATTTTCTGCTTATCTTGTGGTGGCTCTTTCTGTAGCGACAGCGTATATATACAGAAGAAGAAAATTATATAACTATCCTTACTTCAAAAAGGGAATGCCCGCACGATGTATTCTACCCTCTTGTTTATATATAATCTGCGGTATTGCTCTCTTTGTTACGGCTATAACATTACCGGCAACATGGAGCCGTGCAGCTTTTGTTGCATATTTCATTGTGTTGCTTGTATTGTTCTATAAGAAACATAAAAAGTGGGTGCTTGGGCTTGTGTGTATATCGACTATCGTTGGTGTGTTCTTGTATTTCGCTAAACAGGGCTCGGCAAACGGGCGTGTGCTTATGAATATTGTTTCTATGCGAGCAATAGAGAGTAAACCGCTATTGGGATATGGCATTGGTGGATTTGCAAATGCCTTTGCCGATAGCCAGGCAGAATATTTCAATGAGAATCCTGACTCTCCGTTTGTAGAGGTTGCCGGTTCTCCCGAGTATGCGTTTAATGAGCTCTTGCAGATAGGTGTGGAGCAAGGAGTAATTGGAATGTTATTCTTTATAGTAATAGCAACAGGTTCTATGATTGTGCTATTGCGTAACAGAAACGAACTTGCCTATGGGTGGCTTGCCCTGTTGGTATTCTCTCTGTTCTCTTATCCTTTATCCTTGCAACCATTCCGAATTATTGCAGTACTATTTGTCGCGAGTGCTGCGAATATTATAAGCAAGGAAAAGGATCGCTGTAAGATAATTTGTAAACTGCCACATATTGCGCTTATTGCATTATGTATGGTAATTGTTTGTTGCATTACCCCTCGCGTGGAACATAAAGTAAATACTACAAAGGATTGGGAGAGAATCTCGGGCTATCAGAGTGCTGCCTTTGCCGATGACTATGCCGAGTGGTACAATACCTTTATTGATAATCCGAAATTCCTGTTTACCTACGGTAAGATGCTTAATGGTATGAAACGATATAACGACAGCAATGCCGCATTAAGAGACGGAGCAAAAGTGAGTGCCGACCCGATGTTTTATGTTGTAATGGGTAACAACTATAAGGAACTTGGGGCATATAAAGAGGCTGAAGAGTGTTACACAAAGGCATTTTACATAAATCCAAACAAGATGTACCCCCTGTATCAATTATTGCAGATGTATATAGGATTAAATAACGACGAAAATGCAAAAGAAATGGCGCAACGTATTGTGGATTTTAATCCGAAGATACGCTCAAGTGCCACAGATGATATGAAGGATTATGCGAAAGAGTATTTGAAAAAGAATAATAACGACTAAAACAAACAATATGGATAGGGAAGAAAAATTATTATGGTTTAGAATAGTGAGTCAATTGTTACTTGGATTGACATTTGTCGTCTCTGGCGTGTTGAAAGCAATCGATATTTACGGCACAGAACTGAAACTGATTGAGTATGCAGACAGTACGGGGTTCGCTTTTCTTTGCGAATATAATATGCTGCTTTCAGTTGCATTATGCAGTTTTGAAATATTTTTAGGATTATGGCTGATGACATTCGTATATCGAAAAATCTCGTTGAGTGTACTTGTTGCAACAATGCTGTTTTTCAGTGGAGTGATTATTTATCTTATTATAAACCCCGATAAGAATATTACGGATTGCGGTTGTTTTGGCGAA
Source organism: Bacteroidaceae bacterium (assembly GCA_045576655.1). GTDB lineage: Bacteria > Bacteroidota > Bacteroidia > Bacteroidales > Bacteroidaceae > RGIG8745. The sequence continues at coordinate 96,257 of JAZNGW010000044.1, forward strand.
ATGCTCCCGATGGGTATGCTCGCAAGCCTTGTCAAGAATGTTGTAATACTTCTATTAGGTTGTTATCTCTTGTGGAGTGTAAGAAAAGGAGATATGTTTTTTCATAAAGACCTTACACTTGTTGTACTTGCTTGCTTGACAGCATCGTTATTATTGCCATTATATACAGCGGATAATTTGAGTTTGTATAACCCCACCGGATATGGCACAGGTGTTAATCTGGCTGATAAAAAGGATTTTACATTGCTCAATGATGATTTCGAGGAGGTTACAGATAGCTTGCTCGGAAAAACGGAGAAAGTATATGTTTTTGTGTTGAAAGAGCAGCCCGGAGCTTTGGAAAAGTATAATATGAAAGAGATTTTGCAGAAATGTAAAAAAGAAAATGCAAGTTGCTTTGCCCTTACCTCTGAAGAATACGAGTTGCCCGATGGAGTTACTCAATACTTTACAGACGCAGTAACGCTTAAATCACTTGTAAGAAGCAAAGAAAATGGTATTCTTACACTTAAAAACGGTGTTATAGATGATGTGATGAAATTAAATGATTATTAGAGAGAAAAGGGGAGCGGGAAACAAGCGATTTGCAAACAAGTTTTCCCGTCCCCGACACTCTCACCCAAAAAGAAAGGAGGTGATGTATTGCAAAAGTAGGTATTTAATTTGAAAGTACAATACATAGGATACTATGATATTGTAGGCGAGTTTAAGGTGTCAGTCGCTCGTTGATAGAAAAACTGACACAAATACAAAATAGCAATGATTTTAAATTTAATTACAATGAAGAAATTATTTAGTATAATGGCAGTTGCATCCGCATTATTTGTAGGATATAGTACATATAATACACAACAGAATACAGAACTTACAGATATAGCCTTGGCTAATGTGGAAGCATTGGCAACAGGTGCAGATTTCTTGCCTGAAGTAGTGGTTGAATGTAGTTCTGATAATTATGGAAAATGTTGTGAATTATTATCTATGCTTTCAAGATTTGGTACCCCTGTTTATTATTATTGTGCTAAATCGGAAAATACAAAAAGCAATTGTACTCGCTTTAGGGAATCTGTAGCTAATATGAATTTACAAGGTTTTTAATAAATATAAAAGTTCTATATATCAAATAGTTCTTCATTATGTTTGTTAAAATAGAATAAGTAAGAAAAACTTCGGCTGACTACGGATTTTTTAATTGTTTATTAAGAGTTTTGTAGTCAGCCCTAAATAAGAATCATATGAAACGCAAAATAAGTTTTTTTATTTTATTATTTTTATTGTTTTCTTGTAGTAATAATATAAACAATGACACACTAAAAATAGATTTGGATTTGAATAACGAATTTGAGATTAATGAACTATTCTCCGATGTGGAGATAATTCCTTTAGAAAATTCTGACAACATAATAGTTGATCA
>JAZNGW010000045.1:0-38816 GCA_045576655.1 Bacteroidaceae bacterium
GATGATACCTTCCTTAACGTTAAGGGTGAGTTTGCAAGCACCCTGCTGAGGTGCGCACCAGCCGATACCGTGAGTAAGTCCGGAGATGTCCTTAATTTCTTTTGCCTGGATCCACTTTCCTTCTTCTGGAATTGGAGCAGGTCCGTGGTTAGGACCTTTGGCAACACAGCACATGTTCTGTACTTCGTGAGAGTAAACCATATTCGTGTGTTTGTTTATAAAGTGAATAAATGTGTGTAATTATATTCTTTAGGCAAATTTAGGAAAAGATTTTTAAAGATGTAGCACTTCCGAATTAAAAAATAAAAAGTGGGAATAAAAAGTGGGAGATGTGGAATTGGAGGTGCGGGCATTTGTGAAATAAAAAAAGCAGTCGGACTATAAGCCGGGTTCTGTGCCGCACTCGGGTGCGGTGTCTGTCATTTATCCAGGCCTTATGTCGCCATAAGGCTCAAGCGTTCTACCCTCTGGCTTGGGCGGGCTACCCTCATAGCGCCAGTTTACATGAACTTGCAGCTCCCAAGATGCACAGCCGAATGTGTCGCCACATCGCTGGTGGGCTCTTACTCCACCTTCTCACCCTTACCCCAAGAGGGGCGGTTATTTTCTTCTGCATTACTCAACCCTCGCGGACTCCTTCTATATTAGGAAGTGGGATGCCCTGTGCTGCCCGGACTTTCCTCTCTACCTCTGTGGGTACAGCGACAGACTGTCCGACTGCTTTGGTGATGCAAAGGTAGTGTTTTAGTTGTTAAGTAAAAAGTTTTTTGGAAGGACGTTTGTGTGTATATGGAAAATGGACCCTCAAGGCGGTTTCCTGAGGGTCCATCTGTGTGTTTGCGATGGGGTGCTTGTTTTCCGTTATTCTTCTGCAAGCGGAACGGCGTAGCTGCCTGACTTGCCTGCTGGTGTCTTGCCCCATATCCAGAGGGTCTGCTCGTCTGAGCTGTTTGCCGACTTGAATACTGACTGGAGGTCTTCCACGCTTCTGATGTTTTGGTTGTTGACCTTGAGGATGATGAAGCCCTCTGGCACTCCGTAGTCCTTCAGACGTCCGTTCTTCAGTTTGCTTACCTGGATGCCGTAGGTGAGGTTGAGGCTCTTCTTCTGGCTGTCGGTGAGCGGTGTGAATTCTGCTCCGAGGATGTCCATGTTTTGGGCTTTCACGACGTTTGTGTTGCCTTTCTCGTTGCGGAAGGTAATGGTTGTGCTCTTCTCCTTCTTGTCGCGGATGTAGCTTATGAGAGCCTTGTCGCCTGGGCGGTAGCGTGTTGTCGTTTCCTGAAGTTCGCTCATCTTGGTGATTTTTCTTCCGTCTACAGCTACGATGACGTCGCCTTCCTTGAGGCCAGCTTCTGCCGCTGCGCCGTCTTCAAGCACTTCTGCTACGTAAACTCCGTCTACTGTGCCGAAGTCGGCTGTGAATTTCTCGTCCTTGCGCTTCTGTGCTTCGATGTAGTTGTGGAGATCCATTCCGCTGATTCCGAGAAGGGCTCTCTGTACTGTGCCATATTCCTTGATGTCTGTGACAACTTTTTTCATGATGGTTGTAGGGATGGCGAATCCGTAGCCAGAGTATGAGCCTGTCTGGCTGTAGAGCATGGCGTTGATGCCGACGAGTTCGCCGCGTGCGTTGACGAGAGCGCCGCCGCTGTTGCCTTTGTTGATGGCTGCGTCAGTCTGTATGAATGATTCGATGCTGTTGGCGCCTAAGTGTCTGGCTTTGGCGCTGACTATTCCCGCTGTGACAGTTGATGTGAGGTTGAAGGGGTTGCCTACTGCCAGTACCCATTCGCCAATTTTGAGTGCGTCGCTGTCGCCAATGACCAAGGTTGGGAAATCCGCTCCTTCTATTTTGATGAGAGCCAAGTCTGTTGTAGGGTCCGTTCCAATGATTTTTGCGGAGAACTCGCGGTTGTCATTGAGGGTCACGGTGACATTGTCTGCATTTTCTACAACGTGGTTGTTTGTGACAATGTATCCGTCGGCTGAGATGATGACTCCTGAGCCTGCTCCTTCGCGCTTAGGGGTTTGGATTTGACGGCGTTGTGTTCCTCCGTTTCCTCTGCCGAAGAAGTCGCCGAAAAACTCTTCGAATGGGTCACGGTATTCGATGGTTTGCGTCTTTCCGTTAGTCACTACCTTTATATATACAACGGCGTTGCATGCCTTTTCAGCAGCAGAAGTGAGGTCGACTGGTTGGCCTGGTATGGTGCTTTCAGACGATAGTGTCATGAGTGCCGGTGTAGCTTGTGCTGGTTTGTCGGTGTTTATTTCTGCTATTTCGCTTTCTGTTGATTTGATGGCTGATGATGCAAAGGTGTATGCGAATGCGCCGGTTATGCCGGATACGATTGCTATGGCAGCCACTGTGCCGTAGAGCCTTTTGAATGATTGTTTCATAATATCCTGTTGTTTTAGTTGTTTTTTATTCTGTCAATTCACTTTTGTTGAAATGTTAAATTTGGAGTGTGTTTAACTTTTCTGCCGTTAAAATTATAGCAAACTCTAATATGAGCAAAACATTTGTGCAAGAAAAAAGGTTCATTTTGGATTCTTTTAACAATAGGGGGCTGGTCGTTAACAATGGTTTGCGGTGTGGCTGGTAAAATTTACATTTGTTTGTTGTTGTTTGCAGCGCTCTTTTTTTAACATTTGAGGGTGCTGAGTTGTTTGCCATGCTGCGGTGTGAATTGCAAACTTAGTCTGAGTTCGTATAAACTTAGTCTAAGTTTGTATGTTTTTAGTCTGAGTTTGTATAAACTTAGCCTAAGTTTGTAGTTTTTACCGTGGGGTGGGGCTTTAAGGTCTTTGGGGGCGTGAAGGTCTTAAATGGGGGAGGAGGATTTTGGGGATTTAGGGTCGTGAAAGTCTTTCGGGAAATGAAAAAGAGCTGCATCAGATTTGAGATGCAGCCCCTTTGTCGTTGGGTTTGTCGTGTGCGACTATTTTGCAGTCTTGATTTGGAATGTCACGATTGACATCTTAGGCATGTCAACTGTGAGTTCGCCCTTTTTCGTGAGTTTTGCACCCTTGAATGCTGTAGGGACTACCTTGTTAGGGGCGTCGAATGTGTTGTGGTCCTTCATGTCCTTTGAAGTAAGGATTTCGGCGTTGACGATTTCGCCCTTAATGCCACCGAGGTCGATTGATAGTTTGTTAGAGTTGTCGAGGTCGGCGTTGGCAATGTTGACGTTGATTGTTCCGTCCTGGCTCTTTGATGCTGACACGCTGATGTAAGGCGCGGTTCTATTGCCGTTTTTGTCGCGCTCGTTCTCTGCATCGAATTTGTCGCAGGTTACGCTGACTGGTATGTTGATGGCTTCCATATTAGGGGTGTACATGCGGAAGACGTGGTAGGTAGGTGTGAGCACCATTTTGTCGTCCTTGGTGAGCACCATGCTCTGGAGCACGTTTGCCACCTGGGCGATGTTGGTCATCTTGACGCGCTCGGTGTACTGATGGAATGTGTTTAGCGATATTGCTGCCACCATAGCGTCGCGCATGGTGTTTTGCTGGTAGAGGTGGCCTGGCACGCTGCCTGGCTCTTCGTCCCACCATGTGCCCCATTCGTCGACGAGGAGGTCGATGCGCTTGCGAGGGTCATACTTGTCCATTATTTCGATGTGCTTCTTGAGCACTTCCTCGATTCCTACTCCGCACTTTGCAATGGTCCAGTAGTACTGGTCGCGGTTGAAGTTTGTGGCGCTTCCCTTGCTCCTGTTCCATGAATAGCATGTGTAGTAATGGAGCGAGAGTCCGCGCATCTGTCCGCCTACGTTCTTCATGAGAACTTCTGTCCAGTTGTAGTCGTAGTCGCTTGCTCCGCTGGCAATCTTGTAGAGTCGGTTGCCGTTGTAGTTGCGGCAGTAAGTGGCGTAGCGGCGATAGAGGTCTGCATAGTATTCAGGGCGCATGTTTCCGCCGCATCCCCAACTTTCGTTACCTACGCCTACATACTTCACTTTCCAAGGGTTCTCGCGTCCGTTCTGCTTGCGGAGTTTTGCCATTGGGCCGTCCTTGGCTGTCATGTATTCCACCCACTTGGCTGTTTCCTCTACGGTACCGCTGCCCACGTTCATGCTGACGTATGGTTCGCAGTCGAGCAATTCGCAAAGGTTGAGGAACTCGTGTGTGCCGAAGCTGTTGTCTTCGACTGTGCCGCCCCAGTTGTTGTTGACCATGCGAGGGCGGTTCTCCTGAGGGCCGATGCCGTCCATCCAGTGGTACTCGTCGGCAAAGCATCCGCCTGGCCAGCGCATGACAGGAACCTTTATGTCCTTGAGTGCCTGGAGCACGTCGTTGCGGTAGCCGTCGGTGTTGGGGATGGATGAGTCTTTGCCCACCCATATGCCTCCGTAGATGCATGTGCCGAGGTGTTCGGCAAACTGTCCGTAAATCTCTTTGTTGATTTTCTGCTTGGCGTCGGAGAGGTTCAGTTGTACTGTCGACTCCTTTTGAGCCATTGCTGGTAGTGCCATAAGGATGGCCAAAGCTAATGTCGTTTTCTTCATATTAGGTTGTTAGGTTTTGAGGTTATTAGGTTATAAGGTTGTGAGGCCCACAACCTTATAACCTAACATCCTGTTAGTAAACTGCAACTTTCTTGCCCGCAATGATGTATATTCCCGAAGGGAGTGATACGGTAGCGGTTCCTCTCACAGTGTTGCTCCACACGCGTATGCCTGCAGTGTTGTGGATGGTCACAGGGATGGTGCTGAATGTTGTGATGCTGACACCTCCTGCTACAGGAACAACTGCAACAGGTGTGCTGTTATCTTTGGTAGGGATGTCGCTTATGCCGTCAGCCACGTTCTCCTCTGTGAGAGTCAGGCGGAAGTCGTCGGCCTTATACCAGTCGCCTGCTTCGATGCCGAGGTTGAGCGTGCCCTCTTCTCCGATGACAAGGTTTTCGATGACGGCTTCCGTGAGGTAGAACTTGCCGAATGTGTGTGCATCTACAGCAACCTTGTTGTCGTTGGCAAACATTGTGACGGTGCGGCCCTCGCTTGTGCCCACCATAGCAGTGAGGCGATATGTTCCTGGCACGAGACCTTCTACGGTCTGGCTGATGGCAATACCTGTCGAATCGCTTGAGTTGAGATTGTTGAGCAGATAAGCGCCGTCGCTGCCTACGCCCTTATAGTAAAGGTTGCTTGTCGCTTTAGCCGATGCGATAGTCTTGTTCTCAACAGTCCAGCCAGTAGTGCTGCCCAACTCAAATGAAGGGTTGACGATGAAACCTGTGCAGTCCTTTTCGCCTTCCACGTCAGTAATGTTGATCTGAAGTTTGTAATTCTCAATTAGTTCCTCGAACTTACTTCTATAACTCTTGAGTTCGGCTGCCGACAATGTTCTCTCAGAGAATATCTTTTCTGCTGCAGCAATGGAGTCAATAAAGGCATTTTGCGCCTCTTCGGTCACAATGTCATGGTATTCGTCGATGAGAGTGTAGCAGGAGTCGATAGCATGGCCAAGGATGAGGCACTCGTTGTCGATTTGCATGTTTGAATATGCTCTGAAGCGTCTTGTCGTAGCCTCGTCGTAGAAATATCCGCGCAAACCTTCAGTCATGGCGCCTTCCTCAATAGGTGAGAAGTAGTCGTCAGTGTGGTCGATGAGCATTGCTCCTGTCTGGAGTGCTGTCCCCACGTATGTTCCGATGAATGAAGGGTCGGCATTGACAACAGGCGATGCCAAGCATGTTATGCCTGCTGATGTGAGCACCTGCTTTTTATCCGATGACGTCATTACGAGGTAAGTCTTTCCGGCTTCGAGTGTGGTGACGTCGGTTGTCCTTTGAGTGATGCCCGATAGTTTGGTGTGGGCGTTGACCTCGCGTGCAATGATGCCGTAAGGAATCTCAACAGTGCAAGGCGATGTGAGCTGGTACCAGTGGTTTGGTTCCTGCGAAAGGTTGAACGTGTAATTCGCTACGTTGATGTCGCCCAGCGGTTGGAAGTCATAGCCAGCTGTGAGAGTGAGGTTCGCACACGATGAGTCGCTCTTCTTTACGATGTTGTAGCCTGAAGTAAAGGCGTCGTCAGCAACGTAGAATAGGGCGTTAGGGTTCTTCTCGAACACAGGCTGGCTTCCTATTCCTGTCACTTCGGTCAGGTCGAACGAAGTTGCGTCGGCATAGGCTTTTCCGTTGCTCAGGCTTGTGAACTTATTGAAGTCCCAGTTGCCTGTAAACTTGAGGCAACGGTTTTCGTAGCTGGCAATTGCGAGATCGGATTCCTTGAGGATGAAGCGTGCGATGGTGTCGGAGTTGACGTACTGCAGGGTGTCGTCTGAACTTAGTGACGTGATAGGGTTGACCACTGTAGCGCAGTATAACGTTCCTGGTTCAAGCGGACATGACGATGTGCTGGTAATGTTGATTTCCGCTTTTTGGCTTTTGCCTGCTTCGATGGCTATCTTACCAGTCTTTGTGCCTACTAACTCAAATGTGGCGCCATTGTCTTTGCTGCCGTGAATGTTTATCTTAGGCGAGCCTTCGTAGATGTTTTCGCTGATATTTGCGATTTCAATCTCGCAAGTGACTTTGCTCGGGTTGTAGACAACTTTGAAGTCTTCGCCGTTGTATGTCTCGATTTGGTTGCTTCCGAGGATGTCAATGCCGAGCAGTTGCAGTTCGCTTTTGACTGATGTCGGTGTCAAGGTGTCGGAATCCAGTACTGTCAACTTGTCGTCTGTGACCCAGATTGTGTATGTCCTGTCGAGTGTAGGCTTGCAACTTAGAGTGATGTATTTGTCGCTGCCGTCGTTGGTGAAGACTGTCGCTACGTCTTCGTCTTTGGCGCTCGGCAATGATGAAGGCTTGCTTCCTGTGGTCAAGAACAGGTATACGCCTGAGAAATTGAGTGTGCTGTTGTTGCTTACCTTTATGCGGATGTCGTTTGTCCTGTTTAGGTGGAACTTCTCTGGGCGAATGATTTTTACTCCGATATTGCGCACCTTAGGCTGTATCTTGTAGACCATGCCTTGGCTTTCGTTGAAGCCGTTCATTCCGTTCTCGTCGTTTACGGTGTACCATCCGTCGCCTTGTCCGCCCCATCCGAAGTTGAAGTGGTAGAGGTTGGTCGAAGCCTTGTAGCCGTCGAGCACCACGGCGTGTCCGCCGCTAGTTGCGTGCACACCGCTGTAGACGATAGGACGTCCGTTTGCGAGTTCGTTGTATATTTTGGTTTCCCAGTCTGTCTGGTTAGAATCCCATTTGTAGAGGCATTCGCTGCTCATGCGGAAGTAAGAGTTGAAGGTGTTTACGAGATCTCTTATCTGTCCTGCGGTCGAACTTCCGTATGTGAGCCATGTGCCAGCGCCTACAGCGGCGTTGAATGTGGCCACTGCTTCGTCGTATTCTGCTGGGCGGCTGCCGTTGTAATTGTCGAGCATGAGGTCCCATTTCATAGGTGTGCCTTTAGGGTAGCTTACAGTCACAGGGGCGTCTCCGTAGTCGTAAGTAGGTGTTGTGGCGAGGAGTGTCGACGGGTTATCCTTGCGCCAATGGTAAATGATTTGTGCAGCTGCCGTAGCTACGCATCCTGTCACGGCACGGTTGGTAGTGCCTGTGATGAACGGACAGAGGTTGTTGTATGGTCCGCTCTGATGCCAGTGGGCTGTGACGAGCGGATCGATGTCTGTTTTGGTGGCAGTACGTACTGTCGGTTCGATTGTTGCTCGCGTTCTTGCTTCGTTTGGTGTGTTCGCTCCTTGTGCCTGTGCGTCTTCAATGAGAGTCGCGTAGTGGTTGAGCCAGTTTAGGAGGTGAGGCGGAAGTGACTCTTCGTCGAAGTCTCCGCTCTCTGTATAGCCGAGTATTTCAGGCAGGCAGTCGTCGCCGCTGACAATGACGAAACCTTGGTTTTCGCCACGGCTGAAGATGTAGTAGGGCGCTGTGGCTTTGACGCTTTCGTCGAGTGTGCGTGACTTTGCTTCGTTTCGCACGGCTGTTTTAACTAACACGGGTTCTGCATTGGTTGGCATTAGCGATACTGCTAACGATTTTGCTTTTTCCATGTCGATAGGGTCGGCCATCATTGTGGCGGACACCAGTGCGGACATGAACCCTAATAGGAGCTTTTTCATGGTATGCGTGGTTTTAAAGATTTGTTGTCTGATAGGTTAGTCGTCAAGTTTGAGCACTGCGAGGAATGCCTTCTGTGGCACTTGCACGTTGCCGATTTGCTTCATGCGCTTCTTACCTCGCTTCTGTTTCTCGAGGAGTTTGCGCTTACGGCTTACGTCACCTCCGTAGCACTTGGCTGTCACGTCTTTGCGCACCTGCTTTACGGTTTCGCGTGCGATGATTTTGCCGCCTATGGCTGCCTGGATGGCTATGTCGAACTGCTGGCGCGGAAGGAGATCCTTGAGGCGTTCGCACATTCTTCTGCCGAGGTATACGGAGTTGTCCACATGTGTGAGAGTTGAGAGTGCGTCGACGCTTTCGCCGTTAAGCAGGATGTCGAGCTTGACGAGCTTTGACGGGCGGAATCCCGCTGGATGATAGTCGAACGATGCGTATCCGCGGCTGATGCTCTTGAGCTTGTCGTAGAAGTCGATGACTATTTCGCCGAGAGGCATTAGGAACTGCAGTTCCACACGGTTGCCGGCGATGAATTCCTGCTTGAGCAGTTCGCCTCGCTTGCTGAGACAGAGGGTCATGATTGGCCCGATGTAGGATGCCGTAGTGATGACGGTCGACTTGATGTAGGGTTCTTCTACATGGTCGATGAGCGTAGGTTCGGGCATTCCTGAAGGGTTGTGCACTTCCTGCGCCTCGCCGTGCTTGTCGTAGATCATGTACGACACGTTAGGCACGGTTGTGATAACGTCCATGTTGAATTCGCGGTCGAGTCGTTCCTGTACGATTTCCATGTGGAGCAGTCCGAGGAATCCGCAGCGGAATCCGAATCCTAACGCGGCTGAACTTTCGTGCTGGAAAGTGAGTGACGCATCGTTTAGTTGCAGTTTCTCAAGGCTGGTGCGCAGGTTTTCGTAGTCTTCGGTCTCGATAGGGTAGACTCCGGCGAAGACCATAGGCTTTACTTCCTGGAATCCGGCAATGGCCTGGTTGCTCGGGTTGGCCACAGTGGTGATGGTGTCGCCCACCTTCACCTCGGAGGCGTTCTTGATACCCGAAACGATGTATCCCACGTCGCCGGTACGGAGTTCCTTGCGTGGCACCATGTCCATCTTGAGCACTCCGATCTCTTCTGCCTGATATTCTTTCTTGGTGTTGATGAAGCGCACTTTCTCGCCTGGGCGTATCACTCCGTTCACAATCTTGAAGTAGGCAATGATGCCGCGGTAGGAGTTGAACACGGAGTCGAAGATGAGCGCCTGGAGCGGTGCGTCCTCGTCGCCTTTCGGATGCGGTATGCGCTCCACTACAGCTGCAAGAATGTCTTCCACTCCCTGGCCTGTCTTGCCCGAAGCGAGGATGATGTCGTCGGGGTCGCATCCGATGAGGTCGATGATTTCGTCGGCAACCTCCTCTGGCATGGCGTTAGGCATGTCGCACTTGTTGATGACTGGAATGATTTCCAGATCGTTGTCTATGGCCATATATAGGTTGGAGATAGTCTGCGCCTGCACGCCTTGGGTGGCGTCGACAATGAGCAGCGCTCCTTCGCATGCGGCGATTGAGCGTGACACTTCGTAAGAGAAGTCCACGTGTCCCGGAGTGTCAATAAGGTTGAGCGTGTACTTTTCACCCTTATATTCGTATTCCATCTGTATGGCATGGCTCTTGATTGTTATTCCGCGCTCGCGCTCAAGGTCCATGTCGTCGAGCATCTGCCCGTCTGTGACCTGAATCGTATTGGTAAATTCGAGCAGGCGGTCTGCCAGCGTCGACTTGCCGTGGTCAATGTGGGCTATGATGCAAAAGTTTCTAATATTCCTCATATATATAATTATGTGTAAGATTTCAATGTTATGTGCAGAGGCTAATACCCTTAAATTCGGACAAAATTATTATTTTTTTCGGACATTACCTAATGGCAGGCGCTTAAAACGATGCAAACGAGGGCTCGTTGATAATTTTTTGAGGGCTCATTTATTTTCAAACGAGCCCTCGTCAACTAGTTTGCGCTTAAACGTTTGTAAATATATGCAGCACCGTCTGTAGATAAATGCTTAAGCGTTTATGAATAATTGCTTCAGCGCTTGCTGTGCGGGTTGCGGGCGGCGTGGCTGACAAAATGCGTGTTTTCGCATTTTTTTGTTTTGTTTTATTTTGTCGTGATGCGGAAATGCTGTATTTTTGTGGCGCATAAAGAGAAAAAGACTACAATATGTTAACCGTACTGACAAACCTCAACCTACTTGCTGCACTACGACTTAGTACGTCGGGGGTGAGAAGGATATGCCAGTGCGATTGCAAATAAGAATAACGAATGCAAGCATGGAGCCTTTCTCACCAGCCGTGAGGAAGGTTTTCTTTTTTAGGGAAAATCAAAACAAAACAATAATAATATGAGCGACAGATTATTTATTTTCGACACGACGCTTCGTGACGGCGAACAGGTGCCAGGATGCCAGTTGAACACGGTGGAAAAGATTCAGGTGGCAAAGCAGCTTGAGGCCTTGGGCGTGGATGTCATTGAGGCAGGATTCCCAGTGTCGAGTCCGGGCGACTTCAATTCTGTGATAGAGATTTCAAAGGCTGTGACTTGGCCTACAATTTGTGCTTTGACACGTGCTGTGCAGAAAGACATAGAGGTGGCAGCCGATGCACTGAAGTATGCGAAACGCAAGCGCATCCACACCGGTATCGGAACCAGTGATTCGCACATCAAGTACAAGTTCAACTCCAACCGCGAGGAAATCATCGAACGTGCCGTGGCAGCGGTGAAGTACGCCCGTCGTTTCGTTGACGATGTGGAGTTCTATGCCGAGGATGCTGGACGCACCGAAAACGAATACCTGGCTCGCGTCGTTGAAGCCGTCATCAAGGCGGGTGCCACTGTGGTGAACATCCCTGACACAACCGGCTATTGCTTGCCAGCAGAGTATGGTGCAAAAATCAAGTACCTCTGCGACCATGTCGACGGCATCGAGAACGCAATCATCTCAACTCACTGCCATAACGACCTCGGTATGGCAACAGCCAACACCATGAGCGGAGTGCTCAATGGTGCGCGCCAAGTTGAGGTGACCATTAATGGTATCGGTGAGCGTGCGGGTAACACTTCGCTTGAGGAAGTCGCTATGATTTTGAAGTGCCACAAGCACATCGGCATAGAGACAAACATCAACACCCAGAAGATTTATCCTACAAGCCGCATGATAAGCAGCTTGATGAACATGCCAGTTCAGCCTAACAAGGCCATCGTGGGCAAGAACGCATTTGCTCACTCCAGCGGAATCCATCAGGACGGAGTGCTGAAGAACGTGCAGACATACGAAATCATCGACCCGCACGATGTGGGAATCGACGACAATTCTATCGTTCTCACCGCTCGTTCGGGACGTGCCGCGCTTAAGAGCCGTCTTAACGCCCTCGGCGTGAAGTTAGAGCAGGAACAGCTCGACAAGGTATATGAAGAGTTCCTCAAACTTGCCGACAAGAAGAAGGACATTAACGACGACGACATCCTTGTGCTCGCCGGAATAGACCGCACTCAGAACCACCGCATCAAACTCGATTACCTCCAGGTTACGAGCGGTGTGGGCGTGAAGTCAGTGGCAAGTCTCGGACTCAACATCGCAGGCGAGAAGTTTGAGGCCTGTGCCAGTGGTAACGGTCCTGTCGATGCTGCAATTACGGCTCTCAAGAAAATCATCGATCGCCACATGGTGCTCAAAGAGTTCACTATTCAGGCAATCAGCAAGGGTTCTGACGATATGGGAAAGGTGCACATGCAGGTGGAATACGACGGTCACATGTACTACGGATTTGGCGCTAACACCGACATCATCGCTGCATCAGTAGAAGCGTATATCGACTGTATAAATAAGTTTAAATTATGAAATCCCTCTTCGACAAAATATGGGACGCCCACGTGGTGCAGAAGGTGGATGACGGCCCTACACAATTGTATATAGATCGCCTTTATTGTCATGAAGTGACAAGTCCGCAGGCTTTCGACACCTTGAGAGACAAGAACGTGCGTGTGTTTCGTCCGAATCAGGTGGTGGCGATGCCTGACCACAACACTCCGAGCGACCAGCAGGAGCGTATCGACGATCCTGTAGGACGTAAGCAAGTGGAGACCTTGGCGAAGAACTGCGCCGAGTTCGGCATCAAGCACTTCGCTATGGGCACAAAGGACAACGGTATTATCCACGTAGTAGGACCAGAAAAGGCGCTGTCTCTGCCAGGCATGACAATCGTGTGCGGTGACTCGCACACGTCGACTCACGGTGCGGTAGGTGCGATAGCTATGGGCATCGGTACGAGTGAGGTGGCGCAGGTTCTTGCATCGCAGACAATCCTGCAGAGCAAACCGAAGACCATGCGCATCAACATCGAAGGTACTTTGCCTGAAGGCACGACAGCTAAGGATGTAGCTCTCTACATTATGGCAAAGCTGACAACGGCTGGAGCAACAGGCTACGCAGTGGAATATGCAGGTTCTGCAATTAGAAGCATGTCAATGGAAGGTCGCCTCACGCTCTCAAACCTCTCAATAGAGATGGGAAGCCGTGCCGGACTCATTGCTCCCGATGAAATAACGTTCGAGTATCTGAAGGGACGTGAATATGCTCCTAAGGGTGAGGCATGGGATAAGGCCGTTGAGGAATGGAAGAAGTTGCGTAGCGACGAAGATGCTGTGTTCGACAAGGAAGTGACATTCCGTGCCGAAGACATTGCGCCGCGCATCACATACGGGACGAATCCTGGAGCGGGAATTGCTGTTGACGAGTGCATACCTGCACTTGAAGAGATAGCCGAGACCGACCGTGGCCAATTCCTCAGTATGCTTGAATATATGCAGTTTGAGCCAGGGCAGAAGCTCGAAGGCACGCCGGTGGACTACTGTTTCCTCGGAGCGTGCACCAACGGACGTATTGAGGACTTCCGCGCTTTCGCGTCTGTAGTGAAAGGCAAGAAGAAGTCTCCGAACGTGGTGGCGTGGCTCGTGCCTGGTTCTTGGGCGGTGCGTCAGCAAATCATTGACGAGGGCATCGACAAGATTCTTGAAGATGCAGGCTTTGAATTACGTTTGCCATCATGCTCCGCTTGCCTTGCCATGAATCCAGACAAGGTGCCGGCAGGCAAACTCTCCATATCGACAAGCAACCGCAACTTCGTGGGACGTCAGGGGCCAGGTGCACGCACCATCCTCGCATCGCCTCTCGTGGTGGCAGCATCAGCAGTGACAGGAGTAATAACTGATCCGAGAAAATTGTAAAAGATTATGGATAAACAGAAATTTGACATCATACAGTCAACCTGCATACCAATCCAGATTGACAACTGCAACACAGACTTGATTATCCCTGCGCGCTACTTGGCGAGTACGACTCGTGACCCGAAGTTCTTCGGCGACGCGTTTATGCACGACCTGCGTTTTGATGCAGACGGCAATCCCGTGGCGGATTTCGTGATGAACAGGGCTGAGTATGCGGAAATGCCACGCAAGGGGGTACACGAAATTATCATAGGCGGGCAGAACTGGGGTTCCGGCTCAAGCCGTGAACATGCCGCATGGGCTATTGCCGGTTATGGAGTGCGTGTGGTAATCAGTAGTTCGTTTGCCGACATCCATCGCAACAACCTTCTTAACTGCTTTGTTTTGCCAGTTATCGTCAGCAAGGAGTTTCAGCAGGAACTCTTCGATACCGTCAATGCCAATCCGCAGGCGGAAGTGAAGGTTGACGTCCCAAACCAGACCGTGACGAACCTCGCTACGGGTAACAGCGAGTCGTTCGAGATTAACGGCTACAAGAAATACTGCTTGATGAACGCCCTCGACGACATCGATTTCCTTTTGGAGAACAAGGGCAAGATTGAGGAATATGAAACGACTCGTAATCTTTGACCTTGACGGTACGCTGGTCGATACTATAGCTGACCTTGCCGGTGCGACGAACTATGCATTGGTACAATTAGGATTGCCTACACATTCCGTGCAGGCAATTCGTTCTTTTGTGGGCAATGGCATCAACAAACTTCTTGAACGCTCCTTGCCTGAAAGTGAACGTACGGAAGCCGGTGTGATGAGGATGAGAGAGCATTTCATCCCTTACTACAATGAGCACAATGCCGACCTTAGCCAACCGTATCAGGGCATCGTGTCGTTGCTCAACGAACTTCAGAGTAGGGGAGTACTGCTTGCCGTGGCGTCAAACAAATATCAGGCTGCGACGGAGAAAATCATTGCTAACTATTTCCCCGAAATCCGTTTTGTCAAGGTGTACGGGCAGCGTACAGACGTTCCGATCAAGCCCAATCCTGCGGTAGTGCTGGAGATTATGGGGCATGCTGGAGTTGAACGCAATGAGGTGCTCTATGTCGGCGATTCTGGCGTGGATATGCAGACAGGCATAAATACCGGCGTGGATACGGTTGGTGTGTCGTGGGGATTTCGTTCAAGGTCGGAGTTGGAGTCGTTTCGTCCGCTTGCAGTCATAGACCGTGCGGAGGATTTGCTGGGGCTCGTATGATATGGGCAAAAACTGTATCGGCGATTTGCCACATTCGTGGAATAATAGTAACTTCGCACAAATAACAAGTTTGCGGACTTACAAACTCACGAACTCGCAAACTTAAAAACTCACAAACTCACAAACTTAAAAACTCAATCATATGAACAGACAAGAACTTATCGAACAGATACGCTTGAAGAAGTCTTTTCTCTGCGTAGGTCTTGATACGGACATAAAGAAGATTCCTGAGCATCTGCTTGGCGAGGAAGATCCGATCTTCGCTTTCAACAAGGCTATCATCGATGCCACTGCGCCTTACTGCGTGGCTTACAAGCCAAACCTCGCATTCTATGAGAGCAACGGTGTGAAGGGTTGGATTTCGTTTGAGAAGACTATCGACTATCTCAACGCCAACTATCCTGACCACTTTATCATTGCCGATGCGAAGCGCGGCGACATAGGCAACACTTCAGCCATGTATGCTCGCACATTCTTTGAGGAGATGGACATCGACTCGCTGACGGTGGCACCTTACATGGGTGAGGACAGCGTGACTCCGTTCCTTGCTTACGAAGGCAAATGGGTCATTCTTCTCGCTTTGACGAGCAACAAGGGCAGTCATGACTTCCAGCTCACAGAGGATCCTGAAGGTGAGCGTCTCTTTGAGAAGGTGCTTCGCAAGAGCCAGGAGTGGGGCGACAAGGACAATATGATGTATGTCGTTGGTGCTACTCAGGGACGTATGTTTGAGGATATCCGCAAGATTGTGCCCGACCACTTCCTGCTTGTGCCAGGTGTAGGCGCTCAGGGCGGAAGCCTTGAGGAAGTGTGCAAGTATGGCATGAACGCCGACTGCGGACTTCTTGTCAACTCAAGCCGTGCCATCATCTATGCCGACAAGACTGAGCGCTTCGCCGAAGTGGCTGCCGAGGAGGCAAAGAAGGTGCAGCAACAAATGGAGGCGTTGTTGCCGTGAAGATTATCAACGATCCGGTATTCGGATTTATCAGCATACCGCGGGGATTGCTCTACGACATCGTGAGCCATCCCGCATTTCATCGCCTGAGCCGCATCAAGCAGCTCGGGCTTTCAAATGTCGTCTACCCTGGAGCGCAGCACACGAGGTTTCAACATTCCATAGGCGCGTTCCACTTGATGGGGCTTGCCGTGCAGTCGCTCATGAAGAAGGGACACTTCATCTTCGACAGCGAGGCGGAGGCTGTGCGCGCTGCTATCCTATTGCACGACATTGGTCACGGCCCATTCTCGCACGTTCTGGAGCATACTCTCATATCGGGTGTCGACCACGAGGAAATATCCCTTATGGTCATGGAACAGATGAACGAGGAGTTTCGCGGACAGCTCACGCTCGCCATCAAGATATTCAAGAATGAATATCCTAAGCGCTTCCTCCACCAGCTCATCAGCAGCCAACTCGATGTTGACCGCCTTGACTATCTGCGTCGCGACAGTTTCTTCACAGGAGTGACCGAGGGAAATATCGGCTCGTCGCGAATCATCGAGATGCTCGATGTGGTCGACGACCACCTTGTGGTGCAGAAGAAGGGTATCTACTCCATAGAGAACTACCTCGTCACCCGTCGCCTCATGTACTGGCAGGTCTATCTGCACAAGACTGCCGTGGCTGCCGAGCACATGCTGGTCAACGCCCTTGTGCGCGCTAAAGAACTTGCTCGGCGAGGAGACGAGCTTTTCGCATCTCCGGCGCTTCGCTATTTCCTGTATAATGATGTCGACCGTGAGCGTTTCTTTGGCAATCCCGAGAGTCTGCGCCATTACCTTTCGCTCGACGACAATGACATCTGGAGCGCTCTGAAGGTCTGGTGTGACCATCCCGACAAGATTCTTTCTCGCTTGAGCAGAGATTTCATCGACCGCCGCATCTTCCGTGTGGAGGTGAGCGAACAGCCTTTTGATGTCGCTTATGTTGAGTCCAAGACCAGGGAGATAGCGGAACATTTCGGCGTGACAGATGATGAGGCACGCCATTTCACCGCTCTTCTCGAAGTGGGCAAGGACATGTACAACATTGACGATGACAAGATAGAGATTCTTCAGGGCGACGGCACTACGCGCGATGTGACCGACACGTCCGACATGCTCAATCTTTCCACTCTCTCGCGCAAGGTGAAGAAGCACTATTTCTGCTATCAGCGCATCTGACACTGCTTTTTCTTTGACACAGTTCTTGCTGCTTGGGGCAGAACGTCACAAACATCGCATAGGCGTCACATTTGTGGCGCCTCTGCGATGTTTTCGTATCCGTGGCGCCACGCTGAGCCCCAGTCCCTACGGCAATGCCTCCCTGACTCTTCCCTGACGGAGGGCACGCATCCCCCCTTTTGTTCCCGTCAACGTTATCGTCCCCATCATCATCATCGGGTGGGGAAATCATTGCCACCGCAGCGGAAATTTTGCTCCACCTCGGTGGATTTTTTGCGGCACTGCGGAGAAAAGTATAAATAAAAGTAATATTTGTACAAATAATAGTTTTATTTATATAAATATTAGTTTTATTCTTACAAATATAAGTTTTATTTATACTTTTTAGCGAGGGATCGGGAAGTTTCAAGCGGAGTGATGTGAAGTTTTCAGCGAGGAGAAGGGGCTTCTTCGGACAGGGCATGTCTTGTCCTTGCATCTTAATTCCTTGACTCTTGGCTACTTGGGCGGGGTGCGCCCTACGCGGACAAAGCACATAGCCAGCCTCTGCTCTGTTTGTGCTTTTCTGTCGGATGCGTAGGTCTGAACTACGTGTGGTCGGTTAAAAAAGACTAATAATGGCAGAAATGGGTGGGGAAGCGAACTTGTTACGTTCTTTTTTTGTATATTAGCAAAAGGAAAGCATTTCCCTGCGTATTCGGGCGAGCAGACCTCGCCCCTACGTGATAAATCTGATACTTATGAACAACAATAATTATTGTGTTATTTTGGCTGGCGGAAAGGGTACGCGTTTGTGGCCGAGCAGCCGCCAGCAGAAACCTAAACAGTTTATTGACTACTTCAGTGCGGGCGAGACGTTGCTGCAGTCGACTTATCGCAGATTCAGCAAGTTTATAGATAAGGATAACATCATTGTGGTGTCGAACGAGCACTACCGTGACCTTGTCATGGAGCAACTGCCTGAGCTTGCTCAGAGGAACTTGCTGCTTGAGCCGATGAGGCGTAACACGGTGCCGAGTGTGACTTGGGCGGCTTTTGAGATTTGCAACAGGTGTACGGATGCAACGATTGTTGTTTCGCCTGCCGACCAGCTGATAACAAGTGAGGAGAAGTTTGCCCAGGATATATCCAGGGGATTGGACTATGTGGCTGGCAGTGGCAGATTGCTCACAGTGGGAATTTCTCCTACGCGTGCGGAAACGGCTTACGGCTACATCCAAATGTGTGACAGTATGGCTGAGGACATATATAAGGTGAAGAGTTTTACCGAGAAGCCAGAACTGGAATTTGCCCGTTTGTTTGTGGAGAACAAGGAGTTTCTGTGGAACACGGGTATTTTTATCAGCGGTGCAAGGTCGTTTCTTGAAACGGTTCACGGAGCAGCCGTTTACTACACGGACATGATGGACTATATCCAGGCGAACTATGACTATGGAAAGGCGTATCATGAGTTTGTGGAGAAGGCTTTTTCCATGTGCCCTACCTTGTCGCTTGAGCGTGGTATATTGGAGAAGGCTGACAATGTGGATGTGATGGTGGGCCATTTCGGATGGGCTGACATCGGTACTTGGGACGCTCTCTACGATGTCATGCCGAAGACTGGCGAGCACAACGTGATTGCCAGCGGCAGGGCTATACTCTATGACTGCAAGGATTGTCTGGTCAAATTGCCTGAGGAAAGGGTGGCTGTGGTGCAGGGCCTTGAAGATTATGTGATAGCGGAGGAGGATAACGTGCTCGTTATTTGCAAGAAGGATGATCAGGGGGCTATCCGTAAGTTCGTTAACGACGTGCAGATAAATATCGGCGACGATTATGTGTAGGGATTCGAGACTGCTGCTGTTCAACTGCTCGCACGAGATGGCGCTGGCAGCCAATGTGAACCAGTATTTTCCGCCCAAGAATATTCAGCAGATGGAGGCCGACCTCTGTCTGCTTCCTTTATGGTGGGCGGAGGATGGCGACGCTGTCTTGGTGGACGATGTGGCAGAGGCGCAAGCCTTTGTGCGTGAACGGGGGGCTGTGCTTCCCGACGTGGTTTTCACCACATGGAGTGAAGGCTATGATGCCTTACGGAGGCGTGAGGGCAGGGACTTTGTGCCGAGTCCGTGGGGATGGAACAGGACTGTGGCTGAACGCTTCAGGCGCTACGGTGCCGCTTCTGATTGCATTCCGGATGTGTCGGAACTTGACGGTTTGCGCCGGTTAGCAAGTCGTGAGTTCGTGTGCGGCGGTTCTTTTGCCAGTTTGTACGGTTCTTCTTCGCACGTCGTGTCACACGTTCCGGAGTTTGCTCGTAGCCTGGATTTTCCGATTCCTGAAAATGCGGGAAAACTGATATTCAAGTCGCCCTGGTCGAGCAGCGGGCGCGGTGTGTTCGTGGCGGATGTGCCTTTGGCGGAATCGGCAACGGCTCGTCTGAAAGGGTTTCTGAATACGCAGGGCGGTTTCCTTGTAGACCGTTTCTATGATAAGATTATGGACTTTGCGCTGGAGTTTGCGCTGGATGCTGGCGGCAAGGCTTGTTTTTGTGGCTTCTCTGTCTTCGAGACAGCCGATGGCGGTCGCTACGGAGGTAATGTGCTGGCAAGTCAGGAGTCTTTGCGCAAGATGATAGAGAGGTCTGCTGGCGTTTCGGTGTCAGACCTTGTGGACGGCGTGAAAAACTGCCTTGAGTGCTCTCTCGGAGGGCGCTACAGCGGGATTGCGGGAGTGGATATGCTTGTAGTGAACGATGGGGGAGAGGTGAAGATTCACCCATGCATCGAAGTGAATCTCCGCATGAATATGGGAGTGCTCGCGATGAAAGCGTTTGAGCGCTTGTCCTCATTGGGCATCGATGCCCAAAAGGAAACCACACTTACGCCTGAGCGCAAATGTGGTTTTGTGGCAGAATGCATTGACGGACGACTGCGTGTGGTGTTTCGCAGGTCGTAAATGTCTATTTCATGAAAACACCGATAGTCTTGTTTCTGTTGCCTCTAAGTATTCGGACGAGTTTGTAGTATCCGGCAGGGAGCATGCTGACGTCGATGTAGTCAGTGTGTGTGGCGATGCGAATCTTTTTGCCAGTGAGTGAACAGACGTAGACAGCAGTAGTTTCGTTGTCGTTGTCAAATCTTATAGCACCGTCTGGTTGGATGTGCAGGTAGTCTTCGCGCTGACGAAGTGCCTCTTCAGGCTTTGGTTCTTGAGCCGGTGCGCTCTCGTTGCCGAATCTGTCGGATGCCGTAACAGCAAAATAACGTCCTCTGCCCTGCATGAAGCCAGGCTGGTAGGTCGTTTCGCGCAGTCTTGCTGCGAGCAGGTTCTCTGCTTTTGCCACGTCTACGGGCCATGTTTCGGAAGCGTAAACGTTGTAGATCAACCCTCCGTTTGAAGAGTCGTCGCATTCGGGAGCGTTCCACATTAAGACGCCCTCTTCATTAATGAATGTTTGGGGCTTGGGAGGTGCGACGGTATCGGTGCTCCATGTCATGCGAGGTGTGAGCGCCGGACTGCGGAAGAATTCCTCACACGTTGTAGTGTAGAGCCCTTTTACGTTCTTTAGCAGAAATTCGCTGCGGTAGAATGCCAGGCCGCCTATGCCGATGTTGCGTGCAGTATGCATCTCGGCACGCACGTCGTTAAGTCGCCACTGGCCTTCCGACGGGTCGAGGAAGTAGATGCC
This sequence comes from Bacteroidaceae bacterium, assembly GCA_045576655.1. Taxonomy (GTDB): domain Bacteria; phylum Bacteroidota; class Bacteroidia; order Bacteroidales; family Bacteroidaceae; genus RGIG8745. The sequence continues at coordinate 20,456 of JAZNGW010000045.1, forward strand.
GAGTCCAGGCACGACAGGGTGACCGTAGGAATTCTCTTTCCAGTCGAAGAGGTAAGGGTAGAAATGTATGTCGCGGAAGTACATCATCGGGCAGAGGAAGTCCTGGATGTTGTCGCGGAGCCACGCTTGCGGGTCTTGGTGCACGGCTGTGAAGCAGTTCCATCCTCCGCTGTTGTAACGGCTGAGGTTGTTGTACTTGCCTATAGGCGAACTGCTTAGGCGCACCCACGGCTTGATATGTTTGACAATGTCGTGCACTCTTCGCACTATGCGGGTGATGTTCTCTCGCTTCCATTCGTCGCGGGTCATGCCAGAGGATTTGCGGTACAGATTGTCGTCCGAGAATCTGTATATCTTCTCCGGATAGCGTATGTAGTCGAGCTGGATGCCGTCGATGTCGTAGTTCTCTGCTATTTCTTTACACAGCGTAGCGATGTAGTCGGCGGTTTCGGGCCTGCCTGGAATCATGAACACCTCGCCTTTGGAGGTCTTGCACAGTTCGGGGCGCTTGCGTGTGATTGACTGTGCTCCGTAGCCTCTTTGCTTCTTTGCGGCACCGAGCGGTATGCTGACAATCCATGTGTGCAGTTCCAGACCGCGCTTGTGGCATTCTTCGATGGCGAAGGCCAACGGGTCGTAGCCTGGGTGCTTGCCTGGAGTGCCGGTGAGGCATTCGTCCCACGGCTCTATCTTTGAGGGATAGATGACACTGCCGCGGATGCGTGTCTGAAGGAGGACGGTGTTGATGTTTGCCTCTACATATTTATCGAGAATGCGAGTGAGTTCCTGTTTCTGCCGTTCGATGCTGTAAGGCGACTTTGCGTAAGTCTTAGGCCAGTCTAATCCTTTCACAGTTGTGAGCCATACTGCGCGTATTTCTTCCTTGGGAGATGCGCTGGCGAATGGCGTAAAGTCTTGCGACGAGGCGGCTCTGGATCCGTATCCGTAGTCGGTCGTCTGGCTTTTCAGCGGGAGTGCGCAGAACACAAATAGGGCGGTTGCCACAAGGACCGCCGCTCTGCTGTTAGTGCTTTGTATGTGTCTTTTTGCTATCGTAAGTCTCATTTTATGGTATTTGCGCCTGTTTTGTTGCAAAGGTAATGATAATTTGTTACTTTTGTTGTGATATATCTAAATGATTCGGAGAAATGATTACATTTTTAGTGGCTTTTGCTTTGTTGCTTTTAGGCTATTTCGTCTATGGGGCGATCGTTGAGAAGATTTTTGGTTCGGACGAATGTCGTAAGACTCCGTGTTATACGATGCGTGACGGTGTGGACTATGAACCAATGCCGACATGGAAGGTCTTTCTGATTCAGTTTCTTAATATAGCGGGCACAGGGCCTATATTCGGTGCGATACAGGGCATTCTGTTCGGGCCGTCGGCGTATCTGTGGATTGTTCTCGGATGTATCTTTGGCGGTGCTGTGCACGACTATCTGGCTGGTATGATTTCGCTTCGCCGTGGCGGCGCGAGCTTGCCTGAGATTGTGGGCGACGAGCTTGGCGGTGTGGCACGCATGGTGATGCGAGTTCTCGCGCTCGTTTTGATGGTGCTTGTAGGTACGGTGTTTGCCTCTACTCCAGCAGGGCTGCTTAGTGCTTTGACTGGTGGGTGGGGCTTTTTTGGAACTATTCTGTTCTGGACTATTCTGATATTCGTGTATTACATATTCGCCACCCTTCTTCCTATTGACAAGCTTATCGGACGTATCTATCCGTTGTTCGGGTTGGCGTTGCTTGTTATGGCTGTGGGCGTGCTGTATGGCATATTTGCCAATGAGGGATCTATGCCTGAGATTACAGAGGCTTTCAGCAATCATCATCCTAATAGTGCGTTGCCGATTTTCCCTGGTTTGTGCATTACGATAGCCTGTGGCGCTATTAGCGGTTTCCATGCTACGCAGAGTCCTATGATGGCGCGGTGCCTGAAGAACGAGAAGCTTGGGCGCGGCGTGTTCTATGGTGCAATGATTACTGAGGGTGTTGTGGCGCTGATATGGGCGGCTGCGGCAATCAAGTTCGCTGATTCGCTTAGTGTGGATGGCGCAACTCCTTATGAGAAGCTGCTTAATGCCATGACTGATCCGACTACGGGAAAGGTTAATCCGGCTATCATCGTTAATGCCATTTGCAATTCCTGGATTGGCAGCGTGGGGGCTGTGCTTGCGGTGCTGGGCGTGGTGGCAGCTCCGATTACGTCGGGCGACACGGCGTTTAGGTGCGCTCGCTTGATTGCGGCGGACTTCTTGCGCATAAAGCAGGACAAGGTTTTTAAGCGAGTGATGCTTTGCGCTCCGCTGTTTGCTATATCGGTGGTGCTGATGTTTGTCGACTTCCAGGTTCTGTGGCGCTACTTCGCTTGGTTCAACCAGTCGCTTTCGGTGCTTACGCTATGGGCCATAACGGTGTGGCTGGCTAAGAACGGTAAGTTCTTCTATATAACCTTGCTTCCGGCTCTGTGGATGACAATGGTCTGCACCACATATATATTGGTTGCTCCGGAGGGATTCCAGTTGTCCGCCATGTCGGGAAACATGCTTGGAGGTGCTGTAACTTTCACTACTCTTGTCCTATTTGTCCGTTGGAAAGCGCGTATGAAATGAAAAAAGTTTAACTTTGCATAAACAAAAACGTTCAAATCTGCATTATATGAGAAAGTCGACATGGATGCCAGTGGCATTTCTGTTAGCAGGATGCGCATTCTATATATATTATGGTGTGACATACAATGCTTGGAGGGCTAACTTGCTCAACATCATCATATACGCTGTGATAGTGGTGGCGCTGTTCTTTGCTCAGCGCAAGAAGGAGCAGCTGCGAAAAGAGAGAGAAGAAAGAGAAAGTAATAAATAACCCGTTAAAACAAGAAAATTATGAAGAAACTATTATTATCAATGGCTCTTGCAGTGCTTTGCTCAATAGGGGCATTCGCACAGTTTGAAAAAGGAAAATGGTATACAAGCGCTTCGTTGTCTAACTTCGATATGTCGTATAGCGAACTTAGCGATTTCAGCATTGGCCTCGGACTCAATGCGGGCTATACTATTCAGGACAATTTTATGGTTATTGCCGAGACTGGCTTCGACTTCAGCGATTCAGAGTGGAGCAATATCTATCTCGGTGCTAAGGGACGCTACTACATTGAGCAGAATGGCATATTCCTCGGTGCGGGCGTGAAGTATATTCATATACGCAAGGGCGTGAACGATGTGCAGGTGACTCCTGAGGTGGGCTACTGCTACTTCCTTAATCGCCATGTCACCATAGAGCCTGCTGTGTATTACAACATGAGTCTTACAGAATTTGCTGATTACAGCAAGTTCGGATTCAAAATCGGACTGGGCATTTACTTCTAAAGGCAAAACAGGGCTGGCGGGACGGCAGGTGTCTGTCGCCGCCGGCTTATTTATTTAACAATATAAAAAAAGACAAAACTATGAGAAAATTAATGACAGTGGTAATGAGCCTTGCAACGATGATGTTGGTGTCATGTGCAGGTTCAACAACAGAGAACAACGCAGAAACAGTAAAGGCTGACGTTGAAGAGAAGATGGAGGCAATCCTTTCAGGCGTTGAAAGCAATGACGTAGACGCAGTGGTTGCAACACTTGAAGAGGCTAAGGAGAAGGTTGAGGAACTTATCGCCGAAGGCAATATCGATGAAGCTCAGGAGTATGCAGAGCAGATCAAGAATTTCTATAACGAAAACAAGGAGAAACTTGAGGCGGTTCTTTCTGAATCATCAACAGTTTCAGATCTTATCAACACTGTTACCTCTGTGCCAACTGAGGTGACAGAGACTGTTGGTTCTGCTGCAGAAGCTGTAGAAGAAGGTCTTGAGAGCGCTGAGGAGAAGGCTGCAGAGATAAAGGACGCTATTGAAGCTGCACCTGGCGAAGTGAAGGCTGCTGCTGAAGCAAAGGCTGAAGAAGTGAAGGAAGAGGCAAAGGCTGCTGCTGAGGCTAAGGTTGAAGAAGGCAAGCAGGCTGCAAAAGACGCTGCTTCTAAGGCTATCGAAGACGCTGCAAACAAGCTTTTGAAGAAATAAAAGAGGAGAACTACTCGTGCTTCCTCTCAGAAAAAAGAGAGGCGCGATTTACCTTTCGAGCAAGAGGGTGTGCTGCGGCACACCCTCTTTTATTTGCAGGGGTGCGCTATATAATTGATGTGTAGTTCGTCGGAAATATCCTGTTACCTCGGTGGAAATGTCCTGACTCTTCGCTAAAAAGTATAAATAAAACTTATATTTGTAAGAATAAAACTAATATTTATATAAATAAAACCATTATTTGTACAAATATTACTTTTATTTATACTTTTCTCCGAGGGTTTACGGAATAAGTAGCAGCGGAGTGATGATTTTCTTGTGCCGTGGGCCTTACTATCCTCGTGTGAGGTTTTAACATTTTTGGTTTTGAATACAATGCAAAAATGCGTATCTTTGCAAGATGATTTGTATGATGGTACTTTGTAGCCATTGGCGATTGACTTATTTAAACATATTTATAATCAACACATTTATTAATCAAAATGAAAAGCTTATGAAGAAAAATTACTTTTTCGGGGCTCTTATGAGTCTTATGCTTGTGCTTTTTGCTCTTCCAGTAAAGGCGCAGGTAGAATCTCTTGCAGACCTCTTCGGTAAGTATCAGTTTACGGCTGATATGGAGGTGATGGCTGGTATGGATAAATATGCAGAGCAGTTGTCCGCTGACTGCGAAGCGGAAATTTCAAAAGGTGCAGTCTATGACGCGCAGATTGTGGGTTTTGCAGGTGCAACATCACAGATGAACATCAATGCTATCAGCACAGAGAAGAAGATGATTAAGGCGACAAACCCTAACACTCCTCAGCTTTGGGATGCTCTTTATCTGGCAAATGAGAACGGAGATTATCCTTTCGGTGTGTTTGATAATGAAAAGGGTGAATGGACTGTGGAAAGCTATGGCCCAGTCTACATGTCGTACGATCCTGCAACAAAATTAATTACTATTCCGGATTTTACTGTTGTAACTTGTGACTTCGATAATTCTAAGGCAACAGTTGTTGCTAAGTTTACTAATGTAAAGATGACTTTTAAGGCGTCTGCTGAGATTGAAGTTGCAGACCTTAGCGGCAGTTGGCACGCTACTCCTCTTGGAACATACGGCTCAAATTCAGAGTCAAGCATTCCTGCAGAGTATGATTTCGTTCTTACTAAGACAGGCGAGGACAACGAGAACTACAGTGCAGAGCTTACAATCGGTGATTTCGCTCCTGTAACTCTTTCTGCTACATTCGACGGTGTGTCACTTGCTATCCATGCAAAGGATGTAGTGCTTGATGCTACAACCGGAGCCGTAATTTATTGGAATGGCGCTACAGAGTATGACATCACGTTCTCTTATGCTTCAGAGACAACTCTCTCTATGTCAACACCTTTGTGTATTGGCCTTCCTAATCCTGAGGCAGGCGAGGACGAACCTAAGTACACTATGGAACAGTGGTACATGAACGGTTCGGCTAAACGTGCTGCAGAAGGTGGCGCATCGTTTGACTGGGCTGGCACTTGGACAGTGAAGGGTACAGAGGCTATGGCAAATGTACCTGTAGAGTTTGATATGGTGGTTACTTACAACGAGTCTGCAGACATCTATCTGATTACAAACTTCTTGGGTAACGATGTTACTTCTCTCAACTATGGTGGAATCTTGTTGACTCCATCTGCAGACGGTAAGACAGCAGAAATCAAGACTGGCACATACTTGCAGATGATAGAGCCAGGCGTGGCATATCTCACTTTGTTTGATTCGAACGTAAAGGCAGATCCAATAATAGTGACAGTCAATGAGGATGGTACGATTTCTATTGCAGACTTCTCCGTGGTGGAAGGCGGTTATGGCGCAGCTCCTAACGTGGCAGGAATGAAGGCTTTCTATACAGGTATGACTGCTTCAAAACCAGTTGAAGAAGAGGTTGAGCCATTTGATTGGGCTGGCACATGGACTGTTAAGGCAACAGAGAATGTTGCAATGGCATCTGCCGAATTCGAAATGGTTGTCACTTACAACGAGTCTGCAGACATCTATCTGATTACAAACTTCTTGGGTAACGATGTAACTTCTCTCAACTATGGTGGAATCTTGTTGACTCCATCTGCAGACGGCAAGACAGCAGAAATCAAGACTGGCACATACTTGAAGACAATCACTCCAGGTGTTGAATATTCGGTTCTTTACGACTCAAATATGACGGCAAATCCGATTAACGTTACAGTCAATGCAGACGGCACGCTCTCAATCTCAGACTTCAGCGTGGCTACAAACGGTTATGGATCTCCTGCTACAGATGCTAAGATTTCAGCATACTACGTGAGCGTTACAGCTTCAAAGCCTTCAGAAGGCGGTGAGGAGCCATTCGATTGGATTGGCACATGGACTGTTAAGGCTACAGAGAATGTTGCAATGGCATCTGCCGAATTTGAAATGGTTGTCACTTACAATGAGGCTGCAGGCATCTATCTGATTACAAACTTCTTGGGTAACGATGTTACTTCTCTCAACTACGGTGGAATCTTATTGACTCCGTCGGCTGACAACAAGACAGCAGAAATCAAGACTGGCACATACTTGAAGACAATCACTCCAGGTGTTGAGTATTCGGTTCTTTACGACTCAAGTGTGTCGGCAAATCCGATTAAAGTTACAGTCAACGCAGACGGCACGCTCTCAATCTCAGACTTCAGCGTGGCTACAAACGGTTATGGTTCTCCTGTTGCAGATGCTAAGATTTCAGCATACTACGTAAACGTAACTGCTTCTAAGGGTGCAAGCTCTATCGAGTCTGTCAAGACTGCAGGTGCTGCTGTAACAGTTGCTGGTGGCGTTATCAACATCGCTGGCGAGGCACAGCCTGTTCAGGTTTACGATGCAGCTGGACGTCTTGAGTTCTCAGGCGTTGCTTCAAGCGTAGCAAACCTCTCAAAGGGCATCCACATCGTTAAGGTAGGTGGTGCTGCTGTGAAGGTAGCAGTTAAGTAATTGGCTGGAGCGGTCAAGCGAAGCCGCTTTGCAAACGACATGGGGAGTTTAGAAGTCTCGGTTGACCAGGCTCCTAAACTTCCCTTTTTTCATTAGCGTCGATTGATTAATAAATAATGTGTATAAATTAAGAGAATATTTAATGAGAAAGAAAACAATAACTTTACGTCCGGCATCCAAAGTGTTCTTTGGCGCATTGGCTGCTGCTGTTGCCTTTTCCGCATTTTCTCAGCCGGTTTTGGCTTCGGAAAATACGGCAGGCGTAAGCGTTGCTGCAGCCCAACAGAACGAGGGACGTAAACTTTCTGGTACGGTCATAGACCATAAGACTCGTGAGCAACTCTACGGAGTGAGTGTTGCCGTATGGCAGAACGGAAAGCTCGTGACAGGTGCAGCTACAGGATTCGACGGTGAATTCAGCCTTAACGTTCCAAGCGGAAATTTTGAAGTTCGCGTGTCTTATATCGGTTATAAGCAAGTGATTATCAAGTCGGGCAACATCAAAAAGTGGGACGGAGTAGAAATCGTTCTTGCTGAAGATGCCAACCAACTTGAAACATTGGTCGTGAACGGATTCTTTGCCAAAGACAAGAACAGTTTCACTGGTTCCGTGACCCAAATCAAGGCGGATGAACTTAAGGCCGTTTCAAGTGTTAACATAGTGACAGCAATCGCTTCGCTCACCCCAGGTATGCAGCTTGTGGAGAATACGATGCAAGGCTCCAACCCTAACCATGTGCCAGAACTCGTGATGCGCGGTATGAGCTCGTTCTCAAACGAAGGACAGTCGGTCAATCAGCCTACAATCATCCTCGACGGAACGGAAATATCCATGCAGGAACTCTACGACCTCGACATGAACGAGGTGGAGAGCATAAACGTATTGAAGGATGCCTCTGCCACAGCGCTTTACGGTTCGAAGGCCGCAAACGGTGTGATTGTCATCACCCGCAAACCGATAAAGGAAAGTACATTGCGCGTTTCGTACAACTTTACGGGCCAAGTTCAGATTCCGAAGTTGGGCGATTACGATGTGCTTAATGCAATGGATAAACTCAGATACGAGAAAATGGCAGGCCTTTACGACGGCAAAGGCGCTATTGATAGCCAGACAGGGCTGCCTGTGCAGTACGAACTTGACGCCCTCTACAATGAACGCTACAAGGCAGTGATGGCAGGGCAGAACTCCGATTGGTTGTCGCAGCCGGCACGCAACTCTTTCTCACACGACCATTCGCTCCGCGTCTATGGTGGTGCTTCAAACTTGCGCTACGAGCTTTCCGGACGTTTTGCTGATACACGAGGAGTTATGAAAGGCGACTACCGCAAGCGCTATAACTTAGGATTTAAGCTCGACTATTTTATAAAGAACTCCCTGCAGATTTCCAACCGAACGACCTATCAGGAAGTGGAAACACAGGATTCACCATATGGCACCTTCTCGCAGTATGTGCAGATGAACCCGTATGACAAGATGTACAATGCTGACGGAACGGCAAATACAGACCTCGCATGGGACCTTGACAACCCTCTGTACGAAGCGCAGCTCGGCAGCTACAACCGCGACGGAATGCGCACATTCTCAAACAGCACCGACGTGCGTTGGGATATAAACAACATGTTCCGCCTCTCCGGACATTTTAATATTTCCTCAGAAATGGGATGGGGCGATGTGTTCATTTCGCCAAAGTCACGTACATTTAAGAATGAGACCGATCTCACCAAGAAGGGATCGCTCACTAAGAATACGACAAAGGGCGTGACTTACAACGGAAACATCGTAGGTACTTTCAACAAGATGTTCCGTGACGAGTCGTTAGTAAGCCTCGCTGCAGGTTGGGAAATCAACCACTCAGAGAGCCGAAATGAGTATTTGCAGGCAATAGGATTCTTCAATGACAAACTCTCTTTCATAGGAAACGCTGCCGGCTATCCTGCTTCAAGCACTCCTTATGGCGACCAGGCAGAATCGTCAGACGTGGGTGTGTTCCTCAATGGAAGCTACTCTTATCGCAACCGCTACTATGTTGACGCGACATGGCGTATGACTGGTTCGTCACAGTTCGGTGCAAACCACCGTTACGGACACTTCTGGTCAGGAGGTGCCGGATGGAACATCCTGAATGAAGACTTCATGGCTGCATGGATTGACAAGATTGACTTGTTTAAAATACGCGCAAGTATGGGTTATACAGGTAAGGTAAGCTTTAGCCCGTTCCAGGCCATGACTATGTACCAGTATTCAAATGCTTATGAATATAAGAACGGAATTGGTGCAATCCCTGTGACAATCGGCAATGTCGACCTGACTTGGGAACGCACAATGAACTACAACGTCGGTCTCGACTTCAGTATGTTCGGACGCCGACTCAACGTTGTGGTTGATGCATACATCCGTAATACCACAGACCTCTTGCTCGACAAGTCAAAGGCTCCATCTACAGGTGTGACTACAGCTACTTCAAACTTGGGCGAAATGCAGAATAAGGGAATAGAGTTCCAAGTTGACGGTTATATTTTCCGTAACAAGGACTTCTATTGGAAACTCGGAACAATGGGTTATATGAACCGCAACAAGATTACGAAGATTAACAAGGCCCTTGAAGAGCTCAACAAAGAGAACGAAGCTTATTCAGACATGTCGCTCACTCCTCTTGCTCAATATGCCGAAGGAGAAAGTGTGACAGCCTTGAAACTCGTGCGCTCCGCTGGTATTGACCCTGCTACAGGAAAGGAAATATATATTAAGCGCAACGGCGAAAAGACTTTCGAATACGATCCTGCAGACAAGGTGTATATAGGAGATACTGAACCTCGCTATACAGGAAACGTGAACACAGGCTTGTATTGGAAAGGATTCAGCTTGTACGCTTTGTTTAACTTCCGTTTGGGCGCTTGGGTATATAATACAACCCGCGTGACAAAGGTTGAAGGCTCAGATCCAAAGATGAATGCGGATCAGCGCGTTTTTGATGACCGCTGGAAGCAACCTGGTGACGTCGCAATGTATAAGGACATAGCCGACAGCTCGCGCCCTAAGCAGACGGACCGTTTTGCCGAGGAGGAAAACACTCTTACCCTTGGAACTCTTAACCTCAGTTATGAGTTTGATGAGAAGTTCTGTAAGAAACTCTATTTGCGCAACCTCCGTGCCGGTATTAATTTCACAGATTTGTTCCGCTTGTCAACTGTGAAGATTGAGCGCGGTACAAACTACCTTTACAGCAAGGGATTTGAGATTTATGTAAGTGCAACATTCTAATTTATGGCGATGAAAAAGATTATTAATATATTGTTCGTTGCAGTAGCAATGATGGCTGTTACCTCATGCGACGACTTCCTTGACATAACTCCTGACGGTCAGGTGAAACGTGACGATATGCTTTCTACTGCAGAAGGAATAGAGGAAGCTCTCTACGGTGCTTATTCGCAACTTCGTTCCAACACCCTTTACGGTCAGGAACTGTCTTATTCCTACATAGAAGTGATGGCTCAGACTATGGACTGCTATGGAAATGAAGCCGTAACAGCTCTTGGGGCTTATGATTATAAGTACTCGACTGTAGAGTATATGTTCGAGGCCGTATGGACGGAGATGTATAAGAATATCTCTAATGTGAACAGTATCCTAAACAGCCCGCTTATCGAGGGCGCTTCGTCCTATCCTTTTAGTGTCTACAGAGGAGAGGCGTTGGCTTTGCGCGCTTTCATGCATTTTGACCTGATGCGTATTTATGCCGAGCAATTTACTCTCAATCCTGAGGCAGACGGCATTCCTTATGCTACAGAATTTTCGCTGAACACACCAGACTTTGAATCTTTGGCGAAGAACTATGAACATGTGATAGCCGACTTGAAGGAAGCGGAGAGCCTGCTTGCCGATGAAGATGAGTATAAGAATAGTTCGCTCTTTATGACTGACAGGCAAATTCACTTGAATCTTTATGCCGTTCAGGCTCTTCTTGCTCGTGTCTACCTCACTATGGGCGATAAGGAAAACGCGTATGCTTATGCTAAAAATGTTATTGAAAAGAGCGGCTTCGTGTTGAATGACAAAACAGATATTAACGGAGATATAGCAGGTGTGCTCTCTAAAAAGGAAACGCTTTTCGGTGTTTATTTTTCGGGATTCTATGCAAATGTGAGTGCGAAGCTTCAACAGACGTCTTCATACTTCTCTCTTGACCCTCGCGACGACATTATGGATATCTACAATGAATCTGCCGATGGACTTGATTTCCGTGTGAACGCGTATTTCACATCTGTCGATCTTGGCGGTTCGGAGCGTATTCGTCTGAGCAAGCTTACTGATATATATGAGTTGCAAGGCATAACTTCAAGCCGGCCTACAGACTTGATTCTTGGTATCAATCTGATTCGCTTGCCTGAGATGTACTATATCTGTGCTGAGACCCTTCTAGACAAGGATTATGACGCGGCAGTGGATTATTTTGATGCTGTGCTTGAAAGCAGGGGATTGCAACCGCTTAAAAGTCGCACAGACGGAACGCTGCTTACTCAGGAACTTATAAATCTTGACCGATATAAAGAGTTTATAGGTGAAGGCCAAACTTTCTTCAACATGAAACGCCAGAACCTTGCTATTGAGTCGGCGGATGGCTCAAGAACTTTCCAGCCGTCAAATGCAATTTATGTGGTTCCGGTGCCAGATGTTGAGCATGAGAATAGATATTAGTGATATAAAAGTAAGAATATATGAAACGATATAATTTTGGTAATATGAATGTTCTGTCTTGTGCTAAGCAAGGTCTGGCTATTGGACTATGTGCTTTAGTGGGAGTGGCGGTGTCATCATGTGAAGAGACAGATTATATGACTTATGATACGTCACATAACGGAGTCTATTTTCTAAGCGACACCTTGCAGTATTCATTCAGCGTTACTCCTGTTGAGCAGCGTACTCATGTCGTGAAGATTCCTGTGCGTGTCATGGGCGGCATAAGCGACTCGCCACGCAAAATTGGTTATGAGGTTATTGCAGATACGACTACCGCTATTGAGGGTGAGCAGTATCGCCTTGGCGAAGCGGTCATAATGCCTGACTCGGTAAATGGATTTATTCCAGTGGAGATTCTGCGTGACGGACTTGAGGGCTCGTACTCAGAAGGCTATGTGCGCTACCGATTAGGCCTTCGCCTTGTTGCGAATGAAAACTTCGCTCCGACATTAAGTCTGGAAGAGCAGAAGTTTGTTCTTAATTTTGATAATGCGGTGGAGATGCCAAATTGGTATGATGCTTATGGTGATAAGGTGTGGTCGGAGAGATACCTGGGCAAATGGCATCCTCTGAAACTCATCAAGATGGTGGAGTATTTCCATGCAATAGAATTAGTCTTGCCTGAAACATACAAGAAGATGGTGGCTGATTATGGCGAAAATCTTGAGAATATCCCTTATGGCGACCCTTACCTTTATCGCACGATATTCCGCAAGTATATCTACAAGCCGATGTATGACTTTTTCAATGATCCTGCCAATCGTGACGCCATAATTGATGAATATCCGGACTTTCCGTTTGATTTCCCTGATCCGTTTGCATAAGGGAAGAAAGCAGTGCAATCCGTAAAACGCTAAAAACATACAATATGATGAAATATAAAGTCTTAATAATGCTTTTTGCTGTGGCATTCGCTTCAGTTTCGTGCGTAGACGATGAAACATCTGATGCCACTCGTCCGCTGTCTGAAATATCAATTGTTGAGGGCTCCGTCAAGGAAGTGTATAATATCAGCAAGAATGAGACGTTGACGATTATTCCGCAGATCGTTCAGACGAATAAGCAGAAACAGCTTTCGTATACATGGGAGATTGAACTTGAGACCTATTCCAACGAGGAGCAATTCGTGTATACAGGTAATGAACTTGGCTCGTTCAAATGCCGCCTTATAGTTGAAAATGAGGACGGCAAGACTTTCTTCCCTTTCACGCTTAATGTCAATACTCCTTACGAGGAGGGTATTACAGTGATTAGTAAGGACAAGGACGGAAAGAGCCACCTCGCGTTTATGCTTACTCCGACAGATGAATCAGTGGAGCCAGAGTTTACAAGTGGAGATTGTTTCGGCATAAACAATCCTGATATATTCTTCGCTTCCAACCCTACGGATATTATCCAAAGTAGTGGAAGCCTGATTATTTCATGCCAGGGGGCGGAGAATGGCGATGCAAAAGATGTGGCAACAATCTATTACCTGAACGAGAAGACCCTGGTTGTGGAGAATATGCTTACGGCTCCTGAATATCCGGACTTTAAGCCTACACGTCTGGCTATTCCTACTACTGGCGCGGCTGGCGTGGCATATCCGATCCTTTGTGAAAATGGCAATGTGTATGAGTTCTCAACGACTGAAGGTGCAATTGCCGAACCGGTTAAACTTCAGTATAACTATGCGCAATCTTGTGTTGTAAATAGCGGCAAAGGCTACTATTACGACCTGCTGTTTTGGGACAAGCCAGCAGGAGCGTTGTGCTTGATATACAATGGATATGGCCCCTACTATTGCAGCAAAAAATATAATGCTTCACGAGAGGACTGTTTGAATGGCGAAAACTATTTTAGCGGACGCTCATTCTTGGCTATGACTCTTGTCCGTATGACAGAGCAGCAAAAGGCTTCGAACTATTCAGAGGTAGTAGTTTTGACAAATGTGGGAGTGATATTGCAGAAGACGGTTTTGTGCACATCCTTCCATGTATATAATTCAGAAACTGCGTCGACTGTGCTTTATGATAACGGTGGCTCTAAGATGTGCGGAATAGGTGTGTCTCCGATAACCGAGTCAACACCATGTATTGCTAACAAAACTTATTATTCCCTCCTTTTTGGTAAAGGCAATAAGGTTATGCGCTGGAACTATACGTCATCGCAATTATTGACAGAGGCAGACGAATTGTTATCCGTTGGCTCTGAGCAGGCTGTGATAACTGGTTTCGAGATTAGCGCTGACCATAAGGAGACTTATGTGGCATTCTATGAACCTCAGCAGGAGGGACTCAACGGTTCTGTGTGGGTGTTTGATACGGACAAGGGCGATGTGCTCCGTAAGTATGACAATGTCTGCTACCAACCAGTCAAAATCATGTATAAAAAGAAATAGTCTTAATTCCTGACTATATAAGTATGAGAGAGGGGACCACAACAAAGTGGTCCCCTCTCTGTTTTTATGTTATGCTGATTAATATGATTTTGTGTATCCTTCGGTCTCGGAGATAGTTTCTGTAGGGGTCTCTGTGGCAGTGCCTGTAGGAGTGTCAGTCGTGTTGTTTGCAAGAGTGAAGTAAGCCACAACCATCATGAAGTATATCATTGCTTCAGCGAAGTACACACCGATACAGCAGCACATGAGTCCGCCAATGCAGATTAGTACAGCGAGTACGCCAAGAAGGAACAAATTCCAGAAGTTGCCTTTAGTCATCTTCCAGCTCTTCTCGAATGCGCCGCTGATGCCGTCCTCAGGGTGCTGCAACACGTGTACGCCGACAAACTGTAGGCGAACAGCAAGGAATATTCCTGGGATGATACATAAAAAACATCCGATGACGATAATTATGCCTAATAGGATGTTGACTACGACATAGTTGACATAGTTCATAACAGGCATCTTGAATCCGGCGATGTCGAAGGATTTTAACGAACCGTTCGTGAGACTGAGAACAGTATTCATAATACCTGCAGTAATGACAATGGTGATGATTGACGATAAAATCTGTAAAAAACTGAATCCACCAACCGATTCAGCTATGGCGAGCATAGCATCTGTGTCATTTTCTGCAATAGCTTCAAAATAGCTCTGCCAAGGGAATCCCATATTTTGGATTCCGCCACTGACCATTCCTGCAACAAAAATCACTACGGCTATAATCAGACCGTGCTTTTTGGCAAGTTCCCAGGCTCTGCCTGTAACTTCCGAAACATTTAGTTCAAATTGGTTCATAAGTCTTTTTAGTTAATTATTGTAGTTAGATGATTCTTTAGAAGTTTCGGGCAATGCCCCACACGATGAGTAACGCTCCTACAATCAGTAATGTTCTGTCTTCTCTTGCCAGGCTAATAATGCGGTATTTGCGGATGGAGGGAAACAGCGATGAGGCACCGAGGACGGCGAAATAGGGGAGCGACACCCACAAGGCAGGGTTGTACTCCCAAGCCTTCATCGCATTGCCGTGGCACATCTCGTGAATGGCGCGTTGCATGCCGCACAACGGACACTGCCATCCCGTTATCTGATAGAGCGGACACTTCAGCGGCCAGCTTTCGCTTGCAGGATTGCCCGCCCATAGCGCAACTGCCACCCCTATAGCCGCAATGGCCAATATGGCTGATGCCATGTTAGGTTTGAATCCTCTTTTGTCCTTGCTGCTACTGTTCATTATGCTCTATGTTATGTGCAAATTTACACTTTTTGTAGAAACAATATCGTGTTTGGGGTGAAAAAAGTGTAGCGCCTAAAAACCAGCGCCCCCTTGCTGAAAAATTCCAGCCTCTGCGCTAAAGACTTACCGACACCTCGCTGAAAACTATAAATAAAACTTATATTTGTAAGAATAAAACTAATATTTATATAAATAAAACTATTATTTGTACAAATATAAGTTTAATTTATACTTTTCTCCGGAGCGTCTGCATTTTTTCAGTGCGGAATGGCGAAAAAACAACCGTATTAGGGCATTTTACCGCTTGCTCATTTCGTGCATTTCTTGTACCTTTGCAGAAAGGCGCTTGCCTATGCATATATTATAATAATGTATAAATATAAATAAACGAGATAGTATGTCAGAAACACAGAATCCAACAGCCAACAGCGAGCGTTTGAAGGCGCTTCAGGCAGCAATGGACAAAATTGAAAAGAACTTCGGCCGCGGTTCAATCATGAAACTTGGTGATGATAGCGTCGAGGCTGTTGAAGTAATCCCAACAGGCTCAATCGGACTGAACGCAGCCCTCGGAGTAGGCGGATTCCCTAAGGGAAGAATAATCGAAATCTACGGACCGGAATCATCAGGAAAGACAACCCTGGCCATCCATGCCATAGCAGAATGCCAGCGCCAGGGCGGCATAGCAGCCTTCATTGATGCGGAGCACGCTTTCGACCGCTTCTATGCAGAAAAACTCGGAGTAGACGTAAATAACTTGTGGATTTCACAGCCAGACTGCGGCGAGCAGGCTTTGGAGATAGCAGACCAGCTTATACGCTCCTCAGCAATCGACATCATTGTTGTCGACTCCGTTGCAGCCCTCACACCAAAGGCAGAAATCGAAGGCGACATGGGCGACAACAAAGTCGGACTTCAGGCACGCCTCATGAGCCAGGCTCTGCGCAAGCTCACATCGACAATCAGCAAGACAAACACCACTTGCATCTTCATCAACCAGTTGCGCGAGAAAATCGGTGTCATGTTCGGCAATCCAGAAACAACAACAGGAGGTAATGCCCTCAAATTCTACTCTTCAGTACGCCTCGACATCCGTCGCGTCACATCAATCAAGGACGGCGACGAAGTCATCGGCAACCAGGTGCGCGTGAAGATTGTCAAGAACAAAGTAGCCCCACCATTCCGCAAGGCAGAGTTCGACATCATGTTCGGCACCGGAATCTCAAAGAGCGGCGAAATTCTCGATCTCGGAGTGCAGTACGGCATCATCAAGAAGAGCGGAAGCTGGTTCAGCTACGGCGACAGCAAACTTGCTCAAGGACGCGATGCAGCAAAGCGAATCATCGAAGACAATCCGGAGCTTGCTGACGAACTCGAACAGAAAATCATGGACAAACTCAGCGGTAAAGAATCCGAATGACACCTCGCATAGCGATAATAGGAAATAATACACTGCAGGCGATGGGGCTGAAGTCGGTACTCACCGAAATCATCCCCATTGCCGAAGTTTATGCCTTCTCGACATGCACAGACATGGAAAAATACAACGCCGACAGTTTTTTCCATTATTTTGTGTCGGCACAAGAACTGCTCTCAAATAGCGAGTTCTTCCTTCAGCGGCGCAGCAAGACAATCGTGCTGGTAACCCAACCGCTGACAACAACCCAATTTGCCAACTACCACACACTCGACATAAGCCAGCCCGAACACATACTGGTGAAAAACATCTTGCTGCTCCATCACATGAGCCATCACGACGACTACGACCACGGATTCATCCCTCCGCATAGTCCGATGTCCCATACAGCATCCATCGACATATCCCAGCGCGAAGCGGAAGTCCTGTCCCTAGTCGTGAAAGGATATATAAATAAAGAGATAGCCGACCAGCTCAGCATAAGCCTGGCCACCGTAGTGACCCATCGCAAGAACATCACAGAAAAACTCGGACTGAAATCCGTTTCGGCCCTCACCATCTATGCAGTCACCCACGGAATCGTCCGCGTTGATGAAATCTGAGAACACACATAAATACTAATATGTAATAAAAGAGGAAAGATGAAACAGATAAATAAAGAACTGCTCGAAAGTGTGATTAGCGAAGCAAGAAAGTCACCGCGTTTGCGCAAAAACTATAATTTCCATCAGAGCCTGGACGACAAATGCCATCGATTCCTAAACGCCTTAGAAGTTGGCACAGAAGTCCCAATCCACCACCATGTGACCAAGGACGAGACATTCATCGTGCTAAAAGGCCGAGTTCGCGTAAACACATACAATGACCAGGGCGAAGTGCTTGAAAGCACAGTCCTCAGCCATGAAGACGGCATCTATGGCGTCGACATCCCTAAAAACACCTGGCATAACGTCGAGTGTCTGGAAACAGGAAGCGTTATCTTCGAAGTTAAGGAAGGGCCCTTTGTCGAACACGAAATAGATGGGATTTTAAATGTGAACAATAAACGGTAAATTGTTCCATATTCCCTCAAAACCTGCGCTTTTGCTCAGCTTTTCCCATATTTTTCACATTTTCTCAAAAAATAATCGCCGAAGTTCTTGTGGTTTCGGAAAAAGGTTGTACCTTTGCACTCGCTTTCGGAAATGAAGGCGTTATAACTCGTTCTTTGACAGACTGTGGAC
This sequence comes from Bacteroidaceae bacterium, assembly GCA_045576655.1. Lineage (GTDB taxonomy): Bacteria > Bacteroidota > Bacteroidia > Bacteroidales > Bacteroidaceae > RGIG8745. The sequence goes on from JAZNGW010000045.1 coordinate 38,512, forward strand.
AACAAAAAGACAAGGCAGCCGCGCCGCTATTTTTTGTAGCGTCGCAGGCAGATACAAGCAACGTCAACCTTTATATATAGGTAGGAAAAAGATACAATGACAGCGGATAAGAGAAGCCTGGCCTGGAATCGACGGAATCACTTCCCTTTATTGGGATAAAGAATAATTTTTTTACAGTGAAGAGTTTGATCCTGGCTCAGGATGAACGCTAGCTACAGGCTTAACACATGCAAGTCGAGGGGCAGCATGAAGTTTGCTTGCAAACTTTGATGGCGACCGGCGGATGGGTGAGTAACGCGTATCCA
>JAZNGW010000046.1:0-82858 GCA_045576655.1 Bacteroidaceae bacterium
TAGCAAATAACAACCACAAGGGTCAACCCAAAACACAACTAAGCAAAAACATAGTCAACTAAATTTAAAACTAATCTTAAACCAAGTCAACCTAAGATATAAATAAGACGGAAAAGGTCAACCAAATTCGTTAAACCACACTCGAAACATCACCACACCTCGGAGAAAAGTATAAATTAAAGTAATATTCGTACAAATAATAGTTTTATTTATATAAATATTAGTTTTATTCTTACAAATATAAGTTTTATTTATACTTTTCAGCGGAGGGTCGGGAAGTTTGCACCGAGGAGATGACAATTTTGGAGAACTCTATCGGCAGAAATGTCTGGAATTAGGGAATTATCATAATTCAGAAGTCCGGACAATAACGTCGAGCGCGCAAAATACCGGCAAATATTAGCGCATAGCTCAAAAAAAACCGAAAAATCATTGCCACGTCATGGAAAAGTGGTAATTTTGCAAGCCGATTATTATCAAGGGACTCAAAAGAGCCCCATTTTCAGTGTGTAGATAGTGCATCCTTTGTTAGACGGGACCACGGTCTGTGAATCACTGACAGAAGATAAAAACAAATAAGTAGTAACAAACAAATTAAGATTTAAAGAATGAACACTTTAAGTTTCAAGACTCACTTCGCAACTAAAGAAGAAGCTCAGAAGGAATGGGTCGTAGTAGACGCAACAGATCAGGTACTCGGTCGTCTCAGCGCAAAGGTTGCAAAGATCTTGCGTGGTAAGTACAAGCCATGCTTCACTCCTAACCAGGACTGCGGTGACAACGTAATCATCATCAACGCAGACAAGATCATCCTCACAGGTAAGAAGATGTCAGACAAGACTTACCTCACTTACTCAGGTTATCCAGGCGGACAGCACAGCTACTCTCCAGCTGACCTCATCAAGAGACACAAGGGTTACGAGAGAATCGTACGCCACGCAGTTAAGGGCATGCTCCCTAAGGGACTTCTCGGAAGAAAAGTTCTCAAGAACCTCTATATCTACGAAGGTGGCGAGCACAAGCACGAAGCACAGAGTCCAAAAACAATTGATATTAACGCATTAAAATAAGATAAATAAGATATATGGAACAAGTTCATGCATTAGGCCGCCGCAAGAGCGCCGTTGCCCGCGTATATCTGACTGAGGGTACAGGTAAGATCACTATCAACAAGAGAGACCTTAAGGAATACTTCCCATCAGAACTCGTACAGTTCGTTGTTAAGCAGCCACTTGCACTCCTCGACGTAGTTGAAAAGTACGACATCAAGGCAAACCTCTACGGAGGTGGTTTCACAGGCCAGTCACAGGCTCTCCGCCTTGCTATCGCACGCGCATTGGTAAAGATCAATGCTGACGACAAGAAGGCACTTCGCGCAGAAGGATTCATCACACGTGACCCACGTGCTGTTGAGCGTAAGAAGCCAGGTCGTCCAAAGGCACGCCGCAGATTCCAGTTCAGCAAGCGTTAATATTCGGGCAATTGTACGAAATTATCGTTTAGCATCTAAACCTCTGGGATTCACCGCATAAATACATATATAATCGGGACAAGCGGACAGACTACCCAAAGGTTGGTTTAAAACAAACTAAAAAGAAAGTAAACAAACAAATTAAACAGAAAACAAACTATGTCAAGAACAAGTTTTGATACATTGCTCGCAGCAGGTTGCCACTTCGGCCACCTCAAAAGAAAGTGGAACCCAGCTATGGCTCCTTACATCTTCATGGAGCGCAACGGAATCCACATCATTGACCTTCACAAGACAGTTGCAAAAATCGACAACGCAGCTGACGCATTGAAGCAGATCGCAAAATCAGGAAAAAGAATCTTATTTGTTGCTACTAAAAAGCAGGCTAAAGAAGTTGTAGCTGAGAAAGCTGCAGCAATCAATATGCCTTACGTTATCGAGCGTTGGCCAGGTGGTATGCTCACAAACTTCCCTACAATCCGCAAGGCTGTAAAAAAGATGGCTAACATCGACAAACTCATGTCTGACGGAACTTACGACAAGCTCTCAAAGCGTGAGAACCTCCAGATCCGCCGCAAGCGCGCTAAGCTCGAGAAGAACCTCGGTTCTATCGCAGACCTTACTCGCCTTCCATCAGCACTCTTCGTTGTTGACGTAATGAAGGAGAACATCGCAGTACGCGAAGCTAACCGTCTCGGTATTCCAGTATTCGCTATCGTTGATACAAACTCTAACCCAGACAACATCGACTTCGTAATCCCAGCAAACGACGACGCTACAAAGTCAGTAGAGGTAATCCTCGACGCTTGCTGTGCAGCTATCGCAGAAGGTCTCGAAGAGCGTAAAGCTGAAAAGGTAGACATGGAAGCAGCTGGCGAAAACGAAGGCAAGAAGAAGGGCGGCCGCAGCAAGGCTCGCGCTGAGAAGGTTGAAGAAGTTGCAGCTGAAGAAGCTGCTGCTCCAGCAGAAGAAGCTTAATCAGCACTTTCAAAATAACAAGTACGAATATCGCAACACGATTGCGATATTCTACTTTTAAGACAAAAGAATAATCAAACTCAAAAAAGAACAACAATATGGCAATTACATTAGCAGAAATAAATGCACTCCGCCAGAAGACACAGGCTGGTCTTATGGACTGCAAGAAGGCTCTCACAGAGGCTAACGGCGACATGGAGGCAGCAATGGAGATTCTCCGCAAGAAGGGTCAGCTCGTTGCAGCAAAGCGTTCTGACCGCGAAGCTGCAGAAGGTTGCGTACTCGCAAAGGTTGACGGCAACTTCGGTGCTATGGTAGCACTCAAGTGCGAAACAGACTTCGTTGCAAAGAACGCAGACTTCGTTGCACTCGCTAACGCAATCATCGACGCAGCAGTTGCAAACAAGTGCAAGACTCTCGAAGAAGTTAACGCACTTCCTATGGGCAACGGAACAGTTGCTGACGCTATCACAGAGCGCAGCGGTGTTACAGGCGAGAAGATGGAACTCGACGGCTATGCAGTAGTTGAAGGAGAGCAGATTGTTGCTTACAACCACATGGCTCAGAACTTCCTCTGCGCACTCGTTGCATTCAACAAGAACTGCGCTGACGAGTACGCTAAGGGTGTAGCTATGCAGGTTGCTGCTATGGCACCTATCGCACTCGACGAGTCTGCAATCTCTGAAGAGGCTAAGGCTGCAGAGCTTAAAGCTATCATCGAGAAGACTAAGGAAGACGAAGTTAAGAAGGCTATCGAAGTAGCTATCAAGAAGGCTGGTATCAACCCTAACCACGTAGACAGCGACGACCACATCTCTTCTAACATCACTAAGGGATACATCACTGAAGAGCAGGGTGCTCAGGCACGCGAAATCATCGCAACAGTTGGCGAAGAGGCACGTAAGAACCTCAACGACAAGAAGATCGAGATGATTGCTCAGGGCCGTCTCAACAAGTACTACAAGGAAGTTTGCCTCCTCAACCAGGCTTACATCGACGACAACAAGATCACTGTTGCTCAGTACCTCCAGAACGCAGACAAGGAGCTTACTGTAACAGACTTCAAGCGTTACACTCTCCGCGCTGAGTAAATTTCTGAATAAACAGATCAGAATAAAATATAAGCGGGTTCCCACATTGGGAGCCCGCTTTTTTGTTTGCGAACGGATAGCGCCTACATCTCCACAGAGTCAACGATATGCCCATCAAACAAGTTTATCACACGGCTTGCAAACGAGGCGTCACGCTGGGAGTGAGTAACCATCACCACCGTCGTACCTTCAGCATTCAGTTGGGAAAGCAATTGCATAACTTCATGGCCATTCTTGGAATCCAGATTACCTGTTGGCTCGTCGGCAAGAATCAGTTTCGGATTAGTTATAACGGCACGTGCAATCGCTACTCTCTGCTGCTGACCACCAGAAAGTTGGTTCGGATAATGCTTTGCGCGATGGCTCAACCCCATGCGTCTCAGCATCTCCTCCACCCTTTGCGCACGTTCCTTCTTCGGAACACCCACATACTTCAAAGGAAGTTCAACATTTTGCTCCACATTTAGTTCGTCGATCAGGTTAAAGCTCTGAAACACAAAGCCTACCTGCCCTTTACGGATTTGAGTCCTTTCCCTCTCCTTAAGGTCAGCCACCTCTGTACCAGCCAGTTTGTACGAGCCTTCACTAGGATTGTCTAACAGACCCAGAATGTTCAGCAGCGTAGACTTTCCGCATCCGGAAGGTCCCATTATTGCCACAAATTCTCCTACATTCACATTCATTGTTACGCCACCTAAGGCTATGGTCTCCACCTCTTCGGTGCGGAAAACCTTTCTGATGTTGCTTAACTGTATCATATTTGAGTTTTTAAGTTTTTGAGTTTATAAGTTCTTAAGTTTGTGAGTTTTTGAGTTATTCGGTCTTTATGCTGTTAATCGGATTGTCATTGGCAACCTTCCAACTCTGAATTATGACCGTAAGGAGCGTTACACCTCCCACTATGACAAACGATGCTGGGAACAGCCACCAGTGGATTTCCGTACGCTCGGCAAAGTTCTTCAGCCACTCAGCACCGAAGTACCACGCCACAGGCGCTGACAGGACGAAACTTGCCACTATCAATACCGCATACCTTCTGCAAAGCATTGTTAGCACACCGCCCACGGTAGAGCCCATGATTTTGCGCAAACCTATTTCCTTACGGCGATACTCCGTTTCAAACATCGTGAGACAGAACACTCCGATGAGCGTTATGAGCAGACATACTATCGAGAATATCACCACTTGTGAGATAAAGCGGAACTCTTCCTTGTAAGTCTGTTCCAATTGCTGGTCAAGGAAACTTACTCCAATCTCTCCGTGTCCCTCCACCTCATTCACGCAGTCCTCCAATTGCTTGCGCACAACCGCTCTGTCCGTTCCTGCTGCCACACGTATATTTACGACTGAACCGCCATCCCAACCATTTTCTTTCATTTTCTCTCCTGGCACAATAAACGCTAACGGTTTGCTTGCATTGTCCTGACGCATAGAGCCGAAGCGCACATTCTCACAGACTCCAACGACAGGCATGTAGTCCTTCAGCAGCGGTTTATCCATCTCCACCCAGTCCCACTGCTTCCTCGCAGCCTCGTTTATGATACACACATCACCGTCATGCTCGCTGAAGTCGCGCCCTTCAATTACTTCAATGCCCATAGATCGCAAGTACCTCCAGTCTACCACAAACGCATTGAAAAAAATAGTGTGTTCATCATCGTGTCGGCCCCACTGCGAATAAAGGTCTCTGGTTCCGATTATATTCTCAGATCTTGAGATAGCCTCAACACCAGGAATTCCCCTCAGCTTCTGCTCTATTTCGTCAAATCGCTCCACTCTCTCATTGTCCAATACGGTATAGTACAATTGGTCCTTATCGAAACCGTAGTCAGAGTTAAAGATGTAATGGCTCTGCAGGTAAAGCACACCAATATAGCACACCATGAAGAACGACACCGCCAACTGAAATGCGACAAGCATTGTGCGCAGTCTTTTGCCCTTCGGCGACAGTCCGAACGAGCCTTTCAGCACAAGAGCTGGAGCGAACGAAGTGACATATACCGAAGGATAAACACCCGAAGCTATACCCAACAGCACACTCACCACAAACGTCCATGCCAATATCTGCAAATTATCACTAATGGCTATACTTCCCGTAACGAGTTCTTGCATCTCAGGCATTTCCGCCAGCAAATACGCCATTACCATTCCCACCACACACGCGAGCAGGGAAATCACCGTCGTTTCACCAATAAGTTCCATCCTTTGAGTCCAAAGGTCCTTACCAAGAACCCGCCGCGTGTTGACGCTTTTGATACGCATCGGACTTTCCGCAAGCGTAAAGTTCAGGAAGTTGATACCTGCCACCACAATTACAAGCAGACAGGCGAGTTCAAGCACAAGCATCATACCCTTGTTGCCCTTGTCGAAATTGCTATCCAATCCTGAGAAGAATGTTTCGTCTATCGGAGTCAGCCTTGCCTTACGTTTTGACATAAACTCCTCAAAATAGCCCTCGTCTTCTTCCGAAGGGGCATATTTGAAGGCAAGGTTCCTGTACATCTTGTATTCCGACTCACGAACAAGTTCCTCCACCTCAGCCAAATCCGCATCTTCGCGCAACTTAATGAAGCATCCGTAGTTCAGGTTGTTAGGTATATCAAAATCCGCATCCTTCCAATAGGTATACATAATGTTGCGTACTGATGAGTTGGCAGGAAAATCTTCGAAGACTCCGCGTATCAGCGTGCTGTCACCCCCGCCATACATGTAGCGTCCTGCCACCTGCACTTCGCCGAAATAAGTCATAGCCATCGACGCCGGAATCAGCACACCTTCGCGGTCCTCATCCGTCCACTCCAACTTTCCGTCAAGACATTTTGGCGAGAATGCGGACAGAGGCTTTTGGCAGCCTCGCACAAACTGGAATGTCATGTCCGACCCGTTTTTCTGGCATTCCCAGTCAAAAGGATACAGCATAAAACCGCTCACAGCCTCAATCTGCGGTATCTGGGCAAGCCCTTCTATATGCGGACGAGAACAGTAGATGTCATAATTCTGAAAGTCAAAGGATATCGATGTCTGCTCCAGGCGGTAAACCCTTTCATAATCGTCAATGCCACGATTGTAGCTACGTCCATAGTCCACCTGAGTCATAAAGATGTAGAACGAGGCGAACGCCACCGTCAGTCCTACGAAGTTCAATGTGCTTGCCAGCTTGAAGCGGCGACACATGTACCATAAGTTACTAAATATCTCCATATACATTACTTGTTTTAGTTTATTTCCAATTTCTCATACTCTTCATAAGCCTCATATCCGCTCGTGACGACTCTCTCGCCTGCCTCCAAGCCCTCTTCCACCTCGTAGAAGTTCGGATTCTGACGGCCCACTTTAATGTTACGTCTGTAAGCTATCTTTCCGCTCTTGTCGAGAACAAATATCCAGTTGCCGCCTGTAGTCTGGAAAAATGCGCCTTTCGGAATATAGACCGACTCATCTGCCTCGCCAAGTTCGAGGTTCACATAATATGTCTGCCCGCTGCGCATCTGCTTAGGGCGCTCGCCGTCAAACTTGAAATCGGTTCTGAACCGCCCTTCCCTCACTTCGGGATACACTTTTCTCACCACCAAGGTGTATTTCTTTTCGTCGTTCACAAACGTCGCCTTCTGCCCCACAACCACACGGTCTATGTAGTGTTCCGGCATTTCCGCCTGAATCTTAAAGTCGGAAAGGTCATTGATCTGCCCTATCTTAAATCCAGCCCCTATGCTCTGCCCGAGCGACACATCGAGAAGTCCCAGTTCTCCGTCAATAGCGCTGCGCACATCCAATTTGTCGCGCCTTTGGTGCACCAGCACCACGTTTTTGCGCATATTGGCAAGGTTATCCTCCATTTGCTCCATCTGCACCGAGCGGTAGATGCTGTCCTGCTGCAAACGGTCGCCCACAAGGGTACGTTTCTTCTGCGCCAACTCGTAATCCTCCTTCGACTGCAGATAAACCTCCCTGCTTATCAGTTTCTTGCCATAGAGACGCTCATTCTGCTCGTAGGTGCGCTGTTTGCGCTTCACGTCCATGTCCAGTTGAGCCAGCTCCGTCATATTGCTGAGCAAATCCTGCTGCATCGCCACCTGAGTGTTGCGCAGAAGGTTCTGCTTTTCAGCCAGTTCAGCCTCAGCATTGAGAATCTGCAAGTCGAGAGCCGAGTTTGACAGGCGCACAATCACATCGCCCTTCTTCACCATGCTGCCCTCCTCGACAACCTTCTCCAACACGATGCCTCCCTCCTCTGGCGAAACGTGCACCACCTCGATCGGCATCACCCTGCCGTTCGTTCGCACATACTCCTTAAACTCCCCCCTCTTCACCTCACTGATGATGATGTCGGCCTTAGCCACACTCAGCGTAGCATCGTGATTGCCACACACCAGCCAGCACGCCAGTGCAAGCAAAGCGCATCCTGCCGTTACATATCCCCAGTGCTTGCGCCACGCAAAACCGTTCTTTCTTTCTATCCTTACATCCATAGTATTATTTATTTGTGTAATATCTTATTTGCTGCTCCTTCATCACAGCAGTCAGGCGAGTGCGAAGCAAAGACACGCGACTGCCAAGCAGAGTTGACGAAGCAGTCTGCAAGTCAATAGCCGTGGCAAGCCCCTCGTCATACTGATTTCTGACGAGTTCATAGGCTATGCTGTCGCTCTCCACCTTCTTCTCCAGCTGTCCGCACTCCTTCAATCCTCCCTGGAAATCAAGCACCGCCTCAGCGAGCAACTTCTGCAACTCCACATTCTTCCGTTCATACTCCTCACACGCCATGCGATAGTTATTTCTTGCCTTGCGAATATTTGTAACTACACCCAACCGGCTGAATAAAGGGATATTTACCGACACACCGACGTACTCGCCCCTATTGTTCCTGAACTGTTCACTGAAAGACTTGGTATCGTCCATGTGAAGCACCTTATTATAGTTAGTACCGATGCTGGCACTGACCGACACGGTCGGGAAAAGCGAGGAGCGTGACAGACGCAAATGATGACGCGCCGAAACCATAGCGTGATAACTCTGCTGAACCTCTGGATTATAAGCCACAGCATCAGCCGAAAAATCAACCGCCCCACCAGCCTCTGCCACATGAAACAAATCAGCAGAACGCTCATCAATCAGCAATGCCTCGGCAAGCGGATAGTTCATCGCCGTCTTCAGGGCAAGCATAGCCAAAGCAAGAGCGTTTCGCTGCTGCGTCAGCGAGTAATCATCAGTTGCATACTGCGATTCCACCTGAGCCACGTCAGCCCGGCTCTTCCGCCCAATTTCCTCAAGCACCAGAGTCTGCTCAAGCACAGCACCGCTCTCTGCGAGTTTCTTTTCAGCCAACAGCACCGTACCCTTGTAGTAGAGCACATTAACAAACGCCTGAAATGTGGCAAGAGCTGTCTGGCCCCGTTGTTGCAGCAAACGGTTCTTGCCCTTGAGCAAATCGGCACGTGCAGCATTAAGAGCGTGAACACGCGCGAATCCGTCAAACAGAGGCAGACTTGCCGACACGCTGTAGCTGTTGTTAAAAGTGCTCACGTCAGTATAAGCATTCGTTTGCGGGTCTATGGCTCGACCGAAATTAAACTGCCCGCCAATACCAGCACCTATACTTGGCAGAAAATCGCCCACAGCCCTCAATCGGTCAGCCTCACTATTGTCGAGCGACAAACTGGCAATCCTCACATCGTGATTGTTCTCGACAGCATAGTCCATACACTGCCACACGGTCCATCCCTCCTGTGCATGTGCCTGCAAAAATAACGCTGCCGATAATGTCATAACCAATTTTCTCATAACGCTTAATCTGTTTTCTGCTGCGAAGGTATGCGTTTGCAAATCAATGAGCAACAAACTGAAGCCCACTGAAAGCGGATTGTCAAAATTTTAGACACTCATCTGTAAAAGTTTTTTACACCGCTGAATTTCTTCACCATCCAAACAGAAAAAACAAGCAAACCCAGGAAGAAAACTACTACCATACGGCAAAATTCTTCATATCGCACTGCGTTATGTACAAAACACACTGCGTTATGTGCATAATGCACTGCGTTATATACAAAACGCACTGCATTATATACTTTTCAGCAAGCATCTGGCAAGAGCATTACGAGGTTGCGACATAAAAACTGCCAGCTGCTATAAAATATACACTGATGCTTGTTATTCCAAAAACATTACTACCTTTGCAGACAGAACTTTAGGATACGAAAATACCGGAATAGGACAAAGGACAACATTCCTTATTCAGAATCAGACTATGCACAAATACGGAACACTGCTTGCCGTCGATGACAACCAAGCAATACTCACAGCACTACGCTACGCACTTGACGACACGTTTGAGAACATAATAACACTGCCGCATCCCGACGGGATACTCAAGACGATGGCACAGCACCCTGTCGACCTCATCCTGCTTGACATGAACTTCACGCTTGGGGTAAATTCAGGCCATGACGGCCTGCTGTGGCTGCAAACCGTAAAGAAACATCATCCGCAAGTGCCAGTGGTATTGCTTACAGCATATGCCGACGTGCAACTGGCTGTTAAAGGACTGAAAAACGGAGCGTCGGACTTCATCGTCAAACCGTGGGACAACGACGAACTGACCCACAAACTAAAGGACGCTATTGACAAAGCTACCAAACTTGTGCCGCTTGAAGAAATAGAAGCCGACCACATCAGACGCGCTCTCGACCAATGTCACGGAAACCTGTCGAAGGCGGCAGACATACTGGGCATAACAAGACAAACATTGTATAACAAGATGAAGAAGCTGTAAGATAACCATGTATGCAAAAATTGTAACTATAACAGCACTGATTCTGTTAGCAATCGTCATCTGGCTCATACTACATCAGAGAACGCTGAAGCAACGTGCCTACCTCATGAAAGAGGCTATACTCAACCGAGACTTCACGTTCAGACTATCGAGCAAAGGTTTGCTCCCTGGCGAAAAGGCCATGCAGCAGAGCCTCAACGAACTCGGCGAGGCCTTTATGGCGGAAAGAAACAGAAACGAAGTGAGGTCGTGGGAAAGACTGATACGCGTGCTCACCCATGAGATAATGAACGCCACTACACCCATTACGAGCATTAGTCAAGCCATGCTGAAGAGAAACAACGTGAAAGACAGCCCACTGGAGGATGGCATTCGCGCCATCAACGCAGCGGGAAACCACCTGAACACCTTCGTAGACAGCTACCGCAAGCTATCCCAGCTTCAAGCGCCAGTACTGAAAAGCACATCATTGGCCGAGTTTTTAAAGGAAACAACTTCGCTATACCCCGAAATCAAGTGGGAAACCACTTGCAACTGCAAAGACACCATATTCACTGACCCAATAATGCTCAGGCAAGTTTTCATAAACATCATAAAAAACGCACTTGAGGCAAATGCCAGCCGGATGGCCATCAATATTGAGGAGATTGGAAGAACTGACAACGATCAGTTGATAAACATATACATAAGCAATGACGGCACACCTATTCCTGCCGATACGCTCTCAACGATCTTCGTACCGTTTTTCACAACAAAACATTCAGGCACAGGAATAGGACTTTCTCTGTGCCAGCAGATAATGACACGGCTGAACGGCGACATCATGCTGTGCGATTCGCCCAAGAACTCATACACCACGACTTTCAAACTCAGCATGCCGTACAGTTGCAGAATCATACGCAAGCACTACAACTGACAGGCGCAACACTAAACCAAACCGGAGGCAAAAAAAACTTTGCTACAGAAAGCGTAAGGGGACGGAGTGAAATTTTTCACACCGCCCCCTTACGTATCAATCTCAACTTTCTCCGCTTAACTTCTCATAAGCGACAAAGAAAGCCCTACTTGCCCAAGCCTTCAAGCAATTGCTTCAATCCTTCGCCCTGGCTTGGACGAGGCGCATCGTACATGTAAAGTTTTCCTTCTGCGTCATAAATCAAGAAAAACGGAATTCCGCTAATGTTAAGCGAGTTGCATAATTGAGAGTTTGAATCCCACAACTGGTGTCCGTGCAGATTGAGCGACTCCATCTTTTTCAGCCAAGGCTCCTGCTTCGCATCAACTGAGACAGAAAGGAAAACGACGTTGCCGCTCTGAAGTTCGCTCTCCAGTTTCTGCAAGTGAGGTATCTGCTTGATGCATGGGCCGCACCATGACGCCCAGACGTCGATATAGACATACTTGCCGCGGAATGTGGAGAAGTCGACCACGTTGCCTTCCTTGTCCTTAAGGACGACGTCGGCAGGGAATGGCGTGCCCTTGACTGTGGAGCGGTTCTTCTTGAACTGCTCAACGAACTTCGCATCGAGCGAGTACTTGTCGGTCATTGCCTGGAGTTTGCTCAAACCTCCCTCGAAGTCTGTGGCATAGTCGTATTGCGCCACATAACGAGTGAGTATACCTTCCTCCACCTTAGAACGGAGGTCTACAGTCTCATAATTTGAGCGAAGATAGTCGATCTGCTCGGAGAAGGCGCCCTTAGGCAAACACTGACGCACAATGTCTACTGCTATCGGAAAGAGCGACGCAAGCGGCGAGTCGAGCACGTCGATAGGTGCAGGAAGCACATCGCTGGTTGTGAAGGGAACTTCCTCTGCCGGTTTTCCGAGGATGCGTGGAAGTGAATTGACAAGATTGTAGGTCGTGGTGTATGCCCAAATGTTCATATATTCACGAACTTTAGCCGTTGCCTTCCCTTTAGGATCTGCATCTTTCACCAGCTGCGTGTAGTCGGCAAACATCTTGCGCAGTTTCTTTTCGGACAAATCCTTGCCAGATGTCCAAACATCCTTGGTCAGATTGCCTACTACGGTGTTCATAGCCGAAAGCGCTGAGTTGTCCGCATCATCGACAAACTTGATTACATTGCCTTCAAGCGTTGCCTTAACCGTAGCAGCACCAGATGCATCACCTAAGAAAAGCGGCAAAATGGTCTGGTTCTGATTCTTCACACCTGTAATATTGTAGAATCCAACGGCAGAGGCGTCAACCTCGGCTGTAAACTTACTGCCATCGGCAGTCATCTCCTTAATGGTTTCATACCCGCCACCCATCGGACCGGCGTACATATTAAAGCCACTCACATCATTAGATGCAGGAAATTCAACAGTCAACTGAAGTTTCTGTGCGAACACATTGAACGTCACCAACAGAAACAGGACTACCAAATTTAATCTTTTCATAATCAATAGTATTTATTGTTTTGAATTACAAAGCAGTTCTGCCAACTTAAGGTCGAACGGCGTTGTTATTTTTATATTTTCCCTGTTGCCGTCAACAAGGGTTATTCTTTCACCTAAAGATTCCACAACCGAAGCATCATCTGTAAAGAAATCTGTATATGGCTGCGAATATGCCTTACGAAGTATAGCAGACGTGAACACTTGAGGTGTCTGAACTAATCTGTAGTCGTCACGAGGCACCGTGGTGCTTACTACAACATTTCCTTCCTTCTGTATCTTTCGAACCGTTTCTACCACACCGATTACAGGAACTGCACTGCCACACTTCGCTGCAGTAGAATAGCAATCTTCAACGACCTTGAGTGACACAAACGGACGAACCCCGTCATGAACGCCTATAACCGTACATTCAGGGGAAACCTTTGCAAGTCCGTTAAACACAGAGTGAAAGCGAGTTTCGCCTCCGTCAGCCAAAACGTAAGGAAGTGCAAATCTATATTCTTTGCACAAACTTATCCAATAATCTTGCATATGCACAGGCAGAACCAAAACAATCTGCATAGTTGCATCAAAGGCATAAAACCTCTCTAACGTATGCATCAGGATAGGTTTTCCGCCAACAGGAATAAACTGCTTGGGGACATCAGCCCCCATGCGCATCCCCTTGCCGCCTGCAACTACAATTACTCCGCGCATCTGTACATCATACCGTTGCGAAGAGCGTCGGCTGTTTCCTTGCCTCGCAAAATCTCTACTATGGTGTAGGCGAAGTCGAATGTCGCTCCAGGTCCTTTGCCAGTAATGAACTGTCCGTCATGCTCCGCCTGGGCTGCTGTATATATTGCTCCAGACAGATATTGTTCGAAACCAGGATAGCATGTGGCACGCACTCCCTTCAAAAGACCTAGATTCCCGTATACCATCGGAGCCGCACAAATAGCTGCAAGATAAGTACCTTTCTCATAATGAGACAAGATAACACTACGCAGTCCTTCATGGTCGTTAAGATACTGAGCGCCAGGGAGTCCGCCTGGAAGGACAAGCATTGTGGCATCGCTGAAATCGCAGAATCTGAATTCCATATCCGCCTTAAGTGTAATTCCGTGAGCAGTCTCCACATCAAGCGAACCTGTAATCGACACGGTCTTCACTTCTATTTCTGCACGGCGGCAGATGTCTATTGTTGCAATGGCCTCGATGTCTTCAAGTCCGTTTGCGAGAAATACGTATACCATAGTATTATGCTTTTTGATTTATTGTTTATTCTGTTACGTCAACTTGAAATTATAAGTTATCGTACCGACTTCCGCATCATTGGTTCCAGCACTGAAAGTCGATTCACGTGCTTTTTTAAGGGCTTCATTATTCATGGCCTGCGTTGCTGTAGTACTCTTAATTCTGGCATGAGTAACTTTTCCGCTACGATTCACAGTAACCTCCACCACCACCTTTCCGTATCCCTGCTTGTCTACATATTCCGGACGAGGAAGATTCATTGGTTTACGCGACCCGACTTTTGCCACAGGGTCACCCCCTACTCCACCCTCTCCTGTCGTAGCACCTTGATTAGCATTACCCTCTGCCGCCCCCTGAAGACCCTCTCCTTGTGTCTGTCCGTTGTTTCCGTTAGCCTTAGCGCTGCCAAAAGCTCCTGCCACTTTGCTATTCGCACGTTCAGCAGCCTCACGTCGCTTACGCTCTTCTTCTTCCTTTCGTTTGCGCTCAGCCTCTTCCGCCTTGCGACGTTCTTCTGCAATCCTTGCTTCCTCTGCCTTACGGAGTTCTTCGGCCTTACGCAATTCTTCCTGCCGCTTGCGTTCCTCTTCAGCCTTGCGCTCCTGCTCTGCCGCACTTACAGAAGGTTCATCCTCTTGAGTCATAAGAGGTTCTTCCGTTGGAGCCGGTTCTGGAATGGGCTCCGGTTCTGTCGCTGCAGGCAATTCCTCCACGCTCGCCTCTTGTTCCGTTTTGCTCGATGCCATTAAGTCGCCAGCACTATCACCTCCAGCCTCTGGCACTTCACCAAATATCACAGGCACTCCATCTTCATCCTCAGGCACATATTTGAGTGTCAATAAGGACAATATAATAATCAGTATCAAGTGTATTCCCACTGATACCATTGCCGGCAATATTTTATTCTTCTTTTCCTGCGTCATTCAAGATAATGCTTAACCACACTCTGTTCTTCCCTCTCTTATTTTTCCGGCGGACGTGTTGCCAATACCATCTTGAAATTATTCTCGTTGGCCACGCTCAACACCTCCACTATATTCCTATAAGGCACCTCTTCATCGGCATATAACGACACGAACAACTCTGTCGAATCGTTCACAGCCTCATTTAGCACTGCCGGCAATTCCTCCATCGTAACCAGCCGCTCCTCTTCGTTTCCGTTTGCGACATACAAGTTCAGCTCCTTATCTATCACCACACGAGAAACCGCCCTCGACATAGTCTGTTTGCCCCCTTGCGGCAAAAGGACCTTTATGGCATTAGGCGAAACCATCGTGCTCGTAATCATAAAGAATATGAGGAGCAGGAATATAATATCTGTCATCGACGCCATATTGAATGTAGGCGTTGCCTTTGTTCTGCGTTTTAAAGACATATGTTTGATGTAAAGAGTTTTGGAGTTAAGAAGTTTAGGAGTTAAAGTGTTCCCGTTCCCGTTATCGTTCCCGTTATCGTTTAATTCTATTCATTCATAATGTCCATGAACGACATCGTCTTCTGCTCCATTTCACGCACTACGCCGTCGACCTTTGCCACCAGGTAGTTGTATGCAAACAATGCTGCGATACCTACCACCAGGCCGCCCACGGTAGTGACCATCGCCTGATAGATGCCACCCGAAAGCGTGCTTATGTCGATATTGCTGCCAGCGTTCGACATCTGCCAAAACGCCTCGACCATTCCGATTACCGTTCCCAGGAATCCCACCATAGGAGCGCCTCCTGCAATAGTCGACATAACCGGCAAGCGTTTTTCCAGAAGCGACACCTCTATGTTGCCTGTATTCTCCACAGCCGCCTGAATTTCCGCAACAGGGCGTCCCATACGGCTTATACCGCGTTCAATCATACGTGCAGCCGGCGTATTGGTTATTCGGCAGAAGTTTACGGCAGAAGCCACATCGCCATTCTTTATATAGTCACGAATGCGAGCCATAAACAGCGGATCGTCCTTGCCGGCATTCTTAATCGTCATGAAACGCTCTACAAATATATAAACGGCTATGATTGACATTATCGCCAAAACAATCATAATCCAGCCGCCTTGTCCCAAAAGTTCAATAATAGAAAGTTCTTTCATAATAACGTGTTTGTTAGTTATCCACTACTATTTCAAGCAATTCTTATATTCTTCGATAGTCTTTTTCAGTCCCAAATACAAGGCATCGCACACAAGCGCATGGCCTATGCTCACCTCATCCATCCACGGAATCTGCTGTTTCAGATACGCCAAATTCTCCAGGCTGAGGTCGTGTCCGGCATTAAGTCCGAGTCCGCACTGACGCGCCACTTTTGCAGCCTCCACAAAAGGAGCGACGGCCTTTGCCGCACCAGCAGGATAAAGCGTTGCATAAGGCTCGGTGTAGAGCTCCACTCTGTCAGCACCGGCTTTTGCTGCATACTCTATCATTTCCGCCTCTGTACCCACAAATATGGATGCACGTATGCCTGCGCCCTTAAATTCAGACACAACTTCTGTAAGGAAGTCTAAGTTCCTCTTTGTATCCCATCCAGCATTCGACGTTATCTGATCCGGTCCATCAGGCACAAGTGTCACCTGCGTCGGTTTCACACTCTTCACAAGATCGATAAAACTCTTTTGCGGATAACCCTCAATGTTAAATTCTGTAGTCAGCACCGGTTTCAGAGCCACCACATCGGCATATCTGATATGGCGCTCGTCCGGACGCGGATGAACAGTTATACCCTCTGCGCCAAAACGCTCGCAATCAAGAGCCACCTTCACCACGTCTGGATTATTCCCTCCACGCGCATTGCGCACAGTGGCTATTTTGTTGATATTTACACTTAACTTTGTCATGTCGTTCAAAAAATATGTATCTTTGCCAGTGATTATAAAAACGTTATCACTCAGGAAAGATTGGAAACATTCATTATAGCACACAAAAATAGTCATTTTTTTTCACGTTATTGAATGGCCCGACATCAAAGTTTGCTTGTTTAAGTCTTTTTCACGTCTAAACGTCACTAACAAATGAAAATTGCATTATTTGGCAACATATACCAGCAGCATAAAACGGCAGTCATCAACAACTTCATCAAAACCGTCAAGAAGCACTGCATTACGTTAGCTGTCCAGGAGTCGTTCCACCGTTTTCTCACAGCCGACATGAAGCTGGAAGTCGAGTCCGACGAAATAATCCGAGACAACGATTTCACCGCCGATATAGCCGTATGCATGGGAGGAGACGGCACATTCCTCAGCGTAGCCCAAGCCATTGGGGAAAAGCAAATCCCTATGCTTGGCATCAACACCGGACGCCTCGGATTTCTTGCATCTTTCTCATCCGATGACATCGAGAAAACTATTTCCGACATATGTAGCGGAAACTACCACATTGAGGAGCGAAGCCTATTAGGCATATCATCCGATGAGTTCGAAATGCAGGACTACCCATATGCGCTCAACGAAATTGCGATACTCAAGCACGACATAGCATCGATGATAAGCATCCACACAAGCATCAACGGTGAATACCTGACCACTTACCAGGCCGACGGACTTATCATCAGCACCCCTACAGGCTCTACAGCCTACTCGCTCAGCGTAGGCGGCCCCATCATCGTGCCACAGAGCGACACCATATCGCTCACTCCCGTAGCGCCCCACAGCCTCAACATGCGTCCTATAGTCCTCTGCGACAATGCCGAGATAACATTATGCGTCGAAAGCCGAAGCCACAACTTCCTCATTTCGATTGACGGACGCAGCCACAGCTACAAAGAGAAAACCATGCTCCACATACGCAAAGCGCCCTACACTATCAAAGTCGTAACAACAGAGGGGCAAGGATTCTTCTCCACACTCCGACGCAAGATGATGTGGGGAGCGGACCGCAGAGAGAGTTGAGAGTTTTAAGTTAAAAGTTAAGAGTTGAGAGTTAAGAGTTGAGAGTTAAGAGTTGAGAGTTAAGAGTTAAGAGTTAAAAGTTAAGAGTTGAGTGATCCCCAACACAATTCATAATAGCAAAAGGTGCGAATCAACAAGACAAAATATCCGACAAAGGCCATACTAAAGTGGCTGTGGGCCAAGCACAAAGGCTGCCGCACACAGGCCATTGCCAACATCATCATCGGCATCACACAAGTCTGCCTCGGACTGGCGGGAGTGGAAACCCTGCGCCGTCTTGTCGACATCGCCACTGGAGCGCGCCACGGCAGCCTCTTCCTCCTCATCGGAATCTTTGCAGGCATCATGCTCGCCGAGCTACTCCTGCACATCGCATCCACATGGATAAGCGCGACCCTCGGAGTGCGCAGCCAAAACACGATGCAGCGCAACTTCTTCGAGCGCATCCTCAACGGCAAATGGAGCGGCATCGGACGCTTCCATAGCGGCGACATACTCAACCGCCTCTTTGGCGACGTAAGCGACATCGTGCGACTCATGACCGAAGTCATCCCGTCGGTAGCAGTCATCACATTCCAGTTCATAGCCTCCTTCCTCTACCTCTACTCTATGGACTCCACACTGGCCTACATCCTCATCATCGTATCGCCCGTGTTCATCGTGCTCAGCCGCATCTACTTCCGCAAAATGCGCCGCATAGTCCGCAAAATCAAAGACAGCAACAGCGCCCTGCAGTCAATCATACAAGAATGCGTACAGCACAAAATGGTCATCAAGACGCTTGAGCGCACACCTCTCATGACAAGCAGACTCGCCAGCCGCCAATCCATGCTACAGAGCCAAGTCAAGAGCCGCGCCAAATTCACCATCTTCTCCAAGTCGATTATCAACATCGGATTTGCAGGAGCATACCTCACAGCCCTCGTATGGGGACTCACACAACTCCAGGCTGGCGTCATAACCGTCGGAGTGCTAATGGCATTCACACAACTCATCAACCGCATACAGCGCCCACTGCTCGACATGGCGCGCCTGCTGCCAGTGTTTGTCAACAGTCTCACATCCTCCGAGCGACTCATGGAACTTGAGGAACTCCCTCTCGAGCCGGCAGCCCATCCTCACCGCCTCTCCGGCAGTGCTGGCATACGCTTCGACAACGTCACCTACCGATACACCGACAGCGGACGCACCGTCATCAACAACTTCACCCACGACTTCCGCCCAGGTTCCTTCACAGCAATTTTAGGAGAGACAGGCGCCGGAAAAACCACACTCCTTCGCCTCATGCTATCACTTGTCAGCACCACAGAAGGTAGCGTCACACTCTACAACGGCAAGGAAGCCCATCCCGCATCGCCTGACACACGATGCAACTTCTCCTACGTCCCTCAAGGCAACACCCTCTTCAGCGGAACCATACGCGAAAACCTCCTAATGGGCAATCCTAAGGCCACAACCGAGCAGATGGCCCATGCCCTACGCACCGCTATGGCAGACTTCGCCTTCAACCTGCCCGAAGGACTCGACACCATCTGCGGCGAACACGGAGGCGGACTCTCCGAAGGCCAGGCACAGCGCATAACCATAGCCCGCGCCTTGCTCCGTCCGTGCAGCATCCTCCTGCTCGACGAAGCCACATCAGCGCTCGACAACACAACCGAACGCCAGTTGCTACTCAACATCAAGCAAGAACATCCCGACACCACCATCATCTTCGTCACCCACCGTCTTGATGCAGTACAGTACGCCGACGAACAAATCACCATAAGCAAAAACTAAGGGAACGACATCACACCCTCCTACGGCAATGGCGGGAACGTTAACGACAACAATAACGTTAACAAAAATCATCGCCTTCGCGCTCCTTAATCGCCGACACCCCGCTCCTTACTTCCCAACCCCTCGCTGAAAACTATAAATAAAAGTAATATTTGTACAAATAATAGTTTTATTTATATAAATATTAGTTTTATTCTTACAAATATAAGTTTTATTTATACTTTTCTCCGCGGCGGCAGCAAATAAAGACCGAGGTGATGGAAAAAAAATACCCATGCGGAGGTGACTTTCTAATTTGGCGCTAAAATTATTATTTATATATATGTAATGGCACAGTGCCTCCCGTTAACACTATTTAACAAATGGGGGGGGTAATTTATCACAATTTGTTTAATTTTGCGTCAGATAGCACATTATAATAAAAGAGCAAGGCCATAAACACACCTAAAAGCCAACGCAAAGCAGTATTTTCTGAACCGCCTTACGCAATAGCCAAGCGCTTACAGAAATGGGAAAGGCAGGCGTCTCTCCCCCAGTCGCACTACTTCAATCACTGAAACATATTCTAAATCAAACAAAAAGCAACATGAAGAAAAAACTACTCAGTTTGTTGGTTCTATGCTGCATGAGCATAGCCACGTGGGCACAGGACATGACCTATGTGCTCGTAATTTCACAAAAGGACGGAACTATAACAACGTTCACGCTCGATCAGAACCCAGTCATTAAGTTTGTAGGCGATGACATCCAAATCTATACAGACGAAAGTTACAAGGGCGGCGAAGTTACATACTTTTCCTGCCATCTTGAAGAATTGAGCATATCTCATCATGCGAAAAATGACGTCACTGCTATCGAGGATGCTAAAACCGACAATGCGGGAGTGAAAGTAACTTACACCGACGGACAGAATGTCGTTGTCAGCGGACTTGCTGAAACGGACAAACTCAGCCTTTACGCTCTTGACGGACGCAAAGTTGAAGACCTCGCTTCTGAAGGAGGCCAAGCAAACATTAGCCTTGCTAAACTTTCTGCAGGCATATATGTGGTAAACATCAACAGTAAGCAATCATTTAAAATCATGAAGCGATGAAAAAGTCATTACTCATATCTGCTGCGCTTATTTGGGGCGCAATCACTGCAACAGCTCAAGTACATGCAGTAATCAGTACAAAATATTTAGGGACAACAGTAATTCCTGTGGCAGAGATTGACAGCATCTCTTACGAGAATAGCACTAACGAAACAGGATACTTCCTTTCAAATATAATTGCCCTGGACTCAACCATCAGCATCTATAACGCTGCGCTCGAAGCTACAGGACTTGCCGACTCGCTGCGCAAGCACATGGACTACAAATACACTATTGGTTCTGACTCGACAGAATGGGCTAATGACGCTTTGGTTATTCCTACTGCGTCAGAGTACGACAACGTGGCATATCCAAAGAATCGCCTCTATAAGTACACTGCTTTCGTTGTGCAGGATGAGGTGTTGAGAGAAAAGCATGGTATTACAGATCTCGATGGTCTTCGCAGAAAAGCTGCAAGCATCTATGACGAAATGTATCCTAATGATGCAAGCGTTACTGACGAAACCGACCGCCGCAACTCGCTTAACCGCTTCATCTCTTACCATTTGCTTAATCGCATCGGTAATTATTACACACTGACTTGCGTAGACGGACCTAACAGTACGCTTGCCATCAACTGGGACCGCGATAATTGGGACATTGCTGACTGGTATGAAACAATGATGCCTCACTCTCTGATGAAGTTCTCATTCCCTTCTGGTTCTGCCGAAGGCCTTTACATCAACCGTCGTGGAGTTCAAGACAGACCCGACTATCGCGGAGTGTTTGTTCCTGGCACAAAAGTTCATACACCAGAAGAGATGGGCGGAAAGAACTCTGCATACAACGGCATTTACCACTACATCGATGACATCGTTCATTATGGCCGTGAAACTCAGGAAGTGGTTCTTGACGAGCGCCTTCGCATTGACGCCACAACCCTCTCGCCCGACTTCATGAACAGCGGAGCTCGTGGTCACTACACTCGTTCTAATTATGAGAACGGAAAGTATGGTCTTTGGGATAGGACAGCAAACCACAACAACAGAAATACTTGTCTCGGATTCAAGGGAGAGTCGATTGAGAACTTCAAATTCGACTGGTGGACAACCCACATGCACGTCCGTCCTCGTGTACTCAGTTTCTGGTCGTACCAAGGCGATGAAGTAACAATCAAAGGTTATGGCGACATCACCTTCAAACTTCCGGCAGTGCCATCCGGTACATACGAACTCCGCATAGGCACATGCGTCGGGTTTGCATCAAGAGGAGTTAGACAGTTCCTCCTCGATGGCGAGATCATAAATGAATCTGTAGATTTCAGACCAGCAGGAACTAATCCAGAGATTGGTTGGGTGAGTGATGCGGATATTAGTAACAATATTAGAAAAAAATTCAAAGACATTGATGTTTCTGATGATTTCAAGTACTATCTATATAACGAACTCACCGAAGACGAGAGGATGGAAGAGTTAGGATGGATTGCCGAACAAACAGGTACTACGACATCAGATTGGGAAGAATTGTTCTCCCTCTATGAAACAGATAGATTAGAAAGATTAGCCGTCCTTAAAGAACAGGCAACACTACAAGCCATAAACGCCCATGACAAAACAATGCGCGAGAACGGTTGGATGAAGGGACCTGCCTCTTATTATTGCGCAAACAGCGAGGCTGGAGGAACGAAAGGAAGTTCTTTCAGAGAATTGAACAATACTCTCCGTTGTATAGTCGGCACATTCACCACCGACGGCAAAACAGACCATTACTTGACAATAAAGACTCTTGAACCTTTATCAGGCAATAATGAATTTATGCTCGACTACATAGAGTTATGTTCGAGCTCAGTCTATAACAACGAGCGTTATTCAGAAGAAAAGTGGTGAAAGCACTCAATACTAACACAACACATACTGACATGAAGAAATATATATTGATGGTTCTGTGCATGGCATGCACAACCAACATAATGGCACAGAAGGACCTTGTGATACACAAGAAGGACGGCACAATACTCAGAATCCCTATGGACATGAACCCTGCACTTGATTTCTGGGGCAAAACCCAAACTAAGGACAATGACTATGTCACAGTGAGCGAAATCAGCGGAAAGCTAATCAGCCATGACATCACCGTTTCTACCCCAGAAGGAAGTAACTATAATCTTTGGACTTATGACGAGTGCGGAGTGGTGGTGTCCGCAACGCCAGGAGTGACCATAGAAAACGGACTGAAGGCATCTTTAATTGACGATGAATACATTAAGCGCCATTATCAGATTGAAGGCTACTCGCTTGACTACGACACTGAGTACTTCTATCGCGCATACGTATGCAAATACGGATTGACCTACTACAGCGAAGAGAAGTCGCACATATTCTATCAAGACATAAGCAGTTTTATCGGCTACACACCTGAATGGGACTTTGAGCAATCGGCTTACGTAATGCCTACCGACACTGCTTTTAAGATCGGATTCGAGGAATTTACTGGCATAGAATGTTCCGACACATCGCTTGCAGTGCTAAAAGGTGAATGGCAGGCCTATCTCACACAGGACATAGCAAAAGAACTCATCGCAAAGGGTGGCGAGTTAAAGAAATGTCATGAAGGAGATCTGCTCTATATCAATGAAGTGGGCAGCGACTTCTTCGAAGCATTGTTTACTGAGGGAGTTTTCAACATTGACATCCCTAACTCCATCAATTACGAAAACAATTACACAAAGATGTGCGAAACACCGCTTCCAAAAGTTGATTGCGACGAGAGTTGGGGCATTGAAGGAAACGCTTACTGGATTACTCGTCCTACAACATCTACGGTGAATCCACAAATAGCGGTTAATCTGCCTTATGCCCTCCCTGGATATAGCTATAAGATCTCCGTAATCTTTGCCCCTGACACAAGAGCAGAAGCTGATACTTTAGCAACTCGTAATAAAGTTCGCTTCAATTTCTTCGGTAGCGACAGTTCTGGCAAGTTAGCTTCAAGAGGTACAACTATATACATACCTGGTACCCAAAAACGAGATTTTGAACCAGAAAACGCATTGAAATGTGATACTATAGATATTAACATCGAAGCAGAATCCATGAAATATAGTATGCTGCAAATTGTGACAAACGTTTCATCGTCACTATTGAAGAAAGGTTATTCTCGAGAAAATAGAATTGCAGGAATAATTGTAGAGCGTAAGAAGAAAGAGACGACAGAATAAACATTGCCACATGCACGCAAACAAAAGGCAGATTCCGATGGGAGTCTGCCTTTTTTGTGTGTACGTATAGAATCACTGTTATATCAGAACGGGTAGCCTATGGCGAAGTGGAATCCGAGTCCATCCCAGAACTTAGGGATGTTGTAGTAGCCTGATTTGCCCGTGTCGTAAGGTGCGTGGATACCTATGCCGAGGTCGAGGCGAAGAACGAGGAACTGCAGGTCGTAGCGAAGACCGAGGCCTGTGCCGAGCGCCAACTGGTCGAAGAAGTTGCCGAGTTCAAACTTTCCGCCTGGATGGGCATCATCGCCACGGAGGAGCCATACGTTGCCGGCATCGAGGAAGAGGGCGCCGTGAAGATCACCTACGAGATTGAAGCGGTACTCCATGTTTGCCTCAAACTTGATGTCGCCTGCCTGGTCGAGATATGTGCCACGGCCTGTGCGGTCGTAATATGAACCAGGACCGATAGAACGCACTCCGAAAGCACGTATGCTGTTGGCTCCGCCCACATAGAAGAGTTCACTGTAAGGGGCAATGGACGAATTGCCATAGGTCCAGATTATGCCTGCTTGCACACGTGTGGCAAGACTGCTCTTTTGGCTTAACTTGTAGCCGTTCCTCAACTCGACGGTTGCTTTCAGGAACTGCGAATACGGACTGCCAAAGAGTTTTTTGCCCTCGTCATTGAATCCCTTGCCTGAAAGCGCCATCACTCCGCTGATAAGGTTGCCCGACTCCTTAATTGTTGCTTCAAACCAACGCGTGTTGCGCAGACGGGAGTTAACGGTATTGTCGTAACGATAGGTGTACTGCACAGCTGGAATGAACTGGTCTCTAAGACTGACAAGAAGTGCGGAATTGCTGGCAGAAATCGAGTCGAAACGCGCTGATGTGCTCTGCAGTTTATTAAAGGTCAGAGTGAGCGGCGTGAATATGTGTGTCTCGTAGCGCGCCGTCTGTGACTGATAGCTTGCTTCGCCTCCGAATGAAAGCAACCGATAGTAGTTGGCACGATTGAGCTGGTTGGCTGAAATCTTGAACTGCGATGACGTAGGATAGCGGAAGTTTCTGTCCTTCAGCCCAGGGAACGCCAGCCACGGATAAGAGAGAGAGGTTTCGATGCCGTATTCATAAGAGTCGATAGTGGAGCTCTTGCCCATAGAGCGCTGAGTCTGCCACTCGTAAGAACCATTCAACTTCACAGAGAAAGTCTCACCATGATTAAACGCATTGCGCTTGGAAAATCCGAGCACGAGATGGGGACCTACCTGCGAATTGCTCTTTTGCGTGACATTAAACTCTAATTCCGCATCCATCAGCTTGTCCATTGTAGCGTCGAGGCGCACATCAAGTATGGAGCACGTGTCGGTAGTATCGCGCGGCGTGAAGGAGAACTGCACCTGAGAAAACACCTGCATATTGTTGAGGTTGGCCATTGTCGCATCCACACGGCTCTGGTCAAAGAGCTGGTTCTTCCAGAAACGGAAATTGCGGAACATCACTCTCGGCTTGATTGGTATCTTGTCACCAGAGTAAGCGATTTTAAGCCCCTGAATATCCAAGGTGTCGGTATATGCGCTGCGCATCCCCACTCGTGTTCCTGTTCGTGCGGAGGTCCTGGCTGCAGAGGAATCGCGTGCGGCAGAATCTCTGCGCACAGGGGTCTGACGTGCTGTAGTTCTGCCACTCATGGTGTTGTTGGCGCGGATAAAGGAACTGATATTGCCTATCTTCCATTGACGCTTGGCATTATCCGGCATGTCCTTGTCGGCAGTAATAAGCAGCTGCACATGACCTTCGTTCTGAAGCGAGTCGGCCAAGTAGGTAATGTAGTCAGGGCGGTAATAGTAGAAACCGTTGTTGCGGAAGTCATTAACCAGACGTGTCTTCTCAGACATCAGGTCCGGCACACTAAACTGCCCTCCTCTATGAAGATAGCGCTCACCAATGTTGGCATGTATTATGCTGTCTTCCGTAGGCGGGAACACATATGCGATGGAGTCCCAAAGGTAAGGTTCGCCAAGGTTGATTTCGTAGGCAATCTTCTGCTTACGAGGATTCTTCTGCTCCACAATCTTGTAATCGACCGCCCCATAGAAATATCCATAGTTCTGAAGCGTATTTGTTGCCACCTTTGTACGGATTGCCGGACTCACCTTTGACATTGTGACTGGCGTGCTGCCGAAAGTATTGAACAGCCACCTGTTGAAACCGGACTTCTGCTTATTAACCAAGCCATTGTATATCCACAGACCTATAGGCAGAGGAGTGCGTAGCGACGAACTCCCCATGAACGAGTTGTTCGGAGTATAAGCAAGGGCAGCCTCCACTTCGGTAAGGGCCAGATCCTCCGCCACAGTGCCTTTCGCACCGTTTATCTTAGTCGACTTTATACCCGTATAAAGCACTTCGTCCTCAGGCAGATTACTCGTTGTAGAACATCCGGAAAGGAAGAGCAGAAACACTACGAGGCACCACCCCACACAAAAGCATTCAGTATATTTGTTCTTGTTCATTCTTCTTTATGTCACTTCTTAAATATAAACAATTCGGAGAGACGGTCGAGCTTCTTACGAAGCACTACACCCGCACCGTTTTCTATCAATTCGCCCTCGATAAGGTTGTCGTAATTCTTCTCATGGAAAAGGCGCACGTATCGAGTGCCGCCGTTGTCAAGTCGCCATTCCAGCGAAACGTCGTCGATGTAAGCCCCCGACTCATTTTCGGTCTTGTTGCCATCGGCATTGACTTTTCCACCGATGACGATATTAAGTCTGTCGCTAAACAAACGCTTAGAGAACTTAAACGAATAGTCAGTCTTAGTACTTCCGTCGTCGCGAGTACTCTGTTCCATACCCACGTTCACGTCGACCGCCGTACTGAGAGCCTGGCCTGCAATATTGTTTATTTCATTCTGCAAGAAGTTGTTAAGCGCATTACCGGCATTGAATCCCGAAGAGTTGGAACCTGAAAGGTACATACCTGTAGCAAGCATTGCCACAGCCAGCTTGTTTTTCTCTTCAAGCGACATGGAAGCCAGTTCATTCTGTATAGTCAAATCCTCAGGGGCCGCAATGGTAAATTCAAGTCCCATATTGGAGAGCGTGTTGGTTATCTTCAGTCCGACATCAAACGTCACAGAACGGCTCTTGCCGTCTTCTGTTGCTACAGACGCCTTTGTGCGCTCCGTTGCTGCAATATTAAGCATCGGATTCATCGGGTCGCCGGTAAAGTCAATATAGCTGCCGTTTTGCAGAGTAAAGGTCTTGAGAGGTATGACCGGAAGCGTATACTTCATTTCACCTTCATTTATGGTGTAGCGCCCTTGCAGGTTAAGCACTCCCTCTGGGGTATAAG
This sequence comes from Bacteroidaceae bacterium, assembly GCA_045576655.1. Classification (GTDB taxonomy): domain Bacteria; phylum Bacteroidota; class Bacteroidia; order Bacteroidales; family Bacteroidaceae; genus RGIG8745. Next base: position 27,246 of record JAZNGW010000046.1, read on the forward strand.
TCATAACCATCGAACCGCCTCCCTGCACATTCACATAACTCTGTCGGTCGGCAGAGAACTCACAGTGGAACTCAGCTCCATCCTCTACGTTAAGTTGCAGATTCAAGTCCATTCCCATAAACTTGCGTGTGTCCCTAACCGCAGAGGTGTCCGGCGGAGCATTAAAGTCGACGAAGGTAACAATGTCCTCCAGGCGATAGTCGATCGAGAGCGGGGTGTCCGTCATCACATAGGTCATATCGGTGTTATTTAGAACATTGACCATACCTCGCACAGAAAGGTCGTCCATCGTACCATTTACTCTGGCAAGGAAGTCGCCATACATTTCGCCGAATATAATAGACTTGCGGGTACGCTTCGAATCAATCAGCTGGAAATTCTGTCCGTACAGGCTGAGACTCATCATTATCTCCTCGAAGTCGGCAAAGTCAACATATCCATTAAGGGTCAGAGGATTCTTGCCAGTGCCATACATTGCAAGACGGTTAAAGCGCAGCCTGCTGTTATCGAAAGTAATCGGAGTATTGGCAAATAGCATATTAACGGCATAAGGTTCAGAAATAAGTCTTACGCTATCCGGAAGGATGCTACCGTTAACAAGCAACTTATCCATTGTGCCCTGCACCTTCAAGTTGCCATCAATGTCGCCACTGAAGGTAGCCATCTGATCAGGCACGAAAGCCGACAACATTGACATCGGCAAATCCTTCAGATTCAAGTCTGCGTCAAGTACTCCTTCCGCCTCACCGTTGTAAGAGCCGGCAAGTTCTGCAAACTCCACGTCGTTATGGCTCAGCTCCGCCTTTACGTCATGCACGAACTCGCCCATAGGCGCATAGTCAAACACTGCTTTCAAGTCGCCCACCGACGCTCCTTCGTACTTAAACTTTTCTGCTTCAAGTTCGCCGCTGACAGTGAAGTTTTGAGCATCCTGAACATAATTGACGTCAAGATTCAGCAGTCCGTCCATCTTAGGCATAAATGGCAATACGGTAAGCAGCTCGCCCAGATTTAGGTTTTCCACCACAGCATTTGCATCCTGCAAATTATCCCCCTCTGGATCTGCTTTCACATATATCCTGCAACTATCCTTCTTAGAATGCAAGTCAACATTTGCATATATACGTCCCAAACTATCAATGCTAACGAAGTTATCGCCGTTCAAGTCAAACTTGTTGAACGCAATGGTTGGCGTATTAGGATACAGATTGAAAGTCGAGACGCTATCCGTAAAGAATGCCTTCACGCCGAGATCCATACCCTGCTTGCCTTTCTTGCTCACATAAGTGAGGTGAGCATCGGCATCCAGCGCTGCAATGTATCCATCAAGCACAGCGCTGAATCCAGGGCAAAGTTTCTGATCGTCGCATCTTATCCCTGCCTTATAGTTGAACCGCGTAGAATCCTGTACAAGATTGCAATAAAGCGTATCAATCCTGATACTATCTGTTTTAAAGCCGAACACATGTGCCCATCCTGTGAGGCCATTCTCAGGCGAAGTGCGTAAGTCGGCCTTCACCACATCAAATGACATGCCGTTTAACGCAAGGATTTTCGTCACCGGATTCTCCGTGCCTATATCTGTACGCAACTTCGTCACTGGCATTATTTTCTTAATCTCCTCAAGATTAACACTCTTCGCCTCAATCTGCTTCATTGCCACATCGCCCACACCAACAAACATATCAATCAGAGCAAACAGATTGTTTGGAGAACGGAAATCAAAACTCAAATCGCCCGTTTTCAGAACCGCTGCAGTTGAGTCAGGCATCGACTCAGCATATAATTTAAAGTCGTCTGTCAGCAACTTCTCTTTCCCTATCCTCATATCCAGTCCGCGAACAAATGCATCAACCTTGAAGAGCTCGTTCCAATTATAGTTAGCCTTAACACGCCCGTTGGTCGTCACTTCAAGAGTCTTCTCCGACAAGCCCATTGCCTTGAAGTCGACAAACGGAAGTTGCAAATCCAAGTCGGCATCCAAACTCTTCTCTGATATACTGCCCGTCAAACCGAGTTCAGTCTGCAACACATCGTTGTCGCAGGCCATCTCCATGCCCATCTTACCCTTGTCGAGGGAAACATGAGCATTAGTGCTGCTCACGTCTATGCGTCCAAACTTCGCCGTGTCGAGCAACAACGTCACATCTGCTCTCGTCTCAGGCGAATAGAAATCGAAGCCATGACCTTCAGCCGAAACGGAGCCTGCCAACCTCAGTTCTTCCTCAAGCTTGACAATCTTGTTCAGCACCAAATTGCTTATATCCACGTCTGCCTTGTAATGCTCCGTCTCTAAGCCGTAATTGGCGGTCATCATGACAATGGCATCGGCAGCGTGCAAGTTGGCATCAGCCGAAGCCACCCCGTCAACCAATTCCGCATTAGCGAGCAGCATCATATTTTTAGGGATACTGAACGATGCCGCCGCATCAGCAGGCATCCAACCTTTCACAAAGTCCACATCCCATACATCGGCCTTCATGCTGAACTTTCCGCCTATCTTCTTAAGGTCTGTCAAGTTTGTAGCCTCGCCTCGTCCCTTAACAGACAAGGCGCCATTCATCTCCGCATCAACGCTACGGATAGCCAGACGCTTCATGTTACCCTCAGCCCTCAAGTTCATCTTCAAAGGCGGAAGCATGACTCTCTCTCCTCTTTCAAACCCTGTAGGATAGGCCTGCGAATCCACCGGCAGAGAGATAGCGGCATTGCCTAACGCAAGTTCCACATCGCCCCACCCGAGCGTCATGTTCGCATCCACGTTCATTCTGCCAGGATTGTTCTCGTCGAAGGCGTTCATGTCCATGTCCACGTTTGCCGCCAACTTTGAGTTCTCCGTTCTCAATATAAGGTCATCCACTTTGAGCGCCACAGAGTCCATCGCTATGCGTGTGTGGCCTTCAACAATAGCCAGTCCGCTTCGCTCTTTAGCAACAAAACGATTGAGCGTCAAACCCAACTTGCCAGTTTTGCCGTCAAACGAAACCGAATCCACATCCACGCCTATCCCGTCCAGCGCTATATGCTGAGGGTCAAGCACCCCTTTGGCAGCAGCGCCTGAGCCCATATCGTAAGTAACTGATGTCCCGTCAATTCTCAACCTATGCACATCATACTTTTCCTTCTCCAGATCGAGAAATCCGGTCACGAAAGCATCGCCCACATGAGCGCCTATGACCACACTGTCTTTCTGCGGAGCAAGTGCCATGCGCACCCCCACATTCTTCATCCTCACATCGTCCAGCCGCACCACCCACGCAACAGGCTCTGACGCTGACACCGCCGTGTCCTCAGCCACAGAGTCAGCCAGCGTAACCGTCAAGTCGGCGTCAGCAAGCAGAGCATGACTCACCACGGCTTCGCTTCGCTCCAAACTTGTCGTGTGGGAATCGAGCGTAAACTCGCCCATATATCCCTTCAGGCGCATAGCCTCAACGAGGTTACGAGTGTCAACCTTCACATCCCGCAATGTCACGCAATCCACCTCCACCTCCTGCTTAAGCAACGGCTGCAGCCTCACGCTCACCAACAGTTCGCCCGCATCAAGCACCGTATCGCCTTCCTGAATAGCAACCGTATTGCGCAAAGACAAGTCAAGAGGAAACTTCAGCCTCACCTCGCCCACCTTCACGTCCATGCCCATCTCCTCCGACAAGATGCCAGTAGCCGTATCGACAGCCCACTGCTGAACAGGCGGGATATACAGCAATACACCCAGCAACAGAATCAGCAGCAAAGGCACAGCAACTACCCATGCCACAATTCTCAAGACACGTCCAGCAACGCCTCCCTTCTTCAGCGCCACTTCATCCGTACCTTGACCCCCATTCTTCAAATCGTCTTTATTAGTCATTCTGAATACTATTTTAAACTTTAACAATAACGTTAACAACAACATTATTGTGCTTAATAGTAGCTAAAAATCCCCAACTTTTTACTTCTTACTTTTTACTTCTTACTTCCCCATATACATCCGCATGCAAAACCTCAATCATTTCGCCAATCGGCACATCCGCCTGCCCGCCAGCCGCACGGACCATCAATTTCATTTCCAATCCAGGCACCACCCCATACGACGGCTGCACATAATAGTCAGGCATCAAGCGAAAACCCAGATTTTCGTAAAACCTGACCCTGCGCCGCGTCAGCGCGCAAACAGGAGGCTCCACCTCAAGCACCACAGGCACATCGCCCACACCATCAAGCCACTCCCTCATCACCTCAGAACCCATTCCGCCTCCACGCAGTTCCTCCCTCACCGCCAGATATTCCACATACACAAACGGCCACTTCTGCACACCATCCACCTCGCACGCCAAGTCCCAATAGCAAAGCATGGCATCGCCCATGCCACAAACCATACAGTGAAACCTCGGCTCCTCCCGTACAAGGCGGTCAAACCACCCTCTCGGCCTCCGCTCACACTCAGGAAACGAGTCCATAAACAACCGCATCAGAGGTTCGTACCCCGCATCATCAGTATCAGTAATCCTGCATAAATTCATAGAGCAAACCATTCACTTTAATGAACAATATTCCTACAGACTACAAAAATACGAATAAATTGTTTAAACAGATATTGAGTTTTTAAGTTTTTAAGTTTGTGAGTTTTGTAGAGACGTCATATTATGGCATCTCAATTCGTGCGGATTATATTTAGGACCCACGGTTTTTGAGTTCTTGAGTTTGTGAGTTTTTTAACTTCTTAACTCCTTAACTTCTTAACTCCTTAACTTTTAACTTTGTGAGTTCCCTAAACCATAAACACTAAACATTAAATCACACCTGCGCCCTGCCTAAATTCACATCCACCCCAGCGAATATTTTACAGCACTGCGGAGAAAAGTAGAAATAAAAGTAATATTTGTACAAATAATGGTTTTATTTATATAAATATTAGTTTTATTCTTACAAATATAAGTTTTATTTCTACTTTTCAGCGAGGGGTCGGGAAGTTTGCACCGAGGCGGAGAGAGTTTTTCAGTGCGGCAGCGATGTTTTTTACTGAGTCAAGGATACTGTCTGGCGCAGAAAAAAAGGGCAGCAAGCTAAAATAGCTTACTGCCACAGGAGGGGTGGAGCGTATGAGACTCGAACTCATCACCTCGACACTGCCAGTGTCGCGCTCTAGCCAGATGAGCTAACGCCCCGCAGGTTTTAAGTTAAAAGTTAAGAGTTAAAAAACTCACAAACTTAAAACTCAAAACTTACGACCGCGGTGCAAATATAGCACCGTTTTTATAATGTGCAAAAAGAAATGGACTATATTTCCGAAAAAAAGGTTACAGTTTGCGTTCGGCTCGCTTTGAATGAACGGGCAAAAATGCTAAATTTGCCTCCGTTGACAGTTTAACCTAAAAATACGAGTTCGTGATGAGAAAAACATTTTTACTTTTAGCGGCAATGCTGATCGTGTCGGCAGCAAGCGCTCAGAAGTCTCCTTCGGAGAAGGATATGGGGGCGTATCTGTTCACTTATTTCAACGACCCTACCCACAGCCTGTTTATGGCGGTGAGCTATGACGGCTACACGTTTAAGGCTGTAAATGAGAGCAAGCCTATAATTTCGGGCGACAGCATTGCCGACCAGCGGGGCATTCGCGACCCTCACATCTATCGCGGACCTGACGGATGGTTCTATATTGCCATGACTGACCTGCACGTATTTGGCAAGCAGCGCGGACTGCGCTCTACTCAATGGGAGCGTGACGACAAGTATGGCTGGGGAAACAACCGTGGCTTAGTGCTGATGAAATCGAAGGACCTCATACACTGGACGCACACGGAGGTGCGCATCGACCAGCGCTTCCCTGAAGAGTTTGGCGAACTGGGATGTGCCTGGGCTCCGGAAATCATCTACGACCCGTCGGTCGGCAAAATGATGGTTTACTTCACTATCCGCAAGGAGGCTGGCGGCAGGACTAAGCTTTACTATTCGTATGCCAACGACGAGTTTACCGACTTAGTGACCGAACCTAAATTATTGTTTGAATATCCGGACGAGAAGATTCAGGTGCTTGACGCTGACATCTGCCCTATGCCCGACGGCAGATATTTCATGACATACGTGGCACAGGAGAACCCTGGCGGAATCAAGTATATGGTGTCTGACAAGATTACGGAGGGATGGCAATATGTAGAGGGGCAGATTGACGCCGAAAGGGGTTCGTGCGAGGCGCCTAACACATGGAAGCGCATTGGCGAGGACAAGTGGGTGGTGATGTACGACATCTTCAGCATCAACCCGCATAACTTCGGTTTTGTCGAGACTACCGACTTCAAGACTTTCACTCCGCTCGGACGTTTCAACGAAGGTGTCATGAAGGCTGAGAACTTCGTTTCGCCAAAGCATGGGAGCGTAATTCATATCACCAAGAAAGAGGCTAAACGCCTTATTAAGTACTGGGAGAAGAAGAACAGGAAATAAGTTAAAAGTTAAAAGTTGAATCACAGGAGTAAAATTCGTGGAGTTATGAACAGGAGTTAAATCACGGGAGTTAAATTGGGGACGATACCATAGGATGTGCCGCCTCGCATCAAGCCCCGAAGTAACTTCCCCAATGTAACTTCCCCAATGTAACTTCCCCAATGTAACTCCTACAACTTAGGACCCACAAACTTACAAACTCATTCCAACCTTCTACTTTCTACATTCTACCTAATGTCTATTTACTTTTTCTATATCCTGACGATGTCACCATTGCCAGCACTTCGTCGTTTTCATCCGTGATTCTCACCTCTATAAACGGCAAGCGGTGGTGGCTCACTAACTCGCGGGCTTCAGCATAGACGTAGCCCTCACTTACAGAACGTATGTAGGTGATATTGGTTGATATGGAAAAAGTCGGTGGCGCTTCGTAGTTAGCCACAGAGGCAAAAACCAGATCTGCAAGCGTGAAGAGAGCTCCACCCTGGCACACCCCACGGCATTCAAGTGGTCTGGAGTAATCAACATGCGCGCTTTGGCATATCCCTTTTCCGCCTCAAGGAGTTCCACTCCTGCGAGTGCGGCAAACCTGTCTTTCTTAAGAAAATCTTTCATTGCACTAAACATTAAACACTAAACCTTAAACATCAACCTCCCCCACTCCCAAATCGGTGTTCTCGATCAATATTTCAATGCGAGGGTCATCTTTTATAGCAGGGTAAACATCCGATTTGAACCATTCGGCAAGTTCCTCATCCCGCTTCACACAAGTTGAGTTGTTGCAAAAGACGTTGACACTGAAGTACTCAAAATGCCTGCGGGCAATATCTATATCATTGATGATAGTCTCACGCGTCTGACCTTCCACGCAACAAAGCAGGCACACACCGCTGAAGTGCCTGGCAATCTCAGCAGGCGTCACATCCGCAGGTACGCCCTTGTTCCATTTCTCACGCATTGCCCCATCGAAGGTCTCCACCCCACAACGAAACTTCACATTGACTGGAGCAAAGCGGTCGGCAAACTCCTGCAAACGATTACGATACATATAATGCGCCTCAAACCAGAGGGTATGGATATTCTTTTCTCTCACAATATCAGCAATCATTCCGAGAGTCTGATTATCAAGTTCAATGCACGAACCCGAATTGATAACATCCAGCACCCCATATTCACCCGTCACCCGACTAAGCACCTCCCTATTGCAAGAGAAAGGAGTGGCGCTCCTGTCGGTGTGGTAATCGCAAAATGCACACTTGCGCCAGCGGCATCCCGTGCCTTGCAAAAGGACGAACTCGCGAGGCATCTTGGTGCGGATCAGTGAATATCTCTCCATGCCGCTCAAAAAGTCGTTTTACGCATCTTACGTTTCAGCCAATACACCGCAGCGTATGCCATAGGAGTGCCGAAGAACGATTCGATGAGCAATTTGGATATGTACTGAAACGCCATCATATAGAGAAGGTCATGAGTAGAGACCACTCCAAGAAATGCAATAAGCACGAACGGCAGAGTGTCGAACAAATAGCCAATCATAGAACTACCTATAGTTCGCACCCAAAGACGCCTTCCCTTTGTCTTCAGCTTTATGCGCTCCATAATCCATGCGTTGGAGAGTTCGCCCAGCAGAAATCCTGCCAACGACGCTATAACGATGCGAGGCACATAGGTGAAGACATGATTATACGCCCCCGCCGTTTCAGCGAGATAGTCGGGCGAAGGCAGCCACACGCCAATCTGAGTGCATGCCACCATGATGATGTTACAGAAGAACGTGAGCCATATCACCTTTTTTGCCGTGCGAAATCCCCATATCTCGGTAAGCACATCACCAAGCATATATGCAAAAGGAAAAGTGATAGTTCCCGCATCGAAATAGAAGAGCCCCAAAATGCTGATGACCTTCACGGCCATCACGTTCGACACGAGATAAAGAGTTACAAAAAGTGCCGTCACAACTATCAACGGCACCGTCATAGACTCGCCTGAGTCTATTCGGTTTTTGAAAGGGTTTTCCGATACCTTGTCCATAATGTTTATGTTAAAGTTTAGAGGCTGATGTTTAGGTTCCCCTAAACATCAAACCCGTCAATTACTCTCTATTACTTGATAGATATGAGGCAGATTTCGTCCTTCCTGGTTGTAGTCGAGTCCGTAGCCCACGATGAAATCGTTTTCTATGTCGAAACAACGGTAATCGATTTTGAGGTCTACCTTCAGACAGCCAGGCTTGACAAAAAGGGAGGTGATATAAACTTCCTTCGGTTTTTTGGTTCCTAATAAGCGCAGCATCTCCTTCATTGTGCATCCTGACTCTATTATGTCTTCAACGATGACAACGGTGCGCCCTTCGATGTTCTCGTTCAGTCCGAGCACTTGCTTCACCTCGCCAGTGGAGTGGTCGCCTTCATACGAAGACATCCGGACGAATGTTATTTCGCAAGGAAAGTTGATGTTGCGCAGAAGGTCGGCTGCAAAGACGTATGACCCGTTTAGCACCACTACAAACAGCGGATTTTTCTTTCTCAAATCTTCGTCAATCTGAGCCGCCACTTCCTTTACTCTCGCCTGTATTTTATCTTCCGAAATGTAAAGCGCGAATTTCTTGTCTTTTACTTGAACTACTGTATTCATGGGTTATTAATTTTATTATTAGTTAGGAGTTAAGGAGTTAAGGAGTTAAGAAGTTAAGAAGTTAAGGAACCAAAAAGTTAGTTTGCAACTACTAATTCATAATTCCTAACTCTTAATTCTTTTAGAACTGCCACTTTACGGCCAAGGTCGGGATAGCATAGAAGCGGTTGTTCTTGCCGTCGGCTGGCCATACGAGGTTGTTGCAAAGTTCCACCTCTGTACCTACACTGAGTTTGAAGTCATCGCTAACGCTCTCGAGTGCGGCAAGGTTGAACCAAAACTGCGGTTCGCTGCTAAACACGAGGTTGCCATTCACGCTATTGTCGTGCCACAAGTCGGCATAGCCGCTGAAGGTGCATAAGCCTTTCGCGAAATGGATGCCCCAGACCATCGTAGTCTGCCAACTATGCATTGTCCCTACGGTCTGATTTGCCAGATATTTATAGAGCAGCTGCAATGAGAAAGTGCGACTAAAGTCCTTGCTCGCCCAGTTGTATGCCACACCGCCCAGATAAGCGTCATTATAACTGCCGGCAGAGCCTGAAAGTCCTCCGTTGTATTCAACATGGACTGCCAGCGGCGCTTTCCAGAAACGGAGTTCGCGAGATATCTCCGCATATGCGCTTTCCATCTTGCTGTCTGCAAAGTTGGCATCAACAAAGAAGTATGTGCTTCCCCACTTGTCGGCGGTGAAATTCTCGACTGTGGCCGTCCATTTCGGACGATTGGAAAGTTCGCTGCCATAAGCGGTCTTTCCGAAATCATGGTGCATCTGCACATTCAATTGAGCATACGAATGAACGGAGCAGAATAACAACAAAAGGATGGATAATAAATTCTTCATATTGCCTTGTAAGTTTAAACAATGAATTTAATCAGGAAGAATGCGGCAAGGATGTACATGCCTATAGTTACTTTCTTGAAATTGCCGCTTAGGAGGTTGACAAAGATGTAGCAGAGATGTCCCAATACGATGCCTTCGGAGATGCTGTAGGTCAACGGCATCAGGAGCACACAGACAAATGCAGGGATTGCCTCGCTGTAGTTGTTAAAGTCAATGCTGCGAACCGACCCCATCATCATCAATCCGACAAGTACAAGCACGGGAGTCGTTGCCGCTGCAGGAATGGCTAAAAACAGAGGGGCAAAGAACAACGCAAGCAAGAAGCACATGCCTGTGACCATCGAAGTGAGGCCTGTTCGTCCGCCTTCGTTAACACCTGCTGCGCTCTCTACGTAAACAGCCACGGTACTTGTTCCCATAGCCGCACCTGCTGCTGTTGATATAGAGTCGACCATGAAGATTTCCTTCAAGCGCGGTATCTTGCCGTCTGCCTTAACCAAATTGGCGCGGTTGGCCACTCCGATAACCGTTCCGATACAGTCGAACAAGTCAACAAAGAGGAATGTGAACACTATGATGGCCATGTCTTTTGTGAAGATGTGGGTCCATTCGAACTTCAAGAATATCGGGTCTATTGAAGGCGGCACACTGAAGACTCCCTCAATTTTCGTTACTCCCATAGGCAGGCCTATAAGGGTTGTCAGCAAAATTCCGAAAAGGAGCGCACCTCTCACGTTCTTGATAAGCAAAACTGAGGTTATAACAACTCCTATGACTGAGAGCAGTGCGGAGCCTGATGTCAGGTCGCCAAGCGAAACCAGTGTTGCAGAATTGTCGACGATTACTCCTGCACTCTTAAGGCCGATGAATGCGATGTACAGACCTATTCCGGCACTTATGGCATTCTTAAGGGATGCAGGCAGCACATCTACTATCTTTTCTCGAAGATTGGTTACTGTAAGCAGGAGGAACACTAATCCTTCAAGAAATACAGCCGTCAATGCAAATTGCCAGGAATAGCCCATGACCAGGCATACGGTATAGGCAAAGAATGCGTTCAAACCCATTCCTGGAGCTAACGCCAAAGGCAATTTTGCATAAAGAGCCATGAACATCGTAGGCAGAGCTGACATAAGTACTGTTGTTGTAAACAATGCCCCTTTGTCCATACCTGTTTCTCCCAAAATACTTGGATTGATTGCCAATATGTAAGCCATTGTCAAGAATGTTGTTATTCCTGCCATGACTTCGGTGCGCACGGTATGTTCTTTAGGGTTGAATCCGAATAATTTCTTTAGCATAAAGTGATAATTATATGTTTGCAACTACTGACTTAACTAAAAAGAGAGACGCTTGCCAGGAAACGCCTCTCCATTTATTGTCTGTATTATATCGTGTTAATCTTCGTCCTTGCTCTGCTCCTCGAATTCCTTCATCAACTTCTGCTGGATATCAGTAGGAACGAGTTCGTAACTTGCGAACTTCATGATGAATGAAGCGCGTCCGCCAGTGATTGAACTGAGAGCTGTTGAGTAGTTTGACAAGCCCTTGAGAGGAACTTTTGCGATAAGTTTTTCATAACCGCTTTCGCTCTCGCTACCGATAATCATACCGCGGCGTCCCTGGAGGTCGCTCATCACGTCGCCCATCTTGTCGGCTGGCACGAACACCTCTACGTCGTAGATCGGTTCGAGCAACTTAGGACCTGCCTCCTTGAAGGCGTCGCTGAATGCGTGGCGTCCGGCAAGCATGAATGAAAGTTCGTTAGAGTCAACTGGGTGCATCTTTCCGTCATAGACGATGACGCGCACGTCGCGAGCATAGCTACCTGTGAGCGGACCTTGCTCCATGCGGCTCATGATACCCTTAAGGATGGCTGGCATGAAACGTGTGTCGATTGCTCCACCGACAACGCTGTTGATGAACACAACCTTGCCGCCCCATTCGAGATTGACTTCCTCCTGTCCCTTAACGTTGATCTTGAACTCCTGACCGCCAAACTTGTATGATGTAGGTTCTGGCATGCCTTCGTAGTAAGGTTCAACGATGAGGTGAACTTCACCGAACTGACCTGCACCACCCGACTGCTTCTTGTGGCGGTAGTCTGCGCGTGCAGCCTTAGTGATTGTTTCGCGATAAGGAATCTTAGGTTCTTCGAACTTGATCTTGATCTTTTCGTTGTTCTCCATGCGCCACTTGAGAGTGCGGAGGTGGAACTCGCCCTGTCCCTTCACGAGAGTCTGACGCAACTCCTTGCTCTGCTCAAGAATCCATGTTGGGTCTTCCTGACTCATCTTCTGGATTGCTGCCATCATCTTTTCAGAATCAGCCTCGTTCTCAGCCTTAACGGCACGGATGTATTTAGGGTTAGGGTATTTCACGAAGTTGAAGCGATGGTCGCAGTCCTTGCCTACGAGGGTGTTGCCTGTGCGAACGTCCTTAAGCTTAACTGTACAACCTATGTCACCTGCAACGAGTTCTTCAACCTTGATGCGGTTTGCACCGGCACAAACGAACAACTGTGCCATGCGCTCCTTCGAGCCGCGATCTGAGTTTGTGAGGTCGTCGCCTTCGCGCACCTTACCGCTCATAACCTTGAAGTACTGCACGCCACCGATGTGCGGTTCGTTGGCTGTCTTGAAGAAATAGAGTGATGTTGGAGCGCTTGAGTCTGGATTAACCTCTTCGCCACGAGTGTTGTGAACCTTTGGCATTTCGTCAACGAAAGGAACTACGTTGCCGAGGAACTCCATCAAGCGGCGTACACCCATGTCCTTGTATGCGCAAACGCAGAATACAGGGAACATTGAGCGTGCTGCCAATCCCTTGCGGATACCTTCACGCATTTCGTCCTCTGTGAGCGACTCTGTCTCGAAGAATTTCTCCATGAGAGTTTCGTCGTTCTCAGCGGCAGCCTCAACGAGCGCCTTGTGCATCTCCATAGCCTTGTCCATCTCCTCTGCAGGGATGTCCTCGATGATTGGAGCTCCGCCTTCAGGCTTCCATGAGTACTTCTTCATGAGGAGAACGTCGATGAGGGAGTTGAAGTCTGGTCCTTCGTTCAATGGGTACTGAACTGGCACAACCTTTGATCCGTAAATTTCAGTCAAGCGCTCAAGCACGTTGTTGTAGTCGCACTTGTCACTGTCGAGCTGGTTAACGAGGAAGATGACTGGCTTGCCAAGTTTCTCTGTGTAGCGGAAATGGTTCTGAGTACCAACCTCAGGACCGTACTGGCCGTTGAGCAAGAGGATTGCCGTGTCAGTAACGTTGAGCGCAGTCATAGCCGCACCAACGAAGTCGTCCGAACCTGGACAGTCTATGATATTGAGTTTCTTATTGTTCCATTCTACATGATATACAGTTGAGAATACTGAATATCCGTATTCCTGTTCTACTGGGAAATAGTCGCTCACGGTGTTTTTCTGTGTGATTCTACCGCGGCGACTGATTAGTCCTGCCTCATACAACAGCGCCTCCGTGAGGGTGGTCTTACCTGCTCCGTCATTACCCAAAAGGGCAATGTTCTTGATTTCGTTAGATTGATAAACTTTCATATTGTTTTAGTTTTAAGGTTTTTTGCAAACTTTGATGGCGAAATTACGCAAAAAGACGCAAAAGCGGTCAGCCAAAACAATGTTGTAAAACATATTTGCCCGTTCACTATCTTTTTGTCAAGGTTCATTTCACCACATGAGTGCCCAAAGGGAATGAATGCTCCATGTTTCCTGTACCCTCTATGGTGTCCGTCTTGGCCGACAGGTTGTCAAGCAGAGTGACGATGACAGCCTCCTGAGTGCAAGGCATAACCGGCGAGCCATATTCAAGCTGCCCGTGATGAGCCAGCACCCCATGCACTATGCGGTCAATCTCCCTCTCGTCAACGCCCTTTTCCTTAAGCACATTATGCAGAAGATGTGCCGATATATATATGTGGCCCAACAGATACATCGACTCCTGAGTCTCGCCTTCGCGGTTATACTCATACACTTTGCCATAGTCATGGAAGAGGATGGCAAGGATGCAACGCTCTATCTTTATAGCGTAAGGCAACGTAGGATAAAGCCCCGAAAGCATGTTGAGCATCTGATACGTATGATTGAGCAGTCCGCCAGGGAATGCGTGATGTACCGATGTGGCGGCTGGCTTTTCGGAATAAGGGCGATAGAGTTTTTCGCTGAAGTCCTCTATTATCGGGCGCAGTTGAGCATCTGTGCAGAACGACAGCAACCGCCCGATACACTTGTCCCATTCCTCGCGCTTCACTGGACGCGGCATCAAGTGATACAGCGGATGCCCCTCCACAGGAAACGTGCCGACGGTCATGTCGAGATTAGACGCCGACTTCTTGCCGCCGTTGTCCTTTATGCTCATGAAGATAACGGTCTGCCCCACCTTCGGGCCCGCCGTCTTCGGCACGTCCCACACGGCAATGTTCTCCGTGCCCTCAAGGTTGGTCACTTTCAGATTGACAAAAGGCGAACCGTTGCGGGTAGTGCCGTCCGTGCGCCCTATCACTAAATATTCTTTGCTCATAGTATTTTTTCGACTTTCTTATTGGTTAAAGTGCAAATGTAAAGAAATATAAGCAAAAAGGCGCTACACGAGGGGCGAAAACTGCAAACTTAGACTGAGTTTGTACAAACTTAAGCTGAGTTTATACGTACTTAGACTGAGTTTATACAAACTTAGACTAAGCACGAAGTTTGGAGCGAGCAAGAAGAAGGTTTTGGAGCGGCAAACGCAAACGACAAACCCAGGGGTTGCGGAATAATCTTTTTATTAGTAACTTTGCCCCAAAGAAAAATCAACAAGACACATGCCGTTAACACTACCCGACCTACTTCCGGCTATAGAACTGCTGAAGGAGGAAAACATATTCGTGATGGACACGACGCGTGCCAACACGCAGGACATCCGTCCGCTCAGGATTGCCATACTCAACCTGATGCCCATAAAGATTACTACGGAGACGGACTTCATCCGCCTCTTGTCGAACACACCGTTGCAGATTCAGATAGAGTTCATGAAGATCAAGAGCCACACGTCGAAGAACACTCCCGTGGAGCACATGATGATGTTCTACCGCGACTTCGAAGAAATGAAGCAGGAGAAGTACGACGGACTCATCGTGACAGGGGCTCCGCTGGAGCAGATGGACTACGAGGAGGTGACCTATTGGGGCGAACTGCAGGAGGTGTTTAACTGGGCGCACAGCCATGTCACCTCGACCGTATACATCTGCTGGGCTGCACAGGCTGCGCTCTACCACTTCTACGGTGTGCCAAAATACCCTACAAGCGAAAAGGTGTTCGGCATATTCCGCCACAGAGCGCTGGTGCCGCGACTGCCTATATTCCGCGGATTTGACGATGAGTTTTTCGCTCCTCACAGCCGCCATAGCGAGATTTTGCGCAAGGACATTGAGAAGGTTGACGCTCTGACCATCATATCGGAGTCGGACGAGGCAGGCGTACACATCGTCATGGCGCGCAACGGAAGGGAGTTTTTCATCACGGGCCACTCGGAATATGCACCTAACACGCTTGACAATG
Organism: Bacteroidaceae bacterium; assembly: GCA_045576655.1. GTDB lineage: Bacteria > Bacteroidota > Bacteroidia > Bacteroidales > Bacteroidaceae > RGIG8745. Next base: position 42,705 of record JAZNGW010000046.1, read on the forward strand.
AGTACAAGCGCGATGTGGCAAAGGGATTGCCTATTAAGATTCCGCAGAACTACTATCGTGATGACAATCCCGACAACGAACCTGTGGTGAAATGGAGAGGGCATGCCAACTTGCTCTTCTCAAACTGGCTGAATTACTACGTGTACCAGGAAACTCCTTACAACATCAACGAAATCAGTGAATAGAATCCGCAGCATAGAACTTCTTGCGCCTGCACGCAACGCCGACATCGGCATCGAGGCTATACGCCACGGTGCTGACGCTGTATATATAGGGGCGGAACGTTTCGGCGCCAGAGTGGCGGCGGGCAACTCCGTCGAGGACATTGCCCGACTCGCGGAATATGCACACATGTACGACGCAAAGGTCTACGTCACCATAAACACAATACTTCGTGACAACGAACTGGAAGATGTAAAAAAACTGATTTGGGCGCTCTATGATGCTGGCGCTGACGCGCTAATCGTGCAGGACATGGGGCTGCTGAAGCTTGACCTGCCCCCTATCCCTCTCCACGCAAGCACGCAAATGGACAATCGCACGGCGGAGAAAGTGAAGTTTCTTCGCGACGAAGGATTTGAGCAGGTAGTGCTGGCACGCGAACTTTCGCTTAATGAAATCAATGACATTCACCAGGCATGCCCAGAAGTAGCCCTGGAGGTATTCGTTCACGGAGCACTGTGCGTCAGCCTAAGCGGCAGGTGCTACATCAGCGAGGCGTGTTTCGGACGCAGCGCAAACCGTGGCGAATGCGCACAAGTGTGCCGCATGAAGTTCGACCTTGAGGATGCTAAGGGACGCAAAATAGTAAGAGACAAGCACTTGCTGTCGCTCAAGGACCTGTGCCAAATTGAAGTCTTGGAAGATTTGCTAAAAGCCGGAGCCACTTCCTTCAAGATTGAAGGCAGGCTCAAGGATGCCGACTATGTAAAAAACGTCACCGCCGCCTACAGCCAGGCACTTGACAGAATCGTACGCAATAATCCCGACAAATACCAGAGAGCATCAAGAGGCGCAGTGAAACACATGTTCACACCAGACGTGAGCAAGAGCTTCAACCGCGGATTCACCCATTATTTTCTCCACGGCCGCCAGCCCGACATATTCTCCTTCGACACGCCAAAAGCGCTCGGCGAGGAAGTTGGAACAGTAAAGGAGGTCTTCAACAACCACTTCACTGTAGCAGGCTTGAAATCATTTTCAAACGGCGACGGCCTCTGCTTTATTGACAGCAAGGGACAACTCCACGGTTTCCGCATCAACAAAGTGGAAAACGGGAAGCTCTATCCTCTTGAAATGCCGTCACAACTCAAGCGTCACACGAGGCTATACAGAAATTTAGACCGCGCTTTCATTAACATTCTCGCAAAGGAAAGCGCCGAAAGAGTGCTGCCAGTAGACATAGAAATAGAAGACACAGCTGAAGGATTCAGACTGACAATGACCGACGACAACCGTTGTGCCTTTATCGACGTAGAGGCAGAAAAGCAGTTGGCTCGCACCCATCAGTCGGAAAATATCGAAAAGCAGATGAGCAAACTTGGCGGTACAGGCCTTGAACTGCGCTCGCTCAACATAGCATACAGCAAAAACTGGTTCATCCCGTCATCAAAGCTAACAGAATGGAGAAGAATGCTTGTGGCGGAATTTCTCAAAAGAAATGAAACAACGAGAAGCGCCGCAAACACCCTTCGCGCCAAAAACGCCAAAGCGGCAACCCTCACCAGTGTGCCGAAGGTTATAACATATTTGGGCAACGTAATGAACAGCAGCGCTCATGAGTTCTACAAGGAACGCGGAGCCGCAACGGTAGAACCCGCATTCGAGCTAAGCCATCGCAGCGAAGCACCCCTGATGTTTTGCCGCCACTGCATACGCTATAGTTTGAAAATGTGCCCCAAGACTCATGGATGCTCAAATCCTCAAGAAGAACTGTTTCTACGCCTCGGCAACGGCAAGCGCTTCCGCCTTGAGTTTGACTGCAGAAACTGCATAATGAAGGTGAGCAATTGCGATTAGCCACAACCATTCAATGAAGAACCTTATTTACATATTAACCTTCATTGCCTGCATCATAGCATTTGCCTGCAATGATTCGGACAGATCGCCGTTTTCCTCAAGCAAGGAAACCGGGCAGACCGACTCAGTCCCGCAACTCACCCGTATGAAGGCAGATTCATTGAAGTTCCGACTGACGCATCATTATACCGAAAACTACAATTTTCGCGTTAAAGCCGACTCTTTAAAACTCATACAAATTGAAAGCGGATACCCGCAAGACACCTGTACCATTTACAGAGGTGACTTGATAGTTGTGGCGAAAATCAAGCTAACGCCAACCGACACTACCGACACGGTATGGGTTAAAGTGGGACGCGACCAGTTTACAATGGGATGGATTAAAGAATCGGAACTGATACCCAACGTTGTGCCTGACGACATACTGTCAGAGACGCTTAGTTTGATGACCGACAGCCGAGCTGTATGGATGTTCTCAATCATAGCTTTCGGCACAACCGCATTCTTTGTAAGACGATATAGAAACGGGGGACTCCAAATTCTCAAGTTTAACGAAATGGACAGTTTCTACCCTATTCTTTTCCTCATACTGACCGCCTTGCTATCGTGCACATATGCAAGCATACAGAAATTTGTGCCAGAGTATTGGCAAGAGTTCTACTACAACCCCACCCTCAACCCGATGCAATTACCTACAATAATGTCACTATTGGTGACTCTGGTGTGGGCCATAGCGATAGTATTCATTGCTGTGATTGACGATGTCTATAACAATTTTTACTTCGCACCAGGCATCATCTATCTAAGCGAAACGTTGGGATTGGGCATGCTGGTATATCTCTTCTTCAGTTGGACTACGCCTATTGGTATAGGCTACGCTCTCCTGCCAATATTCATCATAGCCCTCGTGTGGATTTATTTCCGCCACATACGCTGCACTTTCATTTGCGGAGAGTGCGGCTACCGCATGTTTTCCGACGGACATTGTCGCCATTGCGGCACATACAACTCAAAGGAATAATTTTTATTCTGCGGCAAGACAAACTCCTACTCTCTTAAACATTTCCCTATACGCCTCAACTTTCTTACTGAAGGCAAGCGGATATGCACGCGATGACGAAGGAAGCCTATAGAGAATCAATTGCTCGCCATCAGCATTCAGGCGATTGGGGATGTTAACGTATGAACCGACTTTAGGCATTTCCGCAATCCCGTACAGTTCACACAAAGTAAGGGTGGCCTTCTCACCCGTAGTGACAATTGCACGGCAATGTGGCACAGACTTAAGCAAGGCGTCGACATCGGTAGGCACTACTATCTCCAAAAATTTGTCGCTGGCGTTATTCTGAAGACGGCGCACTGCTGTAGCCGTATCAAACAGCGCAATACCCTTATCACGGAGAAACTCAAGTATAGAGTCTAACTTGAAAGTCTTGGCCGCTTCGTTCACAAAATAATTCTTATCAGAAAAGAAGATTTCTCCCTCAATTCGCCAATGATCATTTATCCAATTGGGATAAAAGAAATCCATGCACCAGCGCTTCTTCTGAGGCGGGAAACTTCCCAGAAAAAGCACCTTGGCATTAGCAGGAAGGAAGGGTTTTAGCGGATGCCATTCTATGCCTGAATCAAGACTCGTATTTTTATCCATTGCAAGCATTATTGCCCAAAAGCAAATGGTCTACAAAGTCATCTTTTTCTCATAGAAGCGAACTTTGAGCGAAAGCTTTTCTTTCTCCTGAGCAAGGGCCTTGACCGACTCAAATCGCTTAGCAAGTATATAGCAATGGCGCACTGCAAATTTGTCGGAAGGTGATAACTGGAATGAGTATTCCCCTGAGTCGCCTATGCAAGTCACAGTCATTGTCCCAGAATTGTTTGAAATAAATTCAACTACTCCGCCGTCATCGCCAAGTTTAAAACTTGCCTCTTCTTCATAACCTACGACAGTATGAGTAAGGAAAGAGAAACATCGTGGAGTTTCAGCCATCTCGCCAGTGGGAAGCGACACCCTTATGCGCTTATGCCCAAGTTTCTTTCCATGAACAATGGACACAAGAACCATCTGCCCTTCCTCGTTGACCTGAGCGCGAAGAGCAGTCTTATGCATCTTGCTACCTATCTGTTCGGGATTGACAAAATAACCCACAGCCTGATATTTGGAGTCCTTCTCCAAAATAAAATACGTCTTCATCGAGTCAAGTCGCTCAGTTTCCGACACGAGTTTTTCAATTGTCTGCTCCAGACACTTCTTAGCATCTGCCAGTTCAAACTCATTCTCAAGTTTCAGCGCCTCACGACGTGCCTCTACGGCTGTAGGATAAGTCGAGCGTAAAGAATCAACCAGGGTCCTGGCATCGTCATAACGACTTTCTGCCACAGCGCTACGCGCTTCAGTCAATAAAACCTCCGCCTTCTTCTCAGGAGAAGAGCAGGCCGCAAAAACAGCAGCTACGACTATTAAAATAAAGATACGTTTCATATATTACAAATGATTTTAAATGCTTATAAACGCTTTCATCCGCACACTAAAAGGCTCAATGCAAACAGCACACCAAAAAGGAATATGTTGCGAGCCGTGGCACCAAGAACGCCATTGAGAGCCTTACCATCAATGAGCAGCATTCTCCGATACACCACAATGTGAAGAACTACATAAGGAATCAATAACAGACAGGAATACCATTTACTTGTAACGACGCAAACGGACAAACTTCCAAGGATAAACGCTAACAGACCTAACCAAAGGTACATACGCAACCCAAACTCACGTCCGAAGCGCACAACAAGGGTACGCTTTCCACTGACAGCATCTTGGTTGCGGTCGCGATAATTGTTGACCATAAGCAAGCAGTCTGTAGCCAAACCGCAACCCATACTCGCTACGAAAACTGGCCAACTAACCCCGCCGGCAAGCACATAATATGTGACACATACAGGCACTATCCCAAAGAACACCAAGACGAGTAAGTCGCCATATCCCAGATACGACAAACAAGTGGTATATAAAAAGCAGAAAAGCACGCAGAGCAGCCCCACAAATACAAGTTCATAGCCTCCCCACATAATCAAAGGCAAACCCAAAACGCAAGCAATACAAGTAGTCACACCAATAGCTAGGCGCATTGCCTTAGGAGTGACCCACCCTTGTGCACAAGCACGCTCAGGCCCTAACCTATCCTCACGGTCAGTTCCTTTGAGGAAATCAAAATAGTCGTTGACGAGATTGGAGTCAATCTGCATCACAAAAGCAAAAAGCAGACATAACAGAAAAGGCACAACATCCACACCACCCTGGTCATGAAAAGCCAAAGCACCACCAGCAAGCACTGGAGCGGCAGCACCTGTCAGCGTCTTGGGACGAGCAGCCAAGAACCATGCCTTCGGTCCGTTAATTTTCATTCTTGCTCTCCCAATCCATTATGACTATGCGGCTGTCCGTACTGAACATCGCACCATAGCCGTATTGAGCATTATCCCTGTATCTGCCATAGTAGTAATTGCCGTTGGCATAATAATACAAGCCATAACCGTGGCGTTTGCCGTCGACAGTCTCGCCCACGTACTTGTCGCCATTGGCATAAACAAGCGACTCAAAACGATATTTCTCCTTATAGTCGGCAGGAAGAGTGAACTTGCTATCTCCCTTAATAACATAAAGAGGATCACCTGTGCGCAGGTCATACACGATGTAATGGCTCTCTGTACCGACCTTCACAGTCTGCGAACCAAGGCGAATTCCGAAAAAGCATGTACCGTTACGGAACTGTCCGGTAACCTCACCATCCTGATCAGTAAAAAACGCTCCATAACCATAGATATCACCCTTAATCGTCACTTGTCCGAAATATTGCCCATACGCCGACGGCAGAACCTTTGTGACATAACCTTTTACACAATCAACAAAAGCTCCGTCATACTCCACAGGAATCTGCGGATAGTGCTCCAACTTCATAAACTGCGCATTGGCAGCAACACCAGCACACAGCATCACAAGCATTATAACAAACCTACGTGTCATCTTATATCCTTTCTTATTTATATATACCCAATTCCTCTGCCTTTGCTTTGACAAATGCAAGAGCAGGTTCATACTCATTCGGAATCTGACCGTCAAGAATGGCATCCTTCACAGCAGCCTTCAGCAGTCCAACCTCGCGGCATGGAGGCAAACTGAACATCTGCATAATTTCCTCGCCCGAAACCGGCGGTTGAAAATTACGTATTCGATCCTTCTCCTCTATGTCAACAAGTTTCTGCCTCACAAGTTTGAAGTTGTCAAGGAAACGCTTCTTCTTCACCTCATTCTTCGAAGTGATGTCGGCCTCGCACAGACGCATCAGGTCATCGATGTCATCGCCCGCCTCAAAGAGCAAACGGCGCACGGCAGAATCCGTAACCTCATCGTCGGCAATGGCTATAGGTCGCATATGAAGCCCCACAAGCTTCTGCACATATTTCATTCTCTCGTCAAGCGGAAGTTTCATCCTACGGAAGATATTAGGCACCATCTTCTCACCTATGAAATTGTGGTTATGGAAAGTCCACCCCTGTACAGGTTCCCACCTCTTGCTCTTTGGCTTGCCTATATCGTGGAGCAAAGCAGCCCAGCGCAACCACAACGAAGCCTCGCCCCTTTTCTCGTCGGAAGCACAAACATTCTCCAGCACCTCAAGCGTGTGGTAGAAATTATCCTTATGCGCCCTTCCGTTCATAGTCTCCACCCCCTGCATCTCCGCCAGTTCCGGCATGATGATGGCAAGGAGTCCGCAACGCTCCAAGTCGATAAAACCCTTAGAAGGATGCTTTGAAAGCATAATCTTGTTCAGCTCATCAATCACCCGTTCAGCCGAAATAATCTTAATCCTCTCAGCATTGCGCGACAGAGCCTCAAACGTCTCGTCCTCGATATAGAAGTTCAGTTGAGTGGCAAACCTTATGCAACGCATCATTCGCAGAGGGTCATCGCTAAACGTAATGTCCGGATCGAGCGGAGTGGCAATAATACCGTCCTCTAAGTCTTCAAGCCCATAGAACGGGTCCACAAGCTCGCCAAACCTGTCGCCATTCAGACAAAGTGCCATAGCGTTGATGGTGAAATCGCGACGGTTCTGGTCATCCTCCAAAGTGCCGTCCTCTACAATCGGTTTCCTCGAATCATGGCTGTAACTCTCACGCCTCGCACCCACAAACTCAATCTCAAGATCGCCATATTTCACCTGAGCCGTACCGAAATTGCGAAACACAGACACATGCGCCTTGCGCCCCAACTTCCGTCCCAAAGCCTCAGCCATAGCGATGCCACTGCCAACAACCACCACGTCTATATCATTCGATGGCCTCTCAAGGAATAAATCCCTCACGTATCCACCTATGACATAACACTCAACACCCAACTCATCAGCCGTCTCCGAAATTTGTCTGAAAATCGGATGCGACAACGCCTCTCGCAATTCACTGTCTGAAAGAAACTTCATACCAAATTCTGCTTCACATTTGTTACAGATGCAAAGTTACTACTTTTTCAGCAGTTTAGGGAGACCACATAATAAATTATTCCACAAAACAGCCAACAAAAAGACACGACCCACGCCGCGTTTCCACTTCATTTTATAGCACGACCTCACTTTTAGGAATATTTAACCCTTAGCGCAAAAAACGCCATTTCGGTCCGTTTTCGTAAAAAAAGCCCAGTACTCTGATATTCGCGCCGAAGAGCGAATTAATTCACGCCGAAGAGCGAAGTGATTCGTGACGAAGCGCGAAGAAAACTCCGCCGAAGCGCGAAAAACAAAACTCTTCGCTTTTTTGTTATCTTCAGCGAAGAGCGAAAATTTAAGCGCTCCAAACCTCTCATCCACGCAGCTTACATCCACCACTCTCTCTGAACTTTTCCGCCACTCGTTTGTTCCACTTAATTTATATCATAAAAAACAATATGGTGTGCATAATGCAAAACTTCTATCATTTGGTCATTCTGAACCTTTCCATAGTCGCCACTCTGAGCTTTTCCATCGGTCATTCTGAGCGAAGCGAAGAATCTCAAAACACACATTTGTGCTGAGATCCTTCACTACCGTTCAGGATGACATGGCACATTGATAAAATATGTGCATTACGACACGCCTTCTTGGTTTTCTTTATGAGGAAGTTACTTCAGAACTAAGCGCAGACCGAGGTCTTTGCGCGCGTTCGCCTTCGTTTTTGTTGCCACTCTCTTCCCCCTGTCATTCTTTTACTCCCCCTGTCATTCTGATGAGCGAAGCGAAGAAGAATCTAAATTGTTCCTCCGTATTTCCGAATGCGGGGGCGTAGAACTCAGCTTTTGCAACGTTGTGCGAATTGCAATTCGCTACTCAATTACGCCACATTACAAATATTGGCGAACAGAATGGGCTTTACGTATATTCCCACTAATTATTTCGGATTTGCCTTTATACTTGAGAAAGAACTCCACGGTATGGTACTTTTGTATGAGGATATGCTTGCTTCCGGAACATAAAGAGTTGCATTAGAATACGTTTCAGCACTAAATACATATTTGCTACATTCAACAGGATTTTCTGCTAACACATAAACTTCTTTCAAATTAGTGCATTTAGAGAAAGCATAATAACCTGCGTTCGTAACGCTGTTACCAATTGTCACAGAAGTAAGGCTTTTGCAATTACTGAAAGCATCATTTCCGATGCTCGTAACGCTGTTGGGAATAGTGATGCTTGTAAGTCCATCGCAACCAGAGAAAGCATAACTTCCGATGCTCGTAACGCTGTTGGGAATAGTTATAGAAGTAAGGCTTTTGCAACCATGGAAAGCAGAACCACCTATGCTCGTAACGCTGTTACCAATTTTCACAGAAGTAAGGCCATCGCAAGCAAAGAAAGCCTGATCTCCTATGCTCGTAACGCTGTTGGGAATAGTGATAGAAGTAAGGCTTTTGCAATTACTGAAAGCATTCATGTCTATGCTCGTAACGCTGTTTGGGATATTAGTTGTCTTACATCCAGAAATAAGCGTATTTGTGGATGTTTCAATGATAGCATTACAATTGTTTCTCGAATCATAAACACTATTACCTTCATCTACCACTATCGAAGTAAGGCCTAAGCAAGCTTCGAAAGCCAGATAATCTATGCTCGTAACGCTATTTGGAATCTCAACAGAAGTAAGGCCAGAGCAAGCAAAGAAAGCACTATGTCCTATACTCGTAACACTGTTAGGGATTTTAGTTGTCTTACATCCAGAAATAAGCGTATTTGTAGATGTTTCAATGATAGCATTACAATTGTTTCTCGAATCATAAACACTATTACCTTCATCTACCACTATCGAAGTAAGGCCAGAGCAACCAAAGAAAGCTTTATTTCCTATGCTTTTAACGCTATTAGGAATGGTCAAAGAAGTAAGGCCAGAGCAATTATAGAAAGCAAAAGCGCCTATGCTCGTAACGCTATTAGGAATGGGCAAAGAAGTAAGGCCAAAGCAAGAGGAGAAAGCTTTATCTCCTATGCTCGTAACGCTGTTGGGAATCGTTATAGAAGTAAGGCCAGAGCAAGCATCGAAAGCATTATCTCCTATGCTCGTAACGCTATTAGGAATGGGCAAAGAAGTAAGGCCAGGGCAACCACTGAAAGCACTTTCACCGATGCTCTCAACACTGTTTGGGATATTAGTTGTCGTACATCCTAAAATAAGCGTATTTGTTGATGTTTCAATGATAGCATTACAATTGTTTCTCGAATCATAAACGCTATTGCCTTCATCTACCACTATCGAAGTAAGGCCAGAGCAACCAAAGAAAGCACCATCATTTGTTTTGCCCAGCATTATGCCCAGAAGTTTGGTCACCCTATCATCACCAGAAGCATTATCTCCTATGCTCGTAACGCTATTAGGAATGGTCAAAGAAGTAAGGCCGGAGCAACCAAAGAAAGCTTTATTCCCGATGCTCGTAACGCTGTTTGGAATAGTCACTGAAGTAAGGCCAGAGCAATGATAGAAAGCACTTTCACCGATACTCTCAACACTATATTTCTCTCCTTCATAAATTACTGTTTCTGGAATAACTATTGAACCAGAATATTCATTATCATAAGAACTAACTCCTTCTCCTCTATAAGTAACTTCCACAATCGAGGTATTAGTAATATTGTAATAAATACCATCGACATTAAAGTCTTCAGCATAAAGTGATGAAGAGCTGAACAGCATTGCTATCAGCAGGATCAGAGCATTGAATATTTTCATAAATCAGTTTATTAAAATCATACACATATAATATAAGTTGCTCCTTTAACACCTAAGGAATACGCACAAAAAAAGCGCGGAACTTTTCAGTGTATTCCTCTACCTAAGGTGTTTGGCGTAACCCATGCTACAGAATAACCAAAAGCCCACGCCGTAAAGCGCGAGCATTTTCGCTATAATTCATGTAGCATCCTTTAGTCGCCAAACTTTTAGGTAGACAGAATAAAGCTAAAAACGCTTTTCCAATATGTATCTTAAATGTGCGTAAACAGACTATACGCTATGTTTCATTGGCAGTTGAGTTTTTTAAAAGGTTTGTACACGTTTTATTTTGTTTGCAATGGCAAATATAAACAAAAAAGAAGAAACAACTTACAAAAGGCCAATGATTTTACGTATATTTGTAGACATGAAAGCATACATTTACAGACTCTTTGCCATTTGGGTTTTAACCACCATAAGCAGCAACGCCATTGCCCAAAAAATCGACTCACCGTTAAAGAGCGAAGGCATAGACGCATTCCTGCGCCGCCACGGACGTACCGCGCCCGAAGCAAAAACCTTGTTTATTGAACTCAACAAAGGGCGATTCAACAAAGATGGCGGTCTGCGGATGGACCAGACGTATATACTGCCCGATTCAACAGTCTGCATTACCACGCAGAATACCACCGCGCAAGACAGCGCAACGATTAACAATGCCGCTGCGCAAGACAGCGCAACTATTACCATCACCACGCAGGACAGCACGGCAGTTGTTAGTAGTAACAACGACACTGTCGCTAAGCCTGCACAAACAGTCGCTAAGCCTACACAAGTTGTCACAGCAAAGCAACCAACACAACCCCAAACAACCAATACCTCCACTTCTAAAAGTTCACAGAAGACCATAACTGAGCCTCTATTCGGCAAGTCTCTAAAATCCGTTACAATCAAGAGCCAAGAACTTGCAGGAGCGTGCTTCTACCTCGTAAGCGGACACGGAGGCCCCGACCCTGGAGCAGTGAGCAAAGTGGGCGGTGTAACGCTCCACGAAGACGAATACGCTTATGACATAACGCTCCGACTCGCACGCAACTTGATGGAGAGAGGCGCAAAAGTCCATATCATCATCCAGGACTCCAAAGACGGAATAAGAGACGACAAGCACCTATCTAACAGTAAGAGAGAGACCTGCTTGGGGAAAGCTATTCCGCTTAACCACACAAGGAGACTCAAACAAAGATGCGACGCAATCAACAGACTAGCACGCAAGGATAAAGAACGATACAAACGTGCCATATTTATCCACGTCGACAGCCGTCGTGTAAAAGAACAAATAGACGTATTCCTATACCACGCTCCAAACAGCACTTTGGGCAGACGCCTTGCCAACAACATACGCAACACTATCGAGGACAAATACGGCCAGCATCAACCAGGCCGCGGGTTTAAGGGCACTGTTAGTGACCGCCGTCTTTACGTGCTCCGAGAAACCACACCCGTAGCGGCATTCCTCGAACTCGGCAACATCCAAAACGAAAAAGACCGCAAGCGGCTTGTCATTCCAAACAACCGCCAGGCTCTCGCCAACTGGATATGCCAGGGCATCATCAAAGATTACAAGAAATAGGTCTAACAGCCTCTCTCACGCCTTTATTTTGGCGCAAACATCATTAACCACCAGACCTGCCATTGTCAGCCCGAAAACGGCTGTAATGTGATGCAACGAGCCCAATCCGCCTTCCACAAATGCGGAAGGCTGTTCATCGCTATAAACGCACTTGAATTTCTTTTTGGGCAACTCGCCAGAGGCTCGAAATTTACGCCGTAAAACCGAACCTAACGGACATCCTTTTACCTTCCAAAATTCGGCTACAGAAATGCGGCTCGAATCAAATTTGCGCGCCGCCCCCATAGACGAAAAAAACACGGCATCAGTCTCGCAAGCACGAAGCATCAGCAGCATTTTATCGCTGATAGAATCTATCGCATCAATTATATAATCATAATCCGCCAAACAGAAGTCATCTGCAGTCTCGGCGGTATACATTCTGTGCACCGCGTCTATCTGCGCTTCTGGATTGATTTCAAGCAAACGCTCCTTCAAAGCATCTACTTTAACCCTTCCTATCGTCTTCGTCGTCGCCATCATTTGGCGGTTCACATTCGAAGCGCACACCTCATCGCTATCAACTATCGTCAGATGGTGCACACCAGTGCGCACAAGACTCTCCGCACACCAAGAACCGACTCCTCCCACGCCAAATATGATGACGCGCACCTGTTTCATTCGCTCCATCACATCCTCTCCGAGAAGGCTCTCTGCTCGACTAAATAAATTATCATCCATACACAAAAATATTATGCGACTCGCTCATCAAGTCCACCTACAACAAAGAAACATAATCAGAGACAGACCCAAAAACAAGACACGACAGACAAAATAAGGTCAAAATATTGACAAAAACAACAAAACAGGTGCAATCAGTCCCTCAAAAAGACGATTTTACCTAAAAGGGCAAGATTTCTCGACAAAACCAACTTACTGAAAAAGCAATTATATAATCAATTAATTGTTAATTAACTCCTAAATATTAACAACGTTAACAAATATTATCGAATTAAAGGCAACACGTCATCTATTTAGGAGAAAAAGTCTCATAAGTACCGTCATCGAAGAAGATACGCACCTCAACAATCTTCCGCTGAGGCTTCTGTACCACCTCCAAAGTTTCACGCACTATATCCGAAAGACTCATCTGCGGCTTCTCATGCTTCTCCACAGTAGTACGCCCCTGAACAGCATTACGCTCCGCAGCACCTTTATTATATATATTAGTAGAAGGCGGCGTAGCAAACATATCGTTCATACTTCCAAAAACACCAAGAGTCTCTTCTGCCGCAGGAGAATCTGATGGCGCTCCCTCCTGAGAGAACTCCGAATTCTCATTTGCCGAAGACGAAGAGGAAGAATTACGATACATCTCACCCGTCCCCAACAAGATCCACTCAGGGTTCAAGTCTGGAAACCCTGCAACAACACCACGCAAAATAGCAAGACTCGGTTTGCTTCTTCCGCCAAGTATATGAGAGAGGGTAGCTGGAGCAATATTTGCCTTTGCACAAAACTCAGTATTTGACAACTGCTTTTCCAGGATTATATATTCAATTCGTTCTTTGTCGTCCATCGTGATCATTCGTTTTTACAGGTTAAAAATTAGAGGAAATTGCCCAGCACCTCAAAAATACCGCATTTGAGAACTGAAAAAACAATTTCTTTACAAAGATAACACCAAAAACGCCATTAAACAAATTTAAATTGATAAAAATTAAACATCGTTTAAAAAGTTAATTTTCATATTATAAACCTGCAATCAGGGCGTTTACATTCTTGCATGTCTGCGTACGAACGACTTTAAAATACGTCGATTTTACAATTGAATAAAACCTACGCAAAAAGAAGAAATTCCGTTGGTACACAATACTTTAAATCTACAAATATTGTCTTCTGAAGGGTTTTAAGGCGTCATACATGCCAAAACACGCCCACATGCCGTACCGACACATTATCAAATACACTTTTTCATCTGATTATCAAGATAATATATAATTCAATTCCGTTCCGAATATTTACGCTTTTACAAAAGCCAAAGTTTACATTAACATCCCTACAGCCCGTTCTTTATAATTTTATAATCAACATGGCGGAGAGGTTTTCTTATTTATTATTTTACTTCGATTTACTTAATTAAATGGTTTAAGATTGTAACTGTATAAATTTAAATGCAAACAAAAGTTAAACACCACCCGCACAGGTGGCTTAAGCCCCCATTTAAGGAAAAACAGAAACACAGGCGGACAACTCATTAAAAGAGAAAATTCACGCAAGAAATAAAGGGGCAAAAACCATCTTAAAACACTAATTTTCAAGAACGAAAACCCCTATTTTTTTGTTTGCGTTTTTCAACGTTTTAGATTTTTGCACACCATTTTTCACCTAAAAAAATTACTGCAAATTGGTAAAACGACATACAAAAATCGGTTTTTCGAAGTCGCAAAAAACCTCAAAAAACTGCTTTTTACATTTTTGCGCATAAAAAATCGCGCAAAAAAATTATCGAAAAAAAAGAGCCGCTGCCCTCTTCCCCAAAATCGAGGAAAAAGACAGCGGCATAAAATTTGCTCTTAAATTAGTGCATTATAAAATATATGAGTTCTTTCATAACGTCCGCATCCGTAGTGTTACCCTTCTCCACTCCTTTCAACTTTGCATCAGCTTCTCTTATCTGCCCTATGATCTGCATAGTCTTCATGGCCGAATAGTTCTGCATCGCATACTTATATTCCTTAAGTTGCCATGAGGATTTCAGTTCCAAATGCTGACACATCCCCTGCTCCGTCTTGTCTGGGGCATAATACGCCATCATCAGATTGGAAAAGAAGTTAAACAGGACAGTCAAGGTCATCACTGCAGGATTGGCCTTCGGATTTTCATTGAAATAGTTAATTATCTGGTTAGCCTTATACACATTCTTCTCGACAACAGCATTACGTAACTCCCAGTTATTGAACTCTTTACTAATTCCAATATTCTTTTCTATCAGTTCAGGAGTAACCTTGTTAAATCCTGGCGGCAAGGTTAAAACGAGCTTATCCAGCTCGCCCGCCATTCTGTTTAAGTCCGAACCAATTGCCTCCACAAGCATATATGCAGCCCTGTCTTCTATGCCTACATTCTTACGTTTCAGGTAGTCTACAATAAAAGGCGACAGCATTCCCTCTTTCAGTTTCTTGCTTTCAAACAATACTCCCTCCTTTTCAACAGCAGCAATAATCTTCTTACGTCTGTCTACAGATCCATTTTTGTAACAAATTACCAAAATAGTAGACTTTAGCGGATTAAGTATGTAATAAGAAAGGTCTTCTAATTTTAACAAATTCTGCGCCTCTTTAACAATTACTACTTGATATTCCGCCATCATCGGATAACGCTTCGCCGAATTTATAATATCTGCAACGTTGGTTTCACGGGTACAATATATGATTTGCTGGTTAAATCCCTTCTCGTCCTCCGTAAGAACATTATCGGCTATATACTCCGAAACCCTGTCGATGTAATACGACTCATCCCCCATCAAGAGATATACCGGAGCAAAGTCCCTCTTACGGA
Source organism: Bacteroidaceae bacterium (assembly GCA_045576655.1). Classification (GTDB taxonomy): domain Bacteria; phylum Bacteroidota; class Bacteroidia; order Bacteroidales; family Bacteroidaceae; genus RGIG8745. Next base: position 58,123 of record JAZNGW010000046.1, read on the forward strand.
CCGCCTCGATAATGTCCCGATGCGTTACGGCCTGTTGCATTTTCTTAGCCATATACTATTTTTCTTTATTTTTTTCCTACTTTTGTAATGCAAACTTAAGCATTTTTGATGAAGATACAATTATGCACGGCTGAAAATATGCACCTCACTAAATCCTGCATGGAAACTCTCAACCTACCCTCATATACTCCAAAAACCAAAGCCGCTGAAGGACGAACACAAATTTTCGACCCTCTGCGCAATAAATTCGTAGCGCTTACTCCAGAGGAATGGGTAAGGCAGAATTTCACGAACTTCCTCACTACATACAAGGACTACCCTCCTGCACTCATGGCAAACGAGGTACAGCTCTCGCTCAATGGTATGTCGCGCCGTTGCGACACCGTGCTATATTCTCAGCATCTCCGCCCACGCATGATAATCGAGTACAAGGCACCACACGTCAATATCACACAAAAAGTTTTCGACCAGATCTGCCGCTACAACATAGTCATGAAGGTCGAATATCTCATCGTCAGCAACGGACTTCAGCACTATTGCTGCCACATCGACTACGAAAGCAATTCTTACACGTTCCTGCAAGACATCCCCGACTACGCATCTCTATGATACAGATTTTCAGTCGCCCGCAGACAACGCTGATTATCACGGATATAAACGAGAACACTCATCACCATTAATTAGGCACTAATTGAGACTATGTTTCAGCAGGGTGCGAACCAGCGTGTCCGCCCGAAAAGGATTAGGCACGGAATACGCGGACAGGCGCTGGTTCCGCTGTCCTATATATTAAAACAAAACCGTGTCGCACCGTGCCCTCAGCGTGTTCCGTGCCAATATTTAACGCACTAAAAACCACAGATCACACCGATACACACAGATTAGGCAATTTGACCAAAGAAGAAATCCGTGTGAATCGATGATTATTGAATAATTAGCGGCAATTAGTGTTTCTCACATCTGCAGCAATCGGCGAGATTTGCGAGAGACAATATCCGTGTTCAACAAAAAGAGACGCCACGATGTGACGTCTCTACAACTTTGCATTGGGCGAGCGGACCTCGCCCCTAAGGTAAACCATTAACAGCCCAATCTACCTCTCACCAAAAGGGAGGGAACAAAATAGTGGTAATTTGCATATAGGTTCGTTCCCATTAACGCCATCGTCAACGTTCCTCCCTCGGAAAGATTACTTCACCACTGCACGCACAGGGAACCCCAAGGCACGGCCCACGCCTCTCGCATCCAGAGGACAGCTCATTTCAGGCCTCCGCCAGTCACCCGGCAAAAAGAGGGCCCACGCACAGGACTCGCCCTCGCCGAGCGAACTTGACCAGTAGTAACTATAGTAGGAACTATTACTAAACGAGTCTTCGAAGCGGGAGCCCGCAGTGGGAAGGAAAATACAGTTGCCGTTAGGACCGGTAAATCTGCGACCCTCCACACCATTCTGTGTGATCCAAGTCCAGGTACACTTGTCAATAAGCTCATAAAACTCATCGTAAGTCGGCATGCGCCACTGGTTGCCCCAGTTAGCAGTGGCGGCATCGTCTGCAGCTTCAAGGATGGTCTTGTTGTCAACTGTGCAATATTTGGTCACAATGAGGCCGTATGACTCTTCTCCCCACTTGTAGGTGCTCCATTCATAATAGTCCTTTGGCTCCGTCTCACCCCAAGCGAAGTAGTCACCATAACCCTTTGGAGAATCGGCACCTATGTTGCGGTCGGCCCAAAGGGTGCCGCTCGGCAAACCGAGGTCGACAGCCACAGGTGCGGTTCCAGGCTTTGAGAACGTGATGCTATCAACGTCACTGACATAGCGCTCTGTCCACTTGCCGTCCTTCCATTCGTAGAAATTCTGTGCCAATGGCGCGGATACAGGTAAGGAGAACGTGATGCTATCCATTTCGCTAACGGAGCGCTCTGTGTATGTGCCGCCTTTCCATTCGTAGAAGGTCTGTGCAGGATTGTGCTGAATCAACGATTTAATCTGAATCGTATGCCAATTTGTGCCAGTCTTGTATGTTCCGAGACCAATAGTCAGAGTTCCGTCTGTCACCTCCACATTTGCAATGGAGTACTCACCACTGACATCTATGGACGTAGCAACCTTTACAGGAACAGACACTTTTTTGTCTCCCGCAAAAACATAAGCCACATCAGTGGCACCGTTGGACGCAGGCGTTCCTCCAAAATTGTCCCTCTCGTGGGTTGACACAGCATTAGCATAAAGGACTACCGTGTAATTTCCATTCTCCAATCCTCTTACCTTTTGCGACAAAACCACTTCTAATTGGTTGAATCCCCATTGAAAGTCCTCCACTAACTGCACAGTTCGCCCATCCGAAGTTGTAACCATTGGAGCATATTTAGTATCACACAATGTACCACTTGCCCCGTCATAACCTCGTTTCCAGAAAGTCTCATCAGTACCAACCAACGAGGTCCTGTCTACATCCTGTGAATAGGCATCTATACTAAACGCCAAAGCCATGAACAAAGGCGTTAAAGCGAATATAATCTTTTTCATTTGAGCATTCTTTTTACTTATTCATTACTTTATAACTAACTCCAGTGCTTGTGCGGACGATAAGCACGCCTCGGGCATCGAGCGGAACAGAGAGTGCTGTGCCGCCGGCTGACTGCTTTTCGGTAGTGAGTAACTGACCGCCTACATTATAAACGCTTACGCTCTCGCCTGCCGGCAAGCCCTCAGCGACAACTTTACCGTCGAGCAGACGGAACACCACATCGCAAACGGGAGAAGATGTAACGTCATCTATGCCTGTAGAAGTGACATCACCGAATCTGACGCTGCACACCTCGGCATAGTCATAACTGACAGAAGCGCCATCGGATGTGGTGATGCTAAGTTCTGCACCAGGAGTGACATTGGGTTTGGACGAGAACACGAAGCCCACTTCGCTGCCGTTCTTCAACTTGACGATGACGCCGTCCTCAGCCATAGCCACGGTGCTCATCAGCACGGCAGCAGCAAGCAGAAGACAACGCTTCATCGACGCCAATAGTAATTTTTTCTTCATATACGATGCACTTGCTCCGTGTCGTGCGCAACTTCTTGAGTGTTTATGTCTATGATGTTTGACCGAACTTTGCAGACGCCACAATGTGACGTCTCTAAGTCATGCGTTTTCGGGTACCCGCGAGGGGTACCCCTACGCAATGGGAATCCCAATAGGTTTGTCCTGAGACGCATTCTGCGCCTTTTACGACCATGCGGCACAAAGGTAAACAAAAAGTCACATTTTACCCCTCCCTCCGAATGTTAAAACACATTAACAGACCTGGAAGACTGCGCAAATGTTGATTGGAGAACACTAATTACCATTAATTGGACACTAATTGGAACTATGCCACGTAGGGTGCGGACCGGCATGTCTGCCCAAGAAAACTGAACTAAAAACCACAGATTGCTCAGATGCACACGGATAAAACAATGTACCAAAAGAGAAAATCCGTGTAATTCAGCCCTATCAGCGTAATCCGCGTTCAAAAAAAAGAAACACCACATTGCGACGTCTCTAACGCTAATCACCTGACACTCAGCCACAAATCTTTCACACCCCGTTACAAACTTTTATTCACCTCAGCAAAGAATCATCACCCCCTCGCTGAAAACTATAAATAAAACTTATATTTGTAAGAATAAAACTAATATTTATATAAATAAAACCATTATTTGTACAAATATTACTTTTATTTATACTTTTCTCCGAAGGGTTAATAAGTTTCCACTGGGGATAAGCGTTTTTTCCACCCCAATGGCACTTTCTTTAAACGCTGATGACGTTAAAATTTAATTAATTGACGAATAATTTCACTCATGAATTTGATCAAGACGGTTATGTCATCAAATTGAAAGGTAACGGTTGGATGTACCATGAAGATGATTTGGAAAAACATGAATTGAACTACGAATACAACTACGTTTGGGAATAGTTGAGAGACTCCGACAAACTCATCAATAATAAGAGGCGCGTACTCTACGTTTTACACGTGTAAAGCATAGAATACGTGCCTCTTATTATTTGTCGAAGTTTGCTTTCTACATTAAACGTGTGACAAATGGGCAGAACAGTTCATCGATACCGCTCCACATCACGAAGGAACTGGCCGGTGTAGCTGTGGATGCACTGCGACACCTCAGCAGGCGTGCCAGTAACAACAATGTTTCCGCCGGCATCTCCTCCCTCAGGACCGAGGTCGATTACGTGGTCGGCGCACTTGATAACCTCTACGTTGTGCTCTATTATGACTATGGTATGCCCACGGCTGATGAGGGCATTGAACGATTCGAGGAGTTTCTTGATGTCGTGGAAGTGAAGTCCTGTGGTAGGCTCGTCGAAGATGAAAACAGTCGGCACAGTCTTTTCCTGACTAAGGTAATACGCCAACTTCACTCGTTGGTTTTCGCCACCAGAGAGCGTCGACGAAGTTTGACCGAGTTTGATGTATCCGAGTCCGACATCTTGCAGAGGTTTGAGTTTCTGCACTATCTTTTTCTGACCGTTCTCCGTGAAGAACTCCACGGCCATATTGACAGTCATGTCCAGTATTTCATTTATGTCCTTGCCAGCATACTTGACCTCCAGGATTTCGTTCTTAAATCGCTTGCCGTGGCACGATTCACATTCAAGCACGAGGTCGTTCATGAATTGCATCTCAACGGTCACTGTACCCTCGCCCTTGCACTCTTCGCAACGCCCTCCGTCAGTATTGAACGAGAAGTAGGCTGGCGTGTAGCCCATCTGCTTTGAGAGTTGCTGCGTAGCCATGAGCTTGCGTATTTCGTCGTACGCACCGATGTAGGTCACAGGGTTGCTTCGGCTTGATGTGCCTATGGGGTTTTGGTCGACGAAGTCGATGGCGCGCACCATGTCCATATCGCCTTCGAGTCCGAGGAACTGTCCTGGACGGTCGCACGGCTGATCAAGATGACGCTTCATGGCGCGGTAGAAGATGTCGCGTACAAGAGTGGACTTTCCGCTTCCGCTCACTCCCGTCACTACCGTCATGACATTGAGCGGAATTTTCACGTCTATACCCTTAAGGTTGTTCTCTCTGGCGCACTTAATCTCTATGTAATTGTTCCACTGGCGATAGGTAGTTGGCTGTTCGATAATTTCTCGACCGAGAAGATAGTCGAGTGTATGGGATGGCACGTCTCCTTCATCTTTCACCTTGCCCTCACCCTGTCTCGGAGGTTTTCCTGCATAAACGATTTTTCCGCCAAGTCTTCCTGCATCAGGACCGATATCAATGATGTAGTCGGCTGCACGCATTATCTCTTCGTCATGCTCAACTACTACGACGGTATTGCCGAGTTTTTGCAGTTCACGCAGCACATGGATGAGGCGTTGTGTGTCACGGCTGTGCAGCCCGATGCTTGGTTCGTCAAGGATATAGAGCGACCCTACAAGACTGCTTCCGAGACTTGTTGCCAAATTTATTCTTTGGCTTTCACCTCCCGACAGCGTATTGCTCAAACGGTTGAGTGTAAGATATCCCAGCCCTACGTCCATAAGGAATTTAAGCCGGCTTCGTATCTCCACGAGCAGACGCTTTGCCACTTCGGCATCGTGGTCGGAAAGGCGCAGTTTGCGGAAAAACTCGTTGAGTTCGCTAATCGGCATTGCCACGAGTTCAGTGATGTTCTTACCGCCCACCTTCACATATTCCACTTCCTTTTTCAAACGGCTTCCATGACAAACGGGGCAGGTGGTCTTTCCTCTGTAGCGCGCCAGCATGACTCTGTACTGAATCTTATACTGATTTTCGCGAAGCATATCGAAAAAGCGGTCTATGCAGACCATTTCACGCTTGTCCTCGCCTGGCACACCATGCCAAAGCAGGTCTTTCTGCTCTTGCGTGAGTTGGTAATAAGGTGCGAAAATTGGGAATTTGTATCTTTCTGCCCGACGCACAAATTCGTTCTTCCATTCGCCCATCTTTTCGCCTCGCCAGCACACTACAGCACCATCGTAGACGCTGAGTTCGGAGTTTGGAATAACAAGATTTTCGTCTATACCCACGATTCTGCCAAAACCTTCACATTCGGGGCATGCGCCAACAGGTGAATTGAACGAAAACATTTGGTCGGACGGCTCTTCAAATTCTATGCCGTCGGCTTCGAAACGGAGTGAAAATTCGGCTATTTCAGGTTCGCGTCCGTCAGCATAAAGGAACTTCAGAATGCATTTGCCTGCACCCTCGTAGAGTGCAGTCTCACTCGAATCGACAAGACGGCTCCGCGTTGTACGTTCGTCATTGACTACAAGACGGTCAATCACGATATATATGTCGTCGTTGTCAACGGTCTTATCCGTCGCCTCCGCCAGATACTCCTCAATCATCACAACCTTGCCGTTCACCTCAATGCGGCTGAAACCCTGCTTGAGGTCCATGTCGAGCTGCTCTTTGCGCGAGCGCCCTCCATGAGGTATAAGCGGCGTAAGCACCATAAAGCGAGTGCCCGTCTCATGGCTCATCATGCAATCCACTATATCGTCGGGGGTATGCTTCTTGACTTCCGTACCGCTGACAGGCGAGAACGTATGCCCGATTCTTGCAAAAAGCATGCGCAGATAGTCGTAGATCTCGGTTGAAGTCCCTACAGTCGAACGTGGGTTTCGGCTCACCACCTTCTGTTCTATGGCTATGGCTGGAGGGAGCCCTTCGATGAAGTCGCACTCAGGTTTTGCCATACGCCCCATGAACTGTCGGGCATAAGTTGACATGCTCTCCACATAACGCCTCTGACCTTCAGCATAGAGCGTATCGAAAGCCAGTGACGACTTTCCTGAGCCACTCACTCCTGTAATTACCACAAACTTATCTCGCGGTATGCGCACGTCAACATTCTTGAGATTGTTAACGCGTACGCCACGCATCATAATGCAGTCTTCGTTCTTCATCATCTTTATTGCTCTTTTGCCGTCGCAAAGCGGATTTCCCCTAATGACGGACATCATTCTGCAAAGTTAAGAATTTTAAGTTTCCAAATGCCTAAAAATGCGCCAACATTCTTGTCGTTTGGGATATAATCCGTATTTTTGCATCTGTAATAATATGCATGTACTAAAACTTAAAATAACAGACAGATGAAAGCTTTAACAAGAACAGACTTCAACTTTCCAGGACAGAAAGACGTTTATCACGGTAAGGTACGCGACGTTTACAACATCAACGACGACCTTATGGTGATGATAGCAACCGACCGCATCTCTGCGTTCGACGTTGTACTGCCAAAAGGCATTCCGTTCAAGGGACAGGTGCTCAACCAGATTGCAGCTAAGTTCCTCGACGCAAGTGCTGCTGTAGTGCCAAACTGGAAACTTGCCACCCCAGACCCAATGGTTACTGTAGGTCTCAAATGCGAAGGATTCCGTGTTGAAATGATCATTCGCGGCTATCTCACAGGCTCTGCTTGGAGAGAGTATCAGGCAGGCTGCCGTTCAATCTGCGGAGTGGTTCTTCCTGACGGAATGAAGGAGAACGAGAAGTTCCCTCGCCCAATCATCACACCTACGACAAAGGCCGATGAGGGACACGACGAAAACATCTCTAAGGAAGAAATCATAGCACAGGGCATTGTGAGCAAAGAGGACTACGAGAAGATGGAAGAGTACACTTACGCACTCTTCGACCTTGGCACTCAGATTGCAGCAGAAAAGGGACTTATCCTTGTTGACACAAAGTACGAGTTTGGAAAGCGCGACGGAAAGGTTTACCTTATCGACGAGATTCACACTCCTGACTCAAGCCGCTATTTCTATGCTGAAGGATACCAGGAAAAGTTTGAAAAAGGCGAACCTCAGAAACAGCTTTCTAAGGAATTCGTGCGCCAGTGGCTCATCGAGCACAACTTCATGAACCAGCCTGGCCAGACTATGCCTGAGATGACCGACGAATTTGTCGAGTCAATCAGCGACCGCTATATAGAGCTCTACGAGCACATCGTTGGCGAGAAGTTCAACAAAGAAGTTTCTAACGAAGATATCGCAGCACGCATCGAGAAGAACGTTAACGAGTATCTCACCAACAGATAAGTATTTAGTTGAAAGTTTAGGGTTTAGAGGCAACTGCATCAAACCCTAAACTTTGAATCTTAAAAACAAACCGCTAAACGTTAAACTCTAAACATTCTAAATGTCATACGCCCAAGAAAGCATAAAGCCCTACAAAGAGGACGGCAAGTCTAAGAAAGAGCAAGTCAGGCAGATGTTTGACAACATAGCACATTCTTACGACAAGCTGAACCATACGCTTTCTTTCGGCGTTGACAAGTGGTGGCGCAAGTGCGCCATGAACTATCTGAAACGCACGGGCCGCCAGCACAAACGGGTTCTCGACATTGCCACAGGCACGGGCGACTTCGCCCTGCTTGCCTACTCAGAGCTAACGCCCGACGAGGTGGTCGGATGCGACATTTCAGAAGGCATGCTCAACATCGCACGGCAGAAAGCGCTGTCGGCAGGCATAACCGACAAGATGGACTTCCGCATCGAAGACTGCGCAAATATGTCGTTCCCTACCGATAGTTTCGACACAGTGATAACGGCCTTTGCACTTCGCAACTTCGAAAACCTCGACGAGTGCCTTACTGAAATAAGGCGAGTGATGACTCCTGGTGCAGACATCGCCGCTGTTGACCTCTGCTCTCCACAGAGTTTTCCGATGAAGCAGCTGTTTGCCTTCTACAAAAAGGTTATCATGCCCAGCATAGGCAAATTGGTGTCACGCGACGGTAGCGCTTACTCCTACCTCCCCGACACAATGGACAAAGTGCCTCAAGGCAAGGATATGGCACAGATATTCGAGAAAGCAGGGTTTAAAGATGTAGGTTACCGACGCCTTGCTTTTGGCATGTGCATGCTTTATACAGCAAGAAAATAAGTATCAGAATCACTAAACACTAAACCTTTACACTCAACACTAAAATATGGACAAATACGGTTTGGTTGGTTATCCGCTGGGACACTCATTCTCCAAAAATTACTTCAACGACAAGTTTGAGGTTGAAGGGATTGATGCCGAATATGTGAATTTTGAAATTCCGCAGATCGACGACTTCCAGGAAGTACTCGACTCCAATCCCGACTTGTGCGGTTTCAACGTGACAATCCCCTACAAGCAGAAGATAATCCCATTCCTTGACGAAGTAAGCAAGGAAGCGCTTGAAATCGGAGCGGTCAATGTGGTAAAGGTGGAAAAACGCCCTAACGGTTCACGCAAACTCATTGGCTACAATTCCGATGCCACAGGTTTCCTCCACTCAATCGAACCGCTTCTGAAACCCCATCACAAAAAGGCTCTCATTCTCGGCACTGGAGGAGCCTCTAAAGCAGTCAACTATGTGCTGACCAAGATGCTCGGCATGGAAGCCGTACACGTGTCACGCTACCATCGTCCAGACACAGCCCTTTACTCATCCATAACCCCAGAGGTCGTAAAGGAATACGAGGTGATAGTCAACTGCACCCCTTGCGGTATGTTCCCGCACAACGACGAATGTCCGCCACTACCTTACGAGGCGATGACTGACAAGAATCTGCTCTACGACCTCGTGTACAACCCCGACGAGACACTCTTTATGAAAAACGGGGCAAAATACGGGGCGACGGTCAAAAACGGACTCGAAATGCTCCTTTTGCAAGCTCTCGCTTCGTGGGAATACTGGAACGGAGAAGAGTAAGCGCCAACTGCAAACCTAAACAACCCTAAGTTAGATGAAAGGATTTATCACGTTGTTAATTTTCACAATGTTGCACTTTGTCGCAATGGCAAAGCCATATAACCCCGACAATCTGCCTGTCGACTTGCACCCGCAGTCGCCATCCTATACGTGCAATCCCGACAACATTCTCTCGCCTGCCACGGTCGATTCTTTGAACACGATGCTCTACGCACTCGAAAAGGCCAAGGGGGTCAAGACCCTCGTCATCGTTGTTGCAGACATTGAGGGGGACGACCCTTATGAATTTTCTATCGGTGTGGGCAACAAATACGGAGTCGGTTCGAAACAGAACACAGGACTCATCGTCACTCTCGCAACTGAAGACCGCTGCTATTACATCCTCACAGGCGAAGGCCTGGAGAAGCACTTGCCCGATGCCATTTGCAAACGAGTGGAAAACCGTGTCATGGTGCCTCGACTCAAAAAAGGCGACTGGAACGGAGCCATGACAGCAACGGTCCATGCTCTAAAGGGCATTCTTGAAGGCAACGAAGAACTTGTAAATGAATATTCGGGTGAAGGTGATGATGAAGCAGCTATGGTGCTCATCATAACAATGCTCGTCATCGTAGGCGGATTTTTGCTTTTTGCACAAGTCGTTGCTCGCCAAGCGAAGAAATGTCCGAACTGCGGAAAATACAAACTGAAAATCATTTCAAACAAAACATTTACCGACAAGCAGGGCATACGCCACACCAACACCATTCTGCTATGTCAGAACTGCGGCAAGCAAGTTAATCGCGAGAAAAAGGAAGACGCTAACGACACTGGCATCGGCGGAGGACCGTTCATCGGCGGCATACCAATGGGTGGCGGATACCGACGCATTGGCGGAGGTTTCGGTGGAGGCGGATTCGGAAGTTTCGGCGGAGGCTCCTTCGGAGGAGGCGGTGCCGGCGGACGCTTCTAAGAACATAACAAATACTAACTACTAACTATAAATAATCTTATGAAGAAAAGTAGCATTATCATCATCGCAGCCATTGCTGCTATCGTTGCCATTTGGGCAATAACTGGCTATAACGGTTTGGTCAATAAGGACGAGTCCGTAGCAAATTCTTGGGCTAATGTGGAAGCCGCTTACCAGCGCAGAGCAGACCTCATCCCTCAGCTCGTCAACACCGTTAAGGGTTATGCCAACCATGAGAAGTCTACACTCGACGCAGTCGTTTCGGCACGTACGAAAGCAACACAGATGACTGTCAGCGTTGACGACCTCACAGAGGAAAACATCCAAAAATATCAGGAGGCACAGGGTGAAGTAGGTGCAGCCATAAGCAGACTTCTTGCCATCACGGAAAATTATCCAGACCTCAAGGCTAACGAAAACTTCAGCGAACTCCAGGCACAACTCGAGGGAACAGAAAATCGCATCAACGAAGTGCGCAAGAAGTACAACGATGCCGTTAAGACTTATAACGTGAGCGTTCGCAAGTTCCCAAATAACATCCTTGCCGGCATGTTCGGATTTGAACGCAAATCAGAATTTAAGGCTGACGAAGGAGCAAGCAAAGCACCTGAAGTAAACTTCTAAAAGGATGAACAGCCAAACCGCTAAAACCATAAAACGAATCGTAACTGCCAGCATCACAATACTGGCAGTTATCGTTTTCGTACTCACCGGAGCAGGATTCTACATCCTCCACACCGCCCTTGCTCCATCAAAATGGGCGAAAAATCCCGATGCGACCTACGACCATATGCTGTCAGAGTACCCCTTCTTGCAAGAGTGGACGGATTCGCTCAAGCAGAACGACAAATTGAAAGAGACTGAACTAAACGCTCCCGACGGCACTCTTCTTCATGCCTACTACATCAAAGCGAAACAGCCGACAAAGAAAACAGCGGTCATAATCCACGGCCACAAGAACAACGCCCTTAACATGCTGCACATCGCCTACCTCTACAGCCACGACCTGGGGTTCAACGTGCTTTTGCCAGACCTTAGGGCGCACGGCAAGAGCGGTGGCAACCACATACAGATGGGGTGGAACGACCGCCTCGACGTGATGCTGTGGATGGACAAGGCTAACGAGCTCTTCGGAGGCAACACGCAGATGGTCGTTCACGGCATTTCCATGGGAGCGGCAACAGCAATGATGCTCTCTGGCGAAGAACAACCCGACTATGTCAAGGCATACGTCGAAGATTGCGGCTACACATCCGTATGGGACGAGTTCGCCCATGTGGCAAAGCAGGACTACCACCTGCCACAGATGCCTTTTCTCTACATAGCCGACCTCTTCTGCAAGTGGCGTTACGGATGGAGTTTCAAGGAGGCCTCTGCTGTGGAACAGCTGCGAAAGACCGACCATCCTATGCTCTTCATCCACGGCGACGCCGACACCTACGTCCCAACCGACATGGTCTACACTCTCTACGATGCAAAACAGGGCGACAAAGAACTATGGATAGTCCCAGGAGTCGGTCACGCCACATCTTACCACGACTACCCTGAGGATTACACCAGCAAAGTGAGAGAGTTTGTGCAGAAGCACCTCTAAACAAAATTAGACAGAAGTACATAAGAACATAATATAGGGATGGAACTAGAAAGTTTAGTGAAAAAAGTCATTCAGTCAGCATATAATGTAAGGTTGCAGTTGCCTGCAGGTTTTTTGGAATCTGTATATCAAAAAGCCTTATTGATAGAGTTAGAAAAGAACGGAATTTCAGCAAAGGACGAAGTACCGATAAATGTTTATTATGACGAATGCGTAGTTGGAGAGTTTCGTGCAGATATTGTTATAGAGAACAAAATAATCGTTGAATTAAAGGCCGTTCAAAATCTATCACTCATCCATGAAGCTCAACTTGTGAATTATCTCACTGCAACAAAGATTGACTGCGGATTACTGATAAACTTTGGAGGCGAACGAATAGAGATAAAGCGAAAATTCAGGACATACAGACATTAATCCTCAAAAACATGTTCTTTTGTTCTTATGTCTTCATTTACACATATGTCAAAGATGGAAGCACCCAACCCACAACTCAACTCGCACAACAAGCAGGAGTTCCCGCCTGCACATAGCGCCGAGCACCTTTTGAACCAAACCATGATTCGCATGTTCGGATGCGAGCGCTCACGCAATATGCACATCGAGCGCAAGAAGAGCAAAATCAACTATATCCTTGCAGAATGCCCCACTGCGGAGCAAATCGCACAAATCGAGCAGAAAATGAACGACCTCATCAAGGTCGACCTGCCTGTGACTTACGAATTCGTTACGCGCGACAATATCCCCGAAGGTGTGAAACTCGACAAACTCCCCGAAGACGCAAGCGAAACGCTTCGCCTCGTCCGCATAGGCGACTACGACGTATGTCCGTGCATCGGCACACACGTGGGGTCGACTGCTGAGATCGGTGAATTTAAGATTACAAGCACTTCATGGAACGCGGGCGACTTCCGCATCGTATTCAAGGTTTTTCCGCCCGTTTTGTAATTGGACGAAGCTGAAATTAGCCGTTTCACGCCTGCAATCAATAGCAAACAGTGCATTTTCCTGCATAAAAATTTGCCAGTTCGGGAAAAAGTCGTACCTTTGCATCGCGTTTGAGAAAAAGCGCTTGATATTACATCGCGGGGTGGAGCAGTTGGTAGCTCGCCAGGCTCATAACCTGGAGGTCGTTCGTTCGAGTCGAGCCCCCGCAACAAAGTTAAGGCAAGTAGCAAACGCTACTTGCTTTTTTCTTTACGGCAAGGGCTACTCAGCGGAGTCCCCACACCGCATCATCACTGGGGTTGATTGGATTTGACAGCGGGATGAGGTGGTACGTAAGCATGCAGAGCGTCGTTGGTTGGCTCTTAAATCCCAGCTCTCAAAGAATTATCTGGCGAAAACAGATTTGCTCTCGCTGCCTAATCGAAGTATAGTAGATCGGCTTTATTCCCTTGCCAGGCGAGGGAACGAGACATCGCCCTGAAAGCTATCCGTCCTGAAGCGTTCAGATCCGCGGTGCAGTAAAATCGGGAATAGTCGGGCGCAGCCTCGTGCGTCGGATGAAGTTTTAGAGGATAAGGTCGCGATGGGTGGTCCGGGTCTTGTCGCGGCACGAAAACCGAAGGCCGGAATAAGCATGTAGAAAGCGTATGGCTTCCTCGTTTGGACGAGGGTTCAATTCCCTCCAGCTCCACTGAAACACAACAAAGGGTGTACGGCATCACGTCGCACACCCTTTGCTTTTTTATAGTCGTTTCCTCTATTTTGCTCCTCGTCTGAAACGCCTACCAAGATATCGGTCAAGACAGACAAAAAAGGTCAGACAGACTACTGTGGCTATGACAGAAACGACACTTCCGCCGCCATCGTGCGGTTCGTGGGCGACCTCCTGCCTTGCAAAAGCGTCAAACATACTGCTTAAGGAGTTCCACAAAGCCTTAAAGTCGACAAGCAAGACAAGAACCGCCACTCCTGCCATGCACGAGGCTGCACAGAAGACGGCAGCCACGACTCTACTGCGGCGTTCCATGCGTTCCTTCTCGTGTCGCACCTTCTCGATTGCCACAAACGGGAAGTTGTGCGGATATTTCACTGCACTCCGTTCTTCATTGAGCATGACAGCACGCCTCAATGCTGAATCGGTCTTTGCCTTCGCTTTAATCTCATCCATTTCTGCTAAATGTTTTAATCAGTAAATACAATCGCTTGCGCACCCTATACAAGCGTTGCGCCACGCTGTTCTCCTTAATCGACATGATATAGGCGATGTCACGCACGGAACGGTCGTCATAGTAATAGAGCGAAATGAGCGTCCTGTCCTCGGCTGTCAACATATCGATTGCCTTCTGCAGCTGCGCCACATTGTCCTCGTCGTCCGTCAGCATCAATTCGTCGACCATGCCGTCTGTCACTTCTGCCAGCTGACTTTCATCAACATCAACCGTCAGCTCGCGCTTAGACTTTCTCAAATGCTCTACCGCACAGTTGTAGGCGATGCGGCTTACCCATGTGGAGAACGACGAACGGAAGTCGAACGACTCCAATCGAGTGAACGCCTTGACGAAAGCATCCTGCGCCACCTCCTCCACATCCATCTGCTGCGGAACAAGTCGCGACACGAGGGCAAGCACTTGTCGCCCGTACTTTTCGAGGAAATAGCCAAACTCCTCAGTACGACCGGCAAGCACCTGCCCTATCAGTTTCCTTTCGTCAACGCCCATTCTAATCATCAGCTTTTATGCTCTCTCCTACTCTTCCAGCTTCTTCTCCTCCTTGCGGTCGATGAAGTAAGCTATCAGCATACCCAATCCACCAAAGAGGCAGACGCTTGCGATGTAGACCACGGAAACAACTTCTGAGTTGCACACTTCCCAATGATGACGGTTTGTGATATACTCCTCTCCAACCAGTACATAATTGATGAAGAAACCCACCAGCACTCCCACTCCGATGCCAAGCACCAACAGGGCGGCACGAATGCTCGTATGGTTCTTCATGCGGAAGATGTTAGCCATCCCCGTATTGCCCAAGTATTCGTTCAAATACTTGCTCACATCAGCCTTGCCTACCTCTGCTATCTTATCGATAAGCATCTTGCGCTCGCCCTTGCGGACAAAGAGTTCAAAAACCATGTAAATGAAACTGAACACGATAAACGTAACGATTACTTCATTCATAATAAATCCATTTTTTATTGATTAATTAATAGTTTGTTGCTTTCTATCCTTATAGACGTGACGGCGGTGAAAATATTACGCTCCCGAAGAAACTTTTTCTTTGTTTTCATCAAAAAAAGTGTGGAAACAAGCATTTGCTTGCCCCTTCGCCTGCGCTGCAACGAGCACCAACAAGCAACTAACCCTCTGACTCTCAGGAATTAGTCAGCACCACTCCGCTCAAAAGTCATCAGAACCTCGCTCGAAACTTTTCAACCCCTCGGAGAAAACTATAAATTAAACTTATATTTATAAGAATAAAACTAATATTTATATAAATAAAATCATTATTCTTACAAATATTACTTTTATTTATACTTTTCAGCGAGCAGGCAGCGAATTTGCACTGTGGTTTAACGAATTTGGTTGACCTTTTCCGTCTTATTTATATCTTAGGTTGACTTGGTTTAAGATTAGTTTTAAATTTAGTTGACTATGTTTTTGCTTAGTTGTGTTTTGGGTTGACCATTGTGGTTGTTATTTGCTATATTGGTTGACTGCTGGCACTTATGCAGCCTGCAGCGGTAGTTTAACGGACATGGATCTGTAGAGGGAAGTGATTATTTAACTTTGGAATGTAAATATTTAGAGCGCAACCCCCACACCACATTTGAAATTAGGATTGTACGAAGATTGGGACATAAGATGCTATTTTTATCATAAAAAGTCTTTTATGTGACGAAAAAAGACTATATTTGTGACGATATCATTAAATTTATTAACCACTAAACAAAAGCCTATGAAATAAATTTTGCACATTACGTATGTGCATTTTAGACATATTGGAAAAGCGTTTATTAGCTTAATCTTGTTTTGAAACTTCGACACTTTCAAATCCGTCAAGAGTAAAGCAATGACGCTCACGCCTATGGCGTGGGCTTTACTCGTATATTTGACGGATAGGTAGTCGAAGACCTCAAAACAGATATTGCAGAGTTTTGTCCGCGCTTTTTATGCACATATATGAAGTAACATTTATAGGACAAATTAATAAATACAAACAATAAAAAATCACAGAATTATGAAAAAAATATCATTATTACTTATGTTTGTCATAAGTTTATTTACAATTGTTTATGCTAGCACAAACTCAACAACAAATAGCATTAATAGTACTTACAACGAAAGACCAACAACAGTTTCATCTACCCAAACACTAACATATGGGAATGAGAAAATAACTTTTTACTCGAACGGGAATTGGTCTGGCACAGATGAAAGCACGTATGTTTCTGGCACTTACAAAATCGCCGACAAGAATAAAATATACTTATACCCTACAGGTACTAACTCGTATTTAGAATGCAGATGTATTTGCACTTACGTTATAAGTTCAAGAACATGGAGAATTAATCAAATAATTTTCAACGGATATACTTACAAATAAAATATGGTAAACTCAGTAAAAACTATTGGTAAAATTTTACTAATAACATTCATCGCAACGATATTATTACAATCTTGTGGAAGTTTAGCTGACAATCCCTATTATCAAGAAGGCTACAGACAAGGCTGGAATATGACTGCTCCATCTGAATACAGATACTAAAAGTAGAAACAGTATGACTAAAACATTAATCATATTTTTACTTCTATCACTTTCACATTCAGCCTATTCGCAATCCTCCTACACTTGCGACGCATGCAAAGGAAGTGGCAAAAAACCTATTCCATGCACTAACAGCAATTGTCACAATGGTGCAATATACTGTAGCATCTGTGATTTCCGAGGAATCGTTGAAAGCACATGCACATCGTGCCATGGAAACGGGATTATAAATAAAAGCATAAAAGAAACATGCCCAGATTGCAATGGAACTAGGTACACTCGTGTGCCCCAAGAAACCCCATGCTCATGTCGTGGAGGCAAAAGGCCACAACGAAGCAGAGGAGGAGAAACCATTTATATTGATTGTAATAGATGTAATGGAACCGGAATGCTTATCTCATATTTCAATGCAGGTTGTAGGCCTTGTGGAGGCAGAGGTTACAAAACTCTAAATGTACAAGAGCAATGCAATACATGCAATGGGAAAGGCACATCAAAAAGCACATGCACCCGTTGCGACGGCAAGGGATGCTATGTATGCAGTACCTGTTCTGGTTACGGCAGTTTAACGGGAACTTGTGATATTTGCAAGGGTTTTGGCAGAATTTATGCTAAAGATTAACTTTGCTATATAGACACTGAAGAATAATCCAAAGATTAATTTTAAAGAGGAGGGTCCAGCAATGAAACCCTCCTTTTGTTTTTAATTACTTCACAAAAAAGACTGGCAGGAAACCGTTCCCGCCAGTCTAAAGGTTCTATAGGTTATGCTTGCTAATGCGCACCTTGCTCCAATTAGATTTCAGCTATCACTTCCACTTCTACAAGGACGTTCTTAGGCAGAGTCTTCACTGCCACGCATGAACGAGCAGGTTTGCTTGTGAAATACTCGGCATAGACTGCATTAAACGCTGCGAAGTCGGCCATGTCGCTCAAGAAGCAAGTTGTCTTGATGACCTTGTCGAATGATGTGCCAGCCTCTTCGAGCACTGCGGCGAGGTTCTTCATCACCTGAGTGGCCTGGCCTGTGATGTCAGTTGCCTCTACCTCTCCCGATGCCGGATTGATAGGTATCTGTCCTGAAGTGAACAACATGTTTCCGCACTTTATGGCCTGTGAGTAAGGGCCTATAGCCGCAGGGGCGTTGCTTGTGTAAACTTTCTCTAACATAATCAGTGTTTTAGTTTGTTTGTATCAATAGTTTTTATTTCGCATCTCTGTTAATCCAAAAGTTTCAGTCCGGCATCTTTCAACGCCTGTTTGATACAGTTGGTGTGCTCAAGATTCCTGGTCTCCAGATTCACATGCAGGAAACATCCGTTAATGTCCGTATTGGCATTGGTACGCTCGTGATGAACACCTACGACATTGCCACCGCGCTCTGCTATTATGTGCGAAACGAGCTCCAGCTGCCCTGGCTTGTCAAGAAGCTCAATCTTCAGATGCGCATTGCGACCCGCCGTCATAAGTCCTCGCTTGATGACGCGGTCGAGGATGTTCACGTCGATGTTTCCGCCCGAAACAAGACAAACCACGTTCTTTCCCTCGACAGGCACCTTGTTGAACATGGCTGCAGCCACTGCCACAGCACCGGCACCCTCTGCTATGAGTTTCTGCTCCTCAAGCATCGACAAGATAGCCGTCGACACCTCGTCGTCAGTGACAGTAACAATTTCATCAACATATTTGCTGCAAAGTTCAAAAGTGTTCTTGCCTGGTTCCTTAACCGCTATACCGTCGGCAATGGTCGAAACAGACGCCAAACGCTCAATCTTCTTATTGTCGACCGACACTTTCATGCTCGGAGCGCCAGCCGACTGCACACCGTAGACCTTAATCTTAGGATTGAGCGACTTGATGGCGAAAGCAATACCCGAAATCAGGCCTCCACCGCCCACCGGCACTATCACCGCATCGATGTCGTCTTTCTGCTCTATAATCTCCAATGCGATAGTAGCCTGACCGGCAATCACATCCACATCGTCAAACGGATGGATAAACGTATATCCATACTCATCCCTCAATTCAAGCGCACGCTTGTAGGCATCGTCATACACGCCTTTCACCAGGCATATCTCAGCACCGTAATTCCTCGTGGCCTCCACCTTGGAAATAGGCGCTCCGTCGGGCAAGCAGATGAGCGACTTGATGCCGTTCTTCGTTGCAGCCAGAGCCACACCCTGAGCATGATTGCCCGCCGAACAGGCGATCACGCCCTTTGCCTTCTCCTCCTCGGAAAGCTGCGAAATCTTGTAGTAAGACCCTCTCACCTTGAACGAGCCCGTCAACTGCAAATTCTCCGGCTTGAGATAAATCTTGCACTTCGGGTTAATTTTAGGTGCATAAATGAGGTCCGTGCGGTAGATTGTATTCTTCAGCACATACGACGCATGGTAAATTTTATCGAGTGTCAGCATAGTTTTTACTGTTTTTTAGTTTTCAAAAAACTTACGCAAAAGTACAACTATTTTAAAAATCTGCAATAATACATCCTATATCATTGCGAAATCGAGACAAAAAGTCGTAAAAAAGCACACTTTGTTAGGAAAAACGCACACTAATACATATATTTGTAACAAATACAGGTGAAATGCACAACATTCTTTAAATTAATCTTAAAATCTTTCTAATGAAAAAAATTTTACTCTTCTGCCTTACGCTGATGAGCATTGTCTGCGCCAAGGCACAGAACACACAGACCTCAAGCAGTTCTATGACTGCAGGTTCGTGGTCAGTACGTGTTCCTTTCGACATAGATGACGAAGGAAAGGAATACCAGTTCATGTTCGGTATGGGAGGATGGTCTTGGGACTTCTTCGCCTACCAGCAGCGCAACCATGCAGGCAAGGAGAACATGCAGATTGCCCGCGTAGGATGCACGCTGCCTTTCAGTGAGGCATACACCACTCTGCCAGCTTCAGTGAAAAACACTCTGAGCACAGAACTTAACAACACCTCGCAGACTGGAGTGAGAAAGGTTTTCTTTCTGCCAGGCATCGGCAACGTCGGTACAGAACAGGGCGACGCTACGAGCAAACCGACATGGAGCACCGAGCAACGCGAAAACTACGTAAATAACATCGTACTCGCAGCCGAGTACATCATCAGCCGAGGCTACGAGATCTTCGGTGTGGCACCGTTCAACGAACCGGACTTCGAAACCACATGGACGGGAAATGCAAGCAACTACAACGCCGTATCTGCCATCATGCAGACAAAGCCGTTGCTTGCAGGCAAGATAGTAGGTCCGAGCACGCTCAACAGTTCCGAGGCTCCGAAGTGGTACACCACAGTCAAGAACAATATCAACTACGCCAACACTCACCAGTTGGCCGGTGGCAAATGGAGCGAATACATCGGTTTTTGGGATCAGGCATACAATGACGGTAAACTCCCAGTTGCCGACGAGATGCACAACGTGATGGAGGCTATGGTCTGCATCAACCACGGCGGTGTGGCTGGCACTTGGTGGGGATGGGACGGCATCACCCGAGGCGAATACATCCGCATGATCAACGGCGGCGTGCAACTCAACTACAAGGAGCGCCCTAACGAGTGGATGGTGGCATCAGTAAACAAGTACAAGGAGGAAGGTGGCAGAGTCGAAGCGTTCATCGGAACATCCGAGCGCCAGGCCGTGAAGTCCTCCTTCACATTCGTATCGAAAGACCGCCTCGCCTACTACGACGGCAAGGGGCCTTACTACGACTATACACAGAACGTGCCAGGAGGTGCCAAGGGCAGCTACCAGAACGGACAGACCAATGCCGAGCGCCTCATCATCATCAGTACAGGCGAGGACGTGCCTGTCGAGCAGGTGAACGGCAAGTACAAGATTGTCAGCAAGGTCAGCGGCAAGGTCCTCTCTATGAACGGCGGAGCAGCTGCACGCGGCAACGTACTCCAGTACGCCGACGGTGCTCTGAAAAATCAGACATGGGACGTCTACCCTATCGACAGTCTCACTGTTCCTGACTTCAGCTATGTCGTAATCCGCAACTCCAACACCTCGGGCGTACAGCTCTACCTCGACGCCGAAGCATGGAAGATGGAGAGCGGAGCCAACGTCAGCGTGTGGTCCGACAACGACGACGCCACATGTCCTCCTAACGGATGGCAGAGATGGCACCTGCGCTATGCGGGCAACGGTTACTACCACGTAATCAACCACAACACAGGTCTGTACATGGGCGTGCAGAACGCCAGCACAAGCAACGGAGCCAACGTATGCGAAATGACTAACGACGGCACAGACAAACTGCTCTGGAAATTCATCCCAGCTGATAGCAAGGTAGAGACAGAAGCTCCGTCAAAACCTGCCGGACTCAAGGCTACTCCTGAATCTGGATCGGTTCTGCTCGAATGGGATGCTAACGCAGAGGAGGACATCTGCGGCTACATGGTCTATCGCTACAACAACGAGGTTTCCATCTGGGAGTGCATCGGCCGCAAGGTCAAGGGCACATCGTTCCGCGACAACACATGCCGCAAGGGACAGCCGCTCAAATACAAGGTCAAGGCTCTCGACGCTGCTTACAACCTGAGCGACGCTTCCGACGAGATCGAGTCGGCTACAACGACCGGCAACGCGCTCATCGCTTCATGGAGCGGACGCTCTGTAAAGGACTCTTCGCCTAACAAGATGCACGCAGTCATAAGCGGAGCCACACTAAAGGAAGACAACGAGCACGCATCATTCAGTTTTGACGGAACTGACGATTTCATCAAGCTCCCTTACCACTCAGGCGACATGAGCAGCATGACATTCAGTGCATGGGTCAAGGGCAGCAGCACATCTGCATGGCAGCGCATTTTCGACTTCGGCAACGGCGAAGATGAATACCTCTTCCTCGCTGCACGCAACGGCGACGGCAAGGTGCGCTTCGAAATCAAGAAGAACGGCATAGTACAGGGGCTCGACGCTGCTGCAATCACTAACGGTACATGGACACACGTGGCCGTGACTATTGCCAAGAACGACGTGAAGATCTACCTCAACGGCGAGGAGAGCGCTGCATCGACTAGCATCGACATCACTCCTGCCGACGTCATCCCAGCTGTGTCATACCTCGGACGCTCACAGTTCGACACCGACCCTGCATTCAAGGGCCTCATGAGCGACGTGCGCATATACAACTACCCTCTTACGGCTGACGAAATCAAGGCTCTGTCAGAAATCACATCCAACCTCGGAGGCTACGACATCACAGCCGAGCGCATACCAGGCATAGCAGAGGACATCAGCAACTGGACCGTTACGGGCAACTGGGCAACATGGACAGGCGATGCCGACGGCAACGGCCTGACAGTGCCATATCTCCGAATCGGCGAAAGTGGTACAAGCCGCGTATCCAAGACGCTGAACTTCCTGCCTGAGGGCTCTTACAAGATAAGCGCAGCCTGCATGTCTTATTACAAGTCGACATGGCTCGAAGGCAACGCTACAGGCATCACTCTCTTCGGCAACGAAACAACTACGACTGTCAACACAAAGAGCAAAAAGGCAGCAAAGACACTCAGCATAACTGCTAATGTATCAGCTGACAACACTCTCGAATTCGGTATCGACGCCAACAACACCAATGCGACTATCATCGCTATGGACGACGTGACAATCCAATACACCGGAACCAGCGAAGAGTTCATCGAGGGCATCAACGGCATAACCAAACGCTACATAGCCGATGGCGACAAGGTCGTGGGCAAACTCATGAACAGAGAGATTGAGGTTGCTCTCAACGAAATCTACGGCAGCGCAAAGAGCGCCAGCGAGACATACATCAGCAAGATAACTGAAGGACAGGCAACCTACGAAGATTACAGCACATGGGCTACAACAATACAAGCTGCAACTGAAGCAATAAACAATGCCAAAACCTCCATTGCTGTTTACGCAACTCTCGGAACTGAAATCTCCAAGGCCTACGAATATGCAGGAAAGTACCAGAGCGAAACAACCATCGACGACTTCGGACTTGCCGACATTGCAGCCAAGTACAACGAAGGACAGTATGCCGACAGCGAAATACCAGGCATCATCGAAACAGTGAAAACCATAACAGTAGACTACGTCATGTCATGCGCTTCACCAACCACCCCTGTCGACATTACAGAATGGTTCATCCAGTCCGCATCGTTCGACGGCACATACGCCGGATGGACTGTTTCCAAAGCTCCTACGTCAGTAAGCAAAAACGGACTCGAGTACGCAAAAACCACCTTCAAAATCTCACAGGTACTGAAGAACATGCCTGCAGGCAAGTACCGTCTTGACACAAGAGCGTTCTACCGCTACGGCAGCCAAACTAAGAACAAGACGGCACACGATGACGGCACCCTCGTGCGTAATGCCAAAATTTACATCTCTGACAGCGAAGGCGAAAACATCGCCGAAATCATGGCTATATCCGACGACCCGTCAGCACAACACGAAGTGGGCGAATGGTCAACACAACTCTACGACGGCAACCCTGTGCCTAACGACATGGACGCAGCCGGCGCAGCCATCAACCTCTACGGCAAATATCAGCCACGAGACGGATACAACTCCGTAACAATCGAGCATGCAGTTGCAGGCGACATCACCATAGGAGCCAAGAAAGAGAAACTCCAAATCAGCGACTGGACAGTCATTGGCGACTTCAGCCTCTTCTACTACGGCGACTACATCGTTCTCGACGAAGACTGCGATAGCATCCCTACAGCAAGAGAAAACACAAACATCGTGTTCAGCCGCACATTTGACGAGGCCGAATGGAACACCATCTGTCTGCCTTTCGCAATGTCAGAAGAGCAAGTCAAGGAAGCATTCGGCGAGAACACCGAACTGCAGAAACTCACCTCTGCAACCACCGGCATTGAATACGCCGACCTCTTCTTCACATCAAGCAAGGAGATCGAAGCCAACACCCCTTACATCATCAAGGGCATGACAAACGGCACATTCAACCTGAGCGGAGTGAACTACACCCCAGCCGAGGCAGTCACACAAGTCGAAGGAGCATCCTTCCGCGGCGTCTACGGAGTCACAACCCTCGACAATGCCGAAGGCCAAGACTACTACATCACAGCCGACGGACCAGTAGCCTCAGCAGGCACAGAAACCCTCAAGGCATTCCGCGCATACTTCAAGCTCCCAGCCGACAGCCAGGCCACAGCCGTAGCCATCTACCCTGAAGGCACTACGCCTACATCAATCGACGGCATCAACGGCAACGGCGGTACCATATCACTCCCTGCCGACATCTACTCCGCAAACGGACAACTCATCCGTCGCCAAGCAACAGACCTCAACGGCCTGCCACAAGGCGTCTACATCATCGGCAAGCAGAAACTGGTAGTTAAATAACCCCTACCACATCACCCAACAGCGAGAGGCTGGCATAAGGTCACACGACCCTTAGCCAGCCTCCCCTTTTATCGTCCCTCCGGCATCACAGCCACCACCGCAGAGCGCGGACACATGTCGCCCGAAAGCAATAGCCACAGGAAGCCTACAAGAGCGCACTCCGCTTTCGCATACCCGTTAGCAACATCGTTACAGTTAGCGTTAAAGGTAACGTTCTGAAAAACACGGAAGATCCCGCTCCATATTTCCCCTCACCACGGTAAAAACCTCACAACGCCTCAGAGTGTCTTTTTGTAAAATAGGTTGACTCATTAAAATTTTAATTTTATGAGTATACTTCGCAATGGTCTTCTTCCTTCGATATCAGGTAAGACCGAGAAATTCAGGGAACTTTTGGAACTTCATTACATCGATTGTCTT
>JAZNGW010000047.1:0-23703 GCA_045576655.1 Bacteroidaceae bacterium
CCTACTTAACTTCTTAACTCATGACTCCTGAACTCCTGAACAGGGCACCCGCAAGGGATGCCCCTACACACGAATTATCGTCATCGTCCCATTGCCGTAGGGGTACCCCTCGCGGGTACCCGAAAACGCATGACGTAGAGACGTCACAGTGTGGCGTCTCAGGACAAGGCCGGATGTGTCATCGAGACGCCATGTTATGACACTACTGTCCCAAAGAATCTGTTAACAATAAGAACATCCTTTTTAATGTGACATTTTGTCAAAAATCAAATAGCGACGGAATAAGTGGTTTTCCTTTTTCTTCATTCAGTTCTTGGTATCTAATTATAAGGTCTCTGACATATACTTTTTCTGTTAGTGAAACGCTTATCATATTGGCGAAATCATATAAACTTCCTTTGTACGATATTGCATCGGCAACTAATGCCAAGACGCAGTATGCTGTAAAAGCGGTATACACCTGTATCATCATAGCATTTGCAGATGTCCCATAAAAAGAGTTTATCCGCAAGTGCTGCTTTATCCATTTGAAAAAGACTTCAATATTCCATCTGTATTTATACAGCAATGCTACTTTCTCGGCAGGAAGTTTGAAATTGTTGGTCAAGAACTGCATGGCTTTTCCTTTTTCCTCAACATAGTATGTAACCATACGGAGGTTTTTCGGATAGCCAGCCTTTGCCCAACGGCTTGTAAATTCTATAGTGCGATCAGCCATGACTTCTATTGGAGTGTCATGTTTTGTATAGTCTTTCAAAACAAGATATTTTACATTGCGCTTGATAGGTACAATGAAAAAGGCTTTGGCCTCTTCGATGGTGAATAGCCCTTTAGTCTTCATGTATGCCTTGTCCATTATATACAGACATTCCTTTTCGTATGGATAGTCTTCCATAAATGTCTGGTCACGTTCTTCATGCCCTGTAATAAGGCACATTCTGGGAACTTCTCTTAAAAGGTCATACATCGTATGTAGTTTAATGCCACCTACTCCTTGTTGGGGTACACTCCATGGGTATCTGCTGAGATCGAATTTTACACTGCTTGAATCTATTGCAAAGAATCCGCTAAAGGAAAACAACACCGACAGCTCTTCTAATTGCGGATTACGGAATTTAACGCATGAGGTCTTTTGCATCATCCTTTGTGCAAGTTCACGATAAATGGCAACTTCGCGTTTGGAATTGGCATGTGAGATGTTATTACGGCTGATATGCTTACCGATTCCCATTCTATGAAGCTTGTCGCCATGAGCACGCAATGAAACCTCAATATCACGCAGACTGCGTCGGGACGTTAATTGCGCCCATATCATAACCAAAAGTTGATTCCAGCAACTAAACTCTTTGACATACTGATTGCCATGGTAACGGGCTACCAGAATCTCAAAATAATTTCTATCTATGAATTGTGACAACTGATTGAATACGTAAGGAATTTGGGGCATATTATGACATTTTGAAAGTTTGTGCGAAATTAGCACAATACATCCATTTCAAAATCCTCCGTATAAAAATAACTTCATAACAAACTGATACACAAAATACAAACTGCTAAATTAACAAATTCTTTGGGACAGTAGTGTTACATCGTAGCGTCTCCGCAAAATATCAGTTGTAAATTTTACAATGTTATTTTAATCATAAGGGGTCACAAACTGCTTATAATCGTTTCGTTTTATCCATATTTTCCATAACTTTGCGATAAATAACATATCATTAACCATTAAAACACGAATTGCCAATGAAATAAACAGAAGAATACGAACGCATAGAAAGTACGCTGCCACAATCAGGCATGCGTGCGAGACTTTTTAATTATAAACTTTTAATTTTAACTCAAAGGTTGCGTTCATTCTTTACTTCGTAGAGCAAACATACAAATTTTGAGCTTTTAGCTCTTGTTCTCTTCATTCTGAATACCGCCAATATTCGTACATCGAGAGCAAGTTGACTGAAGGTTCACGTCTGTTAGGCGTGAACCATTCTATACTTGCAGATGTACAGGTCACTTGGCGGTAACCCGGAATGAAGGCAAGTAAACGAATGGTTACACGCCTTTTTTATTTTATACAAATACATGAGAAAGGAAACACTCGTATATTCAATGGTAAAGCAATTCTTTTTCATTGTAATTCTTTTTTTGATCAGTTCATCAGTCATTGCAAATGACGGAGTTGTCCTCAAACTAAAAAATGGCAACGAGATGAGCTTTAAATTTTCATCAAAACCGCGTATTGAGATGGGGTCAGAAATGAGGATTATTACAGTTGATGGCACTTATGTGAGTTATGATTACGCAGATATATGTAACGTCACATTTGAGAATGTATCTTCCACTGGTATAGAAAGCACTTACAATTCGCATACTTGTGATGTCGTGTTCAGATTGCTTGATGGTATTCTTGCAATCGAAGGACTCAACAAAGGTGAAAGCGTGAGCCTATACAATCTCAGTGGACATGCACTTGCCACATCAACTCAAACAGTCAATGGAGCAACTTTGACACTCCCCCTTACCGAGCACAATATTCTTATCGTTCGCACAAGTACAGGAATCAG
The DNA here is from genome assembly GCA_045576655.1 of Bacteroidaceae bacterium. Classification (GTDB taxonomy): domain Bacteria; phylum Bacteroidota; class Bacteroidia; order Bacteroidales; family Bacteroidaceae; genus RGIG8745. The sequence goes on from JAZNGW010000047.1 coordinate 2,562, forward strand.
TTATAAAGTGTTTAACAAATAAAAACAAACAACCAAATGAAAAATATATTAAGAACCTTAGTTGCATTGTTTATAATAATGCTGTTTTGTCTGAGTACTTACTCACAAGATATAGATAAGACTTCAGCTGTCAACACTGATGCATCCGCTTGGGATGGCAGTTGGTGCGAAACAAAATACGCCCCAATGATTACGACCGCAGACGGTAGAACTGCACAGATGGTAGAAGACTTTCAATATGGAAGTTGCGACAAAGTTGGATTAATCTTAGTTCAAGCTATCACAGGATTAGAGAATGGTGTTTACACTGTCGTTCTTTATGCTAACGCATTATCAACACACGAAAGAGATGGATTTGACACAGATGTGTCTAATGGAGATACAGATATTGCATACGTTTTTGCAGGCAAAAAAGAAGCACGCATCAATGCTGGGATAGCAACATCTGTTGCTGTTAATGATGAATACACATTAAAGGACGTAGTTGTTGCCAACGGAATTCTCCTTATTGGTTTGGGGAAAGACAAAGCTGGAACCAACTGGCACACAATCCAAATCAAATCATTGACATGGAACAGACCGGCACAAGCATTTTACGAGTGGGCAAATGGTGTATACACTGTTCGTTATACAGAAGATTTAGATAGTATCACTTTCGCCCAACCTGATAAGTTAGAATCTGAAGACAATTCAGGGTCAGAAGATAATTCAGGAACAGACATTGTACCTAAAAACGCTGTTGATCTCGGACTTCCAAGCGGTACTTTGTGGGCGGACCGTAATATTGGAGCTGATTCGCCTGAAGATTGTGGATATTATTATTCTTGGGGCGAAACCCTTCCAAAGAGTATTTATGAGTCAGACAATTACAATGGTTGGGTAAGCAAAAATTTCTATAACGAAGATGGTTATTCATTTGGTGATGCAGCCAAGCATAATTGGGGTGATAACTGGAGAACTCCAACGATTCCTGATTATAATGAGTTGAAGACATATTGCGAATCAGAAACTACGGTCATTAATGGTGTTGCCGGAGTTGTTTTCAAGGGCAAAAACGGAAACAAAATATTTTTGCCGTATTCAGGCTACATGAATGGCAATACATTGTCGGAAGACAACATAAACGGATGTTATTGGACTACATCTCGTACAGACGACGATAAAGTTTGGGCTTTTGGATGTACAGATCAAGATAATATTACCAAGGAACCATACGAGGGATTATCAGTAAGAGCCATCATCCATTCAAGTTCTGTCAATATTTGCAATGACGACAACCACCCGCACTTGATAGATCTTGGACTTCCAAGCGGAAAGAAATGGTCATGTTGTAATGTCGGATCTGAACATCCTCATGACTATGGTAATTATTTTGTTTGGGGAGAGATTGAGACCAAAGATTATTTTAGTGAGGATTATTCTAACGAATGGGTTGACGATGCTGCAACCAAAAATCAAGGAAATGAGTTCCGTATGCCAACAAAAGACGAATTAGAAGAATTGATGCAAAATTGTAAAAAAGAACATGCCACATTAATGGGTTCGGAAGGTCTGATTCTTACAGGACGAAATGGTAATAAAATATTCTTGCCATTCTCGGGACATCGTTGGCAAGACAAAACATACTCTCGGAATATTTATGCATTTTACTTAACAACATCTAAAGCGTCCGATAACACTATTGAGATGATGGCTATTAGCAATGCACATTATGCGAAAGCTGGTTATGATTTTTATTCTAAAGAATACATATCTGGTGAGGGAAGTGGTAGAGGACGGGTTGTCAGAGCAATAGGCAAATAATGCTTAAAGTAATAATTGCAATACAGTAATAATTGACCGACAGTCTTGGTTTGATATCAAGGCTGTCGTTGTTCTTTTTGGGAATGACTAGTAGCGAATCGTTTTTTTGTGCTGGTAAAAAACGAATCTGCGAACATCTGCGGAATTTGCGGGAGATTTTAAAAACATAAAAACATGAGGCAGTGCCAAGCGATTGACACTGCCTCGTTTGTGATTGTGGTGTATAGACTTTGGGGGTATTACTTCAGTCCTCTGTTCTTGAGCAGTGGGGCGATGTTTGGTTCCAGCAAGAAGGACCAATTACTTTAATCCTTAAGACATCCAAGAGGAATTACCTTGACTCCATCTTCACGAGTATAGGCAATTTCACCTCCAGTTAATACAATGAGAAGGTCTGGTTCTCGAAAAGGCATTTGTTTCTCTGTTTTATTTTTCTCACGGATTAATTTTTGCATCTCAAGTAAATGTCTTGCACCTTCATCAATGTCTCTACTACCAAGTTTACATTCAATCAATGCATATCGCTGATCGTCAAGATGTAGAACAATGTCAGCTTCAAGTCCATATCTGTCATGATAATAAGCGACTTTACCTCCCATAGATTGAGAATAAACCTTCAGGTCACGAATACACATACATTCAAAGACGAATCCAAATGTCTTTAAGTCTAATTCAAGGGTTTTAGGAGATGCACCCATAGCTGCGACAGCAATAGATGGGTCAATAAAGCATCTTTTTTTACCTGATCTTATTGCAGAAGCAGAACGAATAGCTGGACACCAGGCTTCAATATCTTCTATTACGAATAAACGCTTTAAAGCATCAACATACTCATCGAAAGTGGTTTGTGCTGTTGTTTCCATTTCCGCTCTTACATCTTCTAACATTGCGGATTTTTTTGCCAAAGTGCATAGGTTTCGAGCATAAGAGCGCAATATCAATTTGGCTAACTCCGGGTTACGTTGCACATCATCAATATTAGAGATGTCCTCATTACAAACCTTGTTTAAATAGTCTTTTGCTATAAGCAGTTTTGCTTTATCGCTTGTTACACTCAAGGAATCAGGCCAACCTCCTCTACAAGCCACCATAACTAGTTCTTCAATAGATAGTTTGGATGCGATACCATCAATATCTAAATCCTTATTATCAAACAACTCAAGAAAAGATATCTCACCTGAAGATTCTGTTGACTCATACAAACTCATTGGATACATTGTCATTGTGGAAATTCTACCAGTTCCTGTATGCATTCTTCTTTCCACCTCTGGAGCATCCTTTTCGTTCTTTTTCTTTATAACGGTTGAACCGGTAAGGATAAACTGCCCTTTGAGTTTCCTCTCGTCAACTGTGGTTCTTACTGCATCCCAAAGTATTGGTGCATCTTGCCATTCATCAATAAGTCTGGGTGTTTCACCTTTCAAAAGAATAGAAGGCTTTGTCCTGATTGTAGCTAAATAGCCTGCTCGCTTATCTGGATCCTGCAACTTAACAACACTCTTGGCCAGTCTTTCTGCAGTTGTAGTCTTACCACACCATTTTGGTCCATTGATTTGCACTGCACCAAAAGCCTCTAATCTCAAGGACAATTCCTCGTCTGCTATTCTTTTTAAATAATCCATATCAGAACTTGATTTTAATTTGTGCAAAAGTAGCAATTCTTTTTTTACCACGCAACGTATCCTTTATTTTTGCGGTATATCACACTCTAAATTTGCGGTATATCACACTCTGTTTTTGTGTTTATTTGCACTGCATTTTTGCTATAATGAGGGGGGGGTGTGCTTGGTCAGAGAAACCTCTATACATATTTGGAGAAAATTTAGGGATTAATGCAAACCTCCACAATTATAGTCGCGTTTTGTGATGTTCTGCGAACATCTGCGGAATTTGCGAGAGATTTTAAAACTAAGAGGCAGTGCCAAAAGATTGACACTGCCTCGTGTGTGATTGTGGTATATAGACTTTGGCGTTCTTACTTCAGTCCTCTATTCTTGAGCAATGGTTCGATGTTTGGTTCCTTGCCACGGAAGTTGACGTACATCTGCATTGCGTCGTCAATGCCTCCTGGTGTGAGGACGTATGTGCGGAACTTGGCTGCTATCTCTGTATTGAAGATATTGCCTGTTTCCTTGAATGCATCGAAAGCATCGGCATCGAGCACCTCTGACCATAGGTAGCTGTAGTAGCCTGCTGTGTAGCCGCCACCCATCGTATGGTTGAAGTATGTTGTGCGGTAGCGTGATGGCATCTGGCTTGGCAGTCCGCGCTCTGCGAGTGTCTTCTGCTCGAAGTCCATCACATCGAAATCGGCTGGTATTTCCGTCATTGTATGGAAATCCATGTCGAGGAGTGAGGCGGCGAGGTATTCTGCTGTGGCGAAGCCCTGACCGTACTTGCCGCTCTGAGTGAGGCGGTCTACGAGTTCAGCAGGGATAATCTCTCCTGTTTCGTAGTGCTTAGCGTATTCTTTGAGCATTTCAGGTTCGAATACCCAATGCTCGTTAACTTGTGATGGGAGTTCCACGAAATCGCGTGGCACGCTTGACACTCCGTAGTAGTGGACGTCGCGGAAGAGGTTGTGGAGGGCGTGGCCGAACTCATGGAACATTGTCTCTGCCTCGTCGGCTGTGAGGAGTGCAGGTTGTCCGGCTGATGGTTTGGTGAAGTTGCATACGATTGTTACGACAGGGGCAACTTTCTTACCGTCCTTGTATGTCTGTCCGCGATACTGTCCGCACCATGCGCCTCCACGCTTGCTTTCGCGCGGGAAGAAGTCGAAGTAGAGCACTCCGAGGTGGCTGCCGTCCTTGTCCTTGCATTCGAATGCTACAGCATCTGGGTGAGGGAGCGGTATGCTGTCGATGGCTGTGAATGTCACGCCGTAGAGTTTGTTGGCAAAGAGGAACATTCCGTCGCGCACGTTCTCAAGCTTGAGATATGGACGGATGAGGTTCTCGTCGAAGTCGTACTTTGCCTTCTTTGCACGGTCGGCATAGTAGCGCCAGTCCCATCCTGCAGGTTCGAAGTCCTTGCCGTCTTTCTTGATTTCTGCTTTGATGTCGTCAAGTTCCTCCTGTGCCTTTGCGATGGCTGGAGTCCATACCTGGTTGAGCAGGTTGTATACTGCTTCAGGTGTCTTTGCCATGCGTGTCTCAAGGACGAACGATGCATATTCGTCATATCCCATGAGCTTGGCCTTTTCGAGGCGTGCCTTTACGAGGCGTGCGCACACTTCCTTGTTGTCGTTCTCATTGCCGTTGTTGCCACGGTTGATGTATCCGTTGAAAATCTTCTCACGCAATTCACGGTTGTCGGCATACTGTAGGAATGGCATGACGCTTGGGTTGTGGAGTGTGAACACCCACTTGCCTTCCATACCGTCTGCCTTAGCAGTCTCAGCAGCAACAGCCACGAGGTTTGCAGGAAGTCCGGCAAGGTCCTCCTCCTTGTCGATAATCAGTTTGAAGGCATTTGTCTCCTTCAGCATGTTCTGACCGAAAGTCGTCTGGAGAGATGAAATCTCAGTGTTGATTTCGCGGAGTTTTACCTGGCTTGCAGAGTCAAGGTTTGCACCACCACGTACGAAATCCTTGTAAGTCTCTTCGAGAAGCTTCATCTGCTCCTTGTCAAGTCCGGCATTGTCCTTGTTCTCATAGACGTGCTTAACGCGTGCGAAGAGGGCTGGGTTCATGCTGATGTCATCGCCGTGCTGTGTGAGCAACGGAGAAATATCGGCGCTGATAGCCTGAAGCTCATCGTTTGTGTTGGCGTTAGTCTGTCCGAAGAACACGTAGCTGACTTTGTTGAGCAACGCTCCGCTCTGGTCGAGAGCCACGATAGTGTTCTCAAAGGTAGCATCATCAGTGTTGTTGACGATAGCCTCAATTTCGACTTTCTGTTCCTCCATACCTTGCAGGAATGCAGGTTTGTAATGCTCTGGCTTGATTTGCTCAAAAGGCGGAACACCAAACGGCGTGTCCCACTCTGCAAAGAACGGATTATCCGTAGCAGTTTCACCGCTACCACATCCACACATGACTGCAGCCGTACAAGCCGCAAAAAACATTTTTCTCATAATAACGTGTTTATTGTATTACTCTAATAACTTATTAGGTAACAAAGATAAGCAATTTATCAAACATTTGCTGACAAAACAACCACAAACAACTCATGCCATGTGCAAATATAAAACACAGAGGACAACCTTATTATTCACATCGTTTCCTTAAAGTCCACGCAGACATTTTAGGAAGAATGCGTTTTTCAGTTGTCCTACTATATTCACATAAGTATTTTTGCAAACTATTTCCCCATATATTCTTGCTCAACAATCACCTCATCTATTTTCAAACGAGAAGTTGTTAAGAAACCGAGTTCAGGAGAATCAACGTCTACTCTCCACGGAGTCATATCTTTCATGTTATCATGAGACACTATCAACTTACCACCCTTGCGTTCTATCACAATTTCAGTCTTTTTATTTTTCTCCTTAGGGAACTTAATATCATTCATTTCCCCTTTATCAAAATAAAATTTCCCATTATTGTATTTGCACTGTATAAAAGTATCCTCCATATATATAAAAGCATGACGATTTGAATCCTTGTCCTTGTCAAAAAGTATTGCTATAGTATCTTTTTCACTCATTTCAGGAATAACAATCTTCATTGTTATCTTAAAATCAAACTCTGGCAAGACTGGAATATCCGTTGAAGTAATAGCGATAGCCCCTTTTTTGAAGACCTCCAAATCCAACATTCCTTCTTTTATCAATGCACTTTTATTTTTTGTAGCATATTCTCGCCAATCAAAATTGGCAGTCCCATCGAAATCCTCAACTATTTTAATTTGAGCATTCATACTATAGGACACCAACAAAACAGCCAATAAAAATAAACTCTTCATATTCTTTAATTTTTACCAATTCTCTGTTGCATTTCATTTATCAGCGGTTCATAGCGCTTAATCAATCTGTCACAAGGTTTAAAGCCATGCTCCCCAGGAGAGTGTAAATCTGCTACTTCCGATGAAATTTTTATTTGATAAGCCAAACCGTCATTCGTAATTTCCTTTATCTGCACCATAGTTCGAATCTTTTTTTCAGCCTTTGGAAACCTATCTATTTCCCAATTAGTATTCATAAATCCTGAAGCCTTGTCTGATGTTTTCATTTCATCAAAATAATTAAGCATAACCTGGGTCAATAACTTCCACGCCATTGATTCATCTACACCTTCACGCACATTTATTGTGAAATACTTATTGGCAAGCGCCGATTCAACCGTAGCAGCTATAGACTCGTCCTCACGCAAATCAATGGGTATTGTTTTACGAGTATCGTGCTTATAAATTCTCATTTCTTTTTCCACAAAACCTGGTGCTTCAACCTTAACCATAAAGAAATCGTCTTTTCGAGTAAAGTTTAGAAAATAGACCCCGTCGCCTACATAATTTCCATCCACATATATCTTGGCTTCAGCAGGAGTAGTCACAATTTTAATCTTTTTTGCGTGCGCCTCATAAGAAAATAACATAGATGCCAATACAACCGAAAATAACAGTATTAAATATTTTTTCATTTTTCAGAACTTTTATAACTTCCCTACTCACTTAACGGCTTTTCGAGTTACTCCGTTGTTCCTATGCCAAGTTGAATAATACGCACAAAAAAGCGCGGAACTATTAGTATCCTCGCTTTGGGGTGTTTGGCGTAACCTCGACAAAAGAATAACTAAAAGCCCACGCATACAGCGCGAGCATCTTAACTATTATTCTTTTTTGTCTTTTTAGTCGCCAAACTTCCAAAGCAAAAGAATAAGCTAAAACGCTTTTCCAATATGTATTTAAAATGTACGTATCTGACTATACGCTATGTTTCATAGGCATTTCGTTTAATTGAGTTTATATTTATAGACTTTCTTATATAATGCAAAATTAAGAAAAAGTATTAACAACAAGAAAAGTATATCAGGATTTTTCAAGAAGGTATGTTTATTCTGAAAATACAAAATAGCAGAGACACCTTAAAACACCAACAGAAGGCTCGCCAAAAAATATTGCACAGACAACCATTACAAATCAAACAAAAACATCAGCATCAGCACCCACACAAGAAAGCGTGACAAGCTTTACACCACCCCCATTCACACCTTACCCCTCAAATTGGACGAGCAAACCCCGCACCTACAATTTTACTTTTTACTTCTTACTTTTCAACCACCGCGGTCGTGACAAATCTCCACCGCCATCGTTGCGCATCACCACCGCCCTCGTAATACAACACCACCGCGGTCGTTGCGCATCTCCACCGCGGTCGTTGTGGCCAGTAAACGTTTAGAGTCTTTCCGATTCCACTTTACCATATTTTTTATACCTTTGTAGGTGTGTCCTTTATATTGCGAAAGAGGCAGAAATCAGCAATTACGTTTTATTTAATAGCATGAAAATGAAATCAGAACGAGTGTTTGCATATGTTGTGGTACTGACTTCTATGACCATCGGTTTGTTGAGTTGCTCGCAGAAGCATAACGTTAAGCAAGACGGATTGTGCCAATATATAGACACTCGCGTAGGCACTGCTGCAAGTACAATGCTCACTGCAGGACGATTCGGCAAAGGAAGCGAGGAATACGGACAGACACTGCCTGCTGTTCTTGAACCCAACGGAATGAACTTCTGGACGGCACAAACGCAGCACACGGAATTGAAATGCAAAGCACCTTATTATTATGCAGATTCTTTGCTTCAAGGCTTTCGCAACTCGCATTGGATTGTGGGAGGATGTACTCAAGACTATGGTTCTATGACCCTATTCCCTGCCACCAATATTGATAAATGCACGCCACAAGGCAGGGCCGTAAGTTTCTCACACAACGACGAGACGGCACGCCCCGACTACTATTCAGTAAGGATGAACGGCAACGATGTGTTTGCAGAGATGACTGGAAAGTCGCGAAGTGCAATATTCCGCTTTACCTATCCCTCAGACTCATCTGCATATTTGATTGTCAACCCCAACAGCGATGAGGGTGAAGGCTTTATTGAGATAGACACAACCAACATGGAAATAAGAGGATACAATCCCATTCACCGCATATACCAAGGCAAAGGACAACCTTCAGGACATTCAGGATATTTCGTAGTGAAGTTTTCCTCTCATATTGAAGAATATGGCACGTATAGCGGACAAAGCCGCATTAATGGCCAAAACTCAATTGGAGGAAAGAAAGATATAGGCATATATGTACGTCTGAAAAACACTGGTGACCCCATAATAGTCCGCGCTGCAAGTTCGTTTGTCAGTATTGAAGGGGCGAGAAATAACCTTGAAGCTGAGATACCACATGCCAACTTTGAGCAGACACGAAAAGATTTGTCTGATATATGGGAAAAACATTTAAGTCGTATAAGTGCAGAAACAAATGACACTATCCATCTGAGAAAATTCTACGGAGCAGTTTACCGCACATCATTCCTGCCCCGAACCGTGAACGATGCTGATGGCAGATATCCATCCTTTTCCAACGGAACAATCACACACACTCGCAACACCTATTATGACGACTTCTCAATGTGGGACACCTATCGCGCTATTCACCCACTTTTGGTACTGCTGTCGCCCTCCAAAAGCGCTGAAATGATGCAGTCGCTTGCAGACAAATACAAGCAAGGAGGTTGGCTGCCAATATTCCCTTGCTGGAACAGTTATACAGCCGCCATGATTGGCGACCACTGCACATCGGCGATTTGCGACGCATATATAAAAGGAGTACGCAATTTTGACATCTATACCGCCTATGAAGCAATGCGCAAAAATGCATTTGAACAGCCTCGAACATACGAAGAATACACCAATGGAATGGGACGCAGAGCCTTGAGAAGTTACATAAACTACGGATACATACCTCTTGAAGACACTGTTAAGGAAGCATACCACCAAAGAGAACAAACATCAAGAACGCTGGAATATGCCTACGACGACTTCTGCCTGGCACAAGTAGCAAAATTGCTTGGCAAAAAGGACGACTATAAACTTCTTATGCAACGAAGCGAAAACTACCGTAATGTAATTGACCCTAACACAGGTTATGCAAATGGAAGATATGCTGACGGACATTTCCTAAAGGACACAAACCCCTACTCTTTTGCTTTCTACATAACAGAAGGTGCGCCATGCCACTACACATGGTATGTCCCACACAATCCGAAAGGACTCATGGAAGCTATGGGCGGGAAAAACATTTTCATAGAAAAACTTGACACTCTCTTTGAGCAGAACCTGTATTGGCACGGCAACGAACCATGCCATCAAATAGCATACTTATACAATGAAGCTGGACAACCGTGGAAAACGCAAAAATACGTAAGGTACATTCTTGACACAGAATATGGCGACTGCCCAGGAGGACTTGCAGGGAACGACGATGCCGGACAGATGTCAGCATGGTACGTCTTCAGCAGTCTCGGATTCTACCCCGTCTGCCCAGGCACTCCCTATTACTATATCGGCACACCAACATTTGAACGTGCAACGATTAACCTTGAGAACGGGAACACATTCACAATCATTGCGCCAGGAGCGAGCAAAGAAAACTGCTACATCGAGTCAGTCACACTCAACGGCAAGGCATACAATGACTATAAGATCAGCCATAAAGACATCATGAATGGCGGAACTATAGAATTTAAGATGACAAACATCCCTAATAACGCACCACAATAATTATTACATTTTGTGCAAAACAAAAATCCCCGACAAGACTGCCAGGGAATCATGAGCGGCAAGCGGGACTCGAACCCGTGACCCTCGGCTTGGGAAGCCGATGCTCTACCAACTGAGCTATTGCCGCGACTCTATAAAATGAGACTTCATCCTAACCGAAACCGGCGCAAACGAAGTCTCTATGAAAAAGCCGGGAGGAGATGTGATGAAACTCCGAGTAAATAAGGTTTGAGTGCCCACTCACCTTTGTAATCCACCGACTAAAAAGTTACCCTAAGGCGTGGCCCGCCATTGATGAGCGAAGCATGCTCGGCTTTCTGTTAAAAATTGATGAGTATCCCAATCGATCCTTAACCCCGGCTGTTATTTCTTAACTTTAGTGCAAATATAAAAGTAAAGACTCAAACCACAAAATAATTAAGCGTTTTTATTCGCCTACAAAAACCTTTTTTACAACATGTTTTGAGCGGACAACATAAACTCCACTTTTAAGAAGCACAGATTCACCGCTTTGCAATTTGGAAACCAACACACCTGCAAGGTTATAAACTTCACCCCCTGAGTTTGCCTTAAGTGTGCCATTTGCCAGTTCAAAACAAGAAGTATTGGCATCTATATCTTCAATGGCATTTTCAACTTCGTCAATACAGTAACTAAAAGTAATTGCACCATCCTCACTCTCAACGATATTGGTAATTGGCTGGTTCATCGTACCTCCTGCATAAACAACAGCCTTTTCGTCCTTAAGGGCTGTCACCTCCATACTTCCCGGATAAGGATCGCCTTGCATTGATGATAAATACGCAATAGCATTGCTTGAATTTCTAATCAGAAGTTCACCATCTGCCGGTATCAAAGTCAATCGTTGATGATTCTTGCTTGTATTCACCCTGTTGCTTGTCCATGATGACTGCTGATAGTCGATATGTGTCACAAGCATACCATGCGCCTTGCCATATTTTTCAGTACTATAGCCAACATAAAGGTCCCAGCCCGTGTTTTGCCTATTATCTAAGACGTAATATTCATCAGGGTTTTCCACGTTAGTAATTTTATATCCGCCACCACCTTCACTTAGAGGTTGCAACGTCAACGTCTGCGGATTATCTGGAGTAAGTTCTATCAGTTTCTTCCAGCCCATAAAATCCTTCTCATAAGCACTATATCCGCAAGGACATTTACCATTAGCACAATAATTACCTGAATCCATAATATCCCAGTAGTCCATACCGAACGCCACATAATTAGTATCATAGAGGTCTGGAAGTCCTAACGCATGGCTCAATTCGTGACATATGGTACCTATACCATCAATCTCGCCATTATACACCTCATTGCTACACCCGTATGAACCATATTTCACACCACCTATCGTTCCTCCCGAACCTTGCTCCTTAGGCCAAATAGTATACGTATCATCGCTACCGTTCTGTCCTTCACCTGCATATATGAAATATACCATGTCAATAACCCCGTCCAAATCGTTATCGAACTGGTTCCAGTCGCTTTGCAGTGACTGAGCTAATTTTATTGCCTCCTGATAAAATTCATATATATTCACATCCTTTGAATAGGCAGAATCTTTACCATAATATTTATAAGAATTAGGCAACGTCACAGGACCTATCACATCAAAACAAGGCTGGAACAAGCTATCACTCTGCGCTATAAAATAATCTTTCACGGCGCCATAGCTACCTCCGCCTGTATAATTCATACCATTATTGGTTCCGTTACAGAATCTGTCAAAATAGCTTCTCACCGAATCCTCTATTTCTGAAACCATAAATTTCAAATCAGAAAATTGCACCAGGATTATTGGTATCTTAGGAGAACCGACTGACGGAAGCGGTGCTGTCGACGCCAAACCGACCTGCCTGTCAAATGGCTCACGCAAAGACGCCTCAGCATTATCAAACATTTCAGTATATTCTTTAGCGCTAACATAACGAGCAACACGATCCGCCTCATCAGCTTTCCTGTCTGAAGGATTATGAGCAATCGCAGATGCAAGGACTAAAGAACCATCAGCCCCAACTCTTTCAACATATCGATAATCACTATCTGAATCAAGTGCTATCAGATAACCATCAATAGTCTGGCAATATGAAAAGTAACCGTTACCGACATGGCAAACTGTCAATTCTGTTCCATCTGCCTGCTTTGTTTTAAATATTGGAACTCTAGGTTTGACAGAAGCAAAGACATTCAAAAAAAACGCACTCAAAACTATTGCTAATAACCTTTTCATAACTAATGTTTTAATTTCCCTCCACTAATGAAATTATTCTTATAATAACTTTGGTCCAAATTGCTCACTACAACCCCTTTAGAAGAACTTGCATGAATGAACATCCCATCCTTCAGATAAATCCCCACATGAGATACAGCCCCTTTTCTCTCCGTAGAAAAAAACACCAAATCGCCACTGGCCAAATCACTCTTGGAAACTTTCTTTACATCTCTTTTGTATTGTTCGTAACTAGTTCTGTGAAGTTCCGTATTATAAACATTACGGCAAACACCTCTTGTAAGCCCAGAACAATCAACTCCCCGCCGATCTTCTCCACCATATTTATAAGGTACTCCTATCCAAGACGACGCTTCAATTAACAATGGCCAATTATCATCCTCATCGATATCAAAGCCCAATCTTATCGCGGCTCTTGCCAAGACTCGATAATCAACATTCTTATCAATCTTCTTAGCCGTCCCGCACGAAACTAACGAAATAAGGACATAAACGGACAGCACTGCGAAAAGCCATCGCACACCTAAAATTCTCATTTAACGTCAACTGATATAACCCGAAAAATACTGTTCTATTTCCAGTCTCAAATCGGCATCACCTTTTTTCATATCCTTCAATATAACGCCATGTTCCAACAAAGTGACACGGTCACAAATGTCCAATGTATGGGACAAATTATGACTGGAAACTATTATCGTAGCATCATTCTCGCGATTATAATTTTGCAAAAGATGCTTCATTGCCAACTGGCTGCTCGGATCCAAAAAATTAAAAGGTTCGTCCAATATTAGAACGCCAGGAGAGGTCAACATTGCCCCTATTATCCCCACCTTTTGCTTATTTCCTGCTGATAAATTTCTAATCAGAGTATTATTCCCGACAATTTCCCCACTCATAAAGGTATCGAATCGTGACAACTGCGCATCAATCTCTTCGGACGTCATTCCTGAAATCTTACCTACGAAAGAAAAATATTCATCAGGAGTAAGATAATCTATAAGGAAACTGCTATCAATAAAAGCGCCTGTAACAGTCTTCCAATCTTCACTTTTCTGAGTTATACATCCATTAATGGACACATATCCAGTGTCTGGCTTAAGCAAATCCAACATCACACGAAAGAATGTTGTTTTTCCTGCTCCATTATTGCCTACCAGACCAACAATTTCCCCCTTGCTGACTGTATAACTATTTATATCAAGTGCAACATTATCCCCAAACTTTTTGGTCACACTGTCTACGATAATATCCATATTATTTCCTGTTTGTTTTAGTTTTAATTAAATCAAACAAATAAGTCATCTTCACAGCTATTGTCTGATGCGCAGAACGTCCAAAATCGCCTTTCTTACTATTGTCAAACACATCGCCCAAAGCATAATAGTAACGACCTTCTATCAAAAAATGGCCCATGCCAGTAGACAGTTCAAGTCCTAATCCGCCAGCAATACCATAATCAAAAGAATTATCGACTTCCTTGCCATACTGGTATGTCACTCCATTCGGGCGGTTTGACGGATCCCAAGTTCCTCCACCATACTCCTCAGAACTACCTAAACAATAACCTATCTGCGGACCAGCGTTGATAAAGAACTTAAAACCTCGCTCTTCACGTCCCCACCCCATATGCATCAGCATAGGCATCTGTATATAGTTGAGAGAGCGCATATATGTGTTTCCAGAACCATCCTCAATCATTTCCTTCCAACCCAAATTGGCATAGTTCAACTCCACCTGTATAGCACAGATGCTAGAAAAATATTTCTCGCACACATATCTCGCCGCAATACCAAACGTTGCAGAATTCTTCATCTCCTGCTTTATCTTTGGTTCAAATGACATCTGAGTCATTGTCATACCGGCATTAACACCTATAGACAAATCATTTCGTCGTTCACCCACTTGCGCTTCAATCGCATTTGCACAAACCGCCGACAACAAAATTGCAATCAATAATCCCCTCATTAAAAAAAACTTTTATTAGTTATACGCAATTGCATATTTCCCATCAATAAATTTTCTTCACGATAGTACCATCTGCTCCGAACTTCACAAACATCACCCTGTTATTGCAGAATCCTCCATCTTTATTCTTACGTTCGAAATACAGAGGTGTTTGAAGAAAGCCAGATTCAAATTCAGACAAATAATCAGCATAATTTTCCCCAAACTGATTGTATGCATTCAAAAAATACATGCCCAAATCATACCCCATCACACCATACATTGGATAAGACAGATATTGGTCACGGCCAAACCTACGCTTGAAATTTGATTGGAACAGAGCAACCTCCTCATTTAATGGATTATAAAGAAACTTACTAAAAAATACACAATCGTATTTCCGAAAAACGTCTTCATACTTCCCCATGAATTGTTGCCAATTTGACTGGCCAAACATTGAAACCTTTACAGAATCGGATATTTCCATATTGTCCAGAATTCTCACAATTCTATTGAAAACCTTCTCCGAAGGAGACATGGGTATAATCACATTTTCGTGTTCATAACTCATTGATCCACGAAACTCATCTATCGCATTAATATCAACAATCCTATATTTAGCACCATTATCCAAAGCCCATCTTTTAAATCCCTCAAAATATAGAATATTATCTGTTCTGTCGTTAGCCAACAGGAATATCAGGTTTTTCCCTGTATTATCGTTCATAAACAAATCATAAGCCTTGTTATAGAATGATGCCTGAAGCGTATTAAGTTGGAAAACATTCGAATTATGAAGCGCATAGTCTGACTTTGATGTGAAAGGCACTAACATCTTAATGCCTTTTCTATTTGCAATCGGAATGAGCGTCTCCAAATGACTTACGGAATACGGCCCGACAATCAAATCTGTACCCTCCAAAGCTTCTTCGTCCAAACAAGACATCACTCCCATTGAATCAGCCTTCACCTCGTCATACACATGAACTTCAGCAGAAAGTCCAACCGATCTTGCTGACTCCAACGCCAAAAGAAAGCCCTCATAAAAATCCAGCATTTTCAGATTTGTAGCGCTTACCTCATCTTTGCCCAAATTAAACGGAAGCATCACGACTATCTTCATCGGTTCAGCAATCTCCTCCTCTGGTTCTTCTTCCACTACAGCCTCCTGAATAACTGTTTTGTAAGGTATGCAAACAAGTTGCTTCTTCTTTAGTTTCTTTTCGCGCAATATAGGATTAGCATTCAAGAACTCTTCTTCTGTCAGATCAAATTTTTTACAGATGCTATACACCGTTTCCTTCTTCTGAACCTTATACATCAATCTGCAATCAGGGCGTTCAGATACAGAGTTATCGTCTTGCATAGCGACATGTTTCACAATACGAAGTATTTGCCCTGACACAACTGCATCCGACGACAAACCGTTGCTTGCCTTCAATGCATCAACCGTAACACCATATCTCGAAGAGACACTATAAAGAGTTTCGCCAGGCTTCACCTCATGCGTAAAAGCAGACAAACTCTGAGAGTAAACCTCA
Organism: Bacteroidaceae bacterium; assembly: GCA_045576655.1. Lineage (GTDB taxonomy): Bacteria > Bacteroidota > Bacteroidia > Bacteroidales > Bacteroidaceae > RGIG8745. The sequence continues at coordinate 18,826 of JAZNGW010000047.1, forward strand.
AAAGCAAATACACATATAGTCAAAACAAAAAGAAATACTTTCCTAACCATCATAGACACAATAAAATTATCATATACATTAGCGTACAAAGTTAGCAAGAAAATACGAAAATGCCCAATTCACCACAAAAATAACCTTTGTTAAAACAAAAAACATTAACTTTGCAATATTGAGAAAAGATTATCAATCATGAGCGAAACTAAAGCAACAAGCAATCTTCCAGAAAACGTCATCATCGTAGATGCCGAATACATCGACAATGTAGCATTTAATCTTTCCGTTAATTTCGAGCGCATGCTGGGAAGAAGAATCCCGAAGGCAGACTTAGCAAACTGGCTTGATTTCATAGCGCTTGACAGCGGCCTTCAGCCTAAAGATGAGCAGTCTATTTTAGTTATATTTATACACAACAAAAAGACACCTATATTACAGAATTTCAGTCCATCATCATTAGAGGCACTTAACGGTAAATCATTTAAGGACAACATCGGTGAATTCACGATTGAGTCTTATCCCGTCGAAGAAAAAATAGTTGACAAGCAAACTCATTTCATTGATACTCTTGACTTGATTGCTAACGACTCCAGGGTAAAGAACATAATGCTTGTTTCCGACACCGAAACCTATGGGAACACCATCCCCAACTCTCTCAACAAAAGTGAGAAAAACATCACAACTTTCGTGATGGAACCTATCATTGGGCACAAGCACCACCAAGAAATTTTGGGTTACTCGCTCACATGCGCTTTAGGGGTCAGAAGCGAAGAATTCAATCAACCACAATAAAAGCTCACACGATGTCCGACTCCAGCAAACTCGGTAAATTAGGCGAAGACCTGGCGGTACAATATCTTCTGAAAAACAATTACAGAATATTACATCGCAACTGGGGGCTGCATCACGGTTATGAGATAGACATCATAGCAACCAACGGCATTGACATCATTTTCATCGAAGTCAAGACTCGCCGTAGCGACGTGTTCCAAAAACCAGAAGAGGCTGTCAACGAAAACAAAATTAAGCGCATCTGCATGGCTGCCCACGGTTATGTTCGCAAATACAACATTAACATGCCTTATCGTTTCGACATAATTGCCATTGTCTACCCCAACTCAGAGGGGTACACAATCAAACACATAAAAAACGCATTCAAATATCCACTCTACACCAACAGGTTGAGATATAAAAAATGGTTTTAGATAATTCGCGCAATCTTAACGATTCAAAAAAACGTTTTTGATGCCTTTTATTCCTAAGTTGCCTGCAAAAGTTTATATTTGTATAAATAAACACAACAAGTAGCGTGCTACACATTATGCTTAAGATAGAAAACCTCTCCCTCTCTTTCGGAGATTTCAATGTACTTAACGATATCACACTGCAAGTAAGCAGAGGTGAGTTAGTGTGTCTCCGTGGCGAGTCGGGATGTGGAAAGTCATCCCTTCTAAAAGCCATACAAGGGATCGTTGACACTGATGGAAGAATCGAAGTTGGAGGTAAGCATCTCGACGACAGTACTATCGACGCCATACGTCGTATAACGGCGTACATCCCTCAGGATCTCTCTTTGCCATACGACAGTGTAGAGAAGTTGGTAACTTCACTCTTCGAGCTCCGCGTAAATCGCAACATCAATTTTTCCACAGAAATGCTTTTCTCAGATTGGGCATTACTCGGTCTCGACAGTTCGCTTTGGAACAAAAAAACAAACGAGATCTCAGGCGGACAACGCCAGCGCATAATGCTCTCCATAGCTGGCCTAACTGGCAAATCACTCATTCTTGCCGACGAACCGACATCTGCACTTGATACCGAATCATCCCTGCTCGTTGCAAAGTATTTCCGCATGCTAACAAGCGAGCGTAACATGGCTATACTAACCACCTCACATTCAGAACGTTTTGCACAAGAATGCGACAAAATAATCAAGTTATAAGTGCCTCATAACCTCACAACCCCATAACTTCACAAAATGACAGATATAACCTTCATCGGACTCGGCATCGGGCTTCTGCTCATGATTATCCCCTTGTGGTTCCTCGGAAGAATGCGCACAGGGTTAGTACACCCCACCGTGAGCGCCACACTAAGAATGATAATCCAGCTATACCTAATCGGACTTTATCTACAGTACCTCTTCGAATATGATCTTTGGTATGTCAATCTCGCATGGGCTCTGATCATGGTTTTTGTAGCAGCCGGCACAGCTTTACAGCGCACACGCCTTAAACCTCAAATCCTACTCACTCCCCTTACTGTAGGCTTCTTAGGTACAGGACTGTTCCTGGCACTCTTTTTTCTTGCTTTCGTACTGCGTCTATATGATGTTGCAGATAGCAGTTTTACTGTTGGTTCGTTGTTTGCAGCACGCTATTTCATTCCAATTTTCGGTCTCCTTCTCGGAAACATGCTCAGCGTCAACGTAGTAGCGCTCAACGCCTACTATGACAGTTTGAAGAGAGAACAACAGATGTACTACTATCTCATAGGCAACGGCGCCACCCGTTGGGAAGCCACCTTACCATTTATTCGCGAAGCCGTGATTAAGGCTTTCAACCCCTGCATTGCCAATATGGCGGTGATGGGACTTGTCGCCATGCCTGGCACGATGATTGGTCAGATACTCGGAGGTGCCAACCCGTCACTTGCCATAAAGTACCAGATGATGATTGTGACAATCACATTTGTCGCGTCTATGCTTTCTCTCATGACTACCATCATACTTGCACAGCGAAAAACTTTCGACAGAATGGGACGCATGAAAGATGTTTTTATCTGCGAGAAGTAGCACATAGTGGCGTTTATTATTTTTCATCAAAATCCCTTATGAATAAACGCCCAACAAAAACCTGCAGAAAATAGAATATCAAGAGGGAATTTTGAACATCAAATTTTATTTTAACAGGAAAAAAACGTAACTTTGCAAAAGATATGAAAATATGGGAAATAGTTGGTGCCCTTGAAGAGTTTGCACCTCTGTCCCTGCAAGACAGCTATGACAATGCCGGATTGCAGATTGGATTAACAGAGGACGCTAAAGCTACAGGGGCTTTATTGTGTCTTGATGTGACTGAAGACGTCATTGACGAAGCTATCAGTAAGGGTTGTAACATGGTGATAAGTCATCACCCACTACTGTTCCGTCCGTGCAAGTCAATAACTGGCGCAGATTACATTGAGCGTTGCGTGATCAAGGCAATCAAGAGCGACATAGCCATTTATTCGGCGCACACAAATCTGGACAACGCCAAAGACGGCGTAAACTACAAAATAGCTCACAAATTAGGACTGACAAACATTGAAGTACTAGACCCTAAGAGCGACAAAGATGGAGCAGGAGCTGGGATTGTAGGACATTTGGACGAACCGATGGACAAGGAAGGCTTTATCGCCCACGTCAAGGAAGTATTCGATGCAGAATGCATACGTTTCAACTCCTGGACTGGCGAGAAAGTGAACCGCGTCGCTTTATGTGGAGGAGCCGGTGCATTTCTTATTGGCAAGGCTATTGCAGCAGATGCAGATGCATTTCTGACTGGAGAAATAGGATATCACAGATTCTTCGGACACGAAAATGAACTTCTACTGATTGAGCTCGGACACTTCGAAAGCGAACAGTACACACTGGAAATTCTGAGAGAAATAATAGAAAAAGTTGCCCCGCAACTGCCTGTCTACGAAACAGAAGTGGAGACCAATCCTATAAATTATATTTAAAACAAAATAGTTATGGCTAAGAAAAAAGAAACCCCTGCGGACATGTCTGTGGAAACTAAGTTGAAATCACTTTATCAACTACAGACAATGTTGTCTGAAATTGACAAAATCCGTATTTTGCGTGGAGAACTTCCTCTTGAAGTTGAAGACCTCGAAGACGAAATCGAAGGTTTGAAAACTCGTATCGAAAACACAAATGAAGAAATAAAGGATTTACGTGCTCGTATCAACGAACTCAAGACTAAGATCGAACTCGCTAACGAAAAGCTTAACGGATACAAATCACAACTTGACAACGTACGCAACAACCGCGAATACGACCTCTTGAACAAGGAAATTGAGTTCCAAACTCTCGAAATCGAACTCTGCAACAAGAGAATCAACGAGGCTCAGACTGCAGAAAAGAACAAGGAAGAACTCATCCAGCGCAGCCAAGTAACTTTGGAAGAGCGTTCTCAAGACCTCGAAGTTAAAAAGAACGAGCTTGACGAAATAGTAACTGAAACAAAAGCAGAAGAAGAAAAACTTCGTGAAAGAGCAAAATCTCTGGAAATGACAATCGAACCACGTCTGCTTACAGCATTCAAGCGCATTCGCAAGAATAGTCGCAACGGTTTAGGAATCGTATACGTGCAGCGCGATGCTTGCGGCGGTTGCTTCGCAAAAATCCCGCCACAGCGCCAGTTGGACGTTCGTATGCGCAAGAAGGTAATCGTTTGCGAATACTGCGGACGCATCCTCATCGACCCAGAATTGGCTGGTGTAAAGGCAGCAAACCAAGCAGAGGAAAAGGGCACAAAGCGTCGCCGTTCAATCCGCAAGAAGGATAACGAAGTTCCTGCAGACGAGGATTAATAAACAAACAGCAACGAACACAATAGAAAAGCGTCAGAACACAGTCTGGCGCTTTTTATTTTCCATAAAATAATGCAAGTCCATTAATTCTAAATCAAAAGACGCATGGATTTTTGGGTTGTTTCTTTGAAAATTACTCCCCTACGATTCCCACCAAAATGTCACAAACAATAAAGGCACCCTAATGGATGCCTTTTCTTGCGGAGAGGGAGGGATTCGAACCCCCGGTACCTCTCAGTACGTCGGTTTTCAAGACCGGTGCAATCGACCACTCTGCCACCTCTCCTAAATGTACGCCCTCAGGGA